>JAFVWY010000009.1 GCA_017501465.1 Bacilli bacterium
AGAATATTTATTAAAAGGTTATGTCATAAATGAGAATCGAGTAATTGTTTCTAATGATAACTATATTGAACTAAAGAATCAAGTAACTTCAATTAATAATCGTTTAATTAAGATTGAAGATAAAGTCTTAGATAAAGAGTTAAGTTTAAATAAGATATTTTATAATGGAGAGTTTTATGATTCATATACTCTAATACAAAGTGTCTTTGAATCAGCCAATAATGAAATAATCATAATTGATAATTATATAGATAGAACAGTTATTGATAGGTTGGTAGTAAAGAAAGAAAATGTGAGAATTATAATATATACTAATCAACAAACTAATAAAATAACAGAATCTGATTTAATAATGTTTAATAAACAATATGGTTTATTAGAAATAATTAATACGAATAAAGTTCACGATAGATATATCATTATAGATAAAGATAAACTATATCATTTAGGACATTCAATAAAAGATTTAGGGAAAAAGATAAGTACAATTATAGAATCAGATAAAGAACTAATTAAAGAACTAATTAAAGAATTATTAACACACTTAAACTAAAGGAGATATATGAATAAAACAAATAATTATGATATTGTGAAATTTATTGATAAAGAATTTGAATTAGAAGTAAATGTTAGTCCAGAGGAAGAAACAGTATGGTTATCTCTTGATGAAATGTCAGCATTATTCGAAAGAGACAGATCAGTAATAGGTAAACATATTAGAAAAATTTATCAAGAGAAAGAATTGGATGAAAATAGAACTAGGGCAAAAAATGCCCGACATCTAGAGGATGGTAGAATATTTCAAGTCGATGTATATAATTTAGATGTAATAATTGCGGTAGGATATAGAGTAAATTCAAAAAGAGGAACATTATTTCGCCAATGGGCTAATAAAATATTAAAAGAATATTTATTAAAAGGTTATGTTATTAACGAAAAAAGATCACTTATAACTAATGATAATTATGCTAGACTTATTAATAAAGTAGATTCACTTGATGATAGAATAACCTGTTTAGAAAAAGATTACAAGACACAAAAAGTAGAATTAAATAAGATATTTTATAATGGAGAGTTTTATGATTCATATACTCTAATACAAAGTATCTTTGAATCAGCTAATAATGAAATAATCATAATTGATAATTATATAGATAGAACAGTTATTGATAGGTTAGTAGTAAAGAAAGAAAATGTGAGAGTTATAATATATACAAATCAACAAACTAATAAAATAAGAGAATCTGATTTAATAATGTTTAATAAACAATATGGTTTATTAGAAATAATTAATACTAATAAAGTTCATGATAGATATATCATTATAGATAAAGATAAACTATATCATTTAGGTCATTCGATTAAAGATATTGGGAAAAAGATTAGTACTTTGTGTATTTTAGATTCATCATTGATTAACTATTTACTATTCTCAATATAATATAGATAAAAGTATTTACTCATAATTAATCACTTTATGTAATATTATGTATTGGTGATTTAATTGAATGTATTAATAGGTAATACAAGAGTAATTGAGTATAAAGGTATATATATAAAATATGAACTAGATAATTTAACAGGTTCTATAAAAGATCGGGCTGGTTTATGTTTTTATAATAATTTAAAAAATAAAGAAAAAAACTTTATTTGTGCTACCAGTGGTAATTTAGGCATTAGTCTATCTAAGATATGTAAAATAAATAATCAAAATTTGGTAGTGATAATGCCTAAAGGAAACGATTCTAAAAAGAAATTAATTGAACTAGATGGTACTAAAGTATTAGAAACAAATAATTTAGAAGGAATGAAGGGATCATTAAAACTTTTAAATAAGTTTCGTTTAAATAAAGATTATGTTTATATTAATCAGTTTACTTCTTTATATAATCCATTAGCATATTTTGATCTTTGTCGTGAAATCGTAAAAAGGTTTAAAACGCTGGATTATTGTGTTGTAGGAATTGGTAGTGGTGGTACAATTTATACATTATCTAAGGTTTTAAAAAAGTGTTATCCAGGTATTAAAATAATTGGTGTTTTACCAAAAGATAATGATTTAATCGACGGAATTGGCGCGAACGTTAAAAACCATTTTAGTAAATTAAATAATGAATGTATATATATAGATAGAGGTTGTGCAATTAAACAAATGAAAGAATTAAGTGAGGCAGGAATTCCTATAGGATTAAGTAGTGCAGCATGTTTTAAAGCCTCATTAGACATTAAAAAAGAAAACCCTAATAGCGTAATATTGATGATTGCTCATGATGGATATGATAGGTATTGTGATGTGGTTGAATAAGTATATAAAGTCGATTAAAGAAAGAGACCCGGCCATGAAATCTAGCTTACAAATACTATTGTTTAATAATAGTGTTAAGGTAATGTTTTGGTATAGAATTGCTCATTTTTTATATATACGTAAATTTAAATATTTAGCATTCTATATTATGAATAAAGTCAAAAAAAGAACCGGAGTAGAGATACATCCGGCTTGTTCAATAGGGAAAAATTTGCTTATCGACCATGGGGTTGGAGTTGTAATTGGGGAGACTTCAGTCATTGGAAATGACTGTACAATCTATCAAGGAGTGACTTTAGGAGGTACAGGGAAAGAAAGAGGTAAGAGACACCCAACCATTGGCGATAATGTGATGATTGGAGCAGGTGCAAAAATACTAGGAAATATTTATATTGGTAACTTTGTAAAAGTAGGAGCGAATGCTGTAGTATTAGAAAATATAGGTAGTTTAAATACTGTTGTTGGGTGTAAAGGAAAGGTTGTAGAAAGGTTATAAAATCGGTTGCTTTTTTGTTGTAAAATTGATATGATATAGGGGCGTAAAAAAAGGAGATAAAAAAATATGAGCGTAAATCAAGAAAAAGAATTAAGAGTATTTAACGAAGTTCCATTCGTACCAGCATCTCAATTAAAGATTGCTGACAACATTAAAGATGAAATTAATGATCAAGAATTATTTTTAATCTTAAGTACATTAGTACAAGAAGGTAAAATCCAAATGACTATGGGTCCTAAAGGTCCAGAATATAGCCGTAAATGGAATCAAGCTATTGATGAAGAAAGAAAACAATTAAGTCGCGTTTTAAATAAACGTTTTGAAGAATCTGTAATTTTCTATCCTCGTTATGAAGGTTATGTTGCTAATGTATTCGATAATTTTATTGATGACGAATATAGTGTTTTATTTGATGCATACAAAGAATTAAGTCCTGAATATGTATTATGGCACAAGAATGCAAAAACAGGTGTTGTTTATCCACCAAAAATGCATAGTTTAAATTCAGCTAATGTTTTAGTTTATAATATGTTAAAAGCTCAAAATGCACAAGTTTCTAAGTATGCTGTTGAACTTGATGTATTACAAGCTGAAGCTTTAAAAGATAAACCAGAAGAAATTGTTACTCCAAAAGTATTATTTGATGCAGTAGTAGAAAGCGATAGTACAGTAGAATTTGTTCAAGGTAATTTCTTAGAACATTATTTATCTCCATTTAGACAAAGCTTATGGGCTTATCAATTTGGTAACAGATTCTTATTTGAAGATGATCATACAATTAATGCAATTAGAGAAATTGCAAAACATACTAACTTTGTATGTGTTGATGGTGTAAATTTAATTAAAGAAATTACTGCAGTTTGTACAGAAATCTTTAATAATACTGAAAGTTATAAAGGCAAAAAAGTTGTTATTAAGAATTTAACATTCTGTGTTAAAACAGATTCTGAATACCAAGCTCTTGCTGAATACCAAGCTCAATATAACGCAGAAGCTGAAAGATTAGAAAAAGCGGTTAATGAAGAATTACAATACTTACCACTTCCAGAAGGTATTACTTTAGAAGTTAAGTATGCTAGAGTTTGCGAAGAAGCTGAAAAATTGGAAGGATCTAAAAAAGAATATATCGTAAACCGTTATTTAGGTTACTAAAAGCAAAGTAAAAGGTTAATGTCAAAACATTAACCTTTTTTTATTATTTTCATAAAATAAAAATGAAGAATTTTAGCATATCGTATTTTGTGAAAAAAGGTCTAAAAATGCACAAAAAGTTCTAATTATTAAGGCAATATGATAAAATTACTAATGTAAGCTAGGAAAGCTTTATGGTCTTATAAAATGACCTTAAATAAAAGGAGAAAAAAATATGAAAAGAAGAACTTTAACAATAGTTGTTGGTTTATTATTAACACTATCTTTAGTTGGCGTTGGTTTCGCGAGCTGGGTAATTTCAGCAAAAGACGAAGAAACTATTATTGGTAATGTAGAAGTACAAACAGTTACTGATAGACGTTTAGATATTACAGTAAAAAGCTTAAGCTATGCTGGTACAGATCCTGATTATTTAGTTGCTGGCGATTCTAATAAAATTATTTTTGGTATGCCATCAGATGGAGAAATGGCAACAATATTAAATCCATGGTTAACAAATGATAATGAAGCAAAAGAAAATTTGCAAGTTTCATTTACTGTTGAAGTGGCATATAAAACTGTAGCTGATATTTCTTCAAGTGATATTACATTTGAAGCTGAACATGTAATTGGTGCTGGTGTTCAAGGATTAATTGATGCAGAATATTTAGAAGCAAAAGAAGTAGAAGTAGTTGAAGTTGTAAATGATAATGCTACAGGCGATGCTGAAGATACTAAAAAAGTTACATATACAGTTACTTTAGAATTTGATTGGGGGAAAGATTTTAATAATGAAAACCCATATTTATTCTATAATAAGTTAGATGTTGCTGAATATGGTGATGAAGCATATGCCGCTTTGAATGCTATTAATGGTTTAGAAGGCTTTACATATACTTTAAAGCTAACAGTAGATAAAAAATAATAATTAGATTAAAGTTATTGAAAGGAATCAAGTAAAATGGCAAGATTAACAAAAAATGGCTATAAAAGAAAGATGATCGTATTTGGTGCTTTCTTATTTATGTCAATTGCATTAACAGTTACTGGTTTTGCTGCATGGGTTATGTCAACTAATGCAAAAAGTGAAGGTGCTGGAAATGTTGAAGTTGGTGTAGTTGCAGAAGGCAATCTTACAATTACTTTAGATGATGATGTAGAATTTGGAAACTTTTCTTTTGAACCAGTTCAAGGTGATATTTCAGGACGTGTTCGTCAAGAAAAGGATCCAGATGGTGAAGGGCCATTAGTGGCACCGTATGAAAATTTGAGTTTAACTATTAGTGGTAAAGTTGGCCCAGTTGAATATTTAGATACTTTCACATGTGAAATAGTTTTACCTCAAGGTTTTGCTAAAGCTGTTGAATTAAATTATATTGTTTTACCAGAAGGCACACAAACAACAAACTCTGATGGTACTATTTCTATTGTAAAAGAAATTTCTTTACCAGCTGGTGCTGCTACTGGAGAAAAAGAATTTGAAGTTACAATCGAATTTGGTTGGGGTTCTGCTTTCCAAGTTATTGAAGGCGGAGCTGCTGAAAATTTAAATCCGAGTGAATATTTTGATCACGAATTAAGTTTTGCAGCTGATAAATATCCAGATACTGCTGAAGGTAACGCAAATGTTAAAAAAGTTTTAGAAGATTTAAGAGCTTGTGTTTATAATTATTATACAGAATTAAATGCTGATGGCGCAAACCGTGAAGATGTAATATCTGATCACAAAGATGATGTTCTAAAATATAAAGTTGTTTTAACAGCTACAGCTAACTAGGATAATATATGACTACAACTGAAATTATTTCACTTATAGTTACACTAATTGGAATAATCAGTTTTTCTTCAATATTTACAATTTTATATGGAAATTATGCTTCAATGACCATGAATGAAATTCGTTCTGGTAAAAAAGATATCGAGCTAATAGACGAAATTATTTATCAGAATAGAGAAAATGTTATTAAGCGTAGAAAGGTTTGGGGCTACATTAAATCTGTAGCCTTTTATCTTTCAATGGCGATAATAGTTCCTATATTTATCTTTTCTGCTATTAGTAAGTTCACTAATAATCCATTTGTTGTAGGTAATAAAGCAATAATGGTTGTTGCATCGGGTTCTATGAGTGAAAAACACAATGTTAATGACTATTTGGTTACTAACGGTTTAGATAATCAATTTGATAAATATGATATAATAATTCTTGAAAAAGTTAAATCTCCAGTGGATATTAAATTGTATGATGTAGTTGCATATACGAGGGAAGATGGCGTAAACATTATTCACAGAATTGTAAGTTTGAATCCTGATGGAACGTATGATACTAAAGGGGACGCTAATGAAGCTGTGGATCCAGAACATCCTAGATATGCCGATATATTAGGGGAATATACTGGTAAGAAAATAAAAACAGTAGGGATATTTATAATGTTTTTTCAATCATACTCAGGTATGATAACTATTTTATCATTAGTATATTGTGTATTAATGCTAGATAGAATTTCTAATAAAATTAATAAAGTTCAAGATGAAAGAGCTGATTATTTAGAAGGCGTTTTTGATTTCACTAATGTTGAAAATAATAAAATGATTAATGCAGATTATTCAGAAGTTATTTATTATCAAGGATACGAATATCATTTTAAAAATGAAAAGTTTGTTGATAAGGTTGAAATTAATGATGAACCTTTAAATCAAAAAGTACAAGATACAATGATTAAAGAGATTGTTACAGATGATTCTAAAATTGTTGTAGAAAAAGTTATTGAAAAAGAAAATAATATGGGAGAATAATTTATGAAAAGACCATTTTATACAAGAAAAGATTTAATTAAAATATCTCTTGCATTCTTTTACTCATTTCTTTTAATGTTTGTTGGCATGTGCATTGAAACAGGTAATTCTTTTATCAGTAAAAGAAATCCGTTTATGGAATTTGCTAAGCTTTTAAATTTTAAAAGTATTGAATGTGGAGTATCAGGATATATCTTTTTATTATTAGTTGCAATTTATGTATCTTTATTTGTATCTTTGTTCTTATACGAAAAAAGATATGCAATTGTAAATAATAAAAAACCATTTGGCAGTAAGATGCTACTTACTTATTTATATTCATTTTTAGCTTGTAGTATTTTATCATTTGGTTTAGGGATTGTTATTCAACGTCCATTAACTGGTGAAAACATTGGTAATGCTTTACTATTTATATGGCAAGCGGTTTTACTAACTACTATAGTTTATGTATTATTAGTTGCATTTATTGGTGGAATTATAATGTTTATTATTAATTTCATTTTAATAGATAAACCATTTAAAGCTTTTGAAGACAATAATGAAATTGTGGCTGAAATCGAAGATGATCCAGAAGTTGATGTTGCAAATAGTTTTGATGTTGATGCAAATATGAATGCTGGATTAGGTACTGGTGGTTTTGGCGGTATTGCTGGCGCTGCTGGCGGTGGAGAACAAAGTGTAGTTAGATCTGCTGAAGAATTAGATGATAGAGAAAAAGTTTTCCCAGGACTATCTACTATTGATGTAGATTATTCTGGATATGCGATAGATAGAATTGAAACAGATAGTTATAGTTTAGAAGAAATTTGTATTAAATTTAGAAACTATCTTGCTAAAGAAGAAAAATTGTATTTTGATTTAGATACAATTAGATATTTTGTGAGTGCTTTTGGTACAACACATTTTATGATTTTAGAAGGTTTGTCTGGTACTGGTAAATCAAGTTTGCCTCGTTATTTTGCAAAGTTCTTAAATGCTGAGGTTTTATTCATTCCTGTACAAGCGACTTGGAGAGATAGAACAAATTTAATAGGGTTCTTTAATGAGTTTTCAAAGACATATACAGAAACAGAGTTTTTGTTAAATTTATATGAGGCAAATTATAATCCTGATAAACTTCATTTCTATGTTTTAGATGAAATGAATATCTCACGTATTGAATACTATTTTGCAGATTTCTTATCTGTTTTAGAGTACCCTGTAGAAGACTGGAAATTAAAGGTTATGCAATTACCATTTAACTTTATACCTCCAGCTAAATTAAATGAAGGTATTATTCAAATACCTGAAAATTCATATTTTGTTGGTACTGCAAATAAGGATGACTCTACTTTTACTATTACTGACAAAGTATATGACCGTGCTATTACTATTGATTTTGACAATCGTAATGAGCCATTTGAAGTTAATGATGAAGTATCAACTATTAACATTAGTGCTAGTTTTTTAAAACAATCATATGAAGAAGCTAGACAAAATTCCGACAATCAGTTAACTGCTGAAGATTTAAATAAATTTACTAAAATTACAGATTACATTTATGATCAATTTGATATTACATTTGGTAACCGTATTCTTACTCAAATTGAGAGAATAGTTCCTGTGTTTGTTCAATGTGGCGGTAAGAAAGAAGATGCATTAGATTTCTTACTTTCTAGAAAAGTAATCAGTAAAATAGAAGGTAGATTTGAAGAATACGTTAAAGGTGCCTTAAAAGAACTTTTACAATTGTTGGAAACAACATACGGAAAAGGTGTTTTTAAACGTAGCGAAAAAACTATTAATGGTTTAATGAGAAGGTTATAATAATATGAAAATCATCGAAGAAAACAAACTTAATCAACAAATTAATATCATTAATGAATTTACACAAAATAAGTCTATTAAAGAATATTTTGATTCAATAAGTTCATTACAAATATCATCTTTACAAGATATTTCATTTGAGGAAGATATTGCTTTCTTCGATGAAGTTTCATTTATACTTAGTGTTATTGCATCAATTATAAATCATCCTCATCTTACAAATAAAGCTGAAGACATTATTATAAGATCTGAACTTGCTGGTAGTATTCCAGCAGATGCATTTAATCAAGTTGTAAAAGAGCCAATTTTGTGGCGTGAAAAAGATTATGAAATGGTTCCTGAAAATGTACATTATTATGAATATACAGATGAACTTAAGATATATGAAAATATATTTATTGTTATGTTAATCAAACTAATTAGTACTGAAATGGATAAGTATTTATCATTTTATGTTTCTAAGATTCCGTCATTTA
Source organism: Bacilli bacterium (assembly GCA_017501465.1). Taxonomy (GTDB): domain Bacteria; phylum Bacillota_I; class Bacilli_A; order ML615J-28; family CAG-313; genus UBA1231. The sequence continues at coordinate 9,008 of JAFVWY010000009.1, forward strand.
CAAATAGCAAAGATACTTTGTTGAATACTAAAGATGTAGAAATTGCTTTAAATAAAATAGATAAAATAATTAAACGTATATCATTTATTAAAGATACTTTCTTCTTTAAAGAGGTATCTAAAGCAAAGGTAACTTTTAAATATGTACAACCCACAAATATTTTAACGAAAAATAGATTATACAATTTATGTTTTAAGTTTTATAAAAAGTTTATTAAATACGAAGATCAAGACACACTAATAAATGATTTAGGAATTTTTTATTTCAATTTACTTTTGAAAAAATGTAAAGAAAAGAACTTTATTTTAGATGAATCTAAGAATCAAAGTTTAGAAGATTTATCATTTCACTATAATGATTATGATGTAAATGTTAAATTAAATAATAGTTTACACAAAATAGAATTACTAATTAATGACAATAATGTTATCAAACATAATTTATGGTTTAATTTAGAAAGAAAAAATAATAATTATGCATTCACAAAAAATGATGCATATACAGATTATGTAATTTCCGCGTGGAATTTAAATAATTTAAGTAACTTAACGCAAGAGTTATTTAATACAGTCCAATGTGAATCTAATTTAATAGAGCACTGGTTAAATCTTCATTTTATGGAGACTGTTGGCAGTAAATTAGTATATTCTAGATATTGCCCTATATGTAAATCAAAAGAGATAGTTGAGGATAATGGTTTATTTAATTGTTCCTCATGCGGCAGTATATATAGATTTAAAAATAATAAAGAAGAAGATAGAATTTGGTTTATCAGACTAAGGGGGTAATCCTATGCAACAAAATATTATAAAAGATGAACGTAAAGTAACAGTCAGTATAAATAATTTATATAAGTCTTATGGAAAAAAAGATGTTATTTTGGGTTTAGATTTAGAGGTCTATGAAGGCGAATTATTTGGATTTTTAGGCCGTAATGGTATTGGGAAATCAACAACCATTGATTGTATGATTGGAGCTAAAAAGTTCTCTAGTGGTAATATTTTGGTTAATGGTTTCGATATTAAAGAGTTTCCACTTGAAGCTAAAGAATCATATGGTTATGTTTCAAGTGAACCTACTTGCTATGAAGAAATGACCGGATATGAATATTTAGAGTTTGTAGCTAGTGTTTATAAGTTAAGTGAACTTAATTTTGAAAAAAATTACAAATACTTATGTAACAGATTACAATTAAAACTTGAAGAGTTATCAAATCCCATTTCAGATTATTCTCATGGTATGAAACAAAAACTATGCTTAGTGGCTAGTCTATTACATAACCCTAAAGTATGGATTCTAGATGAACCTACTGTAGGGCTTGATATAATGGCTGTTGAAGAATTGAGAAAAATGATGAGAGAGTATGCAAATCATAATAATACTGTTTTTGTAACTAGTCATAACATCGATTTAGTTGCTAAACTATGTGATAGAGTTGCCATTATTAATGATGGTAAAGTTGCTGCATTATATGATCTAAATAGAGACCCAAACAAGAGACTTCAACTAGGTAAAATCTTCTTCGATACTTATGGAGGTTAATATATGTTAACCCTTCTTGTGAAAGATTTTAAATTAATGTTTGGAAAACAAAAAGGACTTGCTAGGCAAATCCTTAAGATTCTTTTTTCTATCTTTTTTATAGCTTGTTTTATTGGTATAGAAGTTTTCTTATTTGTAACAATCTTAAAAAAGATAGGAAATATTCATCAAGCTACAACTGCATTTGTTACAATTTTCTTAACAATTATATCAGTTGTAATTATATTTTCAAATTTATTTAATGCATTTAAATTATTTTTTAATGAGAAAGATATAGAACAGTTATCAGTTCATCCTGTTAGCAACAGTTCAATTATCTTTTCAAAATTGATATTTCTGTTTCTTACTCATTATGCGACATGTTTTATAGTTGCTTATCCTATCTTTGTCGCATATGGTCAATTACATTTTATGCCAATCAAATTTTATTATCTAGGATTATTTTATCCGATGGTTACATTCTTATTTGAATCTGGTATTGCTTTATTGTTTGTTTACCCATTCTATATTCTAAAAAAATGGTTGAAGAAACATTTGATGGTTAAATTTATTTTTAATGTTATTATTTTATTTGTCGGATGCTATTTATATTCCAAGGTATTAAATGTGTTTATAGAAATTATTGCTGGTAATAGTTTTAATAGTTTATTAAATGATCAAAATATTGGTATTATAATTCAACTTAAAAAATATATATTTCCAATCAATTTATTAACGGATGTTTTCTTTGCAAAAGCAACTACAAACTTTCTACCCGCTTTATGCATAGGCCTTGGTGTTTTTATGCTAGGGGTTAGCATTTGTATATTCGCATTTAATTATGTAAGAAATATTTCATATTCTAGAAATAATAAAGTTAAAGAGTATACACCTAAAACTACATCTGTTATTAAAAGTTTATTTAAAAAAGAAATTACAATATTGCTTAAAAATGCGGATTATACTTTTTCTTTTACTACATTATTATTAGTTCAACCATTTTTAGCGCTTTTAGTAATTAAGGCATTAAACACTATTTTTACAACTGGTGTATTTTCTTATTATATTTCAGTTGTACCGAATTTTATACCATTAATGAATGTATTGATACTTATGCTATTTTCTACAATAATTGCTCAAGGTGCCAATACTTATATTCAAAATGAAAAAACTACAATAAAATTGATGAAAACTATCCCTGTTAATAGTACAAAGCAATTGTTAGTTAAAGTATCAATACCATTTTTAATGTCATTTATTTCGCTATTGATTACTAATTTGGTTTTATTATTTACAGGTAATATTAGTTTTATAACATTTATATTTTGCTTATTAATAGTTACAGCTCTATTGGTTATTTTTGATTTAATCTCTTTATATGAAGAATTAAATATTAGACACCATAAGCCAAGATCAACATTTGTTTCAAACATGATAACATATATAGTCCCATTTACTTATTTTTTTGTAACTGCTGTTTTATCTTATTTTGGTCTAAAATTAATATTAGCATTTATCATTGGTCTTTTAGTTGTAATTATAATTGGAATTCCATTTGTAATTTATCTAAAAAAACATATCGAAAGTTTATTTATGGATTTGGATGTGATTAATTAATGAAGAAGAAGAATTTAATAATTTTATTATTTATTCCATTTTTTATTGCTTTACTTGGTGTTGTTACAATTAATACTACATTTAGTTTTGTAGATAATGACATCCTTGGGATTAGATGGAATTATAATGACATGGAGGGTTTCAAAGTAAGTGAAGAGTTATATAAACTTGAAGCTCAAGGAATCAATCAAAAGAATTATCCAGCAGGTAAAGGTAATGGTTTAGTGTGGTCTGTTAAAAATAAAGTGCAAGGTGATACTGAAGTTCATGCAGAAATTATTAGACAAGGTGTCACTTATTATTTAAAAGCCATTTCTACTGGTGAGGTTATAATTACTTGTTCAAATGAAAAAGGGAATATTTCTAAGTCGATGAATGGAGTCATTTATGAGAATGGGTTAATATTAATTAATCCTGTGATTAAGTTATCATCAAGTGGTTTAGAATGTCCTATCTATTATGGCCAATATGATTTAAATAATAATAGTAAAGTTCAAGCTAATGTTGAATTTAACATTACAACAATACCTGAACTTTTAAAAGAAGAAATTAGAGTTGAAAATGTTACAAGCAATATTAGTTTTGATTTAAATTCTGGTAATGTAAAAATTATTGGGGAAGGTAGAGCGTCATTTACAATTGGATGCACTGATAAAACAAAAGCTGATTCTCGAACTTTTGATTTTAATATTGTAAAAGATGGTGTAAATGTTTATACATATAATGATTTATTGTATTGTACAAATTATTCTGATAATGGTGAAATAGTTGTTCTAAGAAAATCATTTGAATCCTTAGATAATGCATATGAATTTACGAATAATGGTGAAGTATTTACCCTTGATGGTGTCCCAAAAACAATAGAAAATAATGTTGAATGTTTTGGTAATTATGATGTTAAAAATAAAACATTTAATTTCGATAATGAAATTTACAAATTTGAAACAACTTATAACAGTGAATATATTGATCAATGGAATCAATATGTAAAATCTCTTGGTAAGAGTAGAATAATAAAAAAAGATATTAATGTTGGGCTAAGAATTCAAAAAGATTTTTATGGTAATGGATATTCTATAAATATGCATAACTTGGCATATCCAACTGGTACAACGACTGTTACAGCAAACGGTCAAAATATTACAGTTGCAGAATATACTGGAAAAGATATATTTAAGGGTCCGCTTCCGTTTTATACATTAGGTGACCATACTAATGAACCTTTGGTTGAAGCTTATGGACAAGATAATATCGGAATGTATATTGATGGTGATGGAATTATTGTTAATAGAGTTAATATTAGAAATTGTGATTTTGGAGACATTTTACAAAATTTAAGATATGTTGGAACTGTTATAGAAACAAATGGCGATAATATACAAATTAAAAATTCTAAAATTTCAAACGGAAAAAATGTTATTAGAAGTTTTTCTTCTATGAATTTACTTTTAGAAAATTGTCATTTGTCTAATTCAATGAACTTTTTAGTTACTTTGGGTAGTAATGAATATTTTAGTATTAATGATTCTGAAATTTATGATTTTATAGATTTAGATGGTAATGTAATCAGAACATCTATTAGTGAATTTTTTAAAGAAGATGGAAAAGCGGATGCAATTTTAAATACTTATATTAATGGTCAATTTACTGATAGTGATAAAATGAGAACTTCACTTTTATCAATGCAGAAAGCATTTAACGCTGTTGCTGATGATTTAAATGAGTATAAGGGCTCAGTAAAAATTAAGGATTCATATTTTAGTTCTAGTGGTATTGCCTCTATTGCTTTAGAAGCAATGTTCAATGGTCCTTTCTTAAATTATTCTGCACCTAGTGAGATTGCAAAATTATTAGGTACATTACAATCAAGTACAGGGTTACAACTTGAAAACTTTAGAGCAAATAATATTGCTGGTGTTGCTTATCCTGTTTTAGTAGAAATTTGTGGAGATACAAGATTTTATGATTATAAAGATATCGCCAATGTTGACATTAGTGGACTAATTGGAGAACATATATCTTCATATGCACAATCTTATGTACCGGGGATATCTACAGAAATTAATATTGATAAGATTTTCCCAATCAAACAATATTTAGTAAATGCTGCTAAAGCAAACGGAAACATTTATGTTAGTGAAGAAAAACAATATATTAACATCCCTATAGCTTACTATGGTGGTGGTTTAAATTTATCTACAGTAAAATATGGAGATGGATTTAACAAAGAAAATATTGGGAAAAAAATTGAAGTGAATTTTTTAGAAAATTATTTAGCTTATGGAGAAGGCGAAGGTCTTCAAGCTATTAAAAATAAATTATTAAAAGCAGTAACAATAGTTACTGGATATGAATCATTCTATTTTGAATGTGTAAAAAATAATGGTTATTTATTTAATGAAATACCACAGGATTCAGATTTGACATCTAGAGTCGAGGAGGAATAATAAAATGAAAGTAATATGCAGATTATTTTTAATTTGTTTAAGCGTTTTTCTAATTCAAGGTTGTGGATTCTTTAACACATCTGAGACATTAGAGATTGCTGATATTACAGTTGAAAATTTAGAAAATGGAAATAAACAAGTAACAATTAATTATGTTGATGAATTTACAGATCCATTAGTATTTATAGTTCCCAAAGGAGACAAGGGAGATACAGGTAATGGCATTGGTGAAGTTACATATAAGCCTGTAGAAGGTGGAACAGAAATCACAATTAATTTTACAGCTGAAGGAACTAAGCCATTAATATTTACTGTAAATAATGGTGTTTCAGTGACAAAAATAAAATCAAATTATGTTGCTGAAGAAGAAACTACATATATTCAATTTTTACTATCGGATGGTTCAGCCTCTGAAGTGTTTAAACTTCCAAAAGGTGAAAAAGGTGAAGATGGAGTTTCAATAATTGAAATCAAAGATACTACAAACAGAGATAAAAGTGTTACTTTAGATATTTTCTTAAGTGATGGTTCAAGTGAATCATTTACAATTCCTGCTCCTATTCAAGGAGAAGATGGAAATGGTGTAAAGGAAGTCAAGATTGAACCTTTAGATGATTTTGGCAATGTATATCAAATGATATTAAAATTAGATGATGACACTGAAATATCAACTCCAATTAAGAGAGTTAATAAGTGGTTTACAGATAGTGCCAATCCAGATCCTTCAATTGGAATTAAAGGAGATTTATATTACTGTACAACAAATAAAACTATTTATGTTAAAGAGTCAAGTGGTTGGACACCAAGCATAGATTTAGATAAAATTTCAAATATAGCTTATGAAGTTAAATTTCATTTAAATGCTCCAGAAGATGACGACACTGCTAGTATGCCATCTGGAGTTAATGAAACATATTATATAACTCATGGTAAATATTTTTCTTCTAATGAAGATGGTGATCCAATTCCAGTTCCAACAAGCGATTTATATGAATTTGCAGGTTGGTATACTGAAAAAGGAGATAAATTAAATTTAAATATCCATGGCCAATTTACTGATCTTACTGTTATTGCAGATAACTTGGACTTATATGCAAGATGGGTAAAAAAAGCTTAAAATAAAACTGAAAGGGGTGATCCTATGTTGAAAAAAAGTAAAGTATATCTAATTATGTTTCTATGTGTATTATCTTCATTTAGCATAGGATTTGCATCTTGGTCTATTCAAGGCGAAGTAGAAGAAAAGATCATTGGAAATGTTGATGTACAAAATGTTGTTAATAGCAAAGATTATATTTATTTGGATACTACTAAAGGCGATAATAATTCTGGTATTGATTGGTTCGATTATGAAGAAACTGCATATCTAAATGATGATGGCATTACTTACAATGACACTGGTTATATTGATGCATTCTTTATAATTGATATCCAAAAATGCAAAGAGTTGTTTGGTACAGCTAATTCAATACAAGTAAAATTAACATTGAAATATCTAAATGATAATCCAACAGATTTAAATATTTTTGTTAATCATTCTAATAAAGATGGAAGAAGAACAATAAATAATACTGTTACTTGTGCAACAGAAACATTTACTTCAAGTGCAAATACAGTAAATCGTTCTTATGTCTTAACAATTACTTTTGATGATATTCTTTTAAAATATGCAAAAAATACAACTGCTACTACAATTCCATTTAATGTACAATTTGCATTATTTGCTACAACAGGTCCTTACTTTAACAATAATATTTATAAATACTTAGAACAAGATAATATCGACTTTGCTCTTGGTGTAGAAATTCAAGGGATTGAATAAAGGGGGTATTGGTAAATGAAAAAAATATTATTTACAATTTTGGCTTGTATACCTTTGCTGGTATTTATAGGTTATTCTACATGGATTATCATGTATGAAGTTAGTATTACTCCATCTTATTTTGAAAATGAATTTTCTAATTATTTTGGTGTATCTCAAAGTACTACTTATAATGGTACTGAACAAGCGCCAGTTCAAATAAGTGGTGAAGCAATTGACACTTCTTTAATTTCTTATCAATACAAAAAAGAAACTGAATCTGAATATACAGATGGAAAACCAGTTTTTGCTGGTGTATATGATGTTATTGTTACGATTAAAGATCAAGGTCAATGTAATGTAAAATATACAATTAATAAGAAACAAATTAAATTAAAAATTACGACTGTCGAATTAAACTATTTTTCTGGTCTAACTAATAATTTGTCCAACAGTCATATGGCAAATATTGTTCCTAAAATTGATGAGAAAATTGAATTTGTTGACAATAAGAATCAAGCAGTTTCTACTTTTTTAGATAGAAATAAAGTCGAATGGGCTTTTACAAAAGCGAATGCTGCATTTACATATAGTTCTATGACGAATGGTACACATACTTTTAGTGTAAATGATACTTCCTCAAAAATTCCTGGAAGTACATACAAAATAGATATTACTTTAGATGAAGAAGTTTTAGATAATCATGAATTTATTGGAAACAATTATATTATTTTAAAGTATAAATCAGCGATTACGAATGGTATTTATTATACGATTGAAGATGCTATTTTAAATCAAAGTGGAAAAATTACTTTTATGGGTGATTCAACTAATGCTAACTCATATATAGAAACTCAATTTTGTGCTTTATCGTTAGAACAAGGATATCCATATACTAATTATACAAATGAAACAATTGATGGTGTAATATATAAAACATTTAATGTTACAGTTCCACTATATGTTCCATATAATAGTTCGGATACTTTAACTGCTCAATCTACTAGTAGTGCAAACTTAGTTTATTCTGCATTAACAATATGCAGTGGTGTAAATTTAAAATTTAGCGGCGGAGCCGATGTTTATATATGTGGTATGTTGAATGGTACAATGCCTAATAATGGCCTAATATCACATAAAGGTGTAATAATGAATAATGGTAGAATTACTGCCGAAAGCGGTACTTATATTTATTCATATGGACACTTAAAAGGTAAAGGCGATGTAATTTTAAAATCAGGATCTAGATTAATTGATATAATGAGATTTTATGATTGGCCTGGAGGAAGTAATGCTTCATCTTTGGTCTCTAATGGTTTTCCAATAATCATATGGAATATTCATTCGGCTTCATGTAATGTATATATTTATAAAGGTGCTGAATTATATGGCTTTACTGCAATTGAAGTATCTTTATTGGGTTATAGAACAGCAGAATTTTGTGTTATTGGAGGTTCTAGTAGTACAGGTACATGCTTGTTTAGACCAACATCATCGGCTATTTCAACTGACTATATTTTGAAGAAAGGCACAAGTGAAAATGATTCAATTAACACCTCAATTGCTGAATCAAATCAAACTTTAGGGCAAAGAGATATTATTGAAATTCATGGAGATTATGAAGATAATACATTTAAGATTAGTTTAAGTGGTGCTAATTTTCAAAGTTCTACAACTAAACCAGCTCCATTTCCATTTTTTGATATAACAATTTGTGAAAATTCAAAACTTAATATATCTAAGTCATCTTATGCGTTCTTAGCTGGGACATCTTTAACTGTTGAGAAAAATGCAATATTAAATGTTGGGTCTGGTGCTTATATGGCATTTGATACATATTCTAATGGGACTTATGGGATAACTCCTTATTTTTCTGGTTTTTGCAAAAATAAGAATGACGCTTTGCTAATTGTTAATGGAACTGTAGAAGGAACAGGAGCTATTGGGGGCAAAGTAATTACTAAAGATGAAGGCGCGGTAATTTCATGTATAACAAAAATTGATACTATCAAAATTAAAGATGGAGCTCCTGGTTCTGCAAGTATAATTACGGTAGCTACTAGTCCTTATTATGCAACAGGATCTATAGGTAATGAAACGGGGTATACTCCAAATCAAAAGTTTGCAGACCAAACATCTACATCTTTTATATCTACTACATTAGATGATAATAAACCGGTCAATGAAAGAGAATATTTCTTTACAACTCCTGATGATGTTAAAACTTTTTATTTATATTTTCATGACCCTGAAGAAGGCAATGAAGAGATAGGAAGTTCGAAAATTTTCGTTCTTAAAACTGATGAAAATGGATTGTATAAATATATAATTACTGGTGGGGAGTTTAATACTACAAAGCTTCATAAAGATATAGACTATTGGATATTATCAGATGGAAGTCTAGCAAAAGATAAAATTCTTTATGATGGAACTAAATATGATAGAGAAAATACAAATGAAATTAATTTATATGCTGTTTGGAAAGATCACACTTATACTTTTGTTTATACTTCAGGATATATAGATAAAGATAGTAATGTCGTTACTGATGTAACTGCTGATACTGTTTTTGAAAATATCCTTGGAACATTTACAATATCTGATTTTATAAATGATAATTTAGTAATTACAACAAAGGCTTCATATGAAAATAAAATATTTAAAGGATGGTACATTGGCATTGATGACTCAATAGGTGTTCAAATATCGTCAATATCTAAAACTAATTTAGAAAAGTATATAAATGAAACTGGTATGGATGTAATTCCATTATATTGTCAGTTTTCAGAAGATACTTATACAATAGTTTTTAGCGATAATCATCCATCTTTATCTTTTTCTAATATCTTAGTAATGCAAGATGATAATTTAATTTTACCTGATACAAGTACTATTGATACTAATCCAGATGAATCACAATATTGTTCTTCATGGTATGTTGGAAAGGAAGATACTAGTAAGATTACTCTGATTGATAATGATATTTTGACACCAGCTAAATTAGTTCAATATGATGAGTTAGATGGAAAAATTGATAAGATAATTAATATTTATGGTGATTGGACTGATAAAGAATTTACAATCAATTATTATAACAATAATGATGAAGTAGAAAAAAAACATTATTTTAATGAATATTATCGAGGTGAAAAACAAAGTGTAGCACTTTATGATGCTTCAACTGATTCAGACTTTAATAAACCTGAAGAGAATGATACTTATGGATGTATTTATACATTTGATGGTTGGAGCGTTTCTTCTGATCGAACATCGAAAGATTATGAAGCTGGTATAAATTTATCTCCTTCTGGATCAATAAATTTATACTCGCATTATCTTGAACAATATTTTTATGAAGTAACAATTACTGCTAGTAATGCTACAGTTAAAATTGACGGAGTTGATGTTAGTAATACTAAAAAAAGATATGAGGTTTCATCACCGACTGAGACCTTAAGTATAACTTATGTTGTAACTACTGATGCTAATGAAAAATTAAGTATATCTGATACCTCTGGAAATAGCTACAACGGTAGCCCGGGCGGGCAAGCAAGTTCATATACTTTGACTTTAACAGGTAACAAGGGTAGTATTTCTGCAACTGGTACAAATAGCTGTATAACTTCTGGTACATTAATTACAATGTATGATGGGACTTTAAAACCTGTAGAAGATGTTACATTAGATGATGTATTACTTGTATACAATCATGAAACTGGATCTTATGATTTCGCAAATATCATTTTTATTGAAAACAATGGTTGGAAAAATTATGAAGTTATAAATTTGGTTTTCTCTAATGGGCAAACTACTAAAATTATATATGAACATGGCTTCTATGATTTAGATTTAGACGAATATGTATATATAGACTCAAATAATTATAATGATTATATTGGTCATAGTTTCTATCTTACAGAATATAATAATGGAATATATTTAGATGGTAATGTTACTTTAATTGATGCATATATCACAAATGAATATATAGGTTGCTATTCATTAGTAACAGTATATCATTTGAATTATTTCACTGACAATTTATTATCAATGCCTGGTGGTATAAGTGGTCTATTTAATATCTTTGAAATGAATGATGATTTAACAATTAATCAGGATCAAATGATCGAAGATATTGAAAAATATGGTTTATACACTTATGAAGATTTCAAAGATTATGTTCCATACGAAGTATATGCTGCATTCCCTGCACCATACTTTAAAGTAGCAGTAGGGAAAGGATATATTACTTGGGAAGGAATCTTAGGATTAATTGATATATACTTAAGTAAAATGGTATAATATAATAAAGCACTAGATTTATTCTAGTGCTTTTTTCAAAATAAATAAACATATTTTATTTACATTGTTTCTAAATTATGATAAAATATATAGAGGTGAAATATATGTACTTAGATAAATTGCATGAATTGATAGTAAGTGGCGTAACAAATGGAGCATTTCCTGGTGCTTGTTATGCTGTAGTTTTAAAAGATAAAGTATATATGAACTATTGTGGTTTAAGAGCAAAATATCCAGAAGAAGAATCAAATTCGATAGATACTATTTATGATATGGCAAGTGTTTCAAAAGTTGCGACAACTTCCATTTGTCTTTTAAAGTTGATGGAAATGGGTAAAATCAGATTATTTGATAAAGTTAAAGATTATATTCCTGGATTTTTATATGATGATATTTGTATATATCATTTAGTAACACATACTAGTGGATTAAAACCTGGATTATCCAATCCTTGGTATATTCAATCAAGTGATGCAGCTTGGTCAATGATAATGAGAGCTCCCGTTAATTTTCCTGTGGGAACTGACATTGTTTATTCTGATTTAAATTTTATCTTCCTAGGTAGAATTATTGAAATTGTTAGTGGTATGAGTTTAGATGAATTTGCTAAAAAGTATATATATGAACCACTTGAAATGAAAGATACTTGCTATAATCCCACTGATAAGTTAAGATGTGCTCCAACTGAAGAAAGAAACGATCCAATTATTAAAGGGATTGTAAGGGGTAATGTTCATGATGAGACAGCCTATATCTTAGGTGGAGTTGCAGGCCATGCAGGTATGTTTTCAACAATTAGTGATATGAGTAATTTCCTTCAAATGATTTTAAATGAAGGGATGTTTAAAGGTAAAAAGATTTTATCAAAAGTTACAGTTGATAAATTATTTACTCCACTTGCTGAAAAACAAGTTGGTCTATCTACAATGAAGCTAAGAAGAAGTATTGGCTGGATTGTAAATGACTATAATTCTTCAGCTGGTGATTTAACTAGTTCTGAAACTATTAACCATACTGGTTTTACAGGAACTAACGTATGGGTTGATAGAAAGAATGAAGTTGCTTTTTGTTTATTGTCTAATAGAGTTCATCCAACGAGAAAGAACCTATTACATATGCCATTAAGAGTTAAAATAGCAAACTATATAATGGCTAATCTTGAAGAAATTAAAAAGGAGATAAGAGAATGCTAATAAAGAATTTTACAGTAAATGAATTTGGAGAACAAGTTTACAACCTATTTATGAGTGATGTTGTAAGCGAAGGTTTCTATCAAGAATTTGAAAAAGAAGGTTTTTATAATTTCTTATATAAAAATCCTAACTTTAAAGAAAGTGGTGCGTTTGTTGCAGTTGAAAATGATCAAGTAATTGGTTTTACTTGTGGTTGGATTAGAAAAGAAGATGAAGAAGATGTAACTAAACCTGGTTACTTTAATACAATATTTGTTAAAAAAGAATATAGAAGACAATATGTTGCAACTAAATTATTTGAAAAAGTTGTTGAATGGTTTAAAGCAAATGGTAAAACATTTGTAAGAAGTGTATTCTTAGGTCCATGTAATTGGCCATGGTATGTTCCTGAAACTGATAAGCATAATCACCCAGGGTTACCTGCTGTTCCAATTAACACACCTTATTATTTCTTCTTAACAAGAAATGATTTCCATGCTCAAGGACATATTGATGCATTCCATTTACCACTAGCTAAATTTGAAATGAATCCAGATGTTTTAAAGAGAATGGAAGAAAATGAAAAGAAGGGTTTAAAAATTGAAGTATATGATCCAGAAAAACACTATGGTGTTGAAGAATTCTGTGAAGCAATTAATAACCCTGGCTTTGCTAGAAGTATTAGATATAACTTAAATAGAGAAAAACCATTACCATTCTTAATTGTATCTGACAATGGAAGAATGGCAGGCTGGACTGGCCCTATGTATACTGAATCTACTGGCCGTGGGCATTTAGATGGAATCGCAGTAGACCCAGGGGTAAGAGGCGGAGGACTTGGAAAGAGTCTATTCTGTAGTCTATGCGATTACTCTAAAAAACAAGGATCAAGTTTTATGACATTCTTTACAGGCCTTGAAAACCCTGCAAGATATATATATTTATATGCGGGATTTAGAATCTGTCAAAGTTTTGCTATCATGAAGAAGGAGATTAAATAATATGGAAAATAAACCAAAAGTTATACTTGCTATTGGTGGTCATATCGGTGATGCAGAACTTACTGCTGGTGGTGTGATGGCTACTAATGCTGTGATGGGTGGTAAGAACTATACGCTTGCACTTACTGCTGGTGAAAGAGGAAATCCAGCTCATTTAACAGTTGCAGAATATAGAAAACAAAAGATTGAAGAAGCTAATGCTTTTGCTGAAATGATGAACGGTAAAGCATATGTTTTAGAATATTGTGATGGTGAACTTCCAAATAATGAAGAAGTTAGATATCAAGTTGCTAATATTATTAGAGAAGTAAGACCTGATTTAATTATTACTCATTGGCATTCTACAATGCATAAAGATCATAATGCAACACACTATATTGTGCCAGATGCTCAATTCTTAGCTAGTGTTGTTGAATGTGATAAGATTCAAGGAAAACGTCATTATGCACCAATTTATTTTGCTGAAAATTGGGAAGATGATTTAGACTTTAAACCATATGTTTATATTGATATTACACCAGGGTATGAATTATGGTGTGAAGCCTTACATAAACATTGGTTTGTAATGAATAGTAAAGACTTTAAATATTATGACTACTATACTTCACTTGCAAGAGTAAGAGGATGTTTAAATAAAACTATGTATGCTGAATGCTTTAATATTTATGATAGACAAAAGGTGGTTAAAAGAAGCTTATGGTAAAAAAGATTTCAAAAATTTTATTAGTTGTATTTAGTATATTCCTTACATCTTTTGCAGTTACAAGTACTGCTAGTGAAGAATATGAAAAAGTAGTTTTAAATGGAAAAACAATTAGTTATAACTTTGGTGGTAGCGCTGTTTATATGCCGGCTGAATACGTGGTTGATTCATATGAAATGAGAGGTGCTTGGGTTGCTACTGTTTGGAATAATGATATGCCTAAACAACATGGCACAAGTGAAGCTGCTATTGAAGAGTATAAAAAAGCATATTTAGCTGTTTTAGATACTTTAGAAAAATATAATATGAATACTATATTTTTCCAAATTAGACCAAATAATGATGCTTTTTATCAATCAGTTCATAACGACTGGAGTGAATTCTTAGTTGGTGCAGGTGTTGATCCAGGATGGGATCCACTTGAATGGATGGTTGAAGTAACACACGCCAGAGAAATTAGATTCCAATGTTGGATGAATGCATTTAGAGTTACTGTTGCTGAACAATTAGAAAAAGATGCTATTTATTATACTGATGAACAATTAATTTCTACTAAAGCAAAAGCAATAGCAACTCTTGCTGATAATAACTTTGCTAAAAAACACCCTGAACTTGTAGTTATGGGTGAAAAAGATTCTAAGTTAATTTTAAATCCAGCTGAGCTTCAAGTTCAACAACATATTATTGATACTATTGAAGAAATTATTACTAACTATGATGTAGATGGATTCCATTTTGATGATTACTTCTATTTAAGTGGAAGAAGTGCTGATGGTATTGATCCACAACAAAGTAATTTATGTTTTGCTGGTGGAACTGGTTATAAAGAAAATTTAACTGGCGTTAATACAATGAATGACTTAGGAACATATAGAGATTATCTTGCTGATCCTGAAAAATATGATTTAGAACCTAATTTAAAACTTGGTGAATTTAGACGTCAAAGTTTAAATAATTTATTTAAAAACATTCGAGCAATGGTAGATAGAGTAAATTCAACTTTAAATAAGTCTGTTGAATTTGGTTCTAAACCAACAGCAGTATGGCAATCAAATAGTGCTCATTGTGCTGATTCACCTAGTGCATCTCCAGAAGGATCAAATACACATTGTGGTGCTTATAATTCTAACTATACATTGTTTGCTGATACAAAATATTGGGTAGAAAATGGATTCGTTGATTGGATTGCTCCTCAAGTATATTATGGTTTTGCTAACAATGAAGCTCCTTATGCAGATATCGTTAAATGGTGGGCAAGTGTTGTTAATAAGACAAATGAAAAACGTGCATTAGAAGGCAAAGAAAATGTTAAAATGTACGTTGCTCATGGTATTTATAAATTCCATGAATCAGGAGCAGACTTTGTCGATTCTAATGAAATGGTGTATCAATTAAGATATAATCAACTATTCGATTGTATTAAAGGTAGTGCTGTGTATGCTTATACTGATTTAGTAGTATTTGAAAATACTGTTCACCAAACAGGTATTGGTAATAAGATGTATGCTTTATGGAAACAAAATCCTGTATTACCATTCCCTGAAGGAGAACTTGATTTTGATGACTTAAAAGTTGGTAATGTTACTATTAGAGAAACTGCCGAAAGTGATATGGTTGATGTAACTTTTGCAAAAGTACCTAATGCTAGTATGTATCAAATTTATTTAGTACCTAAAGGAACTGAAGTTGATTTAAATAATACTAAAGCTAGATATCAAATTGTTAAAGATTATCAATACGAAGATGTAGTTAAACTTACTTTAAAAGTTCGTGACCAATATGATTACTATGTACAAGTAGTATCTGATAACTATTATCCATCAACTATCGCAACTAAACTTGACTTAAATAATGTGAATGAAAATAATGCTCCAACTATTGTTGAAGTTGGTGTTCATAGTCAAGAAATTAATTGTAAGGATTACTTATATATCACTATCCCTTATTCAACTGATGCTGATGGCGATAGCTTAACATATAATATTACTGCAAGTTATGATGGTGTAGATGGACAATTTAAATATTCAGTATCTAACATTGTTTATGGTGATGATGCAATTACTTGTGAATATAAAGCCTTTGGTGCTAAAACTGATAACTTTGTTATTAAAGTAGAAATATCTGATGGTATTGATACGACTGTTGTTTATAGTAAACCAGTTAAGTTTGTTGATAAAGTAAGTGAACATACACATAAATATGTAGATGGTGTATGTAGTTGTGGAGCAACTGATCCTAACTATGTAAAACCAGATACAGGTAATGATGGAAACAAAGGTAATAGTGGTTGTAGTATGGGAGCATATATTATTGCAACTATTTTACCAATTGGTATTGCATTTGTGTTCTTAAAGAAAAAACAATAAAGATTAAAGGAAGTAGAAATTCTACTTCCTTTTTTTGTTATTAAATGTACTTGAAAAAAATCAATATTTATGTTATACTAAAATGGGTGATAATATGAAAATATATGATAGTCATAGTGATATTTTTTATAATTTAGCTTTTAGAAATGATTTAGATCCTTTTAAAAAATATCATTTAAGTGACTTAACAAAGGGTAATGTTGTAGGTGGAATTTGGGTAGTATATTCAGATTCTGACTTTGATGTAATTAAAGCATACAAAGATGCTATAGAAAAGTTTAAACCATATAAAGATAACTTTGATGTTATATATGGTTTAGAAGGTTTAAGAAATGTTCATACATTAGATGAATTTATAGAGTTATATAATATGGGTATTAGACATGCTATGCTTACGTGGAATGAAGAAAACCATTTAGCAACTGGTGTTAAAGGTACTAAAGAAAGAGGCTTAACCGAACTTGGTAGAGAATTCATTAAATTTATGAATGAACATAATATGATCATTGACGTTTCACATTTAAATGAAAAAAGTTTTTATGAAGTTTTAGAACTAAATCCTAAAATTCTGATTGCCTCTCATTCTAATGCTTTTGCATTAAGCGATCATCCGAGAAACTTAAAAGATGAACAACTTCTTGCTTTAAAAGCAAAAGGTGGAATAGTTGGTGCAGTCGCAGCTAGAAATTTTGTTTCTAAAGATAAGTCAAAACAAAACTGTAAAGGTTTTGCAGAACAAATTAGATATTTAGTAAACATTATGGGAATTGATCAAGTAATGTTAGGACTTGATATGATGAATTATTTATCTGATTTTAATAATAGTAATCTAGATGACTTACAATCACATGGTGATGTTTCAAATCTAGTAATTGCTTTAAGAGAAAATGGTTTTAACGATGAAGAAATCGAAAAAATAACACATCTTAATTATGAAAAATTAAAAGAAAGAGTAGGTAAGTAGTATGAACAAACTAATTAAATTATTATGTTCTTTTGTAATTGTATTACTTTTAACAATTACATTCTCAACGCCCAAAGTTGAAGCTGCAATATCTGGTGATGATGTAGTAGAACTTAGAGGTGTATGGGTTTCAACAGTTTCAAATATTGATATTGCTAAACAAAATGGCACAACTAAAGCTGCTATTAATACATATAAACAACAGTTGTTAGCAATTTTAGATAAAGTTGAAAATTTAGGTTTAAATGCAATCTTTTTCCAAGTAAGACCATCTAATGATGCTTTTTATGAATCAAAGTTAAATCCTTATAGTGCATATTTTGCAGGCCTTGGTGTTGACCCAGGATGGGATATGTTAAGTTGGTTAACTGATGAATGTCATTCAAGAGGTATTCAAATTCATGCTTGGTTAAACCCATATCGTGTTACTGCATCAACTGTTGTTGGAAGCGGTATGACAGCTGAACAAATTAAAAATGTTAAATTACAAACAAGAAATGAAATGATGCTAGCTGATCCTGATACATTAAATCCAGTAGTTACATTAAGTGAAGAAGAATTCTTGGAAACAATTGTTGCAGGACCTAAGACAGGACAATTAATTTTAAATCCTTCTAGACAAGCAAGTATTGATCATATTACTAATACTATTAAAGAAATAATTGAAAACTACGAAGTTGATGGTATTCACTTTGATGATTACTTCTATCCAAGCGGTGGTATTGAATCTGGTATTGATTCAAAAGATTATCAAGACTATATTAATAACGGTGGGACTTTAGCAAAAGCAGATTGGCGCAGAGAAAATGTTAATAAAATGATTCAAGGTGTTCATAATTTAGTTGATGCACACAACGCTAAAAATAAAGATCATTATGTAGCCTTCGGTGTAAGTCCATCTGCTGTTTGGGCACCAAGTGCAGCAAGTTGTCCTGACAGAGGTGCTCCTGGAGGAACTGAAAATATCGTATGTGGTAGTTATAGTTCTTATACAGATTTATATGCTGATACTAAAAAATGGGTAGATGAAGAATGGTTAGATTATATTCTTCCTCAAGTGTATTATCCATATGGACAAGACTATAAAACAATCGTTAAATGGTGGGCAGATGTAGTTAAAAAAGTAAATGTTAGATTATACATTGGTACAGCTATTTATCAAGTTCCAGAATGGCAAGACGGCCTAGGTATTAAGAATCAATTAGATTGGATTAAAGCAAACCCAAATGTTGATCATTATGTATCTGGTTTTGTATTGTTCTCTTATAAGAATTTAGTATCTGCTAATGAACATTTAGTTACAGCCCAAAACAATTTGAAGATTTACTGTAATAAAGGAGCATTACATCCAGTATATGATCCTAGTACTAATAAGATTGGTGAAGACGTAGAAATTAATGTTTACAAGGTATCTAATAATTATAGTATTCAATTTAGAGAAGTAGATAATGCAAATGGATATGTTTTATATGGTATGCCTAAATCATTAAGTTCTGTTAATTTTGAAGGTGAAGGTGTAGCAATCAAAAATGCTTATAACCAAGCTACTGGTGATGCTTTACATATTGAAACTGTTACCCAATCATCTACTAATAACTTTGAATATGTATTAAGAGTATTTGATGAAAATAATGAACAATATAAATATTATGTAGTAAACTTTGATGAAGCGGTTGAAAATGAAGGTGCTTCAATTGATGTTGAATATGAAGATAGAGTATATGCTAAAGGTGAAAAGATTTTATTTAAGATTAAATCTGAAAGTGAAATAAACTTACCAGTTACAGTTAAAATCTCAGTTTCAATTGATGGTGGTGCTTACAAGAATACTACTAACTTAACTAAGGATGAAAATGGATATTACACTTATGAATATAGTACATTTAAAGATGGTACAGTACAATTTAAAATTGTATCTTATGATACAGATGTTGAAAACACATTAGAAGTTGGTCCATTTACAATTAGTTCTACAGCACACACTCATAAATATGTTGATGGTGTTTGTAGTTGTGGTGCGAAAGACCCTAACTATCAAGAACATGTTCACGAATATGTAAATGGCGTTTGTAGTTGTGGTGAAAAAGAACCTACAAAACCAGGAACTGGTGGCGGATGTTCAATGGGCGTTGTAGCAGTACTTCCAGTTGTTGCTGCAGTTGCTTTAGTATTATTAAGAAAGAGAGAATTCTAGAAGTGAAATTACATAAGTATAATAGTAGACAATTAGTTTACTACTACGGCAAAGAACAAGCGGTAGAAATCCCAGAATATAAACATAACGAAGAAGGTATTCGTGGTGTTTGGGTGTCAAATGTAGTTAACATTGATACTCCTATAATGAAAGATATTGAAAGTTATCAAACATATTTAAAAGATATGATTGCTAATATTGCATCATATAATATGAACTTAATAATCTTCCAAGTAAGACCATGTAATGATGCATATTATCCATCAAAACTAAATCCTTGGAGCAGATTTATCACTGGTGTTGAAGGCAAAGATCCGGGATTTGATGTATTAAAATTCGTTATCGATGAAGCTAAAAAATACAATATTGAAGTTCACGCATGGATGAATCCATATCGTGTTACTCAAAAACCTCTTGACCAAACAGGTATGACTAAAGAAGAAATGCTTGATACTTTAGCAGAAAATAACTACGCAAGAGTTCATAAAGAAGATACTATTTTAGACGGAAAAAATAATATTATCCTAAAACCAGCTAGTCCAACAGTAATTAAATTTGTAACTGATACAGTTATGGAAGTTATTGAAAATTATGATGTAACTGGTGTTCATATTGATGACTATTTTTATCCATATGCTAAGGTTCCAAGAGAACTAGAAGAGGAAGATTATCAAGCCGCTTTACAAGAAAACAAAGATTTAACTTTTGAAGATTGGCGTAGATCAAATGTTGACAAAATGATTTCTAGCATACACTATGCTATGAAAAAATCGCTTGGTAATAGTGGTAGAAAAGTTGAATTTGGTATTAGTCCATTTGGTATTTATAGAACAAATATTGCCTTAAAAGAAAACGGATGGGAAAAAGGATCATTCCATTCAGCAGGCGCATTAGAGTGTTATCAAGACTTATATTCAGATGTTTACAAATGGATGCAAGAAGGTTGGATTGATTACGTAGTTCCTCAACTTTATTTTCCATTTGAAAGAAAAGATGTAAATTATCATGACTTAACAAAATGGTGGAGTGAACGTTGTTTAGAAACAAATACTAAGTTATATATTGGTCAAGCTATCTATCAAATGGGTGCAAATCCTACATGGAGTAATCCTTTAGAAATTGATTATCAAATTAGACTAAATCAAGTATATCCAAATATTTTAGGAACTATTTTATTTACTTATCATGATTTAGTACCAGGTAGAAACCCTATTAAAGATGCTAGTATTTCCCTTCTTAAAGTTCGTTGGAATAGTCAAAAAATCCAAAAAAAGTTTGAAGAAGAACTTAAAAAATAATCAAAAAAGAAGTTTCCAATTTGGAAACTTCTTTTTATTTTCGAAATGAAAATGAAAGCGCTACAATTTTCATTAACATTTGATTTGATAAAATATACTAGATGTGATACAATAAGATGATACTATGCCGATTATTAACTCAAGGAGGTGAGAAAATGAATTATCTAATACCAGTACCCAAAGAAATTTCGTACTTTCAAAGTAGTGAAAAAAAGACTTTGGATATAGCTGCGTGTCAGACAATTGATTATGCCTCTTTTTTTGATGAAAGATTGGAAACGCTTACTGAAATTATCGTAGATTCATATAGTTCTACTAAACGAAATGGTTTAATAAAATTTAAATATCAAAAATTGGGAAGTGAAGCTTATCACTTACTAATTCGTGATAGAGTCGTTACAATCAAAGCAGAAGATTTAAATGGTTGTTATTATGCGTTAAGAACATTACAACAACTTGCAAAAAAATATAATGGTTTAATTCCACTTATGACAATTAAAGATAAACCCGATATGGCTGTTCGTGGTTTTCAACTAGACATAAGTAGGAGTAAGGTATCTAATTTAAAAACAATATTTGAACTTATAGATTTACTGAGTTATTTAAAATACAATCAATTACAATTATATGTTGAAGGCTTTAGCTTTGAATATCAGAGTATGCCTTTTGTGAATAAAGATAAGAATTTTATCAGTGTTAGTGAATATAAACAAATTGAAAAATATGCTAATGACCACTTCATAGATCTGGTGCCAAATCAAAATGGTTTTGGTCACATGGGTGAGTGGTTAAAATTAGATGAATTCAAACACCTAAGTAATGTTGAAGGATTATTTAACATTTGGGGAAGTAATAGATATTCTACAACTCTCGATCCTACAAATGAAGAAAGTTATTTACTGGTAAAACGCATGTATGATGACATGCTACCTCACGCAAATTCAAAATACTTTAATATGAACTTTGATGAACCATACGAATTAGGTTATGGTAAATCTAAAGAATCATGTGACAAATTGGGAAAAGAAATTGTTTATGCAAACTATTTTAACAAGTTAGCACAAGTTGTTAAATCATATGGCAAAACACCAATGCTTTGGGGTGATGTGGTAATACATAATCCTGAATCAATTAAAGTGTTGGATCCTGATGCAATCTTGATTGATTGGGGATATGTTGACGATTATCAATTTGTAGAACACGCAAAAATATTAAGAAAGCTTAAAAGACCATTTATAATGGCGGGTGGTACATCTACTTGGGCTGCAGTAACATCTAAGTATTCTGAAATGATTTGGTCAATGAAGAATGCAGCTGAGGCAGTTTATCATTATGGCGGTTTAGGAATTATGCTTACTGATTGGGGTGATTTTGGACATCTTCAATATTTCCCATTCACTTTACCAGGCATTGTGTATACATCGCTATTATCTTGGAATTACACAAAAGCAAGCGATCATCTTATCAAAGAATGTTTAACTGAATTATTAGAAAATGAACATCTTGCAAAAATGATTATAGAACTTTCTAATTATCACTTAAACGAAGAACACTACAGAGGATATTCTACAAAACTATTTAATCCAATTGTACAAGCGGAGCTTGTTCAAACTGAAACTTCAAAATTAGAGGTTTTCAAAAAGAAAGTTGGATATGGTCTTCTTAGTGAAAATGAGATAGCTTATCACAATATTTATTTAAACCACATAGAGGAAAAATTAAACCTAGAAGTGGAAAATACATTAATACATCAGGAGTTGAGGAATGCAATTTTATTACTGAAAACTCTACTTGATGTAAACATCTTCTTACGTGGTTGTTTAAACAATCAAATAGATTTGAAACTATTTGATGTAGTTAATAATAACCTTACAAAATATTTAAAAAATCACAAACAATTATGGTGTGCTAGAAACAAAGAACCGGGTTTTGTTTATAGTTCACAAAGAATCGAAAGATTACAACAATGTTTAGAAATGTTAAAGAAAGAGGCAAATGATTATGAAACATAAAAAACTGTTAACACTATCGATAGTCGTAGTGTTAGTAATCGCTTTAATAATTATTATTTCTCAAGTTAACAAAACTGACCCATTAGATTATACATATAATCATTCTCAAGGTACAGTTGAAAACTTACAAAAAGGTGATTACAAAAATTATCAACTTCATACTGGTCAGACTATTACTCATCCAACCTTAGTTGGTGGATCTCAAGTGATTCATGCATATGATTTTGATTCACTAAATGATAATATGACTGCAAGAAGAGGTTATATTAAACAATATAAAGATTTAACTAGTGATGAAAAAAATCAATTATTAGCAGGAAATGCTAAAGTGTTTGAAAAAGTAAGTGAAGAAGGTTTAGAATATTTCTTCATTGAAAGTGCAAGTGGTAAATATTTAGAAACTAATGAAGTGGGCTCAATTACTTTTAAAGTTGAAGTTCAAGAATCTGGTTTTTATAATTTAAAACTTAATTATGTTACTTCAGAAGTTAATAGTAAATCATCTTCTGCTGAAAGAAGACTTAATGTTTTAGTAGATAGAGAAACTCAAATTGAATTTGAAAAATGTATAGCTTTACTACTAGTTGAAGAATCTCCTTTCAAAACTATTGTAGATGAAACTACAATTAAAGTTAAAGATGAAAATACAGGTGAAGATAGAGAAGAAGTTGTTATTACTGAACACAATTTAAGAGAATATCTTGCAAGTGATTACTTCAATCAAAAACATGATTTAGCAAGTAAGAAAAAGATTATCATTGATTTAATTAAACAATTATTAATTTCTACTGAAAACTTATCAGCTACTGTGGCTTCATCTAAAGCAGAAAAATTAGTAACAATTGGTTTTATTAATGGTTCATATGAAACTTATATGGCAAATCAAAGTTATGTATTCTCAAGAATTTGGAAAGGTGATACAAGTGAAATCATAGATTATACAGGTAATAAGAAATATGATGATGAACACAAAATCTTACAATTAGGTCAAGACCAAAATGGTAACGATATTAAACCTTCTCAAGAAGAAGTTTCTGGTGTTGATGTATCTACATATTTCTCAGACTATATGGGTTATGTAACTGAACCTTATGAATATTACTTAGAAAAAGGTTTCAACTATATTACTATTTCATCAATCAAAGAATATTTATACATTGAATCATTAGAATTATGTCAAGTTCAAACAACTTTAACATATGAACAATATTTAGCTGAATTAAAAGAACAAGGTATTACTCCTCAAAATACAGAAAAATTTAGTTATCGTATTGAAGGCGAAGCTTGTTCATCAACTTCAAGTCCAACATTATATCCAATTACAGATAGAACTAGTTCTAATACATTCCCATACAGTGCTAAGAGTACAAAACTTAATAGTATTGGTGGTGAAAGCTGGAAAGTTTTAGGTGACTGGATTGTTTGGGAATTTGATGTTCCAGAAGATGGTTTCTATAACATCTCAATGAGAGTTAGACAAAACCTAGTTCGTGGTATGTATTCACATCGTATGGTTTACATCGATGGTGTTGTACCATTTGAAGAATTAAAATCAACTGTATTCTCATTCTCAAGTGACTGGCAAAATGTTACATTAGGTTCAAATGCTGAAAATGGTTCAGCTTTTGATATCTATTTAGAAAAAGGTCATCATGAAATCAAGATGGAAGTAACACTTGGTGCATATGGTGAATTAATTGAAGAATTAGAAGCTGTTACTCAAGAATTAAGTGATTTATACTTAAATATCATCAAGTACACAACAGCATCTCCAGATACTAACCGTGACTACGGATTAACTAAAAAAGAAGATTTAAGATTAAATGAACGTCTAGAAAATGCTAAAAACACTTTAGAATCTATTTCAAGAGAAATTGCTAGATTATCTAGTAAAAACTCTGACAAAGTAGATGAAAAAGGTGATGGTGAAATTTATAAAGATGGTCGAAGCGATAAGACTGGTGTTATTGATACAATGGTTGAACAAATCGAAACATTCTTAGCTAAATCAACTAAAGTTACAAAACAATTAGGTTCATTTAGTACTAATATCTCATCACTTGGTACATTATTATCTGACTTACGTGAATTCCCACTTACAATTGACTACTTAGTAGTTTACTCAGCTGAAAGTGATTATGAAATGCAAAAACCAAATGAAGGTTTCTTCAAAAAAGCATGGAACGCCGTTGCAAGTTTCTATTATTCATTCGTTATTGACTATTCAGAAATCGGTTCTGCTGACGTTGAAAAAGATGAAAGTTTAGAAGAATTAGAAATTGAAGTATGGATGACTCTTGGTCGAGACCAAGCTAACGTAATTAGAAAATTAATCGATAATGATTTCTCTAAGAAAGCATATCCAATCAATGGTAGAGATGTACATATTTCTGTTAACTTAAAACTTACTGGTACAGACGTATTATTAAAAGCTGCCCTTGCTGGTGTTGGACCAGACGTTGCAATTAACGTTGATTCAGGTTTACCTGTTAACTATGGTCTTCGTCATGCATCGCTAGACTTATCTGGTGCTTATGGTGAAGAATATTGGAAGTTCGTTAAAGAAAACTTCTTACCAAGTACAATTAGACAATTTACATTTAATGGAGCAACTTACGCTGTTCCTGAAAAACAAAATTATATGATGATGTTCGTTAGAACTAACATTATGGAACAATTATATGGAGCTGAATGGGAATCTTATGTTCCTGATACATGGGAAGATGTTCGTTCTATTATGACTGACTTACAAACTAACCAATTACAATTCTATCTACCAGTTAATGATGCTGGTGCTTCAGCATTAAACCCTGCGTTTGTTACAATGTTATATCAAAATGGTGGTCAATTATATTCTGATGATGCTAAAGAAACTGGTTTATTAGAACCTGTTGCTATGGATACATTTGAATATTGGACTGACTTCTACACTAAATATTCATTCCCTAAATATGCATCATTTATTAACCGTTTCCGTTCTGGTGAAATGCCACTAGGTATTTCATACTATGAAATGTATAATACTTTAGCAGTATTCGCACCTGAAATCCGTGGTGAATGGGCATTCTATCCAATCCCTGGTACTGAAATTGAAGTAACTGCTGAAAACGATCCATACGGATTAAGTGATGTTTATCCTTACACAGTAGTAGACCACACATCAGTTGCATCTGGTACTGCAGCTATCATCATTGAAAAGAATGCTTTAGCTGATGAAGATGTTAAATGGGGTGCTTGGGAATTCTTAAAATGGTGGACAGGTGAGGCTCAAGATGAATTTGGTAAAGAAATGGAAGGTATCTTAGGTAGTTCTGCTCGTCATGCTACAGCAAACTATAACTCATTTATCCAACTTGCTTGGCCTAAAGCTGACCAAGAACAATTATCTTTACAATGGGGTTATGGTAACCATAATCCAAGAACTGGTGATATTGCAAGCGATGATCCAGATAACTTCTACTTAAAAGTTAAAGATGTTTATATTCCAGAATCATCTTATGCTCAAATGGCACGCGAATATATTACTCAAGACTTATATAGTTACGAATACAAAGATGGTAAATATCATGTATATGGTGTTCGTGAAATTCCACAAATTGCCGGTTCATATATCACAGGTCGTGAAGTTGAAAATGCATACCGTGCAGTAATTAATAATAACTTTAACGCAAAAGAAACTTTGTATGCTTATGCTCAAAATATTAATAACGAAATTGACCGTAAGCGTAGTGAGTTTAATTTAGACTAAGGAGGTAAATAATGACAGTTGTATTATATTTATTTTTTGCAGCAATCTTTGCTATTATTGCCTTCAAGTTAAATAATGTATTCTTAAAAAATAAGAAAATTAAAGCTGCTAAAAAAGAAGCAAATAAAGACAAAGTTCAATATACAAAAGCTGAATTAAAACAAAACCGTTCAGAAGAAAAACTTGCAATGCGTAACGCAATGCAAGCTAAAAAACTTGAATGGAAAGAACAAGACAAAGCATTTGATGAACAAGTAAAAGAAAACATTGCTAGTTTAAAAGAACAAGTTAAAGAATCTAAAGCTATTTGGAAAGAAAAACATGCTGCTTATAAAGCTAACCCGGAAGATCAAGAAGCTTTCCAAGAATATTTAGATTATAATAAAAAACATGATAGATTAGTTCAAAAATTAAGAATAGAAAAAAATCGTGGATCGCTTCTTTACAAAATTGAAAGATGGAGTAAAAGAGGTGGAAGACTTCGTAGAGAAATCTTTGTTAAAAGACAATATTATTATCTAGTAGCTCCTTACACAATTTTATTCTTTGTATTTACAGTAGTACCTGTAATAATGTCATTTGTATTAAGTTTCACAAACTTTAACTTATTAGAATTCCCAGACTTTGTTGGTTGGGAAAACTACATGAGATTATTCGTAGATGATGAAAACTTTATTATTGCAATTAAAAATACTTTAATTCTTGCTGTAGTAACTGGGCCTCTTGGTTACTTAGCATCATTCGTATTTGCTTGGTTAATTAATGAATTACGTCCAAGATTAAGATCATTTATGACATTAATTTTCTATGCACCATCAATTTCTGGTTCTGCATACTTAGTTTGGAAATTAATCTTCTCAAGTGATAGTTATGGTTATGCTAATGCATACTTGATTAAATTCGGTATTATCAATGAACCAATTCAATGGTTGTCTAATGAAACATATATCATTTGGATTATTATGATTGTTCAATTATGGTTATCTTTAGGTGTAAGTTTCTTGTCATTCATTGCTGGTTTACAAGGTGTTGATAAAACATTATATGAAGCTGGTGCCATTGATGGTATCAGAAACCGTTGGCAAGAATTGTGGTTTATTACTTTACCACAAATGAAGTCACAATTAATGTTCGGTGCGGTAATGCAAATTACTTCAAGTTTATCTATTGCTGATGTATCCATCCAGATGGCTGGGTTCCCATCGGTAAACTATGCCGGGCACACAATTATTACGCACTTAATGGACTATGGATCAATTCGTATGGAAATGGGTTACGCAAGTGCAATTGCAACAATCCTATTCATCATTATGATTTTAGCCAATGCGTTAATTAGAAAAGTTTTAAGAAGGGTAGGTAGCTAATAATGCCAGATATTTATGATGATGCTCTAGTCGGCGTCGGGATGTCCAAAGCCGAAAAAAGACGTTATAAGCGCCAACAAAAACTTTTAAAGAAATATGGTATTCGTGATGAGAATACTATGGGTAAAATTGAAAAATTCTTCTACTTACGTGCTAAGAAAAGAAGAATTAAAAAGAAAAAAAGAATGAGTAGAAGTGCTGCAGGTGATATTGCATTATTCTTACTATTAGTTCTTTTCGGTTTATTTAGTGCTTATCCGCTAGTATATTCAATCAATGCTGCGTTTAAACCTTTAAATGAATTATTCATTTATCCACCTAGATTATTTGTACAAAACCCTACAACAGATAACTTTACAGACCTTGCAATGTTAATGCAAGATTCATGGGTTCCATTCTCTAGATATTTCTTTAATACAATATTCATTACATTAGTCGGAACTATCGGTCACGTTATTATTGCATCAATGGCTGCATATCCACTTGCAAAACATCGTTTCCCTGGTTCTAAAGTTATCTTCGGTTTAGTAGTTTACTCATTAATGTTTGCTGCACAAGTTACTGCTACTCCAAGATACATTATCTTTAGTATGTTTGGATTAATTGATACACAATGGGCAATTATCGTTCCTGCATTTGCATATTCTTTAGGTCTTTACTTAATGAAACAATTTATGGATGATATTCCAATGGAATTAATTGAATCAGCTAAGATTGACGGTGCTAACGAATTCCAAATTTGGTGGAAGGTTGTTATGCCACTAGTTAAACCAGCTTGGTTAACATTAATTATTCTATTATTCCAAAGCTTATGGAACAATGATGGTGGAGCTTACATTTATAGTGAACAATTAAAACCATTAAGTTACTCACTTAACCAAATCGTGTCAGGTGGTGTAGCAAGAACTGGTACTGCTTCTGCCGTTATCTTAATTATGATGGCTGTGCCAATTACAGTCTTTGTATTATCACAAAGTCAAATTATTGAAACAATGGCACACTCTGGTATGAAATAGGAGGTAGAACATGAAAAGAAAAACATTATTTTTAAGTTTTATATTCATTGCTTTAGCATTCATACCAAGAGTTGTTGTTAATGCTTCAAGTTATAACTATGATTTCTTCCAAAATACAATTTATTCTAGTGAAGGTTTAGCATATAAAGATACATTCTATTTATCAGACTTCTTAGTAAATACTACATATCAAGAAGAAATTAAAACAAATCCTTATACATTAAAAGGTGCTAGAGATAGTTTTACTGCTGCACTTGCTGATATTTTCGTTGATGATGTCACTCAAAAGATTTACATTTTAGATAGTGCTACAAACGATGCTACAACTTCAACTGTTAAAGTTGATTGTGCAGATGGTCAAACTACTGCAAAACTAACTAACAATAGTACAGTTTATATCATTAATAGTGAATATAAAATGGAATTTAGTTTTGACATTTTAAAAATTACTGAAGATGTTCAAGAAACACTTGCTGAATATTACGGTGTTTCTATGGATCCTACACAATTTAGTTTAGCGCAAATTCAATCTGCAGATTCAATTGAAAAAGCAACTAGAAGATGTCCATTCTTTGCTGCAAGTTTCGATGATGGTCAAACTTATGAACCAGCTGTAGTTTGTTATGGTGCTGATGGTATTTATGTAATTGGAAATTATCTATATATTGCAGATAAATTCAATTCAAGAATTTTAAGAGTTGATATCTCAGATCAAAAAAATCCAATTGTTGATGAAGTATTCTTAACTCCTAATGATATTATTTTCTTCCAAATTGGTGATGTTGGAAAATACGGTGAAGATGGTAAATTAATTGATCAAAGTTCAAGAACTACTTATCTTCCATCAAAAATTGCTGTTGATGGTGATGGCCGTGTTTATACTATTGCTTCAAGTACATTTGAAGGTATAATTGAATACAACCCAAGTGGAGAATTCAACCGTTTCTTAGGTAAAAACTTAGTTACAAAGCGTTCATGGTGGACTTTCTTATTAACAAATGAACAATATGAAACACTTTCAAGTAACAATCCTAACCAATTTACTAACTTAATTATTGATGATCGTAACTTAATTTATGCAACTGCAAAACCAGATGCTGATTCAACTGTTGCTCAACAAATGATTAAATTAATTAATACTTCAGGAAGTGACGTATTAAAACGTAACGGTTATGTTACACCTGATGGTGATGTTAAATATCAACAATTCGTAAAACCTGCAGTAACTGGTTCTTCAATCTTCGTTGCAATCGATGCTAACGATTCTAGAATCTACTCTGCATTAGACCAAACTCGTGGAAGAATCTTTACATATGATGATGAAGGTAATTTATTATATGTATCTGCAGAAAGTGGTACTTTAGCAAATACATTAAAGACACCTGTTGCTTTAAAATATTTAACACTTGTTGAAAATAATGAAACACATGAATATGTATTAGTATTAGACCAAGGTTCAAAGAGTTTATTAGTTTATGAAACAACTGAATTTGGTAAACTTGTAAATAAAGCAACATCATTATATTTAAATAATAAAATTGATGAAGCTAAAGTTGTTTGGGAAGATGTAGTTAAGATGAACAGTAACTATGAATTAGGTTATATTGGTATTGGTAAGAGTATTTTAAGAGATGCTAACGTTGAACCTGATAAAGAAACTCAACTTAAAAAATACAAACAAGCAATGGAAATGTTTGAATTAGGACATGATAAAGAATATTATTCTGATGCTTATAAACAATATCGTAATATTATGATTAAAGATAACTTCTCTATAATTATGACTGGCTTTGTATTAACAATAGCTTTCGTTGTAACATTGAAGGTATTTAAAGCTAAACAAAAGAAAGATTTAGCAAAAATTCAAAAGGAGGCGTCAGAAGATCATGAGTAAAGTTTATGGATTCTTTTATAAACTTGGTGCATTCATTGAAAAAGCAGCCAAGAAAGTAGCCTCAACTGCAAAAGTATTATGGAAAAAGTTTGTTGAAAACTTTATTAAAATGCCTCTAAGAATTATGTCTCATCCAATCGTTGGATATACAGAATTCAAAGAAGATAAAAAAGGTAAATTAAGTGTTGCAATCGGTATGGTATTAATTTATGCTTTATTAACAATCATTAGATACAATGCTGATGGTATTGTTATTAATGCGAAGGACCCTACAAAATTTAATAGTATTCAATTATTAATTTACACAGTTGTTCCTTTAATTATTTTATCAGTAGCAAACTGGTCAATTACTACATTGATGAATGGTAAAGGTAATATGAAACAAATTATTACAATGGGTGGTTATTCATATTTCCCACTAATTGTATTCGGTATTATTAATGTTATTTTAAGTAATTTCGTAACTGTTGATGAAGCTCAAATTATTACATTACTTAGTGTATTAAGCTTCGTATTAATGGGTTATATGATTTTTATGGGATTAGTTGTTATTCATGAATATGGTGTTGCTAAAGCAATATTAACAATTATTTTAACAATTCTTGCAACTGCTGTTATCCTATTTATTGCATTATTAATATTTGACTTATCATCACAAATTTATGGTTTCTTATATTCATTATATAAAGAAATCGTATCAAGATTTTTCTAGGAGGTGAGTATAGTGAAGAAGTTTAAATGGCCAAAATTTTTAAATCTTAAAAGAACTATACTACTTACTATTCTAGTATTAGTTGTAGGATATTTATTAATCTATTTCCTAGGCGGATACAAAGAAGCCTCTAGAGATGCAAATATGAAAGACTTTGTTCATGAAGGTTTTGAAAGCTATGAACAAACAATCAACAATATTGTAAACACACAAGTAAAAACGGAAAATGATGCTTTTGAAGCAAAATGTAAAGTATTAACAAAAGATAATTATTCTACTGAAGTTCCTAATTTAATTAATGAATTAGTAACTAAAACAAATGGAGATTATTTAAAAGGTTTACTTACAAAAAATAGTTCAGCTTGGGCAATTTCTAATAGTGCATTAACAAGCTTCAAAAATAAAATTGATGGTGCTAGTACTATTACAGATGCTGAACGTGCTGAACAAATTATTGATAAATTCGAATTATTATTTAAAAATGATAATTATGCATTCTATTTCAATAGACGTTATACTACATTTAGAATTGATATGATTAAGAATGGTGATGTTAATCAAGCTTTATATAGTTGGTATTCAAATCCACAAAATGAATGGTCTGATCCAGCTTCTGGTTTAACTGACCCTAATAGTCGTGGTTCATCTCAATCAATTGTTTATAATCAACAAAGTCCTATCATTCTTCAATTCTTAACTAAATCTGGTGACGTTAAGGAATTCTCAATTTATCAACATTCTATTAGCGACACTTCTGGAAGTGGAACTGATGTTGAAACAGTTACTCCTTCATTTGAAGTTAAAATTGATCCTACATCAAATTCAATTCAAGTATTCTATCAAGTAACTAAAAAAGGTTTATCTTATTCTGATTTCCCTAAAGCAATTACTCAAGTTAAATTTGAAGAAGACCTACAAGCAAGAAGTAAAGCTTATGTAGATTCTGTAATTGAAGAATTAACTGAATATTATAATGCTGGAAAAATTGAAGATTTACAAAAATATGTTAACCAACATAAAGGTGTTAATATTATATATAACTATATTATGAGTACTAAAGGTTTCGTAGGACACTATGCTTATAATAACTATGTTAGAGCAAATGGTGGTGGAACTGTAATTGCTGATAGTCAATCAAACACTAATGATTACGTTGCAAAAATAGATGACTTAATGGGCGACATTAAGAAAGTTTATGATTTAGCTTGTGAAATGGTAAGAGTTGAATACTTATGGAATTATAAGACTGAAGATGGAAAATTCTATTCTAAAGATGAAACAGCGTTCAAAGGTTACTATTCAGATTTATTAACTCATAAAGTAATTAATGAAGATGGTGATGAAGTAGAAGAAAAGTATTACCAAATTGATACTTATCAAACTATGAAAAAACCCGTTCAAAAAGACTTATATCAATTATTAAGAACTAAATTACGTTATACTGAAGAAGATCTAGAAAAAGATCTTGCTTACTTCGAAGTTGAAATTAATGATATCTACATTGAGTGTGATGTTGCTGTTGAATATCAATTAACAGATAATGGTTTAAAAGCTAGAATTTTAACAGATTCAATTAGAGAAACTCAATCTGAAGTTTACCCTTTATATCAAATAGATTTACTTCCATATTTCACTTCTGAAATCTGTGAAGAAAAATTTGAAGGTTTAACTTATCAAACAAATGGTGGTATGATTATCCCTGATGGAAGTGGTGCTTTTATCTCTTTAAATAATGGTAGAACTCAATATTCTCAATATTCAAAACCTGTATATTCTACAGACTTAGCATTTGGTAGTAAGGTGGAAAAAACCGTTTCACAAGATATACTATTACCAATGTATGGAATTATCTCAAATTCTATAGCTAGTCCAACTACACGTTATAAAAATAGTACAGCTGTAATTGCTAGAGTTTCAGAAGGTGCTGGTCAAGCTACACTAAATAGTAATATCTCTAAAATTTCAGATTCATACAATAAGATTTACTACACTACAACTTATCGTGAAAGTCAATTAGTTCCAATTGGTACTGGTTATTATCGTAAAGAAATTACAAGATTTACAGATAAAGTAGTAGAAACTGATATTGCAGTTGATTACTATTTATATGCATCAGAATCAAATGATTACACATATTCTGATGTTGCTAAACTTTATCAACAAATTTTAATTGATGAAGGTGTATTAAGTAATGAAGATAAAGATACTACAGACAATGTAGTATTAAATGCTGAATTACTTGGTGTATATGATTATACAACTAACTTCTTAGGTATTGTATATAGTGGTCATGATACACTAACAACTTATAATGAAGCATTAACAATTCTTGACTCTTTAAAAGAATGGGGTGCTAAGAATATTAATGTTTTATATCGTGGATGGCGTGATGGTGGTTTAGTTAATGAATCATTCAAAGATATGTCATTTGCAAATAAACTTGGTAATAAAGAAGAATATCAAAACTTTGTTAAAACATTAGAAGAAGAAAATATCGATTTATATCCAATTACAAGCTTCTTAGAAATTCATAAATATAAAGATGCCTTTGGTAAAAATAGATATTCTACTCGTGATATTTCAAATGAATATACTAAAAAATATCCTTACCATTTAGCTGGTAATGTATATGATGAAAAACAAAGACCTTATTATACTTTAAGTCCTAGATACTTTGAAGTATTTGCAGAAATTTTAGGTGAAAACTTTGCAAAATCAAATCCAGATTTAAACAGTATGGCATTTGAAAAATTAGGTTCTAAATTAGTTGGTGATTATAAGAAACGTAATGTATTCTATAAACAAGACTCATTAAATGAATCAATTAAAGCATTTGAAACTTTACAAGAAGTTGGCGGTATTGAAAAAATATCTTTAAATGCTCCATATGAATTTGCTTTAGAATATACATCTAATATTACAAATTTAGTTTACGAATCAACATTATATGAAGTATTCGATTATTCTATTCCATTCTATCAATTAGTTATGAGTGGATATAAAGACTATAGTGGTTTAGTAATCAATGCAAATGACGAAATTGCATTAAATAGACATATGATGAATATTTTAATGAGTGGATCTAACGTTCACTTTACATTTAGTTATGATAATTCAAGTGAATTAATTCAAACAGATTATAACTATTATTACTATACACAATATTCTCAATGGCAAGCTGAGATAACAGAAGTTATGAGCATTTTAAATACTTATGATATTCATAGTTATACTCTACAATCACACAATAGTTTAAAAGATGCTAGTGGTAATACACTAGATAAAGTATATGTTGTAACTTATGCAAGTAAAGTTAATCCAACAGATACTTTCCAAGTATATTTAAATTACTCTGATAAAGCTGCTTCAATTAAAGATAGAAATCAAAATGAAGTAACATTAAATAGTTGGAGTTATATTATTGACAAGGAGGTTAAGTAGTATGGCAGATCAACAAGAATTATTACAAGAAGATGTTATCGAAGAAACTATTGAACCTCAAACATCAGGTGCAATAATTAACATTTACGATAAAGAAGAAGAACAAGATAATTCAAAAGGAATTAAAAAGTTCTTTAAAAACATCGTTAAAAAAGTCAAAGCATTCACTAGAAGAACTATTATTAAAATTAGTTCTTCTAAGGTTGCAAAAGGTTTAAAGGTTGCCTGGGAAAAAGGTATTTTACCGGCTTTAAAAATTATCTTCTATCCTATCGTTTTATTTAAAAGAAAAGTATATGATAGAATGTCTAGCAAAGGTCAAAAGACATTTGTTTCAATTATGTTCTTAATGCCTGTCTTAATTGGTTTCGTAATTTTCTATTTATATCCGTTAATTATGTCACTAATTTATGCATTTAGTGAAGTATCTGTAGAACCAGGTAAAGGTATTGTAGTTTTGTTTGGACAACACACAGTTAAAGATGGCGATAATGTTTCTGTTGTTAGAGATTTATTCTATAACTTTAAAGAATTATTCACTGGAAAAACTGGTATGTTACCGGTTAAAAATCCTACAAGTGGTGCTGAAGAAAGTATAAGTTTATTACAAGCTTTAGCACAAACTTCATGGCAAACAATTCTAGATACAATTGTTATTACAATTTTTAGTTTATTAATTGCTGTAATGTTAAATGGTAACTTTAAAGGACGAGCATTTGCCAGAGCGGTATTCTTCTTACCAGTTATATTAAATAGTGAAGCTATTGCTGCAGCAACAAAATCAACTGAAGCGATTGACTCAATGTTGAATTCGGTAGGCTCTAATGCATTAACAAATATCTTTGACATGAAGACCTTTATGACATCCGTGGGTATTCCTGCGAAGCTCGTAACTTTCCTGAATGGTATTACATCGACAATTTATAGTACAATTTCATATGCTGGTGTACAAATTCTAATCTTCTTAGCTGCAATTCAATCTGTACCTGGTCATTTATATGAAGCTGCTAAAATTGAAGGTGCTACAAAATATGAAGAATTCTGGAAAATTACATTACCAATGGTATCTCCAATGATCTTAACAGTAGTTGTTTATACAATCGTTGATTCATTCTTAAGAAGTGACTTAAATGAATATGTTCAACAATTAGCTAAAAATCCATTGTATGGGTTCCATGCCGCAGCGTCGTGGGCTTACATCATTGTATCACTCGCGATATTAGGCTTAGCATTAGTAGTATTAAAGAAGGTGGTGTTCTATTATGATGAAAAATAATGAAAAAACTCCATCAAAAGCTAGATTAAAATATGAACAAATTCTAGCCGATTTAAGAAATCCAGTTAAAAAAGCTGTTAGAAGTCAAAAAATTTCTAACAAACTTGGAAGTTTATTTAGAGCTATCTTAATTTTCGGTTTAGCATTCGTTATTATTTTCCCTATTTTCCAACAAATTACTTTAGCTTTCCGTCATCCACAAGATGTTCAAAATCCATTAGTTATTTGGATTCCTGAAAAATGGTCTATTTTGAACTTTAAAATAGCATTTGTATTATTAAAATACGAAGTATCATTATTTAATAATATTCGTGTATCTTTAGTATGTATGGTTGGCCAAATCTGTTGTTCGGTTTTAGCTGGTTATGCTTTATCTAGATTAAAATTCAAAGGAAGTAATATTATCTTCATTTTAATAATGATGACATTTATTATTCCACCTCAAGCTGTTTCAGTATCTAGAATGTTATATTTTGCAAACTTTGATATTTTAGGACTTGTTAAATTATTTAATGATGGAAACACTATTTCATTATCAGGTAAGAGAATAATCCTATATATCATGTCATTTACAGGACAAGGTATTAATTCAGCTATCTTCGTATTCCTATTCCGTCAATTCTTCCGTGGTGTTCCAGTAGAACTTGAAGAATCTGCAGAAATTGATGGTGCAGGTGTAGTAAGAACATTCTGGAGCGTTATGCTTCCAAACGCAAGAGGCGTTATGGTAACAGTTGCTTTATTCTCATTTGTATGGCAATGGAATGATGTTTATTATACTGAATTATTAGGTATTTCAGATAACTTCCCATTACTTACAATGCAGCTTAAAAATACTGCCGAATGGTTACCAAGTTTAATGAAACTATATGGTTTAGATAACTTGGTTGACCCTGAAATTCGTGGTAACGCGTTATTCACATCTCTAATTGCTAATACAGCTGGTTTCATGATGTGTCTTCCACTATTAATTGGTTACTTATTTGTACAAAAATTATTCGTTGAAGGTATTGAAAGAACTGGTATTGTAGGTTAGTAGAATTAAATCGAGGATGATTATGAGAAGTAAAATATTCAATAGTAAAGCATATCAAGTATTTGATTATATATGTCGTTTGATTATACTGAATATATTACTCATCATATGTTCATTCTCGATTTTTTTAATCATTCAGACAGCATTCAAAGACTTAGATAATGTTTATAAATGGTTATCGTTAATTCCAACTCTATTAACAATAGGCCCCTCTATGGTTGCAATATTCGCAACTATTAAAGACTATGAGTTAATAGAGTCTACTGGAACTTTTAAAGAATTTTTTAGAAATTTTAAAAAATATTATTTAAAAACAATTTTATCAAGTATTATTTTAATAGTATTTGGTATCTTATTAATTAACAGTTTAAATTATTTCTATGGTATGAGAACAAGCGGTGTAGGATATGTGATAGGATTTGTTTTTTCAATATCATTTATTCTAATTTATTTAATGTGTTTTATTCATCTACCATTATCGTTTATTTATTTTGATGGTATTCAAATTATGCATCATATTAAATTGGCGTTAATTTTTGCGTTTAAAGATTTAGGAAGAACATTAATATTAGTTATTTTGGTAGTTTTATCGCTTGTTTTAAGTTATTACTTTAGTTTATATTTATTACTGTTAGGATTTAGTTTACCTATTTATTTTTTAATAAAACTTACTAAAAGTAAATATATAAAAATTTCTGAAAGGAATAAAGAATAATGAAAAACAATACAATGTGTAAAAGATTTTTTACATTAATATTACTTGTTATGTTTGGTTTAGTTTCAACAGTTCATATTGAAGCTAATGAAAAGAAAACACCTATTACTGATCATGTTACTATGGTTGGTGATGCTATTAAAGGAACTTTATGGTCTGGTGTTAATTATGAAAGAATGCATATTGAATCAGAAAGAGCTGGTAGTTATTATTCTACTGATGCTGGTTTAGTTTATTCTTGGGATTCAATTAGTGTTATTGCTGAAAACAATCCTGCTATTAAAGTTGCTTCTTGGGGCTTATCTCCTACTAGAGAAGGTTATAAGCAAGGAACAACATCTGCAATTGCTGAAGATTATGAAAAGACTCACCCAGGTTACACTGTACTTGCTGCAATTAATGGTGACTTCTTTGCAAATACTCAATTTACAACATCAAAAGGAACAACAGCTGGTCCAACATTTGAACCTATTAATACTTGGGTTGCTGATGGTGGTATTACATATAAAAGACCAACTATTGCTCACCAACATCATAATGTTGTAGGTATTAGATTAGACAGAACTTATACATATCATATCGGTTCAACATATGCTTCTGATGGTACACCAATTGATGATGCATATACTTATGATAAAAATGGTGAAAACTTACCACAATTTACTGATACTTTAATTGCATCAATTAATGGTGTAGAAGTACCAGCATATGTAACATCTGGTGCTTTAAAAGAAGAAGGCGTTAATATTGTATTACCAGGTAGTTACAATATTGATACTACAGGCTATTCAGTAGTTAGATTTAATATTGATAGAATGTCAAGAGCAACTGATGGTTTCCAAGGTAAATACTTTGTTGGACATAATTACCCAGGACATTCATATAATATGGAATATACTGGTTTATATTTAACTGGTAGAAGTTATGATGCAGCACCTCAAACAGGTGTTCCAATCACAGATGTATCTGAAAACAATTTCTATATTATTACAAAAGAAGATTCAATTAAAAACGAAATTGCTCAACGTGTAAGAATTACTTGTCAATATAATTTAACTGGTGATGTTTGGGGTGATGTTAACTCTACAATTGGTACTGTTTTACCTTTCTTAATTGATGGTAAGAGAACTCAATCTGTTTCAAATACAAATAACTATTTAAATGACCAAAAACCAAAGAGTGTTATTGCATTTACAAAAGATAATGATGCTATTTTCTACTTCATGGGTCCAGGACCATTAAGTGGTTCAAGAGATAAAGGTCCATCAAGTATTGAAATGTGTGAAATGTTAGAAAAGTTAGGTGCATATAATGCCTTCTGTTTAGATGGTGGAGGAAGTGCTACTATCGTTATTAAAAATGAAACTGGAGGCTTTACTGAGTTAAATACTCCAACTGATGGTGGAGGTACAAGATCTATTGGTAATGCTTTATTAATGATTATTGAAAATTCTAACCTAACATTAAAACAAGCAAAAACAACATCAGCTACATTCCATCAATCTGCTCCAATGGCTGAATCAACTTTAGTTAGTGCAACTCTTCATATGAATAATAAATCTTATGAATTAGTTGATGGTGAAGTCGAAGTAACTGGTCTTACAAAAAATAAATCATATGATTATTATTTTGAATACACTTATGAAAACAACGGTGTAACATATTCAACAAGAACTAATACTGAAACATTTACAACACCAAGTTCTGATGAAATAGAACATATACATGACTATGTTGATGGTGTTTGTACAGGTTGTGGTGCAATCGATCCAAATTTCGGTGGAGACTTAACTGAACTTGAACTTGCAGTAATTTCTGCAACATTTGAAGTTCAAGAGTATATTGAAGAAAAGGGTCAAGCTTTATCGTATGAAGACTACGAATCATTATTAGAAAAACTTGGTGTTGATATAGAAAAAGTAGAAACTGTTGAAGAAGTTGAAGCTTTAGTTGTTCAATTCAAAGCTGATTTTGATAAATTAGTAGAAGTTAAAACACATGTACATACAAAATGTGACGAATGTGGTAAATGTACTGCTGCAAATTGTCCAGTTGAAGAAGAAAAATGTCCAGGACATAAAAAACCAGCTTCTGGTTGTCAAATGGGTGCTTTAATTATTAGCCCAATTATTCTTGCAGCATGTTTATTATTTATTAAGAGAAGAAGATAATCATGGTTGACATTAAAACTCTTACTTTAGAAGAAAAAGTAGGACAAATGATCGGTCTTGCTTTTTATGGAACTGAATACAGTGAAGAATTAAGAATGCAAGTTGAAGACATAAAAGCAGGTCTTATAATTTATTTTAAAGATAATTGTGATAATCCCAAACAAATATTTGAACTTAATAAAATAATTAATTCAAAAAGTAAAATTCCACCCTTCTTGGCTTTAGACCAAGAAGGTGGAATGGTTGCTAGAGTAACAGAAGGTGTTGTACAATCTCCTGGTGCGATGGCAATTAGTGCATGTCAAAGAAGTGAATATGCTTATAAACTTGCATATAATATGGGTAAAGATTTAGTCAAACTTGGATTTAATTTTAATTTCGCTCCGGTTGGTGATATTAATAATAATCCAAATAATCCAGTTATTAATGTTAGAAGTTATTCGGATAATCCTGATGTTGCGTGTGAATATGTACGTCAAGCTGTCCTTGGTTATCAAGATGCAGGGATGATGACTAGTATTAAACATTTCCCAGGTCATGGTGATACGGTAGTTGATACGCACTTAGGTCTTGCAAAAGTAGACTTTGATAGTGAACGTTTATACAATATGGAATTAAAGCCATTCTTAATGGCTAAAGAAGAAAACTTACCGGGTATAATGGCTGCACATGTTATGTATACAAAATACGATGATGTATTTCCAACTACTTTATCAAAAAAAGTAATAACAAATCTTCTTCGTGAAGAAATTGGTTATGATGGTTTAGTTGTAACTGATTCTTTAACAATGAAAGCTGTATTTGATAATTTTAGTTTAGAAGAAATTGTATATAATACAATGAACTCGGGCTGTGATATTTTATTAATGTGTGGAGCAAGAAATGTTCAAATGCAAAAAGAGTTTGCAGATATCGCTATTCGACTAACTAAAGAAGGTAAAATTTCAGAACAACACATTGATGAATGTGTAACAAGAATTTTAAAATACAAAGAAATGTTTAATGTTGGTAAAATGGCCGACTCATTTGATGATATTAAAGATGAAATTAATAATCAAGAAGCGGTTGAATTTTCAAAAAAAGTAAGTGAAGAAAGTATAACTGAACTAATTAATAACAATAATTTATATCCATTAAATAATAAAGAAAAGATTTTAGTAGTATTTCCTAAAATCAAAGTTGTTACTTTAGTTGAAGACGAAAATAAGAATCTAATGAGCTTATTTGATTTTATGAGCATTCCAACTGATCGACATTATATTTCCATCGATCCAACAAAAGAAGAACAACTTGAATTATTATCAAAAGTTGATCAATATGACAAAATAGTTTATTGTAGTTATAATGCTTGTTTTAATCCTACACAAGCAGAATTAATTAATAGTATTGATCAAAAGAAATTAATTGTTTGTGCTATTAGAACTCCATATGATATTAGAGTACTACCTAATGTACAAGCATATATATGTAGCTATGAGGCAACACCACTTAGTCTTGCTTCACTTGCTAAAGTATTAACTGGTGATATATTACCACTTGGTAAGTTACCTGTTAAATTAAATTAGGAGGGACAATGAAGATTATAGTAGTAAAAGATTATGAAGAAATGAGTGCTAAATGTGCTGAAATCTTCATTAATCAATTAAAGAAAAAACCTAATTCAGTTTTAGGTTTAGCTACTGGTGGAAGCCCAGTAGGAACTTATAAGAAAATTGTTGAAGCATATAATAAAGGTGAAATTGATTTTACGCATGTAAAAACATATAATCTAGATGAGTATTGTGGTATTAGTATTTTACATCCACAAAGCTATTATTACTTTATGCATGACAATCTATTTAATCATGTAAACATTGTTGAAGATAATGTACATTTACCATCAGCAAGTGGTGAAAATTTCGAAAAGCAATGTGAAGAATATAATGCTAAATTAAGAGAGGTTGAAATCGATATTCAACTACTTGGTATTGGCTCTAATGGACATATCGCCTTCAATGAACCTGGTACTCCATTTGATTTAGAAACTCATGTAGTCGAATTAACTGATAAAACTCGTCAAGATAATAAGAGATTCTTTAACTCAATTGATGAAGTTCCAACACATGCCTTAACAATGGGTATCAAAAATATTATGGCTGCTAAAGAAATCGTTATGTTAATTAGTGGTGCTAATAAAGCAGATACAGTAGTTGAATTATTAAATGGTCCGATTACTGAAAAATTCCCTGCAAGCATTCTTCAAAAACATCCAAATGTTACTGTAATTATTGACGAAGCTGCTTATTCAAAAGTAGAAAAATAGTTAAAAATAATAGTCTAAACTATATAGTTTAGACTTTTTTTTATTAATTGGTAAAAAAAGTTTTTAAAAAACTAAGTAAAATTGATAAAAACGCTTGCAATAAAATTAATACAATGTTATAATATATTCGCAAACGCTTTCAAAATTTTACATAGGAGGAAAAAAATATGAAAAAAGTTTTTGCTTGCTTAAGTGCAATCGCGCTTATGTTAGTTGCTTTTGGATTTGTTATGCAACCTGCTAACGTTTCAGCTG
Source organism: Bacilli bacterium (assembly GCA_017501465.1). GTDB lineage: Bacteria > Bacillota_I > Bacilli_A > ML615J-28 > CAG-313 > UBA1231. The sequence goes on from JAFVWY010000009.1 coordinate 52,336, forward strand.
CTGAAGTTGAAGAAGGCAAGTTCATTGAAGATCCAACACTTGAAGAGGGTGAAATCCCACTATACGTTATGAATAGTATTCGTTCTTCATTCCCTCATTTATATGATTTCAACGCTCAAGCTGATCCAAACTATGGCTTAGGTCGTGATTATTATTGGAATGAAATCAAATTAAGTATTCCACAATTTGATGAAAATGGTGCAACAGGAAACAGATATTCTGTGTACACTCAAGGTACATATGATGCTGCTAAGAAAACTGCTGCTAATACTAAAATCTATTTATGGATGTTAGATGATGAAGGTAACGTTGTTACTGCTACAAATAATAACGGTACTCACAGCTATAATCCTGAAGGTTATGGACCATTATTCGGTGACGTTTCATTATCTGGTGTACGTTATAATATTACTGGTCAAGACATCGTTGTAAATAACTTATATACAGAAAATGGTATCATTAATGGTGCTAGTGCTGAAGATGGATTTACATATGGTGGTGGTCACTATAATACTGACCCTATCTACTTAATTTTCGATGGTCAAGGTAAAGCTGTTCGTGGTGCTGCTCAAGATGGTTACTACAATGCTGAAAATGCTGCTGAATATGGATTCAATTCATTATTAGGTAAAAAAGATGGCGTTATCGTTATCAGAGAAGATGTTGCTGGTGGTGCTGCTGTTAATGGTTTAGGTGCTGCTGATGCTGAATTAGATAAAGTACAAATCGCTGTTCCAAACCCTGAAGATCCAGTTCTTGATGACTTTGGTGATCCAGTTCTTGATGAAAATGGTGAACCTATGTACAATGATATGTACATTGATGGTGAAGATCCAGAAATCGTTTATGGAACTCGTTATGTATGGCAATGGTATTCTGAAGAAGATTTTGCTAGCCAAGAAGTTAACACTGTTGGTTACTTACAAGAAGGTTGGTTAGACAGCCGTTGGGACTATGCTTATGCTGATCCAAATGGTGGTTATGTATGTATCAAACTTACTACTTCTTTAGGTAAATATGATGTTGCTAGTGATGATGAATGTAGAGTTCACAATGCTTCTGTAAGAGCTATGGAAGCTGCTGGTGAATTAAGCGCTGAAGAAGCTGCTGCATTATTAATTTCTGAAACTGAAAATACAGATCCTGAAACTGGTGTTACAACTATTACTTATGGTGTTTACAGAAGCCCAAGAGTTTATAGCTTAGTTATCCCTGAAGGTGCTATTATGTACCGTTATGGTTACTTAGATTATTCTGGTGTTGCTGTTACTGAAATGCACTTAGGTAAATATTGTGCATTACATGAAGATGCTTTATTATATGGTCGTCATGCTGATTACCGTGCATATGCTCGTACTTACAACTTCACAGCTACTGGTTTAGTTGCTGAAAATGCTGTTGTTGAAAACGAATCTTACGTTGTAAGAGAAGAAGCTGGTAAATTAGTTGTAGAAGTTAAAGAAGGCGCTACAATCGTTCCAAGTGAAATCGTATCTATTTTAGGTATGCTTGGTGGTTATGGTATCGCTGGTGTTCCTGCTCCAGAAGCTGGTTCTAACGTTGCTGCTGTTGATTCTTATAAACAATCTGATGCTGCTGGTTTAGAATACACTATGGATATTGACAATATTCCTACAATGCGTCCAACTCAATATCAATATGAAACTGCTAAAGATGCTGCTGCTGCATTCATGGCTGCTATCGCTGCTCATGTAGGTATTGCTGATTATACTCCAGAAAACTGGTCTGGTGCTACTTATGGCAAATTCACTGATGCTAATATCGCTTCATTCTTCGAAGCTAATCCAGATTGGAATTGGTTTAAAGACTTCTTCCAAGCTGCATTTGATGAAAGAGCAGCTGCTGATGAATTCACTGGTTATACTGCATGGGCTCCAAATGGTGTTCGTTTCGGTTTACATGCTTTATATGGTGAAGTTAAATGGGGTTCATGGCCTTATTCTCCAGACTTCTCTAAACCTGTTTCTGTAGATATCACTGATTATTCTCCAGAAGTATCATACAGATACAATACTTGGGATGAATTCGTAGCTGACTTCATTGCTGATTTCAATGCTTATGTATATGGTAAAGATCAAGTAACTGATGCTGTTTCTTACTGGGATCTATCTTATACTGCTGATACTGCTTTACAAGCTAAACAAATTGAATTCTTCCAAACTGAAGAATGGGCATGGTTTGGTGAAGAATTAGATAAAGGTATCCAAGCTAGCGGATGGACAAGTTATGGTAAAGATCATTACTACTACTATAGATGTAATGTTTATGAATATTTAAATAAAACTGCTAAAACTAACTGGCCTGCATCTTGTGGTGCATTCCATGAAATGGCAGATCCATCTTGGATTGGTACTATCTTAGAAAAAGATTATTATAAAGTTAAATTTGATACAGCTGAATATTCATTATTCGATTCATTTGATATGGTATTAAGTGTTAACAATACAGCTACTGGTATTGCTGATAGTATCACTATCACATTCCAAGTTGTTAAACATGCTACTCCAGTTATCAAAGTTAACCAAGAAGGTTTATTAGTTAAAGCTGGTCAAACTTCTATTAACTTAAAAGATATCGTTTCTGCTTGGGATTGTGAATACAAAGAAGGCGGTAATGGTGTTTATGGTAGTGATATTTCTAGACAATATTTAGAATTCGTTTACCCTGAAGGATTTGATCCTCAAAACTTAAAAGCTGGTGATTGGACAGTTAAAGCTGTTGCTAAATCTCCAGAAGACACTGGTGTTACAGCTTCTACTTCATTCGTAGTTTCTGTTCCAGACGTAACTGCTCCTGAATTAAGATTATTAAATAGAGGTCAATTATATATTGAAGCTGGTTCTCAATTAACTCCTGCTGACGTTATTGCTTATGCATTCGACGATGTTGATGGTGACTATTTAAGAACTGCTGAAGCTAACTGGAACTGGTGTGTAATCTCTTGTGATTACGATCCAGAAGCTGCTGTTCCTGGTGAAGTTTATGAAGGTACTGTTACAGTTTACGATTCAACAAGTAATACTGTAAAAGCTAACTTTACTTTAGTTGTAACTGGTGTTTCTGTTGAATTACCAGAACAAGATTTCTCTGCTATTGAAGAAAAATTAGATAGTATTTTAGCTGAAGTTCAACAACCAGATGAACCTGTTGAAGGCGGATGTATGGCTGCTGCTTATGTTTCAAGCTTTATCGCTGCTGCTGGTTTAGCTCTTCTAATCTTAAAAAAGAGAAACTAATTAAGTAATTAGAGGGGGGGTTTATCCCCCTCATTTATTAGAAAAATGACTAGTTATTTAAAATTTAATCAATTAGAAAAAGAAGAAGTACTTAATCTTAGAAACTTATGGAATGATGAATTAGGTTTTATATTTCCTATTACAGAAGAACTATTTAATCGTAATACATATTTAACAAATGGCTTTTTATTAGATTGTTCTTATGTCGCAATGTTTGATAATATTCCTGTTGGGTTTATTATTAGTAAAGTATGGAACACAACTAAAGTTGATGGTTTATATGAAAAAACTGGTTGGATTAGTTTAATTTATGTGTCAAAAAAATATCGAAAACAAGGCATTGGTTCTAAATTAATTTCGCTTGTTGAAAGTGATTTTAAAGACTTAGGTATTTCAAAAATTAATTTAGGGAAAGATTATCAAAACTTTTTCCCAGGTCTACCAAAAGACCTTAAAGAACATTTAGATTGGTTTACAAAAAGAGGATATACAGCTCTTTATGAAACTAATGATTTAGTAAATTTAAACCTAAATCAAAATCTTTTAAATTTAGAATTTAAATCTGATAACAAATATGATATTAGATTATGTACAAAAGACGATTTTCCAGAATTAATAAGATTTATGGAAAAGAATTTTCCTGGTCGTTGGTTAGTAGAACTTAAAGACTACATTAAAAATAATGGCACAGGAAGTGAATTTGTTGTTTGTGTAAACAACAAAAAAAGAATCTGTGGTTTTTGTAAAATAGGTTCTTATAAAACGCCAATTGAATTAATAAGTTTTAGTCTTACATGGCGCCATCGCTTTTTAAGACTAGGAGGAATTGGCCCTTTAGGTGTTGATTCAGATTTCAGAAGACAAAACATTGCTTATAATATGATCGTTTTTTCAGTTAATTATTTAAAGTCAATAGGCTCTAATGCATTAATTATTGATTGGACAAATTTAATAAGCTTTTATAGAAAATTTGGATTTGAAATTTGGAAAACATATATTTACATTGAAAAAAATTTAAATTAATAAAAGGAGATAAAAAATGAAAAGATTTTGGCAATTTTTAATTGTTATGCTTTTTGCTTTTGCTATCGTTGGTTGCGGTGGCGGCGGCGGTGGCGATGACACTGGCGGCGATCAACCTGGTGAAACACCTCATACACATCAATACGTTAATGGCGTATGTGATTGTGGTGCAAAAGAACCAGCTAGCAATCTAACTTGTGCTGAAGATCCAACACAAGCTAAATGTTCTGACCCAGCTACTTGGGATTGGAATTACAACCGTTTCGGTTATGATGGAAAAGGTGCTATCATTAAATTATTACATGGTGCTCCTGAAGAAGTTGACCCTGAAAATACAGGTTTCACTGGTTCAAGAAAAGAAGAAAAACAACTTCAATTATTTGATATCGAACAAGCTTATAAAATTGACTTAGTTATCGAAAAATTCCCAGATGCTGCTGCATGGGGACCTGACCGTGTTGCTTGGATTAATGGTTTAGCTGAAACTAATACTACTGATAAAGGTGATATCTTCGCTATTTCTTCTGACTGGGTACCTAGTCTTGCTGAAGGTAAATCAATCGCTGTTTTAGAAACTATTAAAGTTAATAGTTCTACAAAACAATACGATCAAAAAGGTGGTATTTTTACTCAATTAAATTACACTCAACCTCAAGAAAAATTAAAACAATACCGTGTTTCTTCTAACGTTTATGGTTATTCAAATGGCGAAAGTCATGCTGACTTCTTCTTATACTATAACCAAGACTTAGTAAATGATTATCAATTAGAAGACCCAGCTACATTATGGAATAATGGCGAATGGGATTGGGCTAAATTCATGGAATATCTAAGAACTGCTCAAGCTGCTTTCGGTGCTGCTGAAACTTCTGGTATGTATGCATTTGGTGGATGGGTAAATGAAGTTGCTCGTGGTGTACTTGCTGCACGTGGTGGTAAATTCGTTGACTTAGAAGCTGAACAAGTATTATTCAAAAATCAAACAGTTGTTAACATGTATGAAGATTTAAGACAAATCAAACGTGAAGGTATGTGGGCATCTGCTACTGGTGACGTATGTCCTGGTTTCACTGCTGGTACTCAATTATTCCAACCTGCACAATTATGGTTCTTATCAAGTACTCAAAGATTTGCTTCTGCTGATCCAAATAGTCCAACTTGCGATTTCGATATCTCTGTAGTTCCTTATCCAACAGCTACAGGTGATGGTATGAATAAAGCTTCTTACACAATCCCTATGGGTAGTGATTCTGGTTATGCAATTCGTAACATCGCTTCTGCTGAAAGTGGATTAACTGCTGAAGTATTAGTTAACATCATTGATGACTTCTCAAGAGGTCTTCGTCCTGAATTCTCAGCTGAAGATATGACTGATGAAGAAGCATACAGATTATTCTTAAAGAAGAGAATCACTTCTGAACAATCTATCGAAGCTATCATGAGTGTTGAAAACAACTTATCTAAATATGGTTATACTGACTATTTAGACGTTGTTTCTAAATCTTTAGGTAACGGTTCTGACTGGCAAGGTGCTGGTTTCTATACTTGGGGTCTAAAACTTCTTGACTTAGAACAAGACGTTGCTCAAATTCTTAGCTCTTACCATGAACAATATCAAAATAAATTAAAGGAATTAATCGCATAATTTATCATTGGTAAAAATAATAGGAAAGTTCAATTGAACTTTCCTATTTTCTTTTTTAATATTCATTTACTTTTTTAAAGTGTTATGATAAAATATAGAAGAAGAAGGTATAAAATATGGATTTTGAAAAAAGGGCAAATTCGAAAGCATCAAGATTTTTTGAATGGCTTTTCGCAATTGTAATAATTAATTTATTTAGTATCGTGTTTTCTATTTTTATCATTACATTATTACCAGCTGTTGTCGCATCGTATGCTACAATATCTGATTTTAAAGAACATGGTACGCATCGTGTGATTAGAAGATACTTTTCTAATTTTTGGAAATATATTGAAAAATCATTTTTGACTGGAATTTTATTAATCGTAATACTAGTTGTTGCGGTTTTCTCTATGTCATTTTATCGTAATCATTTTGATGTAGATAATGTTGTTGGTCAAATTGGTTATTGGATAATGTTAATAGTATTATTTGTATTATTATTACTTAGTTTACATATTCCACTTTTAATAGTTAAGTTTCCAAAGTTTACTATTATGGACACAATTAAAATGTCTATGTTTATTTGTTTTAGATACATCTTATCGACTATTACAATACTAGTTTGTGATATTGTAATGATAGTTGGTGTTCTAGCATTACCTATATGGGTATTTATTGGTATCTCTTTACCAATTGTTGTAGTTTTAAAATTTACTGAACCTACATATTACTATTTAAAGAAAATAGATATAGAAGGTATTATCGAAAAATCAAAGGAGATAGAAAATGAAGAAGACGATTTTAGGGATTGAAAGAGTAGATGAATTTAAAGAGTTATTTGAAGGAAAACGTGTTGGATTAATTACAAACCCAACTGGTATTGATTCTAATTTTAAATCAAGTATTGATATCTTATTAGAAAAAACCAATTTAGTAGCATTATTTTCACCTGAACATGGTGTTAGAGCTGATATTCAAGCTGGTATGAAATTAGATACTTATATTGATCAAGAAACTAATTTACCAGTATATAGTCTATATGGTAAAAATAAAAAACCAACTGAAGAAATGATGAATCAATTAGACATAATGAGTATTGATGTTCAAGACTGTGGTAGTAGATATTATACATTTATTTATACAATGGTATATTCAATGATGGCATGTCAAGAATACAATAAAACATTTGTAGTGTTTGATAGACCAAATCCAATTGGTGGCGAAAAAGTTGAAGGTAATATTTTAGATATTAAATACCGTTCATTTGTTGGGTATTATCCAATTGTTCAACGTCATGGCATGACAATAGGAGAACTTGCTAAATTATTTAATGAAGAATTTGGTATTGGATGTAATTTAGTAGTAATTCCAATGAAGAACTATGAAAGATGGATGAGTTTTGAAGATACTCACCTTCCATGGGTTGTTCCTACACCAAACCTACCTACAATTAATACTGCATACACATATAACACAACATGTGTATTTGAAGGAACAAATGTTGCAGAAGGAAGAGGAACAACAACTCCATTTGAACTTGTTGGTGCACCATGGATTAAGAGTGAAAAACTTGCTAGAGACTTAAATAAATATAACTTACCTGGCGTTTATTTTAGACCACAATACTTTACACCAACTTTTTCTAAATATCAAAATGAATTATGTGGTGGTGTATTTGTTCATGTAACAGATAGAAAAACTTTTAATTCAATGAAAACAAGTTGGGTAATGTTAGAAGAAATCAGAAGAAATTATAAAGAATTTGTGGTTAATAAACCATATGTTGAAGGACGTCCTAGTTTATTTGAATTTGAAGTAGGATGTGACTACATGATTGATCAAAGATATTCTTTAGAAGAAGAATTAGAATTATTAGATCAAGATGCTAAAAAATTTGAAGAAATTAGAAAACCATATTTAATTTACTAATTTAGGTGAAGTATGTCTATATTAAAAGGTTTGTCTATATATTCTGGTTTAAAAGATTACACGATAGATGAAAACTTAAAATATATTAAGCTTGCTAAAGAAATAGGTATTGATTTTTTCTTTACATCTTGTCATATTGATGAGGCTGTTTTAAATGAAGATTTCTTTAAGATATTAAAATATTGTAAAGAAATTAATATGCAGCTGGTTGTTGATGTTAACAAGAATGCATATGAATTAATTAAAGAATATAAAGATTTTATTGTCTTTAGATTAGACTATGGTTTTAGTATTGATGAGATTGTATGGATGAGTCATAATTATGATTTAATCGAACTTAATGCTTCTTGTATGACTAAAGAATATTTAAATAAATTAAAAGCACATAATGCTAATATGAGTCATATTAGAGTAAGTTACAATTTTTATCCAAAAAGATATACAGGCTTTGATATATATAAAGTTAAAGAATTAAATGAACTATATAAAGATTATGGATTAAAGATTTTAGCATATCTACCATCTAATAGTAATAAACGTCCACCTCTTTATGATGGACTACCTAGCGTTGAACGACATCGTTATTTAGATTTAAATATATCTTGTTATGAATTAATAGCTGTAGGCTGTGATGGTGTTTGTATTGGCGATGCATATGCAAGTAAAGAAGATATTAATACTTTAGTTAATATCAGTAGTGAATACTATGTAATTCCAATTGAAGTTTTTGATAATTTAAATAATGAACTAGATGTTTTAAAAGATGTTCATCGCTTACGTATTGATGAGAGTCCTTATATGAAAAGATCATCTACTAAAAGAGGCGTAAAAGTAGAACCTAATAATACTATTAACCCCATATTACCTTATATGATAACTATTGATAATGCTTTATATCAAAGATATGTAGGTGAGGTTGGTATTGCAACTAAAGAAATGGAAAACAAAGGTTTTGTTAATGTAGTTGGTAATGTTTTAAATGATGCAAAAACTTTAGTTGATTTAATTAAACCAAGTAGTAAAATAGTCTTTAAGATTGTCAACAAAGAAAAATAAGGATATGAGTGCTAGAATTAAAAATTAGCGTTAAAATTTAGCCATTTTCGAACTTTTATCTAAAGTTTGAATAAGGAGTAATATATGTTTGAAATAATTAATAAAAAAATACTAAGTATTGGATTAATGAGTGGAACAAGCTTAGATGGTGTGGATGTTGCCTTAGTTGAACACTATAATAATACCCATAAACTTCTTAAGTTTAAATCTTATCCATATTCTAATGAGTTAAAAGAAAAAATATTAAAAGCATCTAATTTAGATACTTCTAATATTCAATTAATTTGTAGTTTAAATAAAGAGCTTGGTATTGTGTATAAAGATGCTGTAGAACAATTTTTAGTTGATACTAATACAAATATTGATGATATTTATTTTATTAGTAATCATGGTCAAACTGTTTGGCATAATCCAATTGAAACAAAAGACTTTAAATCTTCTACTTTACAGCTAGGTGATGCATCTGTTTTAGCATATCACTTTAATAAAATAGTTGTGTATGATTTTAGAAGTTTAGATATTTCAGCAGGTGGTATTGGTGCTCCACTTGTACCTATTGTTAATTATTTATTGTTTAAAGAGTTAGCTCCTGTTATATTTTTAAATATAGGTGGTATTAGTAATATTACATATATTAGTAATACTAAAGATGTAAAAGATGTTGTAGCATTTGATACAGGTCCTGGAAATATGGTGATTGATGGATTAATGAAAGAGTTGTATGATTTGCCATATGATGATGAAGGTAAAACTGCTTTTAAGGGTATGGTATCTTTAAAATTATTATCATATTTATTAGATGATGAGTATTATAATTTAGATTATCCAAAATCCACAGGAAGAGAAAAATATAGTAAAACATATATATGTAGTTTATTAGAATACGCTAAAGAATTAAATTTAAATAAAGAAGATATTATTGCTACAGCAACTTATCTTACTGCATATGTAACGAAGATGCAGATAAAAAAATATTTTAAAGACTTTAATGGCACTTTACTTGTAAGTGGTGGTGGTGCTTTTAATAAATATATTTTAGAATCTTTAAAAGATGAAAAGTATACAGTTAAAACAGTTGATGAACAAAATATTAATAGCGAAGGATTAGAAGCTTATTCATTTTCTATTTTAGGATATTTAAGACTTACTAATCAAGCGAGTAATTTGATGAAAGTAACAGGAGCAAATTCTTCTGTTTCCCTTGGTAGTATCATTCTACCACCAAGAATTTAGGTGAGGTAAAATATGAGTATTGATATAAAAAAAATAACTACAGAGTCTAGATTAGAGGCAACTTTAAATATTGATCAAATGGATACTATCAATATTTTAAGAAGTATCAATAATGAAGATAAGACTGTTGCATATAAAGTTGAAGAGGCAATTGATCAATTAGTACCACTTGTCGATACAATTGTTGAATGTATCGAAAATGGTGGTAGATTAATATATATGGGTGCAGGAACAAGTGGACGTATTGGATTACTTGATGCGGTAGAATGTCCACCTACATATGGCGTACCAGATAATCAAATTATGTGTTTATTAGCTGGTGGCAAAAATGCTTTTTCTAAAGCAGTAGAAGGAGCAGAAGACAGTATTGAATTAGCTGTTGAAGATTTAAAAGAAATTAATTTAACAAAAAATGACTGTGTCGTTGGTATTGCTGCAAGTGGGAGAACACCATATGTTATTGGTGGTATTAATTTTGCTAAAACTATTGGTGCTAAAACTGGTTGTATTGTTAATGCAAAGGATTCTGAATTATCAAAAATAGTAGATTATCCAGTAGAAGCTGTAACTGGAAGTGAAGTCATTAGTGGTTCTACTAGAATGAAAAGTGGTACTGCTCAAAAGTTGGTTTGTAATATGATTTCAACATCAGTTATGGTAAGACTAGGTCACGTGTATCATAATCTAATGATTGATGTTCAAGCAACTAATGAAAAACTAGTTGCTCGTCAACTTGGTATTATTCAAACTGCAATTGGTTGCACAAAAGATGAAGCAACTTCTCAACTTAAAAAGTTTAAAACAGTTAAAAAAGTAATTTTTGCTTACTTAAAAAATATCGAAACAGAAGAAGAGGCAGAAGAAATTCTAAAAGGTTATAAATATAATTTATCTAAGGCATTAAAGGAGTATAAATAATGATTAAATATGTTGAAGTAAAAAGAGATAAATATATACTAAGAGGTTTACATACTATAGCAGATAATGAAACTGGACTTTTAGTTATGTTCCATGGTTTTACTGGTCATATGACAGAAAATGGGTACTTCTTTAAGAAGCTTTCTTTAGAGTTACAAAAAGTTGGTGTTTCTACTTTAAGATTTGATTTTATGGGTAGTGGTATGAGTGATGGAGAATTTCATGAAATGACTTTCTCTACTGAATTAGAAGATGCTAGAAGTATTATTGAATATGCTTTATCAATTAAAAAAGATACACCACTTTATGTTCTTGGTTTTTCTTGTGGAGGCGCAGTTGCGGCTTGTATGTCAAGAGAATACAAGGAAAAAATCGCTAAGCTAGTTTTGTGTGCACCAGCAGGAAACATGAATTTATTAGGAGAAGCTAGACTTCATAACCCTAATATGATATGGTATGATGATAATAATGTTGATATGGGTGGCTACTTACTAAGTAAAGACTTTATGGTAGGATTCCAAAAAGATCATATTGATTTATACAAAGATGTAGATAAATTTAAAAATCCAGTATTAATTTGTCATGGTACTGAGGATAAATCTGTACCAATTGAATATGGTATTAAATATTCTAACACTTATCCAAATGCAACATTTAAAGCAATTGAAGGTAGTGAACATTGCTTTACTAGAATGCAATATAGAGCAATCGTTAATGAGTATATTGTTAACTTTTTAAAATAATAAAATAAAAGAATCCACATTTGTGGATTCTTTTTTATTGTTTTCTACCAATACCCATTTTACGTTTCATTTTAGTAATTGTTTTATTTGCAAAATAACTTGCCTTCTTAGCACCTTCAGTTAAGATTAGATCAAGTTCTTCACTATTTAAGATTTCATTATATCTTTGTTGAATAGGCATAAGTTTTTCAACTAAAGCATCTGCAACTATTTTTTTAAACTCACCATAATTCATATCCTTACAGTCTTCAACTAATTCATCAATTGATTTTAAAGTACAACATGATAAGATAGTTAGTAAGTTTGAAATACCAGGTTTATTTTCTTGGTCGAAATAAACTTTTGCTTCGCTATCTGTTACAGCACTAGCGATTTTTTTTCTAATTGTTGCTTCATCATCTAGTAAGAAAATAGATGCTTTTTCAAGTTTGTCTGATTTACTCATTTTAGAAGTAGGGTCTTGTAAAGACATAATTTTTGCGCCGACTTTTTGAATGATTGGTTCAGGTACGTTAAATGTTTCGCTATATCTGTTGTTAAATCTTTCAGCAAGAGTTCGAGATAATTCTAGATGTTGTTTTTGGTCTACTCCAACTGGAACATAGTTACTGTTATATAGTAAAATATCACCAGCCATTAAGACAGGATATGTAAGAAGAGCACTAGATACACCTTGTACTTGTTTTTGCATCTTATCCTTGTATTGAGTCATTCTTTCTAACTCACCAACATAAGTCATAGTTTGAAGTAAATAACCAATTTCTGCATGTTCTTTTACTTCTGATTGAATAAAGATTGTAGATTTATTTGGATCAAGACCGCAAGCAAGATAAATTGCTGCTAAACTTTTAATACTTTTTCTAAGTTCTACTGGATCTTGGTAAACTGTTATTGCATGTAAGTCAGCAATAAAAATAAATATGTTAGTATCTTCATCTGCATTATTTTGCATTTCAACAAAGTTTTTGATTGCACCTAAGTAATTACCTAAAGTAATTTTCCCAGATGGTTGAATTCCTGATAGTATTGTTTTCATAAATTCCTCCTAATAATAAAAAAAACGCCCTTATACAAAGGACGAACATTTCGTGGTACCACCTTATTTTAAAAGAAACATATATATTTCTTTCCTCTAAACTTTTAACGCAAGTCACACGAAAAGTCATTTCCTACTTTTACATCATAAGTCCATTCACTAAAAATAAGTTGTAATATTTCCACTATCTATTACTCACTATGAACATCAATTTAGTTACTATTCTTAATCATTTGTTTAACTAATTATATTATTTTTTTTGAAAATAGTCAAATGTAAACGCTCATAATTTTTAAAAAATCCAAAAAAGGTATTGATTATTTTGTAGAAATATGATACAATACAACTAGATATAAAAAAATATAGCGTATTGGAGATATTAAGGCAATGATTCAAATTTACACTACACCAAGCTGTGCATCTTGTAGAAAAGCTAAAAAATGGTTTGATCAATATAAAATCCCATATTCAGAAAAAAATATTTTCTCTATTAAGTTAAGTAAAGAAGACATATTTAAAATGCTTGCAAATAGTGAAAATGGATTTGATGACATTATTTCTACTAGATCTAAAGTATTTAAAGAAAAACATTTAGAACCAGATTCAATGACTATTCAACAATTAGTTGATTTTATTATTGAAAACCCAAGTGTTTTAAAACGTCCTATTATCATTAATGAAAATGAACTTCAAGTTGGTTATAATAATGAAGATATTACTATTTTCTTACCAAAAGAATTAAGAAATAGAGAATGTTTTAGTGGTTTTGATAAATTAAATGAAGATTAAAAAAAAGAGCTTATTGACGCTTTAAAGCGTTATAAGCTCTTTTAATTTTAGTTTCACCTTTTTTATAAACAATACCAAGTTCTTTTACTGTTTCTACGAAATCTTTTTTACCAAGATCACGTGTTGGAGCTTGGAATTCTAATTCATAATCTGTTTCACCTAAGTATTCAACCTTATCGATTGCTAAAACACCATGTTTGTGTGGGAAGAAAATACGATAAGTAGATAAACTCATATAGTTAACTATTTTTTGATTTTTTACTAATTCGCCAAGTTCTGCTTGGATTTCTAATGAAGGAATTTCACCAGTTTCACAGAATTTTTTGAAATCTTCTTCAGATATTACATAAGATAATTCTATTTGGTTATATCCTTTTTTTCTTTTTAAAGAGATTTCATATTGGTCACGTTTTCTAACTCTTAATACAACTTCAGCTGCTTTTAAAGTAAAGCGTGTAGTATCAAAATAATAGTTAGTTTGTAAGTTTGCTGGTTTATCTTCAAATAATTTACTAAGTTTAGTATATTCACTTTTTGATAAAAGTGTTCTGTATGCTACTTCTAATTCTTTTGCCATATGGGCCTCCGTTTTTAAAATCACTTGTATTATACACGATATATTTTAAAAATCAAGCATAATATATAAAAAATTTTTCGAAAAATAGTATAATATATTGGGTGATACAAAAATGATATTAACATTTAAAGTAGAAGAAGAGATTAAAGTAAAAGATTATTTACAAAATAAACTAACTGCAAAACTATTAAAGAACATTACTACTAGTAATATTTGTTATATTGTCAATAATCAAAATGTTAAAAACTATTATTTGATGAAACCAAATGATATATTAAAAGTAATAATACCACCAACATCATCAAATGTTTTACCTACTAAAGGAGAATTAGATATTCTTTATGAAGATGATTATTTATTAATTTTAAATAAACCTAATAATATTGCTACAATTCCAACAAGGAAACATTATTCATCATCTTTAGCAAATATTGTAGAATTTTACTATGTCACTAAGGGAATAGCATCGGGTATACATTTTGTAAATAGATTAGATGCTCCAACTAGTGGAATTGTTGTAGTTGCTAAAAACACTTATATTGCTGATAAAATGAAGGATTGCTTTTTAGAAAAAAAATATCTTCTAAAGGTTCATGGAACTATTTTAGAAGATGGGTTTGTTAAAACTAAGATTGTAAAAGATGAAACAAGCATTATCAAAAGAAAGAATATAGAAGGTGATAATGCTTATACAACATACAAAGTATTAAAAAATGATAAAGATTCTACACTAATAGAAGCTACATTACATACTGGGAAGACTCATCAATTAAGATTACATTTTAATTATTTGGGTCATAATATAATTGGTGATGAATTGTATGGAAAAGATTCTTTTGATTTGCTTCACCTACATAGTTATTATTTAAAGTTTATTCATCCTGTTAATAATGAAATAATTGAGATTAAATCATTACCTAATTGGCTTTCGTAATTATTTCGTCAATGATACCATATTCTTTGGCTTCATTGCTTGACATATAGTAATCACGTTCGGTGTCTTGTTCAATTTTATCAATGGGTTGTTTAGTATTAGAGGCTAATATTTCATTTAGTCTCTTTTTTGTTTTTATTATTTCATTTGCGACTATCAACATATCACTTGCTTGACCTTCTGTTTTTCCAAGAGGTTGATGAATCATTACTTTAGTATTTTCTAATGCGTATCTATAATCTCCACTAGAAAGTAAAAAAGCACCAAGACTTGCGCATATTCCCATGCCAATTGTATGAACACTAGACTTAATATATTTCATCACATCATATATAGCAAATCCTGATGTAACACTTCCACCAGGTGAATTTATATATATATAAATGGGTTTTGTGTTATCAACGCTTTCTAAAAATAATAGTTGTGCAATGACACTTTGACTAGTTAAATCATTAATCTCACCAAATATTAAAATTATCCTATCTTCTAATAGCCTTGAATAAATATCAAAGCTTCTTTCTCCTCTTGGTGTTTGTTCTATAACGTAGGGTGTTAGGTTCATATAATATTCCTCCTCTTTGAAATTATATATATGTAAAATATAAAAAATTGTAGAATAATGACTTTAAACTATACAAATAAACAAAGTTAGAATACATTATACTAGGAGGTGTTTTCATGAATAACTTTTTTGGATTTCCAAATAGACCTAACAACTATCCAAACAATAATAACGGATGTTGTCAAAAATCAACATGTCCAACTGAATACAAAGAATGTAAACCAATTGAAACATGTTCAAAACAAGTAATTGATCAATACCATATCACACGTCAACCATATATTCACACATATCATACAGAAGTTGTACATCATCATATTTTAGAAAATCAATTTACGCCAAAATTCACTTGTAGTGAGGTTCATGTTACAGAACCAACAGTAAATAGACAGTGTTAGAAAATGACCCTTAAGGGTCATTTTTTAATAAACTTAATTATAATTTTGCGTTATTTATAAATATTTGTTATAATAAGATGTAAAATAATACTCTTTGGAGGCTAAAATGAAAAAATTAAAATTATTTTTAACTATTGTGGTTTTAGTGTTAACATTAGCTTCTTGTTCACTAAATCACACAAGTCATCCTAGTAATCCTGGTGATGATCAAATCGCAGAAGGCGAATCTAGTTATACAGTTACAATAAAGTATTATCATTCAAATGAAACAATAATTTCTCTAACTAAAAAGTTAGATAATTTTGTTGTGCTTTCTGATATTAATTATAGTGTTGTTGAAGGTTATGATGTGGTTATCGTAAATGAACAAGGCGAAATAGTTGATATTGAAGAAATAAGAGAAACTTGTACTTTATATGTTAAGTACGCTCCTAAAACATATAAACTACAATACATTGAAAATGGTACAAAAACATATGAATTTGATGTTCCATATGCTGAAAGTATTCAAGCATTAGAACCTAAACATGTTCCAACAGGTTATAAGTTTGTTGGTTGGAGTTCAAGTGCCACTGAATATGTTCCATATGAATTTACTACTATGCCAGCTAGTGGTGTAGCAGTTTATGCACATTATGAAGAAGTAAAATATAGTATTACTTTAATTACTAATGTTCAAGCATTAGAAGGTATTACTAATAGTGTAAGTTATGCATTTAACGAACGCTTAGATAATTATGTACCTCTTGAATTAAGTGAAGCAATTAGTAATTTAGAAAAATATACTTTAGTAGGATGGTATTTAGATCCAGAATTTACAATCCCATTTGAAGAAATTACAATGCCTAATCATGATGTAACATTATATGCTAAATGGGAATATGATGGATTAACATTCGTTGATGGTGATGTAATGATTTCAATTGGTGGTGGATCAATTGGTGATGTTATCCAATTACCAGCTAATCCTACTAAGAAAGGTTATGAATTTGTTGGATGGTATTATGATGCTGAATTTACAATGCCAGTACAAGATGGTGATGTAATTACAGAAGACATCCAAAAGATTTATGCTAAATTTAATGCATTACAAAATGTTCAATATAAGGTTGAATATTATTTACAAACATTTGGTGTATCATATGTATTAAATAAATCTGAACAATTTATAGGAACTACAGGTGAAATGGTATCTGCTGATATTTTAGATTTCACTGGTTTCACATATGATGCTTCTAATTCAGATAACTTATTATCTAGTGAAATTTTAGCAGATGGCTCACTAGTATTAAAAGTTTATTATTCTAGAAATGTTTATACTATCGAATATTATACATTTGATGGCCTATATCAAAGAGTTGAAAATATTAAGTTTGGTGCTAATGTTATAATTCCAGAAAATCCTTCTAGAACTGGTTATACATTTGATGGTTGGGATAATACAATTCCTTCTACTATGCCTGCTGAAAACTTAACATTTACAGCTAAATGGGTTGCTAATGGAAATACTTTATATAAAGTACAACATTATCAAGAACAATTAAATGGCGAATATGCATTATTTGAAACAAGAAACCATTATGGCACTTCTGATTCAGTTGTTGATGCTCCTATTAACAATTATACAGGCTTTACTTATAATCCATCATTTGGTGCATCATTTGTAACAGGTGTCGTAGAAGCTGATGGTTCATTAGTATTAAGAGTTTATTATTCAAGAAATACATACACTATTAGATATATTTCTAATGGTTCTGGATATGAAACTTATGAAAATGTATACTATGGTGCTAATACTCCAAAACCAGTTGATCCAGCAAAAGTTGGATGGACTTTCATTGAATGGGATCAAGTAATTCCTGAAACTGTTCCTGCTCATGATATTACATTAAATGCTGTTTGGAAGATTAACCAATATAAACTTACAATTATTTATGGCAATGGAAATGCTGATTCTGAATTTGTTTTAGATTTCGAAGAACAAGTTCCACAAATCTTTGATCCAACTAGAGTTGGTTACACATTCAAAGAATGGTCAGAAGGAATTCCAGCTACAATGCCTGCAGAAGATTTAGAAATATCTGCAGTTTGGACAATCAACCAATATACATTAACAATTGATGTAGATGGTGTTAAGACTACAGTTGAATATGATTACAATGAAGCAGTTGAAGTACCAGCAGAACCTAGTAAGACTGGTTATACATTTGCAGGTTGGTCAAACTTACCAAGCGTAATGCCAGCAACTAATGTAACAACTACTGCTACATGGACAATTAACCAATATACATTAACAATTGATGTTGATGGTGTTAAGACTACAGTTGAATATGATTACAATGAAGCAGTTGAAGTACCAGCAGCACCTAGTAAGACTGGTTATACATTTGCAGGTTGGGCAAACTTACCAAGCGTAATGCCAGCAACTGATGTAACAACTACTGCTACATGGACAATTAACCAATATACATATATCTTCCAAGATGAAGATGGAACTGAATTAAAGAAAGTAACTGCTGATTATGGAACAACAATCGTTGCTCCTGCAGATCCAACAAAAGCCGCTACTCAACAATACACTTATACATTTGCTGGTTGGGATCAAGAATTTGATATATTAACAGGTGATGTAGTAATTAAAGCAACTTATGGTTCTACAGTTAACCAATACACATATATCTTCCAAAATGAAGATGGAACTGAATTAAAGAAAGTAACTGCTGATTATGGAACAACAATCGTTGCTCCTGCAGATCCAACAAAAGCTGCTACAGCAGAATATACTTATACATTTGCTGGATGGAATCAAGAATTTGATACTTTAACAGAAGATATAGTAATTAAAGCTACTTACACTCAAACAAGTAATATTTACACTTTAACAGTTGTTGTCGATGGTGTAGAACAAGCTTTCAATTATGCATATGGTAGTCAAGTTACTCCAATTGCTGATCCTCAAAAAGATGGCTATACTTTCGTTGAATGGTCTATTGCTATTCCAACTATAATGCCTGCAGAAAATGTTACAGTTAATGCAATTTGGGAACCTATTATTTATGTTATAACTTACGATTTTGATGGTGGTACTCCAAATATTGACAATATAATTTTAGATTTCTTAAATGATTACAATACTGCCAGAGGTAAATCTCATACAATAGATTCATTCTATGCTATTGGTCAATGGGACGAAATAAGTGATGCCTCACTATTCTTATATAATTCTAATTATAAAGATAAATGGTCTTGGTTAGTAAAATATATATCTGAAGTAGCTGGCGCTGCTAATAAACCAGCTTATCAAAATTTCTTTAAATACAACTCTCAAGCAGAACTTAATGCTGCTAATAGTAACTACATTTATGAAATTGCATATGAATTAAGAGCATGGGTTGGTCAAAAACAATACACTAAAAATTCTGACTATAAAACTGCAGATTATTCAACTGAATCAGTACAATCTGCTATTTGGAATTATATCTCTTTATCTGAATACACAATTGAATCTTCTGAATTTGTTTTACCAGAATTAAGTAAATTTGGATATGTCTTTGATGGATGGTTTATGAATGGAGTTAAGGTAACTTCAATTCCACAAGGAAGTATGGGAGATAAAGAATTAATTGCTAAATTTACAATTGAAGAACACTCATTTGAATTAAATTTAAATGGTGGACAATTACCTAATTCATATTATGTGAGTGTTCCTTCTCATCCGATTAAACAATTAGATATCACTGCCTATACAAATGATGGCAACACAAAGGGAACTTATATATGTAATAAAGGTATTATGCCTGGGTTCTCTTTAAGATGGCAATATAAGATTTTATTAGAATACGATAGTGAAAATCCTGGATGGTATAAAGTAGTTGCAGTAGATGCAGCTAAAGCAACAGTTAATGATGCAGCAAGTAATGCAGGTGTTACTTGGACACATGCTTTATCAAATTCAAGCAGCAATATTACTACTCTAGTATCTGTAGGACAATATTTATATATTCCTTCAAATATTGAACTAGGTGACACAAATATCATTGGTACTATTTGTTCAACTAATGATACAAATCTTGAATTAATAGATATGATATATGGACCATTAATGCCTCATACTTTAGGCGTTCCTACAAAGACTGGTTATGATTTTGTAGGCTGGTTTACAAATCCAGAATTCAACGGTTCTCCTATATCAGTATTAGGAACTCAAGGCAAGAACTTAACATTATATGCTAAATTTGCATTAGTAGAATATGATATTGATGTTGAATTAAATGGTGGAGAACTTGATGATTCATATTTCAATTATGGTTTTGCTGGTTCTACACAAAAAGATATCTCATTATCAAAATATGATAATTCTGGTTTAGCAGAGGGTATTTATTTCTGTGATACTACTGTAATTTCTCAAAACTCATTAAAATGGCAATATAAGATTTTATTACAATATGATGCAGAAAAGGATGCATATTTAGTAGTTGCTTGTGATAAAGCTACAGCTGAAGCAAATAGTTTAGGTGTAACTTGGACTCATGCATTAGCTTCTGCTGGAACTAATGTAAGTACTTATGCTACAGTTGGTCAATATATTAAATTATCAAAGAATGTAGTAATTGGTGATACTAACTTTACTGCATACGTTTATGATGAAAATCAATATGGTAAATTAGGATTAAAAGAAGATTCTTATTCTCCACTTGTTCCTGTAACTTTACCTACACCAACAAAAGTTGGTCATACATTTGAAGGTTGGTATGATAATCCTGAATTTGCAGGTGTAAAATATGTAACACTTCAAAATGAAGGAAAAGATTTAGTATTATATGCTAAATGGACTGCTTTACAATATACATATACATTCCAAGATGAAAATGGAACAGTATTAAAAGAAGAAACTGTTGATTATGGATCACAAATTGTTGCGCCAGCTAATCCTACAAAAGCTGGCGACCAACAATTCAGTTATGAATTTGCCGGTTGGGATCAACCATTTGATACAGTTGTTGGTGATGTAGTAATTAAAGCTACTTACAATCAAATTGTAAACAAATATACATATACGTTCCAAGATGAAGATGGAACAGTATTAAAACAAGAAACTGTTGATTATGGAACAGAAATTGTTGCACCAGCTAATCCTTCAAAAGAAGCTACTCAACAATATACATATACATTCAATGGTTGGGATCAGCCATTCAATAAAGTTGTAGAAGATGTAGTGATTAAAGCTACATATAGTGCAACTGTTAATAAATATACATATACATTCCAAGATGAAAACGGAACAATATTAAAACAAGAAACAGTTGATTATGGAACAGAAATCGTTGCTCCAAGTGAACCTACAAAAGATGCAACTCCTGAATTTACATATACTTTCAATGGATGGGATCAAGCATTCGATAAAGTTGTAGAAGATGTAGTAATTAAAGCTACATATACTGCAATTGTTAATAAATATACAGTTTCATGGGAAATTGATGGTGTAATAGTAAGAACTGATTCGGATGTACCTTATGGAACAGAAGTTAGTTATGGAGAAATTCCAACGAAAGATTTAGGTGATGACTATGTTTATGTATTTAAAACTTGGACTCCTGAATCATTAATTGTTACTGGAGATGTTGTATATGTTGCACAATTCGATAAATACTCACAAGAAACAATCATTACACAAATTAGTAAATATGCAGATGATAATAATTGGGTTAATGGAACACAATATACAAGTTTAATTATGAATGAGTATATCTATATAACTACAAATAATGAAGGAAATACTGCTAAGTACTATACTACAGGTGAAGAATGGAGATTTTATCAAACTTCAAATTCTGAATTAACAATTAATTCAACTGAATATGCAAAAATTCTTACTGTAAAAATTACTTATAACATAAGTAATACAGGAACATTATTATTAAATGGTAATAAAGTAGCAAGTAATTCAGGTGTTCAAGTTAATAATAGTAGTGTTAAATTTACTATAGGTAATACTGGTTCAGCTACAAATGGACAAGCTAAAATCACAAAAATTGAAGTTGTATATTTATACTTGGCATGTGAACATGAATATGTAATCGAAAATGAAACTTGTTCTACATGTTCTACTCAAGGAACAATAGTTTCTAAATGTACTAAATGTAATAAAGAAAGTATTGAGTATAAAGATACTCTTCCTCATAATGAAGTACATCACGATGGCTTAGAACCTACATGTACAGAAAAAGGATATGGTGAATATATAACTTGTGAAAATTGTAGTTATAGTACAAAAGTTGAAATAGCTGCTAAGGGTCATACATATGTAGATGGAAAGTGCAACGTATGTGGCCAAGAAGATCCTAATTATGGTGCTTCCGAAGTTACTGCAACTTTATCATTTGATAATACAGCTCAAAGAACAGAATTTTCAACTACTAAACAAGTTTGGAAACAAAATGATATTATACTTACTAACGAAAAAGGTAGTTCTACTAGTGATGTTGGTAATTATGCTAAACCAGTTAGATTATATGCTAAATCTAAAGTTACAGTAGAAGCAAAAGGTCAAATTATAAAAATTGTTTTTGATTGTAATAGTTCATCTTATGCAACGACTCTTAAAAATAGTATAGGTACAGTTTCAGGTGCTACAGTGAGTGTATCAAGTGACAAAGTAACTGTAACATTTACTACACCAGTTAGTTCTTTTGTAATTGCTAATCTTACTGCTCAAGTTAGACTTGATGCTATTACGGTTACATATAAAGCCTAATTATTAAAGGTTATGGTTTACCATAACCTTTTTTCTTTTACACCTTTATTTGTGTTATTTTATAAAAAGTAGTATAATAAGGTGTTAAAAGAGGTGTAATATGAAATTTAGAAAGCTTTTTATGTTATTATTAGTCCTTGTTACATTTAGTGGTTTAGCTGGATGTGATATGGGAGGAAGTGGTGCTGATGTTATAAAAGTAGTAAGTTTTGAAAAAGATAATGATACTTTTGTTGACAGTGCTATATTAAATCAATTCGATATTAGAGATTGGTATATTAGAGTAATTTATAGTGATGATTCAACTGATTTGGTTGCTGTAACATACTCAATGTTATCACAAGCAGATATTGCTAAATTAAATCAAGTAGGTACACACGAATTAACATTTACATTTAAAAATATGACTTTAGTTCATGAATTAGTAATTACTGAACCAAGTGGTGAAGAAATTGAAAATTTATTTACTGCTGCAATGAGAGATGATTTAATTGCATCAACTGCAACTGATTATTTTGTTCTTCCTCAAACTTATAGAGATATTAATATCAGCTGGGAATCTCAATCTGAATATATTAAAATTCAAGGTACTCGTGCATTAGTTACTAGACCTGCTGCTGGTTCAAGTGATGAAGTTGCTGTATTAGTTGCAAAATTTACTTTATATAGTGAAACTAGAGAAAGAGAATATCATATTAATATTCCTGCTCAAGGTAAAGAAGAAATTTTTAACCATATTGATGAAGTAGCAAAATCTATTAATGTTCCTTCTACTGCATCTAATGAATTAAGTTTATTATTTGTAAAAGATGAAGTTACTATTAATTGGACAAGTTCAAATACTAATGTTATCTTTATTGACAATGATTTACAAAAAGTTGTTGTTAATCCAGTTATGAATGATACTAATGTGACATTAACTTATACACTTACATATAAAGGTGAAACTGTTAGTGATTATGAACCAATAGTAATTAAAGTAATTCCAGTACATGTTGTTACTAAAGCACCAAATCCAAGCAATTTAAAAGTTAATAATGGTACTTTAACTTGGAATGCTATTAGCGGTATTTCAAAATATAATGTTTATAGTAATGGTAAACTTCTTGCTACAATTTCAACAAATTCTATTAATTTAAAGAATTATATTAGTACAGCTGGTACATATACTATTGGTGTACAAGCAATTGCAAGTGGTTCTTATAATACAGATTCTGATACTACAACTATTAGTTATACTGTAGCTACATCTACTATTAGTTATAATGGTAATTACTACAATTCATTTAACTTTAGTGTAACAGGTTCAACATTAAAAGCAAATTTAAGAGCATTACTTAAAAATACTCATAAGAGTGTTAGAAGTTATGATAATATGAAAACTGATATTCCTAAGACTGATGCAATCATTGGTAATTCTTCTAAAGTCTTAGAATTCTATGCAAGAGTACCTCTACAAGGTGCTTGGAGTAGTGGTGGTACTATTTGGAATAGAGAACATGTTTGGCCTCAAAGTCAAGGTTGGTTTAAGACAAGTGGTGCTGGTTCTGACTTACATCATATTCGACCAACTGATCCAACACTTAACTCAACAAGAGGCAATAAACCATTTGGTGAAGTATCTAATGGTACATTAGCTAAAATGTCAAGTGGACAAAATAGTAACTGTTATTATAATAGTTCATATTTTGAACCACAAGATTCTGCAAAAGGTGATTGTGCAAGAATTATTTTCTATTTGTTAACAAGATATTCTGAAAGTGATTCTTATAGAATTACAAATGTAGCTCAATCATATGAAATGTTATTAGAATGGAATGAATTAGACCCTGTTGACGAATGGGAAATGAATAGAAATAACGTTACAGAAAGTATCCAAGGTAACCGTAATCCATTTATCGATTATCCAAGCTTAGCTAACGATATTTGGGGATAAAATATAAAAGGAGGTTTTGGTAATGACCGAAAAAGATTTTAAAAAAATCATTAACGATCAAGAATCAAAACAAAGTTCTAAAGTTAGAATTAATGAATTAAAAGAAAAACTTACTTCAATTATATCTAAATATCTACATCAAGATGTAGAAATAAAAGATGCTAAACTTGGCTCTTGGAATACATTTGGTATATATGCGAACACTGAAGAAATATATATATCAATTGATTTACAGAGTAATCTCATTAATAAACAATATGAATATAATTTGTTTTTAAATGAAGTTGAAAATGCAATGTATTTTCAACAAGCATCAAAAGTTGAAAGAATAAATAATGGGTTAAAAGTATCAGTTGATAATCAAGATTACATTATTGAATTAAAAAGTGATTATTTAACACCAGTAACTTATTTAAACAGTTTTTCTAGAATCGTTGAAGAAAAATGTAAAGATTACACTTTACTTAAAAATACTTTATTTATTGTTAATCACTTAATAAAAGAAGAAGAAATAAAAGATATTAATGTTCTTTTCTTAACAAACTTATTTATCAAAACTTTAGAAAAAGAAAGTGTAGAAAATAAGTACTATAAATATTTAGGATATTTATCAAAAGCTTTAGATGATTTTACTAATAATAAAAAGTTTGAAATTTTAGATTTAGTTGAATCTGATAAACTAATGAATTTAAATATAAATGAGGCTAAACTAACCGAATATAGAAAGCTTAGAAAAGCTATCGTTAAAGCAATAACTGTTGAAGAAGAACAAGTCAAATTTGATAGTCAATTAGAGGTTGTTGTAGATGTTAATCCTTTATTTGATGATGTTAATAAAACATTTAAATGGCATTATTCTGTTATTGGAAAAAATAATGAAAATTATGGTGGCGTTTATAAAAATGATGAAACAGAATATCAAACAGCCATCTTAAAAGGTATCTTTAAAGGATTAAAAGCAGTAGTTGATTTAAATCTTACAAAAAAGAAAATCATTCTTAAATGTGATTATGAAGGCATATTAACTTCTAAAATGTTAACAAACGATGAAAACAAATCTAGAATGAAAACTATTAATAGTTTAATTGAAAATAATAACTTGAAGGTATCATGTAAATAAGGTTCAACTTTTGGTTGAACCTTTTTTTTGACAAGATATTATTTTTAAAAAAGTTATAATAAAACTATGTTAATTTATAAAACCGTTGTTTATATTGATTTAGTTATATTGTCAACCCTAGCAGTTAATTACTTGTTTATTAAAGCGTGTAGTATCTTTCTTAAAACAAGACTTAGTATTATAAGAACAATACTTGCATTAACTGTTAGTGTTGGAAGTATCTTTTTATTTTTAGTACCAATAAAATATATATATAATTTAAGATACTTCGTAGGTATTTTAATTGGCTTAATTGCATTTAAAGATAAAGAAAATAAGCTGTTAGGCATAAGTATTATATATATGTTAAACTTAAGTTTTATTGGTAGTTTAGTAGTTTTTAAAATTGATAACTATCTGTTATTATTAATTACATGTATTTTAATTATATTTATATATTCAATAGAATACTTATATAAAAAGATTATAAAAAAAGATCATCATGAATATAATGTATTAATTAATAATCAAAAATATGTAGGTATTTATGATACGGGAAATAGAAGTTTATATCAAGACTGTCCAATTGTTTATTTAAATAAAAAATATTTTAGTGACATATTTATAAAAATAGGTAGTGTTTTAATAGATACAATAAATGGAACTAGTTTGATGGATATTTATCAAGGTCCAATAATTTTCATTAATAAAAGGCAATACCAAGTATTTTATGGATTTTCTAATATAAAAGAAGATATTATATTAAATTATTATATGGAGGGATTATGTTAAAAATATTATTTAAAAGTATTGAAAAGTTAATGATTAAATTATTTCGTAAAAACAATATTTGTTTTTACATAAATAGCAATAATACTCTACCACCTCCTTTAGATGAAGAAGAAGAGCATAAATTATTATTAAAAGTCCAAGATAATGATTTAGAAGCTAGAAATACTTTAATTGTTCATAATTTAAGATTAGTTGTTTTTATCGCCAAGAAATTTGAAAATACTAGAATTAATTTGGAAGATTTAATTAGTATTGGCTCACTTGGTTTGATAAAAGCTATTGGCACATTTAAATTAGATAAAAATATCAAACTAGCAACCTACGCATCACGTTGTATTGAAAATGAGATATTGATGTATTTAAGAAAGACCCATAGAATCCGTCAAGAAATATCTTTAGATGAGGTATTAAGTATTGATGCAGAAGGGAATGAAATGATACTTTGTGATGTTTTAAGTGATGATGCAAAATCTAATTTAACTAAACTTACAGAAAATGAAGATGTAGATAATTTATATAAAGCCTTAGATAAACTTACAAAAAGAGAAAGAGAAATTATTGTCATGAGATATGGATTATTTGATTGTGAGGAAAAAACACAAAAAGAAGTTGCAGATATTTTAGGTATTTCACAATCTTACATATCAAGACTAGAAAAAAGAATTATTGATAAAATGCGACATGAAATTGAATTAATGGTAAAAGTTGGTTAATTATTAAATTTATTTTTGAATAAAAATTAAAAAATCACCCCATACTTTTAATGGGGTGAAGGTATGAGAAATAAAGTTGAAATTACTGGAGTTAATACACAAGATTTAAAAGTATTAACATCTAGTGAATCTTTAAAGTTATTAAAAAAATATCAAGAGGGAAATCTTGAAGCAAGAACTTTATTAATAGAAGGAAATTTAAAATTAGTTTTGAGTGTAATAAAAAAATTTAACTACAAATCAGAAAACCTAGATGATTTATTTCAAGTAGGTTGTATGGGGTTAATTAAAGCAATAGATAATTTTGATTTATCACATGGTGTAATGTTTTCCACATATGCCGTACCAATGATAATTGGTGAAATTAGAAGGTATTTAAGAGATAATTCTAAAATCAGAATATCGAGAAGTTTAAAAGACATTGCTTATAAAACTTTACAGTTTAAAGAAAAATATATTCAAACTAATTTTAAAGAACCAACCATAGAAGAAATATCAAAAGCATTAGAAATACCAGTTGAAGATATTGTTATTGCATTAGAAGCTATTCAAGAACCAGTATCTATTTATACTCCTATTTATACAAATGGTAATGATGAAATATATTTATTAGATCAAATACCAGATGGAGAGTATAATGAAAATGATCGCATTAATAAAATGATTATCGAAGAAGGTATTAAAAGATTAAATCCAAGACTAAAAAATATTATATATGATCGTTACTATAATAATAAAACTCAAATGGAAATTGCCTCAGAAATTGGTATCTCTCAAGCTCAAGTGTCAAGACTAGAAAAAAGCGCTTTAAAAATTATTTTTGAAGAAAAATAAATAAAACATAAGCAATTATAAATAAATAATGGTATAATAGTTATAGAGGTGATATTATGGCATATATATATGTTGCCCTTATAATTACTATTATCTTATGCTTATATTTATTTGTTAAATTCAAAGATAATAAACATAATAAAACTTTAAACTACGAAAAGAAACATGCTATTAGAAATATTGCTATTAGTAGTATCATGATGGCATTAGCTGCTATTTTAAAAGTATATGGCATTATGATTGGAACGGATATGCGTATTTCATTTTATGCAATACCTTTAATTTTAGCAGGTCTTGTATGTGGAATTGATTATGGTATTTTAGCAGCCCTTGGTGCTGATATAGTATATTCCATGTTTAGTGGATATGCTTTTAATATCACATATACTATAGGTGCATTATTTTGGGGAATGCTTGGTGGTATTTTAAAATACTATGATTCTAGATTCAATAGACTTAGTATAATATTAGTTGTAGTAGGTGTCATCTTAACATCTTTATTAGAAACTCATATAAATTTATTAAGTAATTTAATTTTGTATGGCACTGAAACTACACTTGCGTTATTGTTTTATAAATATTTAATAATAATAATTAAGATTCCAATCATTTGTATCTTTACTATTTTATTGTATAATCGTGTAATTAAAAAAATAATTAAAGAGTAAAAAACAAAGTAAAGTTATTGAGAAAAATAAAGAAATTTAGTATAATAAATAATCGAAAGAAAGAGGAATTAAAATATGAGCAAGAAAAATTTAGTAATGTTAGCTATCTTAGATGGTTATGGAATTAATGAAAGTAGTGTTGGTAATGCAATTAGCGCTGCCAAAAAACCTAATTTAGATTATATTTTTAATCATTATCCATATACTTTAATTGGTGCAAGTGGCGAAGATGTTGGTCTTCCAGATGGCCAAATGGGTAACTCAGAAGTAGGACATATGAATATAGGTGCTGGTAGAATTGTTTATCAATCATTAACAAGAGTAAATATTGCGGTTAGAAAAGATGAATTAGCTTCAATGCCTGCTATTAAAAAAGCTTTTGATCATGCATTAAATAATAACTCTAGCCTACATATTATGGGCTTAATGAGTGATGGCGGAGTTCACTCTCACATCGATCATATTATTTACTTAATGAAAAAAGCACATGATGCGGGTATTAAAAATGTATATGTTCATTCATTCTTAGATGGAAGAGATGTACCACCAAAATCTGCTAAAGAATTCTTACAAAAATTACAAGATAATTTTGTAGAAGGAATTAGTGCAGGGGTTGTTAGTGGAAGATACTATGCAATGGATAGAGATAAAATCTATGAAAGAGTACAACTTGCCTATGACGCTTTAGTATATGGTAAGGGTGAGGTTAAAGGTTTATTAGATGGAATTGATGATTCTTACGCAAATGGTGTAACTGATGAATTTGTAGTTCCATACTTAGTAAATAAAGATGCAACAATCAAAGAAAATGATGCTGTAATTTTTGCTAACTTTAGACCAGATAGAGCAATTCAAATTAGTTTAGGACTTACAAACCCTAGTAAAACTACACTACAAAATACAATAGATTTTAAAAATTTATGTTTCGTTCAAATGATGCATTATAGTGAAGATGTATTGGGTGATGTTTGTTTCCCATTACAAGAATTAAAGAATATCTATGGAGAAGTGATTGCTGATAATGGATTGAAACAATTAAGAATTGCTGAAACACAAAAATATGCTCACGTTACATTCTTCTTTGATGGTGGTGAGGATAAAGAAATTAAAGGTAGTACTAGAATTTTAATTGATTCACCAAAAATTGAAACTTTTGATATGATGCCTGAAATGAGTGCATATCAAATTACAGAAAGAGTATTACAAGAAATTAAAACTCAAAAATTTGATACAATCATTTTAAATTTTGCAAACTGTGATATGGTTGGTCATACTGCTGTTATGGATGCAACAATTAAAGCGGTTGAAGTAGTTGATGAATGTATTGGTCAAATTAAAGAAGCTGTAGATCAAGTAGGTGGAACATTAATTATTACTGCTGACCATGGTAATGCTGATATGTTAATAAATGAAGAAGGCTTACCACACACAGCTCACACTACAAACCCAGTTCCGTTCTGTATTGTTAAAGAAGGTTATGAATTAGAAGAAACTGGTAATTTAGGTGATATTGTTCCTACAATGCTAGAGTTACTAGGTATTGAAAAACCAGTTGAAATGACTGGTAAATCAATGATTAAACATAAAAAATAAGAAGGTGAATTTATGCCATTTATAACTGATGTTTATGCAAGAGAAGTGCTAGACTCAAGAGGCAATCCCACAATTCAAGTTGAAGTAGAAGTAGAAAGTGGATTTAAAGCTAGTGCCATGGTACCAAGCGGTGCATCGACTGGTTCACATGAAGCTTTAGAATTAAGAGATAATGATCCTAAAAGATTTAAAGGCAAAGGTGTTTTAAAAGCGGTAAGAAATATTAATGATATTATTGCTAGTGAAATCATTGGATATGATTGTCGTAATCAACGTTTAATTGATCAATTAATGATTAAACTTGATGGGACACCAAATAAATCAAAATTAGGTGCCAACGCTATATTAGGCGTTTCGCTTGCGGTTGCTAAAGTTGCTAGTGAATATACAGGGCTTCCTCTATATCAATATTTTGGTGGATTTAATGCTCATAATTTACCAATGCCACTTATGAATATTCTAAATGGTGGTGCTCATGCTGATTGGAGTATTGACTTCCAAGAAATTATGATTGTACCAGCTAAAGCTAATTCATTCCGCGATGCCTTAAGAATGGGTGTGGAAGTATTCCATACTTTAAAAGAAGTCTTAAAAACTAAGGGATTAACAACAGGTGTTGGAGATGAAGGTGGATATGCTCCAAAACTTAAGTCTAATGAAGAAGCAATTCAGCTAGTTGTTAAAGCTATCAAACAAGCTGGCTATAAACCAGGGGTTGATATCTTTGTTGCATTAGATGTTGCAGCAACTGAGTTTTATGATGCCGAAACAAAACTTTATAATTTGAAATGCGATAAGAAGTCTTTAACTTATAAAGAACTTGTAAGTTATTTTGAATCTATTTGTACAAAACATCCAATCATTTCCATTGAAGATGGTATTGCTGAAGATGATTTGGAAGGGTGGAAACACTTAACTACAAGACTAGGTCATCGAATTCAACTTGTAGGTGATGATTTATTTGTAACAAATACTGCTAGAATTCAAATGGGAATCGAATCACAAATAGCTAATGCAGTGTTAATTAAAATTAATCAAATTGGTACTTTAACAGAAACTTTTGATGCTATTTTACTTGCTCAAAAAGCTGGTTATAAAGCGGTAGTATCACATAGAAGTGGTGAAACAGAAGATACTACTATTGCTGATATTGCTGTAGGTCTTAATACTGGTCAAATTAAAACTGGTAGTTTATCTAGAAGTGAAAGAATAGCAAAGTATAATCGTTTATTAGTAATTGAAGATGAACTAGGTAATGCTAGCACATATAATGAATAAATAATTAAATTGAATTAGAAAATGCAAAAATGAGGCTAAAATTAGCCTCATTTTTAATTTTAAACACTAAATTATATTTCCATCTGTTTTTTCTTATTAAAGTAGTAATATAGATAAATGAATACTAAACCAACAATAACAATTAAAATACTAAGTAATTGAGAAGGACTAATTCCTAAATTAGTACTACCTCGATTATCAAAACGTTTAAATTCGATTAAGAATCTAAAGATACCATAGGATATGACATATAATGGCATTTGATATTTTTTTATAAAATATAATGCAACAAATAGTAATAACAAGAAAGTTGTTTCAAATAACTGGGTAGGTAATAATTTAGTATTTTCAGCATATTGTAATGCAAGAGTATAATATAGATTTATTTCATTATAGTCAGTATAAATTTTATTTTCATCATAATTTAATTCAGCAAGTTTTTGGTTGAATAGTTTTTTATAACCATCACTTCCTATAACAACAATTCGGTATATTCCATTTGGTGTTTTAGTTAGTGTTGCGTCTCCTGGGAAATGAACAGCAAGTTTAGATTCGCTAACTTCACCATAACAACATCCTGCACAAAAACAGCCAACTCTACCAACTGCATGGCCTAAAATGATACCCATAGAAACAATATTAATAATTTTGAAGAATTGTTTTCTTAAAGGTTTTAAAAAGATTAAGAATAAAATTACTAAAGTAGTCATCGCAGAAATCATTCCGCCTAAGAAAGTAATTCCACCCTTTCCCCAACCTTCACCATTTATATAGTGAAATAAATCATCAAAAAATCTCGCACCAATATAAAATGCAATACCTGCATAACTAAATACGACAATTAGTCTTTCATAAGTTTTCTTATCAAGACCAAGTTTGTTGACTTGTTTAAAAATATATATTAAACCTAATATTACCCCAATAACAATTAATAAGGGAAATAAGACGCTACCGTGTTGGTAAAACATATAATCACCTCGTTTACTATAAATATTATATCTTAATTTAAACTAAATGTCAAAAATAGTATTTATTTGAATATTTAATTTAAATATAGTATAATAGTAAATAGATTATAGGTGATATCATGAATAAATTTTTAAAGCTATTAGATTCTTACAAACATAAATATTTTGTATCCAAGATCTTATTATTAATAAAGAATAATCAAGATTTTCAAGATACATATAAACATTTAGATTATCTATTTTCCAATTCTTATAACTTATTAAATAACCCTTTTGAAGAAAATAAGAATGTATATAATATAATTGATAATAACCTATTTGAAATAGAAAATATTATAGAGGAAATAGAATTAGTTCTAAATGATTTAGTAAAAGTAGAACTTTATGTTTTCTTAAATTCTAAATCAACTAGTTATTTAGATAAGTTTTATTATCAACTACTTAAAATTATCGAAGAATCAATTAGTATTAGTAATGCTGTTAAGTCTATTAAACCATTTCAAAAAAATCTTCTACGTAAATTTATTGATAAACTATACATTTATTTAAAGGATGAACAGATGCTTCATTTAATTAATATTGATAGAATTAACGCCATTATTAACCAAGATATCATCACTATCTCAGATTGGAATAATATTAATAAAACCATTGATACTTTATTTAAACAAATTAATCCAACACAAGAATTAATAAATGAAAAATTTAAGTTTGAATTAGTTTTATTTTTATTAAATGTGGAGGAATAAATGTATACTATTGAATTAGATGCTATAGATAAAATACTTAATCTTGGTGGTTTTATTAATTTAGTAATTAATGATGTTATTAAGAAAAATAAGTTAGATGATTCTAGAAAAGCACTTTTTACAAAAATTGTTTATGGTGTTGTCGAAAACAAATTATATTTAGACTACCAATTATCTTTTTATTTGAAAAATGATAAAATCGCTAAAGATGTTAAGAATATTTTAAGAATGGGCATATATATGATACACTTTCTAAATATTCCTAATTATCATGTAATTGATGCTTTAGTTGAACAAACAAAAGAAAAGTATAGTAACTATACGAAAATGGTTAATGCTATTTTAAGAAATCTAACAAGAAATGAATTAAAAGAAATACCAACAACAGATTATCAAATGTATTTATCGATTAAGTATAGTTATCCTTTATCTTTGGTTAAATTTATTAAAAGACAATACCCAGAAAATATAGAAGAGATTTTAAAACCTAGTGAAAATATTTATAATACTTACCGAATTAACTATATTAAAACTGATAAAGAGAGTTTGCTTAAAAAATTAAAATGTGATTATGAGTTAAAAGATGATGCGATTATTACTAAGACTAATTTATCTGGAAAAGACTATTTTAAAAAAAGTGAAATAGTTTATCAAGACTACGCATCACAAAAAGTTGCGATAGTTATGGATCCTGAAAAGAATACTAATATTTTAGATATGTGTTCTGCACCTGGATCTAAAAGCTTTCATATCGCTAGTCTTTTGAATAATGAGTGTAATATTACATCATGTGATATATATGAACACAAGACTAAATTAATTATAGATGAGGCTAAAAGACAAGGTATTACTTGTATAAAAACTATTACTTGTGATTCAGCAACTTATAATTTTGACCAAGAATATGATTATGTATTACTAGATGCTCCATGTAGTGGTCTTGGCGTAATGAAACATAAATGTGATTTAAAGTATCGCTTTACTTTAAAAGATAAAGATGATATTATTGTTTTACAAAAATCATTATTAGGTAAAGCTTGTAAGGTAGTTAAACAAGGTGGTATTTTAGTATATTCTACTTGTACTATTAATAAAGAAGAAAATGAAGAAATGATTAAGTATTTTTTAAAGAAACATAAAGACTTTGAAATACTAGAAGAATTAAACTTTTTACCAACTGATATACATGATGGTTTTTATATATGTAAAATGATTAAAAAATAAATGGTGACTTATGAAAAATATATATGATTTTAGCCAAACAGATTTAGAAAACTATTTCTTATCAATTGGTGATAAGAAGTTTAGAGCAGTTCAAATTCTAGAATGGCTTTATAGAAAAAAGGTAACATCTTTTGATGAAATGACTAATTTATCTTTAAAAGCTATTCAAGCACTAAAAGAAAATTTTGTTATTGAACCTTTAAAGTTAAAAACGAAATGGGTATCAAGTGATGGAACTGTTAAGTATTTGTTTGAATTAAATGATGGTAATTTAATTGAAACTGTTTTAATGCGTCATAACTATGGCAATAGCGTATGTGTGACAAGTGAGGTTGGCTGTAACATGGGATGCTCTTTTTGTGCATCTGGTGAACTTGGTTGTGTAAGAAGATTAACTTTATCAGAAATGGTACTACAAGTACTATATGTTGATAATGAGTTAAATAAAGAAAGTGAAAGAGTTTCAAATATTGTGGTAATGGGAATAGGCGAGCCATTTGATAATTATGAAACCCTATTAAAATTCTTAAGTGTTGTTAATTATCCAAAAGGTTTAGAAATTGGTGCCCGTCATATTACGGTTTCAACTAGTGGAATTGTGCCTAAGATTTACGAATTTGCAAAATTCCCTTTACAAATTAATTTAGCAATCAGCTTACATGCAGCAACTAATGAATTAAGAAATAAATTAATGAAAATTAATAAAGCATATCCAATTGAAGAGTTAATGAAAGCAATCGATTATTATTTAAAAGAAACTAATAGAAGAGTAACTTTTGAATATATTTTAATTGAGGGCATTAATGATTCTTATGAAGATGCTATGAATTTAGTAAAACTTGTACGTGGGGTTAATTGTTATGTTAATTTAATTCCATATAATGAAGTAGCAACTAATCCATATAAATCTACTAAACATGAGGATGCAGAAAAGTTTTTCTCCATTCTTTCTAAAAATAAAATTAATGCGACTCTAAGAATGAAACATGGTGATGATGTTTCAGCAGCGTGTGGTCAATTAAGAGCTCAAACTATGAAAAAAGAGGAAAAATAATGAAAGGTAAAATCATTTGTTTAAAAGCTGATCTTTTTAAAGTAATGGATTTAGATTCTAAAAAAATATATGATGCGAAAGCATCAGGTCTTTTTAGAATGAAAAAACAAAATCTTTTAGTTGGTGATGTTGTTTTATTTGACGCTTTGGAAAATAATAAAGCATATATTACTGATGTTTTAAAAAGAACAAATGAGCTAGTAAGACCACCGATTGCTAATATCGATTTAGCAATTGTTGCCATGAGTGTTAAAGAACCTAGTTTTAATGATAACTTGCTTGATCGCTTTTTAACAATCTTATCTTTTAGTAATATTGACACTGTTATATTATTTACTAAATGGGATTTATTAACATCTTCAGAAGAAGAACAAATGAATACCATTTGTCGATATTATGAATCAATAGGATATAAAATTTTTAAAACCACTACTAAAGATAAGAATACGATTGAAGAAATTATTAATTTAATTGATAATAAGGTGTGTGTAATCACAGGACAAAGTGGTGTTGGAAAGAGTAGTTTGTTAAATATTATTAATCCTAATCTTAACCTAGAAACTAACGATATATCACTTGCTCTTGGAAGAGGTAAACATACAACAAGACACGTTGAATTAATACCATTTAATAATGGTTGGATAGCAGACACACCTGGTTTTGGCACAATGGATTTTAGAGGAATGAGTGAAACTGATATTTCTCAATCTTTTACTGAACTCTTTAATTATAGTAAGGAATGTAAATATAATGGTTGCCTTCATAAAAATGAACCTAATTGTATGGTAAAAGAACAAGTTAAAAATAATAATATTTTAAAAAGTAGATATGATAATTATCTACAATTTATTGAAGAATGTAAAAATTTAAGAAAGTGGTAAAGAATATGAAAGTATCTCCTTCAATTTTATCAATGGATTTTAACAATGTTGAACAAGAGACAATTAAAATTAATAGTACTGATTGTGAATTTATTCATTTAGATGTGATGGATGGCAAATTTGTTCCTAATACTACTTTTGATGATAGTTTTATTAAAACACTTAAATTTAATAAAATTTTTGATACTCATTTAATGATTGAAAAACCACTATCAGCACTTGATAAATATAGTAGTATTTCAGAATATGTGACATTTCATTATGAAGCAGAAGATCACAAAGATATATTAAACTTTCTTCAAAATAGAAAGAATACTAAAATTGGTTTATCAATTAAACCTAATACTTCTATTGAAGTACTAGACGATTTATTACCATATTTAGATCTTGTTTTAGTAATGAGTGTTGAACCTGGATTTGCTGGTCAAAAGTTTATGGAAAGTTCAATTGAAAAAATTAAGTACTTAAAACTTAAGAAAGATCAACATAACTATCATTACCTAATTGAAGTAGATGGTGGCATTAATGAAGAAAATGCTAAAAAGGTAAAAGAGGCTGGTTGTGAGGTAGTTGTGGCTGGTACATATATTTTTAAAGCTAATAATTATCAAGAACAAATTGACAAAATTAGATAACATATATAAAAGTATCAATCATATAATAATAAGAGAATAAGAAGGGATAGTATATGCGTTCAAGTGGAATTTTGTGTGCGATTTCTAGTTTACCAAGTCCATATGGGATTGGTTCTTTAGGTAAAGTTGCATATGATTTTATTGATTTTTTAAAAGCATCTAAACAAAAATATTGGCAAGTTTTACCAATAGTTAATACTTCATTTGGTGATTCTCCTTACCAAAGTGTATCCACTTTTGCAGGAGGAATTAACTATATTGATTTAGACTTATTAGTAGAAGATGGTTACTTAAATAAAGTAGATGTTATCGGTTTGACAGAAAATGTAACTGTTGTTGATTATGGTAAACTATATTTAAATAGATATGCCATTTTAAAAGTAGCATATAAAAATTTTTGTAAAAATTTACCTAACGATTATTTCTCTTTTATTAAAGAAAATAACTATTGGTTAAATGATTTTTCTTTGTATATGAGCATTAAAAAACATTTTAATGAAGCATCTTTTGATCAATGGCCAAAGGCTTTTAAACTAAAAGAAGAAGATGTTATTAATACATTTATTGATACTCATCAAGATGAAATTGATTTTTGGAATTTTACACAATATATTTTCTTTAACCAATGGAATAAATTAAAATTATATGCAAATGCTTCAAACATTCGTTTAATTGGCGATTTACCAATTTATGTGGCATACGACAGTTGTGATGTTTGGGGAAATCCTAAATTATTTGATTTAGATGAAAATTTAGTGCCAAAGAAAGTTGCAGGAGTACCGCCAGATTATTTTTCTGAAACTGGTCAATTATGGGGGAATCCATTATACAATTATCAAGAAATGGAAAAAGATAATTTTAGTTGGTGGATTAATCGATTAAGACACTTTAGTAAAGTATTTGATTATATTAGACTTGATCATTTTAGAGGATTTGAAGCATATTATACAATTCCTTATGGGAACAAAACAGCTATTGATGGCGCTTGGGTAAAAGGCCCAGGCATGAAGTTATTTAATCAAGTTTTTAAAGAACTAAAAGATATTAACTTAATTGCTGAAGATTTAGGCTTTTTAACAGAAGAAGTATATGAGTTACTAAGAGAAACAAAACTTCCTGGCATGAAAATTATGGAATTTGGCTTTGATGTATATGGTGATAGTGACCATGCACCACATAATTATAAACAACACATGGTAGCATATCCTGGTACTCATGACAACGATACTATTAAGGGATGGTATGATGGACTAGATGATACTACTAAGAATTACGTCAAAGACTATTTAAATGTTCCAGACGATCTAACTATTGTTGATGATTTTATCAAAACTATCTTTGCCTCAAGTGCAGATTTAGTTATTGTTCAATTACAGGATCATTTAGGTTTGGATAATTCTGCTAGAATGAATGAACCAGGAGTTCTTGGAAATAACTGGAAATGGCGAGTAAAACAAAGTGACTTGTCTTTAGATTTAATAGAAAAAATTAAAAAAATTACTGAGATTTATAGAAGATAATAAAAGGAAGCTAAAGCTTCCTTTTTTTGGATTTAAAAAAGAATTAATGTAAGGCTTGCAAAAAAGGTATTATTTTGATATAATAAGTACCGAGCGAGTTGCGAAAAATATTAAAAATCAAAATGGAGGTAAGTTATGGCTCATTTAAGCGAAAGCGCTGTAAAGCAAATCGGAGAAATTATTAGTAGATATGAAAACGAAAAAACACCATTAATGATGATTTTAAGTGACATCCAACGTGAATATGGTTATATCCCACTTGATGTTCAAGAATTCATTTCTGACAAAACTGGTATTCCAGTAGCTGAAATCTATGGTGTAGTTACATTCTATTCATTCTTCTCTTTAACACCAAAAGGAAAATATGTTATTGGTGTTTGTTTAGGTACTGCATGTTATGTTAAAGGATCTCAACAAGTTATCGATAAATTTGCTGAACTTTTACATATTCAACCAGGACAAACAACTGAAGATGGATTATTTACTTTAGATGCATTACGTTGTATTGGTGCTTGTGGTATTGCTCCCGCATTAACAATCAATGGTAAAGTATATCCTAAAGTAAGTGTAGCTGATGTACAAAAAATTGTTGAAGAGTATAAAAGCCTTGGAGGTGCAAACTAATGATTAGAACAGAACAAGAATTAGTAAGCAAAATTGAATCTTGTAAATCTTGCTTAGAAAAGAAATTTAATGGAGAAAATGGTAAACGTGCTATCGTTATTTGTGGTGGTACTGGTTGTTTATCAAGTAATGCTCAACAAATTATTGATAATTTTCAAAAAGGTATTGTAGCTCATGGCTTACAAGACAAAGTAACAGTTAACAAAGTAGGATGCTTTGGTTTCTGTTCACAAGGTCCATTTGTTAAAATCTTCCCAGAAGATACACTATATCGTGGTGTAACTCCAGAAGACGTTGAAGAAATTATTGTAAAAGATTTAGAAAATAATGAAATCGTTGAAAGATTACTTTATGTTGATCCTCAAACTCAAGAAAAAATTCAAAAACAAGATGACATTACTTTCTATAAAAAACAACACCGTGTTTCATTACATGGTTGTGGTATGATCAATCCTGAAGATATCAACGAAGCTTTAGGATATGGTGCTTATGAAGGTTTAAAGAAAGCTTTAACAATGACTCCTCAAGAAGTTATTGATGAAGTTTTAAAATCTGGTTTACGTGGTCGTGGAGGCGGTGGTTTCCCAACTGGTCGTAAATGGCAATTTGCTTTAAATCAAAACAGTGAACAAAAATATGTTGTTTGTAACGGTGACGAAGGTGACCCAGGAGCATTCATGGACCGTTCAATCTTAGAAGGTAACCCACTTGCAGTTATCGAAGGTATGGCTATTGCTGGTTATGCAATTGGTGCTCATGATGGTTATTTCTATGTTCGTGCTGAATATCCAATCGCTGTTGAACGTTTACGTGGTGCTATTAAACAAGCAACTGAATTAGGTTTATTAGGTGAAAATATTTATGGTAGTGGATTTAGCTTCCATGTTCATATCAGACTTGGTGCTGGTGCTTTCGTTTGTGGTGAAGAAACTGCTCTTTTAAACTCAATCGAAGGTCAACGTGGTATGCCACGTCCTCGTCCACCATTCCCAGCTGTTAAAGGTTTATGGGGTAAACCATCAATCATTAATAACGTTGAAACTTTAGCTTGTGTTCCTTACATTTTAAGAGAAGGTGCTGATAAATTTGCAACTCTAGGCACTGAAAAATCTAAAGGTACTAAAGTTTTCGCACTTGGTGGTAAAGTTAATAACGTAGGCTTAGTTGAAATCCCAATGGGAACAACTTTACGTGAATTAATTTACGAAATTGGTGGTGGAATTCCAAATGGTAAAAAATTCAAAGCTATCCAAACTGGTGGTCCATCAGGCGGATGTTTAACTGAAAAAGATTTAGATACTCCAATTGATTATGATAACTTAGTAGCATTAGGCTCAATGATGGGTTCTGGTGGTGCGATCGTTATGGATGAAGACAACTGTATGGTTGACGTTGCTAAATTCTATATGGAATTTATTTATGATGAATCATGTGGTAAATGTTCTCCATGTCGTATTGGTACAAAACGTATCTTAGAAATCTTAAATAAAATTACAGATGGCAAGGGTTCTTTAGAAGACTTAGATGAATTAAAAGAATTATGTGAAACAGTTAGAGCTAACTCACTTTGTGGTTTAGGTCAAACAGCTGCTAATCCAGTTCTTTCTACTATGGCTCAATTTAAAGATGAATATATGGCTCACGTAGTTGACAAAACTTGTCCAGCTCATATTTGTAAGAACTTAATGCAATATGTAATTCAAAAAGAAAAATGTATCGGCTGTGGTCTATGTGCTAGACAATGTCCAGTTGGTGCTATCCACAAAACTGATTATGTTGCTCCAGGAAAGAAACTTCCTGCATACGAAATTGACCAAGATAAATGTATCAAGTGCGGTCTATGTATGGCATCATGTAAGTTTGGCGTAATTATTAAGAAGTAAGAGAGGGATTTGATTATGGCAAAAGTAAATATTAAAATTGAAGGTCAATCTTATCAAGTAGAAGAAGGTTTAACTATACTTGAAGCTGCCAGAGAATGCGGTTATGAAATTCCAACTCTTTGTGCATTTAATCATGGTGAATGTAGTTTAGCATCTTGCCGTGTTTGTCTTGTTGAAGTAAAAGGCGCTAGAGGCTTAGTTGCATCTTGTGTTTATCCTGTAAATGAAGGTATGGAAATTATAATTTCTTCTCCTAAAGCTACAGCTGCAAGAAGAGCAAGTGTTGAATTATTATTATCTAACCACTCATTAAATTGTCAACAATGTGACAAAAATGGTCATTGTGAATTACTTTATGTAGCTCAAATTACTGGTGCTAGAGAAGGTAAATTCCAAGGTGAAAAAACTCCAATTACAATTGATCAATTAACTCCATCAATTGTTAGAGATACATCTAAATGTATTCTTTGCGGTCGTTGCGTAGCTCGTTGCGTATCTGCTCATGGTACAGGTATTTTAGGTTTTGAAAAACGTGGTTTCAATACTATTGTTGCTCCTGCTGGAAACAGAAGTTTCGGCGAAAGTCCATGTATTCTTTGTGGACAATGTGTTAACGTTTGTCCTACAGGCGCTTTAATGGAAAAGAGTGAAATTGACAGAGTTGATGAAGCTAAGAAAGCTGGTAAATATTTAGTAGTTCAAACAGCTCCAGCTGTACGTGCTGCTTTAGGTGAAGAATTCGGTATGAAGATTGGTACACCTGTTACTGGTAAAATGGTTGCTGCATTAAGAAGATTAGGCTTTGATAAAGTTTATGATACTAACTTCGCAGCTGACTTAACTATTATGGAAGAAGCTACTGAATTATTAGGTAGAATTAAAAATAATGGTGTATTACCAATGATTACTTCATGTTCACCTGGTTGGGTTAACTATGCTGAATATTATTATGGAGATCAATTAGATCATCTATCAAGTTGTAAATCTCCTCACCAAATGCAAGGTGCAATTATTAAATCATACTTTGCTGAACAAAAAGGTATTGATCCTAAAAACATTTTCGTAGTTTCAATTATGCCTTGTACAGCTAAAAAAGCTGAAGCTCAAAGAGATCAATTTATTCATGATGGTATGACTGATGTAGATGCAGTTTTAACAACTCGTGAATTAGCTAAATTAATTAAACGTAGTGGTATTAACTTTGTTAAACTTCCTGATGAAGAATTTGACCAAGATATTCTAGGCGAATATACTGGTGCAGGTGTAATCTTCGGTACAACTGGTGGTGTAATGGAAGCTGCTTTAAGAACAGCTTACTATTCTTTAACTGGTAAAGAACACGAAGCTATTAAATTTGAAGCTGTTCGTGGTATGGAAGGTATTAAAGAAGCTGATCTTGAAATCAATGGTTTAAACATTAAAGTTGCTGTTGCAAGTGGAATGAAAAATGCTAAAGTATTAATGGATCAAATCAGAGAAGGTAAGAGCCCTTATACATTTATTGAAATTATGGGATGTCCTGGTGGATGTATCAACGGTGGTGGTCAACCATTTGTTAAACCTCAATTCTTACCAAATGAAGATCTAAATATTTTAGATACTTATAAAGAAAAACGTGCTCAAGCATTATATTCTGAAGATGAAAGACAAGCTTTACGTCAATCTCACAATAATACACAAGTTCAAGAATTATATGCTAAATTCTTAGGCAAACCTAATAGCCATAAAGCACATGAATTATTACATACTACTTATAAAGCAAGAGAAAGATTCCCTGAAAAGTAGAAAGTAATTAAAATATAAATGTCAAACAAAAATTAAACTAGTTTGATTTAAATGAACTAAATAAAAACACATTAGATAAAGTAATCTAATATTGATTACTTTCAATCTAGTGTGTTTTTTTAATATTTAAATCAAAAGAATTGTTACCTAAAATCGAGTGAGAATTTTTATTTGGATATATATGTTCGATATTATAATTTGCAATTTATATAAGTTTAGTGTATAATATAACGGTAGTGGGAACTTTTGTTATATAAGAAGAGGCTATTTATGAAGTATTATTTATATAATTCCCTTTCAAATAATGGAATTAAACCTAGTTTTTTAGATG
This sequence comes from Bacilli bacterium, assembly GCA_017501465.1. Classification (GTDB taxonomy): domain Bacteria; phylum Bacillota_I; class Bacilli_A; order ML615J-28; family CAG-313; genus UBA1231. The sequence continues at coordinate 95,739 of JAFVWY010000009.1, forward strand.
AAATTGAAACATTAGAAAATACTGAAATTAAAGAAATTATTGATTTAGATTATCAAGAATTTTTATCAAGTTTACAAAGTGATGATGAAATTGTTATTGTTGGCGGCGATGGAACTTTAAATTATTTTGTTAATGAAATTAAAGATTTAGATATACAAAATAATGTATATTTTAGAGCTGCTGGAACCGGTAATGATTTTTGTAATGATATAGAAGAAAATGAATGTAAAGAAGTTTTAATTAATAAATATATTAAAAACTTACCAACAGTTTATGTTAAAGAATTAGAAAAGAAATTCATTAATGGTGTAGGTTATGGTATTGATGGATATTGTTGTGAAGTTGCAGATGAAATCAAAAGAAAAACACCAAATAAAAAAATTAGCTATAGTGGTATTGCTATAAAAGGTTTATTATTTAAATACAAAAACAGAAAAGTCTATATTAGTGTTGATGGAAAAACTTATGAACATGATAATGTTTGGCTAGCTCCTACTATGAAAGGCAGATACTATGGTGGAGGAATGATAATTGCTCCTAACCAAGATCGTTTTAATGATACTGTTAGTGTTGTTGTTTTTAAATGTAAATCTAAATTAAAAACTCTTATGATTTTCCCATCTATTTTTAAAGGTGAACACATTAAAAAAGAAAAGAATGTGGTTATTTATACTGGTAAAGAAATCACTGTAAGATATGAAAAACCAGCAGCTTTACAAATTGATGGTGAAACTGTTTTAGATGTTTTAGAATATAAGGTTAGAGCATAATGATTAAATGGATTGCTGTCCTAATTTCTTGTGGTCTTTCTTTATTAACAATTTTTAATCTTAATATTAATCAAGAATATCTTTATGTTATCTATTTTGTTTTATTCTTTATTGTTTATTTATTAGGATTAATCATTATTTTTTTCATCCCTTTATTTTGGGTGCAATTATTTATCAAAGCAGATTTTGAAGTAAAACACTATAATAAAAGATTTCATAAATTGTATATAATATATACAACTATGTTATTATCTTTATTCGGTATTAAATTAATCGTAAATGGAAAAGAAAAGATACCTACAAATACAACATTTGTGGTAGCTCACAATCATTTATCTAATTTAGATCCAATAATTCTTAATGTTTATTTTAAAAAATACCCTATGGTGTTCATGGCTAAAAAGAGTTTATCAAAAATACCTTTCTTTGGTAAAATGATTAAAAGAACTGGTTTTATCTTTTTAGAAAGAGATGGTTCAACAAAAGATGCTTACGCAATAGCGCGTGGTATTAAAATGTTAAGAAACGATGAATGCAGTATTGGTATTGCACCGGAAGGCACTAGAAACTTTACAAATGAAATTTTATTACCATTTAAAGAAGGTACTTTCGTTCTTGCTCAAAAAGCTCGAAAACCAATAGTTGTTACAGCTTTTGCAAATACTAATATTGTTAATGATAATTTATTATTTAAATCTCACAAGATTTATTTAGAAATTATTGATGTATTAGAATATGATGACTATAAAGATTTAACAAGTGATGAATTATCACAAAAAGTCTTTGATTTAATGTATGAATATCTTAAAGATAAAAGAGTATACAGATAATTTATTTGTATACTCTTTTTTTCTAAAATTTTTAAAATTATTCAAAGTATTTGGAATTATTCATTTAATTTGGTATAATAAGATAAAAGGAGGTACCAATATGTATGCACATGTAATTATCGATAATCCATCATCTCAAGTAGATATTGAGTTTGATTACTTAATACCACGTAGTTTTAATGTGTTAGTTGGAATGAGAGTAAAAGTTCCATTTGGACCTTCTAATAAACCGACTTTAGGTATTGTTTTAGAAGTTAGTAATGAAACAATATATCAAGGTAATGTTAAAGAAATTTTAGAAGTTTTAGATAAAGAACCGATTTTAAATACTGAAAGTATTGAGATTGCGAAATACATAAAAAAAGAAACAATTTGTCCAATTAGCAGAGTTTTAAATCTAATGATTCCTCATGCTAAAAGATTAAAAACAGTATTGTATCTTCAAATATTAAATGGTAATAATTTAGATGCTAACCTTTTAAAAGAATTTAAAGGGGAAACGATCTGTAAATATACACCACGTTTTGATAAATATGAAGCTGTTATTAAAAAAGCAATTGAAAATAATGATTTAAAAATTATTAAAGATGCAGTTGAAAAAAAGACAAAAAAATGGATAAAAAAATATATCGTTAATTTAGAGCAATATAATTTATTTTTTGATGAATTAAAAAATATAGATGCTAAAAATTTATTAATGGATTTAAAAGGGTTGGATCCTTTAACAATTGATGAAATCATTAGTAATTATGGTGTTAGTGAATATTTAATTAAAAAGTTACATAAAACCAATTATTTAAAAGAAGTATACGAATTATCATCAAAGATTAAAGAAAGAACTTTATCTATTAAGATTAATGATTTACCGAAGATAGATTATATTAATAAATATATGGATAAGTATTTAGAGTTTAATAAATTTTTATATTTATGTAATTCTAAAACCGAAGAACAAGTATTTATTAAAGAATTAATTGATAAAAATAATTTAGAGAAAAAGAATACTTTAATTATAGTTCCTGACATTTTAAGAGGATACGAACTATACACATTAATTAAGAGATTATTTAATAATAGTGTATGTAATTTAAACTCAAGTCTTAGTGAAAATGAAATTGATGAGTATTATGATTTAATATTAAATAACGAATTTGAAATTATAATCACAACTCCTGCATATAGTTTATGGCCATATCAAAATATTGGTTGTATTTTAATGATTGATCAAGAAAGTAGTAATTATCGAAACGATCAAAGTCCAAGATATGATTTGAATCTTGTTATGGATAAAATAGCAAGTTTAAAGCAATCTAAATTAGTGTATCATTCTTATTGTCCACTACTTAGTACATATACTTTATCAATGTTAGATAAAATCACTTTATTATCAACTAAAGTAGATCTTGAAAAAGATATTACTATTGTTAATATGATGGAGGCATTAAGAAGAAATGAATCTTTATTAATATCTAATACTTTAAAAGAAAAAATGGATAGTGTTTTAAATAAAAAAGAGGCAGTACTTTTAATTTTAAATAACAAAGGCTATTCAAAAAGTATTAGTTGTAGAGTATGTGGTTCTAGTATTGATTGTCCTAAGTGTAAAATACCTCTACAATATCATAAAGAAAAAGAAGAGTTATATTGTCCAGCATGTTATCACAAAATAAAAAAACCTAATATGTGTCCAAAATGTTATAGTGATAAACTATCTTATAACGGCTTTGGTATGGAACAATTAAGTGAAGTTATCAAAAAGATGTATCCAAATAAAAATGTCTTAACTTTGAAAGACTCATCATACTTAGATTTAGAAGAAGTCATCTATTCTTTAAATGATGAAAGTTTAGATATTCTTATTACATCAGATACATTTTCTAGAAGTATTAATAGTAAAAGATTAAAATTAGTGGGTATTGTTAATTTAGATGTAGTTTTAAATACGCCATCATTTGATGCTAATCATCAAGCTTATTCAATGTTACAACACGCTAAAGAAATTGGAAAAGATATTGAAATGGTGATTCAAACATATAGTCCCAAACATTATGTTTTGAAAAACTTTATTTTAAATAATTATGATGAATATTATTTTGTTGAATTAAATAATAGAAAGAGTTTACAAGTTGAACCATTATACGAGGTTAATAGAATTTTAGTTCAAGCTGATTATAATGAAGTATTTAAGGTTGCAAATAACATTAAGAAAACTATTTTAAATATTATAAAAGAAGATATTTTTGTTATTGGACCATCTTATAACTTTAAAGAAAAAAAGGTTCAATTAATTGTTAAACATAAAAACAAAAACATTAGTAATTTATATATGCATATATATGAATTATATCAAAAAACTAATATAAAAATTATATTTGATCGATATTCTAAAAATATCAGTTAGAGGTGTAAGATGTTAAAAATTATATTTATGGGAACGCCTAAGTTTAGTGTACCAATTCTAGAAGCTTTAATTGAAAAATATGATGTAATTGGGGTGGTTACTCAACCAGATAAATTGGTTGGTAGAAAAAAAGAACTAGTTTATAGCCCTGTTAAAGTTTGTGCATTAGAACATGGTATTAAAGTAATTCAACCAACCAAAATTAGAAAGGAATATCAAGAAATTATTGATTTAAATCCTGATATGATTGTTACTGCAGCCTATGGTCAAATAGTAGGTAAGGAATTATTGGAATTCCCTAAATACAAATGTATTAACGTACACGGTTCACTTTTACCAAAGCACAGAGGTGGTGCGCCAATTCAAAGAGCTATTATGAATGGGGACACAACAACTGGTATTACTATTATGTATATGGCACAAGGTATGGATTCTGGTGATATGTTATCACAAAGAAGTATTGAGATTTCAGATACTGATACTTCTAGTACTTTATTTGATAAATTAAGTCTTTTAGGTCGTGATTTATTAATGGAAACTATCCCTTTATTAATTGAAGGAAAAATAACTCCTGTTAAACAAAATGAAGTTGAAGCCACTTATAGTTATAATATTGATCCAAGTGAAGAACAAATTGATTTTAATAAGGATGCAAAAGTAATTTATAATCAAATACGTTCACTATTAGATGAACCATGTGCTTATTTTAATTTTATTGGTTTTGATGATAATACTGATCGTATTAAAGTAGTAGAAGCAACTGTTGGTGATATTTCAACTGATAAAGCCCCAGGAATGGTGGTTTCAAAAACGAAAAAATATTTTACAATCGCTTGTGGAAATGGGACTACCTTAAATATTCATAAACTTCAACCTTTTGGCAAAAAAGTGATGAATGCAAGTGAGTTTATCAACGGTGGATTAAGAAAATATTGGAAAGAGTAAAGATATGGAAAAAGATGTAAAATTATATTATTCAAGAGAAGAAATGTTAGAAATAAATACGAAAGTTTTAAAAGAACGTGGTGTTGAAATTAAAGATATCGTCGATATTGCTTATAGCCAACAACTACAATATGATAAGAATGTTAGTTATAAAGATTGTTTTGAAAGTGTTGAAAAAATACTTTCTTTAAGAGACGTTTTTCACATTCTATTATTAGGTGTTGAAATTGATAAACTAGCAGAACAAGGTATGCTTTCATCACCAATTCAAGAAATCATTAGACATGATGTTGGAGTTTTTGGTGTTGATGAAATCTTAGGATTAGATTTAGCCCATTTATATGGTGTAATTGGTGCTACTAATTTTGGTGATATTGATGTTAATAAACCTGCGATTGTTGCTAAACTTAATAATGATGGTAAAGATTTAAATGGTATGTGTCATACTTTCTTAGATGATATTGTAGGAGCAATTGCAGCTGCAGCATCTACTAGAGTGGCGCAAATTATTAGCGAAAATAAAACAGAAAAGAAATAGTTTTTATGGAAGAAATAATAGTAAAAGAACCAAGGGAAAAAATAATTAAAGTCGGTGAAAAATTCAAAGTTCAATTTGTTTCAATGACTCATGATGCCAGAGGTGTTTGTAAACTTAATGGTAAAAATAAATATAATGAAGAACTTGTTAACTTTCCAATATTTGTTAATAACGCTATTACAAATGAAGAGGGTATAGTTGAACTGACTGAAGTTAAAAAAACGCTTGGTAACGCAAAAATAGTCAAAATTTTTAAAGATAAAACATCACCATATCGAATTGAAGCAATTTGTCCAATTTATAGTGAATGTGGTGGATGCCACTTAATGCATATGAATTATGAAGGACAATTAAAATTCAAAAGAAGTATGGTTAAACAAACTCTTGAAAAAATCGGTGGTTTTAAAGAGTTAAAAGTATCACAAGTAATTCCATCTGTTGATACAGTTAAATATCGTAATAAAGTTCAAATCCCTTTTGGTTCCAAAAAGAATAAAACAATTTGTGGTTTTTATAAAAACCAAACACACGAAATTATACCAATTGAAGAGTGTTTTATTCAATCTGATGAAATGACTGAAATTGTTAAATTCATTAGAAATTTATGTAATGAATTTAGAATTAAAGGTTATGATGAAGAAAAAGGGACTGGAGATATTCGCCACGTATTAGTTAGAGAATCAACTTCAACAAATGAAATCATGGTTGTTTTAGTAACGCTTAGAAAAGATATTAAGAACATTAATGAATTGGTAACTAAATTAGTAAATAGACATCCAAAAATTGTTTCTGTTATTAATAATGTTAATGATGAAAAAACGAATGTTGTTTTAGGAAAAAAATCATATAAGCTATATGGTAAAAATTATATTGAAGACATTTTACTTGGTAATAAGTTTAGAATTGGTGAAAGAAGCTTCTATCAAGTTAATCCTAAAACTACGGAAGTTTTATATCAAAAAGCAATTAGTCTTGCTAAATTTAAACCAACTGATAATATTATAGATGCTTATTGTGGGATAGGAACAATTGGTATTAGTGCAGCGAAATATGTTAATCATGTATATTCTGTAGAAATTGTCGAAGAAGCGATTAAAAATGCTTTTGATAACGCAAAAATTAATAATATTAATAATATCGATTTTGTTTGTGGTAAAGCTGAAGAACAAATCGTTACTTGGAAAAAAGAAGGATTACAAATTGATGCTATTATTGTAGATCCACCAAGAAAAGGTTTAGATATTAAATTAATGGATACGATTAATGAAATGGATATTAAAAAGGTTGTTTATATTTCTTGTGATATATCAACACTTGCTAGAGATTTAAAACATTTCAAAGAATTAGGATATAATTTTACTACTGTATATCCTGTTGATATGTTTCCAAATACTATGCATGTAGAAAATATCGTATTAATTACTAAAGAATAAAAGTAACATCATTTGATGTTACTTTTTTAATTAAGTATTAATATTTAAGTAAAGTATCTAATTTTATGATATAATAGTTTAGAGGTGTATTATGAATCCATGGATTGTTAGTATTATTACTATTTTGGTTATTATTTTGATTAAAGGACTTTTACTTTGTGTATATTATTTTAGATGTCCAAATTGTCATCACATATTTAAACCTAAGTTTTATCAGGTAATGTTAGAAGCTCATTTTGGTGAAGAATTTATTATTAAATGTCCACTTTGTAAAACAAGAGGAAGAAAGAAAATTCTGGTGAAAGATAAGAAAATATTTCATCAAATGAAACTAAATGATTCTCCTTTTAATTTAATTAAACAAGGTAAAAAAACAATTGAACTTAGACTTAATGATGAAAAAAGACAATTAATTAATGTTGGTGATAGAATTCTCTTTACTAATAATCAAACGTTAGAAAAAATGGTTTGTTTAGTAGAAGAACTATATCATTTTGATAATTTTGTCGATTTATATAAAGAATTTGATAAAATATCTTTGGGTTATTTAGAAAATGAAATAAGTGATCCTAGTGACATGTTAGAATATTATAAAGAAGAAGATATTAATAGATATAAAGTTATAGGTATTCAAATAAGAAAAATCATGTAGGTGTGTTATGTATCAAGATTTTGAATTATTAGTTGATGGTAAAAATGCGTTTAATGAAATTATCGAATGTATTAGAAATTCAAAAAAAAGTATTTATATTAATATGTTTATCTTTAGAGATGATGAAATCGGTAAGAAAATCATCCAAGAACTTTTAATTAAGGCAAATGAAGGTGTAAAAGTATATATATCAGTTGATAGATTTGCTGCTAGTTTAGAGTATGCTGAAGAATATAAATTGTCTTTTTTTCACCGAAAGAAAAGATTTTCTGATTTATTAAAAGCTCGTGTATTAAATCTTCAGTATAAAAACATTAGTGTAAAAGGTAAGACAATTTCAAACACAAATGAACTTTATAATGAAGTGATGAATCATTCAAATATTATAGTAGATAAAAATAAGGATAAGAAAGATCATTCAAAATATTATATCTTTGATGATGAAGTCTTAATTCTTGGGGGAATTAATATAGAGGATAAAGAAAATGGTCAAGATATTATTGGTAGAGTATATCAAGATTATATGGTAAAACTTCATGGTAGAAGTTATGTTATTAGTTTAAAGGAAAAATTAAATAAAAATATAAATAACAATAGTGAATATTTTTTTGGTATAAATTTAAAAGATCCAATTAAAGTCTTTGAATTAAAAAAAATTTATATTGATATGATTAAAAATTCAACAAAAGAACTTTTAATCATCATGCCTTATTTTCAGTATTTAAAAGATGTTTCAAAAGAAATATTAAAGGCATGTAGAAGAGGTGTTAGTGTTAAAATATTAGCACCAATGAATCCTAATTTTCAAAAGTCAACAAATATGTATTGTTTTAAAAGATTATTAAAAGAATCTAATAATCAAATTGAATTATATTTATCTAATAAAATGATTCATACTAAAGCAATACTAACAGATCAATTAATCACAATAGGTTCTTGTAATATTGCAAATAAGTCTTTTAAAGTTTTATCAGAATTGAATCTATTTATTAAAAATACAGACTCTTTAATAAAACAAAAGTTTATTGAAAGTGTATTAGAAAATATTAATACATCAAAAAGAATAACGAATTATCAAGAAATTAAATATAATAAGTTTAAAGCATTTATAGAAAACTTTTTTGTTTAGGAGTAGATATGAATAAACTTAGTGAATATAGTCTTTTTTTAAATAATTTTAATTTAGTTGGAAGCACTACTTTGGTTATTGATAACAATAAATTTAAACAAGTAATTACCAAGGGCTATCAATCCATCGAAAATAAAATACCAACTAGTCCCAATACTATTTATAAGATTGCTTCTATATCTAAAGTAATTGTTGCAATTGGTTTATTAAAACTTGTTGAGAAAAAACTAATAGATTTAGATAAAGATATTTCAAACTATCTAAATTTTAAGGTTAGAAACCCATATTTTCCTAGTAAAATAATTACTCTTAGAATGTTACTAACACAAACTAGTAGTATATGTGATACTGGTGGTTTCATCGATAATGTTTATAAAGGCTATTTTGGTGCAAATCAAACAGATGATTTTATTCCTCTTGAGGATTTACTTAATCCAAATAGAAAACATTACTATAATACTTTTTCTAATAACTTACCAGGTTCTAATTTTGAATATAGTAATTTTGGTTGCGGAATTTTAGCGTGCGTTTGTGAGAAAATTACGAAGATACATTTTAGAGATTATATTAAAAAAGTTTTACTTGATGAATTAGATATTGATGGTGGTTTCCGTGTAAAAGATATTAAACATCAAGACTTAATTGCTGCTCATTATAAGTTTATTGATAATAAGTTTAGCTTATTTAGAGATAAAGATTCATTCATACAAAACGAATGTATTGAATATCCAATAGGTGAAAACTATCGAGGAGTTGCTGGTGGGTTATATATAAGTGCAGTTGATTTATCAAAAATAATGGAAATGTTAATGAATAAAGGCATTTATCAAGATAAAAAAATTTTAGAAATTGAAACAGTTAATGAAATGGAATCAGTCCAATGGAAGGATAATTGTAGTGATCCTACCTATAAACAAAAAGGTCTTCAATTAATTATCATGGATGATTTTTCTAAAGACTTATTATATGGTCATTTTGGTAATGCCTATGGGCTTAGAAGTTTTATGTTATATAATGAACATGTCGGTTATATTTTCTTATGTAATGGTGGAGATTTTGTTACTGATGAGGAACATATGACGATAGTAGAGAAAGAAATAATTCAATATTTAGTTTCAAAAACTAAATACAATTAGGAAATTTTTAATTAGTAAATTGGAGGAATTATGAATATTTGGCACGATATTGATTCAAAAAGAATTACTAAAGATGAGTTTGTTGCGTGTATTGAGATTAGTAAAAATTCAAAAAACAAATATGAACTAGATAAAGAAACAGGAAGATTAATCTTGGATAGAGTCTTATTTACATCTACTCATTATCCTGCTAACTATGGTTTTATCCCTAAAACTTATGGTGGAGATAATGATCCATTAGACGTTTTAGTATTATGTCAATCTGAAATTGTACCTTTATGTTTGGTTAAATGTAAACCAATCGGTGTTTTTAAAATGGTTGATGATGAATTAGTTGATGAAAAGATTATTGCTGTTGTATGTAATGACCCAGAATATAATGTCTACAACAACATTGATGAATTACCAACTCATATCATTGATGAAATGAAACACTTCTTTAGAGTTTATAAAGAACTTGAAGGTAAGACAACTTCTATATTAGAAACTAGAGGCCCCAAAGAAGCTAAAAGAATAATAGAAGCAGCTATCAAAAATTACGAAATTAATTTTTCTAAAAAATAAAATGATTATAAACTTGAAAAAAGTTATAAATTATGATATTATTAGACAAATGATTTTATACAAAAAGAAAGGAGTGGTTTTTAAATCTTAATGGTTTAAAAACTATTTTTTTAAATATGAGAGGATTATTAACACTTAAAGATTTAAGTACTGAAACTATTATTGATTTAATTGAATATGCGATTAAGTTAAAAAATGGTTATAAAGTTAGCTATCCAAATAAAAAAGTAGCAACACTTTTTTATGAAAACTCAACAAGAACACATTATTCATTCCAATGTGCATTAATAAATCTTGGTATCAATGTATTACAGTGTGATACTAATTCATCATCTGTTCAAAAAGGTGAATCTTTGTATGATACTGTTAAAACATTTGAATCGCTTGGTGTTGATGGTATTGTTATTAGATCATCACAAGATGAATACTTTAAAGAATTAGAAAATATAAAGATTCCTATTTTTAATGGAGGTGATGGTAAAACTAATCATCCAACTCAGTCTTTATTAGATCTAATGACTATCTATGAAGAGTATGGTAAATTTGAAGGGCTAAAGTGTTGTATTATTGGTGATATTGTTCATTCAAGAGTTGCTCATACAAACATTGAAATTATGAAACGTCTTGGCATGGAAGTTTATATCTCTGGTCCAGAAGAATATAATGACAATTCTAGTACTTTTATACCTTTTGAAGAAGCAATTGCAACAATGGATGTTATTATGTTATTACGTGTTCAATTTGAACGCCATACAGAAAGTATGAGTATGAGTGTTAATGAATATCATAAGACTTATGGTTTAACTTTAGAGCGTGTATCAAAGATGAAACCAAGTGCTATTATTATGCATCCAGCACCAGTAAATCGAGGTGTTGAGATTGCTGATGATGTTGTTGAATGTAGTAAGAGCCGTATTTTTAAACAAATGACTAATGGGGTTTATATTAGAATGGCAGCAATATCTTACGCAATGGATGGTAAACTATGATTTTAATTAAGAATGGTTTAATAATTGAAAACAATCGTCTAGTAAAAAAAGATATTTTAATTGAAGATAATTTAATTAAACAAATTGAAGATGTAATTGACATTGATTGTGAAATAATTGATGCTTCTAATTCATTAGTAATGCCAGGAGCTGTCGATGTTCATGTTCATTTAAGAGAACCGGGTTTTGTTAATAAAGAAACAATTAAAACTGGTACTTTATCTGCAGCAAAAGGCGGCATAACTTCTATTATGTCAATGCCTAATTTAAATCCATGTCCGGATTCTTTACAACATTTAAATGTTCAATTAGAATTAATTAAAAAAGATGCATGTGTTAATGTTTATCCTTTTGCAAGTGTTAGTGTCAATGAAGAAGATAAAATAATCTCTGATATTGATCAAGTAGCTGATAGTGTATATGGTTTAAGTGATGATGGAAGAGGCGTTAATAATTTAGAATTATTAGAAGAAGCTATGAAAAAGGCTTTAAAATATAATCTAACTATTGCATCGCATGCTGAAGATAATTTTTACAAATATGATCGTTTAGGTGAAGTGGTGGCAGTCTTAAGAGAAATAGAACTTGCTAAAAAAATCGGTTGTAAATATCATTTTTGTCATATGTCTGTAAAAGAATCTTTTGATGCTATAAGAAAAGCTCAACAAGAAGGTTTTACTAATATTACATGTGAAGTATCTCCTCATCATTTGATGCTTAATGAAAATAATATAAAAAATGCCAATTTTAAAATGAATCCGCCACTTAGATTAGAAACGGATAGACTTGCAACAATTGAGGCCTTACTTGATGGTACAGCTTGTATGGTAGCAAGTGATCATGCACCTCACACTAAAGAAGAAAAAAGTTTAGAATATGATAAATGTCCTAATGGTATTATTGGATTAGAAACCATGATTCCAATAATATATACAAATTTTGTTAAGACAAATTTAATTAGCTTAGATAAGTTTTTAGATATTTTAGTATATAATCCAATTAAAGTTTTTGATCTTCCAAAAAGAGATTTAAAAGCTGGTTATCCTGCTGATATCGCTATTTTAGATATCGAATCAGAACATGAATATACTATAGATGAAATATTATCAAAAGGGGTTAACTCACCATTTATTGGTAATAAATATTATGGTTTTACAAAATACACAATAGTAAATGGAAAAATAGTTTATAGAAAATAAGGGAGAAAACTATGAATAATAAAAAATTAGTACTAGAAAATCAAATGGTATTTGAAGGGATTGGTTTTGGCAGTAACAATGATGCAGTAGCAATCCTTACTTTTAATACTTCAGTTGTTGGTTATCAAGAAACAATTTCTGATCCAACTAATGCAGGTAAAATTATTTGTATGACATATCCATTAATTGGTAACTATGGTTTAAATGATGAAGATTATGAATCTAAATCAATAAAAACAAAAGGGTTAGTAGTGAAAGAATATAATGATTTACCATCTAATTTTAGATATACTAAAACCTTAAACGAAGTAATGGAAGAAAACAATATTGTTGGTATTAGTAATGTTGATACTAGAAGCCTAATGCAAATTATTCGTAGTAATGGAAAAATGAAAACTTTGATTTGTGATATTCATAAACCAATGGATGAATGTTTAGAGATATTAAATAATTACAAAGAAAATGATTATACAAGTTTAGTTTCATCTAAAAAGATTTGGTATTCTAGAACTCACAATCCTAAATATAATATTGGTGTTATAGATCTTGGTATCAAGCGAAGCTTTATCAAGGAATTAAATAAAAATGGTTGTAACGTTATTGTCTTCCCTTATAATGTTACTAAAAATGAGATTTTAAAATATAAAGTAGATGGACTTTTAGTTTCTAATGGTCCTGGTAGTCCTTTTGAATTAAATGATGTTGAATCTTTAATTAAATCACTAATTGGTGTTCTTCCTATGTTTGGCATATCTTTAGGTGCATTATTAATTGCTAAATGTTTAAATGCCGCTGTTCTTTTAAAAGAAAAACCAAATAATGGTGCTAATTATCCAGTTAGAAATATTTTAAATAATAGAATTGAAATTACTTCAATTAATTCTATCTATTCAATTGATGGTTTAGAAAATGCCAATCTTTTAATAACACATGAAAATGTTATTACTAAAGAAGTTTTAGGATTTAAAGATGAATTAAATTCAGTTATGGGTATTCTATTTTATCCATCAGTTGAAATTGATGGTGATAGTGAAAATGTTTATTTAGAATTCATTAATTCTATTAAGGATTTAGGAGGACTAAAATAATGCCTAAAAGAAAAGATTTGAAAAAAATTATGGTAATTGGCTCTGGTCCTATTGTGATTGGACAAGGGGCTGAATTCGATTATGCCGGAACACAAGCTTGTCTTGCATTAAAAGAAGAAGGCTATGAAGTAATTTTAGTTAATTCTAATCCTGCAACAATCATGACTGATACTAAGATTGCTGATAAAGTCTATATGGAACCACTTGATTTAGAACATGTTGCAAAGATTATAAGATTTGAAAGACCTGATGGTTTACTTTGTTCTATCGGTGGTCAAACTGGTTTAAATCTTGGTATGCAACTTGCTAGAAAAGGTGTCTTAGAAGAATGTAGAGTTGAACTTTTAGGTACGAATGCAACTGCAATTGAAAAAGCAGAAGATAGAGATTTATTTAAACAACTATGTATTGATCTTGGTGAACCAATTATTGAATCAGAAATTGCTACTTCAATAGAAGAAGTATTAAGTGCTGTTGAAAAAATTGGATATCCTGTAATTTTAAGACCAGCCTTTACTTTAGGTGGTACTGGTGGGGGATTTGCAGATAATGAAGAGGAATTAATCCCTCTAGCTAAGAATGCTTTAAAGTTATCTCCTGTATCTCAAGTATTAGTTGAAAAATCAATAAAGGGCTTTAAAGAAATAGAATTTGAAGTAATGCGTGATAAAAACAATACTTCAATTGTTATTTGTTCAATGGAAAATGTGGATCCAGTTGGTATTCATACAGGTGATTCTATTGTTGTTGCTCCTGCACAAACTTTAACTAATAAAGAATATCAAATGTTAAGAACATCAGCTTTAAAGATAATTAGAGGTCTAAAAATTGAAGGTGGATGTAATGTACAATTTGCATTAGATCCATACTCTTTTAAATATTATTTAATTGAGGTTAACCCAAGAGTTTCTAGATCTTCAGCTTTAGCATCAAAAGCGTCTGGTTTTCCAATTGCTAGAGTTTCAGCCAAAATTGCTTGTGGTTTAACTTTAGACGAAATCAAAATAGCTGCAACTCCAGCATCTTTTGAACCAACAATTGATTATGTAGTTACAAAATTCCCAAGATTCCCATTTGACAAATTTACAACAGCAAACCGTAGTCTTTCAACTCAAATGAAAGCAACCGGTGAGGTCATGAGCATCGGTAGAACTTTTGAAGAGTCTTTATTAAAATCAATTAGATCTTTAGAAAATAAAGTAGATCACCTAGAGATTAAGTATTTAAAAGATTTATCTAAAACTGAACTTATGGAATTTATAGATAACCATACTGATGAAAGATTATTTGCAATTGGTGAGGCTTTTAGAAGAGGTGTTACTGTTGATGAAATATATAATATTACTAAGATTGATCGTTTCTTCTTAGATAAGATTAGTGGTATTATTAATTTTGAGGCGGTTATTGAAAATAATAAAGATGATATTGAAGTATTAAGACTTGCTAAAAAGATAGGCTTTGCTGATAGTTTCATTGGCAAACTTTGGCAAAAGTCAGAATTAGAAATTTACAACATTAGAAAAGAATTTAATATATATCCAGTTTACAAGTATATTGATACATGTGCTGCTGAATATAATGCATATGTTCCTTACTTTTATTCTACTTATGAAACTCATAATGAATCAATTGTTACTAAAAAGAAAAAAATAATTGTTTTAGGGTCTGGTCCTATTAGAATTGGTCAAGGTGTTGAATTTGACTATACAACAGTACATGCGATTTGGGCAATTAAGGAAGCTGGATATGAAGCAATAATTATTAATAATAATCCGGAGACTGTTTCTACAGATTATACAGTTTCTGATAAACTATATTTTGAACCATTAACGTTTGAAGATGTTATGAATATTATTGATTATGAAAAACCAGCTGGTGTAGTGGTTGCATTAGGTGGACAAACTGCAATAAATCTTGCATCTAGACTTGATAGCGTAGGTGTTAAGATTTTTGGTTCATCTGCAGAAAGTATTGACCTTGCTGAAGATAGACAATTATTTGAAGAAGCAATGGAAGAAATTAATATTCCTATGCCTAAAGGGTTTGGCGTTTATTCAGTAAGTGAAGCAATTGAAGCGGCTAATATTATTGGCTATCCTGTTTTAGTTCGTCCATCATTTGTTTTAGGTGGAAGAATGATGCATATCGTTTATAATGAGAGGGTATTAAAATCTAAAGTTAAAGAAGCAGTAGCATTTGATAATGAACATCCGGTTTTGATTGACAAATATGTTGTTGGCCAAGAATGTGAAGTAGATGCGATTTGTGATGGTAAGGATGTCTTTATTCCAGGGATTATGGAACACATTGAAAGAACTGGTGTACATAGTGGTGATAGTATGTCAGTATATCCTCCATATTCTTTAAAAGAAGAGGTTAAGAAAGTGATCATTGATTACACTACAAGAATTGGTGTAAAACTTAATATGATAGGTTTATATAATATTCAATTTATCGTTGATAAGGAAAATAATGTTTATATTATTGAAGTTAATCCACGTTCTAGTAGAACTGTACCATTCCTTGCTAAATCTACTGGTATTCCAATTGCAAACATCGCAACTAAAGTTATGCTTGGTAAAACACTCCAAGAATTAGGGTATGTTGGTGTTGCTGAAAATAGAAAACGTTGGTATGTCAAATCACCTACTTTCTCATTTACGAAAATTACTGGTCTTGATGCTGTATTATCTCCAGAAATGAAATCAACAGGTGAGGCTATAGGTTATGATTATTCTCTTAATCGTGCACTTTATAAATCATTAAAAGCAGCTGGTACTAGAGTTGATAACTATGGAACTGTCTTTGCTACTATTGCTGATTTTGATAAAGAAGCCGCGTTACCTTTAATTAGAAGATTTTATAATTTAGGTTTTAATATTGAAGCTACAAAAGGAACTGCAATGTTTTTAAAAGAACATGGTATTAAAACTAGAATTAGAGGAAAGATTTCTCAAGGTAGTGATGAAATTTTAGAATCAATTAAAAAAGGTTATGTAACTTATGTTATTAATACATCTAGTGAAAAAGAAAGTACGACTAATGATGGTAGACTTATTAGAAGAGCAGCCATTGATAATAATGTAGCAATTTTCACATGTTTAGATACAGTTAAAGTTTTACTTGATGTTTTAGAAGAAATAACAATGGGTATTTCTGTTATTGACAAGGAGTAATTATGAAGAATGTATTGCTAACAATTGAAAAAAATATTCAAGTAGGTCAAGATATTTATCTTATGAGTTTATCTGGTGATGTATCTGAAATTAAGAATCCAGGTGAGTTTGTAGAAATTACAATACCTAACTATTATTTAAGAAGACCGATTTCAGTTTCTAGTTATACAAATAATTCAATTAATCTTTTATATAAAGTTTTAGGTCATGGAACAAAAGATTTATCTACTTTTGAAGTAGGAACTAAAATTGATACTTTAATTGGTCTTGGTAATGGATTTGATATATCAAAAGCAAAAAAACCACTACTTATTGGTGGTGGTATTGGAATTGCTCCATTATTTGGTTTATGTGATGCTTTTAATAAACAAGGTATTAAACCAACTTTAGTATATGGTGCAAGATCAATTGATGATATTGTATTAGTTTCTGAATTAGAATCAAAAGCAAATGTCATTTTATGTACTGATGATGGAACTTTAGGGTTTCATGGCAATGTAATTGAGTGTATTAATAATTCTAATATCGATTTTGATTATTATTATGCATGTGGCCCTTATAAAATGTTACAATTCTTATCACTTGCTTATCCTAACGGATGTGTTAGTTTAGAAGCTAGAATGGGTTGTGGCTTTGGTGCATGTATGGGTTGTTCAATTGAAACAACAAAAGGTGCTAAAAGGGTTTGTAAAGAAGGTCCTGTCTTTGAAGCGAATGAGGTGATTTTTTAATGAGTAATTTAGAAATTAAATTTTTAGATAAAACATTTAAAAATCCTATAATTCCAGCTTCAGGTACTTTTGGCTTTGGTTATGAATTTAGTGATTTATATGACATAAATATTTTAGGTAGTATTTCAATTAAAGGCACTACCTTAGAAGAAAGATATGGAAATAAGTTGCCAAGAATTGCTGAATGTCCAAGTGGCTTGATTAATGCAATTGGTTTACAAAATCCAGGTGTTAATAGAGTAGTAAATGAAGAACTAGTAAAATTAGATAAAGTATATAGCGATCAAATAATTGCTAATGTCGGTGGACATAGTATTTATGAATATACTGAAACTGTTAAAAGATTTAATGAGTCTGATAAAGTTTTTGCAATCGAATTAAATATTTCATGTCCTAATGTTACGGGTGGTGGAATGGCTTTTGGAGTGGATCCAGAAACTGCATATAATCTAGTAACAGAAGTTAAAAAAGTATCTAAAAAGCCTATTATTGTTAAACTTAGTCCTAATGTAACAAATATTGTGGAAATGGCAAAAGCAGTAGAAAGCGCTGGTGCTGATGCAATAAGTTTAATTAATACATTAGTTGGTATGCGTTTTGATTTAAAAACAGGTAAACCAATTATTGCAAACATTAAAGGTGGTTATAGTGGACCAGGAATTTATCCGGTTGCTTTAAGAATGGTTTATGAAGTACACCAAGCAGTTAAGATTCCATTAATTGGTATGGGTGGTGTAACTTGTGCATATGACGTTATTGAAATGATGTATGCAGGAGCAAGTTTAGTTATGGTTGGTTCACAAAACTTAATTGATCCTTATGCTTGTAAAAAAATAATTGAGGATTTACCAAAAGTAATGAAAGAATTAAATATTGAAAAATTATCAGATATTATAGGAGGTAGAAAATAATGAGAGATGTTATTATTGCGTGTGATTTTAGTGATCAAGAGACATTATTTGAGTTTTTAAAACCTTTTGAAGGCATGAATCCATATTTAAAACTTGGAATGGAAATCATCTATAAGGAAGGGCCTCAATTAGTAACCAAATTACATAATATGGGTTTTAAAATCTTTTTAGATTTAAAATTACACGATATCCCTAACACTGTAGAAAAAGCAATGCGAAATATTGCTAAACTTGGTGTTGAAATTACTAATGTTCATGCTGCTGGTGGTATTAAAATGATGGAAGCTGCAAGACGTGGTCTTGATTCAACAGAAGAAGGTAAGAAAACAAAACTAATTGCAGTAACACAACTAACTTCAACTTCACAAGAAGTATTAGAAAATGAATTATTAATTAATAAACCTCTTGATGAAGTAGTTAAACAATACGCTTTAAATGCTAAAAAAGCAGGACTTGATGGTGTTGTATGTTCTCCGCTTGAAGCATCTATCATTAAAGAATTAGGTTTAATATCAGTAACTCCTGGTATTAGATTTGCTGATGATTCTGCGAATGACCAAAAAAGAATTGCTACCCCTAGTTTTGCCAAAGAAAATGGCTCAACTTATATCGTAGTTGGAAGAAGTATAACTGCATCAAATGATCCAGTTGCTGCATATAAAAAATGTGTAAAGGAGTTTTGTTAAGATGAGTAAAGATTTAGCAAGAACTGTAGCCAAAAACTTATTAAAAATTAAAGCAGTTTTTTTAAAACCTAATGATCCATTTACTTGGGCAAGTGGAATTAAATCACCAATTTATTGTGATAATAGATTAACTTTATCTGTTCCTGAAACAAGAAAAGTAGTAGAAGATGGATTAGCTGAAGTTATTAAAGAACACTTCCCAACATGTGAGGTTGTGATGGGAACTTCAACTGCAGGTATTCCACATGCTGCATATGTTTCTGAAATCTTAAACTTACCGATGGGTTATGTTAGAGGTGGAGCTAAAGATCATGGTAGAGGAAATCAAATTGAAGGGATTGTTCCTGTTGGAAAAGATGTCGTAGTAATTGAAGATTTAATTTCAACTGCCGGATCATCAATTGAAGTTGTTGATGTTTTAAGAAATGCCGGTTGTAATGTTTTAGGTATTGCATCTATTTTTACTTATAACTTACAAAAAGGAATTGATAGATTAAAAGAAGCCAATGTTATCAACCATTCATTATCTAACTTTGAAACATTAGTAGAAGTAGCGGCTGAAGAAAATTATATTTCCAAAGAAGATATTAATAAAGTTTTAAAATTCCAAAAGAATCCTAGTGATCCTAGTTGGATGGAATAAAAGGTTACATATGTAACCTTTTTTATTTAAATATATATATTTTTCCATAAAATGTAGTATAATATTTATAACTTTTATGATAGAGGTTTAAATATGAAATATAGTTTTAGAAATGATTATAATCAAGTAGGACATCCAAGAATAATTCAAACACTTCTAGATCATGCAAACTGTGTAAATGTTGGATATGGCGAGGATATAGTTACAAAAGAATTAGAAAATATGGTTTCTAATTTAGTAGATGGCGATGTTAAGATATATTTATTAGTAGGTGGTACTTTAGCTAACAAACTAGTATTATCTAAAATTCTTGCTCCATACGAAGCTGTTATTGCATGTGAAACAGGACACATTAATGTACATGAAACTGGGGCTGTTGAACAAACAGGTCACAAGATATTAACTGTTAAAAAAGAAAATGGCAAACTATCATCAAAAGATATTCATGAAGTTATGAATATTCACAATGAAGTACACCGTGTTTTACCAAGAGTAGTCTATATTTCTAATTCAACAGAAGTTGGTACAATTTATAAAAAAGAAGAATTAATGGATTTATATCACACATGTAAACAATATGGCCTATATTTATTCTTAGATGGTGCAAGACTACCTATTGCATTAACTTCTAGTGCAAATGATTTAAACCTTAAAGACATTTATAATTATACTGATGTTTTTTATATTAGTGGTACTAAAAACGGGATGCCACTTGGGGAAATGGTTGTGGTTAAAAATGAATTAATTAATAGTAATTTTTTGTATCATTTAAAAAATCAAGGTGGAATGGTATCTAAAACATTTACTCTATCTTATATGTTTAAAGAATATTTAAAAGATGATTTCTATTTAGAACTTGCAAGAAATGCTAATAAAATGGCAGAGTATTTAAAAGAAGAATTAATTAAATTAAATGTCAATATTAAGTACTTAAATGATACTAATCAAATTTTTGTCGAATTAAATAACGACATTATAGATACACTATCTAAAGAATATGATTTTGAGGTTTGGGAATCAAATTCTAATAGTACTGTTATTCGTTTAGTTACATGTTTTAATACTACCTTAGATGGATGTAACATGTTAATTGAAGATTTAAAAAAATTGCTTAATTAAATTACTTATAATAAAAAAGATTGTAATACTTAATTACAATCTTTTTTTATGAGTTTGACAATTCTGGTAATTTTTGGTATTATATAATAGATTTAATATACTAATCAAAAGGAGGAACTAAATGTTTAAGTTTTTAACAGAAGCAACTACAGAAGCAGTCGATACTGCTAAACTTTCATTTAGTGAAATTTTAGAAAATGTTGTTAATTGGTTAGCAACAGAAGGTGTAAAACTTCTAATAGGTGTAGTTGTTTTATTAATATCATTTTATATTATAAATGTGTTTTCTAAAGGCATTCGAAAAAGAATGACTAAGAAAGGACGAGACAAAACTATAACAAGTGTTGTATTTCAATTAACTAGAAAGGGTCTAAAAATTGCAGTATTTATTTTATTCTTAGGCTATGTCGGAATTGATACAGCCGGGATTGGAAGTATTATTGCCTCAGTCGGTGTTGGTGTTGGTTTAGCATTACAAGGATCATTAAGTAATTTAGCTGGTGGAGTAATTATTTTATTAATGAGACCATTTAAAATTGGTGATTATATTAGTGCCCAAGGTGAAAGTGGAACAGTAGAAGATATTAGAATTTTTTATACATATCTTAATACTCCAGATAACAAAGTAGTAATGATTCCAAATGGAACCCTTGCTAATGGAACTATGGTAAACTATTCAGCTAAAGAACTTAGAAGAGTTGATTTGGAATTTGGTATTAGTTATGATGAAGACTTTGAAAAAGCTAAAGCTGTTATTTGGGAAGTTATTGATAACACTGAAAATATTTTAATGGATCCAAAACCATTGGTTAGAGTTTCTAGCCATGGTGATAGCAGTATTAATATAGCTGTTAAAGTATGGACTAAAAATAGCGACTATTGGAATGTATATTTTGATTTAATGGAATCAATGAAGAAAGAGTTTGATCATTCTGGTATCGAAATTCCATATAACACTATGGATATAAATATTAAAAAAGAAAAATAAAGTTAGAAAGAAGGTAATATTATGTTATTAGATTTATTCATCACTTTCTTTAAACTAGGACTATTTACTTTTGGTGGTGGATATGCAATGATATCTAATATTAAAGAAATAATCGTAGAAAAGAAACAATGGATAACTGAAGATGAACTAATAGAAATGATTACAATAGCTGAGTCTACTCCAGGGCCAATTGCTATTAATATGGCAACTTATGTTGGTTATCATAAAGCCAAAATCCTAGGCAGTATTCTATCAACTTTAGGTGTAGTTTTACCATCATTTATAATAATATTTATTATTTCTTTATTTCTAGAACAATTTATGACAATTAAATATGTTCAATATGCTTTCTATGGAATTAATGCATGTGTATCATTTTTAATTTGTCGAACAGGTTTTAACTTAGTTAAAAAAATTGAAAAGAAAAAACTACCAATTATTACTTTTATAATTGTATTTACCCTTTTAATGTTATTTGAAATTTTATCAATTTCATTCTCATCAATATTATTTATTATTTTTGGAGGATTACTAGGTATTATATACTACGGTGTAATTACTGGAAAAGGAGGATCAAAATAATGATTTATTTAGAATTATTTTTTGAATTCTTTAAAATTGGTCTATTCACATTTGGTGGTGGATTTGCAATGATACCTTTAGTAAAAGATTTAGTAGTAACAAAAGGTTGGCTTGGTGTTGAAGAATTTACTAACCTTATTGGTGTATGTGAATCTACGCCAGGTCCAATTGCTATTAATATGGCTACATATGTTGGTTCAATACAAGCAGGATTTTTTGGTAGTGTTTGTGCAACTATTGGTGTTGTTTTACCATCAGTTATTATAATAATTTTAATTGCTGCAATTTTGAAAAACCTAACTACAAATATTTATTTTAGATCATTTATAAAAGGGGTTAAACCAATTATTTCAGCTCTTATTTTATCAACAGGTCTAATTTTACTTGCAAAATGTTTTGGCTATGAAAATATACATACTATATCATTTAAAATTGTGCCAATAATAGTATTTGCAATTATTGCTTTAGTATATTTTTTAAGCACAAAAGTTTTAAAGAAGAAAGTGTCTTCAATTCAATTAATTATTTTATCAGCAATCTTAGGTATTGGTATATCTTTAATAATGGAGTAAAAAATGGAAATCATTAAATACAATAATGGAATTGATTTTTATAATGATAATTTAGAAATATTAAATACACATTTAATTGAAACTGCTTTCTTTAAATTGAATTACCCATTTATAAATACTTATGAAAAAGAAAATTACGCAATAAAAATAAAAGATAAAGACAAATATTTAATTGCTCTTCAAAGAACACCTTATAATTTATTAATATTTGGTAATCATTTACTAACAAAGAATTTAGTTGAAATAATTAAAAAAGATGATTTAAAAGTAAATGGTATTTTAACTAATAAATTAATAAGTAACGAATTCTTAAAAGAAGCTTCTAGATCATTTGACGGATTCTTTACTCTTAGAAATGATATGAGTATTTTAACTTGTAATAAATTTAATCAATTAAATCATTCATATGAAATATTAACTCCAACTGAACTTGATTTAAATGAATTAAAAGAATTACATGAACTATTTCATGAAGAAATCTATCATGAAAAAGCTACTTATGAAATTGATGATATTTTACCTGATTTAAACAGCTATCAAATAATAAAACTAGACAATAAAATTGTTTCAATGGTTAAAAAAGTTAGAGATGAGTTAACAATTTGTAGTATTTCTTTTGTATATACTAGAATTAATTATCGTTCTAAAGGGCTTGCAAGAATTTTAGTAACTAATCTAACTAATGAAATAGTTTCTAATAATAAAACAGCATATTTATTTGTAGATAACTTAAATCCTATTTCTAACCATTTATATACTTCAATTGGATATTGTTTAAAAGAAGAAAGAATTGAATATATTTATAATAAAAAATAAGACTAATCAAGTCTTATTTTTTTATTATTGACTATTCTTATACACTAGTGTATAATTTAATAAGGATAAAGGAAAAACTTATATGAATTTTTTAAAAAAAATATATTGTCGTACATTTCAATTTTGTTTTAAGATAGCATACCCTTTTTTACCATATAAAGAACCCGTGATATTAAATAGTTTAAAAGAACTTTGTTTAAATATCAAAGAACACAACTATCAAAATGTCTTATTAATTACTGATAAAGGTATTAGATGCCATGGTATTACCAAACCCTTAGAAGAAGAATTAAAAAACAATGATATTAATTGTATTGTCTTTGATGAAACGGTTGCTAATCCAACTACTTTGAATGTAAGTACTGCGAAAGATTTATACATAAAAAATCAATGTCAATGTTTAATTGCTTTTGGTGGTGGATCTGCAATGGATTGTACAAAGGCTGTTGGGGCTTTAATTGCAAGACCAAATAAAAGTTTAGATAAACTTAAAGGGTTATTAAAGATTAGAAAGAAAACTCCGTTAATTTATGCTATACCTACTACTGCTGGTACTGGTAGCGAGGTTACAATTGCTAGTGTTATAACTAATGAAGTAACACATCATAAATATACTTTAATGGATTTTAATTTAATTCCTAGTTGTGCAGTACTTGATCCTAGCGTTACTTACAGTTTGCCAAAACACTTAACTGCAACAACTGGTATGGATGCTTTAACTCATGCAATTGAAGCATATATTGGTAAGAGTAATACTAAATACACAAGAAAAGTAGCGATTGATGCTATTAGATTAATCTTGGATAATATTGAAGTAGCTTATAATGAACCGAATAATTATGAAGCTAGAAAAAACATGTTATATGCATCATATTTAGCAGGCATTGCTTTTACTAGATCTTATGTTGGTTATGTTCATGCCATAGCTCATTCCTTAGGGGGACAATATAATTTACCACATGGACTTTTAAATGCAATAATTCTACCTAAAGTATTAAAAGTATATGATAAAAGTATTTATAAACAAATTCATAAATTATGTGTAATGTTAAATATATCTAAGAAAAATGATTTAAAGCATGACAGTTTTAATAAGTTTATTAATAAAATTATACAATTAAATCATAACTTAGGTATTAAAGATCATATAGAAGAAATAAATACTAACGATATTTTGTTAATGGCAACTCATGCAGATAAAGAAGCTAATCCATTATATCCAGTGCCTAAACTGATGGATAAAAAGGAACTCATGAAAATATATCGAATATTAAAATAAAAATAGGACAAAAATTTGTCCTATTTTTTTCTTCTTATTAAGATGATAAAAAATATAAAAGCCATTACTTGAAGAGGAATACAAACGATATAGATTAAATAAATTTTATTAACTACATTTAATAAAGATAAATGAATTGATAATGCACAAGTCCATAATAAAACAGATGTAGTTGCAAATCTTGTATATTTGTTCCCCCACATACTAGCATATACTAAAAGTACAATGCTAGATACTGGCAAAGCATATATAAATGATAACCAAATTTTTAAATTTGGATGATTATCTTTTAAGATGCCAAGGATTAAGCAAACAATAGTTGCCACAAGCCAAACAATGCCTAGCGATAAACTAACAATAGAAAAGACTGTTCTTTTGCTTTTTCCTTTCTCCATTTTTTTAGGAATAAAATTAGTATCTTCATTTAGTAGTTGATCTACAGTAATTCCAAATAAATCTGCCATTTGTTTTAAAGTTATAACATCTGGTATTGATTCAGCTCTTTCCCACTTAGATAATGTCTTATCTGAGTAACTTAATTTATCAGCAAGTTCTAATTGTGTTAGTCCTAATTCTTTGCGATATTTAATTATATTTTTTGAAATTGTTTCTTTTAATTCTTCGTAATTGTTTTCCATACATTATAATTATAACACAAAAATGGTTAAAATTGGTTAAATTTGACTATTTTTTTATAACTCTCTAAAAAGGAGAGTTCTATTCTACCAAAACAAGAAAAGAGAGTCTCTAATTAGGATAGTTACTTTAATAACATTCTATTGTATTTTCAAATTAATATATGTATAATTACTTGAAATTGATATTTTGAAAGGATGTATTAAATATGAAAAAACAAATTCCAATCTTTTTTGCGGTGGATAATAATTATGCACCCAATCTATCTGTTGTAATTGAATCAATAAAAGAAAATAGTTCAAAAGAGTATGAATATGATATTTATGTCCTGAATGAAAATATTTCTATTGATTATATGAATAAACTTAATAAATATAATAAGGATAATGTTAAATTAACGTTTGTTGATGTTTCTATAAAACTTTCTGAAATTTCAGAAAAACTGCCAACAAGAGATTATTATTCAAATGCTATTTTTTATCGTTTATTAATTCCTGAGTTATTTAAAGATATTGATAAAGCTTTATACTTAGATGCTGACATTATTATTTTAGGCGATGTTTCTGAATTATATAATCATAATGTTGATGATTATTATTTGGGTGTTGTAAAAGATGATGTTGCTTCTAGTTGTAGTGAGTTTAGAACTTATACCAAAGAAGCACTAGGAGTTGATTCATCAAAATACTTTAATTCAGGCATTTTAGTTATGAACTTAAAAAAATTTAGAGACGATTTAATGTTGGATAAATTTATTAATTTATTGAAAAAAGTAAAATTCTTTATCGCACCTGACCAAGATTATTTAAATGTTTTATGTTTAGATAAGGTTTTATATGTTAGTGAACTTTGGAACATGGCTCCTCTTCATGGCGTTATCCTTCCTGATGATGTGAAGTTAGTACATTTTAAGTTAACTGCAAAACCATGGCATTATAATGATATTCAAAAATCAGATGAATTTTGGAAATATGCTAAAAGAACAGAATTCTTTAGTCAACTTCATTCAGCATTAATTAACTATTCAGATGAAAGAAAAGAAAAAGACTCTCATATTGAAGAAAACTTAATTAAGTTTGCAATTGAAGAAACTAAAAGAATTAAAGACTTAAATAATAATCATCAAATATTCTAGAGGTGTTTATGTCTAGAGAATATAAATTACAGTTATTAAATAAAATTAAAGACTATGAATTATTAAAAAAATTTAATGAGGATATTGAATCTGATCCGCCATATAAAACATTAAAACCAGAAGATGTTAGATACATAAACAAAAAGAAGATCCATATCTTTAAAACATATGTGGCTAATAGGATTGCTATTAATCACATTAATAAATTAATTAAAAAAAAGCAATTGATCATAGAAGATGTTATAGGACTGGAAAATTTAATGAATGTTTGTACTAAACAAGGTTGTATTCTAACTTGTAATCATTTTAATCCTTTTGATAATTTTGCATTACATGCTATCTTACAAGATTATTTGTTTGGTCAACATAAACACTTATATAAAGTGATTAGAGAAGGTAACTATAGTTTTAAAGGATTATACGGATTCTTTTTTAGAAATTGTAATACTCTTCCTCTTAGTTCTAATTTTGATACAATGAAAAAATTCACAAGAAGCATAAAAGAAGTATTACTTGAAGAAAAAGAAATTGTTTTAATATATCCAGAACAATCAATGTGGTGGAACTATAAACTACCAAGACCTTTAAAGATTGGAGCGTTTAAATATGCTAAGAATTTTAATGTCCCTATCGTTCCATGTTTTATTACAATGAGAGATTCAGATATTTTAGATCCAGATGGATTCTACATACAAAAATATACAATACATTTCTTAGAACCAATATTTCCCAATAAAGAATCTACACCGGAAGATTTAATGAATCAAAACTATAATGTTTGGAAAAAAACATACGAAGAGTTTTATAATGTTCCACTTCAATATAAAAGCTTAGAATAATGTTAATCTACTTATTCTTAATTAGTATTACAATCTTAATAATGTTAGTTTTGAATATTTTTATTGGTATTGATAAATATAATTATTCAACTAGTTATATTATCGGTATGATTGTAATACATATTGTTGCTGTATTTATAATTGATGCAATAGTTGCATTCGTTATTAATAAATTACCTAAAAAGTGGTTTAATTATAAAAGTAGTGTTTTTAAAATTTATAATTGGGAGAATAGTTTCTACAATCATTTAAAGATTAGAAAATGGAAAGAACATATACCAGAACTAGGTATGTTAGCTGGTTTTAGAAAAAATAAAATAAAAGAACCTAATAATAATGATTATTTATCTGTTTATTTAGAACAAAGTTGTATAGGAATTACAGTGCATTCATACTCAATACTATTAGGATTCTTAATCTTTTTAATCAAACCTAAATATTTTTTCTTTTTTGCATTACCAGTATCAATAACTAATGGTATTATTCATTTCCTATCTTTGAGTATTTTAAGATATAATGTGCCTAAATTAATTAGATTATTTGAAAGAAATAAAAAGAGGGTGTTGAAAAGTGAATAAAGTAAATACTGTAATTATACCAGTTGCTGGGAAAGGAACTCGCTTTTTGCCAGTAACTAAAAGTGTGACAAAAACTATGTTTCCTATCATTAATAAACCAGTTCTTCATTATTTAATTGAAGAAGGTATTAAAGCTGGTATTAAACGATTTATTATAGTTATTAATGATGAACAGGACATGATTAAAGATTATCTTGACTTAAATAGTGATTATTATAATAATTTACATAAAGAATATCTAGAGCTTAATCAATTAGATGATATTATAAGACAAATTGAAATTAATTTCGTACATCAAGAAAAACCCTTAGGGTTAGGTCATGCAATACTTTGTTGTAAAGAATTAATTAAAAATGAACCATTTGGTGTAATGCTTGGAGATGATTTAGTCTTAAGCGATCAAACTAAATATGGAATTAGTGATTTAATTAAAGAATATAATAAAAATGCTGTTAACTATTTAGGCGTTCAAGAGGTTGAAATTGAAAATACTAAAAAATATGGTATCGTAAAAACCCATAATAAAAAAGTAGTTGGAATTGTCGAAAAACCTCAAAGTAATCCACCATCAAATCTTGCTGTTGTTGGTAGATATGTTTTTAATCCATCAATTTTTGATTATTTGGAAACTTTAACAACTGATGGTGTTAAAGAGATTCAACTTACTGATGCTATTGAACTGGCTTTATCAAAAGAAGTAGTGAACGCAATTCAGTTTAGTGGTATTAGATTTGATATAGGTGATCACTCTGGTTATATTGAAGCAGTAATTTATGCTGCATTACTTGATAAAACGACTAAACAAAATGTTTTAAAATATATCGATAAATATCAACTAGTGTGTTAAAAAAGTCTTAGTATTAATTACTAAGACTTTTTTTAGTCTTTTTTGAATTTTTAGTTCATAAAATTAATGAGGTATGTTATGAGAAATAAAATTGATTTTAAACTATTATTTTTAATAATTACTTTGGTTATATTTGGTATAGTAATGGTTTATTCATCAAGTAATGTGGTAGCTAGATTTCGATACAATGATGAATTATACTATTTTAAAAGACAATTGCTTTTTAGTGTTGTAGGAGTAATTTTAATGTTATTAATTAGTAAGATCAACATTAATAAAATTAAAAAATACTCAAAGTTTTTTTTCTTAATATGTATAGTATTATTAGTTGCAGTATTAATTTTCTCTAAAGCGATTGGAGGAGCTAAGTCTTGGCTTCAATTTGGCAGTTTTAGTTTACAACCTTCAGAGTTTATGAAAATTGCCTTAATACTTTTACTTAGCAATTATTTATCAAAATACCACCAAGATATAAAAAAATTTAAATACTTTATTTTACTATTATCGATTATTATATTTGTTTTTGGCTTAATTATGTTACAGCCTGATTTTGGAACGGGTTTAGTTATTGTATTAAGCGGAATTACTTTATTGTTTATTGCTGGGACACCATTTAAATATTTCTTAATGTTATTTGGTATTGGCATAATTGGTTTAGTAGGTTTAATTTTATCCGCTCCTTATAGACTAGATAGAATTTTAGCTTTTATTAATCCTTGGAGTGATCCACTAGGAAGTGGCTTTCAAGGGATACAATCGATACT
Organism: Bacilli bacterium; assembly: GCA_017501465.1. GTDB lineage: Bacteria > Bacillota_I > Bacilli_A > ML615J-28 > CAG-313 > UBA1231. The sequence goes on from JAFVWY010000009.1 coordinate 125,715, forward strand.
AGCAGTTGCACCTAGCGGATTATTTGGACTTGGTTTTAATAAGAGTATCCAAAAACAATTCTTTTTACCGGAACCCCAAAATGATTTTATTTTTGCCATCATATGTGAAGAACTCGGATTAATTGGTGCGGTATTTTTAATTTTATTATATTTTTTATTTTTATATAAAACTATTAGATTAAGTGTTAGAGTAGAAGATAAATATAAGTCTTTTGTAGCTTTAGGAATTGGCATTAGTATTTTTATTCAAGCAATTATTAATATAAGTGTCGTAATCGGTCTATTACCAATAACAGGAATAACTCTTCCTTTTATTAGTTATGGAGGATCTAGTTTAGTAATTACTTTAATTGGCTGTGGAATTATTTTAAATATTTCTAAATATGAGGAGGTTGTATGAAAACAATTGTTATAATTGGGGGAAATACTTTAGGCCATGTAATTCCTGGAATAAGTATCGTTAATGGCCTTAGAAATAAATATCCTCAAAATAGAATTATTTATGTTACTAATAGTAAACAAATGAATCTAAAAATTATTAAAGAATCAAACGCTGATATAAAAGAGTTTATTGATATTAAGAGCCTTTCAAGACTTAATGAAATTAAAGAGTTTTTTAAGCTAAGAAAATACTTTATTAATTTATATAAAAAGTATAAGGTTGATTTAGTAATTGGATTTGGTTCTTTTATATCTAGTGTTGGTATAATTACAGCCCAAATGCTAAATATTGATACAATAATTCATGAACAAAATAAAGTATTGGGACTTGGTAATAAGTTATGTTATTTTAAAACAAAGAAATTACTATTGAATTATCCGTTAAATAAAAAACATAGAAAGAGTGTTGTTGTTGGTAATCCAATCCTAGTAAGTAATCAAAGTAAAACAAAAAAAGAAAAATTAGTAATTACTAGTGGTAGCGGAGGAGCAAAATTTTTTAATGATATAATGGTAGATTTCTTAAATAATTACGAAGACAATTTAGAAATTACTTTTATTACAGGAAAAAAATATTACGATGAGATAAATTCAAAAATTAATAATAAAAAAATACAAATAGTTGACTTCATTGATGATTTAGGTAGTTATTTACAAGATGTTAAATATATAATTACAAGAGCTGGTGCGACTACTTTATCAGAGATTTTTGAACTTGGTATTAAACCTATCATTATTCCATCGCCTAATGTTTCTAATAATCATCAAGTATTAAACGCTTTAGAATATAAAGATTACAGTATAATTTTATATGAAAAAAATTTAACACCTGATGTGTTACTAACTTCTTTAAAAAAATTAAAGGATTTAAACCCCTTTAAAAAAGACTGTTTGGTAAGTCCTGTCTATCAATTTATAGAGGAAGTAAATGATGTTAAAAGACTATATTAGTAAAAATCATATAGGTACTTTGTATGAATATCACGAGTTAAAACAATATACGACATTTAAAATTGGTGGAATTTGTAGGTATTATATAGAGGTTAGTTCAATAGTAAAATTAAGCTTATTGATTAAATACTTAAAAAAAATTAATTATTTATATTATATTTTGGGAAATGGCTCTAATTTATTAATAGATGATTGTTTTTTAGATTGTGTTTTTATAAGTTTAAAAAAGCTTAATAAAATTACAAAATTAGCTGAAAACATATATATGTTAGATGCAGGACTTAAACCTAATCTATTAGGAATCAAGCTAGTAAAAGATGGTTTTATTGATGCGATACCATTTTGTTTAATTCCAGGAACAATTGGTGGTTTAACTTATATGAATGCATCTTGTTTTAAAAAAAGTATTCAAAATATTGTCAAGTCTGTAATTTGTATGGACCATTTTGGTAATATCATATTCTTAAAAGATTGTCAGTTTAGTTACCGAAAAAGTATATTCCAAGAGTTGAACTTAATAATATTAAAGGTAATATTTGAGTTTAAAGAAAAAAAAGAAGATGCCTATTCTACTTTAAAAAAGTATCAAAATATTAAAAAAACAACCCAACCAATGTTAGTAAATACTAGTGGTAGTATGTTTATGAATGATTTAAATTATCATGCTTGGGAGCTAATAGATAAATTAAAATTAAGAGGTTTTTCAATAAATGATGCTTGTATTAGTATGATTCATACTAACTTTTTTCTTAATAAAGGAAATGCTAAATTCAAAGAAATGATAGCTTTAATCTATTATGTTAAAACTAAAATATTTTTAGAATTTAATATCAAATTAAAATTAGAAGTAAAAATAATTACTATTCAATCTATTGCCTATTCAAAGAATAATTTGAGGAATAAGATAGATTGGGAGGGGAATTATGAATCATTTTAATTATTTTAAAAATTACAAGAATAATAATACTTTAGTTTCTTTAGCTACACCTACAACTGGTTTTAAAAGAGGAAATATGTTTAATAATCTTTATAAACCCTATAGGAATTATTCGGTTAGCGACTTAACATTTAAAACTGATAAAGAACGTTTAATGTATGAAATTCAAATGCATTCGTTTGTGGTGAATGATTTAGTTTTATATTTAGATGTTAATCCAACTGATCAAGAAGCTTTAAGAAGTTTTAAAGAATATAATCAAAAGTATAATTTACTTGTAAATGAGTTTGAACGAAAGTATCATCCTTTATGTATCAATTCAGAACAGTTTAATCAAAACTATTTTGAATGGGTTAATAATTGGCCTAAAGGGGTGATGATGTAATGTGGAAATATGAAAAGATTTTAGCATTTCCAATGAACATTAAAAAGAAAGACTTAAGGCTTGCAAAAGTAATATTAAGTCAATATGGTGGTCCACAAGGTGAATTAGGAGCTGCTTTAAGATATTTAAATCAAAGCTATACTATGCCTGATGATTATGGTAAAGCATTACTTAAAGATATTGGTACAGAAGAACTATCTCACGTTGAAATGCTTTGTGAAATGGTAGTTCAACTAACAAAAGATGCAACCATTAAGGAAATTAAAGAAGCTCATTTAGAGGATTACTTTACAGAACATGGTTTAGATTTATATGCACAAAATGCTTCAGGTGTTAGCTTTGATACAAAAGTCTTTTCATCTGTTGGTGATGTAATTGCAAATATTCATGAAGACATGGCGGCTGAAGAAAAAGCAAGAGCAGTATATGAACATTTAATTGACTTAACCGATGATGAAGAAGTCTTAAGACCACTACTTTTCTTAAGACAAAGAGAAATTGTTCATTATGCAAGATTTAAAGAATTATTAGAACATTATCAATCAAAAATGAATGAGTAAACTCATTCATTTTTTCTTTTTAAAAAAATATTTTTTTTATTTATGTGTAAAAAAAACCCATTAGTGTTATAATACGTTTACTAAAGATAGAAAAAAAATAAGTGGAGGATAATATGAACAGAACAATTGATGATATGTTAAGTTCTAGCCCAGTTATAAAAGTTGTTGGTGTTGGTGGTGGTGGTTGTAACGCCGTTAACCGTATGATTTTAAATGATGTAATTGGTGTAGATTTTGTTGCAATTAATACTGACTGTCAAGCATTAAAAATGTCAAGAGCAGCAACTAAATTACAAATTGGTCGCCAAATCACTAAAGGATGGGGAGCTGGTGCAGAACCTGAAATTGGCCAAAGAGCTGCTGAAGAATCTGAAGATGAAATTAGAGAAGTTTTAAAAGATGCTGATATGATCTTTATTACTGCTGGTATGGGTGGAGGAACTGGTACTGGTGCCGCTCATATAGTTGCGAAAATCGCTAAAGAAATGGGAAGTTTAGTTATTGCTGTTGTTACTAAGCCATTCTCATTTGAAGGTAATAAACGTATGAAAGATGCTCTTATGGGTATCGAAAAGATTCGTCCTCATGTTGACTCACTAGTAATTATTCCTAACGATAAACTTTTAGATGGTGGACCTGACGTTACTTATCTAGAAGCTGTTAGAGAAGCTGACAATGTTTTAAGAAGAGCTGTACAAGGTATCTCAGAGATTATTACATTACCTGCTATGATTAACGTAGACTTTGCGGATGTAAGACATGTATTAAAAGATAGTGGTACTGCCTTAATGGGTATTGGTGCTGCTACTGGTCCTAATCGTGCAATTGAAGCTGCAAGACATGCTGTTTGTAGTCCCCTTCTTGAAATTGATATAAATGGTGCAACTGATGCTATTGTACAAATTACAAGTGATACTGAAATTAAGATGAAAGAAGTTCAAGATATTGTTGATGAAATTAAAAATGCATCAACTACTGAAATCAATGTTATCTTCGGTACTGGATTTAATACAGGTTTAGAAGGCGCAATCGTTGTAACTGTTATTGCAACTGGTTTTGACAAAACACAAAAAGAAAGACAACTTAATGTTTTAGATACTGAATCAGAAGCTGAAGTTGTTGGTCTTGGTGGTGGCGAAACTACATCTAATGATCCTGTTGAAGACCCTAGAAATTCAGAAAAAGAACAAATTAGAGGACAAATGCCTAAATGGCTAACTGATCGTTTTAAATAATTCAATTGTTTAAAACGTTAAAATATTTGTCATATGCTGAAATTCGACAAAGAAGATATGTTTACATATCTTCTTTTTTTAAAAAAGAAAGGAAATTATTATGAAAATTGTAATTGGTTCTGATCATGCTGGATTTGAATTAAAAGAACAACTTGTTAATTATTTACAAGAAAAATATAAAGTAGTAAATTGTGGAACATACTCTAAAGATTCTGTTGATTATCCTGATTATGCCAAAGCTGTATGTCTTGAAATGAATGAAAATACTGTTGGCATTTTAGTTTGTTTTACAGGAATTGGTATGAGTATTGCTGCAAATAAATTTAAAGGTGTTAGAGCTGCTTTGGTTGGTAGTGTTGAAGATGCAAAACTTACAAGAGAACACAACAACGCAAACGTTTTATGTTTAAGTAGTAAAAATACTCCATTTGAACTTGCTAAAAAAATAGTTGATACTTTTTTAACAACTGAATTCACTTATGGTAGACATGAAAATAGAGTTAATAAAATATTAAAAATTGAAGAAGAAAATTAAAAGTCCTGTATTAATTTACAGGACTTTTTTCAATAATATTAAAATAAATAAAAGAAAAGATATTATTTAAAATCTAAAAAAATATTATGTTAGAATTAAAACATGAGAAATATAATTAACTTATTTACTTTAAAAAAAATTTATAATTATGAAATTATTTATATTGGAAGTGTGTTATTATTTATCACTAAATATGTTGATTTAAATCAATTAAAAGCTCTTGTAAATTATAGTATAGTAGGTGGTGTTATTCTAATAATTTTAGACAATTTAAATGAAATTTATATGATACACGAATCAATATTTGACATATGTGAACAATATATCATAATTTATTTAGATTAATTTCAAAAAAAATCTTGACTTGAGTAGGTATTAATATGGTATAATATAAGTGTAAATAGAAGTATTTACAAAATTATATTGGAGGTATTATATATGAAGATTAACATTCATGGAAAAAACAAATTCGTGGTAAAGCCAGCATTAAAAGAGTACATTGAAGAACAACTTTTACCAATTGAAAAGATGTTTAGAATGGCTGAAAGTGTGACTGCTAATGTCGTATGTAAAGAATATGGTGATACCAAGACAGTGGAGGTTACCATACCAACAAAATACCTTATTATGAGAGCTGAAAGTAAAGCCGATGATATGTTCAAGGCTGTAGATTTAGCTTTAGAAAAACTTGAAAAACAATTACTAAGACATAAGAAAAAGATTAATTCTATCATTAGAAAACGTGATGGTGTAGGAAATTACTTTAGTGAACTTGTTCAAGGTGAAGAAGTAGAACATAAACCGGTTGTTAAAGAAAAAACTGTCGATCTACCTATTATGAGCGTTGAAGAAGCAATTACTCAATTAGAATTATTAGATCATGATTTCTTTATGTTTATCAATGAGGAAAATCATAAACCTACAACTTTATATTTGAGAAATGATGGAAATTATGCAGTAATTAAATCTAAATAATTAATTAAGCCTTCGGGCTTAATTTTTTTAAATTTTAAAGTTTGACATTAATTACTTGATAAAATATTCAAAAAGTGGTATCATATGTAAGAAAGAGGTAATTAGCATGTTTAAAAAATTATTTGATTCAGGATATAAAGAACTAAAGAAATGTGAAAAACTTGCAGATAAAGTTTTAGCTTTAGAATCTAAATATCGTGAAATGACTGACGATGAATTAAAGAATAAAACTATTGAGTTTAAAGAAAGACTAAGTAAAGGTGAAACTCTAGATGATATTTTAGTAGAAGCTTTCGCAACCTCACGTGAAGCTGCATATAGAGTATTAGGTTTACTAGCATTTAAAGTTCAAATTATTGGTGCGGCAACAATGCATTATGGTAATATTGCCGAAATGAAAACTGGTGAAGGTAAAACATTAACTTCAGTTTTAGTTGCTTATCTTAATGCTTTATCAGGTAAGGGTGTTCATATCGTTACTGTTAATGAATACTTAGCTCATCGTGATGCTACTGAAATGGGTATGGTTCATAAATTCTTAGGTTTAACTGTCGGGTTAAATGTTAGAGAACTTACTAAAGAAGAAAAGAAAGAAGCATACAATTGTGATATTACTTACTCTACTAATAATGAATTAGGGTTTGACTACTTAAGAGACCACATGGTAGTAAGACTTGAAGATATGGTACAAAGAGAATTAAATTTTGCCATCGTCGATGAAGTTGACTCTATTTTAATTGATGAAGCAAGAACACCTTTAATCATCTCTGGTGGTGCAAAGGGTGGACCAAATTTATATGAATCTGCTAATACTTTTGTTAGAAGTCTTCGTGAAGATGAATATGAAAAAGATGTTAAGTCTAAACACGTTACTTTAACAGAAAAAGGTATGGAGAGAGCTCAAAATTACTTTAGAATTGATAACTTATATGATGTTCAATATGTAACATTAGTACATAGAATTAATAATGCCTTAAAAGCAAATTATGGAATGGATCGCGATGTTGACTATGTTGTTCAAGATAATACAGTTATTATCGTTGACCCATTTACAGGTCGTTTAATGCATGGAAGACAATTTAGCGAAGGATTACATCAAGCATTAGAAGCTAAAGAAAGAGTAGAAATTAAGAAAGAAACTAGAACATTAGCAACAATTACATTCCAAAATTATTTTAGACTTTATAATAAACTTGCTGGGATGACAGGTACTGCTAAAACAGAAGAAGAAGAATTTAGAAATATTTATAATATGTTTGTAGTTGAAATTCCAACTAATGTTCCAGTTGTTAGAATTGATGATAATGATAGAATTTTCCAAACTATGAAGGGAAAATACAATGCACTAGCTAAAGATATTGCTGAAAGACATAAAAAAGGTCAACCAGTTTTAGTTGGTACAATTTCAATTGAATCAAGTGAATTATTATCAGAATTACTTAGAAAACGTGGTATTCCACATAAGGTTTTAAATGCTAAACAACATGAAAGAGAAGCAGAAATTGTTGCTCATGCTGGTGAAATTGGTGCAGTTACCATTGCAACAAATATGGCAGGTCGTGGTACCGATATTAAACTTGGTGAAGGTGTTGTTGAGCTTGGCGGTCTTGCTGTTATTGGTACTGAACGTCATGAGTCACGTCGTATTGATAATCAGTTAAGAGGTCGTAGTGGACGTCAAGGAGACCCAGGATATAGCTGTTTTTACTTATCATGTGAAGATGATTTACTAGTAAGATTTGGTAGTGATAGATTTAAAACAATTGTAAAACTTGGTACTAGCGGTGAAGTTGATGAAGAAGGTAATGAATTACCACTTACAATGAAGATTATGAGTAATTTTATTGAAGGTGCTCAAAAAAGAGTTGAAGGTGCTAACTACGACAGACGTAAAAATGTCGTTGAATATGATGAAGTATTAAGATTACAAAGAGAAGTTATTTATCAACAAAGACATGATATTTTAACAATGGATGATATGGAACCAGTAATTGTTAAAATGATGAAAAGTGTGGTAGAAAGATCTGTTAACAAATTTGTAGTTTACGAAGGTAAAAAAGAATCATTTGATACAGAAAGATTCTATAAAGAATTTGTTCAACTATATTTTAATGCTGAAAGCTTTGAATATGATGCTTTTGATGAGTTAAAAACAGATGAAATTAAAGAGAAAATCTATAATAAGTTTATCAGTAACCTAGAAGATAAAAAGAATACTTTACCTGCTGAGGTTGTTCAAGAATTTATGAAAGTAATTCTATTAAAAGTTGTTGATAGATACTGGATGAATCATATTGACCAAATGAGTAGTCTAAGACAAAGTATTGGCTTAAAATCATATTCTCAAGAAAACCCACTTAGAGAATATCGTGAAATAGGTTTCCAAATGTTCGATGAAATGATTATGCATATTGAAAATGATGTTGTAATCAATATTAATAGAGCACAAATTAGGGATAACTTAGAAAGAGAACAAGTAGCAAAACCAACAGGAACAAGTGGTGGTGGAAGTGAAGAAACTCTTAAGAGAAAACCAGTAACTTCAAATAAAAAACCTGGTAGAAATGAACCATGTCCTTGTGGTAGTGGTAAAAAATATAAAAACTGTTGTGGGAAGTAGTTAATTAAGACCAAACATTGTTTGGTCTTGTTTAATAGGAGGAGCTTATGGAAAAGTTTGAAATACTTAAGCATCATGAAGATTTTAAAAGAAGAATTAATGAATTAAAACAGGTGTTAAATATTGAAAAACTTATACAGGAAATTCAAGAATTTGATAGTGTAATGCAACAAGATGGTTTTTGGAATGATACAAGACATGCTAAGTCCCTTATTAATAAATTAAATACTTTAAAGAATAAATATAACTTATATGTTGAATTAGAAAAATATCAAGAAGAATTAACAACAATTATTGAATTTAATGATGATGAATTATTTGTTGAAGCCACAAGTTTAATTGATACAATTATAAAAAAATTAGATAATTTTGAAGAATTATTATTACTTAATGAAGAATATGATAGTAATAACTGTATTTTAGAAATACATCCTGGTGCAGGGGGTACAGAATCACAAGATTGGGCTTTAATGTTATTTAGAATGTATAAAAGATTTGCCGAAATTAAAGGTTTTAAATTTAGCGTGCTAGATTATTTAGAAGCAATTGATGCTGGAATTAAAAGTGTTACTTGTTTAGTAGAAGGTGTTAATGCTTATGGATTATTAAAGTCAGAAAAAGGAGTACACCGATTGGTTCGTATTTCACCATTTGACTCAAACGCTAGAAGACACACAAGTTTTGCAGGTGTTAACATTACCCCAGAAGTTAGTGATGATATTGACATTGAGATTAATGTTGATGATTTAAGAGTAGATACTTATAGATCAAGTGGTGCAGGAGGTCAATATGTTAATACTACTGACTCTGCTGTAAGAATTACACATATTCCAACCGGTATTGTCGTTTCTTGTCAAAATGAAAGAAGTCAAATTCAAAATAGAGAAAGGGCAATGCAAGTTTTAAAAGCAAAGTTATATGAACACGAAAAAGAAATTGAGAAGGCAAAACTTTCTAAAATTGAAGGAGATATTACTGATAACGCTTTTGGCAGTCAAATCAGAAGTTATGTTCTTCATCCATATTCACTAGTTAAAGATCACAGAACAAATTATGAATCAATGAATCCACAAAAAGTTTTAGATGGTGATTTGATGGGATTTATTAATGCATATTTAAAAAATAAAAAGACGGTGATATAGTATGAATAAAAATAGTATTAAAAGAAAAATAAAAGATTTTATTTATTTGAATTTAGGAGTTATTTTAATTACAATTCCATTTGTTTTTATTATGACACCAAATAATGCAGTATATGGTGGGGTTCAAGGTATTTCCATCATTATTAATAGCTTATTACCTGGATTTGAAAGAGTTTCTTACATTTTACTGGCCTTAAATATCATCCTTTTATTATTAGGTTGGCTATGTATTGGTAAAGAGTTTTTCTTAAAAACATTATATTGTTCAATAGCCTCATTTGTATATGCGTGGATTTTTGAATGGGCATTAACTGAAGAAGTAATTAAAACTGCTGTTGGAATATTTGAATCGAATGGCTTTTTGGTTGTTACTATTTGTGGTATTTTGATGGGGGCAGGCCTTGGTCTTGCTTTAAAAACCGGCGCATCAACAGGTGGAGTGGATATCTTACAAGCAATGTGTTATAAATATTTTAAGATGTCTTACTCTAAAAGTTTAATATTTATTGATGGCACTATTGTGTTAATCGGTTCAATTTTATTACATAAAGATATTGCTTTAGTAGAAAATATTTTGTATGCATTAGTTTTAATATTATTATCAGGTTATGTAACTGATTCGATTGTCTTTAGTGGATTTAATGTAAGAGCAATGTATATTATTACAAAAGAACCTGAACAAGTTAAAAAATATATTTTAGAGAAATTAAGAAGAGGTGTAACAGAAGTTCCAGCCAAAGGTGGTTATACTGGGGATGATAAAGTACTGCTACTTTGTGTATTATCATCAAGAGAATATTTTGTTTTAAAGGATTTAATTGAAACAATAGATGATGGTGCGTTTATTTATGCTGCTAGAGCTTCAGAAGTACATGGGGAAGGCTTTAGTTATGACTCATTTGATGAACGATGGTAAATTAATTTCGGTTTTAAAAATTATTCAAAAAGGATATAATTATCAAGTTATATTTGACAATGATTTAAAATTAGAGTTATCACTTGATCAATTAGTTGAATTTAGAATCAGTTTAGATAAAAAATTTAGTGAACTTGAAATAAAGAACCTAATAGAAGAATCTAAAATTTTATTTTGGTACAATAAGACCATTAAATTTATTAGTCGAAAACTAAGAACAAAAAAAGAAATTTTAGATTATTTAAAAAATACTAACTTAGATGAAATACAAATTTCTAATATTTTAACTAAGTTAACAAAAAACAATTATATTAATGATTTGCTATATTCTAAATATTTTATGGAAGATTGTATTAACAAATTAAAAGGTAAAGTTTATTTTGTTTACATTTTAAAAAATAAAGGGATTCCAGATTTTATCATTAATGAGGTAGTAGATAGTTTTGATGAAGAAATAGTAATAGATAGGCTTGTCATTAAATTTCAAAAGTATCAACAATCTATTAAAGAATATTCTAAATCTATCCAAATACAAAAGATTAAAAATAATTTATTACGTAGTGGTTTTACTTCTAATACAATTGAAAAGGTAATAGGTAAGATTAATTTTTAAGTAAATGTTTAATGTATATAAATGTCAGTTTTACTGACATTTTTTTTATTTTTATACATATATTTTATTGGAGTGATATAGTGAATAGAAATGAATTTAAAAAACCAAAAATTAAAGATGGATTAAGAGAAATTAAAAAAGGGTTTTTAAAAGATGTAGATTTAGAACCATCTATTAAATTAGAAATTAGTAAAGATTTTAATCATAATAAAAAAAAGAATATTAAATAATTGATTATTATTAAAAAAAATAGTATAGTATAAATATAACTTGGAGGAAATATGAAAAAAATACTTGTACTATTTATAATGTTGACTTCTATTTTTATGTTAGCATCTTGTGAATTTGGTGGAACAGGAAGTGGTGGTCAAACTGGCGGTAATAACAAGCCAACAGAATATACTATTACATATGAACTTGATGGCGGTGAGTTTGAAGAAGAAGCTGTTACTAAGTTTACTGATGGTAGTAAAATAGAATTAATTGAACCTGTTAAAGAAGATCACATTTTTATTGGTTGGTACAATGAAGATGATGAATTAGTATCTAATTTAGCTGGTGTTTATGAAAATGTCGTTTTATATGCTAAATGGGAATCATTTATCCCTGGTGTTGAATATCAGATTGAATATGTAACTAATGGTGGAGAACTACCAAGTGATACAGAATATAAATATACATCTGGTAAGGAATATGTTTTACCAATCCCTAGAAAAGCTAGCTATGAATTTGTTGGTTGGTATGATTATGAAACTGATGAAGAAATGACTAAAGTTAGCGCTACAACTAGCGGTGATGTTAAAGTTTATGCAATGTATCGCAAAACTGTTATCGTTAATAATATTACATATCATACTGATGGCGGTGTATTACCAGAAAATACTAAGTATACTTACACAGAAGGTGTAGGTCAAGCGCTACCTAAACCAACTAAAGATGGTTACTATTTTAGAGGTTGGTATACAACTAGTTCATTCGAAAAGGTTGTAACTGCTATTACTGTTAATTATTATGGTGAATTAGAGTTTTATGCTTTATTTGTTGAAGCAACAGTAGAAAATTCTAATTTCGCTATTCTTGGCGATAGTATTTCAACATTCTATTCACCAACATCATCTTTTAATAGTTTATTTGGTGGTGAAAATCAATTCTATTATCCAAGATATAGTGCAACTGTTAATAGTGTCCAAAAGACTTGGTGGTATAAAACAATCGAAGCTATTGGTGGAAAGTTATTCGTTAATAATTCTTACTCTGGTGGAACAGTTTGTGGTAGCGGTATGAGTGCTGCAATTTCTAATGAAAGACTTGCTAAATTTAACTATAAAGGCCAATCACCAGATGTTATCATTATTTATTTAGGCATTAACGATGCAGTTGGTAAAACACCAAGAGAAACATTTAAACAAACATATCAAGAAGTAATTAATAAGATTCATAATATGTATCATGATGTTCAAATCTTCATATGTAACCTTCCTTATGAAACTTACACAGATGGTGTACATAGAGAACAGTATAATGAGGTTTTATCTGAACTTGCTAGTGAAAATGAATTACCATTAATTAATTTTAAAAATGCTTGGTCAAGTAATACTGAGATTAAAAATAATTGGTATTACCTTGGTGATAATATACATCCAAGTGCTAATGGTATGAATATTTTGGCTCAAATTGCTACTAAAGCTATTAAGGAATTTTACGGTATTGAATAAATAAAAAAACACATTAGAATTTCTAATGTGTTTTTAATTTGTAAAAATATTCTTTTTGATATATAATAATAGTGTTCTTCAGGGCAGGGTGTAATTCCCGACCGGCAGTAAAGTCTGCGAAATCTAAATGATTTGATGAGGTTAGATTCCTCAACCGATAGTATAGTCTAGATGAAAGAAGAAATCCATTTCTTTTTTTGTCGCTCTGTAGCGGCTTTTTATTTTATTTAAAGGATGGTTTATGTATATGAAAAAAAGAAAAGTAACAACAGCGTGGGAAGTTCAAGTAGCAATCCTTTCTGCACTTGCCATTATTTTATACAATTTTCCTAAGTTTCAACTTCCGTTTTTTCCTGGTATGTTAAGTGTGCAATTTTCTATGTTACCTACTATTATTGGTGGTTTTGCTTTAGGTCCAGTTGGCGGAATCTATATTGTATTAATTAAGTTTATTTTTAAATTACTAACAACAAGATCAGCTGGGGTTGGAGAATTTGTTGATTTAATTATAGGAGTTTGTGTAGTACTTGTTACTTCACTAATTTATAAATATATTAAAAGTAAAAAAGGAGCCATTATTGCCTTAATTATGGGATCTATTACTTGGGTAGTAGTTGCGGTTATTTTAAACTGGCTTTGGGCAATACCATTTTATTGTAATACTTTTGGTATGGATAAAGTAATTGGTATGATAATGGTAATACCTGGCGTTAATGAAAGCAATTATATGAGTAAATATTTATTATTTGGATGTTTACCATTTAATCTTATGTTAGCAAGTGTAGTAAGTATAGTCACATATATTATATATAAAAGAGTTTCTTGGTTATTTGAGAAAATGACTAATAAAATAGAAAAGAAAAATAGAGTTTAAAAAACTCTATTTTTTTATATTTTAAAATAATCTTTTAAAAATAAATAAACCCCTTTTTCTTTATTAGACTTAGTAATAACATTAGCATGAGGTAGTAGCTCTTTATGAGAATTCGCCATAGCAACTTTGGTATGTGCTAAGTTAAACATCTCGATGTCGTTGTGACCATCGCCTATTGCAATTACACACTTAGGATCAATTTTGTAATATTCAATGGCACTTTTCAAACCTTCGCCTTTATTAACATTGATGTTATATACTTCAACAATTTGAAATAAATCGTCCTCTCCCCAATATCTACTTCTTAAAATACCATTATATTTTTTATCGATATATTCTTGTAGTTGTTCAACAAATCCATCTTTAACAAATAAGATTAAACCATTAGGATCATCAGGAAGAGTTTGATCAAGAGAACCAACATGTAAGAATCCGTTATCAACATGTAAGTATGGATGGATGGCTTCATTATAATCTAAAACATATATATCATCATGGATTTCGGAAAAGACATTAACTAGATTATCACCAATAAAATTAATAATATCTATAATATATTCTTTTTTAACTCTTAAATCAGTTTTTGGAAAACAATCATCAAAAGGGTTAGAAACTAATGCACCATTATAATTGATAATTGGTGTATTTAATCCAATTGCTTGATGAACAAAAAAACTTGATCTAAAAGGTCTTCCAGTAGCAATTAAAATAATATGTCCAAGTTCATTTAATTTTTTTAAATATTCAACAGCACATTGTTCGTATTCACCAAAGTTCAACATTAATGTACCATCTAAATCAATTATAATAAGATGTTTATCCATAAGTGTTCTCCTTTTTGTTAATTATATCAAAAAGTTAGTAAGAAAGAAATTATTTTAATAATTGTTTTACAAATTCTTTTAATTGGTGTAAAATAGATATACAAGAAAGAGAGCTAAAAATGTTTTTAAGTAAAGTAGATGATTTTTTTAACTGGATCTTTAAAGATTTAAATGGTAAGTTTGATTTTAGAATATTCGTGACTTTATTAATTGGTATCTTATTGGGTATTATAATTACTATTTCGATATATGGTATTGTATTATTAATATCTTTAAAACAATCTGAAAAGAAACAAAAAAGCCATATTATTGAATCTAATTTAACTGAAGATGAATTAGAAAAATTAGTAAAACAAATAAAGAATGAATTCCTAGATACAACATCTACTTTTACCCCGAGTGAAAAAGTTAAAGTTTTAGGTACTACTTTACTAAATACTATTAAAACAATTGCTGCATCTTTTTATCCTAACTCTAAGTATCCTTTATTTGAATTAAAT
This sequence comes from Bacilli bacterium, assembly GCA_017501465.1. Taxonomy (GTDB): domain Bacteria; phylum Bacillota_I; class Bacilli_A; order ML615J-28; family CAG-313; genus UBA1231. The sequence continues at coordinate 140,938 of JAFVWY010000009.1, forward strand.
ATTGAGGAACTATTGGTGTTGTGTCACTATATTAGCAATAGGGTGGAAACTATTTTTGACAAAAGAGTTTTAAAGCCTTTTAAAACAATGAGTATCAGTCAAATATTTAAAATGTTAGATGAATATAAAAGAGTACAAGAAAATAAAGCGGTTAAAGGATTTAAAAAGACCTCATCTGCTAGAAATATTGTGTTTACAATATTGAATTATGCTAATCCTGTATATTGGTTTAAAAAATTAATTATTAATGGAACTATCAATTCAGCATTAACTAAAATGTGTTTAATAGTAATTGATATTACATCTAGTGAAACAATTAAAGTATATAGTAAAAGAGTTTTCAACAAAGAGTTAGAACTACTAGATGAAATAGTAGAAAAAGAAATTAATGAAATGGAGGAATTATAATGAAAAAGAAAAATCAAGAAATAGTTTTTAATCTTAAGTTTATTGATGAGAATTCTAAAGATACTAGGGATGATTTTCCTAATGTGTTAAAACATGTTGATCCAATTACTCCATTAGATAGTTTTCCGATTTGTTATTTTAAAGATGAAAAACATGTGGAAAAACCAATAGAAGAAACTATTGTTATTAATGAACCTAATAAATTTGTATCACCAATTATTGGAGAACAAAATAATGATTTAGTAAGTGGAGAACATAGTAACAGACCTAAAGAAGTTTATGAAAAGTTTATGGGAGATGAAAAAAAGCCCCAAACTATTAGCGAAATTAAAAAGAGTTTTGATTTATTAGACTCTAAAGATTATCGAAACATTTTAATTAATGGTGTGGCTCCGGTGGATTATGATGAGTCAACTGGTTATGAATATGAAATAGATGATACATACGAAGAGGAAGTTAAAGAAGTAGAAATTCCAGAAGTAAAACATACTAATTATGAGTATTATGTTGAAGAAGATACTAAACCTAAAGAAGAAAATAAATTTGAAGATATTGAAGAATTCACTTTAGAAGATGATTTGGAAGAAGAAGTTGAATTAGAAGAAGAAGTTATAGAAAAACCGATTAAAAAAGAAGTTGTAATTAAAGAAGTAGAAAAACCCGCTTATCATAAACCTAGTAAAAGAAGTAAATATGTTGCTCCGCCTTTAAAATTCTTAAAGAAGAATGAAGGTAGAGTTGAGGTTGATAATGAGTGGGCACTTGAAAAACAAAATGCAATTAATAGAGTATTTAGTGAATTTAATTATGGTGCCAAAGCTGTAGGCTACAAGGTAGGTCCTACTGTTACATTGTTTTTAATTGATATTGAACCAGGAACAGATGTTGGTAAAATAAATTCCTTCACTAAAACATTACAAATGAGACTATGCGTTAAGAGTTTAAGAATTCATTCGCCAATTCCTGGAATGGATTGTGCTGGTATTGAAGTGCCTAATGCCAAACGTACAACCGTTTTAGCAGGAACTTTAATTAATAATCCTGAATATTTACAAGATGAAAAAAAATTAAAGTTTGCTTTAGGGTTAAATTTAAGTGGCGATATGGTATATGCTGATATTGAAAAGATGCCACATGGATTAATTGCCGGAGCAACTGGTAGTGGTAAGAGTGTATGTATTAATACTATGATTATTAGTTTAATATATCACAATACTCCAGATGAATTAAGAATGATTATGGTAGACCCTAAAATGGTAGAACTATCTATTTATAATGATATTCCTCATCTTGCAATGCCAGTAATTACTGAGGCTAAAAAAGCAGCTCCTGCTTTTAAATGGCTTTGTGAAGAAATGGATCGTAGATTTATGATCTTCTCTCAATATCATGTCAGAGATATTAGTAAGTTTAATAAATTAATGGAAGCTCAAGGAAACAAGATTTTCCCTCGTATTGTTTTAATTATAGATGAATTAGCTGACTTAATGTTAGTTGCTGGTAACGAAATTGATGGTTACATTCAACGTTTAGGTGGTAAAGCTAGAGCAGCGGGTATTCACGTTATTTTAGCAACCCAAAGACCTTCTACTGATGTTATTAAAGGTACAATGAAAAATAATGTGCCTGCCAGAATCGCGTTTGCAGTTACGAGCCCTGTGGATTCTACTACTATCTTAGACCATGGCGGTGCTGAAAAATTACTTGGTATGGGTGATATGTTGTTCTCTAATGCTCAAGGGGAAGAACGTGTTCAAGGTGCTTTAGTAACTGATGATGAAATTAGTGATATTGTAGAATTCTTAGTTGAACATAATGAGGTATCATTCTTACTAGATTCTAATCAATTACAAGAAAGAATTGTAAGTGAAGAAGTAGAAGAAGGTGACGATGAATTACTTGAAGAAGTTGCTTTATATATGGTAAGAAATAAGAATGGTTCATCCAATATTATTCAGACAAAATTTGGTGTTTCCTTTAATAGAGCAAAACGAATGTTGTCTAAAATGGAAAAACTAGGTATTTTATCTGAAACAGTGGCTGGTAAACCTAGAGAAGTTTTAGTAAATGAAGAAGAATTATTAAGAATTCTTGATGAAAATAAGTAGGATCGATATGGAAAATAATGAATTTAAAGAAGAACTTAATGAAGAGTTAGTAGAGGATACAAATCTTGAATCTTTAGAAATCTTGCCAACTATAGAAGTTGAATATACAAAAGAGGACATTAAAAAAAGTAAAAGAAGATTTTTAGTTTTACTATTATCGTTTTTGATTAGTGTTGTTGTTTATTATATTAGTAAAGCTTTTGATCCTTTTAAAGGAGTCGAAGTTGGGACAAGATTTCAATCATCTAACTTAGGTTTGATTGTTAATGTTGTCATGATTTGTTCAATTTTTGTTACTATATTTGGAATTATTGTTTGTTTTATTAATCGATTTAAACATAATCTAAAGATCAAAAAGAAACAATTAACTAAGATTTTTGATATATTAGAATGGGTAGTAATTTTTCCTGTTTGTATAGCTGTTGCTAGTTTTTGTTTTTCATTTATTTTTACTTTAACAGTTGTTGAAGGCGAGTCAATGGAACCCAATTATTTTGATAATGAAGAATTATTTTTACTATATACTAACAACTTTGATAGATTTGATGTGGTAGTAATTGATGTTAATAATAAATATGGTTTAACTAATGAAAAATTATTTATCAAAAGAGTAATTGGTTTACCAGGAGAACACATTGAATATATTGAAGAAGAAGTTAATGGGAAACTTGTAACTAATTTATATGTTAATGGGGAATTTGTTGAAGAAGATTTTTATACAGATTTTCTAAAAAGTATTTATTTAACTTATACTCATACAGAAAAGAGTTTTGATACAGAGAAAGTGTATAGTTTAAATGGATTAGAATTAAAGTATGTGGATGGGAAAGTTGTTATACCAGATGATTATTATTTAGTTCTTGGTGATAATAGAATTAATAGTACTGATAGTAGAGTTATTGGTTTAGTTCACAAAGATGACATTATTGGTGAAATTAAATTTAAAGTAAAAAGTCTTATAGATTAAGAAGGAGGTAAACATGGTTCAATGGTATCCTGGTCATATGGCCAAGGCATTTAGAGAAATGGATGAAAAAATTAAATTTGTTGATTTAGTAATTGTGCTTTTAGATGCAAGAGTACCTGAATCATCTTTAAATCCGGAAGTTGTTAAAAAGTTTCAAAATAAACAAATATTATATGTGTTAACAAAAGCTGATAAAGCTGATAGTGAACAAACAAAAAAGTGGTGTAAACATTATGAATCTAATAACGCTATTGTTATTAGCGTAAATTCTAAAGACTCATCTACTAAAAAAATAGTTATGAAAGCTATTCAAAAAGTTTTAGAAGAAAAAAGAAAAAAAGATGCCTTAAAAGGCTTAAGACCAAGAGCTATTAAAGCGATGGTTGTAGGCATTCCTAATGTTGGTAAATCCACACTTATTAATAATTTATCAGGTAAAAAGGTGGCAAGCGTGGGCGATAAACCTGGCGTAACGAAAGCTCAACAATGGATTAAGCTTAATCAAGATTTAGAACTTTTAGATACACCGGGAGTTTTATGGCCTAAGTTTGAAAGCCCTCATGTTGGACTTAATCTTGCGTTAACTGGTGCTATTAAAGATGATATTTTAAGACTAGAAGATATAGTTGAATATGGTGTTAAATTATTACATGAATTATATCCTGGGATTTTAGAAAAACGCTATAATGTTAAAGAAGATTTTATTAATGATTATGCAACACATGTCGCTAAAGAAAAGAAGTTTTATGCTAATGGTGAAATTGATTATAACCGAGTATGTATGTTAATTCTTAATGACTTAAGAAATGGTGCCCTTGGTAATATTACTTTAGATAGGATTAATCATGAATAATTTTGAATTTGAAGAAAAACTATATCTTGAAGGTTGTAAATACATTGCAGGATGTGATGAGGTAGGAAGAGGCTGTATTGCAGGTCCAGTTTATGCTTGCTGTGTAATTATGAAACCAACTAGTAAGATAGAAGGCGTTAATGATTCTAAAAAATTAACTGATAAAAAAAGAAGAGAACTATTACCTAAAATTTTACAAGATGCGGTATGTTATAAAGTTATTGCGATTGATAATGATGAGATTGACAAAATTAATATTTTAGAGGCTTCTAGAAAAGCAATGGAATTAGCTTTAGAAGGTTTAGAAGTAAAGCCTGATTATGTATTAACTGATGCTATGAAGTTACATACTACTATTCCTTATCAAGACATTATTAAAGGTGATCTTAGAAGTTATACAATAGGCTGTGCTTCGATTATTGCAAAAGTTTTTAGGGATGATTATATGATTGCGTTATCTAAGGAATTTCCTGGATATGACTGGGATAAGAATAAAGGATATCCAACTAAAAGACATAAACAATCTTTATATGAATTAGGTGTGACTAAGTATCACAGAAAAAGCTATGATCCCGTTCGAATTTGTTTAGAAAAGTCTAATTTATGATATATATATAAAAGTAAAATCAAAGAATAGATTCTTTGATTTTTTTTCTTTTTGGTTTACAATTTAAATTTTGTTTGATAAAATGAAAAGCACAAAAGTTTCGAAAAAAATTAAATTGCGAAAAGTTTATTGCATTAAATTTATAATGCGTGATATAATTAATTTGAAAAGGAATGATATAAATGAAATTACTTATTGTTGAATCTCCATCAAAGTCTAAAACAATTGAAAATTATTTAGGTCAAGACTATAAAGTTGTTGCCTCTCTTGGTCATATTAGAGATTTAAGAATAAAGGGGAAAGGCGGCTTTGGTGTTGATGTTGAAAACAACTTTCAACCCGAATATAGCATCTTGCCTGAGAAAAAAGAAGTAGTAGATCAATTGATTGAACTTGCAAATGAGGCAGAACATATATATCTTGCAACCGACCCGGATAGAGAAGGGGAAGCAATTAGTTGGCATTTACAAGAAGTATTAGAACAAGAACCAGAAAAAGTTTCACGAATTGTTTTTAACGAAATTACAAAAACAGCTGTTACTAATGCGATAAAAAATGATCGTCAAATTGATATGGGTCTAGTTCATTCTCAAGAATCTAGAAGAATTATTGATAGAATTATTGGCTTTAGATTATCAAGTTTGCTTCAACAAAAATTAGGTTCTAAATCAGCTGGACGTGTTCAATCTGTTGCGTTAAAACTTATTGTTGATAGAGAAAAAGAGATTGAGGCTTTCGATAAAGAAGAATATTGGGATGTTTTTTCAATTATAAATAAAGAAGATCAAGAATATAAATTAAAGCTAGTACGTTTTAATGATGAAAAGATTGAACTTACAAATGAAGAATCAGCAAAAAAAGTATTAAATGATTTACATAAAGCAAACTTTAAAGTTGAATCTATTGAAACTAAAGAAAGAAAAAGAATCGCAAAAGCACCTTTTATAACAAGTACCCTTCAACAAGATGCTGGTGTTAGATTTAAATATAATGCGAAAAGAACAATGTTAATTGCTCAAAAACTATATGAAGGTATTGATGTAGGCAAAGAAAGAGTTGGTTTAATAACTTATATGCGTACTGACTCAGTAAGACTTTCTGATGATTTTATTAATGAAGCGAAGAAGTATGTTAAATCTAATTTTGGTGATAAATATTATAAAGGGTATAAAGTAAAAAATAAAAAGAACCAAAAAATTCAAGATGCCCACGAAGCGATAAGACCTACATCACTTGAAAGAACACCCGAAAAAATGAAAAAATATTTATCAAGTGATGAATTAAAAATTTATACAATTATTTATCAAAGAGCATTATCTAGTGTAATGAGTGATGCTTTAGTAGAAGATACAATCGTTACAGTTGATGCTGCTAATTATAAGTTTGAACTTAGTGGTGAAAAAACACTATTTGATGGCTTCCAAAGAGTCTATAAAGAAATGGTTGAAGATGAAACAGAAATTAGTGGTCTTCCTGACTTTTTACAAGATGAAAAATTAAATGTTATAGACGTAAAGAGCGAACAAAAATATACTAATCCTCCATATCGTTATACGGAAGTTAGATTAATTAAGAAGATGGAAGATTTAGGTATTGGACGTCCATCTACTTACGCTCTTACAATGGAAACTTTAAGAGTTAGAAGTTATGTTACAATGGATAAGAGAACTTTCGTTCCATCTGAACAAGGTCGTCTTACAAGTGATCAATTAGATATTTATTTTAAAGATATTATCAATGTTAAATATACTGCTGAAATGGAAAATACTTTAGACTCTATTAGTGAAGGTCATGCAGTATGGTATGAAGAAATTAGAAAATTCTATGACACATTTATGCCATTAATAGAAAATGCTAGGGATAATATGATAAAAATTTATCCAAAACCTACCGATGAATTTTGTCCAGAATGTGGATTACCATTATTCATTAGAAGGGGTCCATTTGGTGAATTTACTGCTTGTAGTGGTTACCCTCATTGTAAATATATTAAGAAAAAACCTAAACCTGAACCAGTTCATACAGGTATTAGTTGTCCGCTTTGTAAAGAAGGCGAACTTGTAGAAAGAATTAATGTACGTGGTAGAACAAAGGGTTCTTTATTTTATGCATGTAGTCGATTCCCAGATTGTAGAGCAACTTACTCTGGTCTTCCTAATGGTGAAATTTGTGCTGTTTGTGGTGGACCAATGATTACTGTAAATGATGAAATTGTTTGTGGAAATGAAAAGTGTAAAACCAATAAAGAAAGAAGAGCAAAAGAAAGAGAACTTCAAAAAAAGGTAATTTCTTAAAAAAAATTGTAAAATCAAATAGAAATACTTGACAAAATGTCGAAGTTTATGATACAATAATCTTGTCCTAGGAATTCTAGGACATTACATATCCCCTACATTATATGTTAATATATTATTAGCATATGGCCATCTTTCCCCTAGATGGCCACTTTTTTTTATTTTAGTTGCCTAAAAGTTAAAAATGTAGTATAATACACAAAGAAAGGTGGGAATACTATGGGTTTATTTTCAATCTTTAAAAAGAAAAAAAGTCAAGATAATAAAGCTTTGGAAAAAGCTAATAAATATAAATTAGGTATGGCTAAGACTAGAAATGGTCTTATGAATAAGTTAAAAGGTTTATTTACAAGTTATAATGAAGTTACAGAAGATTTATTTGATGATCTTACTGATATCTTCATTATGGCAGATATTGGTGTGGAAACAACTCTGGATTTCATTGAAGAATTAAAAGAAGATGAAAGAGTAGAAGATGTTACTACTCCTGAAGAATTACATCCAATAATAGTTGATAAGATGTTTGAGCTTTATTTAAAAAATGAAATTGTTGATACGTCTCTTAACATAAAAGAAGATGATTTAAGTGTTTTATTATTTGTTGGTGTTAATGGTGTTGGAAAAACAACAACAATTGCTAAAATTGCTCATCGCTTAGTAGAAGAAGGCAAAAAGGTTTTACTTGCTGCTGGGGACACTTTTAGAGCTGGAGCAATTGATCAATTAAAAGTTTGGGGAGAACGCTTAGGCCTTAATGTTGTCTGTAAGGCTGAAGGTAGCGATCCTTCTAGTGTAATTTTTGATGCAATACAAATTGCAAAAGAAGAAAAATATGATGTTCTTTTATGTGATACTGCCGGAAGACTACAAAATAAAACTAATCTAATGGCAGAACTTGAAAAAATGAATCGTGTAATCAAGAAAGAAATTCCTGATGGTCCACATGAGACTTTACTAGTTATTGATGCTACAACTGGCCAAAATGGGTTATCCCAAGCAGAAGCATTTAAAGAAATTACTGATGTTACAGGGGTAGTTCTAACTAAACTTGATGGCACTAGTAAAGGCGGTATTGTTTTAGCAATTCGTGATAAATATAATCTACCTATTAAATTTGTTGGTCTTGGTGAAAAAATGGAAGACTTAGAATACTTTGATTTAGAAGATTATATATATGGATTATTTGGAGACGACGATGAATAATCTAATTGAGAAGAAAACTTACTATAATATTCTATATAGTTATTATGGAGAGTTATTAACAGATAAACAAAAAGAAGTTTTTGTCGCATATTATGAAGAAGATTTTAGTTTAAAAGAAATTGCTGATAGTTTAGGTATTTCTAGAAACGCTGTTCATGATGCTTTAAAAACATGTATAAAAAATTTAGAACATTTTGAAAATGTTTTAAAACTTTATGAAAAAAATACAAAAAGATCAATTCTTTATCAAGAATATGAAAACAATGAAACAAAAGAATTAATTAACAAACTTAAAGAAATGGAGTGAGCTAAATGCCTTTTGAAAGTTTATCAGAGCGTTTAGGAATGGCCCTTAGAAGATTAACGGGTCGAGGAAGAATAAACGAAAATGATATCGATGAAATGATGAAAGAAGTTAGGGTTTCATTGCTTGAGGCCGATGTTAACTATAAAGTAGTTAAAGCTTTCATCAAAGATGTAAAAGAAAAATCTTTAGGCGAACGTGTAATGAAATCACTTACTCCTGGAGATCAAGTATTAAAAATAGTAGATGAAGAATTAAAAATGTTAATGGGTGAAGAAGCTACGCCTATTAATATGAATCCAAATGGTACAACAGTTATTTTACTTGCTGGTCTTCAAGGTAGTGGTAAAACAACACATGCTGGTAAATTAGCATCTTATCTTAGAAAGCATTATAATTCTAAACCTTTATTAGTTGCAGCTGATATTTACAGACCAGCTGCTGTTAATCAATTAGTTACTCTTGGTAAACAACTAAATATTGATGTTTATGAACAAGGTACCTCAAAAAAACCTGAGGATATTGTTAAGGAAGCTTTAGCTTATGCTAAAGCCAAAAGTAACAACGTTGTGATTATTGATACTGCTGGTCGTTTATCAATTGATGAAGCTTTGATGCAAGAGTTAGTTAATATTAAAAACATTGCCAAACCTCATGAAATCTTACTTGCAGTTGATGCAATGACTGGTCAAGATGCTGTGAATGTTGCTATTCAGTTTAATAATGCTTTAAGTGTTACTGGTTGTATTTTAACCAAATTAGATAGTGACACAAGAGGTGGGGCTGCTTTGTCAATTAGATACATGACAAACATTCCAATTAAGTTCTGTGGTATGGGAGAAAAATTAGATCAAATTGAAGTATTCCATCCTGATAGAATGGCAAGTAGAATTCTTGGTATGGGGGATGTGTTAACCTTAATTGATAAAGCAACTGAAAATATTGATGAAACTGAAGCTATGAATATTGCGGAAAGATTACAAAAAGGTTACTTTAATTATTATGATTTTTTAAAACAACTGAAGATGATTAAAAGGATGGGTTCTTTAAAAGGAATCTTAAGTTTATTACCAGGCATGGGTAAACAATTAAAAAATATTGATATAGATGATAAAAAATTTGTTTATATTGAATCAATCATTGGATCAATGACTAATGAAGAAAGAAAAAATCCAGAACTTGTTAATACAAGTCGTTCAAGAAAAGAACGTATCGCAAAAGGTTCTGGTAGAAGTTATCCTGAAGTTAACAATCTTACTCAACAATTTGAAACTATGAAAAAACAAATGAAACAAATGATGGGTTTATCAGAAGATGAAATGGAAAAAATGTCGAAAGGTCAATATGTTCCTAATATGCCTAAACAAAAAGCTAAAAAAGGTAAAGGCAAGAATAAAGGAGGATTTAGATTCTAGTGAGTAATGATCGTTGGTATAAACGCTTGGGTTGGTTCTTATTATTTTCTTGTATTACTTTATTAATATTTTTTGTTTTAGATTATGCTTTTAACGCATTTACAGAAAAATATACATCAACAAGATTTACTGCATTTTATGTTGAAGCTGAATATAAATATAAAGAAAGCGACACCATTGTTTTAACTTTGGATACAGATGCAACAAGTTTTACTGTTGATTTATGGATTGATGAAGAAAATACTGGACTTACTTTTGAAAATGAAAAAACCATTTCATTTAAACTTAGCGAATTAAGTATAGATTTAGAACCAGGAACTTACACTGTGAAGTCTTCAGTGTTTGGTAAAAAAGGATTAAGTAGGGAAAGAGAAGTATTAATTACTACTACTTTAATAATTGAATAAAAATGATTTTTATTTATTCATTGGATGAATAGAGGGTTAATTATGTACATTAAAGAAAATTATCAAAGCAAGTTAACAATTTATGAAACACAAGTTGCTATTGGTTTACTTAAAAAAAGCTTTGAAAAACATTTAAGTGAAGCATTAAATATTAAAAGAGTATCCGCACCTTTATTTGTAGAGGCAACTAGCGGGTTAAATGATGATTTAAATGGTGTTGAAAAAGCAGTTTCTTTTACTTTAAAAAATAAAGATCAAGAATTACAAATAGTTCATTCTTTAGCCAAATGGAAACGTCTTGCTTTATATGAATATAAGTTCCCTGTTGGGGAGGGTTTATATACCGATATGAATGCGATTAGAAAAGAAGAAGATCTAGATAACATTCATTCTATTTATGTTGACCAATGGGATTGGGAAAAAGTAATTACAAAAAAAGATCGTACACTATCATATCTAAAAGAAATAGTTAGAAAAATAGTTCACGCCATTTATCTTACAAATTTAGAAATGAATAGCTTATTTCCTAAGCTTTCATATCTAATTCAAGACGAAGTATCATTTATAACTAGTGAAGAGTTAAGATGTATGTATCCTTCTTTAACTCCTAAAGAAAGAGAAAATATATATGTTAAAGAACATCCAGTGACATTTTTAATGCAGATTGGGAAAATCTTATCTGATGGAACTAAACACGATGGCCGCGCTCCTGATTATGATGATTGGGATTTAAATGGCGACATTTTAGTTTATAATCCTATCTTAGATCAAGCTTTTGAGTTATCTTCAATGGGTATTAGAGTAGATCAAGAATCTTTATTAAAACAATTAAAAATATCAAATAAAGAAGAACGTAAAAATTTGTATTTTCATAAGATGTTGCTTAATGGGTATCTTCCATTAACTATTGGTGGTGGGATTGGTCAGTCTAGACTATCAATGTTGTTACTAGAAAAAGCTCATATTGGTGAGGTTCAAGTATCAATTTGGGATGAAGAAACGAAAAAGTATTGTCTGGAAAAAGGGATTACTTTATTATAGAAAAAAAGACTAGGTTATTTACCTAGTCTTTTATTTACATTATAAAAATAATTAATATCATCTATATTATCATATATATTAATTGAATGATCAACATACTCTAAATATTCTAAAATGTTAATATTTTTTGTTTTGACAATAAGTTTATCTTTATCTTCAATTATTTTTTTGAAAACTTTAATTTTATTAGTATTAAAGTAAATCTCTTCAAAATCCAAATAATTTATATCCCCATCATAATTATTAATTAAAATAATACCTTTATTAATATCTAAATTTAATAAATACTCATTAATACTAATTGAATCTATAGAAATGATTGAATCGGTTGTATTTTCTAAAGAAGATACTTTATATGTCTTATCAATTATTTTTTTATCAAATAATTCATTAGTAATTTTTAAATATTCATCGAAGTTTTTTAAGTTATTAATTTTATTTGTGTTATTAAAAGGTTTATTTGTTACAATAAAACGTGATGCATAAATAGTATCATGAGGTGGGATTTTCGAAAAGTGGGCGTATTTTGGTAAATAGTAATAATCATAAATATAACGATATAATTCTTCTTCTGTTATATTTTCTTTAGCAACACTTAATAAATAATCAATAAAATCATCATTTAAATAAGCTTTTAATTTTTTTAAATATGAACGTTCTTGTTTTTCTTTTCTTGTTAGTTTAACTGGATAATATCTTCTTTTTGCGAATGCATTACATCTTAAGATTCTAAAACCCACTAATATAGTTGCATAAAAGAAATTAAACTTTTTATAAGTTTCTAAGGCATAGTCAGAACAAGTTGGGTAAAATTTGCAATGTCCTACACCTATTAAAGATTTATTTTTTTGATATGATTTTATTAATTTAACTGCAAACTTATTTTTACATTTATGCATAACATCACCATTTTTAATTATCTCAAAAAAGATAGTATAAATCAAGAATTTAAGTTAAAAATATTACTGATGAATACTTTAATAATAATTACCTTAATACTTTTATTGATATATTATATTTTTTCTTTAAAGATTACTCTATATTTAAATAAAGATGAAAAACTTCATATTTGGTTTAAAATAGGCAAAATTTTTAGATTTAGAGTCAATGAATCAAAACTTATTAAAAAACTGTTAGATGATATTAATCTAAAAGATATATCGAAAATACAATATGATAGTTTCATGATTAATAATCTTTTAAAATATATTACTGTAGAAAAAATCACCGTTATTGAAAAATCTAATATTTTAAGTGATACTTGGAATATTTATTCAAGTTTTATTTTAAACTATATGAATAGTTATCTTCATAGTTTACTAAATCAACATTTTTATAAAGTAAATGATGTGTATTATTCTATTAGTTATGATACAGTAGGATCGTTTGGTATTTATTTTGAATTAGTATTAAGTCTTAAAATAACTAAATTACTAAAGTATTTAATAAGGAGGAAAAGATATAATGAACAAAGAAACGAGCGAAATTATAAAAGATTCATTAAATGAGGTAAAAAGTTTAATTGATGTTAATGTTGTGATTGGGAAGCCAATGTTTTTAGATGAAGCATTAGTAGTACCTATCTCAAAAGTAAAGTGTGCATATATTAGTGGAGGAATCGATCAAAAAAAAGAAAACTATAAAGGTAATATGCCTCAATCTAGTTTATTAGCTTCTAACCAAACAATCACTCCGGTTGGGTTTTTAGTTAAAGAAAAAGATAGTGTAAAAGTATTACACTTAGAAAATGATGTACATATTTTAGAATATATTTTAGATTCTGGTATTGATGTTATTAAGACATTTATCGATTTATTTAAAAAGAAAGAAAAACCTGAATAAATTAAAAACTACTCTAATATAATATAGTGAATATATTATAAAGGAGTAGTATATGAGGTTTATCGTAATTGAATTACCTAAGTTTTTATCTGGAATAGTAGGTTTTTTTAAAAACCTATTTAAGAAATAAAAAAAACAAGACATTTGTCTTGTATTTTTTTAGTTTGTTTTACGCTCTTGTAACTAAACCAGAACGTAATGCTCTAGTTGATACTAATACTTTCTTAGTGTGACCTTTTTCATCAACGATTCTAACTTTTTGTAAGTTAGCTTTGAAAGTACGACGAGTTGCGTGCCAAGAGTGAGAACGATTGTTACCTGCTGTAGAACCTAAACCAGTAACATAACATTTACGAGCCATAATGCTTCCTCCTTAATTACTCTTTTAAAATCTACATTATTATATCACAAAATATACTCTATTGCAAGGAAATACAAAAAAAATTTAAAATGAAGCTGTTAAAAAAGGGCATAAAATAATATTACTTGCATTTTTTTACAAAATGTGGTATATTATACAAGTATTAGGAGGTAACTAATGAGTACAATTAAAGTTAATGGTGAATTATACAAAATAATTGTTAAGAATGGCGCAGTCTCTTTACGAAATGATTATAAACGAATCGATGCACTTAATGTATTCCCTGTTCCTGATGGGGATACTGGTACTAATATGTCTATGACAATAGAAGCTGGTGTTTCAGCTTTAGAAAACGAAAATGAAACTTCTATTTATTTAATGTCTAAAAAATTCTCTCGTGGTATGTTAATGGGAGCAAGAGGTAACTCTGGTGTAATTTTATCACAATTTTTTAGAGGTATTTATAAAGGTTTAGAAGGCTTTGATGAAGTGGGAGCAAAAGAATTTGCTAAAGCATTCAAACGTGGGGTAGAACAAGCTTATAAAGCTGTTATGAAACCAGTTGAAGGTACAATTCTTACTGTATGTAGAGAAGCTAGTGAATATGCTTTTAAAAATGTTTCAAAAAAATCATCTATTGAAGATTTCTTTGAATTATTCTTAAAAGAAGCGTATGCATCACTTGAAAGAACTCCTGATTTATTACCTGCTTTAAAAGACGCTTGTGTAGTAGATAGTGGTGCAGCCGGCTTTATTCAAATTATTGAAGGTATGTATAAAGCTGTCAAAGGAGAAATTCTAGAACACATTGATGCTTCTAGTGTTAGTACAAATTCTGTTAATCGTGGCTCATTTAATGCTCATAGCGAATTAACATATGGATATTGTACAGAGTTCATTCTTCAATTACAACATAGTAAAGTTGATGTTGCAAATTTTGATGAAAAAGTTATTACTGATGAATTACAAGTTCTAGGTGATTCTATCGTATGCTTCAAAGATGAAGACATTATTAAAGTCCATGTTCATACTAAGACTCCTGGAATCGTACTTGGTATTGGTCAAAAATATGGAGAATTTATCACATTAAAGATTGAAAATATGTCAATTCAACATAATGAATCAGAAGAAGTTCAAGAACAATGTAATTGTGAACAATGTGTAGAAATGCGTAGTAAACAAGAAAGAAAAAAATATGCAGTAGTTGCTGTAGCATCTGGAACAGGTCTTGTTAATATGTTCAAATCTATGGGTGTTGATTATGTTGTTTCTGGTGGTCAAACAATGAATCCATCATCAGAAGATTTTGTTACTGCATTTGATTCAATTAATGCAGAAAATATTATTGTCTTCCCAAATAATAGTAATATTGTAATGGCTGCACAACAAGCTGGTAAATATTATGATAAAGCCAATGTTGTTGTTATTAAAACTAAGTCACTTGCACAAGGATATAGTGCCCTTACTGTATTAGATTTATCTAGTGATAATTTAGAAGAAATCCAAGAATCAATTCAAGAAGTTATCACAAACGTTACTACAGGTTTAGTAACTTATTCAATTAGAGATGCATCTATTGATGGTATCGAAATTAAAAAAGATGATTATATTGGTATTATTAATGGTAGAATGGTTGCTTCAACTGCTAGTAGAGTTGAAACTGTAAAAGAAATGTTAAAGGCAACTGATTTATCTGAAAAATACATTGTAACTATTATTACAGGCTGTGATGCAAATCCTGCTGAAACTGAAGAAATTATAGCTCACATAGCTGAAAACTATCCTGATATTGAAACTGATGTAGTAGAAGGAAATCAAGAAGTTTACAGTTATATCTTATCTTTAGAATAAAAATAACAAAAGTGAAGGAGGCTTATAATGCTTACTTCACTTTATATTTGAAAAGGGATCATTATGAAATCAATATTGTTAGAAAATGAAGAATACATTTTAGCAAGATATCGTAATGCTTTAAAAAAACAAGGGATAGAAACAATAGAACAATTACTAAAAGAGTATCCTACTAGATATGAAAATTTTAAAGTTAGTAGTATTAAAAATGCTAAACTTGATGAACAAATAGTGCTAGAAGGGAGTATTCAAAGTAAAGTTACTGTTACTTACCTTAAAGCAAAACTATCTGCGTTAAATTTCTTACTAGAAGTTGAAGGACGAATAGTAAGAGCTACTATTTTTAATAGAACTTTCTTAAAAACAAAACTAGACTATGGAACTGTCATTAGAGCAAGCGGTAAGTTCGTTAAAACAATGAACAATTTTACTATTTCTGAGCTTATCTTTTGTGATGAAATTGACCGCGAAATTGTTCCAATTTATAAGACTAAAGATATAAGTGAAGCTAAATACATTGAACTTGTTGATAAAGTTCAAAGAAAGTATTTAGATTTATTAGATGAAGAATTACCAAAAAAATATGTAGACAAACATCATTTAGTTGATATTTATACATTAACTAAATATTTACATAAACCGGAATCAGAAGAACAAATTAATGTTGCTAGAAAGCGTCTTAAGTATGAAGAATTATTAAAATATCAAGTGTCAATGAAATATCTTCATTATATGAGAGAAAAAACTCATAATTGTCCGGTTATTGAATATGATAAAGACTTATTAAAAAAATTAGAATTAACTTTGCCTTATGAATTAACAAGTGATCAAAGACAAGTAATTAATGAAATTTTAAATGATTTAAAAGCTCCATATACTATGAATAGATTATTACAAGGAGAAGTTGGTAGTGGTAAAACAATTGTTGCGATTATGGCTATCTTAGCTGTTGTTAGTGGTGGTTATCAAGCTGCTTTAATGTGTCCTACTGAAATCTTATCTAAACAACATTTTGATACACTATCTTCAATGTTAGAACCTTTTAATATTTCCATTGGACTTCTTACAGGTTCTACTTCATTAAAGGTTAAAAAACAAATCATTGAAGATTTAAAAACAGGTAAAATTCAAGTAATTGTTGGTACTCATGCGTTATTTCAAAAAGGCGTTGAATATGAAAAATTAGGTATTGTTATTGCAGATGAAGAACATCGCTTTGGTGTTAAACAAAGAGTAATGATTAGGAATAAAGGTGAGGATGTTAATTATTTAAAAATGAGTGCAACTCCAATTCCTAGAACTTTATCTATTTCTGCATATGGTGATATGGATATTTCGATTATTAAAGAAATGCCAAAGAATAGAAAACCAGTTAATACTTTCTATGTTGATAACAAGAATAAAAATAGTGTTATGAAACATATGAAAGAAGAATTAAAAAAGAAGCACCAAATATATGTAGTGACACCACTTATTAATGAATCTGAGTCACTTGACACTGCTAATGCTACAGAGATTTATCAAAATATGGTTAGATATTTTAAAGATAAAGCTGTTGTTGGATTGATTCATGGTAAACTTCCAAGTAATGAAAAAGAACAAGTAATGAAAGATTTTTTAGATAAAAAGATTGATATCTTAGTTGCTACTTCAGTAATTGAGGTTGGGGTTAATGTTATTAATGCAACTACAATTGTTATACTTGGAGCAGAACGTTTTGGGGTGGCAACACTACATCAATTAAGAGGTCGTGTTATGAGAAGTGATGCGGAGCCTTATTGTTTCTTACTTGCTGAACATAAAACAGAAGCTAGTGAAAAACGATTAAAAATGTTAGAATATACAACTGATGGTTTTGAACTAGCAGAGTATGATTTAGTAAATAGAGGACCTGGTGAATTCTTTGGTGAAAAACAAAGTGGTTCTATGAATTTTAAATATGTTGATTTAAGAGTTGATAATGAGTTATTGCTTTTAGCGAATGAAGATTCTGAAGAAATTTTAGAATCTGGTGAATTATTTAATAATGAAGAGTATAAGGTATTATTTGAAACTGCCAAACATAATTATCAATTAAAATTAGAAGAATTAGACTAAAAGGAGTGATATTTATGAGTAATTTAGATGCTTTTTTAAAAAAGTACAAAATTGATTCATCAAGAATGGATATCATTGAAGAAGCTTTAACACATTCTAGTTATGCTAATGAACATCAAACTACTTGTTATGAAAGATTAGAATTTTTAGGTGATGCAGTGCTAGGTATTTTAGTAGCTGAATTTATCTACAAAAACTATCCTGATTTACCAGAAGGTAAAATGACTAAATTAAGAGCGACTTATGTTTGTGAAGATGCCAACTATAAATACGCTCAAGAACTTGAGATTGGTTCGATGATTAGACTTGGCCATGGCGAAGAAATGAGTGGAGGAAGAACTAGACCTACGGTTTTAAATGATGTGTTTGAAGCTTTACTAGGGGCAATATATTTAACAAATGGACTTGAAAAGGTAAGAGAAATTTTGAGTGATGTTGTATTCCCTCATATTGGTAAAGACATTGTTAAACCTTTTGTTGATTATAAGAGTAAATTACAAGAATATATTCAAACTGAAACAAGAAGTGTTTTACAATACCGCTTAGATGATGTTGTTGGTCCACCACACGATCGAACATTTACTATGAGTGTTAGTCTTGATGGTATTAAATTAGGGGTTGGTATTGGTAAATCGAAAAAAGATGCAGAACAACTTGCAGCTAAAGCTGCCCTTGATAAAATGGTACAATAAAAAGCATAGTAATATCTTTTTTATTGGAAATTTTAAAATATAAATTATTAAACTCGACTTTTAAACAGTCGAGTTTTTTTATACAAATAATGTTGAATTCATATATTTTTTTTGATATAATAAAATCATAGATTAGTAAAAAAATATCAAAGGAGAAATATAATGCGTCGAATAAATTTACAATTTGTACTTTTATCTTTCATTTTTTGTATGATAATATTAACATTATCATCTTGTTCTTCAAAAAAATATGAAACAAACACTCATGATATTTCTGAAGAATTCAACAACATTGCTATTAAAACAGATACAGCAGATATTAATATTGTTTTGTCTGAAAGTGGAGAATGCAAAGTAGTTTGCTATGAGGAGTCAAAGAAAAGTCATTCTGTTGTAGTTCAAAATAGTACTCTTACAGTTAATGTGATTAATGATAAAAAATGGTATGACTATATTGGATTTAATTTCGACTCTCCGAAGATAACAGTTTATCTACCTAAATCTGAATATTCATCGCTTATAATTGAAGAAAGCACTGGTGATATTGAGATATCGAAAGAATTTCAATTTAAAGACATCGATATTTCTCTAAGTACTGGCGATGTTAAGTGTTATGCTTCTGCTTTAGGGGATATTAAAATAGCAGCTAGTACTGGTTCTGTTTGTGTTGAAAGCAAATTGGTAAGTTCACTTGATATTACTGTTTCCACTGGTAAAGTAACAGTTTCCAATATGATGTGTGATGGCAACATATCAATCGCTGTTTCAACGGGAAAAACTTATCTTACTAATATTGTGTGTAAAAATCTTTCATCAACTGGAAGTACTGGTGATATATCATTAAGAGGTGTCATTTCTTCAGAAAAGATCATCATAGAAAGAAGTACTGGGGATGTAATGTTTGATGGCTCGGATGCTTCAGAACTTTTTATAACAACAGATACAGGTGATGTTGAAGGTAGTTTACTTACTGAAAAAGTATTTATTGTTAGAACAGATACAGGTGATATCCATGTTCCAAATTCTATCACTGGAGGAAGATGCGAGATTACCACTGACACAGGTGATATAAAAATCTCGATTTTAATTAGTTAATTTTGATTAAAAAAAAGAGTAGCTCAAAAAAGCTACTTTTTTTATTGAATCTCTTTATTAAAGTGACCTCTAGTGTCTTTTTGATTATCAAAGAATTTTGTAACACTATTAATATTATTTAGTTTATATTGGAATTGTTTAATAATATTAATGACTTGATCTTTACTTTCATCAGTAAATACTAATCTGTAACTTGATATTCCATTTATTAAGTGTAAATCATCAACTAGATTTAGTGTTTTACTATTTAAAATAGTAATTGTACAATCGTTATTAAATTTAATTGGGAATTCTGCAATGTCGTCTTTAATTGTATATTGATTCTTTTTACAATCACCACACATGTTAAGTTTTCTTAAAGGACAATATTTTGTTACCATTAGATTTAATCTACCGTATGCAATAACTTCTATGTTAGGATAAGTATCGAATTCCTTTAGATAATTATCGACTAAATCATTGATGCTATCTTTATTTATTTCGTATGATAAAGTAACTTTATCTACACCAAGTGAGTGAAGTAAAGCAACACTTTTAGAATTAACTACATTTAAAGAATAATCTGTAGTTATTGTATTAGTATCTTTATAGTGGTATACGCCATTTAATCCGCCAACTAGTAAATTCCCATATAAATCACGGTAATTGACATTATTTCTTGGAACAATATTGTCATAATAAATATCAGTAATACCCATTTTTAAACAAGCGTCATATTGTTCATCATTTGATACTTGTACACTAATCGTAGGATATGGTTTATCGTAACTTGGTACAATTAATTTTTTTGAATCTTTTTTCACAAAACTAAACTTTAGTCTTTCATTGTTGAGCTTGTTTATGGCATCTCGTTTTAAACTACTAATGATTTTCAAAGGAACAAAAGCGTTACTTTCGAAATCAATAAAGATATTATCAAGATAATATGGTGTATCATTTAACTTAGATAGTAAGTCTTTAAAGTTTTCATCAGTTATCCCTTTAGATTTTGCAGGTTCGATAATATAATTACTTTCTACTTTTATACTATAAGTTTCATATTTAATATATAAAATAAGAGGTTTACCAACACTACCTTGAACTATTATGTCAATTGGAAGACGTTTAAATTCTTTTGGATATGTTTTATTAATCTCATTTAGATATTTAATATCTTTAGTTTTGTAAACTAAATTACCCACTTCTACTTTTTCTTTAATTTCAATATTGATAATGTTGTCTGATTCATTAATAAGACGACCTTGTTGATCATATATTTTAACTAGTGGAAAAGAAACTTCTTCCCCTACTTTATTAGTTTCAATACGTATTTGATCGTTTTGGCAAACTGGTTTGTTTAATTTAATTGTTACCTTTTTACCGGCCACTCTTATAACTTTTCCAATTAAATAACCATAATTGTTTGGTTTTAAAGAGTTAACTATGTCTTTAGGATCTTCTCCCAAAATATAACCTTTAGTAAATGTTCTTTGGAAGTTTTTATATATATGTTCAGTGTTAGTTTTGTTGCCATCTAGAATATCTCGGTAATATCTTACAATTCCTGCAACATAGCTAGGCTCTTTCATTCTACCTTCAATTTTAAAAGAGTCAACCATCTTAAGTTTATTAATATCATTACTTACATTCAAATCTTTCATACTAAAAAGATAGCTAGCAGGATATGTCTTATTGGTTGTTTTATTATTTAAAGTATAGATTTTTCTACAACATCCAACGCATCTACCACGGTTTCCACTTCGCATTCCTAATAATCCACTCATAAAACAGTTGCCTGAATATGATACACAAAGAGCGCCGTGAATAAAAGTTTCTAGTTGAATCTTACAATTTTTCTTAAATTCTTTTATTTTTTCAACATTAACTTCACGAGCAAGAACTACTCTTTTTGCACCAAGGGATTTAACAAGTTTAATGCCATCTAAATCATCGATTCCAACTTGAGTTGAAATGTGTGCTTCTATTGTATTATAGTGAGAAGTTATATAATTTAGTAAAGCAAGATCTTGAACAATTATAGCATCTATATTAATTGATGCTAATAAATCCACGGTTTTAAATGCCATATTAAGTTCATGTTCAAAAAGAATTGTATTCATTGCAACAAAAACTTTTACATTTCTTAAATGTGCATATTCAGTGATTAATTTTAATGTATCAATATCAAAGTTATTAGCATATGCTCTAGCACTAAATGAATTAAGGCCAACATAGATAGCATCAGCACCATTAGATATTGCTGCATAAAAAGCATCTATATTACCAGCAGGAGCAAGTAATTCACTCATAATATCACCTCTATTTTGTAATTTTATCATATTTTTTAAAAAATAACTACTATTTACAAAAGTTATTTATCCAATTGCTTTATTTTAAAAACTATTATATAATATATTTAATGATAGAAAAATTTAGAAAAGGAGAAAAATATGTCAAATGTAGTTATACTTACAGATTCTACTTGTGATTTATCACAAGAATTATTAAAAGAATATGATATACATGTACTACCACTTTATGTAACAATTAATGGTAAATCTTATAAAGACTTTGTTGAACTAACTGCAAAGGATATGTATGAGTTAGCTGAAAAAGAAAATGCTCATCCTAAAACATCAGCTGCTTCAGTTCAAGACTATTACGATTTCTTTTCACAATTTTTAAAGGAAGGTAAAGAAATTGTTTACTGTGGAATTGGTAAAAACTTATCAAGTAGTTACCAAAATGCTTTTTTAGTAATCAATATGTTAGAAGAAAATCATCCAGAATATACTGGTAAAGTACATTTAGTTGATAGTATGAGTTTATCTACTGGTATTGCTTTAACTTTGTTAAAAATGTGTAAAGCAAGAGATGAAGGTAAAACAGCTATAGAAATTGCCAAAATTGGTGAGGAAGTTTCTCAAAAAGTTGTTGCTCAATTTTGCGTAGAAGGATTAGATTATATTCACAAAGGCGGAAGATGCTCTAATTCAGCAAAATTTTTTGGTACACTTTTATCTATTAAACCAATGTTAAAGGTTGAAGGCGGAAAACTTAATGTTTGGAAAAAATCAATTGGTTCTTTCAAAAAAGCTTTAAATATTATGATTGATGAATTTAAACAATCACTGCCAAATTTAGATAAAGACTTCATTTTTGTCACTCATTCTGAGGGTGATGAATATGCTAAATACATTTGGGATAAAATAAGTGAAGAAAGCAAAGAGTTTGCTAACGCTTATGAGACTAAAGCTGGTTGTGTTATTTCTGGTCACTGTGGAAAAAATACAATTGGTATTTTGTATATTGAAAAATAATAAAGATATTTTATAATATCTTTAAATGGGCTAGTATTGGTTTCGACGGGATGTTAGAAGGTTGATAAGCATACCGTGGTCATGCACGTTAAAACATCTAGGTTTAAAATAACCGGAAATCAAAATTTAGCTTTCTGCTAGGCTTAAATAGCAGATCCTAATAATTAGGGTAACTCCTTTGTGTCTTGCCTATGTGATACAAAAGGATTCAGAGAATAGGCTATGATGATCATATTAGCTTCGGTATAGGATTCGAGATTTAGAGCTGGTAGTAATTATGTTTTGTTTATTTTCATAATTACTATGAGACCAAATTAATAAACTAAGTATGTAGAAAATTGATTAGATAATGTTTCGGACGCGGTTTCGACTACCGCCTAGTCCACCATTAGAATACACGCCACTTTGTTGAAAAATGAAGTGGTTTTTTTATTTTATAGAAATTTGGTTTTTGTATTGACAATGTAGTGACATTTTGGTATAATGAAAGTGTTATGGAGGTATTTTTATGAGTTATATACAAATTAGAATTGATGATGAATTAAAAGAAGAAGCTGTAAAATTGTTTAATGAATTAGGTTTAGATTTATCTACAGCTATTCGTCTTTTTCTAAAGAAAAGTATTGATGATAAAAAAATGCCCTTTAAATTAAAAGGCAAGGGACGTGACGATTCTAAAGATGTTAAATACCGATTAAGAGCAGATGTAATGGTACCACCTAATACTAACCCGTTTGAAGTAATGGATGAATTTATCCGAGTTTGTAATGAGAATGAATGGTACTGTTTAGGTGGTGGTGTACAATATCCTAATAAAGTCTTGACACTTTCAAAACCGGATGATGACATATATTATCACGGTTCACCATTTAAAATTGAAACTTTAAAAGAAGGGTTTGATTTTACGCCATTTAAAGAACTTGCAATTTCATTTGGAAGTAAGCCATCACATATATCTATTAATGAGGGGAAAGTTAGCCATGATGGGATTAAATATCCTGTATATTTATATCAAATTGATGAAGACATAAAACTTGAAAAAGATTTTATTAATCATCCAAATTCAGCATTTGATAAAGGAATGGAATTCCGTTCTAAACGTGATTTAAAATTAAAGTTGATAGATGTTATTAATGAGTAGGTGAATATTATGGAAAAACAATATGGTCAAATCATTATATATAAGACACCTGATGGCAACACAAAATTAGAAGTTAAATTTTATGAAGATACTGTTTGGTTATCACAAGAACAACTTGTAGAACTTTACGGGTCTAGTAAATCCAATATTAGTGAACATATTAAACACATATTTGAAGAAGGTGAACTAGATGAAAATTCAACTGTTCGGAATTTCCGAACAGTTGCTAGTAACGGAAGAACATATAATATAAAGTATTATAATCTAAAAATGATTATTGCTATTGGATATAGAGTTAGAAGTAATATCGGAACAAATTTTAGAAAATGGGCTACAACAACTTTAGAAGAATATATAGTTAAAGGATTTTCTATAAACGATGATTTACTAAAACGTGCAGGTGGCGGAAGATATTTTAAAGAACTACTTGCAAGAATAAGAGATATTAGATCTAGCGAAAGAGTGTTTTGGCGACAAGTTCTGGATATATTTGCAACATCAATAGATTATGATCCTAAACTTGAATTATCACAAGAGTTTTTTAAAACTGTACAAAACAAAATGCACTGGGCAACTCATGGTCATACTGCTGCTGAGATAATAGTAGAAAGAGCAAATGCTAAAAGAGATTTTATGGGTTTGACTTCATTTGATGGGGATTACCCAACAAAAGAAGATGCTGAAATTGCTAAAAACTATTTATCAAAAGATGAACTTGATACACTAAATAGAATTGTTTCATTATATTTAGATTTTGATGAACTTATGGCAAAAGAAGAAAAGCCAATGACGATGAAGGATTGGATAAAACAGCTTGATTATTTTCTAAAAATGAGTAGAAAAGATATATTGACTGGAAGTGGAACTATATCACATATTAAAGCATTAGAACATGCTAGAAAAGAATATAATGATTTTAGTAAGAGAATTTTAACAAATCCAACTGAAAATGAAAAATTATATTTTGATAAATTACAACAGTTAATGTTAATAGATAAAAAAGAATAGTTTTCAGGTTTTTAAATATTTATGCTAATCTCATCAGAGTTTTTGCATTATGGTATAGCTTTCCGTTTCAATAATTTAAATTCCCGGTTTTTACTTAGATGCCGGGAATTATTTGTAATTTTAATAAAAATAACACGCATACAGTCAGAAACTCCCCTGGTCCACTAAAAATAATTTCGTCTGGTTTGTTGAAATAACAATCCAGTTGTTAATTTAATTTTGATCTTGATTTTGCAAACAAAATTCTTATATGCTATAATTTCAATGAAATGATATTCATAGGAGGTAAAATTATGAAAATAATACATATGATTGATGATTACAAAATATTATGTAAAGATATAGAATCTATGGGTAAATATGAAGCATATAAAGCATATATAAAAAAATATCCTTATTTCTTTGAAGGTGTATTAAAATATTTATATTGCCAACCAATAGAGAATTTAAAAGAAATGATTGAGAATGTTAATTTTCATTTATTATTAAAAACAGCAGAAGAAAATTATGAAACTGGTAAAGTGGATTATATTATTGAGTTTATGAATAAATTTATCAAAAAAATGAATGTTGATTTTGATTTTTCATTTCTTATAGGTATAGAAATGGGGAATATTGGAGGATGTGCAACTCCGTGTGATACAGGGGACCCTCATTTGTATATAGGAATAGATAAACCGTTAGATAAACAAAAGATTGGTATGCTTATTTCGCATGAACTATATCATATGTTAAGGGCATATATGACTCAAGGGAGTACAGCGGATACGGTGTTTTCTAGAATGGTAGAAGAAGGATTAGCATCATATTCATCATTATGGGCTCATGATATGGAATGGAACACGGTTAATATTGCAAAGACATTGGGCGTATCTGAAAAACAAGCAAATAATTTATTAAATAATACAAATGCCCTATTAGAAAGAATTGTTAATGATGGTGAAAAACCGATCTCAGTAGAGACAATGACTGAATATTTTATTGCTGATATGAATGATGTGGAGTTTCCAGTTATAGGATACTATGTTGGATTATATCTTGCACATTTATCTATAGAGCAAGGGATAGATTTTGAAAGTTTTATTTCAATGTCACAAAATGATATAATTGACATGTGGTTAAAACAAATACTGACACTTAAATGTATAAAAAATAATTAAATATTAAACGTTTAAGATTTCGTACAAAAACGAGAATTTTTTGCACTATTGATATTTCAAGGGTATAAATTAATGAAAAACGTTAAAAACCATATAAAAGGATAAGTTATTATCAAATTGGACGCGGGTGGAAACAAGTAGCCACCTAGTCCACCATTAGAACACACGGCACTTTGTTGAAAAATAAAGTGTCTTTTTATATTTGTAGTCAATATGAATTTTATATGTTATAATAAAACAAAAGAATTTATTTTTGATTATAAGAGGTAATTAAATGAACCCACAAGTTTTTGGAAAAGAACATTTGATTTATATTTTTGTTAGTATAATAGTGGCTTTAGCTGTACTTATCTTAACAAAAAGATTTGCTAAAACAGAAAAGATAAAAAATATTGTAATGAAAGTTGCAGGTGCAATTTTATTTATAATTATATTTATTAATAGATTAGTGCTTGTTTTTGAATATAATCAAGTAGATTGGATTCAATTTGTACCTGATTCTATATGTAGCACTTCAAGCTTTGTTTTATCTTTAGCGATATTATTTGGGAAAAAAGATAATAAGGTTCTTCATTTTATTTGGCTTGTTTCTCTTGCGGGAGGAGTAATAACTACATTTTATCCTAATTTTATTGGACAAAACTCTAAGTTTATGTATCCACCTACAATTTTTGGAATGATGCATCATACTTGGGGTGCAATAGTTGTAATACTATTATTTTTGTTGGGATACTTAAAACTTACATATAAAAAATGGTATTGTACTTTGATTGGATTTACATCATATTTATCATATGGCGCTTTTTTAATGTGTGTATTAAAAATAGGTAATCCTTTATATATGACAGGGCCAGCACTTGATGGCACAATATTTACGATTTGGGTACTAATTCCAATTTATTTTGTTGTTTATGGGCTAATATTGGGTGTATTAGAATTAATAAGAAACAAAGATAAACTGTTAAAAAAATAAAATAAGTATATTATTAAGCATTATACATGGAAGTGATTTGATGAATAAAATTAGATTTTTGAGTGGGAATGCATTAAAAATCATAGGAGCTATCGCTATGTTAATAGATCATATTGGTTTTATGTTTTTTCCAGACGTTATAGTATTTAGACTTATTGGGCGTTTAGCTTTTCCTATTTTTGCTTTAATGATTTCAGAAGGGGCTAAATATACTAAAAATAAGTTAAGATATTTTTTAACTATCTTTTTGTTAGGAGTTATATGTCAGGTTGTCTATTACTTTTTTGATAATCACAGTTTATATATGTCAATCCTTATTACTTTTTCAATTTCTATTTTAATAATATATTTACTTCAATTTATAAAATATTTAATTTTTAAGACTACTTTAAATAAAATAATTAAAATTATTTTACCAATTGTATTATTATCTATAACAATAACTGGTTTATATTATTTAAATTTATATGTTCAAATCGATTATGGTTTTTGGGGAATTTTAACACCGGTTTTTGCAAGTGTATTTGATTTTAAAAATATTAATACTAAAAGTTTTATAAAAAAATTAGATAATTATTATATTAGAATTGCTTTAATGAGTATTGGACTAATCATGTTAACAATTTTTGGATTTGATTTCCAATGGGCTTGTTTATTATCAATTCCATTATTATTGTTATATTCTGAAAAAAGAGGAAGAATTAAATTAAAGTATTTTTTCTATATTTTTTATCCTCTTCATTTAGTTTTTTTACAAGGTATTCAAATGTTGTTAACGCTATTAAAATAGGTGATGTATGAATAAAAATAAAGAAATATATAACATAGTTTTATCTTCCATTTTTCTTGGTATGGCTTTTGTGTTACCATTTTTAACTGGACAAATTCCAGAAATTGGATCAATGCTTTGTCCTATGCATATTCCTGTTATTCTTTGTGGATTTATATGTGGTTGGAAATATGGATTATTAGTAGGAGTTTGTTCTCCAATTTTAAGGTCTGTTATTTTAGGTATGCCACCAATGTTCCCTACAGCTTTTTCAATGTGTTTTGAACTTGGGACATATGGGTTAATATCAGGGTTATTATATAATCAATTATTAAATAAATTTATTAAAAGACGAGAAAGTTTAATAATCATAACTTTAATTATATCGATGCTTATTGGTAGAGGTGTTTATGGAAGTGTTATGTTTATTTTAATGGGCTTTGGAAAAATTCAATATAGTATTAAAATGTTTTGGATTGGATCTTTTGTTGAAACTTTACCAGGAATTATTATTCAGATTTTGTTCATACCTTTCATTGTGTTGATTTATGAAAAATATAAAACATCAAGATAAATTAGAATATATTTTTTGATTTATTTTGTAAAATAATGTATAACAAATGCGTAAATTTTAAAAATAATTAATATTGTTTTTTGGATGAAGTCTGTCAAATTTACGTTTTTACTATGCTTAAAGAACAAGTAGAAATACTTGTTTTTTATTTTATTTCTTTGAAGACTCATAAAAAACTTTAGATGGAGGTTTTATGGGCTTAGATTTATTACTTGACGGAATAGCGGCCATCACTTGGAAAGAAATCGTAATGTATTGTGTTGGGATTATTTTGATATATCTAGTAATTCTAAACAACTAGAACCAACTCTATTATTACCAATGGGATTTGGTGCAATTTTGGTTAACATTCCGTTTTCTTCTGTATTAACTCAAGGTAGTACAATTGGTGCTATTGAGTGGTTATTTGATGTTGGTATTAATGTTAGTGAAATATTACCACTTTTACTATTTATAGGCATTGGAGTATTGCTTGATTTTGTACCATTATTATCTAATCCAAAATTAATATTGCAGGTCAAGTTGCATCTGCAATTGCTGGTGGTGTTGTATTATCATTCTTTATGTAGGAGGCAACTAATGTTTTTAAAAATTAACACTGAACAATTATTACAAGCTTTAGATATAAGTTGGAAATCATTAGTAGCACTTTTTGTCGCAATGCTTCTAATTTATGTTTCAATTAATTTCTTGAGTAGTATTAAGAAAAATAAGTTTATTAATTAACTTCATAAGTTTTGCTTATGAAGTTTTTTTATGGTAAAATATTATATGTAAAATTAATCGAGGTATGATATGAAGAATGTATTAATAACAGGGGTATCATCTGGTATTGGAAAAGCAGTAAGTGATATCTATATAGAAAAGGGATTTAAAGTTATTGGAATTGATAAGAATATTTGTCTAAATAATAATGTATTATTTTTTAACTGTGATATTACATCTACTAACGAACTAAATAATGTTGTTAGCTATTTAAAAGATAATAAGATTAATCTAGATTTAATAATAAACATTGCTGGTATTCATAAAATGTTATCTCTTATTGAAGGTGATTTTAGTGATATCAAAAAAGTAATAGATATTAATCTTTTAGGAACAATGCAGGTAATAAAGGTATTTCATCCTTTCTTAGTTAAAAAGGGTAGGGTAATAATTGTAACTAGTGAGGTGGCTTCCTTTGAACCTTTACCTTTTAATGGCATATACAGTATTTCTAAAATTGCACTTGAATCATATGCTCAAAGTTTAAGACAAGAATTAAACTTACTAGGTCAAAAAGTTATTACCTTTAGACCAGGTGCAGTTGAAACTCCACTTGCAAATAACTCAACTTTTGCAACAATGGAGCTTGCTGATAAGACGGTTTTATTTAAGGAACAATCAAAACATTTTTTAAATATCGTTAAAAAGTTTAGTGGAAAACCTATTAAACCTTCAAAGCTGGCATTAAAGATTTACCGAAAATCTATTAAAAAAAGAGTGAAATACACATATAAGGTTCATCAAAACTTTGGGTTAATGTTACTAGGTTTGTTACCAAAAAGAACTCAATGTTTTATAATAAAGATGTTACTTAATAGGAAGACAAAAAAAGGAGATTTATGAAAAGAATAATTAAAATAGGCGAATATGAAACTGGTTTATTAAATAATATTTGTGATGTTGAAGGTGTTTCAGTTGGTCACTTTACCATTGATAAAGATAATATTCAAACTGGTTTAACTGTTATTTTGCCTCACCAAGATAATTTATTTCAAAATAAAGTCGTTTCAGCATCTTATGTTTATAATGGCTTTGGCAAATCTTTAGGTTTAGTTCAAATCGATGAATTGGGTATAATCGAAACTCCTATCGTTTTAACTAATACTTTATCAGTTGGAAAAGTTAGTGATGGTTTAATTAGTTATATGTTGAAGGATAACAAAGAAATTGGTAGATCAGCATCAACCGTTAATTCTGTTGTTTTGGAATGCAATGATGGTTCAATTAATGATATTCAAACAAGAGCAATTGAAGAAGAACATTTATTTAACGCTATTAATACTGCTACAAAAGACTTTGAATGTGGAAGTGTTGGCGCAGGTAGAGGAATGAAGTGCCATGGATTTAAAGGTGGTATTGGCTCAAGCTCTAGAATA
The DNA here is from genome assembly GCA_017501465.1 of Bacilli bacterium. Classification (GTDB taxonomy): domain Bacteria; phylum Bacillota_I; class Bacilli_A; order ML615J-28; family CAG-313; genus UBA1231. Next base: position 171,548 of record JAFVWY010000009.1, read on the forward strand.
ATTAATATTGGTAGTGAAACTTATACAATAGGTGTATTGGTTAATTCTAATTTTGGTAGTTCAAATGGCAGCGATTTGATTATAAAAGGTAGACAAATGGGACCTTTAATTAAAGACTATGAACTAGAAAAGTTAGAAGATCAAGGAAGCATAATTGTAGTGATTGCTACTGATTTACCACTAGATTCTAGACAATTAAAAAGAGTTTGTAAAAGAGCAGAACTTGGTATTGCAAGAACTGGATCATATGCTGGCAATGGCAGTGGCGATATTATGGTTGCCTTTAGTACAAAAAATATTGTTACTAATAGTGCACCTTGTGAAAAAATTTTAAGATTTAGTGATTCATATATAAATATAGTTTTTAAGGCTGTTGTTGATGCTACAGAAGAAGCTGTATTAAATTCAATGTTCTACGCAACAAAAGTCAAAGGATATAATAATATCACATATAAAACGTTAGATGAGTATATTAATTTATACAAAGATTTATTGTTAGACAATAAAGTTTTATAATGTATTGACATATATATATAAACTATTGTAAACTATAGGTAATAAATCAAAAAAAGGAGTTTCAGCATGGAAAAAGTAAAAAAACAATATGGTCTTTGGACCGGTATTGCGATGGTTGTAGGGATTGTTATAGGTTCAGGTGTATTTACTAAAGCGGGAGGAGTTTTACAAGAATCAAATGGTGACTTAAGATATGCCATTTTAGCATGGTTTGTCGGTGGCGTTATCATGATTTGTTCTGGCTTTTGTTTTGCTACGTTTGCATCTCGTGTGACTAAATATAATGGAGTAATAGATTATGTAGAAGAATCTACTAATAAAAAAGTAGGTTATGGCTTAGCTTGGTTAATGACTACATTTTATTATCCTATTATTGCTTCAATTGTGTCTTTACTTGCAGGACAATATTTTTTCCAATTAATTAATCCATCAGGTTCTTGGGGGATTACACTAGTTTCTTGGCAAAATTTTATTTTTGCAATAGTTATATTAGTAGCATTTGTGGCACTAAATTATTTTTCACCAATGTTAGCAGCAAAATTTCAAGTTTCAGCAACAGTAATTAAATTAGTACCAATTGCGGTTATTGCTTTTGCCGGCTTGTTTGCATCTTTAATTGTTGGTGATGGCTTTGGAATTATAAATGGTTTTCAAAATAATGCCCAAGGATATGCACTAAACTTTGGTGAAGCGGTAAAAAAGACGGCTTTTGCTTATGAAGGTTGGGTTTGTGCTACAGCTATTAATGCTGAATTAAAAGATTCTAAAAAGAATTTATCACGTGCATTAACATTTGGTACAATTGCTGTTTTAGTATTTTATATTATTTATTATGTTTCTTTATCAGCATTTTTAGGTAACGCTGGAACAATTGCTGAAGGCGGTAATGCTCCAATTGCTGTATTTACTAAACTTATGCCTGGCTTTGGTAGTTTATTATTTACATTCTTTATTATGATTTCATGCTTGGGTACTGTTAATGGTGTATCAATAAGTTGCTGTCGTGGGATGTATACTATGTCATGTAGAGGACAAGGGATTATGCCAGAAAAGTTCTCTAAACTTGGTAAGAATCAAAGCGTATCATTCTTATCTTGTGTATATGGCTTATGTTGTATGTTATTAATGTTATTAGTATGGTATTTGGCTTTCCACTCAGTTTGGATATTTGGATATCTTCAAACAATGGATGAAATTATATGTGCGATTATTTATGGCGTTTATATTACTTTATACATTTACATTATTAGAAAATGTAGTGATGTTGGCATATTCTCAAGATACGTTATGCCTATTTTAGCAATCATTGGTTCTTTATTCTTTGTTATATGTGGTACAGGAATTTATCAATATATTGCAACAGGTAGTTTAGAAAGTATTAAAGCATTCGGTGTATTTATGCTATTATTTGCATTACTAATGTTCCCTTGTATTTTCTTCTATAATAAAGATAAATATATTCAATTAGAAAGTGAATAAAAAAAGATGGTTAAATCCATCTTTTCTTTTTCAAAAATATATATTTTATGGTATAATAAAAATAGAAGGTGATAATTATGAAATATTTAGTTTTTTCTGATATCCATGGTTCTTTTTATTATGCTAAAATTATGGAAAGTATAATAAAAAAAGAAAAACCTAATAAAATAATTTTACTTGGTGATTTATATTATCATGGCCCTAGAAACCCTCTTCCTGTAGAATATAATCCTAAAGAAGTTGCTAATTTACTAAATCAATATCAAGATAAAATTATAGCAATTAAAGGAAATTGTGATGCGGAAGTTGATCAAATGATATCTTTATTTAAAATAAAAAATCATTTAAAACTTACTATTAATAACAAAAAAGTTATGTTCACTCATGGACATAAATATAATATAGATAATGTTCCAAGTGATGTTGATGTATTAGTTTATGGACATTTTCACACTTGTTTTATTAAAAAAACAGATGATAAAATATTTATTAATGCGGGGAGTATTACATATCCTAAAGATAATACACCTCATTCATATTTGATAATTGATAAAAATATTTTAACTATTAAAGATATTGAAGGTCTAGCTATTGATCAAATTATTTTATAGAAAGGAATAACATATGAAAAGATTTTTAAAGATATTTGCTATTTTATTTTGTGCAATGTATTTAGTATCATGTAATACAAGTGGAAATGATGAACCGGTAAAAAAAGCTCATATTACTTACTATATTGATGATGAACTTGTAAAAGAAGAGTTCCTTAATTTAGATAAAGTAAATGAAAGTATTAAACCAGATATGCCTGAAAAAGTAAAAAAAGGCGAATGGAAACTTACTATAACTGAAGATGAAAATCATGTAGATTATCGATATAATTTAGAATATACGGTTCATAGATATGTGGTTTATTTTATGGGCCCTGAAGGAGAAGTTTTAAAAAGCATGCCAGTTAATCATGGCGAAGCTGCCATTCCACCTACTTTTTCAGATAGAGAAATTGTAACATGGGATAAGGATTTTTCTTGTATAACAAGCTCTACATCTATTAATGCATCTATCGAATATAAATATTATTATGTAGAATTTTATGATGACGGCCAAAAAGTTGATGTTGGTATTGATCGATATGTTCCAGGTGAAGTTACAGAACTTCCTTCATATTCAAAAGAAGGTTACCAATTCCTAGGTTGGTATAATTCTAATATTTCCTTATATACTTACAAAGAAATATCTGCAGATATGAAAGGTGATTTAAAGTTTGTTTCAAAATTTAATCAATTGGAATATGATGAAGTTGTTTTACCTGATGCCAAATATCATTTTACAGGTATTAATAAAGTAGTTAGCGATAAGACAGTATATTATCAACCTATTTTGCCATCTGGCGCCCCTAGTGGTGTAAGTAATTACAAATGGACTACAAGTGATCCAAGTGTTGCAACAGTATCTAATTATTCATCTATTGCAGGATTGAAGTCAGGTTATTGTGTATTAACAGCAACGAACATAAATGATCCTAGTATTACTATTAATTGTTTCATTAAAGTTACTGACAAAGGTATTGAATATACAACCAGCGAAGAATTAAATAATAGAGAAGTTTATACTATTACATTTAAGGGATTTAATAATGAAATTATTGAACAAATCGATGTTCTTGAAGGAGATAGTATATGTTTTCCAATGCCACCAGTTATTGAAGGTTATAAATTTATGGGTTGGGATCAAGAAATTTACACTGTTACAGAAGATACTACTATGAGTGCTATTTATATTGAAGGAAATAGCCCATATAATGGTAAAACATTCTCAATTATTGGTGATAGCATTTCTACCTTCCTAAGCTATATTCCACAAGGATATGCTCATTTTTATCCATATCCTGCAACTGATATATTTAATGTTAATCAAACTTGGTGGATGAGAACTATTAATGCTTTAGGTGGCAGTTTGTTTATTAATAATTCATATTCGGGTAGTTGTGTATCAACTGGTGGAACAAGTGCTTCTACTAATATAGGCAGACTTAGCAAACTAGTAGTTGCTAATGATTATGCAGATTATGTAATAATATACATGGGTTCTAATGATTGTGCTGCCCAAATTAATACACCAGTTTTTAAAAAAGCATACAAACAAATGATGAATTCAATTTTAGATTTAGCGCCAAATACAAAGATGATACTTTTAACTTTGCCTAACTCTAAACTTTATAGTAATGATTTAAGAAAAGTTTATAATCAAGCGATTAGAGAACTTGCAGAAGAGTTTAATCAACAATTAATCGAATTAGAAAACTTTGATTTAGTACCTAATTTAATGGATGGAGCACATCCAAATAATAACGGTATGATTCAATTATCTAATTATCTTGTAGAAATTTTAAGAAAAAATGAAGCATAATTTATGCTTCATTTTTATATTTCTTGAAAAAAATGTCGAATAATGGTATAATAGTATAAAAATACTTAATAGAGGGTAATTATGATTAAACTAATCGCAACCGATCTTGATGGTACTCTTTTTTATCCTAAAAAGAAAATCAGATTGTTAGTAAACAAAAACAAAAAGTTTTTAAAGCGTTTTATTGATGAAGGTAATCGTGTTGTTTTAGTTTCTGGAAGAAACTTTCATATTGCAAGAAGAATTATTAGAAAACTAAAACATAATGTTGATATGATAGCATGTAATGGTTCAGCTTTATATCGCGAAAAAAATATTATTGAAGATTATCCGATGCCACATGATAAGGTTTTAAAAATGTATTTAGATAATCTAAATAACAGATCTATCATGTCTTGGATATATATGACTGACCAAGATAATATGATTATTGTTCCTAATAAAATGGGTTTATTTTTAACTATTTGTTATCGAATTGGCTTAATATTCCAATTTAGATATCGTGGTAGTTATAAATTTGGTAAAAGACATTTTCTAAAAATGATTAAAGACGAAAATGTTAGGATTTATAAAGCGATGTCAATATATGGTTTAGGACAAAAAGGGATTAAAAAAGCAAGTAATTCAATTGGTGAACTACAGGCAAAATATGGTGATATATTTGAAGTGGTTCAATCGCATAGTTCATTAGAAATTATGAATAAGAATATTAATAAAGCTAGTTGTTTATTAAAATATATTAAATCTTTATCAATTAGTAAAGAAGAGGTTGCAGTTGTTGGTGATTCAGGTAATGATGTTCCTTTGTTTGAGGCTTTCCCCAATAGTTTTGTTATGGCACAAGCTCAAAAAGAAGTAATGGAAAAAGCAAAAACTGTTATCAATGGAGTATTTGAATTAGAAAAATATGTTGATTAAAAGGCATGATTTATTATGCCTTTTTTATATATATTTTTCTATGTTTATATCATAATAATTTTTAGGATTTTAATTTTTGATTATGATAGTTTAGTTGATTAATAAATAGAGTATACATATTTTTTGCTAAAATTTACAAAAAGTGATATAATAAGACGAATAAGTTGAGGCAGTTTTACAACTGTTCTATTGATTAATCATATTAATTTTTTTAAAAAGGAGATATTTTATGAAAGTGGAAGATTATAATTATGTCCTTCCGCAAGAGCTAATTGCGCAAACTCCCTTAAAAGATAGAAGCTCTTCTAGATTATTAGTGCTTGACAAAAAAAGTGGAGAGATGGAAGATTTACATTTTTATAATATCATTGATTTATTAGATGAAAATGATTGTCTAGTGTTTAATGATACTAAGGTAATTCCTTCTAGAATTTATGGTAAAAAAGAAGATACTTTAGCAAATATTGAAATACTTCTTTTAAAAGAAATTGAGGAAGATACTTGGGAGGCCTTAACAAGACCTGCTAAAAGAGTTCATTTAGGTACTGTGATATCATTTGGAGATGGTATTTTAAAAGCAACTTGTATTGGTCTTGGCGATGATGGTAAAAGAGTATTTAAAATGGATTATGAGGGAATTTTTTTAGAAGTATTAGATCAGATTGGTGAGATGCCACTTCCTCCATATATTCATGAAAAATTGGAAGAACAAGATAGATATCAAACTGTTTATGCTAAAGATTATGGAAGTGCAGCAGCACCTACTGCTGGGCTTCATTTCACAGAAGAAATTTTAGAAAAATTAAAAGAAAAGAATATACAAACTGAGTATGTTACATTACATGTAGGACTTGGCACTTTTAGACCAGTAATGGTTGAAAATATTGAAGATCATGTGATGCATTCAGAATATTTTAAGATGAGCAAAGAAACGGCTTCAAGATTAAATGAGGCAAAAGCAAAAGGTAAAAGAATAATTAGTGTAGGCACAACATCAACTAGAACCTTAGAAGCTATTTATAATAAGTATGGAAAATTCGTAGAATGTAGTGAAAATACTAATATTTTCATTTATCCTCCATATGAGTTTAAAGCAATTGATGCTTTAATCACTAATTTCCATTTACCAAAATCAACACTGCTTATGTTAGTGTCAAGTTTATCAACAAAAGAAAATATATTAAAAGCATATCATCATGCAATCGAAGAAGGATATCGATTCTTTTCCTTTGGTGATGCGATGTTTATAAAGTAAAGGTGAAGAATATGAACAATTATAAAAAACTTGCGGATCTAATTTTCCCAGAAATAACAGAAACTATTGAAGATTTAGAAAGAAGATATCCTAAGCGTGATTTACCAGCTGGTGCTAAAGTAACTAGATTTGCACCAAGTCCTACAGGATTTTTACATACAGGTAGCTTATTTGCTTCTATGATTTCTAGAAAAATGGCTAAAGATTCTAATGGAATTTTTTATACAAGATTAGAAGATACTGACCAAAAAAGAGAAGTAGCTGGTAGTGGTGATAGTTTAATTGATCAATTAAACAAATTTGGTGTTACTCCGGATGAAGGTTATCTTGGTACTGAAAAAGAATTAGGCAACTATGGACCATATGTTCAAAGCCAAAGAGCAGATATTTATAAAGTTGTTATTAAATATATGTTAGAAAATAATATGGCATATCCTTGTTTTTGTAGTCCCGAAGAATTAAGTGAAATGCGTAAAGTTCAAGAAAGTAAAAAAGAAAACTTTGGATATTACGCTGACTACGCAAAATGTTCTAAATTAAGTGTAGAAGAAGCTATTGAACGAATTCAAAATGGTGAAAACTTTGTCATCAGATTTAGAAGTCAAGGTGATTATCATAATAAAGTTGCTATTGATGATGCTATTAGAGGTCATATTGAAATGGCTGAAAATGATCAACATTTAGTAATTTATAAAAGTGATGGGTTACCAACATATCACTTTGCACACCTTGTTGATGATCATTTTATGCGTACAACTCATGTTACTCGTGGTGAAGAATGGATGCCAAGTTTACCAATGCATATTGAATTATTTGCCTCTATGAACTGGGATGCACCAACTTATGCTCACTTACCAGTTATTATGAAACTAGATAATGGTAATAGAAGAAAACTATCTAAGCGTAAAGATTTAGAAGCAGCTGTATCGTTCTTCTTAGAACAAGGTTACCCAATTGAAGGATTTATGGAATATTTATATACTATTGCTAATTCTAATTATGAAGGTTGGCGTGGTGAAAATCCAGACTTGGATAAAGATGAATTTAAATTTAGTTTTGATAAAATGAGTTTAGATGGAGCGTTATTTGATCTTGCGAAAGTTCAATTCTTATGTAAAGAAAAGCTTGGACGCATGAATACAAAAACATTTGCGGAAGAATCTTATAAATGGGCTAAAGAATATTCATCAGAACTTGCTAATTTAATAGAAAAAAATCAACCATTCTACCAACAAATAGTAAGTATTGAAAGAGAAAAAGAAAACCCAAGAAAAGACTATGAAAAGTATTCAGATATCCTACCTTTAATTAAATTTTTCTATAATGAATACTATAATGAAATGGTAAAAGAATTAGAATTCCCTGAAAACTATTCTTTGGAAAATGTAAAAGAAGTATTAAATGAATATGTTAAGGTATTTGATTTAGAATTATCCGAAGAAGATTGGTTTAACCAAATGAAAGAAATTGCTACTAAGTGCGGTTATGCAACTAATAGAAAAGATTATAAAAAGAACCCTGAAGCATATAAGGGACAAGTTAGTGATGTTGCTGCAATTTTAAGACTAGTTATTACTTTAAGATTACAATCTCCTAATTTATATTATGTTATGAAAATCTTAGGTAAGGATGAAGTAAGTAGAAGAATAGGATTATTTCTATAATTGGATAGGAAAAAATCGCATCTTAAAAATCGATAAAAATTAAAAAGGACTTAAAAAAGTCCTTTTTTTTATGCTTTCTAATATGTAAAAAATGTCATTTGGTATTTAACCTATTGATTAATAATATGAAAAGGAGTATAATAATTATGATAAAATGAGAGGTACTATGTATGATTTATAGTCTAGTGGTAGTAATCCTAGTAGCAATCGTATTTACATTGTTACTTATATTTAAAAATAAAATACCATCAATATATCTTGAAAAGGGTTTAAAAATAAGTGTAGTTGTATTATTTACAATTGCTAATATCAGACAATTTTTAAATGATAACTTTATTTGGATGATAAATGGTGGAACATATGGTGAAATCTATTATAAACAAACTGATATTTTACAAACTTTAGTAAGATGGGGACATTATTTATCTTTTGTTTTCTTACCATGTGCAGTTTTTTTTAAAGCAAGATTTTATAAAAATGTAGCAATTTACTTTTGTTTTTTTGTGACAATTATACAATTATTTATCTTTGATCAAACAATGACATATTTTGTAACTGATTCGACAAGAGCATTATATGCTCCTGAATGGTTTAGATATTTAGAATATATGTTAGAATTATTTATATGTCTTATCGTTCCATTAATATTAAGATTTATTAAGGGGCATCGATTTAATATCAAGGATAAAAAAGAGTATTTATATTTCTTTGGTTTACTACCAATTGCTTTAATGATTGTAATGCCAGTTTATGTTCCTCAATCATTATTTGGCTTTACTCTTCGTTATATGTATCCATTATCATTAGAAAATTTTTCTTGGATTTTATTAATTTTCTTAATGACAGCAATTATTTATTTTTGTTTTAGATTTAAAGATTATGAGACAAGATATTCTATATTGGTTTTCTTAGCATTACTTTTATTTGTTCATTATAATTCGATTTATTTAATGGACTTAATTGCTAGTAGATTACCATTCCAACTTTGTAATTTAGGTGCCTATTTGGTTTTAATAGCCCTACTTATAAAAAAACAAGGATTCTTTGAATTTGTATTACTTGCTAATGTGCCAGGGGCAGCTATTGCTTTATTTGCTGTTGATGTAAGCGAGGGCTTATTATCTTTTTGGAATATTCACTTTTACATTGAACACACATGGGTATTTATTTTACCGCTATTATGCATTGCATTAAGAATTTTTAAAAGACCTGGTAAACACGCTATTAAACATTTCTTGATTGGCTTTACAACATATTTCTTATTCTGTGCAGTAGCAGGTGTTGTAATGAACTATTTATATATGAAGTATTATCAATTAGGACATACTTTCTTTGATAAAGTAAATTACTTCTATATGTTTGACGATAAAGTTCTAAGTTTTTTACCGTTCTTAGGTTTCACTAGAAAGTTAGGCGTAACTATTGGAGATTATACTTTTTATCCAATTTATATGTTGATGGTATATATATTATTTGTTATTTTCTGTTTTGCTTTCTATTATATCTATAGAATTTTCTTAAATATTGGTGATGATCATTTCCATTTAAGACAAATTAGAATTAATATGAAACAAGAAAAAGGCTATTATGAAAAACATCATAAAAAAGTTCCACAACTTACCTATGATGAGACAGGAGAAGAACTATGTTAAAAGTTACTAATCTTACAAAAACTTATGGAAATAGTGATAGAAAATCTGTTGATAACTTATCACTGGAATTAAAACCTGGTGAAGTATTTGGTTTTTTAGGTCCAAATGGTGCAGGGAAATCTACTACTATTAAATCAGTTGTAGGTATTTTACCATATGAACAAGGAACAATTGAAATTTGTGGTTTAGATGTTAAAAAGAATCCAATTGAATGTAAGAAAAATATTGGATATGTTCCAGATAATCATGCTTTATTTGAAAGATTAACAGGTAGAGAATATGTTAATCATGTTGCTAATTTATATAATGTTCCTAAAGAAAAGATGGAAGAGATTAGCTCATATTATTTAAAGCTATTTCAATTAGAACATGCTTTTGACAACCAAATTAGTAGTTATTCACATGGTATGAAACAAAAAATTTGTGTAATTGGTGTTTTGATTCATGAACCTAAACTTTGGATTTTAGATGAACCTTTAACTGGTTTAGATCCACAAAGTGTTTATCAATTAAAACAAGCAATGCGTAATCATGCATTAAAAGGTAATACAGTATTTTTTAGCTCACATATTTTAGATGTTGTTGAAAATTTGTGTGATCGTGTTTGTATTATAAAAAAAGGTCAACTACAAGGCGTTTTTGACTTACAAGAATTAAAAGAAACTAATCAATCATTAGAAAAATTATTTATGAATATTATCGAAGAGTAAAATCAAGAAAGGAAAAGTATGGCTCAAGTATTTAAACTGTTGAGATTACAAATCGATAATAAATATGATTTTTTTAAGAAAACAAAAAAGAAAAGTTTTAAAAGTTTTGGTGGCTATGCGGTAATCTTTATTTTACTTTATATTATAGTATTCTATTTAGCTAGAATGATGATTAATTATTTGACAATTCAAATTAATCGTGAATTTTTATCTATCATGTTTAGCGTAACCCAAGCTATTTTATTAGTTTTTGGGATGAGTAGTGTACTTAAAAATTTATATATGAGTAAAGATAATGAATTATTAATTGTCTTTCCAGTTACTTTTAATCAATTGTATTTATCGAAGATTTTAATCTTATACATTTCAGAATTAATATTTAATTTGGTTTATGTAACACCAATATTACTTGCTATTGGTACTATCGGATTAAATGCAGGAACACTTGGTATTGAATACTTCTTAGGAGTATTTATTATGTTACCAATTTTACCAATTTTACCTTTAGCAGTTGCAGTAATTATTAGTATTCCTAGTATGTACATAATTAAGTTTTTTAGAAAACATCAACTCATTGCATCAGTATTTATTCTAGTAATAGTTGCATGTGTATTCGTTGTTTATATGAAAATAGTTCCAACAATTACTGGTGCATTTAATATTGCTGATAAGCAACTAGAAACTGGATTTAAAGTTAATTATGCAATTAAACGAATTGGTGCAAAAATCCCTATGTATTTTTGGTTAGTACCGGCTTTCCAAATGTTTAGTAAAATTTATACTTTATTTATTTTACTGGCTGCATCTTTAGCGTTATTCTTAATATGTACTATTGTTATTAGACCATTCTATAAAAATATTGTTTTAATAAACAATGAATCTACACAAATTAAAGGTAGAAAAAAGAACTTTAAAACAAGAACTCAGTTTGGGGAATTATTGATTACTCAATTTAGATTATTATTTAGAAGTTCTAATTATATTTTTGAATATTTATTATTCCCAATTTTGATGCCTATAATTACTGTAATATATGATCAAATGTTATTTTCAATTGTAGTTAATCAAATGGGTAAAGCATTAATTGTAGCATCACATGTGTTAGTAATTGCTATTATTGCTTTTATTACTAATGCTATATCTTCGACTGCAATTTCTCGTGATGGAGGAATGACTTATTTTATTAAATCATCTCCGGTTACATACTATAAACAAACATTAGTAAAAATTGTATTTAATGCTATTATTACATTTGCTGCAATACTTTTAACTATTGTAATGTGTTTGATTTTAAAAATTGCAAGTACTGATGTTATTATATTAAGTGGTTTAGTTGTATTTATAATGAGTATTGGTCACATTTGTCAAAGCTATGATTGGGATTTAAGAAATCCAATTCTTAAGTGGTATGACAGTAATGAAATCACTACATTAAGTAAAAATACTACTAAAAGTATTGTTTTAGGTTTAGCAATTGCATTAATGATGTTCGGCGTTTTAGCATTGCTATATCATAACTTAACTTTAGGATTCCTTATTCTTTTAGGCATTGCAATAGTGTATTCAATTTGTAGAATTTACTTACTATATTATAGAATTAATCACTATTATAATAAAATGGAGATCTAATATGAAAAAAGTTGTAATTATTTTATTATTAGTTTTACCATTTATATTAATTTATTTTATATCCGTAACAGGTAGAATCCTAGAAAAATATAGTCATATCTATGTAGAATCTTTAAAAATTCAAGATTTAGAAGATAATGATATTATTCCGAACAAACCAAATGAAATCAGGGTTGGTAATTCAAAACAATTTAAAATTGTTATTGGACCTGAACTAGCTAGTAATCCAAGTGTATTGATAAGTTGTTATAATAATGATATTTGTTCTTATACTGAAGAAAATGGCATCTTAACAGTAACTGCTTTAAAGTATGGACAAACTACTATTATTGTTAGCTCGGTTGATAGAACAAATATCACAGCATCATTTATCGTTAAAGTAATTGATGATGTTCCAACTGGATTACAATTTGCTCAAAAAGAAATGACAGCTATGCCTGGGAAAACTTATGATATTACTCCACCTAGCTTTATCCCTTCAACAACTAAAGAACAATTCAAAGGTTTAGTTTGGGAATCAAGTGATGAAGAAATTGTTAAAATTGTTGATGCAAATGGTGGTAGAATTAAAGCGTTAAAAGAAGGCGAAGCCATCATAACTGCAAAATCGACTTTTAATAGTGAGATTTTTGCAACTATAAAAGTCAATGTAACTAATCAAAAATTTACTGATGTATATTTTGATTATTACGATACTAGTGCTTATGTGGTTAATGATAAAGAGTTTAATTTATATAGCATTATTAAGTATAGTGATAATTTTATGAATCAGTATCCAGAAGAAGAACGTACTAATCAATACTTCTTCAAATTAGAAACTAATGTTTCAGGTGTTGATGTTTCGAAATTAAGTGATGGATTGATTGTTTTTGATGATTCAAAATCAGTTATCTTAATTAAAATTGGTATTTATATGGTAAGTGATCCGGATTCACAAGTTGACTTGATCACTATCGTATTTAATAAAAAATAGAAATGAGGGAAAATATGAATAAAACAATGAAGTCTTTACTATTAGTTCTTACTTTTATGCTAATAGTATTAATTACAGGTTGTAATGGTCCTAAGTTAGAACTTAAAACTGAAAACAACTCTAATAAAATTGCTCAAGGTGAATCAGTTCAATTAGTTGTTAATGAAACTGGTGATGTTACTTATGAAGTGACTAAAGGTAGTGCAGTTGTTAATGCAACTGGTTTATTAACTTGTAGCGAAGAAGCAGAAGTTGGTAGCCGTATTGAAGTAGTTGCTACTAGTGAAACAGGTACTGCCAAATTAACTTTATCTGTTGAACAAGCTAAATTAAAATCAATTGAATTATCTTGTGATAGTACAGAAATTAAAAAGGGTCAAAAAGTTGTATTAACTACTACTTTAAATCCTGCATACGCAAAAGTAGAAGGCGTTACATATACTGTTACTAAAGGTAGTGAATTTGCTGAAGTTGTTGATGGAAAATTACAAATCAAAGAATCAGCTAATCAAGCTGAAATTATTGGCAAAACAATTGAAGTAACTGCAACAACTTTAGAAACTGGACTAACTGATAAAGTAGAATTAACAGTTGTTGAAGCATTAGTTGAAGAATTAATTTTAGCCAGTGATGCAGAAACATTATCATATGGAAAAGTTGTTAACTTAAATGTATCTTATATTCCAGTATTTGCTGGTGGAAATAAAGAATATAGTTTAACTATTGTCGAAGGTTTAGAAATTGCTGAGCTTAATGGTTTAGAATTAAGAGTTAAAGAAGGTTTAACTGAAGCTGAAATCGTAGGTCATGTAATTAGAGTAAAAGCAGTGTTAAATGAAAATGCTCAAATTTATGATGAAATTGAAATTAGAGTAGTTGAAGCTGAACAAATTAATATTGTTGTTTCTGATAAAACATTCGTAGCTGGTGAAAATGCGACTGAAGCGTTATTACCTGAGGCATACGATGCCAACTTTAATTTAATGGATTTAGATGCAACTGATTTTACATATACAAGTTCAAATGAAAATGTTGTTAAAGTTGGAGCTAATGATGGTAAATTAACTCCAGTTGGTCATGGTAGTGCACAAATTACTGTATCTTATCGTAACTCTTCAACAACATGTGAGGTTTTTGTTATTGTAGTTCCTGAGGCTATCGAATTTAGTGGTTTAAGCACTCATGTATTAACAAGCAGACGTTATTATTACGCTAAACATGAAACATTAAGTTTTGCATTAGATATTACTCCAAATGAAAACTATGCTAGAAATGATCAAAATGTTCAATATAAATTTGAATTATTGAATGAAGCTGGTGAAGTTGTAAATTCTGGTGCAGAAGTAGCTACAATTAGTGAAGGTGCTATTACATTCCATACAGTAGGTAGTGTAAGAGTAACTGTTACTACTGATTCTTCATTAAATGGAAAAAATACTGCAAGTCATGAAAAATCAACATCAATCGTTGTTAATGTAAATGAAGGTATCAACATTAGAACTTTACAAGATTTAATGGCGTATACTGATTATTCATATCGTGGCAAAGCTGCAAACTTCATTAATACTATTAAGTTAGATGCAGAAAATAATCCAGGTCTTGATGATGCTTTAAGATATAAAACTTTAGAATTTGAAGGTGACCGTTATATGTATGGTAATGGTTATGTTATTGACTTATTAGATTTACCTCTTTCTGGTTCAGTTGGCAATTCTAATGACTTCTTAAGATTCTTAGTATTTGGTTCAGAAAACACACACACTTTAGAACTTCGTGATTTAGAAATTATTGGTGTATGTGATATTGATGGATTATATGTCGGAAATAATGCTGCTGATAAAGGAAAAGAAGCTGTTGATGGTAGCTATAAACGTGGTATTAGAATTGGTAGAGTACAACAAGATGGTATGGGTATTTGTACTGATTTAGATGTAATTAATGTTAAAGTATCTGGCTTT
Organism: Bacilli bacterium; assembly: GCA_017501465.1. Taxonomy (GTDB): domain Bacteria; phylum Bacillota_I; class Bacilli_A; order ML615J-28; family CAG-313; genus UBA1231. The sequence continues at coordinate 186,711 of JAFVWY010000009.1, forward strand.
AATGTTGGTTTAAGATTTGAACACGTTGTTGATGGTTATGCATCTGATATTAATGTATCTCAATGTGCATCAAACGGTATGGAATTAAATCAAAATATCATTACTTTAAATAACATTACTGTTGGTCAAGTTGGTGCTTTCGCAATTGAAATGACACCTGATGATATGATTAAAGAAGCTGATGGAACAATTCATGGTACTTCTGGATTAGGATTCAATGAAGCTCCTCGTACAACATTAACAGGTTACATTAAGAGTACTAACTATAATAATGGTAAATCAACTAAATATATGGAAAGTTTACAATTATCTGGTTATACAATTCCTGAAATTCTAATGATGATTGTTTCTCAAAAAATCCAATATGTTGCTCAAGAGGCTGCTAGCCAAACTGGTATGACAGTTGAACAATGTCAAGGATATTTGGCTGATATCGCATATAGATGCTTATTTAAAGATGCTGATCCTTCTCAATCATTGATGAATTTCTTCTTATTAGTATTCATTGATCCAACTGAAGAAGTATTTGCTGGCTTTACTGATGGTAATAAAAATAGTATCTTTGGCACATATGAATCTGGAGAAGAAGATGGTAACGTTATTTCTATCGATAAAGTATTAATGGATGCAGCTACAACAGTTATTAATGGTGGAACATATGATGAATATAAAAACTATAAATATGTTTTAATGGACTTAGACTTAACTAGTGCAATGGGCTTCAACTTAGGTGAAGTATTAGTTGTTAATGAATATTATAATAAATAATATCTAAAATAAAAAGCATTGATTTTTCAATGCTTTTTTATTATTGCAATAATTATTAAATTGTGTTATAATTTATAACAAGAGGTATGGATTATGAAATTAGAACCAATTATTCAATCACTTTTAGATACAGATTTATATAAATTTAATATGAATCAAGTAATGTTTCACAAACACACTGATTTAACTGGTGAATATGTTTTTAAATGTCGAAATGAAAATGTTGTATTCACTAAAGAAATGTTTGAAGAAATTAATGCTCAAATCGATCATTTATGTACTTTGAAATTTAAAAAGAGTGAATTAGACTATTTAAGAAATATTCGTTTTATTAAAAATGACTATGTTGAATTCTTAAGACTATGGCATCCATTAAGAGATTATGTTACTACTAGTTTAACTGAAAAAGGAGAATTAAATATTCATGTTAATGGCCCTTTATTTAGCGCGATGCAATTTGAAATATATTTACTAGAAATAGTAAATGAAGTTTATTTTAGATTTCAATATGATTATGAAGAACTTTTACAATCTGCTAGGGTTAAACTAGAACAAAAGATTAAAGATTTTGAAAACGGCAAATACACTTTTAAGTTTGCGGAATTTGGATGTAGAAGAAGACTATCTAGAAGCTGGCATGAAGAAGTAATTAAGAGATTTGTTGAGTCAAAAAATTGTATTGGTACATCTAATGTTTATTATGCAATGAAATACAACATTAAACCAATAGGAACATATGCTCATGAGTTTGTACAAATGTATCAAGGTATTACGAGAATTCCGCTAGCTTATACAAATTATTATGCAATGAAAGACTGGTTTGCAGAATATAATGGTGATAATGGTACAGCATTAACTGATACTTTAACTACTGATTTATTTTTACTTGATTTTGACTATTTACAAGCATCAACTTATACTGGCTTACGACATGATTCTGGTGATCCTTTTGTTTGGGGTGATAAGATTTTATCTCATTATAAGAAACTTGGAATCGATGCTAAAAATAAAACTTTATTATTTAGTGATGGCTTAGATTTTGATAAAGCCGAAGAAATTTATAATTATTTTAAAGATCGTTGTAAGGTGACATTTGGTATAGGTACATATTGTTCTAATGATACTTGTGTTGAACCTTTAAATATTGTTATTAAATTACAATATGTTAATGGTTTACCGGTTGCTAAATTATCAGATGTTCCTGGGAAAACAATGTGTTCTGATGAAGTATTTTTAAAATATCTAAAATCCAGCGTTAATTATCGTTTACAAAGTGAGAATAGATAATGAAAGTATTAGTAGTTGTTGATATGCAAAGTGATTTTATTGATGGTGCACTAGGTACTAAAGAAGCTTTATTAATTGTCCCTAATGTTATTAATAAAATTAAACAGTATGAAGAATCAAACGATATAATAATTTATACTAAAGACACACATTATGATAACTATTTAGATACATTAGAAGGAAAAAAACTTCCCATTCCTCATTGTATTAAAAATACTATTGGTTGGCAAATTCCTAAGGAAATTCTAAGAAATCATCAACTAATTTTTGAAAAAGAAACTTTTGGTTCCGTTGCATTAATCGATTATTTAAAAACTATTGAATGGCAAGAAATTGAATTAATCGGTTTATGTACTGACATTTGTGTTATTAGTAACGCTTTACTTATTAAAGCCAATTTCCCTGAAAAAAAGATTAAAGTAGATTCTAAATGTACAAGTGGTGTTAGTGTGGAATCATACCATGAAGCACTAAATACTATGAAGATGTGTCATATAGATGTAATTTAAAAAGACAATGTATTCATTGTCTTTTCTTGTTTCTTGCTTGTAAAAAAAAGTATTTAATGTTATAATATGATAGAATTATGAGGTAACAATATGAAAAAAATTAATGTTTTAGTAAGAGATAAATTTACATTAGTTCTAAATGAAGATGCTTTAAAAGGGGATATTATAGATTTAAATGAAATTACTAATTTAGAACTATCATATATTGAACATATGATTGATGTTGGTAAAGACGAACTTTATAACAAGAAGTTGAGTGATTATCAAAAGACTGTGGAAAAGCTTCAAAATGAGGCTAAAAATATCCTTAAAATGGAATTTGAGAAACAAGAGTTACAAAAACTTAATTCTAAAGATTTAGAAATTAAAGAATTAAAAAATAAGATTATTCAACTTCAAGAGCTAGAAAGACAAAAAATTGAAAATGAAAAGTTATTAATTGAGAAGAAATATCAAGAACAAATCAGTAACTTAAATTTACAACTTCAAGCTAAAGATAATGAAACGAAAGATTTGATTATTGAAATCAATAAAACACACTTAGATGAGTTGAATAAACAAAAAGAAGAATATCAAGATTTAAATAATCGCTTCTTACAATTACAACATCAAAAAGCTAATTTAAATGTAAAGATGATTGGTGAAAGTCTAGAAATAGCTTGTGATAATGAAGTGCTATCTTATATGCAAAATGGTTTATATAATTGTACTTGGGAAAAAGATACAACAAATATAAAAGAATTTGATGAATCTAAAGGTTCAAAAGCAGATTTTATTTTTAAGGTCTACGCATCAGAAGAGCTAAATCCTCAAGAGTTATTAACTAGCGTGTGTTTAGAAATGAAAGATGAAAATCCTGATTCAAAAAATAAAAAAACTAATGCGGATTATTATAATAAGTTAGATAAAAATAGAACTAAGAAAGATTGTAAATATGCCGTTTTAGTATCTAATTTAGAAGCAGATAATACAAATAGTTTACCAATTTTTAAAGTTAATCAATATCCTGATATGTATGTAGTAAGACCGGGATACTTGATGACATTTTTAAATATGGTAGTATCTTTAACAAATCGTTTTAAAGATTTATTGATTGCTCAAAAAGAAGAAAAATTAGAACTTCAAACTCAGTTAGAATTATTGGAAGAATTTGAAAGTGTTAAGAAGAAATATTTAGAAGATCCTCTAAATAAATTAAAAAAACTTGTTGATGAAATTCAAAAGAATAATATGAAAATCATTGAGGCGGCTAATAAGTCTACACTTACTTGTGATAGTATTGTTAATAACTATATTGAAAGTATTCAAACAAAATTAGAAACTTTTGAAATAAATATCACAAAAAAATATAAAAAATATAATAAATAGGAGTATTTATGAAAGATTTTAGTGATGTCGTAAAATTATGTTTATTAGAATTAGGAGTTGATGATTTAAGTATCACTGGTGTTGAGTTAATGGAAAAGCTTAATTTAACTTATGATGATATTTATGATTTTGCTTCAGAATCATTCTATCCATTAGATAGCTTTACCATTGAAACTACCCCTAAGATTGCATCAAAGATTAAGTCTAAATTATTAATTGATGAATCTATGTGGTTTAAAAAAGCAACTGATGATTACCCATTACATGAAGCTAATGGCTTAAAAGTTATTTTTGATGATTGTGAAAAGGTTCTATGTAGCTCTGGTTTAACTTTACAAGGTGAAGATTATTCTTTTAAGGATTTATATGAACTTGTTAAAGACTTATCAAAAGAAGGTAAAGTAACAATTAGTATACCTTATATTATAGAAGACTATTATGAAATTACTTTTGATAAGGGTAGTATAAAAAAGATGAGTATTGATTTATCAAAAATTTCAAGAAAAGAAGGGACTTTAGCTGTTTACCAAGCAATCATGCTTGCTAATAAAATCTCTATTGAAGAGTTATTAGAGTTAATTGATTAGGCATTGTATGATGAAAAATAAACAGTTATTAATTTCTATGGGGTTAAATGTCTTAATAGTGATATTTAGCTTTATTGGAATTATTTTGAAATTTAAAGAAGAGGGTATAGAGTTTTATCTATCTTATGCTTTTTTTACAAATGTATTAACGATAATTATTTGTTCTGTTTTTTTATATCAAGAAATTAAAGCATTATATTTAAAAGAAGAAGTTCAAGACTCGATTAAATACAATAAATATGTTGTAACTGGCATGTCTTTACTTGTTATGATATATTGGGTAGCATTTCTAGCTCCTCTTGCAGGTAATGATTTTGTAGGCCCATACTTGTTTCAAGGGGGATCTTTATTCTTACATGTATTATGTCCTATTCTTTTAGTGATTAGTTTATTAGGTTATGATATGGTTTCATTAAAAAAAGAACAAGTTTTAAAAAGTTTAATGCCTACTATTGTTTATGGGGCTTTAATTATCATTTTAAATATTTTTCATATTATAATTGGACCATATGGTTTCTTTGAGGTTTACTACAGTCCATGGGGTGTTATTATTTTAGTGCCTATCGGGTTAGCTATTTTAGAATTACTAATTTTATTTATGGTTTATTTATTAAATAGACTATCTATCAAAGTTGAAAAGCAAGCTAAGTAATTAAGCTTGTTTTTTTTATAGGAAATAATTACTGGGTAATAATTTTATCAAATAAAAAAATAATAAAAAAATGATCAAATTGTTTGATTTAATGAATCAATTGGAGTATAATATTAGAGGTTTGAAGTAATAGGTCTGTTTGACCAAATCAGGCCATTATTTTATACAAATTTGAAACGCCAGGATTCGTGGCTAGAATCAATGAAAGGAGAAATAAAATGCCAACAATTAACCAACTTGTACGCAAATCTAGAGAAGATAAAGTTCGTAAGAGTAAATCACCTCAATTAGGTGTTGGTTTAAATACACTAAAGAAAGTAACTACTGATGTTAAATCACCTCAAAAACGTGGTGTTTGTACACGTGTATCTACAGCTACTCCAAAGAAACCTAATTCAGCGATTCGTAAGATCGCCCGTGTTCGTTTAACTAATGGTTTAGAAGTAACTGCTTATATTCCAGGTATCGGACATCGTTTACAAGAACACAGTGTTGTTTTAATTCGTGGTGGACGTGTTAAGGACTTACCAGGGGTTCGTTACCATATTATTCGTGGTACATTAGATACTACAGGTGTAGAAAAACGTAATCAAGCTCGTTCTAAATACGGTGCTAAACGTCCAAAAAGCAAATAACCATTAAAAATTTAAATCATAGAAAGGAGAAATATCATGCCTCGTAAAGGACATGTCCCTGTAAGGGAAGTATTACCAGATCCAATATATAATTCAAAATTAGTTACAAGATTAATTAATAGTGTTATGTTAGATGGTAAAAAAGGTGTTGCTCAACAAATTATCTATGGTGCATTTGAAATCGTTGCTAAAACAACTGGACGCAATGCAATAGAAGTTTATGAACAAGCACTAGAAAATATTATGCCACAAGTCGAAGTTCGTTCTCGTCGTGTAGGTGGCGCAAACTATCAAGTACCAGTAGAAGTTCGTCAAGCTAGACGTTATACTTTAGGTTTAAGATGGTTAACTCAATATGCTCGTCTTCGTCATGAAAAAACTATGGAAGAAAGATTAGCAAAAGAAATTATGGATGCCGCTAATGGTGCAGGTGCATCTGTTAAGAAACGTGAAGATACTCATAGAATGGCAGAAGCTAACAAAGCATTTGCTCATTACCAATGGTAATTTTCAAAATTTACTAGTTGGAAGGGAGGGAAAATTATGCCTCGTGATGTAGCGTTAAATAAAACAAGAAATATAGGTATCATGGCTCACATTGATGCTGGTAAAACAACATTCAGTGAACGTGTATTATATCATACAGGTAAAATTCATAAAATTGGTGAGACTCATGATGGTGCAGCCCAAATGGACTGGATGAAACAAGAACAAGAAAGAGGTATCACAATTACTTCTGCTGCTACAACAGCTTATTGGAATGGCTATAGAATTAACTTAATTGATACTCCAGGACACGTAGACTTTACTGTGGAAGTAAGTCGTTCACTAAGAGTACTTGATGGTGCAGTTACAGTTCTAGATGCACAAGCTGGTGTTGAACCTCAAACAGAAACTGTTTGGAGACAAGCTACTGAATATAAAGTACCTAGAATCGTATTCGTTAATAAAATGGATAAAACAGGTGCAAACTTTAGATTTAGTGTTGATTCTTTAAAGAAACGTTTAGGTGCAGTTGCTGCTCCATTACAATGGCCAATTGGTGCTGAAAGTGAATTTAAAGGTCTTATTGATTTAGTTACAATGAAAGCATATATTTATCAAGATGGAAATCCTGATGAAAAATGTGACGAAGTTGAAATTCCAGCTCACTTACAAGATGAAGCTGAATTATACCGTGAAGAATTAATCAGTATTGTAGCCGATTATGATGAAGAATTAATGGAATTATATCTTGACGGACAAGAAATTCCTACTGAAGTTTTAAAACGTGCTATTCGTACTGCAACATTATCTGTAGAATTCTTCCCAGTATTATGCGGTACTGCTTTTAAAAATAAAGGTATTAGAAGAGTAATTGATGCAGTTATTGATTACTTGCCAAGCCCAGAAGAAGTTGAAGAGGTTAAAGGATTTGATGAAGATGGAAATGAAGTAGATGTTTCATATAGTGATGATGCTCCATTCTCAGCTTTAGCATTCAAAGTTATGACTGACCCATATGTAGGTAAGTTAACATTCTTCAGAGTATATTCTGGTACATTAGAATCTGGAACATACGTTTATAATTCTACTCGTGGAAAAAGAGAACGTATTGGTCGTATTCTATTAATGCATGCAAATAATCGTTCTGAAATTAAAGAAGTTCATGCCGGTGATATTGCAGCCGCTGTTGGTTTAAAAGATACAACAACAGGTGATACACTTTGTGATGAAAAGGCCCCTGTTATCTTAGAATCAATTAATTTCCCAGATCCAGTTATCTCAGTTGCTATTGAACCAAAAACAAAAGGCGATCAAGATAAGATGGGTATTGCTTTAGCAAAATTAGCAGAAGAAGATCCAACATTTAAAACTCATACAGATCATGAAACTGGACAAACTATTATTGCCGGTATGGGTGAATTACACTTAGATATTATCGTTGATCGTATGAGAAGAGAGTTTAAAGTCGAATGTAACGTAGGTAAACCACAAGTTTCTTATCGTGAAACTATTTCAGTTCCTGCTGAAATTGAAGGAAAATTTGTTCGTCAATCAGGTGGTCGTGGTCAATATGGTCACTGCGTAGTTACATTTGAACCTAATCCTGGCAAAGGATTTGAATTCGTTGATGAAATTGTTGGTGGTGTTATTCCTAAGGAATACATTCCAGCTGTTGAAAAAGGTTTAATTAATGCATTACAAAATGGTAACCTTGCTGGGTTCCCAACAATCGATATTAAAGCTAGATTAACATTTGGTTCTTACCATGATGTTGACTCAAGCCAAATCGCATTCGAAGTTGCTGCTTCTATGGCATTTAAAGCATCTAAAGAAAAATGTAAACCTGTTCTTCTAGAACCTATTACTCAAGTTGAAGTTAGTGTTCCAGATGAATATGTAGGTAACGTTATTGGTGACTTAATGTCAAGACGTGGAAGAATTGATTCACAAGAAGCTCGTGGTCACTTACAAGCTATTCGTGGATTTGTTCCTCTATCAGAAATGTTTGGATATGCTACAGCTCTACGTTCTAATACACAAGGTCGTGGTAATTATACAATGCAATTCGATCATTATGAAGAATGTCCAAAATCTGTTACAGAAGCTGTAATTAAAGAACGTAATGCTTAAAACACTTAGCATCTTTCTTGCAAAAAAGTTATAAATAAATTATAATATAATAGGAAAAATAAATTTTAACCAAAAGGAAGGAAAACAAAAATGGCAAAAGAAAAATTTGAACGTACTAAACCCCATGTAAACATTGGTACTATTGGCCACGTTGACCATGGAAAAACTACTTTAACATCTGCTATTACTACAGTTTTAGCAGCTCAAGGCTTAGCTGAAAAGAAAGCTTATGACCAAATCGATGGTGCTCCAGAAGAAAAAGCTCGTGGTATAACTATTAATACTTGCCACGTTGAATACGAAACTAAAGCTCGTCACTATGCACACGTTGACTGCCCAGGACACGCTGACTATGTTAAAAACATGATCACTGGTGCTGCTCAAATGGACGGTGCTATCTTAGTTATCGCTGCTACAGACGGACCTATGGCTCAAACTCGTGAACATATCTTATTAAGCCGTCAAGTAGGTGTTCCAAAATTAATCGTATTCTTAAATAAATGTGATATGGTTGATGATGAAGAATTACTAGACTTAGTAGAAATGGAAGTTCGTGATCTATTAAATGAATACGGATTCCCTGGTGATGATACTCCAATCATTCGTGGTTCTGCTTTAAAAGCTTTAGAAGGCGATCAAGCTTACCAAGATAAAATTTTAGAATTAATGGATACAGTTGATGCTTATATCCCTGATCCAGTTCGTGAAACTGATAAACCATTCTTAATGCCAGTTGAAGACGTATTCTCAATCACTGGTCGTGGTACTGTTGCTACAGGACGTGTAGAACGTGGTACTGTTAAAGTTGGTGACAACGTTGAAATCGTTGGTATTAAAGAAACTCGTCCTTGCGTAGTTACTGGTGTTGAAATGTTCCGTAAATTATTAGACCAAGCTGAAGCTGGTGATAATATTGGTGCATTACTTCGTGGTGTAGCTCGTGACGAAATCGTTCGTGGACAAGTATTATGTAAACCTAAATCAGTAGCTCCTCATGCTGAATTCCAAGCTGAAGTTTACGTATTAACTAAAGAAGAAGGCGGACGTCATACTCCATTCTTCTCTAACTATCGTCCTCAATTCTATTTCAGAACAACTGACGTTACTGGCGTTATCGAATTAATGCCTGGAACAGAAATGGTTATGCCTGGTGATAACACTAGAATGATCGTTAAATTAATCCACCCAATCGCTGTTGAAAAAGGTACTAAATTCTCTATTCGTGAAGGCGGCCGTACAGTAGGTGCTGGTTCAGTTACTGAAATTGATGCTTAATTTTTAAGAATTAATTTGGATAATTAACTCCTAAACAATTGTTTAGGAGTTTTTATTTTTGTTGTATTATTTATCAATTTATGATAAAATATAATAAATAAGAAAAGGAAAAACTATTATGAAAAAAAGAACTATAATTCCTACTTTAATAAGCATTATAACTGGCGGAGTAATACTACTATGTAGTATTTTTGGTTTGATATTTAATGAAACAAAAGAGATTTACCCCATTCTTTTATTGATGTTATCATCAATCATCATCATTATAAGTGGTGTTTTTAGTTATTTTATTAATGATAGATTGTTTGGCTTTGTTAATCTAGTCGGAACTATTTTAGCATTTGTTGCGGTAAGAATATTTTATGTTGGCCCAATTGAAAATTATACTATTCCTTTTGTTTTAGTCCTTCTTTGTGTCTTGTCTACAATATTCAATTTTGCTTCGATTATTTTATCAATTTATCGCCTACCGGTTAATCAAATTACTTTTGACAATAATTTATTTAAGGATGTTTTTAAGAATCAAAAAACTTCTTTAATTTTTACTTTGATTAATTCTATTACTTTAGTTATCATTATTATTAGTTTAATTTTAAATGAAACTAATATGTTGATTTCAATTATTGTTTGTATCTTGGTTTTATTAGGAATTAATTTTGGTAAACTATTATCTTTTAAATTTAAAAATCGTATTGGTTCTTTAATTATCTTTGCATGCAGTATAATTCTAATTCTTGGCGTTAATCCACAAGAATTTTCTGTTGATAATACATGTATATTATTAATGTTATTAGAATATGTTTTATCGATAATTTTAGTGTTATGTGAATTCTTTAAATTTGATGATGCGGTTGAGACAAAGTTTGGTCCAAAGGAGTATAAGAAATGATTTTTGTAGATACACATTGTCACTTAAATAGTGAACAATTATATAAGGATTATGATAATGTAAAAAAAGATGCTGAAAAAGAAGGAGTTAAATTATTTATTGTTCCTGGCTTTGATTTAGAAAGTTCAAAGATCGCCTTAAAACTTGCTCATGAATATGAAAATGTATATGCAGCGATTGGTTTTCATCCTACAGAAATAAAACATTATTCCGATTTAGAGTATAAATGGCTAGAGGATAATATTAAAGATGATAAGGTTGTAGCTCTTGGAGAAATTGGTTTTGATTTACATTGGGATACGACTACTTTAGAAGAACAAATGGAAAGCTTTTTAAGACAGATAAGGATTGCTAAAGAGGTTAATAAGCCACTAATTATTCACTCAAGAGATGCGTTGAATTTAACTTATCAAGCTTTAAAAGATAATGATTGCCATCTATTAGGTGGTGTAATGCATTCTTTTTCTGGTAGTATAGAGATGGCAAAAGAGTTTATTAAACTTAACTTTTATATTGGTCTTGGAGGACCTGTTACTTTTACTAATGCTAAAGATCCTAAAATTGTAGCGGAAAATGTTGATATTAATTATTTAATTACAGAAACTGATTCTCCATATTTAGCTCCACACCCTTTAAGAGGAAAAATGAATTCTCCTAAGAATATTCCTTTAATTGCATCAGAAATTGCTAAACTAAGAGGTATTGATATCAACGATTTAAAAACTATTGTTTTAGACAATACTAAAAGATTATTTAGAATAAAGAGCGATGTGTAGTATGAAAAAGATTATATGTTTTTTATTTATATTTTTATTAACTATTTTTATTAATGGATGTTTTAATAATAGCAATAAGGTAACAAATAATTCGATTAATAATAAAGTAGTTAGTGTTGAGGATTATACAATTTATGATGTAGAAGATGCGATTATGATTGCTAGTGAAAAAGCATCATCAAGTGTTGTTGCAATTATGGAAAGTAGTTTAAGCTCTCAATCACTTGGCAGCGCAGTTGTTTGTAAAAGGGTACCATATGCTAATGATGAAATTGTATCAGAAGATGCAGCAAACATAACTCATTATGAATATTTCGCAATTACTAATGAACATGTAGTAAATGGCATAATTAGTTTTCAATATCGAGTGTTTATTAGTGATAGAATAAGTGATCCTAGTTATCAAACGTCAAATGTTACAGTAATTGAAAAAGATGAAGATTTGGATTTAGCCATAATAAAATTTAAAAGTAGTGTTTATATTGAAACCGCTACTATTAAGAATTCTAATGGCTTAAAAAAAGGTCAAATTGTCATTGCTATTGGTACACCAATGTCTATTGAGTATTTTAATACAATTACACAAGGTGTTATTAGTCATCCATATCGCTATACAAAATTTGATGATTTTGGAGGATACTATATTCAACATGACGCCTCAATTAATCCCGGAAATTCTGGCGGCGGTTTATTTAATGTTGAGGGTAAACTGATTGGTATTAATACTTGGAAACTAGAAGGGGATGAGACGGTATTTGGTATGGGCTTTGCTATACCTAGTAGTGTTATTTATACTAAATATAGTAAGTATATTGAATCTTATGAATAAAAAAAGACCTATTATTAATAGGTCTTTTATTCATCTTTTTTATATATAAATTCTACATACCAAGGTATGTTGTTTTTTCTAAAATATAATTTTTTTGTATATTCATTAACACCGGCATAAAAACCAGATACAGGATTAAGTTCTATTTCAATTATATTATTTGGCATTTTATACCAATTATTTAAGTGATTACTACTTAGATAGTTTTCGATTGATCTTGCCCAAATAGTTTTACCAAATGCTGTTTCATTATTGCTAATTTCTTGGTTATTATCATATCCTGTCCAAATAGATAAAAGAATATCTTGATTATAACCAACGATTAAATTATCAGTATTAGTAGAACCTGTTTTTGCACTTAAAGTGTGTGAAAGTAAAGAGTTAAGTCTAGAACAAGTAGGTAAAATATTTACACATACATTACTATCAAAAACAGAATTCATAGCAGTATTAAGAAGATAGATATCAGCTTCATCAGCTAGTCTTGTGCCATTACTATTTTTTTTCTCATATAGAAGAACATCGTCAAAGGTTGTAATTTTTTCGATTAAATAATTTTCATGTTTGATACCAGAGTTTGCTAAAATTTGATATGCACATGTTAAATCCTCCAAAGTTACTTCATAAGTACCAAGGGCTAATGAAGGAATGGCAGGAATATTCTCACCTAGACCAAATGAAGTTAATTTCTCTGAAAGTTTTTCAGGTCCTAAAAAAAGATGCGTTTTCATAGCGTATATATTGTCACTTGTTGCAATAGCATAAACCATCGATACATCTTGATTAGGATAGATTGAATGATAGTTTTTTGGTGAATATTCTAACTTGTTATAATAAAATGTAGTTGGTTCACTAATGAAGGTGGTAGCTTGAGTAAATCCGTTTTCTAAAGCAGTAAGGTATAAAAAAGGTTTAATTGTTGAACCTGGTTGCCTTTTGCTTAAAGTTGCTCTATTATAGGTGGATTCTTTATAATTAGTGCCCCCTATAACGGTTAATACTTTGCCTGTTTTTGGTTCTATTGCATACGCGCTAAATTCAATTTCATCGTTAGGAAGATATTGATTTAAATATTTTAAGATTGTATTGTTTAAATCTAAATCTAAAGTTGTATATACTTTAATCCCTTCATATAAATAGTCATTAAGAAAACCCATTTTATTTATTTCTTCTATTACCATGTCTTGAAAATATGGTGCGTTTTCATTTTCTAAGTTTTTATTTACACCAATTAATTTCGGAGTATCATTAATTGCTTCTATATATGTTTCTTCGCTGATTTTTTGATCATTTAAAAGTTCTTTTAAAATTATGTTTTTTCTAGTTGTATTATTTTCGATATTTTTAATAGGAGAATAAATCGAAGGACCTTTAGGAATAGATGCAAGAATACAGGATTCACTAACTGTTAATTCACTAGCGTGTTTCCCAAAATAAAATAGACTTGCATCTTCAACCCCATAAATACCATGATCAAAATAAATAGTATTTAAATAACCTTCTAAAATTTCATCTTTTGAATATTTACTTTCGATATTGATAGCAATTAATAACTCATATAGTTTTCTTTTAATGGTTTTGTTATTATTTAAATATAAACCCCTAACATATTGTTGTGTAATGGTAGAGGCTCCTTCTTTAAAACTTCCCGATTTTAAATCGCTAATGACTGCACCTATAATTCTAATAAAATCTACCCCTTGATGGTCATAATATCTTTTATCTTCTATTGAAATAAAGGCGTCAATTAATGATTGGCTAATATTTTCTAGTTTTACATAGGACTGTTTTTTACCATTTGTGTAAGATAGCACTAGATTTTCTTCATTATCATATAATTCAATGTTAACAACTTTAGGTATATCATAAGAAAGTTTATAATTTATTATACTAAAGGCAATTACTACTATTGTCGATAAAATGATAACAATTGCTAAAAAAATTCTACATACTTTTAAAATAAATAATAGTTTTCTTCTCATTATATCACCCTTAATATTATGAGAAATATTTCTATTTTTTTACATGGTAAATATTACAAAAAAAAGAAATCATATAAATGATTTCTTTTAATATATTAATCAGCAAGTGAGCCCATTGGATCCCATGGTTTTAAAACAATTGGCTCTTTTTCAAAAGCTTTTAATTCTTCACTTGTTAGGTATTTTTTATTAATAACAATTTGGTAGACAAAGCGATCAAACCAAGATTGAGTCATAACATAATATCCATTAATACCAGCAGATGGTCCCCAACTATTTTCAACTTTCCATTTAGTAGGTTGTCCGTTTTTTAATGCTACACCAGTTAATACCATTGCGTGATTCATGACGCTTGCTTTATAATCAAGGCCAGCTTCTTTAGTAAAGTTATAGTCAAGACCGAATAAGACTTCATAATCAAAAGATAAATCATCCCAAATACCATCAGTACGAGAGGCATATTTACCACAATCACTACCAAACCATGTGATTTCTTTGTTTTTGATTTGGTTTAATGCAAGTTCAGTTAATCTTTCCATAGGAACATTTAAGTGAGTGATTTTTTTACCTTCAATAACATTACCTAAATAATTGATTGTATAAGTGTTATAGAAAGGTTTATCAGAAGTTGGTGAATTAATTACACTAACATATTCATCTAAGATATTACCAATATACTTATTGTAAAATTCAATAGGTGTTAAGTCTTTGTCAATATGATAATTATTTTCTTCATCAACGTATTCAAAATCAAATTTTTGGCAAGGAACACCATGACAGTTTAGCAATACCGTATAGAATTTTTCTAATAATTCTTCTTTTAATTGTCTTACACGTTTAATGCCTTCAGCTTGGTATGCTATTTTAGCATCATATGCAAATTTTTTCATACAAGCATTTATTAAATGATTAGATAATCCAGTGTTACTTGATTGGAATGTTTCAGGCATCGCACTCTTTGGTACAATACCATATTTCTTTATAATATTAACAAACATATCCCATTGTCCACCATCACATAAACCATTAGATAAAATGTGTTCTAATGTTCGATCGTCATGTTCTTTATCGACAAAATCAATGATTGATTCTAATTCATAATTGATTTTTTCTAAACGATCATAAAAAGCTACATAACTTTGAGATAATTCAAAATTCTTAATCTTTAAGTTCTTCGCAATAATTTCTCTTAAAACATTGCATGCAGCAAAAATCCAACATCTACCACTTGATTTTTGATTAGTAACCGGCATTGTAGGAATTTCAATATCAAAGATCATCTCATTATTACAAAGATTATCTTTATGATAAGCCATCTCTGTAATTGGAACATTAGACATTGTATGTCTTACAATTCGATTAATTTTATTATTTTGATATTCATTTGTTAATTGTTCTAATTTTTCTTTATTAATAAAAGTTGCTGTTTCAAATTGTTTCATTTTATTCTCCTATTCTCCATTATATAAATGATCTAACGCATTAAAAATATCACCTATATATATATGTTCAATTGATGTTTGTCCAAAAAAGTTAGTAACAGGAACATCAATATCAATTAAAATATTGGTTTTTTCTAAATCTGTTAATAGATTCATATCATCTGTTATTAAATAATCAAATTCAATAATTTGGTTTTGATAACTTAAATGATAATCATCAATTATTTGAACTTTATCATTAATGATTAACGCATCATCTACATTTATATTTTTGTGAGTTACAATAATAATCATATTTATCACCATTATTAATTATACACAAAAAATACAAAAATGTTAATAGATTTACATTTTATTTCAAAAAAATCTTTATTTTTAAAATGCTTTATAATTTTAGTAAAGTATGGTATAATAAGATACTGGTGATATTATGAAAATTAGATGTAATAATTGTTATAAAGTTTTAAATAATGATGAAGTTTGGTGTACTAGATGTGGTGCTCATTCTGATGAAGTAGAAGAAATAATGAAATCTGGCATAACTCCAATTGATGAATCAGAAATTGGTAAAAAATCAATAATCATGTATTTATTATTTGCTTTTGTGATTAATGGTTTTTTAGATGTATTATTTGGTGTAGTCTTTAACTCGGTAAACTCTGGATATGATTTGGGTGATGTTGGTCAAAATCTACCTCTAGCGTTAACTACTTTTTCGTCTATAAATTCTTTAATGATAGTAGGAATAATTTTAGCACCTATTGTATTTTTAATAAATTATAAAGATTTGAAAGAATATTTTAGAATAGAGTTTAATAAAAAAAGTATTACAAGTTTAGTGATTGGTGTTATTATTGTGACATTTTTTGCTTTCTTAACTAAATATACAAATATTAACTTTATTGTTCCTTATTTTAAAGATTTTTTAATGAATCATCCACAAGAGATGTTATTGAGTGGTTCCGTTTCTACATTTAAAATTATTATTATTTTACTTTTATTCGTAATTATTGAAGAAATCGTATTTAGAAAAGCTTTTATTAGTTGGCTTGATCAAACAACACTACTTCCTGATGGTGTGATTATTGATCTACAAACTTTATTAAGTACTGCTTTACAAGTCTTATGTTTTCTATTACTTGTAAGTACATCTATTTCTAATTATATTTATTTCATTTTATCAAATCTTTGTTTTAATGCTTTACTTGCTGTAAACTATTATCACAATAATCGAAATATTTTTATTAATTTAATTATAAGAGTAGTCTTTATTATACTACTAGTTATTATATTATAGGAGGATATTTATGGCTTTAACAGCTGGAATTGTAGGATTACCAAATGTTGGTAAATCTACTTTGTTTAATGCGATAACAAAATCGAAAGCACTTGCTGCAAACTTTCCTTTTGCAACAATCGAACCAAATGTTGGAATTGTCGAAGTAAAAGATCCAAGACTAGATCACATTGTTAGCGTGATAAATCCTAAAAGTGTTGTGTATACTTCATTTTCTTTTACAGATATTGCTGGACTTGTAAAAGGTGCAAGTAATGGCGAAGGACTAGGAAATCAATTTTTGTCACACATTAGAGATGTAGACGCAATATGTCAAGTTGTAAGATGTTTTGAGGATAATAATATAATTCACGTTGAAGGTAGTGTTGATCCAATAAGAGATGTTGAAACAATCAACCTAGAATTAATTTTGGCGGATATGGATGTTATTGAAAAAAGACTACCAAAAATTCAGAAAAAAGCTCAATTTAGAGCCGAAGAAGATGCTCAATTAGAATATAGTATTTTAACTAAAATCAAAGAACAACTTGATTTGGGTAAGCCAGCTAGAAGTGCTAATCTTACTAAAGAAGAAAAGGATTATGTGAAGAATTTTAGTTTTCTTACCATGAAACCAATGTTATATATTGCTAATATATCAGATAGCGATATTTCAACAGGTAATAAATATGTAGAAATGTTAAAACAAAAAGCTTTAGAAGATGGGGCAGAAGTAGTGATGATTTCTGCAAAAATCGAAGAAGAACTAATTGATTTAGATGATGAAGATCGTGAAATGTTTTTAGAGGATTTAGGTCTTAAACAAAGTGGTCTTGATCAATTAATAGAAAAAGCTTATCGCTTATTAGGACTTGAAACATTCTTCACAGCTGGTGAAAAAGAATGTCGTGCATGGACTTATAAAAAAGGAATGAAAGCTCCTGAATGTGCTGGTGTGATTCATAGCGACTTTGAACGTGGTTTTATTCGTGCTGAAACTATGAGCTACGAAGATTTTGTTAAATATGGTAATCCACAAAAAGTTAAAGAAGCAGGCCGTGTTAGAAGTGAAGGAAAAGAATACGTAGTTCAAGATGGCGATATAATGTTATTTAGATTTAATGTATAGGAGGATATCTATGCAAGAACAATACTTAGAAAAAGGTTTAGAAATAATTAAGACATTGAATAGCTTTACATATCAAGCATATTTAGTTGGTGGTGTTGTTCGTGATTACATAATGGATAATAAATTTGTAGATATTGATATTGCGACTAACGCAACACCAACTCAAATTCAAGCAATTTATCCAGATGTTAATATGGAGTATGAACATTTAGGTTGTGTAACTCTAAAACTAGATGGTTTTACTTTTGAAATTTCAACATTTAAGAAAGAAGAATATACAGAACCTAGAAAGCCATCTAAGATTTACTATGCTCAAGAATTAATAGATGATGTTAAAAGAAGAGATTTTACAATTAATGCATTAGCTTTGACAGATAATTTAAAAGTTGTTGATTTAGTAAAAGGTCAAAAAGATATTAAAAAGAAAAAAGTTAGAGTGATTGGTAAAGCAAAGGTACGCTTTAAAGAAGATCCTCTTCGTATTTTAAGAGCATATAACTTAGTCGCTAGATTTAATTTTAATATATCTTTCTTTACTGCATTAGGTATTAAGAAAACTAATAAATATTTAAAAACTATTTCTAATCATCAAATTTCTAGAGAAATTTTAAAGATTTTTGAAGCACCCTTTGGTAGAAAAGCTATCGGTGAAATGATTGATAATCGTACTTTTAAATATTTAAAACATTATAAAGATGGTATGGCGTGCATTTATAAATATTATAAGAAGTTAAGTACCATTGAAAAATTGACTCTATGTTTTGCGTTATCAGAAGAAATACCAGAAAATACTTCATTTGACAAAAATATGTTAAATAAGATTCAAACACTATATAAAGTAGTAGAAGAAACTAAACATTATACTAAAAATTCTAAAGAGAATATTAACGAAAAAGATGTGTTTGACTATGGTTTAGAACTTCTTTTAAGTGCGTTAAAGATTAATTATTATATTAGAGATGATTACCCTAAGCTATTTAATAAAGTTAAAAAAATGGATAAGAATCTTCCTATCCATGAAGTTGGTGAATTAAAGTTTAATGGTAAAGATGTTGTTTTATTAAATAGAGGTGTTGCTGGACCATATGTTAAAACAGTAATGGATCAATTGGTAACTGAAGTTCTTTTAGGAAAAGTGAATAATGACTATAGTGAATTAAAAGTAAGAACGCTAGAAATTTTAGATGAAATGAATGGTGTAAATATTCAAGAAGAAAAACCAAAAGAAGAAACAGTTGTAAAACAAGATGTCTTTCCGGTTCAAGAAGTCGTTTATCCAAAACAAGAAGAAGTAGAAAAGACTAAAGTAGTTGATATATATGAAGATGAAAAACCTAAAGTAGAAGTAAGTAATGAAATTATTAGACTTAAGGTTCATTATGATTTGGAGTTTAACGAATTGGTTAAAAATGCTCTAGCAAGTTTTATTAAAGGTAATGAATCTGATGACGAAGTGGATGCCTTAAAAACTTTAATTGCAAAACAAGTAAAAGAAGCTCTACTTTCTCAAAATCCTGAATATCACATATTAGAACAGAAAGGATTGATTTAATATGAAATTTAAAAACTTAAAAGTCGGTGACAATAATATAGTTCTTCATGCTTTAGTGGTAGATGCTAAAATTAAACAAACAGTCAATCAAACACCATATTATGGATTAACACTAAGTGATGGTGAAGATTTAGTTGATGCTAGAATTTGGACAGTAGGAATTGTTAATACCTTAGCAAAAGCAGAAATTGAAAATGGTAATGTATATAAATTAACTGTTAAAGTTAATGATTATGCTGGTAAAAATCAAATAATTATTACGAAAATTGAAGATGCCAATCCTAGTGAAGTTGATCTTAGTACTTTTTATAAAACTGCTCCAATGGATTTAGACGTTCTTAAGAATAAAATTATTGAAGCAATGAACAGTATTAAAAATCCTACTCTTAAAAAAATTGTTTTTGATTTAATTGGAAAAGATGCTGATAAATATTTTATTCATCAAGCTGCTATCACAATGCATCATAATTATTTGGGTGGTTTAGCATATCATGTATATTCAATGTTACAAATAGCTGATGTATTAATTAAAAACTATCCTACACTTAATGCTGATTTATTAAGAAGTGGTGTTTTAATTCATGATATTGGTAAAACTGTAGAAATTACTAGCGATAAGACACCTAGCTACTCAAAAGAAGGGAATTTACTAGGTCATATTGTTATTGGATTAAACAAACTATATGAAGTAATAAAAGATAATGAATTTGAAAATAAAGATGAAGCATTAGCTTTACTTCATATGTTAGCTGCTCATCATGGTGAATTAGAATATGGTAGTCCTAAAGAACCATTAATGTATGAAGCTCTTGCGTTACATTTAATTGATTTAATGGACTCTAAACTTGCTGGTTGTGAAGAAATTGTCAAAAAAACTGAAAAAGGTGGTTATACATCTTATATTCCAACCCTTGGTAAAAAGGCATTATATGTACCGGATATAGAATAAAAAAAGAAAGATTTTTAAATCTTTCTTTTTTATTTAGCAGTCGCAACCACTTTGATTACAACAGCCGTCTTTACTAACTTTAAACTCTTTCATAATTTTGTTGCCACATTCTTTCATATCTTTCATAAGATTTTCAATTTTAGACTTATTAGTTTTTAGACAACAAATTCCAAGTACCATAAATGCACCTAAGGCAAATGGTAGTACTGTTGATTTCATCATGTTATCACCAACCCTTTTAGTTTAAAGTGCTGATAAGGGCAATCGTTCTTAGATAGTTCTACATATTCATATGCCCCTAAATAAGCTGGATTACCTTTTCGTCAGCAATTATATTATGTCTTCTAAATTAATATTCTATGTAGGAAAGTTAGTGGTAAAATTTGTAAAAAAAAGAATCATAAAAATTATGATTCTTTATCAAATTCAAATTCAAATGCACCCAAATCTACATCTTCTTTATTTTCTTGTATTTTTTTAATTTCAGTTTGTTTATTTTTTTTGTCAGGTAAAAAGTCATAAGGACTAATATCTGTTAAATCAGTTTCCACCTCACCTAAAGTGGTAAAGGCAGAAGAAGTATCATTAATCAAAACTTCTTTTGAATTAATCTTTTCAATGATTAGATTTTTTAGTATTGTATTACGATTGTTTTCGATTAAGCTTATTCCACGTTTGAAAGAGTGAACATCACCAATTAAAACAAGCATTTTTTTTGCTCTAGTGATGGCAGTATAAATTAGTTTTCTTTTGAACATATAATAAAAATCACTAGTTAAAGGTAATATTACAATATCAAACTCACTACCTTGTGATTTGTGAATACTAATGGCATATGCATGTTTCAAATCTTCTAATTCTTCTATTGTATAATCAACACCACCAAAGTCATATGTAACAGTAATTCCACTAATCTCTCCATTTTTATAAGTAAAGGAATCAATTATACCAATATCACCATTCATTACTTTCTTTTCATGACGATTAACTAATTGAATAACTTTATCATTTAATCTAAAAGATTGACCAAGATATTTGATTTCTTCGTGTTGTTTTAATGGGTTTGAGATATTTTGAAGTTCAACATTTAACTCATTAATCCCATTTTTGCATCTATACATTGGAGCAAGTACTTGA
Organism: Bacilli bacterium; assembly: GCA_017501465.1. Classification (GTDB taxonomy): domain Bacteria; phylum Bacillota_I; class Bacilli_A; order ML615J-28; family CAG-313; genus UBA1231. The sequence continues at coordinate 208,369 of JAFVWY010000009.1, forward strand.
ATATCTTTGTTTAGAGTCTTTCCTTTATTCATTGCTTGTGTGACCCATTCTGTGATAAGAGGGATAATATTATCTTTATCACAAGGTATAAAGATTCGATCAGGAAATTTAGTAATAAAATTTTCTGGAATTAGCCCTTCATTAACATTATGAGCCAATTGAATGATTTTAGAATCTTGGGCTTGTCTGTGTATTTTATTTAATCGAATAGTAGTAATTTCTTTGGAATCAATTAAATCTTTTAATACTTGACCAGGACCAACAGACGGTAATTGATCAACATCGCCTACAATTATTACTTGACAATTCATGGGCAGGGCAGAAAATAATTGGTAAGAAAGTGGTAAATCCATCATTGATGATTCATCAATGATGACAAGTTTAGAATCTTTTGGATTATCTTTACCATATTCAAAATAGTTATTTCCACCATATCCTAAAAATTTATGGATAGTTTGAGCATGAAAATTAGTAAGTTCTACTAATCTTTTACTAGCTTTACCAGTTGGTGCAAGTAAAGCAACTCCTTCTAAAACAGTAGAGTTATTTTTGTGTAAGGCAACATACATATTTAAAATAGCTTTAACAATTGTCGTTTTACCAGTACCAGGGCCTCCAGTAATAATAACTAAAGGCTCTGTAAAGGCAGCCTTTACTGCAGTTTTTTGAAGTTCACTTAATTCGATGTTTATTGTCTTTTCTGTTTCTAAAAATGCTTTTTCAATGTTTTTAGATGAATAATTTAATTTAGTTTTGGATAGTTTTTGAACAATAAGACTTGCTAGAGTATTTTCTTTATAATATAGATTATAATCAAAAACTAAGCCATTAGTATCAACAAATACAATTTTATCGTTAATTAATTCATTTAATACTTCTATATATAAGTCATAAGTTATAGTTATATCTTTTAAGAATTTATTTGTTGCGATAAACAAATCTTGCTTATTTATATAACTATTTCCCAGTTGATATAAAGTTTCTTGTAAAACATAGGATATTAATGCTTTTAGTCTTATTTTAGAATCTTTTGGAATGCCCATTTTAATTGCAAGTGCATCATTTTTAATGAAACTAAATCTTTCAATTTTTTCCATTAAAATATAGGGCTGTTCTTTAACAATAGCAACAGCATTGTTCCCTAATGTGTTGATAATTTTATGACACATATCTAAAGTGATGCCGTAGTTAATGAAGAATAACATAGCATCTTGATTATTTTTATTTACCAAAATTGTTTCATAAATAACATCAATATTTTTAGGCTTAATTCCAACTTGTTTTAAAACATTTTTATCTTGTAATATTAAATCTATTGCATCAGTTCCTAAACTATTAATGATATTTTTGGCTGTAACAATACCTATTCCTGGAAATAAATCGCTAGATAAATATTGAATTAAAGCATCAGGACTATTAATGGTAGTTCGTCTAAAGTTTTCAAACTTGAATTGAAGACCATAATTAGCATCTCTGACAAATTCACCGATAAAAGTATATTCTTCATCTAAAACAGGTTTACGATCAAATGTACCTACAACCACTAGTTTATTTCCAATTAGGTTACCGGATTTTTTTAATAACGTAAATTGGTCTTTCTTAAGGCTAACAAGGACAACAGAATATCCATTATCTTGATTATAAAAGTTGATTCTAGTAATGACACCACTTAGTTCCATGATTCTGTCTCCTTTCATTTAATTTATTATACCAAAAAAAATAAAGTTATTAAAATAAATAAGTAAAATAAAAAAGTTAGTAATTAATGAACTAGTTTGATTAAAACGGACTGAATAAAAAAAGACACATTAGACAAAGTAATCTAATATTGATTACTTGAAATCTAATGTGTTTTTTTGTACAATAAGTTTAAGGAGAAAATAAGCATGTATATTAGAAAATCAGATTATAAAACTCATATAAAGTACACGAATGAAGAAAAAGAAAAAATTGTACTCTTATATTTAAATCATCAAATGGGTGTAAGACAAATAGTTAGAGAATTCAAATTGTATGGTGATCAAGCATTATATCGTTGGGTTAAAATATATGAGAAATATGGTAGTATAATAGAAACCAGAGGAAAAGCCACAAAATTGAATAATCCAAATAAAGGGCGTCCTAGAAAACATTTAGAAAAAACTTTGGAGGAACTATCTAAGGACGAATTAATAGAAAGAGTGAGGATGTTAGAAGATATAAAAAAATCCCTGGTCTACCTAACAAGCCAACAGCCAAACAAAAATACCAAGTAATTGATATGTTAAGAAATAAATATTCAGTTAATACTCTTTGTAAAATGTTAGAATGTTCAAAGAGTGGGTATTATGATTGGATTAAGTTAGGTAGACCGAAAAATAAGGCTTTTAATGAATCTACTAATGAAATAGTAGTAAAAATGCATGAAAAGAATAAAACTTGGGGAATTCGCCAAATTAGAATGCAAATAAAAAAGATATACGGCTTAATAGTTACCAACTTCGCCGTATATCGATATATGAGATTGAATGATATTCAATCCATAACACGTAAGAAGACTCATAGGTATTCAAAGTTACCACACCATCAGATACCAAATCTTCTACAACGTAATTTTACCACATTTTGTTCAAATTGTAAATGGTCTATCGACATTTCTTATATTTTTGCCACAGATGGAGTAAAATATCTGTGTGCAATCAAAGATATGTATGATAAATCTATAATAGCTTATACAATTTCTAAGACTCTTGATTTACCTTTTGTTCTTAATACTGTACAACAAGCAGTTAATTTAGTTCCTTGGGAACAAAGAAAAAATTTAATATTACATTCTGATCAAGGATTTCATTTTACAAATATTGTTTATCAAAAATTATTAGCAGACAATAATATCATTCAATCTATTTCCGCAAAAGGTTCTAGTGTAGATAATGTACCAATTGAATCTTTTTTTAGCACACTTAAATCAGAATGTATTTATCTAATTAAAAATTTGAAAGTAAAAGATATAGATGAAACAATAGATAAATTTATAGAATATTACAACAATGAAAGATTACAAGAGAAAATAAAAGAGCTAACTCCATTTGAATTTAGGGAGTTAACTCTTAATAGTGTCTTTTTTTAACTTGTCCGTTTTAAACGAACAGGTTCAATTTTACTAACTTTATTTTATAAATTCTACTATTATGTTTTTTTTATCTTGAAATTGATAATTTTCAACAATTAATTTATTGTTATTTATTTCAACACTAATTAAGCTATCATTAATCTTAACTAAATAATTTCCATCTTTTATTAAGTGTAAGTTTTGAGCATATAAAAATTTATCAATTAATTCCATTTTTAAAATTAGGTTATAACCTAAAAATTTGTTACAATTAATTATATCTCCATTTGATAGAAATTGTTTGATTTCTTTTGTTCCTACTTTAATATCATCAATAGTTAAAGCATCAATTACTACTGGATTTAATGATTTGAAAGAATCATCAAAAATAGTGTGAATGTTGCCTTTGCCAAGATGACCATATGTAAAATCAAAACCAACAATTAAAGTTTGAATATTTAGTTTATTTAAGATTTTTTCAAAAAATTCTTCATGAGTGAACTTACTAATATTTCTATTAAAGTCAATAATTAGTAAATAATCAACACCTAATTCTTTAAGCTTATTTTGAAATAAATCTTGATCTATTAAATAGTTGTTGACATCATCTTGATGAATTACAACATCAACTCTTGGATTAAATGTAATAAGAGAAGCTTTTAAGTTTTTTTCATTTTTAATTTCTAAACATTTTTTGATAAGTTTAATATGTCCTAAATGTAGGCCGTCAAACTGTCCAATAGTAGAAACATTAGGGGATAAATTAATATCATTAATGTTTGATTCGTTAATATGAATTACTTTCATTATCAGTAGTTCCTTTTAACATCATCCATATATACCAAATCAATTGTTCCTCCACCTAAACAATATTCTCCATCATAGAAAACACATGCTTGACCAGGGGTTACTGCCCATGCTGGTTCTAGGGTTCTAACTTCGATTTGTTCATTATTTAGATAGTGTATAGTTACGGGAATATCTTTCGAACGATATCTGAATTTTGCTGAAATTTTTGCTCCATCAACTGGAGGCTCGTTAAAGAAATTGATATTTGAAATGATAACTCTGTTAGCAAAAAGAAGAGGATTATTCTTACCTTGAGCAACATATAATACATTTTCTTTCAAGTCTTTACCAACAACAAACCATGCATCACCATCACCACCAATGCCTAAACCGTGGCGTTGCCCGATTGTATAATACATGATGCCATCGTGTGTTCCCATAACTTTTCCATCAATTGTTTTCATGACTCCAGGTTTAGCTGGAAGATAGTTTTTTAAGAATTCTTTAAAGTTTCTTTCTCCTATAAAGCATACGCCAGTAGAGTCTTTTTTCTTTGCTGTAACTAAATCATATTTTAATGCTTTGTCTCTAACATCCTTTTTTTGCATATCTCCTATAGGAAATAATGCCTTGGCAAGTTGGTCTTTTGAGATTTGAGATAAGAAGTAAGTTTGGTCTTTATTCTCATCTTTTCCTCTTAACATGTAGTGTTTATCACCATCATGAATAACTCTGGCATAGTGCCCCATTGCAATATAATCAGCACCAAGTTTCATCGCATGTTCTAAAAAACATTTAAATTTAATTTCTTTATTACACAAAATATCAGGGTTGGGAGTTCTTCCCTTTTTATATTCATCAATAAAATAACTAAACACTTTATTCCAATATTCTTCAATAAAATCGACACGATGTAGTTTTACATTTAGCTTATTAGCTACTTGTAAAGCATCTTGATAGTCTACTTCTTGAGGACATACATTATCAAATAAAGTTGGGTTGCCTTTAATATCATTATTAGTAGCACTATCCCAATTACGCATAAACATTGCTTCTACATCGTAGCCTTCTTTTAATAAATTAATTACTGCAACGCTTGAATCAACGCCTCCGCTTAATCCGACGATAACTTTCATATTCATTACCTCATTGTTTCTTTTATTTCTAAAATGGCATCTCTTAACATCATAGCTTCTTCAAAATTAAGTTCTTTAGAAGCTTTTTTCATTTGTTCTTCTAAAATCTTTAAAAGTTTGCGTTTTTCTGTTAGGGTCATCTTAATAAATTCTTTATCTTCGATAGTAGTTTTTGTATCAACATCTTTTGTAATAATGAAATCTTCTGTAATAGCCTTTTTAATAGTAGTAGGTGTAATGTTGTGAAGTTTATTATGTTCTTCTTGAATAGCGCGTCTTCTGTATGTTTCTTGAATTGCTTTAGACATTGAATCAGTAACTTTATCAGCATACATAATAACTTTACCATTAGCATTTCTTGCGGCTCTACCAATAGTTTGGATTAAAGATCGTTCACTTCTTAAAAATCCTTCTTTATCAGCATCTAATATTAAAATCATACTAACTTCAGGAATATCTAAACCTTCTCTTAATAAGTTAATACCTACAATACAATCATAGACTCCTTGTCTTAATTTTCTAATAATTGACATTCTTTCTAATGCTTTAATTTCTGAATGAAGATAAGCAACTTTAATACCCACTTCTTTTAAGTAGTTAGTTAAATCTTCACTCATTTTAATTGTAAGAGTTGTGATTAAGGTTTTTTCATTCTTTTTAATTTGTTCTTTAAGTTTAGAAATAACATCATCAATTTGATTTTTAGTTGGTAATATTTCAATTAATGGATCTAATAAACCTGTAGGTCTAATAATTTGTTCTACTATTTCATAAGATCTTTCTTTTTCATAATCACCAGGAGTGGCTGATACGTAAATTACTTGATCAATTTTATTTTCAAATTCTTTAAAGTTTAAAGGTCTATTATCAAGTGCACTTGGTAATCTAAAACCATAATCTACAAGGGTTTGTTTTCTACTTCTGTCTCCGTTATACATTCCTCTAACTTGAGGGATAGTAACATGAGATTCATCGATTACTAGTAAAAATTCATTTTTAAAAAAATCTATTAATACTGAGGGTGTTTCTCCTTCCTCACGTAAAGACATATGTCTTGAATAATTTTCAATACCACTACAACTTCCTACTTCTTTGATCATATCCATATCATAAGTAGTTCTTTCTTTAATTCTTTGTGCTTCAATAAACTTATCGTTAGCTTTAAAATAACTAACTCTTTCTTCCATTTCTTGGTTTATTCTTCTTAGTGCTTCTTCAACTTTTAATGGATTAGTAACAAAGTGTGTAGCAGGGAAAATGGAAACAACTTTTGTCGTTTTAATTAATCTTCCACTAACAACTTCAAAATAAGAAATTTTTTCAATTTCATTATCAAAAAAAGTAATTCTAATTCCTTGTTCGTGTTCATTGGCTGGGATAATATCAACATTATCTCCTTTTACTCTAAAACTTCCACGTACAAATTCAATATTATTTCTAACATATTGCATTTGTACTAATCTTTCAAGAAGGTAATCTCTTGAAAATTCTTCGTTAACTCTTAAAGTTAACATTGACTCTTTATAGTCATCAGGATCACCGATACCATAAATACATGAGACACTAGCAACAATTATTGTATCTTTTCTTTCTAAAATAGAAGAAGTTGCTGCATGTCTTAATTCATCAATCTCATCATTAATGCTTGAATCTTTTTCTATATACATATCCTTACTAGGTACGTATGCTTCCGGTTGATAATAATCATAATATGAAATAAAATATTCAACTCTATTTTCAGGGAATAGATTTTTAAACTCTGCATAAAGTTGACCAGCAAGGGTTTTGTTGTGAGCTAATACTAATACTGGTTTATCAATATTATCAATTACATTTGCAATTGTAAATGTCTTTCCAGTACCAGTTGCTCCTAGTAATGTTTGTTCTTTCACACCATTTAAAACATTAGTAGTAAGTTTTCTAATTGCTTCTGGTTGATCACCAGTTGGAGAGTAATTAGATTTTAATTGAAATAATTTACCCATATTATTGTCTTAAATAAACTACTTGTTTTGGATTTTTTGGATCATATAAGATATCAATATATTCTTCTTGTGTTTCTGAATACATAAATGAAGTAAGTTTAGTTTTAACTTGTTCACCAGAGTTTGTACTAAATTCTAAATCAATTATTGATTCTTTTAATCCTCTTGAATTTTTACTCTTACCAAATTTAAAAGTAATAACTCTAGCTTTAGTAACATTACCATAGAATTTTAAATAGTTTTGAACGTCTTTTCTAGGAGCATCAAATATAGATGAAACCATATAATTACATAAAATAAAATAAATAACAAACATTAGTAATATATAAAAATAATTACTGTATAAACCATTTTCTCCAACCAATGGAATATCAGTTTTTAATGCGTTGGCATCAATATACATATAAATTGTATTAACTAAAATAAAACCAGCCATAAAAATTAATGCTGAATTTAAGAATAAAACACCTTTTTCTAGTTTGATTTTTTTATCTGCTAAAATTAGTGGGAAGTTTCTAACTCTTTTTTGATCTTTAACATCATTATAAATCATATCTACTTCTTCACCAATTGAATAAGTTTTTCCTTTTAAGTCACTTTCAAATAGTTCGAATGTTTCAGACAATAATAATCTATTGTGTGAACTAGTAAATTCTACCGTTAAGAATACTTTACCTTTAACAGTTTGGATATCTCTTACGATCCCTTTTTGATAAATTGGATTTTTCTTTAAAGCCTTCTTAGCTTTTAAATCTCTTGATAAACTAATACCAAAATTAATACAGAATGCTACTAAAAATAGTGCAATAATAACTAAATAAGATATTTTTAAAAACATAATAATAAACTCCTTTTATTTGTGATATTCTTGATTGTTAATTATAGTAAAAGCCCGATATATTTGTTCTACTAAAATTAATCGCATAAGTTGGTGAGGGAATGTTAGTTTGGAAAAGGATAGATGATAATTACTTCTTTTTATAACTTCATCGTCTAATCCATTGCTACCACCTATTACAAAAACAATTTGAGAAGAATGGTAATTTTTAATTTTAGTAATTTCTCTTGCTAATTCTTCACTTGATAGCATTTTGCCTAAAATCTCTAAAGTTACTACGAAATCTTTATCATTAATTTCTTGGAGGATTGCTTTTCCTTCATCATAAATATTTCGTTTGAAATCTTTTTGATTGAATTCTTTCACCTCAATTAATTGAAATTTATCGAATGCATTTATTCTTTTAGTATATTCTAAAATGCCATCTGTAATAAATTTTTCTTTTACTTTTCCTACTGCAATAACTTTAAGCACTTTCATCCTCCATAATAATCTCAACAGAGTGATTTTGATTTGCGATATAAAGTTTTGGATTAAATAAAGAATCATCAATTATTTTTTGCATTGAACTTCTAGCAATTTCATCTTTATTACACTCCTCGCTTAGGTGAGCTAAAACAATTGATTTTGTGTTAGCATTAATTATTTCTTTTACAATACTACAGCATTCATCGTTGGATAAATGTCCTTTATTCGAAAGTATTCGTTGTTTCAACCTATAATCACGATTACTATTTAGTAACATTTCAACATCATGATTAGATTCAATAATTAATACATTCATTTGTTTTAATAAGCCATAATATTTAGGAAGGATGTGCCCTGTATCTGTAATATATGCGATATTCTGATTTTCTATTTTAAATAAAAAACCATAGGCGTTTTTTGTATCATGGAATAATTGAATTGGCACGAAAGTAATATCATTAATAGCGTATCTTTTTTCAACATTGATATGAAACGTTTTATTTAATGATAAATCATTTAAAACTGCATATGATAAGTTTTCAAAAGATTCTGAAGAAATATAAATTTTAGCATTAGTTTTTTTAGCAATACTAGCAAGATGCATAACATGATCAGAGTGTTCATGAGTGACTAAAATAGCATCTAAATTAGTTAGTTCTATGTTATTTAGTTCTAATCTTTCTTTTAGTTGTTTATAACTAATACCGGCATCTATTAATATTTTAGTTTTATTAGTTTCTATATAAGTGGCATTACCTTTAGAACCACTCGCTAATACAATTACTCGCATATTATCAACTTCCTTACAACTTTATATTATACCATAAAATAATTATATGAACAAATAAATATGAAAAAAAGTAGGGAATTCCCTACTCTATCTTTACTGGAATTAAAATGCCCAGCATGCACCAATGATAACTAATAAAATAAATAATACTAAAATGAATGCGTAACCGTATTCGCCTCTGCCTTGGTTCATAAATTGCCTCCTTCCGTTATTACAATACGCTAAAAAAAGTTTAAAGTTAATTACGATTGCCCAAAAAAAATTAAAAAAATTTTGTTATGTTATATGTAAATATAAAAAAGTATTTAAAAGCAGAATTTTAAATAGTATATAATTTGAATTTTTTAACAAATTTTGGTAATATATTAGTGTTACTTTTTTATAGAGTTTAAAAATTAAAAAAAGGAGATAAAAAAATGAGTAAAATTAACAAAACAGCAGGTGTTAAACCAAGCAATCCATTAAAAATTATGTTACCAGTTTTTGTAGTTTTAGTACTACTAGTAGTAACATGTGCAATTATTGTTATTGTTGATCAACCTGCAAAAAGTGCTAAAGTTGAAGATCCTAACAAAGTATTTGTTAAGATTGGTGATTTAGAAATTACTAACCAAGAAATGTATGAAGCTCTAAGATCAAGTGGTGGTGTTTCTACATTTACATTTATTACTGACAAAGCTTTATTAGAAAACGTTACTGTAACTCAAGAAGATTTAGAAGAAACTAGAAAAGAAGTTATCTATGGTAGCGAAGTTAAAGCTATGGAAGAAAGTTTAGAAGAATTAGAAAAAGAATTAGCTGAAATTACAGATGCTGATAAATTAGCTAAAAAGCAAGAAGAAATCGATAAGATTAAAGAAGATATTGCTGATGCTAAAGAACAATCTGAAGAATTATTCGCATTCAATATTAAATCTTTAGGTTATGATACTGAAGAAGAAGTTGCTGCTTATTTTGCTGTTCTTGCAAAACGTAATGTTTATGCAAAAGCTAAATATCAAGAATATGTTGAAAAAAATGATTTCACTGAAGAACAATATATTGCAGCATATAAAAATTTAAATCCTGATTTATATAATAGTACAGCACACGTTATTTCAATTGTATTCCAAACAAGCGATCAAGCTAAAAACTATTTAGCTGCATTAAATAATCCTGTTATTAAATCAGATTTAGCAAGTGGTTGGAAAGCTTTAAATGATCAAGAAACTATTGATCAAAAGAATAAAGAAATAACTGACAAAGAAGCTGCTAAGAAAGCTGAAGAAGATAAGTTAGCTGCTGCATCTGATGCAGATAAAGCTGCTATTCAAGAAGAAATTGATAAATTAGCCGCTCAAATCTCTGCTTTAAAAGATGAAATCGATGGTTTAACAGCAAAAGCTGCTATGACTGATGCTGAAATTGCTTTAGCATTTGTTGAATTATATAACTATGTAAATGCTTATTTCTATGGTGGAAATACTTCAACTTATTTTGATGCTGATGGTAATCTTTTAGATGAATATAAATTAATCAAAAAAGATGTACACTATACAGTTACTACAGAACAAGTTACTGAAAATGAAGTAACAAAAACTGTAACTAAAGTTGAATTTAACCATGAAAAATTAGTTGAATTACAAGAAGAATATGATGGTTGCAAATTTGTATTTACTGAAGCTGAAGCTAAATCAACTTTAAGTAATGCAGTATTCTCTGAATTAGTTGCAAATGCTGATAAGAAAGAAGATACAACAAAACCTAACTATACATATAGTCCAACTCAAGCTGGTAGCAAATTATATTACTTAGCTTACAAATATGGAAGTTATACAAAAGTAGAAAAATCTTTATTCGAAGAAACAGCTGATAAAGTTGCTGAATTACAAAAAGAATATGATGCTCTTACTGATGAAGCACAAAAAGCTACTAAGAAAGCTGAATTAGATGCTAAATTAAAAGAATTAAATGATCTTAAAGCTGAATTAAAACCTACTTTAATTGAAGAAAATTATAATGAAAATGAAAAAACTAGATTATTAGTAGAATTAAGACAAGCTAGACAATTAAAGATTTATGACAGATATATCAACGCTTCTTATAAAGCTGCCTATAACTATTTATACGAAACTACATTAAAATGGGAAGAAGATTCTTATGCTGAATATGCTGGTGATGCTGGTGAACACAAAGAATTAGCATTCTCATTCGTTAAAGAAGATGGAACTTTAGTTGAATACAAAGCTCAAGATTTCTTTAATGAATTAGTAGTATTATATGCTCACCAAGCTACTGCTACTATGGTTGGTGATTATACATTCTTAGCAAATAATAAATATAATAAGATTTATGATCCATATCATAAAGATATTTTTAATAAAACTGCTTATAAGAATTTATTAAATAGTGAATATGCTGATATCTATTCTGATTTAATGAGTGGTACAGTAAATTCAGTTCAAGCATACAAATTTGCATTTGAACAAGGTATTTTTGCAACTAATGGTTTTGATAAAGAGTATGGTTGGAAAAACTTCTTAAGAGATTATTTATTAGTTGAAGATGAAAGAGAGTTAGCTGGTGTATTATGTTTAGACGATGCTGAAGAAGTATTTAGCTTATCTAAGATTGATGCTGCTGAATTAGCTAAGAAAATTCAAGAAAAATATGATGCTTATTATTCAGTTAAAGGATTAAACTTAATCGTTTATGTTGACTATAATAATGATGCAACTCCTGATACTTATGTAGTAGATGAAGAAGAAGATCAAGTTAACTGGACTGAATATCAAATTAGTTTAGTTCAAGAATTATCTGATTTATTATATGAAGCTGCAAGTACAAGTGAAAAAACTAAATTAGAAGATAAATTAACTGAAAAAGTTACTGAATACAAAAATGCAACTGTTGAACATGCAACTTGGGGTAAATTCATTGCTGCTGGTCTTTGTGCAAAAGTAGAAGCTGCAACTGAGTACAAATCTAGTGCAAGTTTAGTTCAAGAATTCCATGATGAATTAGCTAAAATGTATTTAGAAATTGAAGCTGGTGAAGGATATGAATTAGGTGCTTGGACTGATGAAGAAAAAGCAGCTGGTAGATATTTCCCAACTGTATTTGCTACTCAATATGGTTTCCACAGAATTACTGTTCTTGATGCAAACGAAAGAGTATATGTTAATGAAGATAAGAGCTTAGATTTATCTACATTAACTTTAGAAGTTTATGAAAAATATTTAGAAGATGCTAACCAATTCAATAAAACTCAACAAACAGCTATTACAACTTATTTAGAACCTGCTTTAAATGATATGATTACAAGTAATGAATTATCATTATATAAGACTGAATTACGTTTAGCGTTTATTGCTGAAAATAAAGTTGTATTTACTGATACAAAATATTTAGAAGCTTATAAAACATATGAAAATGATTATTTAGCATATGTTAAAGATTCAGTAGAAGAGGAAAAAGCTGAATAATTAGGGTCCACTAAATGAAAAAAGGCAAATTAATAACTTTAATTTCCAGCATTATTTTTGTAATTGCAATTGCTGTTACATTAATTATCGTTTTTGTTGGAAATGGTAAAGATAAGTATAAATATCCTGATAAGCAACCTGCAATCACCACTAAAGATGAAGTGTTTATCAAATTAGGAAATAGAGAAATTACTAATGAAGATATTTATAACACTGGTATCTTAAATTATGGATTGACTACTTTAGTTGATTTAATTGATGAAAAGTTTTTAGACATCACTTATACACAAGAAGAATTTGAAGCCCATAAGAAGAAATTATATGCATCATATAATGGCATTAGTGTTGATGAGGTAACGTATAGCGAAGAACAAATAAAGACTGTTCAAGATCAAATGTTTGTTAATGGCTATACTACAACTGAGGCTATTGAGAAAGCAATTAAATTAGACTTAATTAGACAAAAGTTTAGTAAAGAACAATTTAAACAATATATTAATGCCTATGTTCCAACTGAAAAGAATCCGTATTTCTTTACTGATTCACAAATGAAAGCTGCTATAAATAGTCTTGATGAACATTATGAAACTGTTAAAACTTTATATGTAGTTTTTAGAAGTGAAAATGAAGCAAAGCTTTTAATGAAAAAGTATGGAATCGATACTAATAATTTAGTTAATGGTTGGTATAAGACAGATGGTACTGCTTTTAATAAAGATGAAATTTTAAATATCTATATCAATATGTATAATGATGTTAATAACACAAACATTACAGTAGATGATATAAAAAGCTATAAACAATCTGATTTGTCTACAATTTCATCTACTATTGCATCAACTGTATTTGGTAACTTAAAAGATTTAGATAAAGCAGGTACTGATGGTATCTTACTAAAAGACTGTTATATCTCAAATCCAGCCGGAAAAAAATATTTAACAAGTTATTATTATCTTGCAGTTAGATTAAATTCTAATACGCCAATTACAATCGATCAATATAAGGATGTCATTAAAAATGGAACAACTGATGAGGCATTACTTGCAAAAGCAAATGCTGTAACAGAAAAGTTAATTGATACTGCTTTAACTTCCAGTGTAATTAATGCCTTCTTATATAAAGCAAGAGTTGATGCTGGTATTCAAATTTATGATGAAAGATTAGATTTTGATTTTGATTCTAATTTTGATACATCGATTATCTATTTTGATAAAATACCTTGTGAATATGAATTAACTACTAAAGAAAGTGATAAACACGTTGCTACAATTAATAAAGGTAATGAAGAAAAAAATGTTACTGCAGATGAATTATTTAACGAGATGATTAATCGTTATGGAACACTAATTGCTGTACAATATATGAATTTCTATTTATTCTTTAATCCAAATTATAGTGATGTATATGATTTTGAAAATAAAACTGAATTAGCTGGTTATATTATTTCTTACAATAAAAATATCAATACAATTAAAGAATCTTTAGAATCTGGTGCAATGGCTACCAATGGATATTCAAAAAATTATGGATGGGAAAACTTTGCAAGAGACTACTTTGGTTTAACAGATATTAAAGAAGCTGTTATGCTTGGTGAGGCATATGATGATTGTGTAGATAATTATATTCGATCATTCTTCACTATTACATCTCCTAATGCTGAATTAATTTATGATAAATTAATGGATGTTTATCGTGATGGTAATGGTACAATTGAAGACTATAACAATTATGTTGCACAATTTGATAAAACAACTTATGAAAATACCATTGTTTACCAAATTTGTAAAAACTTTACAGAATATTTCCATGTAAAAGCGGTACAAATAAATTATTTATTTGATGGCGATTTTGATGGTGTTGCTGATGAAGAAACTGATGAATCAAAACATAATCAAGCAAAAGAATTAATTAGTGCATTATATTATATTGCTCAAAATAATCCATCAAAAATTATTATTAATGATACTAGTTCTAAAGAATTAAAATTAGCTGCTAAGATTTTAGAAGCTATGAAAGCTAATAAATATCCACCAATTTCTGAACTTACTTCATCAAGTGTTGAAGATCGCATTAAAGTTTTAGTACAAATGTATAATATCTCTAGCATTGATGATGAAATTTTTGGTGTGTATAAAAAGATGAATCTAAGATTAAATGTCACATCAGAAGCTACTTACACTGATGCATCAGCTAGTGAAGAATTGTCTTTAAAATTTAAAGCAATTTGGAATCAAGTCTTACTTGGCACTCTAAAAGTAGATAATGGTAGTTATGCAAGCTTCCCTTTAGCCGAAGTGGTAAATCCTACTACTACAGCATTAAGTGCAACACAAATTACAAGTGAAGCTCCATATAAAGTAGAAGGTTTTATTGAAAATAATAATATTACTTCAATTGTTTTTATTACAAGTGTAACTAATACTACTTGGTATCATTATTATCAAAAAACTGATTCTGAAAATAGAACTATTGTTGTTAAAGAGTTAATGCCTGCTGTTGATCGTTTAACAACATTTGCAAGATATTATCAATTATCATTAATTGATATTTCAGATTTAAATTCAGAAGAATTAATTGAATTTAATAACATTACACCAATCTCATTTGAAGTTCCTTTTGTAACTAATACTTTAGGTGTCGCTTATGATGATTTATATGATAGTGATGTTTCAGATTTACATTTAAATGAAGTAAGAAAAGCATTCTTAGAAGATTCAACATTTACCTTTACTAATCCTAAATTTAAAGATGAATGTTTAAAAATGATTGAACTTGCTTATCAAGATTAATAAAAAAATAAACTCGTTGATATAAAATTCAACGAGTTTTTTTATTTTTTAAAAAAAGTAAAATAAGAGTTTAATAGTATTATACAAGTGAGGTGGTTGAATGAAATGGTTAATTAGATTAATGTTAGTATTTTTGTATTTTGGATTATACGCTTGTGAAAATAATGATGTTGAAATTATTGATGATGATGAAAATGAAAATATAGAGATTTTAGTCAATATCCAAGGGAAAGTTAAGTTCCCAGGTATTTATCGAATTAATCAGGAAAAATATTTATATGAAATAATTGAAATGGCAGGAGGACTTTTAAATACTGCAGATACCAAAAATATAAATTTAGTACAGTTAATTGATAAAAGTTGTACTATTAATATATTAGGAATGGAGACTAGTGAAGAAAATAGTTTAATTAATATTAACTATGCATCTTTTGAACAACTACTATTATTACCAGGAATTGGTAATTCTTTTGCAAATAAAATTATTGAATATCGCCAAACAGTTGGTTTTTTTAAAACCATTGAAGATATTAAATTAATTCCGGGAATTAAAGATAATGTCTTTAACCAAATCAAAGATAAAATTACTGTTTAATAATTTATATAATAATATCCATTTTATAGTATTTGGCATAGTTTTATTAGCCATTAGTTATAAAAACGTTTATTTAATTATTCTATTATTAATTTATTTAATAATTCTTTTTATTAAGAATAAACCAATATTTATATATACTTTAATTATATTATTACTGATAATTTCTGTTTTTATGATAAAAGAAATAAATTATAATATCATAAAAGAAGATATCATTGTTGGTAAAGTAGTAAAGGTAGAAAAAATAAATGAATCCTTATATAAACATAAAATTAAAACTAATAATAGATATTATTTAGTTAATATAGAAAATGAGTATTCAGTCGGCAGTATTTTAAAACTCAAAGGGAAGTTAGATAGTTTTGATGTTCATTATCCAAGTGGTTTTGATTACAATAACTATCTTCATTATCAAAATATTAAAGGGGTTATTTTATTAGAAGAATGTAGTTTTTTAAAAAAAGGCTTTAGTTTACATTATTTTAATTATTTAATAAATAATTATATTGATAATAGTTTCGATGAATCAATTGCGCCTTATTTAAAAACTTTGATAATTGGTAATAGTGATTCCTTAGATACTACTAATATTAATAAGATTGGTATTAGCCATTTGTTTGTAGTATCTGGACTTCACGTTAATATTATAATATTAATAATTGGAAAAATACTTTCTTTATTTAAACTAAAAAACCAAACATCTAATATAATTACATTTATTTTTTCAACAATTTATGTAGTCATAGTAGGTTTTATGATATCTATTATCAGGGTATGGATAAGTTTATTATTAAAACTAATTGTTAAAAATAAACTAACTAAAGTAGATATTATCTCTTTAAATATCATAATTGTTCTTATTATAAATCCTTATTATATTTATAACTATAGTTTTATTCTTTCTTATTTGATTGCTTTTTTCATGTTAATTTATGAAGATATTTTAAAACTTAAAAATAGATTTTTAAATAGAATTATTAATATGTTTATACTAACTTTTATTATTCAACTTTTGACTTTGCCTATTACTATTACAATGAATCCAGATTTTAATTTAGTTAGTTGTATAATAAATCCTTTTTTTATTTATTTTGTCACATATCTTTTTTTACCTTTATCTTTCATTACCTTAATTTTTAAATTCATTTGGCCTATATATTCATATATAGTAATTGTTTTTGAATATTTGGTGGATTTTTTCTCGAATTTTGAATTTTTAATCGTTTCTTTAGGAAATATCAATGTATATTTTAAAATAGTATATTATTTAATTTTTTATTTTGTTTTATACCATATTTATAATAAAAAGTACTTATCCATTTTGATATTTCTTATCATTATGTTTATTTGGTATTATAAAGGATTATTTAATTTAACGAATAAAATATATTTTTTAGATTTACCAGTTGGTGAGGCAACTTTAATTGTTAGTAAAAACAATCATGAAGTAATTCTAATAGATTCAGGGGAAATTACTAAAAATCATGATATGACTAATATTTTAAAACATTTAGGAATTAAAAAAATAGATTACTTAATAATATCTCATAGTGATACTGACCATATAGGTGGAGCATTCGATATCGTTAAATATATTAAGGTGAAAAATATTGTTTTTAATAAATATGATGTTAATTCTAAAACCAATTATTTTCATAGTTTTGGAAAGGTCATATATTTAAAAAGTAATGATATAATAAAAGAAGAAAACTTTATGATTAAAGTATTATCTCCAAATAAAGATTATCATAATGTTAATGATAATAGTTTAGTCTTTATTTTAAATGTATTTAATATTAGTATTTTATTTACTGGTGATATATCTTTAAAAATTGAAGAGGAAATTTTAAAAAATTATTCGAATATCAATGTTGACTTTTATAAAGTAGCCCATCACGGTTCATCCACATCTAGTAGTATAAAATTCATCAGCAACATTAAATTTAAATACGCAGTTATAATGAGTGGATATTATAATACATTTGGTTTCCCTAAAAATGAAATTGTAAATAGGTTTAAAAAAGAAAAATTGTTGACAACCAAGGAATTTAATACAATTCAAATAAATGTTAAAAAGAATAAATATAAACTAATTCTTTTTAAAAAATAAAAGATTATGATATAATTAATTAGGAGGTAATTTATGTATTTAGAAGAAGTATATCTTTTTACCGGAAATGAACAAGTAATAAAGAAAAATAAAATAGAAAGAATTTTGGAAAATGTTGATCCAAAAGAAACTGATATCATTAAATATGATTTAGAAACTATTAGCATTCAAGAAGTCATAACAGATTGTATGACAATACCTTTTTTAAAACAAAGTAAAGTAATTATTGTTAAAAATCCTTTATTTTTAGCTTCTGTTAAAACCAGTATCAAACATGATGTGAAGCTTTTGATTAAATACCTTCAAAACCCGAATACTACAACTGTCTTAATGATTGACGCAGTTGGTATTAATATTGATAAAAACTCTGAAGTTTATAAAAATCTTCAAAAGTATGCCTATATTATTGATGTTAAAGAACTAGATATCATTGAATGTAAAGCATGGGTTAAAAGAAGTTTTGCAGTTGAAGGAGTATCGATCGGTGATGAAGCCCTTAATTTATTGATTGAATATTTAAATGGCGATCTTTTAAGAATGGAACAAGAAATAAAAAAATTATCAGCATTAAGATGTAATGACCGTATAACTGAACAAGATATCAAGAATTTAGTAGCTAGAAATTATGAAGATGATATTTATACCTTAATTAAAGCAATTACTCAAAAAGATCGTGTAATGATTGCACAGATTTACCAAAGAATCTCTGAATCGGTAACAGATGTAATGAGCATTATGGGATTAATTTCAAAAGCATTCACAGATCTTTATACTACTTTAAAGTTTTTACAAGCTGGTTATTCACAAAACGATATCGCTAATGTCTTTGGTATTAAACCAGGTAGAGCATATTATTTAATGAAAGATGCAAAACAGTTTAAACTAGAGACTTTAGAATCATATGTTAATGAAATCGCTGAATTAGATTATAAGATTAAAAATGGTTTAATCGATAAAAATCTTGGTTTAGAAATGTTCTTATTATCAATATAGAAAATTAAAAAGCATTAGACGAATTGTCTAATGCTTATTTTTTTAGTGTAAATTATGCTAAAGAGTTTAGCATTTTTGATAAACGTGATTTTTGGTTAGCAGCATTGTTCTTATGTAAGATGCCTTTGCTAACGGCTTTATCAACTTTTTTGCATGCAAATTTGAAAGTTTCTAAAGCTTGTTCTTTATTGCCTGCAGCAACACTAGCTTCAAAAGCTTTAATTGCAGTTTTTAAAGATGATTTAAAAGATGCATTTAATAAATTCTTCTTTTTGTTAGTAATATCACGTTTTTGTTGTTGTTTAATGTTTGCCATTATTACACCTCCGAAGATTTAACGCAATTATTATACCACATTTTAATAATTGTGGCAAGTGATAAAATAAATTACATTTTATAATGTTTATATTTTTGAAATAAAGCCAAAATAAATAGAGGTGAATTTTATGAACAAACAAAAATTCTTTAGAACTGATATTGTAAATGAAGAAACAAACCAGGTAAATGAAAAATTACTTGGGGTTAAAGAGACCATAAACTTAAACGAAGATATTAAAATAACTAAGATTAAAATTAATAAAAAGCATGACCCGAGAATTAAAAGAAAAAGTGGAGTTTATTACACGTTAGATTTTGAAAAATTAGATCTTTATGATAACGAAACATCTAAAAAAATTATTAAAGTCTTTTCTAAAACTTTAATAGAAATATTAAAAAGTAAAAAGGTATTAGATAAGCAAGGGATGTTAATAGGACTTGGGAATATTAACATTACACCCGATAGTATTGGACCTAATACTTTAGATAACGTAATAGTGACTAGACATTTATATTTAAATTCCATTAATAATGATGGATACAGTAATATTTCCGCATATTCTCCAGGTGTGATGGGAAATACGGGAATTGAAACTAAAGATATTGTAGAATCGATTAAGGATAAGGTAAAACCGGATTATTTAATTGTTGTTGATGCATTATCAACTTCTAAAGTTTTTAGAATCAATAAAACAATCCAATTAACTGATACTGGTATAAGTCCAGGAAGTGGAGTTGGTAATAAAAGAAAAGAAATTTCATTTGAAACTCTAGGAATACCTGTTATTGCAGTTGGTATTCCTACAGTTGTTGATCTAAATACTTTAACTTTAAATATTTTAGATAATTTAACTATTTATTTAAAAGAAAACAATATTGATACAAAAGTGGTAAACATTATTGAAGAATTATATGATAATAATATTTATGATTTATTAGATCAAGCAACTTCTAATATCAAAATAGATATGATGGTTACACCCAAAGATATTGATGAGGCTGTGTTAGAATTATCAAAAATTGTGGCGGCGGGAATCGATATTGCTGTTCATGAAAAATTAAGAAGTATATATTTATAAATTGTAAAATATAATTAAGTATGAACAAGATATTATTATTTTTATTTTTTATGACAGTTATATCATTCATAAATAACTATTTATTAACTTTTGATACATTAAATAAAATAATTATAAAATCAAATGTAAATTCTTTTTTTAATATATACCAAGGTATTAGTTTAAAAGAATATATTAAATTAATTATAAATCAAATATATTATTTTTTGTTTTTTATCAATATTGATGAATTAAATTCTATAAAGGAAGTGATATTTTGAATAAAATAGGAAGAATTATATTTTTAATTATAGTGATTTTATTAATAGGGATAATTATTGGTAGTATTAATACTGTTGGACAAAGAAGTTATTTTGAAAACGCAAAAGATGAGTTTGAAAATAATATAAAAGATCCCAACCATACCAATTTACCTGTGGTTGTAGAAAAAGATAGAACAACAAAAATTGCTCAAAAAATTGATACTACTATTTACAACAATTTTAAAAAAATATTAAAAAAAATTGCTCAAGACTAAACTAAATTACCATAAATTTTACAAAATTAATTTAATATGATATAATAATAAACAGCGAGGTGTAATGTATGAAGAAAGTTATTTATTCATTATTTATATTATGTTTATTATTTAGTTATAGTATTGTTAAAACAACTGCTAGTTCTAACAATTACTACTACACAAAATTAACTAGCAATGAACAAGTTTATTATGAAGCTTTGGAAAAAATGTATAACAAAAATATGTTTTTAAAAGAAGAAACTTTAGATCTATTCAGTGAAGGATATCTTACTTGTGAGGACGTTAATGATTATGTACATGGTAGTAATGTAATTTATAGTTCTTTTGAAAATGCTAAAAAAGCCTTCTTTCTAGATCATGAAGAAGTTTTTTATGTAGATATTGATAAATTACAAATAAGAATTTATCAAAGCGATTCTGCACAATATTTTGTTGAAATTGGCAGTGGTATTTATAATTCTTATTTAACAAATAGTTATCTAAAGATAAATGAACAAATTAATGCTTACAATGAAATTGTTGATAAAACTTATAGAAAGGCTAAAAAATTAGAAACCTTAGAAGAAAAGATTGATTATGTTATTAATGATTTAACACTTACTTCACCACAATTAGTTAAATCAGTTTTAGATGAATTACATATCGATAATATTTTAGTACCAACTATTGGAAGTTTAATCAGTGTTGAAAGTGAAGTTGACTCTTGTGAAGAAGTGTTATGTAACTTCTATCATGATGGTAATACTTATGTAGAATTAAATAGTAAAATTAGTCTTACTTCTATAGCTTTAGATAATTTCAAAGTATCAAATGTAAATAATAGTTATAATAATATTGGATATAATGAAGTTTCTTTGCTTGAAAATTCAACAATTGGCAATTATACAATTACTTCTTTAGAATTAAATAAGATTGTTGAAAATGATCCGTTAATAATGGCAAGCAACTTTTATCAAATTAATATTTATGAAGATCAACAAATTATAAACGAGACATTAAAAACTCCTTTAACTATATTGCTTCCATATCCAAAAGGATATGCTAAAAATAGTAGTCAAGTAGATTTTGTAGTAAGACAATATGATGAAGAAACAGCTGCATACGTTGAGATAGAAAGTGTATGTACAAATATTGGTTTAGTTGTGGATATTAATAGATCAACAGAACTAAAAGTAGAAGTAGTTGAAGAAAAAGAAAAAGAAGCTGTTAAAGAAATTGTTGTACTTTTAAATATTGGTGGAACTTCAACTATTGAAGGTATTCAAAAAATTAAAATTGATAAGAATATTAAATTTGATGTAGTTGCTTTAGAAGACTATATAGTAGAAAAAATTTCTATTGATGGTAATTATATTAAATTTAAACCTAGCGAAGAATTCCAATGTGCAATTAATTATAATGAAGTTGAAGATGGTAGTATTGTGATTATAGAATTTTTACCTACTAATAAATATGTAGAAAATAACACTTGGATTAAAAGAGAAAGTCAAGATGTTTTACTAGCCATTTCAGGTAGTAATTATGCCTTCCAAGGTGGAAAAGCATCTCTTAGTGTAGAAGGGGAATTTAAAGGTAGTGCTGTTTATGAATGGTATCATAATGGAGAATTAGTTGCTAGAACAGACAATAATAAATATACAATTGATGTAATGACAGAGAATGATAGAGGCAATTATCAGGCTAAAGTAATTATTACAAATGGTATTAGACAATCAATTGTGGAAACTGATAGTTTTAAATTACATGATACAGTAATTATGGATGAAGATCCATTTGTATATACTATATTATTATGTGGTATTATTTTAATTGGTTTTGTTATTTTTGTAATTTGTGATAATGCTTCATTTAATCAAGTAAATAGAAGAAAACGTTAATGGATTCCATTAACGTCTTTTTTTCGAAAATAGCAATTGTTTACAAACTATATTTT
The DNA here is from genome assembly GCA_017501465.1 of Bacilli bacterium. Classification (GTDB taxonomy): domain Bacteria; phylum Bacillota_I; class Bacilli_A; order ML615J-28; family CAG-313; genus UBA1231. The sequence continues at coordinate 231,270 of JAFVWY010000009.1, forward strand.
ATATGTTAGAATTAGTTTGTAACTTTAATTATGAGTTGTAAATGGTAGATTTTAAAATTGGAATATGATATAATTTAAGTGAGGTGATAATATGAATCTTCCAAACAAAATAACTTTATTTAGAGTATTTTTAATACCTATCATTATGGTGATTGCAGAAATAGATTCTTTACAAACACAATTTATTGGTACACTAACACTTGGTAATTTTATCATGTTAATAATTTTTCTAATTGGTACATTTAGTGATTTTTTAGATGGATATATTGCAAGAAAACAGCATATTGTTACTGATTTTGGAAAATTTGCCGACCCACTTGCTGATAAAATTTTAGTTTTAGCATTAATGATTATTTTATTAGAGCAAAAAACTTTATTGCCAGGATATGCAGTTACTTTGATTTTAGCAAGAGAATTTATTGTTACTGGTTTTAGAATTTTAGCCGCTAGTAAAAAAGTTGTAATTGCTGCTGGTTGGTTAGGAAAAATAAAAACTAATTTACAATTCATTATGGTTATATTAATTTTAATTAATGGACCAGCTCCTCTAAAACTTGGAGTATTTGAATATATTATTTTAGTGGTTGTATATGCAACTGTTTTAATGACTATTATTAGTGGGGCTGAATACATTATTAAAAACATTCATGTATTTAAAATTGAAGAAAAAGGGGAAGAATAGATGACGGAAGAAAAAGAAAAAGCACTTCAGGAGGCATTAAAATCAATTGAAAAACAATATGGTAAAGGAGCGGTGATGAAGCTTGGTGACCATTTGGATGAAAAAATTGAAGTTATTCCTACTGGCTCTATTGGATTGGATGTTGCACTTGGTGCTGGTGGATATCCAAAAGGAAGAATTGTTGAAATTTTTGGACCGGAAAGTAGTGGTAAAACTACTTTTGCATTACATGCAATTGCAGAGGCTCAAAAATTAGGCGGTTATGCGGCTTTTATTGATGCTGAACATGCTCTTGATCCAACTTATGCCAAAGCTTTAGGCGTAGATATTGATAATTTAATTTTATCTCAACCAGATAATGGGGAACAAGCTTTGGAAATTGTTGAAGCGTTGGTTAGAAGTAATGCTATTGATATAATCGTAATTGATAGTGTTGCAGCTTTAGTCCCAAAAGCAGAAATAGATGGTGATATGGGCAATAACTATGTTGGTTTACAAGCTCGTCTTATGAGTCAAGCAATGCGAAAACTTGCTGGGGCTATTAGTAAAACAAAAACAGTTGCCATTTTCATTAACCAAATTCGTGAAAAAGTTGGTGTTATGTTTGGTAGCCCTGAAACTACATCGGGTGGAAGAGCGTTAAAATTTTATGCAACTATTAGATTAGATATTAGAAGAATAGATCAAATAAAAAATGGAACTGATACCATTGGTAATACAACAAGAATCAGAGTAGTTAAAAATAAAGTTGCTCCACCATTCAAGACAGTTGAAGTTGATTTAATTTTTGGTAAAGGGGTTTCAAAAGAAGGAGAACTGCTTGATATGGCTACAAATTTAAATGTTGTCCAAAAAAGTGGTGCATGGTTTAGTTATAATGGAGATCGCTTAGGTCAAGGTCGCGAAAATGTAAAAGAACTTTTATCGAACAATAAAGATTTGGCTAATGAAATTGAAGTAAAAGTTAGAGAATTGATATAAAAAAAGAAGTGATATTTATCACTTCTTTTTAATTTTTTCAATTACTTCATCAATAAAAGTATTAGGAGTAGAGGTTCCACTAGTTATATATAAAGTATCATTTTCTAAAATATCTAAATTATCTACATCTTCTATACAATTAATGAAGTAGTATTTATCTGTATATTCTTTGATAATTTCAACAAGTTTTTTGGTATTGTTACTTAATTTATCTCCAATGATAATCCACTTATCGAGTTGATTGTGGTGTAGTTTAACTTCCTCTAATACTTTTTGTTGACGTTCTTTGGTAGCAGGACAAATACATGTATCTATTATTATATTTGGATATTTTTCTTGTATTAATTTAGAAAAATATTCAATTTGAACAATAGAAACAGTTGTTTGATTAGTAAGAACAATTAAATTATTAGAAATATTTAAATTATGGATATCATTTTCATTTTCAATTAAATGAACATACTCTTTAATAACATTGCTTTCTTGATGATTTCTTTTCCCTATATAAATAATATCATAATTATTTTGATAGTACTTATAGATTTTGTTGTTGTTATTTAAAACGATGGGGCAAGTAGTATCTATTAAAGTAAACCCCATATCTTTTATCATTTGGGAGTTTTCTTTTTTAATACCGTGCGCAGTTGTTATAAAAGTTCCATTAGTATTATTTAAAACATCAGCTAAGTTATTAATATCAACAATATTAAAACCTAAACTTTTTAATTCATCGTTTACAATATTATTGTGAACTAGCATTCCTAATAAATTAAATGGTTTTTGATAGTTTCCATTGATAAGTTCTTTAGTCATGGTAATAGATCTTTCTACACCATAACAAAAACCTACTTTGGGCATGATTACGATTTTCATAATTTCACCTTCTTAGTATAATTATACACTATTCTATGAGTAAATTCTATTTTTATTACAAAAAAACATTTTAATAATTACATTTCTTGATAAATATATTAAAATATTGTATAATAAGATGAATTAAATATATCAAATGTGAAAGGAAATATTATATATGATTACAACTGCAGATTTTAAAACTGGTATGACTATTATTTATAATGGTGACCCATGCGTGATTCAAGACTTCCAACATGTTAAACCTGGTAAAGGTGCAGCTTTTGTTAGAACAAAATTACGTAATTTAAGAACAGGCGCTAACATTGACTATTCTTTCAGTGCTGGTGTTAAAGTTGAACAAGCAATGATTGAAAAGAAAAAAATGCAATATTCTTATTCAACTGGGGAAAACTATGTTTTCATGGATATGGAAACATGGGAACAATTAGAAATCCCAGCTGAAAGAATGAAATGGGAATCTAATTTCTTATTAGAAGGTGCTGAAGTTGAAATAGTAATGTATGGCACAGAAGTTTTAGGTATCAACATTCCAGAAAAGATTGCATTAGAAGTTACAGAAAGCAGTCCTGCTGTTGCTGGTAATACTGCAACTAATGCTTTAAAAGAAGTAACACTTGAAACTGGTTTTGTTGTTAAAGTTCCAATGTTTATTGAACAAGGCGATAAAATTATCGTTACTACTTTTGATGGTAAATATTCTTCAAGAGCATAATTATTGAGAAACTAAAGAGTCACTGAGTGACTCTTTTTTAAATGTATAATCATGAAGGTTGAAAATTAAATATTATTTTGTTATAATAATAAAAAAGGAGAACTTTATGAAAAAAATATTTAGATTATTTGTATCTTTATTAATATGCTTTTGTTTGACAGCAGTTAGTTTTGTAGTTTATGCTGATGGCGAAACGATAGAAGCTAGATGTGGAGAATCTTATTATAAGACTGATAAATTAGTTTCTTCACATACTTTAAAAGCTGGTGTCACACATGAAAAATACATTGCTTATAGTAGTTCTGGCTTAAGCGGTTTTAATGCTGCTGGTAGTGGGGGTGGAGGATTGAATGTTCCTAACCAATTATATCCACAAAGTGTTAATGTTTTAAATGTTCCTAGTGGAACAGGCGCGAGAGTTGTAAACTGGACTAAGTCTTCATCTTATGGTTGGAAAAGAGGTACAGTGGTTGAACTTGCTAAGGATTTTGAAGAAAAAAATCCTGGTTGGATGGTTATTGCTGCCGTGAATGGTGATTTTTTTGATATAAATTCTGTTCATGCTCTACCAGAGACAACATCAGGCGCTTTTATTTCAAATGGTGATGTTTATAAAACTGTTGGTAGTACAGTAATCGGATTTACCAATGATAGTGGAACAAACACTTTAATTGGTGATAAACCAATTGAATTTACAGATTACTTTATACTTACTTTATATAATAATGAAGGTAAGGTAATCGCTGAATATAATATTGATAATGTGAATCCTACATCAAATGTAAGTGGTTTGAGTTTATATTATTCATTCCCAACAATAAGAGAAGGGGAAGGAGCAACAGCTACTAGAGTTTATTCGGAAGCAACAATTCCTAATGGTGGCTATATTGTAAAAACTCCAATTAAATGTATTCCTTATTCTGGCGGAGATAATGGCTCATTCTTTGGTAAAGGTATTCAAACTTTAGTTTCTGAAGATACAGCGATTAATTATAATCAATTTGGTGTATATTCTGATAATCAAGAAATTAATCAAAATTTAAAATCTGCAGCAACTATTAGAGTTCAAAGAAATGCAATTGGAGCCTATGCTGATTGTGATAATGTATCAGGTACTGGTAATACACTTGTAAGAGATGGTAACCCTGTTGTAATAAATGATAAAAATCGTCACCCTAGAACTATGATTGGTGTTAAGGCAGATGGTACATTAGTGTTAGTAACGGTTGATGGAAGACATCCAGAAGTTGAAATGTATGGTATGACATTAGATGAATTGTCTGCAGTAATGTATGCTCATGGATGTGTGGCTGCGTATAATATGGATGGTGGAGGTTCTACTACTGTTTTAATTAGAGATGGTGACAAATTAAAAGTTATGAATAATCCATCAGATGGTAATGAAAGAAGAGATTCTAATGCAATCTTAATTGTTGTTCCTGAAATTGAGTTAGTTTTATCTGATGTATTAGATACATCTTTAGTGATTAATGCACCTAAAAATTTAGATGATGTAATTGTGGAAAATATTTCTGTAACAATTAATAACCAAACATTTGATTTAGTTGATAGCTATAAAGTTGAAAACTTAGAATCTAAAAAAGAATACACAATTACTTATAGTTATGATCGTACATATGATGGAGTAACTGAAAGAATAAACGGTGACCCAATCGTAGTAACAATGGGAAAACATATTCCAACTATATCAAACGTAAGATATGATTATAAAGATAATACGTTAAAAGTTACTTTTGATATTAATGATCCAGATGAAGCTATTAATATCATGAGACTATATTATAATAATAAAAATAAAACAATTACTTCTAATGAAGTTATTATTGAAAATTTAACAAGTTTTGATCCTTCTACATTAAGAATAATTGCTCCTTATGAAATTGGTTCAATCACTAATTCAGTTATGTATATTACAATTAATGCTGAGGATTTTAAACAATTTGAAGTTGAAGAAGAAAAGAAGAGCGGTTGTCAAACAGGTGCTTATGTATCTCTTATGCTTACTTCAATGATTGGATTAGCTTATATAATAATTAAAAGAAAGTAGGAAATTAATATGTATAAAGATGTTACTTTAATGCATAGTAAAGCATTGCTTGATAAATCTGCAAATACGATAGATGCAACTATTGGTGTACTTCTTGATGACAATAAGAATTTAGTTTATTCTCGAGTGTTTGATAAAGCTTTAAATCAAGTTTCTAAAAAAGTATATAATTATGCTCCTGTTGACGGAGGCAATGCTTTTAAGTCTGCTATCGCAGAATATTTTAAAGTACCATCTGATTATAGTATCTTAGCTACTCCTGGTGCTACAGGTGCATTAACTGTGCTTTTACAACATAAAAAAAGTACAAGTAATGCACTTGTTATACCAGAATTATCTTGGGTTAATTATCTTAAAATGGCTGAATTGAATGATTATGATATCTACTTTTATGATAATTTTACTATGGAATTTGATTTAGAAATTTTCAACAAGTATGAAAATGTAGTTGTGGTGATTAATACTCCAGCATCTAATCCAATTGGAACGACATATACAAAAGAAGAATTAGATGTTTTTACTAGTAAAATTAATGAATATGAAAATGCTACTTGTATTTTTGATTTGGCTTATTATAGTTTTGATAGTAATCAAGAATTTATTTTTGAATATGGTGAAAAATTTCCATGTTATTTTGCGGTAACTTTTTCTAAAACATTAGGAGTTTATGGATTTAGACTAGGAGCTTTAATAAGTAGTCAAAAAGAATTGCTTGCGCCAATTGCTAGAGGTACTTGGAGTTCAATTAGCAATTTAGCTATTGAAGCATTTGTAAATTGTTGTGATTCTAGAGAACAGATGGACATAGAAGTTGAACAAAATAAATTATTATTACAAGAAAGAACAAGTTATTTTATTAGTTTATTGGATGAATATAAGATTCCATATTACTCATTTCAAAATGGTTTCTTTGTAACATTAAAATTTGCAAATCCAAATCCAGTTGTTGAATTTTTAATGCAAGATCATATATATACTATTAATTGTAACCATGGTGTAAGAGTTGCTGTATGCAGTTTAAATAAAAAAGAATTATTAAAAATAGCAAATAAGGTGAAAGAATTCATTCAAATTACTTGCATTTAGATTTCGTTTGTGCTATAATATAAAAGCACTAAAGGTAAATGAATACTTATGCGGGTGTGGCGGAACTGGCAGACGCGCTAGACTTAGGATCTAGTTCCTTGGAGTGCAGGTTCGATTCCTGTCACCCGCACCATCTCATATGCTATTTGGTCCCATGGTGTAGTGGTTAACATGCCAGTCTGTCACACTGGAGATCGCGAGTTCAAGTCTCGTTGGGACCGCCATTCTTGATGCGCCCATAGTTCAATTGGATAGAATACTTGACTACGGATCAAGGGGTTAGGGGTTCGAATCCTCTTGGGCGCGCCATGTTATTACAATTTAATCTTATTAATCGGGAAATAGCTCAGCTTGGTAGAGCGCTTGGTTTGGGACCAAGATGTCGCAGGTTCGAATCCTGTTTTCCCGACCATTTGCGGGTGTAGTTCAACGGCAGAACCTCAGCCTTCCAAGCTGACTACGTGGGTTCGATTCCCATCACTCGCTCCATTTTTTGAAATCTATAGGTCTTCTGAATTGAGGATCTTTTTTTAATTTTTAAGGACTATTTTGCTTGAAATATAGTGAAATAGTCTCTTTTTTTACCTGTTTATGAAACATTTAGATTTAAAGACTAGGTGAGACTGACCACGGACTCGAACCATTAACTTACGGGATTCGAATGTTAGGTTCTGATGGGACTCGAACCTATAAGAGATAATGGTGGAAATAAATTTATAAATAGCATATAATATAATTAGAATCTCGCTTGTATAGAATATATCTCTACAAATGGGGTATGGATTAAACATTGATTAGTTAGTATAATATTGTTGTAAGCTTACAATATATGCAAAAAAGGAGAATAATTTATATGAATATAGGTTTAAAAATTAAACAGTTACGAAGAGAAAGAAACATTACTCAAGAAGAATTAGGTGAATTGGTTGGTTTAACAGCAAAGGCGATTTCTAGATGGGAAAATTCAGCATCATATCCTGATATTACATTATTACCGATTCTTGCAAATATTTTTGAAATAACTGTGGATGAATTACTTGATGTAGATATTTATAAAAAGGAACAAGAAATTAAAGAGATTCTTGAAGAAAATCACAAATATAAACATTTAGGTGAAGTAGAAAAATCTATAGAATTATTAAGAAACGCACTTTTGAAATATCCTAATAATTATAAAATTATGGAGGAGTTAGCAAGCTCTTTACATGGATTTTTCTATGCCCAATACCCAAATAGAGTTGATGCATTAGATGAAATGATAACACTGTCTGAAAAAATATTAGAAAAGTGTATTGACGACGAATTAAGACATCACGCAATCCAAATATTAGTGCATGGTTATACTGAAAAAGGAGAAGTGGAAAAAGCCAAACAATTAGCTCTAAAGATGCCTGTATTTTATTGTTGTAGAAATGTTTTATTAGAAGATGTTTATAAAGGTGAAGAACTAGAAAAACATGTTAAGAGAAATGTTATTCTAATAACAGAGTGGTTCCAAGATGAAATATTAGTTTTGTCTCAAAATGTAGACGAAGAAACAAATATAAAACTTAGAATGAAATACATTGATTTAATGAAATTTGTATTTGAAAGTGATAATTGCGGATTCTATAATGAAAGAATATATAGAGCATATTTCAATATAGCGTTAAGTTATGCAAAACTTGATGATGTGGAAAATGCAATAGAAAATTTAATTAAATGTATTAAATCGGCAATACTATTTGAGAAGAATGATAAAGTAAAATTAAATTCATTACTTTTAGATGGATTAGTAGTAGATAAAAACGAAACAACTTCTAATATGGCTATTAGTACTTATCAAAGGATATATGATTGGGTAAATTCAAAATATTTTGATAAAGTTAGAAACAATTATAGTTTTAAAGAAGTTGAAAATTTATTAAATCAGTTAAATAAAATATCTTAATACAATAGTTTATAATATTTTTGTTATAAATTACGACTTTAAAATAACACCAATACCTTGCAACAAAATGCCTCAAAACCTTGCAACAAAATAACTCAAATGCTTGCAATTTAAATTAAATTATTGTATAATTAAGTTGGTGATAAAAATGAATTATAAGAAAAGAATAGCTGATAAAATATTAAAAGAGAAATTGGAAAGTTTTGGTGGTGTATTAATAGTTGGTCCAAAAGGATGTGGCAAAACTACAACAGCAAAATACTTTTCAAAAAGTTTCATTGAATTTCAGGATGAAGAAAATAGAGATAAATATTTGATGGTTGCTCAAACAAGTCCGAGTAAATTATTAATAGGAGAAAAGCCAAGGTTATTTGATGAATGGCAAGATGCTCCAAAAATTTGGGGAGCTATTAGAAAATCAATTGATGATGAGCAAAAAACAGGATTATATATTCTAACTGGTTCTTCATCTAAAGATGTAAAGACACCACATACTGGAACAATGAGAATCAGTAGAATGAAGATGTTACCACTCAGTTTGTATGAGTCAGAAGAATCAAATGGCGAAATTTCTTTAATTGAGTTGTTTAATAATCCTAATATGTTTGATGGATGTATTTCTGACCTAGATATTGATGGATTAATTAATGCTATTTGTCGTGGTGGTTGGCCGAGTTGTTTTAAAATAAAAAAAGAAATTTTAAAGTTAAATGTTGCCAAGGATTTATTTTACCAAACTGCCCATGTGGATGCTTCAAGCATTGATGATGTAAAAAGAAATCCTATATGGATGGAAACAATAATGAAATCATATGCAAGAAATCTATGTACTTTAAGTACAAATCAAACAATATATAAAGATGTAATAGCAAACTGTGAATTGTCTGAACGTACATTTAATGATTATTTATCAGTATTAGAAAAATTATATATAATAGAAGATATTGATGCATGGTGTCCTGCGATTAGATCTAAAACTTCTATTCGTTCTAGTAAAAAAAGAAATTTTATTGATCCTTCTATTGCTGTTGCAGCACTTGGTATTTCTCCAGAATATTTTAATTTGGATTTTAAAACATTAGGGTTTTTATTTGAGTCATTAGTTATTAGAGATTTAAAGATTTATTCTCAAACTTTTGATGGTAAAGTTTCTTATTATAGAGATAGATATGGATTAGAAGCTGATTGTGTTCTTCATCTTAATGATGGACGATACGCATTAATAGAAATTAAACTTGGCAGTAATGAAATTGAACTAGGTGCAAAACATTTAAACGAAATAGAGAAATTAGTCAGAGAATATAACGAACATGAAAAACAATGCCCATTAAGATTACCAGATTTAAAAATAGTAATTACAGGTGGACAATATGGTTATAAACGTGAAGATGGTGTTTTTGTAATACCTATTGGTTGTTTAAAAAATTAACCACATTTATTGTATTATTAATATAATTTAGTCATTACTGCTAAAAGTTGCGTCGTGAAACATATTGTAGTGTAAAAGCTTAAAATGAAACATTTGGTAGTAATGACACATTTTCTGAAATCTATTAGTCTTCTGAATATGAAGGCTAATTTTTATTTTTATAGGGTATTTTAGCTAGTTTTAGTTAGAATACCTTATTTTTTATACATTTATGAAACATTTAGATTTAAAGACCTAAGGAGACTGACCACGGACTCGAACCATTGTTTTATGGGATTCGAATGTTAGGTTCTGATGGGACTCGAACCAATAAGAGATAAATATGGAAAATATTTGATAATTGTGATATAATAAAATATGGAGATTTGCTATGAAAATAAAAAAATATATTATTGAGAATAAAAAATATATGAATGAGTGGTTGTATGAAAAAAATGTAAATTTCGATCCGAATTTATTGACTTATGGTAGCAATCAGAAAGTTTGGTGGAAATGTGAAAAAGGACATATTTGGGAAGATACAATTTCTCATAGAACTCGCGGAAGAAATTGTCCATATTGTTCAAATCATCGATTATTAAAAGGTTTTAACGATTTTGAAACTATAGCTCCTCATTTAATACAGGAATGGAATTATGATAAAAATATTATTATGCCTTATGAGATTTTTCCGCATAGTAATAAAAAAGTATGGTGGAAGTGTGAAAAAGGACACGAGTGGGAAGATACACCTAATCATCGTGTTAGTAGAGATAATAATTGTCCATATTGTTCAAATATTAAATTGCTTAAAGGATATAACGATTTAGCAACCATTAATCCTGAAATATCTGAAGAATGGAATTACCAGTTAAATGGAAATTTAAAACCCGATGAAGTTATTTTTTGTAGTAGTAGAAAAGTATGGTGGAAGTGTGAAGCAGGCCATACATGGGAAGCAATGATTAGAACTAGGAATTTAGGTGCTAGATGTCCAATTTGTAAAAGGGAACTTCAAACTTCATATCCTGAGCAAACATTATATTTTTATATTAAAAAAATATTTCCAAATACAATTAATAGATATAAAGAAAAAAAGTTTGAATTAGATGTATATATTCCTGATTTAAAATTAGGTATTGAATATGATGGTGCTCGTTATCATAATGAAAAAACTTATTTCAAAGAGATAGAAAAGGATGAATATTATAGTAAAAAAAATATCAGAGTTATTAGAATAAAAGAGGATTTTAAAAAAGAAACTATTGATTCACAAAACAATGTAATTTATTATTCACCTATTAGTAATTATAAAAATTTAGATGAATTAGTTAACTATTTATTTAATTATATAAATAGTCAATTTAAAATAAATATTAATATTCCATACATAAATCATACAAAGGATAGTACTAAAATATATTCATTATATTTATCATATATAAAAGAAAATTCGATTATGAACGATTACAAGCTTTCGTCAGAATGGAATTATCAAAAGAATGGCAATTTGAATCCTTGGTATATTACAATAAATTCAGGAAAAAAGGTATGGTGGCAATGCGATAAAGGTCATGAATGGCAAGCAGTTGTATCTAGTAGACATAAACATAGTTGTCCAGTCTGTTCTAATCAATTAGTTTTAAAAGGATTTAATGATTTACAATCAAAATATCCAAAATTGATTGAAGAATGGAACAAAACAAAAAATATTAATATAACTCCTGATATGATTGTGCCGGGTACAAATAAAAAAGTGTGGTGGATGTGTTCGAAAGGTCATGAATGGCAAGCAGCTGTTTCAAGTAGAATAAAAGGAATTGGGTGCCCTTATTGTACAAGACAAAAAGCAATTGTAGGAGAAAATGATCTGAAAACATTAAAACCAATGCTAGTATCTGAATGGGATTATGAACAAAACGGAAATTTGTTACCAGAATTTGTAACTATAGGATCAGGAAGAAAAGTATGGTGGAAATGTTCTAAAGGACATACATGGCAAGCAATAATAAAAAATAGAGTTGCAGGAATGGGTTGTCCTATATGTTATTCAAAAGAAAAAGGGAAATCACTTGAAAAAATAATTAATGTATATTCAAAAGAAAATTTGGAATTTGTTTTTCAATTTTCAAACGCGAAGAAACTTTGTGAATATTTTAATTTAGATTATCATAAATATAAAAGTTCGATCTCGCATGTTTGTAATAGAAAACAAAAGTATTTTCTTTCGGAATATGTATTAAGATATGATTTTGATGATGAAATAAAATGAAAAATTTTATTAATTTAAAATGTAAAATAATCAAAATATAAATATAAGGAGATATTATGAACATAAATGAAATAACGCAAAGACAATTTGATGAATTTAATAAGAGAAGTAGACATAATGAAGAAATGAATTTAATTAGAAATCAAAATTCAAAATTAAACGATGTTGCTAATGCTACATTAATGCTTGCAAATGAACAAATTAATGCTAATAAATTACAACAACAGGCAAATGAAATTATTAAATTACAATGTGAAGAGTTATCAAGAAGAAATAAAATTTTGGAAGAAGAATTAAAAGAAGCGAAAAAACAACAGATTACTGCATTAGTCATTAATATTGTAACTATTTTGATTTCTATTGGTTCATTGATTACTGCTATTTTAGCAATTTTTAAATAATAATATCTTATCAAATGAAATTATTTTATAAAAGTAATATAAAAGTGTTATTAGACAAAAAGTTGCATCGTGAAACATTTTGTAGCGTAAAACTCAAATATGAAACATTTTGTAGTGTAAATGCTTAAAATGAAACATTTAGTAGTAATGACACATTTTTTGAAATCTGTAGGTCTTCTGAAAAGAGGATCTATTTTTTGTTTTTATAAGGTATTTTAGCTAGTTTTAGTTAAAATATCCTCTTTTTTATTCATTTATGAAACATTTAGATTTAAACAATAGGTGAGACTAACCCCACAGAATCGAACCATTAACTTACGGGTGTCGAACCTTTAGTTCTTACGGGACTCAAACTAATAAGAGATAATGGTGGAAATATATTTGGAATTATGGTATAATAACTATTAGATAAATAAGAATTTGTGAGGATG
>JAFVWY010000010.1 GCA_017501465.1 Bacilli bacterium
AATTTGATAAACAAATAACAAGGAGGAATGCACGTATGAAAAAAGTTTGTTTAGCATTGTTAACGATGCTTACACTAGGTATGCTATGTAGTTGTGGGGGATATGTTAAGAATTATTCTGCAACCATTTTGATTACTTCTTGTCAAGGTGATAAAGCAAGTATGGAATTTGATACATTTAATGGAACGTATAATTTCAAATTAAGAAGAGATAATATGGCTGAGTATACACTTGATTATGAAGCAAGTCTAGCTGAAGGTGAAATGAGTGTTTATATCGGAGTTGATGGTGAAAAAGAATTATTATTTATAGTTAAGGGTGGAGAATCCTACGACGAAACGATTACACTTCATAATAAATATGATAATAAAAAAACAATCTACATTATTCTTGAATCGACAGGTAAATGTGTAGATGGTGATTTTGAGTTTGAGTACAATTAATTTAAGTGAAGCAAACAAATAAATTTGAATTAATCGAGGTGTTTAATTTATATGGATGGTGTTAATAAAACATTATATATTCCTTTGTATGGTAAATCTTATGTTAGTAAAAAAGGAATTATTTTAAAAGATAAAAAAGCTGAAGAAATATGGGAGAAAGAGCAGTTTAAGCTAAAAGGCAGATCAAAGTCTAAGTGGTTATCTTATTATATGGGGATTCGTGCATCAGTTTTTGATGAATGGGTACAAGAACAAATGACAAAATATCCTGAAGCTGTTGTAATTCATATTGGATGTGGAATGGATAGTAGAGTTATAAGAGTAAAAACAAATAATCATTATTGGTATGATGTTGATTTCCCTGAAGTGATTGCTGAAAGAAGAAAATATTATAACGAAGATGAACACTACAAGATGATTAATGGCGATGCTAGAAAATCTGATTGGTTAGATAAAATTTCTTATAATAAACATGCTATTGTTGTATTAGAAGGAATAAGCATGTATTTAACAAATTTAGAGTTAAAAAAATTGATATCAAATATAGGTAATCATTTTGAAGCTGTCAATTTATTAATGGATTGTTATTCTTTATTTGCTGCAAAAATGTCGAAATATAAAAATCCAATAAAAGATGTTGGAGTTACAAATGTTTATGGACTTGATAATCCTGAATTAGTAGTAGGTAGTAATGTTTTATTTAAGAAAGAACATGAAATGACACCTGATAAATATATTGAAGAATTAAAAGGTTTAGAAAAATTTATTTTTAGAAAATTATATGCTGGAAATTTATCAAAGAAATTATATAAATTATATGAATTTGAAAAATCACTAAATTAGAATTTATAGAATGAACGTTTAGGAGTGAAAATAATGTTCGAGAAATTAAAGGCAAATATGTTATTTAACAAATTATTACAAAGACCAAATATAGATAGAGCATACGCAATGGTGCCAGAAACTGATTCTTGGTATGATACAATTAAAAAAGTTCATGAATCTTTAGATAAAATAAGCAAAAAGCCACATCAAATGCTTGAAATAAATAGTAAAGACAATCTTATATTAAAAGCGATTTATTATCCTAATGGAAACGGCAGTAATGTTACCGTTATTTGTATTCACGGATATACAAGTCACGCCGAACGAGAATGGGCTTTTCCTGGATTGTTTTATTTATCACTTGGATATAATGTTTTAATTCCGTATCAAAGGGCTCATGGATTAAGTGAAGGGAAATATATTTCTTTTGGTGCATTAGAACATATGGATATGATTGATTGGGTTAATAAAATTAATGAAATGAATCCAAATGGGAAAATCATAATCCACGGATCGAGTATGGGTGGTGGAATAGTATTAGATTTATCTAAAATTAAAATGGAGAATGTTAAGTGTTTAATCGCAGATGCTCCGAGTGTCAGTATAGAAAGATTCTTTAAAAATGTATCAAAAGAAGTATTTAAATCCAATTCTGATAAAATAGCATTCTATGCAATTGAGCGATTTAAGAAAGAATTTGGGTATGATGTAGGTGAATTTGAAAGTGTTGAGATTGTTGCTAATAGTCAATATCCAATACTTTTATCAGCTGGTAGCAATGAGCATTTAGAAAAACTATTTGAAACTATAAAAAGAGTTAATCCAAATGAAACGAATATTGTCATTTTGCCTGATTGCAATCATGGTAATGGAATGTATAAACAAACAGAACTATATCAATGTAGTATAAAACAATTCTTAGATAAATATATATAATTAAACTATCTGATAAATTCCTATTTATCGATTTAGGTGGTTTCAACTATTAATCGATTATTAGGTGGTTTCATTATTAAACGATATGATAAGGTGGTTTCAATAATTAAACGATTTACTGTAATTGTATTAATATTGTCGTACCTTGCCAAATTAAAAGACAAGTTTTGATACGAAAATATCAAGACTTTTTTTGTTTTTATAGAGCTTTTAGGGTAAAAACACCTCTAATTCATTGTTAAATGTTTTTAGCGCTGTTAAATTTAATTAATTTTAGCAACTATATTTTTATGAAAACTATTGATGTATATGATATAATTTAGTAAAGGATG
Source organism: Bacilli bacterium (assembly GCA_017501465.1). GTDB lineage: Bacteria > Bacillota_I > Bacilli_A > ML615J-28 > CAG-313 > UBA1231. Next base: position 2,537 of record JAFVWY010000010.1, read on the forward strand.
TGAAGGGAGTAATTTATGTTTAATAAAATAAAAACATCTTTTAAAAATATAAATCATAAACTATTTATCGCTCTACTTGTGATGGGATTAGTACCAACTATTTATACGACATTAAGAGTATTTTGGCTTGGAAATCTTCCAGGTGAATATTCATTTAGTATTGCTGGTCAATTGTCTTGGATTAATTTAATATATGAAGTTATTAATGAAGCAATAATACTACCTTTATTTTATTTTGTTGGAAAAGTTTTATCTGACAAAAAAGAGTTAACAAACAGAATGAAGACGGGGGTGTTATTAACTCTTGGAATATATGTTTTATTATCCATATTTATAATATCTTGTGCTAATCAACTTCTTAAAGTTATGGCAACTGATCCATCAATAATTGATGCAAGTGCTACATATATTAGAATAGAAGCTATAGCTAATATATTTGGTATTTTAAGCCAATTTGCTTTAGTTGGTTTAGTCACACTAGGAAAAGACAAATTAGTATATATTCTAACTGGAATTAAACTAGTTTTATGTGTTGTATTAGATTTATTTTTAGTATCAACATTATCAATTTCTGCCAATTTAGGTGTTAATGGTATTGGCATATCTAATATCATTGTTAATTTTATTTTATTTGCAACTACATTATTATTACTTACTAAAAATGGAGTCAATGTTTTTAATAAAGAAAAGATGGATTTTAGATGGACAAAGGAATTTGTTAAAGTTGGTGGAATATCCGGCTTAGAATCTTTTGTTAGAAATCTTGCTTATATGGTAATGATTGCAAGAATGGTAAATGTAGTTAATGAACAAGGAACTTATTGGGTTGCTAATAACTTTATATGGGGATGGATGTTGCTTCCTATCTTACAACTTGGTGAATTAATAAAACAAGAAACATCAACTAATAAAGATGCAGTCAAGAATAATACTTTAGGATATTTTACAATTACAACTATTACAATAATTGCATGGTGTATTCTAATACCTTTATATAAACCATTTATGGCTCATGTATTGAATTTCAGTGATGTTGATAAATTATTTGAACTCGTAATGGTATTATTTGGATTCTATATATTATTTGCTATTCAAAATGTATTTGATGCAACATTTTATGGCTTAGGCAAGACACATTATATGCTTTTTGAATCTATCGTTACTAATTCAATTTATTATGGAATAACATTTATTCTATATGTGACTGGTGTATGGCAGCCTACATTAATTGGAATTGCTTTATTATTTGGTATAGGAAATGCTTTTGATACTATAGTATCCATTGGAGCTTATTGGTTCTTGCTTAAGAGACATAATATAAATATTTTAGATGTAGAAGACAATACGAAGATTGCTGAGGACACTTTATGATAAAAGAAGAATTCAAGAAAGTGTATGAGAAATATAACCCGATATTCGAACCAATAATATCTAAAATGATTCAGGATAATTATAAGTATTTTCAAATAGGAGAAACCATAAGATGGGGATTCAGATATGACAATGATTTAGCCATTATGGGTACTTGTAATAGAAAAAACAATGAAATTCATTTAAATATATTTTCAGTTAAGAAAGCATATGAAGATAATAATTTAATGGATGTAGAATATTTCGTTATTCATGAAGCAAGACATATATTTCAAAATATTAAAATAAAAGAACATAAAGCTGGAATTAATAATGGTGTTGATCCCAATTTGATTGAAAAATGGATTTATGAAGGTGAGCACTATATAAAATCATTAGATGAAAATGGCAATGAGAATCCTAAATATTTTGAACAGGATTCTGAACTTGATGCATATGCATTCTCGTATGCTTTAATGAAATATAAGTATAAGGATGTTGATTTGTACGTCCCAAAATACTATGGAAATGAATTTTATAGTATCGTTGAAGATTGGCTAAAATACTTCAAAAATTATGATGAAGAATAGAAAAAATGACATGTAGAAAAAGTTGTATATAGACTAAGTAGACTATGTCATATTAGTGCTGATGGCACTGTAAATGTCACTCAAAATGGCACTGTAAAAATTATAATTACTAGTGGTGGTAATGGAGAAAATCCAAATGCCATCATTTTTTTTATTCTTGAAGGATGTGGTGCAGCATGAGGGTTATCTGATGATCAAATATATATAAGAAAAGGACAAAAAGTCGAAGAAAAATATTGCTATAATTTTAGCTTATTAGCAGCAGTAATTAAGTCTGATATTGTTCAAAATAATGAAATTTTTGGGAATCCCATTTAAAAATAGGTAGGGGTATGCAATTGTATTAAAATTGTGTAACGTTGCCATTTGAAATTAGAGTCTTCTTAGTTGAAGACTTTTTTATTTTAATATAATCTTTATAATTTTCTTTTTATATTTTATCGTGTATATTACTGTGGGCAATATTATATGTTTTATTGTTATTTTTATTAAGTTTAGGAATTTCATTACTTTATAAGTTAACTATACAAAAACTTTTATACAAAATCGTAGATAAAATATATGGTTTATTGAAAAAAATCGGATCTTTTATTTTCCAAAAAATTAATTGTATCTTAAATAAAGAATAAAAAAATAGCTATTTTTTAATAGCTATTTTTATTGTTTATTGTAAAAATAATATATTTATGATAAAATATATTCAAGAATGACAAATCTTTTGTCAAGAGATAAAGTTCTAGCACCTAGAGACTAGGTTCTAGTTACATTAATTAAATAGTATGTTATAATGCTAGTGAGGAGGACATATGGACAAGTTTAAGTTTGGCGAATACATCTACCAAAAGCGAAAAAAACTTAATCTTACTCAAGATGAATTAGGAAGAAAATTAGGTGTTACTAATAAAGCGGTTAGTAAGTGGGAGGTTGGTGAAACATTACCTGATGTTTCTATGTTAGCACCACTTGCGAAAGTTTTAGAAGTTAGTGTTGATGAATTGCTTAATTACACTGATAAAACAGTAAATGATCAAAGTTCTAAACCTAAATTTAATTTAATTATGTTAATTTCTTTAATCGTTTTAACGGTTGCTGAGATTATTACTATTATTTTATTAATAATATCTTATAATAAAGAAGTTCCTTCTATCAAAAGCGTTTGTGTTACCAATGATAATATTAAGGAAATAGTAGATATTAATCCTTCAAGTCAAGTTGTTTGTGATGAAGAAGTTTTAAAGATTGATTCAACATTTAAATTAAATAATGGTTATGAATTAATAGAAGGTGAAAGCGTATCTTTTACGATTGTGTATCAATATGAATATTATTATTACTTAAAGGATGGTAGTATTGGTATGGTTACATATTACAATCGTTTCTATGATGTTGTGCTAGATTTTGATAACCCAGAAGCTTTAGTTTCAGTTCATTTAGAACCAAAGTTTAACATTGAAGATTTTAAAGGTTTTAATCAAGTCAAAATCAGTTATATTGTATTAGATGCACAAGGCACAATAAATAAAGATTATAGTAATTAAGAAAGGAAAAATGAAAATGAAAAATAAAAATATTTTTATATTATTAGTCATTATTTGTTTATTAACTTTAACAAGTTGTGCATCTGGTGGAGGAAGTGCTGGTGGTGATATGGGAGGAGATACCCCTGGAGGTAGCATTCCATCTATGGATAACGATTTTAAAGACATGTTTGAAGATTTATCTTTTAACCAAGTAATGAAATATACATATAATGATTCTGTTTATATAATTAAAGAATTAAAAGATATAACACCTATTGATGAACTTTCTAATAATAATTTAAGTAATTACATTTTCGTTATTAAAGAATATGATAAGATTAAAGATGAAAATGTTTCAAATTGGACAGTCAATTATAAAATAGATGTTAGTAAATATTTAACTAATATTCAATTAGAAGAAGAATTTATTTATAATTTCTATTCAAAGATTGAAAGTTCTTTAAATGCTAATAAGATTAGAACTTCAATTGATATAGAATTTTATGATAATATTTTTGAAATTGAAAAAGAACTGCCAGTCGATATGAAGAAAGATTTTACAAGTGTATTTTCAATTGATGTTTATTTGCCATATCAAGTAATAAATCAAAACACAAGTGATGTATTCTATATAAATGTCCCTATTAAGTCATTCCTTGCATATAAAAATAATGATGAAATTACAATTTCATTAGAAGAAGACTTGATTTTAAGTTATGAAATATTCATAGCTGCTTCTAATGTTTTTAACTAGGAGGAATTTATGAAAAAATTAATGTGTTTATTATTATCGGTTTTATTATTGGTAGTTACTGGCTGTGCAGCTGGTAGTGGTAATAGTCTCAGCGATGCTGGTGGTATGGGAGATAGTATGTCAAATTATGCTCCTGGAGAAGATTACAATGAAGATCAATACTTAGAAATAAAGGAAGCAGACTATGTAAGTACAGAAGTTAACAATAAAGTAAACGTTAGTTTAGATAGTTCAACTGCCGCATATGCTAATATTAGAAAGCTAATCAATAATATGTATAATATACCTAAAGATGCTGTTAATATTGAACAAATGTTAAACTATTTTAACTACTCATATGTAAATGAAACAGAACACCAATTAACTAGTTTTTTAGAAATGGCTAAGTGTCCTTGGAAAGAATCTAGTTATTTACTAAGTGTTGCTGTTCAAGCTAAAGATTATGTTATTGAAGAAGATGTTGCAAATAACTTTGTATTCTTAATCGATGTTAGTGGTTCAATGTATAGTAACGACAAATTACCATTGTTGATTGAAGCTTTTAATATTTTAATTGAAAACCTAAATGAAAATGACCGTGTATCTGTAGTTACATATGCAGGTTCAGAAAGTGTTTTATTAGATGGTGCATATGGTCATGAAAAGACAAAAATTTCTGCTGTTATTTCTGATTTAACAGCTGGTGGAAGTACAGCTGGATCAAAGGGCATAAAAAAGGCTTATGAACTTGCAGAAAAACATTTCATTAGTGGTGGAAACAATCGTGTTTTCCTAGCAACAGATGGTGATTTTAATGTAGGTATTAATACAATTGCTGGGCTTAAGCATTTTATCTCTGAAAAACGTAATACTGGCGTTTATTTATCTTTATTTGGATTTGGTACAGGTAATTTAAAAGCTGACACAATGGATACTTTAGCTCAAGCTGGAAATGGTAACTATTACTATATTGATTCTATTCTAGAAGCACAAAAAGTATTTGTTACTGAACTAGGTGGTACATTACAAACAGTTGCAAAAGATGCAAAAGTTCAAGTTGAATTTAATAAAGATGTTGTAAGCCAATATCGCTTAATTGGTTATGAAAATAAAATTTTAACTGATGAAGAATTTGATAATAATGAAACTGATGCGGGTGAAATCGGTGCTGGACATACAACTGTATGTCTAATTGAAGTGGTTTTAAAGGATGAAATTGAAGCAGGATTTGAAGAAATTGTTAAATGTACAGTTCGTTATAAAGATGTTCTTGATGGCGAATTAGACAAAGAAGTAGTCACTTCTTTAACTAATGTTACTATTGCTCCTAGCCATGATTTCTTATTCCAAACAGCAGTTGTAGAATTTGGCTTAGTTTTAAGAGATTCTAAATATAAAGGTGAAGCCAGCTTAGAATCTATTATTGAAAGAGTTAATAAAGCAGTTTATCAACAAGATACTTTTAAAAAAGAATTTTTACAACTTGTAATTAAATATATGGAAGATTACAATAGATAGAAAAATAAAAAGATAGATATAATTATATCTATCTTTTTTTAATATAATTGATTAAATTTTGTTTTTATATTATAATAGGTGATATAGAAAGTTGAAGGTTTGGTATGAAACGAATTTATAAATTTTTAATTTTATTACTTGTATTATCTCTTACAGGGTGTAATTCTAATGGAGATGATACTGGTAGTGGTAGTAATAATAACGAAGGACAAGTATTAACTGATAAACAAGGTTTAGTCTATGAACTAAGTTCAGATAAGTCTTTTTATGCTGTAGTTAATACACTAGATTCAGTTAGTAAACATGTTGAAATACCAGACATATTTAAAGAATTGCCTGTTAAACAGATAAAGAAGTTTGCTTTTAAAGGTAGAGATAATATCGAAAGTATTTATATACCGGATAGCATTGAAAAAATTGATAAGTATGCGATATATGAATGTATAAGTTTAGCTAGTATTAACGTACCTTTTGTAGGAGAACAAAACAATAGTGTTAACAACTGGTTTGGTTATATTTTTGGAGCGGAAAGTTATAATGAAAATAAATTTATGGTTCCATCTTCTTTAAAAGAGGTAACACTTAGAAATGTTCAATCTATAGCTGAAAATGCATTTTACGGATGTAATAATATTATAAGTTTAACTCTACCATATACGGTAAAAGAAATAAAAGATAATGCTTTTCAGCATTGTCAAGGATTAAAAATTCTTTATTATGAAGGTAATATCTCTAAGTGGTGTAATATTGAATTTTCAAATCAATTTTCAACACCAATGTATTATGCTGAAAATTTCTATTTAAAACAAGATAATGATTTTATTGAAATTAAAAATATTACAATACCAGAAGATATTACATCTATCAAATCATTTACTTTTACTGGTTTTAAAAATCTTCATGGAGTTGTCTTGCCTAAACATGTTAATGAAATACAAACTGCAGCATTTGGTCAGTCTTTGATTAAAGTAATTGAATTAGAAGGATCTAAACAATTTGGATTTAGAGCCTTTGTACAATGTTCTTCTTTAGAACATATAGTATTTAGAGGAACTCTTTTAGAATGGTGTCAAAATCACTTTGAAGACATTTATGCAAACCCAATGTGTAATGGTTCTAATTTTTCTTTAATAGACGAATTTGGAAATATTGAGCGACCTACTTCTATAATAATTCCGGAAGAGTTAATAAGTCTTAATCCATATCAATTTACTGGTTTAAAACAATTAGAAGAATTAGTTATAGGTGAAAATATTGAATCAATAGGTGGTAGTGCTTTTAGTAGTTGTAATAATTTAAAAACTATAACAGTTTACAATAGCCCAATTCTTAATTCAACATTTGATTACTGTTTTAATGTAGAAACTGTTAATATTGGTCCTAACGTAAATTATATTGAGATGGGGGTTTTTAATGATTTACTATCTTTAAAATCGATAAATGTTGATAGTGATAATTTATATTATACCTCTATTGATGGATCTCTTTATTCTAAAGATCAAACAATTTTGTTTAAATATGTAAATTCTCATACTTTAGACGAATTTATTATACCAAAGAGTGTTAAAAAAATAGATGCATATAGTTTTAAAAATCATAACTTAAAACGTTTATTTGTTTCAGCAAATGCTGATGTTATCGATGGTAATGCATTTAATGAAAGTATTAAAGTTTATTTAGAAAAAGAATATGATTCATTATACATCTTAAATCATGGAGTAGTCTTCTATGAAAATGTCATTAAGAATGATTTATATTATTTAGATGATTTTGTCTATATATTAAATAAAGAGTCAAATACTTGTTTAATTAGTGAATATGTTGGAACACGTAATGTTATTAATATTAAAGATAGTATTTTAGTAAACGGTGTTAACTATCAAATAACAAAAATTGGTAATTATGCATTCTATATAAATGAATATATTGATTTTGTTACTTTACCTAATTCAATAGAAGAAATTGGTGATGGTGCTTTTTCTGAATGTATTAATTTAACGATGATAAATATTCCTAATTCAGTTGGAAAATTAGGTTCATATGCGTTTTCTGAATGTTATAGTTTAGAAAGTATTATTGTTCCAAGTAGTGTTTTAATAATTGGTGAGGAGTGTTTTAAATCACGTTATGGAATCACTATTTATTGTGAGGCAGAAACTAAACCAAGTGGTTGGGTTAATAATTTTTATAGTGCAACTGCAACTATTGTTTGGGGACATCAAATTGAAGAGTAAATTAAAGCAAGGTAAAACCTTGCTTTTTAATTTATTTAAAAAATATCGAAATATGTAAAAATGTGTTATAATAAAAATGAATTTAAATAATTGGAGTATATTATGAGTTATAGTATTGAACAAATAATTGAAAAAGCAAAAGAAATATGTAGTGTTAAAGAATTTAATAAATATGTTAATTCTAGAGAGTATGAATTAAAAGTAACGGCTCTTGCAGGGTCAATCATTGTTGAAGATAATATTATTGAAGAAATGTTACTCAATGTTAATAAATTATTTAGTAATTTTAAAGAATTAGCATTTACTTTATTTTTTGTTTGTTATACAGTATGTAGAAGACAAAATTATGGAAATGTTTTAGATTTAGCAATATCATATGAAGATAAATTTGAAGAATACGAAATAATGAAACACATCAAATTAATGGCAGTTTTAGATGTTTCTTCTCATTCATCTACTCTTTATAAAGCCATTAAAGAATCTAGTAAATTAATTGAACTAGTTAACGATGATTGTGATTTTACAAACCATGTTGGTGTATTGAATGTATACACTGGGTTAATTTGTAAGTATTTTGAATATCAGCTTGATGAAAGATTTGAACCTGAGAATAAAGAATTATTAACAAAAGCTCTAAAAAGTATTAAAAAGGTAATTGAAATTGAAAAAGAAAAAAATGGTTCATATGAAAATGTCTATTCTAAATTTTATCTAAATTATGGTAGAATATTAATCCTTTTAGGTAAATATAATAAAGGAGAAGAAGAAATTCAAAGAGCAATAAGTTTATTATCAAATTCAACAGATCGCGCATCTAAAGTAAATGAATATAATCAATACTTATTAAAAGCATCTATCATTCATTCTTATGATTTAAATGAAGAAAAAATAAAAGACTTAGATAAAATCAAGGTTAGTAATTACAAATCAATTGCGTTAATGACAACTTTACTTGGTTTCTTATTAGGAACAATAAATATATTTACTACCATAACTGATGCTTTTACTTTAACAGTTTTAATGGTTGGTTATTGTGGTTTATTAATGATTTTACTAGGTACTATTTTACTTGGGTTTACTTTAACTTTAAAAGAAAGAAAAATACGTCTTTATATCTACGATATTTTAATATTAGTAGTAGGTGTAGTTATTTTTGGTCTTGCTTTACTAACAGTTATCAATAAAGGGATGATTTAATGAAAATACAAGCTTTAACAAGAAAATCTCATTTTTGGAATGAGGATCGCTTCATTGTTGGTAATAATTATTGGATTGTTATTGATGGTGCAACCCCTCTTATTAAAAAAAATAACGAAAATCTTGCTAGATACATGGTAGATTATATCAAAAAAAATATTGATAAGTATAAAGGGCGTATTAAAGATAGATTGATTAAGTTATCAAGTGATTTATATGATGAACTTAAATTAGTTTCAAATGATGCAGCATATAAACCTTCAGCAAGTCTTGCTTATGTTGAATTAATTGATGAAGTCTTTTATGTGGGTGTTCTTGGCGATTGTGAAGTTACTATTAAAACAAATAATAATGAAATTATTCGCTGTTTTAAAGATGACTTATCAAAACTAGATGCTATTTCGCTTACAAGATTACAAGAGGAAGCTAGTAAAAGGAATATTAATGTAAAAGATGCTAGAAAATATATCATTGATACATTAATTAAACATCGTAGACTAATTAATCAAAGTGGCGGTTATCAAGCATATACAATTTCTGATAATTTGGAATTTAGAGAATATAGTTTTTCTATTGAATCAAAAAAAGTAAAAGAAATTTATTTATATTCGGATGGTTTTTCAGCAAGTTTTCAACAATTAAAGATTTATGATAAACATGAAGATTTATTTAAACATACTTTAGATATTAAATTAGAAGTGGAAAAAATCGTCAAAACTGCATTTTCTGATGGTAATTGTAATAAATATCCCCGTTTTAAAAAGATTGATGATATTACAATTATTCAAATAATAAATTAAAAAAATGGCTTATTTTAGTAAGCCATTTTTTATCTTTATTTTATCTTTGGTTGAATATAAGTTTAAAAAGTGGTAAAATAATATAATAAAAAGTAATATTAACGGAGGTAATTATGAAGATAGTAGTTATCGGTGATGGCAAAGTAGGTAATGCAATTATTGAAAATGCTTGTCTAGAAGGTCATCAAGTAATAGTTATTGATAAAAACCCAGATATCGTAGAAGATATAGTTAATAGATATGATGTTATGGGGATTTGTGGTAATGGTGCTAGTTACGGAATTTTAAGAAGTGCCGAAGTTAGTAGAGCAAATTTAGTTATTGCGGTTACAGCAAGTGACGAGACAAATATTTTAGCGTGTATTATTGCTAAGAAATTGGGAGCCAAAGCTACTATCGCAAGAGTTAGAAACTATGAATATAATCAACACATTAAAAATATCAAAGTAGACTTTGATATTGATATGACTATCAATCCAGAAAAAGAATGTGCTGATGAAATATTAAAAGTTATCAACTTCCCAGAAGCAATAAGAGTTGATAATTTTGGCGATGGTACTGTAGATTTAGTCGAATTATATATCCCAGAGAATAGTTTATTAATTGGTCAGACTTTAGCATCTATATCTTCAAAATTTCAAGTTAAAGTTTTAGTTTGTGCAGTACAAAGAAAAGATGAAGTGATTATTCCGACTGGTCAATTTGTTTTTATGCCGAAAGATAAGATTCATATTACCGCTAATAGAACAAACATTAAACAGTTTTTAAATAAACTTGGTTTAATAGAAACAAAGATTAAATCTGTTTTAATTATTGGTGGTGGAAGAATTACAGAATTCTTAGGTCAAGAATTAATTCGAAATAAATATGAAGTTAAGATTATTGAAAAAGATAGAAAGCGTTGTTTAGAACTTAGTGAATTATTACCAAAAGCATCTATTATTTGTGGAGATGGCACTAGCCAAAAAGTTTTAAATGAGGAAGGATTAAAACAAAGCGATGCTATTATTTCATTAACTGGTGTCGATGAAGAAAATATTATAATTTCTATGTATTCAGCTAAAATGAATGTTAAAAAAGTAGTTGCTAAAGTTAATAAATCTTCATTTGTTAGTATTATGGAAACACTTAGTATGGCTACTATAGTTTCTCCTAAAGATATTATTGCATCAAGAATTGTAAGCTATATTAGAGCTAGGGGAAATTCACGTGGAAGTAATATTGTTACATTATATAAATTAGTTAATAATAAAGTTGAAGCATTAGAGTTTATTGCAAAACAAAAAAGTAAAGTATTAAATAAATGTTTAAAAGATTTAAAATTAAAACCTAAATTACTTATCGCTGGTATTATCCATGATGGTGAATTTATTGTGCCAAGTGGTTCCGATACAATTCAAATGGATGATAAAGTTATTGTCGTTACAGCAGGGCAATATTTAGATGATTTAGATGATATTTTGGAATAGCTTATGAATTATACAAGTATTAAAAATATTCTTGGTAAAATCATGGTGCTTTTAGCATTTTTAATGTTTTTACCAATCATCGTATGTTTATGTGAAGACGAAAGTGAAAGAAATTTAATATCTTTTCTAATTCCTATTACTTTACTATTTGTTATTGGTAAACTTTTAATGGTAAAAAAAGCAGAGAATAATTCATTATTACCAAGAGAAGGGTTTATAATTGTAGCTTTATCTTGGATTATAATGTCTTTATTTGGTTGTTTGCCATTTATTATATCAGGAGAAATCCCTAATTTTATTGATGCTTTTTTTGAGATTACATCTGGTTTTACTACAACAGGTAGTTCAATTTTAAATGATCCTTCCAAACTTAGTAAAAGTATGATGTTTTGGCGAAGTTTTTCACACTGGATTGGTGGTATGGGAATACTTGTCTTTATTCTTGCTATTATCCCAGAAAGTAAAGATGGTTCGGCAATGTATATTTTAAGAGCTGAATCACCTGGCCCACAAGTAGGGAAACTAGTATCAAAGATGAGAGTTACATCAAGAATTCTATATTTAATATATGTTTTCTTAACTGTTTTACAAGTGTTAATTCTTTGGTTGGGTCCAGATGCAAAAATGGATTTCTTCAATAGCTTAATTTATACTTTTGGTACAGCTGGTACTGGTGGATTAGGTGTTGATGTAGGAAGCTTGGAAACATATACTGCATATTCTCAATATGTAATCGCAGTCTTTATGTTAATATTCGGAATAAATTTTTCTTTATTCTATTTAATTTTGATTGGCAATTTCAAAGAAGTATTTAAAAATCAGGAAGTAAAGTTATATTTTATAATAGTTATTATTAGTATTTTAATTGTATTTTTAAATATCTATAATAATTATGCAACAACTGAAGAAGCATTTAGACATGCATTCTTCCAAGTCTCATCTATTATAACAACTACAGGATATTCAACTACTAATTTTGCTGATTCTAGTTTATTCCCTTCTATGGCTCAAATGGTTCTTATTTTCTTAATGCTTTTTGGTGCATGTGCAGGATCTACTGGAGGCGGTATCAAAATTTCAAGAATTAATATTTTATTTAGATCAATCTTGAAAAAGATAAAAAATATGGTGAGTCCTAGAAAAGTTGAAGTATTAATAATTGATGGAAATAAAACTGATGAAGAAATGGTAAATTCAGTCCATACATTCTTGGTTGTTTATATGATAGTACTTTTTGCTGTTGCTTTTATTATATCTATTGATGGCTATGATTTTACAACTAACTTTTCAGCATCTTTAGCTTGTTTAAGTAATATTGGACCTGGATTAGGTAAAGTAGGTCCTTATGAAAACTTTAATGGTTTTTCATATTTTTCTAAGTTTATATTGTCATTAGAAATGATAACAGGACGTTTAGAACTATTCCCAATGTTAATACTATTTAGTCCAAAAACTTGGAAAAAAAGAGTTTAAAATGTTAAAAAAATAAAATGTTCATATAATATATAATAAGGAGGAAAAATATATGGCTTTTTGTAGACAATGTGGAAATAAATTAGGAGAAGAACAAAAATTTTGTCCTGTTTGTGGAGCAAAAGTAGGACAAGTAGAAGAACATCCACAACCAACAGTTAATCCTGCTCCAGTATATACTCAACCTGTTCAATATGCTCAACCTGTAGAACAAGCTCCTGCTAAAGAACCGGTAGTTTATACAATTTTTTCAATTATTGGTTTAATTGGTGGTATTTGTTCAATGGTTCTTAGTGTAACATTTATTTATTCTTTTTTTGCACTATTTTCTGGTATCCCATCTTTAGTATTAAGTGCAATTGCAAAGAAAAGTGTTAAACATCATGGAAAGGCAAAAGCTGGTTTTGTATTATCATTAATTTCTGTGATTATTGGTGGTCTTTTTGTGCTTTTATTATTAACAATAATTCCACTAATTCCAGAACTTGCTGAACTATTTTCAGAATTTGCTGCTTACTAAAAAAAAGGCTTATGCCTTTTTTTGTTTTTTGTAATAAACTTGCAAATTGAAGTATAATAGTGTATAATTAAAATATACTATATAGGAGGTATAATAAAATGACTTTTTGTAAAAAATGTGGTCATTTGATTTCAGATGATTCAATGTATTGTCCAAAATGTGGTACTGCTAAAGAAGTGATTCAATCAGAAGTTATTCATGCTGAACCTATTCAACAAACTCAACAACCAACTAAACTAGTTAGCAGAAGAGGCGAACCTGTAGTATTTAAAGTATTTTCTATTATTGCTTTAGTATTAGGTATTGTTTCTTTAGCAATGGCTTCATTAGGTTTTTTAAATATGTTTAATTTTTTCTTCTTAGGATATTTATTAGGAGCTTTCGCAATTTCTTTTGGTGTCCCTGGTATTGTATTTGGTGCAATATCAAAGAAAAGAACATATATTAGCCATGGTAAGGCAGTTACTGGTTTTGTACTTTCATTAATTGGTACTATTATTGGTGCAATCGTATTTATTATTACTTATATTCAATTGCTAGAAAGTATAATTTATTAATTAAAAAAATGAAAGAGTATATACTCTTTCTTTTTTTGTTAAACAAATTTTCTTATATGTTGAAAAAATGAATCAATTATTATATAATAATATTAATTATTATTTGGAGGTAATTATGTATACTTGTAAGAAGTGCGGAAAAGAATTAAATGATGAGTTAATGTTTTGTACATCTTGTGGTACTAAAAAAGAATCAACTAATAAAACTGAAGAGGTTACTCCAAATCGTAAAACATTATATATTAATCTTTTAATTAAAAAAGAAAAAATGTATCAAATATTTAGTATCCTTTCCATTGTTTTAGGTAGTATATCTTGTGTTATTGGATATTTTGCGGTGGACATTTTTTATTTGACTTCAGATGGTGATTTAATTAGAACAATAATGTTATTATTATCACTTTCTTTTTCGGTGCCTGCTTTTGTATTAAATGTTATTGCAACGAAAACTACCAGACATCTTACTAAGATTAAAATTGGGTATATTTTTTCAATTCTTGGCCTAATTCTTAGTATTACAATGATGGTATTAATGATTATTGATGGTTTAGGCACTAAATTTATGCGTTAATTTAGGATAGGTTATGAAAAATTATTTACAATTATTAATTGAAAAATTTCCAATAAGAAGAAGCAAAGATCAAAAAGAACAATTTAGAGCATTTATAAAAAATGAAGTAAATAATTATGATGTAGTTATTGAAAATTTAGAAAATAAACATAATAATATTATAATAGGAAATGTAGCAAAAGCGAAGGTTGTTTTTACTGCTCATTATGACACACCAGCTGCAAGTCTATATCCTAATTTAATGTTACCGAAAAACTTCGTTTTAAGTTTATTATATGGAATCTTTTTTCCAATATTAATGGCTTTGATATCACTTGCTTTAGCATATGGATTATATTCTTTAATGAGATTTCCATATGAAACTATTCTGCTATTATATATTGTTATTTATTTTGGGATGTTTTATCTTTTGACTAGATGTTTTCCAAATAAAAATAATTCAAATGATAATACATCGGGTGTTTCAGTAATTTTAACATTAATTGAAAAGAATTATCAAGATGTAGCATTTATTCTTTTTGATAATGAAGAAAAAGGATTATTGGGTTCCAAAGCATATAAAAAAGCTCATAAAGAAATGATGAGTAAAAAAGTATTGATTAATTTTGACTGTGTTGGTAATGGTAAACATATTATAATAACTTCCAAAAAAGAAGCTAGAACAACGGAATTATATACTGTATTAACGAATTGTTTTACTAGTGATTTAGAATATAGTGTAGAATTTGTTCCAATGGAAAAGTCTAGAAGTAATACAGATCATAAAAATTATGAACTAGGCATAGGTATTTTAGCCTGTATTAAAACTAAGAAAGGTTTTTGTTATACCCCTAGAATTCATACCAAAAAAGATATAAAAGTTGATTTTAATAATATTTTATTTATTACAAATAATTTATCAAAATTAATTGAAAACTATAAAACAAGATAATAAGATATTTATTTTGAAGAGGTATCTATGAAACCATTTAGAGGATTATTAACAGAAAAAGAAAATGCTTTAGTTTATATTACAGGTATAGCTTATGATTTAGGCGCATCAGTCGGGAAAGGTGCGAGTTTTGCACCAAGTGTAATAAGAGATTTATCAAAACATTTGCCACCATTTACCATGGATGGTGATTCAATTGAAGATATTAAATTATATGATAATGATATTATCACACCTGATTCATTAGATGATATTAAAAATAAAACACTTGAACTATTTACTGAAAATATTTTTAATGTATTTATAGGTGGAGACCATTCTGTATCAATTCCCTTAGAAGAAAATTTCTATGATTATTGGATTAAGCAAAACAAAACTCCAGTTATTATTCATATTGATGCACATCCTGATTTTTGTGATTTTTATGATGGGTCTAAGTATTCTCATGCTTGTCCTAATATGCGCGCATATGATAAAGGTTACAAGTTGGAAAATATTACATTAATTGGTATTAGAGGTTTTGAAAGACAGGAGGTTGAATTCTTTGATAAACATCCGGAACTAAAGATTTATCGTTCAAGTTATATCAAAGAAAATGGCATTAATAATATGTTAGAGCAAATCATTAATAAATATTCTAGTGAAGAATATGTAGTTTATATTTCATATGATATTGATGCTAATGATCCTTCTTTTGTTAGTGGAACAGGAACTCCCGAGGCATTCGGAATGGACTCCTATGAAGTATTAAAAGTAATTACTACTTTAATTAATAAATTAAATGTTAAGTGTTTTGATATTGTTGAAGTATCTCCAACACTTGATGATAAAAATAATACTGCTTCATGGTTGGTTTTAAAGACTCTTTATGAAGTATTTAGAAAATTAATAGAAAAGAGATAAATTTATGAAACATATAACTTTAGATTGTTATGGCGCTAGTCAACATTTACTAAATGATTTAACAACAGTTTATGAAACATTAAATTATTTAGGGTATAAATTTAATTTAGAACCAATTGCACCACCTCATATCATTCCATATTATTATGGCAGAGTTAAACAAGATAGTGGCATTAGTGCGTATGTATTATTAAAAGGTGGTCATATTACAATTCATACTTTCCCATTTAGAGAATGTTACTTTGTTGATATTTTCTCAGGTGTTGATTTTGATGAAAACGAAATAAAAGATTATTTCTTAGATAATTTACCATTTAGTATGGAAGCTTCAAATTTTGAAATGATTGATCGTACTAAACAAAGATTTGATATTTCTCCATATGCACCTGATTGCGATTTTGGACCTCATTTAATGAGTGAAATTCATACCAATAAAGATATTACGATGGATATGATGTATGACTTTTTAGAAAGTTTTGTCTCTAAAATTAATATGGATCCAATCATTAGAACAGTTGTCAATAAAGATAAAATTGAAAACCCTTCTTATATGTCTGGTATAGTAATAATTGCACAAAGTCATATTGCATTCCATTATAATATTAAAGAAAAAGTAATTTTAGCTGACTTATTTTCATGTGCACCGTTTAATTATGATGAAGTAGAAAATTTATTTGCTCAACTTGGAACTATTACTTCAAATGTGTTAGTTCCACGTGGTACTAAACATATTTATAGAGTTCATTCAGAAATAACAGATGATGAATTAAAAGCTAGTACTTTATGGCAAAAAAATATTGGAATTAATCGATAAAAAAAAGAAACAAGCCTTTTGTTGCTTGTTTTTTTAATTACAAAGGGATTAATTGATTGAAAAAAAGCATAAAAAATGGTATAATAAGTTATAATATAATTTAAATATTAATGGTGATTTTTATGAAGAAAAAATGGTCAAGGGTAAGACATAGAGTGATTACTGTTGTCGTAAGATTCTTTTTAAGACCCATTATGAGAATAAAATATGGGTTTAAAGGTAAAAAATTTAAAGGTGGAAAACGAGGTTATTTAGTATTGTCTAACCATCAAACATCAATGGATCAATTTTTTATTGCGTGTATTTTAGGTAGAAAAACATATTATATTGGTTCTGATGATTTATTGACTATAAGATTTTTAAGTCCACTACTTCAATGGGCAGTAAGACTAATCCCTTACAAGAAAGCTTCTACTGATTTTACCATTCTTAGAACTTGTCGTCAAGTAGCATCTGAAAATTGTAATATTGTAATGTTTCCTGAGGGTAATAGAACATACACTGGAAAAACATGTTATATTAATCCAACAGTTGCAAAAATGATCAAATTTCTAAAAATGCCGGTTGCTTTTGTTCATATCGAAAATGGATATGGTGTACTACCAAGATTTGCTAATAAAGAAAGAAAAGGAAAATGTAGTGCTGAAGTATTTGAAGTCTTAGAATATGATGAGTATAAAGATTTATCCAATGAACAAATTGAACAACTAGTAAAAGAAAAACTATCTTTTGATGAATCCATTCCTAGTGGACCTTTTAAATCTAAAAGAAAGGCTGAATATTTAGAAAGAGTAATATATAATTGTCCTATTTGCGGATTTAGTCATTTTATTTCTAATAAGGATACTCTTACTTGTATGAAGTGTAATGCTAGTGTTGATTATAATGAGTATAAGCAATTTGAGTCGAAAGATGGAAAGATACCATTTAAAAATGTTGATGAATGGTATTCTTATCAAAGAAAGTATATTTCTAATTTAAGTTTATCTTCTTTTGAAGAAAATCAATGTATTTTTGAAGATAAAGGTAACTTATTTTTAGTTATTCCTCGTAAGAAGAAACAATTATTATTAGAATATTGTAATATCTTATTATTTAAAGATAGAATAGAATTTATTACCGAAAAAGAACATTTTAAACTTTTACTTGAAGACATAGTTTCTAGTGGGGTGTTTGGTAAAAATAAAGTAAACTTTTATACTAAAGAAAAGACATATCAAATAAAATCAGATGTTCATTTTAATGCTTTAAAGTATGTTGAAATGATTTATAAATACAAACAAGAAATAGGAGGCGCTTCTGATGAAATTTGGGGTATTTAGTGCAGTACAAACTGAACTTTGGGATACAAACGTTTGGGCGTTTATTTTAGTAGTTGGGATTTTATTTGGAGGAATGATTCTTGCACACATGTTAAAGAAGATGATTCCTGCTTTAAATAAAATGTTAATTCCAGCATCTGTTTTAGGTGGATTGCTTATTTTAGTGTTTACAACTTTGTATCAAATTATTACTAAAGACGTATTTTTTGACTTAAAAATATTCGCAGTTGATTTAAACAATGAAGTAACTGGAACTAGTATGTTGGATAGTATTACTTATCACTGCTTAGGTATTGGCTTTGTTGCAATGAGTCTAAGAACTTCGGATGCTGCTAAGAAAAAAGGTAGAATGGGTGAAGTTATAGATACTGGTGTTACTACTGTTTCAACTTATTTAATACAAGCAATTATTGGTTTGTTAATTACAATACCACTTGCTCAACCAGTAGTTGATGGTTTAATTGAGGGTTCTGGTGTATTACTTGCTTTAGGATTTGGTCAAGGAACTGGACAAGCTATGAACTTTGGTAAAGCTTTTGCGGACCAAGTTACAATTATGCCGGATTATTATTTAAAAAATGGTAAAGACTTTGGTTTAGCCATCGCAGCACTTGGTTTCCTTTGTGCTAGTATAGGTGGGGTAATTTATTTAAATATTTTAAAACGCCAAGGTAAAGTTAAAATAGTTACACAAAAAGAAGTTGAAGAATTATCTGTTGAAAATATTCAAACTAAAGATGAAATTGGTATGAATGAATCAATTGATAAATTTTCTGTTCAACTAGCTTTTGTTATGATTGTTTATGCATTATCTTATGGTGCAATGCAACTAGTTAAAGGTATTTTTGGAGATCCTAATACACAAAGAACTATCTTTGGCTTTAATTTCTTAATTGGTACATTACTTGCAATTCTATTAAAGAATTTATTTAGATTACTTAGAAAAGCAGGCCTTGTCAAACATCAATATCTTAATAATTTTATGTTGAATAGAATTAGTGGTGTAGCATTTGATATCATGATTGTATCTGGTATTGCAGCTATTAACTTAGAATTATTAAAGGGTTACTGGTATGTATTATTACTTATGACAATTCTAGGTGCGATATCTACATTCATCTTTATTAGGTTTGTAAGTAAAAAATTCCATAGTGAATATAAATATGAACAATTCATGGGAATGTATGGGATGTTAACGGGTACTGCTAGTACTGGTATTATTCTATTAAGAGAAATTGATCCAAACTTCAAAACTCCAGCCAGTGATAACTTAGTGTATCAAAATCTTCCAGCAATTATTCTTGGCTTCCCAATGTTAATGCTTATTAAAGAAGCAGTAAAGAGTAGAGAACATGCTTTATGGGTTTTATTAATCCTTGTAGGCTATTTAGCATTTTTAATGATTATTTTATTTAGAAGACAAATATTTAAATCAAGAAAGAAAAAAAATCCAGAAGTTGTCAAGGAATAAAAATGAATTAATCTTTTTGAAAAGTAAGTGTAGAATATTCGTTCTACACTTTTTTATTTGAATAAAATAGTCTTATATGATATAATAAAAATATAAAATATGAGGTAACTAGTATGAAACCAATAGGATTAAAAGAAAAAAATAACATTACTTATATTAATGATTTCTCAATTAATGATTTAGTAAAAGAATATAAAACTCCATTATACATTATTGATGAAAAACAATTATTAAAAAACATTAATGATTATAAGGATTCTTTTAAAAGTTTAATGTTTAAAACTAATGTTGTATATGCATCAAAAGCTTTATTAACTAAAGAATTAACTCATATTTTAAGTGAAAAAGACTTATATATGGATGCGGTTAGTTTGGGAGATCTATTTGTTGCAAAATCATCTGATTTTGATATGAAAAAAATTGTTTTTCATGGTAATAATAAATCATTAGCTGAATTAGAATATGCGGTTATTAATGATGTTGGTATTATTGTTGTAGATAATCTATATGAATTAAAATTGCTAATTGATGTTACTAACAGATTAGAGAAAAAGATTAATATAATGTTAAGGGTTAATCCTGGTATTGATGTTCATACTCACGTTTATGTTCAAACTTCTAAATTATCTTCCAAATTTGGAGAAAGTATTTTTGATGATGAAATCATTCATACCCTTATTAGTACTTTATTAACTTCTAAATATATTAATTTAATAGGTTTCCATGCTCATATTGGTTCTAGTGTCATGGAAGCGGAAGCATATCAATTAGAAATTGAAAAAATGGTTGCTTTTCAAAATAAGATTAATAATGAATACCATTTATCGCTTAAGCACTTAAATATTGGCGGTGGGTTTGGAATTACATATACAAAGAAAAATAAAGCAATGCCAATTCCAAAAATGATTTCTAAAGTAATAGGGTATTTAGAAGCAGAAATTAGTAAAACAAATAGTTTAATCAGTGATGTTTATATTGAACCAGGTCGTTCTATAGTAGGCAATGCCGGTGTTACCATTTATTCAATTTCACAAATTAAGCCAACATATGGAATGAAAAACTATTTATTCATTGATGGAGGAATGACTGATAATATAAGACCCGCATTATATGAGGCTACTTATGAGGTTGATGTGGTTAATAAATTATCTGAAAATAAAGAACATTTGGTAGATGTTGTTGGTAAGTGTTGTGAGTCGGGTGATATTATCAGAAAAGATGCTCTAATACCTAGTGTTACTGATCAAGATCTATTGATTGTGTATTGTACTGGCGCATATAATTATTCAATGTTTTCAAACTATAATAATATGTTAAAACCTGCTTTAATCAGTGTTGGTGATAAAGTGACACTTTGGAGTAGAAGAGAAGAATTGTCAGATTTAATTAGATTATTTAAATAAACAAGCAAATTTTTTTGCTTGTTTTTTTATGTGCATTCTGGCCATTTAAAAATGCTATTTAGTAGATTTGATATTGTTATTTTTCTTAAAAAAGTGTATAATATTTGTGTAGAAAGGAAGTTGTATTATGAAAAAAATTCAAAATTTATTATTTATTATTCTAGTTTTATTTTCACTAACTTTTATAGTTGCATGTGGAAAAGATGACGCACCAGAAGCTACTATGGTAACTATTGATGTAAATCCAAGTTTTGAAATAATAGTAGATGAAGAAAAAAAGGTTGTGTCAATAACTGCTTTAAATGATGATGCAAGTGTATTGTTATATGGTGAAGTGTTTGTTGGAAAAACAATTGAAGAAGTAACTAATACAATTATGAACCTAAGTGTAGAATTGGGTTATGTTGCAGAACAGGCAGAAGAAAAAATTCAAATTAGCGTTTCTGGAGCAACTGATTTTAAAGAAGATTTAGAAAAAGAAATATCTAAGACAATTGAAAAAACTTTAGAAGATGCTAATATTGAAGTTGTTGTAGAAAAAGTAGAAAGTATGAAAATTGATGCATTAAAAGAAGTTGTTAAATTAAACTCAACTCTTTCTCAAGAAGAAATTGATGCAATGAGTGAAGAACAATTAATTAATGCGTTAAAAGTTTCTAGAATAGAAACTCAAGAATTACTTAATGAAGAAATGAGAGAGTTCTATTTCTCAATGAAAAACTATGAAATTAGTTTTGCTGAAAAAGAATATACTGCAAAAATCATCGATGAGTTAGGTGGGTTATACGATTTTATTAGTTCAACTTATAGTTCTGCCCTTGATGCTTATCAAAATGTAATTCAAAATGTTGAACAATTAAAATTTGATTTATTAATTGATTCTGACTCAGTTTATCAAAAAACTTTAAATCAAGTATTAGATGCGAAAACTAAATTCTTAGAACAAAAGAAATATGTAGCAACACTAGAAGCTGGCAACGTAAAACTTGAAGCCGAAATTAAACTAGATGAATTAAAAACAGTATATGATGGTTTAATCAAAGCATTAGAAAATGCTAAAGCTAGTGCAGTATCTGCATTCGATTCTGTAATTAGCGCGTTAAAGAAAGTTGAAGAAACTCTAGTAAGTGTTGAAAATATGTTTGATGCTAATATTAAAGAAACTTTATCAGCAAAAGCATCTGAATTAGAAGCTACTTTAAATCAAGCTAAGAGTGAATTCTTTACAGCATTTGAAGATGAATATAAAGATGACATCAATGCTTATGAAGAAATGCTAAGAGCTCAAAAAGAAGCATTACAAAAATAGCACCTTTTGGTGCTTTTTTTATTTATTTATGATATAATAAAACAAAAAGGAGTTTTTCTATGATGATACCAAATAAAAAACTAGGATTTGGCTTAATGCGTCTTCCTTTAACAAATACACAAGACTATAAAACTATTGATATGGATAAAGCAAAACAAATGATTGATACTTTCATGAACAATGGATTCACTTATTTTGATACAGCATATGTTTATCACGGGGGAATAAGTGAAAAAATGTTTGGAGAATTAGTATCAAAAAGATATCCAAGAGAAAGTTTTACTGTAACATCTAAAATGCCAATGTTTATTATTGAGAAGATAGAAGATTATGAAAGAATCTTTAATGAACAACTTACTAGATGCCAAGTAGAATATTTTGATTACTATTTTTTACATTCTTTAAATATCAATACATATAACGATAAAGTTGTACCTCACAAAGCTTTTGAATTTATTGCTAAAAAGAAAGAAGAAGGTAAGATTAAACATATCGGTTTTTCTTTCCATGATACTGCTGAGGTTCTTGATAAAATCTTAACTGAACATCCTGAAGTTGAACTTGTTCAATTGCAAATTAACTATATTGATTGGGAAAGTGAGGCCATTCAATCCAGAAAGTGTTATGAAGTATGTGTTAAACATAATAAAAAAGTGGCTATCATGGAACCTTTAAAAGGTGGGAAATTAATTAATATTCCTCAAGAAGCTATTAAATTATTTAAACAACATTCTAATTTATCAGTTGCTTCATGGGGCTTAAGATATGCTGCTAGCTTAGAAAATGTTATTATAGTTCTAAGTGGGATGTCAACAATAGAACAAGTAGAAGATAACATCAGTTTTATGAAAGACTTTAAACCACTTTCTAATGAAGAACAATGCGTTATTAAGGAAGTTGTAGATATTATAAAAAATGCAATTGCAATTCCATGTACAGATTGTAAATATTGTATAGATGGATGCCCAATGCAAATACAAATACCTAAATATTTCAGTTTATATAATAATACAAAACAATTTGGCCATTTAAAAGAACATGATGATCGTTTTAAAAGATTAAGTGATAATGGTGGTTTGCCTAGTGCTTGTATTGAGTGTGGTCAATGTGTTAGTGTTTGTCCACAACACATTAACATTATTGAAAATTTAAAAGTTATTTCTAAAGAATTTGAATAATTAAATAAAAAAAGGATAAAGATGAGCTTTATCCTTTTTTATTATTCTACTTTAGTTACTGTAAAACCTAAGTTATTGATTGTATCAACTAAAATTTGATCATCAATATCTTTTTTTAAGGTAATAGTAGCACATTTTTCTTCCAAAGAGACATTATATTCCTTAACTTCTTTAAAAGTAGAAAGAACATTTTCAACTCTTTTTACACAGCCTCCACATTTTAATCCTTCAATATAGATCTTTTTATTAATTTTTTTACCAAAAAACATTTTAAATCTCCTTTCTGTTTAATTTTAATAATCGTAAGGCATTTAGAATAACAGTAAGACTGCTTAATGTCATACCAATACCTGCAAACATTGGGTTTAAAGAGATACCAAATGATTTAAATATCCCTATTGCAATTGGTATCATCAAGATATTATAAAAGAATGCCCAGAAAAGATTTTGCTTTATATTTCTAATGGTTTTTTTGCTAATATTGATAATGTTTAAAATTTTATTCAAATCATTATTCATTATAATAACATCAGAAGCATTTAAAGCAATGTCAGTGCCATTATTGATTCCCACTCCAATATTGGCCTCTGTTAATGCTGGAGCATCGTTGATTCCGTCCCCTACCATCATAACACAATTATTATCTTGAGTAAGTTCTTTAATTTTATTAACTTTTTCAACTGGTAATACATTAGAAATTATATTTGTAATACCTAATTCTTTACCAACTATTTCAGCTGTTTCTTTGTTATCACCTGTTAGCATAATTGTTTCTATATTTTGTTTTTGAAGTTTTTCAATTACTGTTTTTGCTTCATCTTTGATAATATCACTAATTCCAATAATTGCATGAACTTGATTATCAATTATTACATAAACAATTGAATTGCCTTTTTCTTTTAGACTTATTTCATCATTCTCGTAAGTATTTTTCATTTTTATAATATTAAATAATTTACTATTTCCTAAGTAAATAAGTTTATTATCAATGATACCTTTAATACCAATACCTTCTAAAATTTCAAAATCACTTACTTCTAGTAAATCAATTTTGTTATTTTTTGCATAGTTAACAAATGTATTAGAAATGGGGTGATTTGATTTGGCTTCCAAAGATACGACATATTGCATATAGTCAGGTAAGTATTCAATAACTTTTGAAATTGAAAGTTTACCATATGTTAAGGTACCTGTTTTGTCAAAAACAATCATATTTGTTTTACATGCGATTTCTAAAATACTACCTTTTTTAACAAGAATGCCTTGGTTTGCTAAAGTACCAGTAGAAATCACTATAGCTAAAGGGGTTGCAAGGCCTAATGCACAAGGACATGCTACAACTAATACACTAACAAATGTTGTGATTGCTTCTTCAAATCCTTTGCCAATTATTAAATATGTAATCATAGTCACTAAAGCAATTACCATAATAGATGGTACAAAGTAACTACTAACTTTATCAGCAACTCTTGAAATGTTTGCTTTGGAGTTAGTTGCGTTAACAACTAAACGAACAATTTCGGAAACTGTAGAATCTTTTCCGATTTTTTTAGCTGCATATTCTACATAACCGTTTTGAACAATACTGCCAGCGATAACTTTAGAATCTTGTACTTTTTTTACAGGTTTACTTTCACCTGTTAAGAAAGATTCATCGGTATAACAAGTCCCATTAACTATAATTCCATCTACAGCAATTTTATCACCAGCTTTAGCAATTAGAATATCATCTACTTGAACCTCATCGATAGTGACTTCTTTAAACCCGTCGTTGGTTTTTAAGAAAGCCATATTTGGAGTGATTTGTACTAAATCTTTAATTGCCATTTTTGTTTTTTCTTTAGCGTTAGTATCAATTACTCTTCCTAAATTAACAAAGAAAATAATTACTATACAACAATCATAGTATAAGTTATTAGCTGTAGTAGTTTTATTTGTAAGAAGTAGGATAGTGTTTACTAAACTATATATAAAACTTGCTATAAAACCAAGTGTTACTAAAGTATCCATATTAGGGCTTAAATAAAAAATATTCTTGATACCATTTTTAAAGATATGTAACCCATATATAATATAAGGAATAGTAAGTATTAACAAACTTATAGCATAGTTTTTGGGATTAAGATGATGATTAATAATTTTTGGTGTAGGGATATGTAACATATGACCCATTGCTAAATATAAAAATATGATAGTTAAAACGCTAAAACTTAAAAGTGTAATAATTCGTTTTCTTT
The DNA here is from genome assembly GCA_017501465.1 of Bacilli bacterium. Classification (GTDB taxonomy): domain Bacteria; phylum Bacillota_I; class Bacilli_A; order ML615J-28; family CAG-313; genus UBA1231. Next base: position 28,637 of record JAFVWY010000010.1, read on the forward strand.
TATTAGACCTTTCATCATCTAATTTAAAAATTCCTAAAGGTTCGAAACCTGATGATTTAATATAGTTATTTATTGTGTTAATATTAATTGATTCTTCATAATCAATTGATGCACAAGCTAATACTAGATTAACTGTTGCATTAATGATACCGGGTTGTTTATTCAAATACTTTTCTAAAGAGTTAGAACAAGCGCTACAGCTCATACCACCAATTTTTAAAGTAATACTTTTCATAATTTACCTCCGTTAATAATTATACACCAAAAAAGTTTTTAAGTCTTAATTCGTGCATTTTTATTCGTATTATGTTATACTATTTTAAATGAGGTTTTTATATGAGTAAAGTATATTTTAGTAGAAAAATAACTAGTGAAAAATTAGTTGAATTATTTGAATTAGTAAACAAACCATTAATGGGGAATGTTTGTGTTAAAGTTCATTCTGGTGAAAAAGGTAATCAAAACTTTTTACATCCTGAATTTTTTGAAAAAATTATTAATCATGTAGATGGTACTGTTGTTGAATGTAACACTGCCTATGAAGGGGTTAGAAATGAATCATCTAAACATTTAGAATTATTAAAAGAACATGGTTGGAGTAAGTGTTTTAAAGTTGATTTATTGGATGAGTTCGGTCCTGATTTAGAACTTAAAATTCCTAATGGATTAGTTATTAAAAATAACTTTGTTGGTAAAAATATTGTTAATTATCAATCAATGTTAGTTTTATCACATTTTAAAGGACATCCTATGGGTGGATATGGTGGTGCTATCAAACAATTATCGATTGGTTGTGCGTCATCTAGCGGCAAGTGTTGGATTCATTCAGGTGGATATACTTTAGATCAAAAAATTCACTGGAAACATACGGCTAAACAAAATCAATTTTTAGAAGCGATGGCTGATGCTGCAAAAAGTGTTGTTGATTATTTTAAAGGAAATATTGTATACATTAATGTTATGGCTAATATGAGTGTTGATTGTGATTGTTGTGCGATAGCAGAAGATCCTTGTATTAAAGATATTGGTATTTTAGCATCTACTGATCCAGTTGCTATAGATAAAGCATGTATTGATTTAGTTAAAAAATCTACTGATATCGGTAAAGAACACTTTTTAGAACGTGTGACTTCAAGAAATGGAGAACATACCATTGATGCTGCTTATAATTTAGGTATTGGTTCAAAAGAATATGAATTAATAGAAGTGGAATAAAAAGCGAGTAATTAAAATATATTTAAAAGAAAAGGATAATTATGAAAAAAGAGCAAATTTACAAGTTATTAGAAGTTACGATTATAGCTGCCGCTTTTATGACTTTCTTTGAAGCTATTTTTGCAATTCCAGGAGTAACGGATTCTATTAGTGAATGGATTCATAATCTGAACCAAAGATGGTTGTTATGGTTAGTAATTTGGTTAGTAATGTTTATCCAAGTTTGTATTATTCCAATACCGGCATACATTGTTTTGAATACAGCTGTTAATATAGGTTTGATTTCTAGAAATACAAATATTCTAACTTCTCTTACATCAGAAAATTTTTGGATATTTGTCTTAGTATCTATTAGTGCTTATATGGCTGGTGCAGTGGTTGCCTATGGAATGGGATATAAGTATGGAAGAAGAACATTAATGTGGTGTGCGGGTAATCCGGAAGATTATGAAAAATGGAGTTTGTATTTAAAAACTAATGGTAAGTGGGCATATTTTGCAACGGTATTATTGCCAATATTCCCTGATGACTTATTATGTTTGGTTGCTGGTTCAATTAAATTTGACTTCAAATTTTTCTTAGGTAGTAATTTTATAGGTAGAACCATTGGCTTGATTACAACATTAGTTGCTTTAGTGGTATTTAATCATGTTACTAATGGTACAATTCCTTGGTCATTAATAATTTGGGTATTTATTCTATCTATATTAGTAATCTCACTATTAATGATGAAAAAAGAAATTAAGAAAGAACAAGTAAAATAAAATGGCACTTTATAAAAAAGAAAATAATACATCATATACTTTAGGTATTACTTTAACTATTGAACTCCTAAAAACTAAACCTAATTTAGTTAAACAAGTGTATTTCCATTCTAATTTCGAAAAAAAAGAAGCATATGAATTAATTGTTAAACTATGTCAACAACATCACATAAATATAGTTACTAGTAATAAAGTTTTTAATGTTTTATCATCAAAAGATAACTGTTATGTTATTGCAGAATTCTTTAAATTTGAATCGAATATAGATAATAAGGCTAATCACTTAGTTTTAGTAAATCCTAGTGATTCAGGTAATTTAGGGACTATCATGCGTTCAGCTTTAGGATTTAATATTACTAATATTATTATCATAAATCCAGGTGTTGATTGTTTTAATCCTAAGAGTATCAGATCTTCAATGGGAGCTATATTCCATCTAAATATTAAATATTTTGATAGTTTTGATGAATATAAAGAGCAATTTTTACCAAGGGACTTTTTCCCATTTATGTTAAAAGCAAATACTAAACTAGAAGATATTCACTCTTTAAAAAGAGAAAAAAATTATTCATTAATCTTTGGTAATGAGGCCACTGGGTTAAATGATTCATTCCTAAATGTGGGTAGTCCTATCATAATTAAGCACACTAATAAAATTGATAGTTTGAACTTACCGATTGCGGTAAGCATTGCATTATACGAAGTAAGCAAAAAGTAGGTATTATTACCTACTTTTTTATAAAAGTGAAATTATAATGAAATTAAAGGTAGTTTGATTGCAAAAAAATGGAATTTATTGTATAATAAGAAAAAGGTGAATTTATGGGAAATGTTATATTTAATAAGTTGCCTAATCATATTGCCTTTATATTAGATGGTAATGGTCGTTGGGCTAAAAAGTTAGGATTAAGTAGAACTAGTGGGCATCTAAAAGGAATTAATACTTTAAAAAATATTATCAAAGAAGTAAAAAATCTTGGCATTAAATATATGAGTGTTTATTGTTTTAGTGTTGAAAACTTTGATAGACCAAAAGAAGAAGTTGACTTTTTGATGGATAAAGCTTATACAGAATTCAAAAAAATTGACTTAAAAAAGATAGATTTTAATATTCGCATCATCGGTGAAAGAACTAGGCTTGATAGTAAAATGTTAGAAGCTATTGATCAAGTAAATAGTACATCTTTTATTGAAGATAGATTTACTTTATTTGTTGCTTTTAATTACAGTTCTCAATTGGAAATTGTTAATGCCGCCAAAGAAATGAAAAGTAGAAAACTAGCATTTACTAAAGAAAATTTTGAAAAATGTTTATATACATATCCTGCACCTTTTATAGATTTATTAGTAAGAACAAGTCACGAGCAACGTTTGAGTAACTTTATGTTATATCAAGCAAGTTATGCTGAATTATATTTCCCTAAAACTTTATGGCCAGCATTTACTAAAAAATGTTTATATAGAGCTTTAGAAGAATATCAAAATAGAGATCGTCGATTTGGTAAATTATGAGGTTAATATGAAAAAAAGAATAATTACTGGAATTATAATGGTTCTATTAATGGTTCCACTTGTTATATTAAGTGGTTGGTACTATACTACATTTGTTGCAATATTATCATATGCAGCAGGCTATGAAGTACTTAAAATGATGGAAGTTGAAGAAATTCGTTTTAAAAGATTGAAATATGTTGCTCCTTTATGGAATGCATTGACAGTATTTGCAGCGGCAACTGATTCTGTTTTATTGCTTCCGCTTTGTGTATTAGTATGTTTATTATATTTTGCTTTAGCGGTAATTTATAAGAAATTTAATATTAATAGTTCAATGAAACTAGTATTTACATATTTTTATACTGGTCTTACATTTAGTTTTATTTACAATTTAAGAATGCCTTTTGTTGGTGGATATTTTAATGTTGGATTATATCGATTAGCATTATTGGCAATCCTGGTTACTTTTACTGATATGGGAGCTTATACTTTTGGATTATTGTTTGGTAAGAAAAAGTTATGCCCTGAAATTTCACCTAAAAAAACAGTTGAAGGTGCTATTGGTGGATTAATTAGTGGAGTTGTTTCTGGTGTTGCTTTCTATTTTATTATTAGTGAATGTGTTACTAATTATAGTATTTTAAATATCCCATTTGATTGGCATTTAATTTTTGAAATTTTGATTGTTTTATTATTTTCGGTTGTTATTTCGTGTGCAACGCAAATTGGAGATTTAGTAGCTTCCAAGCTTAAAAGACATTATGGTATTAAAGATTTTGGCAAAATATTTCCAGGACATGGCGGTGTAATGGATCGTTTTGATAGTTTAATTTTTGCAGGCGCATTATTTTGTGCTCTATTAGCATTCTTATTATAGTATGAAAGATATTATTTTATTAGGAGCAACTGGCTCTATAGGTTCCCAAACTTTAGATATTATTGATAAAAATCCCCATCTTTATACATTAAAAGCTTTCTCGTTCGGGCATAATATAAACAAAGCTTTAGAAATTATTGAAAAGTTTAAACCATTAATGGTATGTACACCTTTTGATGATTGTTATGAAGAAATTAAAAGACTGACAAATATATTAGTTACTAAGAGTTTAGAAGAAGTTTCATCTTTTGAAACTGGTAATCCATATGTTGTTAATGCGATAGTAGGAATTGATGGTTTGATTCCAACGATTACTGCTATTAAAAAAAATCGAGTGTTACTACTTGCTAATAAAGAAAGTTTGGTAATGGCAGGGGAATTGGTAAATCAATTATTGGATGAACATAATTCTGTTATTGTTCCCATTGATAGTGAACATAGCGCTTTATATCAATTGTTACATAAAGAATATCATAGTACTGTTAAAAAATTAATTATCACTGCAAGTGGTGGTGCATTAAGAGATTATCCTATTGAAAAACTAAATAATGTTAAAGCACAAGATGCATTAAAACATCCAAATTGGCAAATGGGTGCTAAAATTACGATTGATTCGGCTACAATGATAAATAAAGTGTTTGAATTAATTGAGGCGCATTATTTATTTAGGTTTTCAATTGATTCTATAAAAGCTGTAATGGATAGAAGAAGTATTGTACATGCTTTAGTAGAAATGGAAAATGGAATGGTAGCTTATCACCAAGCACAAAACGATATGCATTTACCAATTGAATATGCGCTACAATATCCAGATTCTATTGACTTTAATTTAGCAAATGAATTAGTTGAGGCCAATCAAGTAATGGAAAGATGTCATTTAGAAGAATTGGATATTAATAGATTTAAAGTTTTAAAACTTGCTAAACATGTTATAGAAACTAAGGGGTTTAGTGGAGTGATTTTAACTACTATTAATGATATTTTTGTTGATAAGTTTTTAAAAGATGAATGTGGTTTTTTAGATATTGAAAATAATATTTTTAAATATCTTAATATTTATGAAGATAAATTTAAAGATTTGGAATATAATATTGAAAACATTATAAAAGTTAAAGAATTAATTATTAAGGAGGTTAATAAGAAATGATAATATTAGGTATTTTAGCCTTTGTATTAATCCTAGGTATTATAGTTCTTATTCATGAAGGGGGACATTTTTTACTTGCTAGAAAAGCTGGTATTTTATGTTATGAATTCTCAATCGGGATGGGCCCTTTAATTTGGCAAAAGAAAGTTGGCGAAACTTCTTACTCTATAAGACTAATTCCTATCGGTGGTTATGTATCAATGGCGGGTGAAGAAGTTGAATCTAATCCTTTGAATGGATATGAATATGTTAAACTAAGCTTTGATGATGATGGTTTAGTAACAGAAATGTATGCGGTTAAAGATTTAGAAAACAAATTCCCTCAAGACCAAAATAAAGATGAATTTTACAAAATTGTAAGCTCTAATTTAGTTGGTACTAAAGAAGAACTACCAGGCGAATTATTTATTACTATTGAAAAAGATGGTGAAACTTTTAGCTATGAAGTTAAAAGAGATGCTATGGTTAGATTTAGTAAAAAAGAAGCTTTTCAAATTGCACCTTTTAATAGACTATTTATTAATAAAACATTATTACAAAGATTTTTAGCAGTATTTGCTGGACCTTTTATGAACTTTGTTCTTGCTTGGTTTGTCTTCTTTATTCTAGGACTTTGTATGGGCTATTCTGATACTTCAACAACTATTTTAGGTGAAGTTAGTCCAAATACGCCTGCTTTTGTAGCTGGACTTAGAGAAGGAGATAAAATTTTATCTGTTGGTGATTCTGAGCAATTTAAAGATTGGGAAGATTTGTCAAATGCTTTAGATAAATACGCAGAAGGTGAAAATTTCACAGGTACAGTCACTGTTCATTATGAAAGAGACGGAGTTAAAGCAGTTGCAACTGTTAATCCATTAGTATACGTTCAATCTGCTTATTTATATTTCCCTGCTGATGGAACTAATGATTTAATAATTGCTGCATTCCCTAATGATAATGAGGAAACACCATCTTATAAAGCGGGTCTTAGAGATCAAGATAAACTATATTCTGTAATTAATGAAAAAGGGGAAGAGCACATCTTTACATCAAGAAGTGATGTATTAAATTATTTTAATGTAGGTGCGGGTACTGACTCTTCTAAATTTAAGTTTAAAGTTGAAAGAAACGGTGAAATAGTTACTACAGATGTTATTGAAACATATAAAAAACAAATTTTTGTTGACCAAGGTGTTGAAGTTTGTCGCGTTCAATTAGGTATTTCACCAAATGTCACTAGAAATATAGGCAGAGTGATTATTGAACCATTTAAAGAAGTAGGTAGAAGTTGTACAGTTATTTTTAAAACTTTAGGTGCGTTATTTACTAAAGACTCTGGTTTAAGTATTAAAGACTTAAGTGGACCTGTTGGCATCGCAACAGCGACAGTTTCAATTGTTGAACAAGGATTACCATCATTATTAAATTGGTTAGCAATTTTAAGTGTTAATATTGGATTTATGAATATTATTCCACTTCCAGCTTTAGATGGTGGAAGACTTGCCTTTATTGGATATGAAGCAATTACAAAGAAAAAAGCAAATCCAAAAGTTGAAAATATCATACATTCTATTGGATTTATTCTATTAATGTTATTATTTGTTTTTGTAGCATTTAATGATGTATTTAGACTATTCTAAAAGAAGGTAAATTAAGTTGTATTTAGAAATTAGTTATTTGATTTTGTTTTTAGCAGGTTTTTTAATCTTTTTTAAAATAATTAAAGATTCCAATTTTCCTAAAATATTTAAGGCCGGCAAAACAAATTCTATAGTCATTGCTTCTATCTTAATTTCAATAATTTGTTCATATTTGTTTACTAGTGCAATTATGAAATTTATTGAAGTGATTATATCAATTGTAAAATAAAAGATAAATAAAGAAATTTATTTATCTTTTTTTGTATAAAAGTATTTTTATTATCCATACTAACTATGAGGTGATAAAATGAAGAAAATGTCGAAAAAGCTTGGCCAAAATAAGTTTCAATTTTTCTTTTTTGTGGGAATTTTATCCTTTGTTTTAATTGCATTAGTAATTGCAGCGGCAACGCCTGTTACTGATGATACGCCAAATGATGATGATGTAATTAATGATAACAACCAAAATGATGATGTGGTTGATTCAACTCCTACAATTACAGATGTAGAAGAAGAATTCATTATTCCATTGTCTAATGAATTAGAATATCTTGTTACTAGAAAGTTTTATGAAAAAGATGCAAGTACTACTGATCAAGAAAAAGCCTTGATTAAGTATGGAACTACCTTTAGAACTAGTGATGGAACATCTTATGCACTAGTTAATAATGAAAATTTTGATGTAGTTGCATGTTTTAGTGGTAAAGTGATTGATGTTAAAGAACATCCACTATATAGTAACTATGTTGTTATCGAACATGACAACGACATTAAAACATATTACTATGGATTGTCTGAAGTAGTAGTTAGTGTAGGTATGGAAGTTGAACAAAATATGAAAATTGGCGTAAGTGGAACCACAGAATTAGATAGTGAAGCAGGGAATCACGTTTATCTAAAAGTTGAAAAGAATGGAAAAAAGCTAAATCCTGAAAAATTAACAGGTAAGAAAATAAGTGAAATATAATAAATAAGCTACTAACATTTGGTTAGTAGTTTATTTATTTTTATATTGTAAATATTTTTTTACAAGTGTTTGACTTTTAAAATAGTTGGGCGTATAATTTAAAAGTAAAAATGAGGTAACAACTATGAATATTAAGAATATTGCAATTATCGCACACGTTGATCATGGAAAAACAACACTTGTTGATACTTTATTACAAGCATCATCAACTTTTAGAGAAAATGAAGTAAGAGAAAAACGAGTAATGGATTCTAACGATTTAGAAAAAGAAAGAGGCATTACTATTCTTGCTAAAAATACTGCAATTAATTATAAGGATTATCGTATTAATATTTTAGATACACCAGGACATGCGGATTTCTCTGGTGAGGTTGAACGTATTATGGGTATGGTTGATGGCGTTTTATTACTTGTTGATGCTTATGAAGGCACTATGCCTCAAACAAGATTTGTATTAAAAAAAGCTTTAGAAAATAAGTTAAAAACGATTGTTGTTATAAATAAAGTTGACAGAGAATTTGCAAATCCTAATCGTGCTGTTGATGAAGTGTTAGATTTGTTTATTGAGCTAGGTGCGGATGATGAACAATTAGAGTTTCCTGTCGTATATGCATCTGCAATAAAGAATACTTGTAGCTTATCAGCTAATGTGGAAGATCAAAAAGAGGGAATGGAACCACTTCTTGATATGATTTTAAAAGAAATTCCAGATCCTCAAGTAGATATTAATGGTATATTTCAGTTTCAACCAGCCTTACTTGATTATAATGATTATGTTGGACGCCTTGGAATTGGTAGAATTACTAAAGGTAGTATAAAAGTTGGTGATACTGTTAATTGCATTAGAGTGGACGGTTCAATTAAATCATTTAAAATACAAAAATTATTAGGTTTTATTGGTTTAAAAAGGGTAGAAATTTTTGAAGGTTTTGCAGGAGATATTGTTGGTATAGCTGGTCTTGCTGATATCTTTGTTGGTGAAACAATTACAAAAGGCGGCCTAGAAGAAAGACTCCCTTTAATAAATATTAGTGAACCTACAGTTCAAATGAATTTTGGAACAAATACATCCCCTTTTAGTGGACAAGAAGGACAATTTGTAACTGCTAGAAAAATTGAAGACTATTTATTCAAGGAAACAGAAAAAGATGTAAGTTTAAGAGTTGAAAGAATTGGTGGAAAAGAAGAATGGATAGTATCTGGTCGCGGAGAACTTCATTTAAGCATTTTAATTGAAAATATGCGTCGTCTTGGCTATGAATTCCATGTATCTCGTCCAAGAGTTATTCAAAAAGAAATTGATGGAAAAATTTGTGAACCATATGAAGATTTACAAATTGATTGTCCAAGTGAATATATAGGTTCTGTTATCGAAATGTTAGGAACTAAACATGGCGAACTAATTACTATGAATACTTATGAAAATCAAACAAGATTAATTTATATCATACCATCACGAGGATTAATTAGTTTTAATACTGACTTTATGACAGCTACTCATGGTTATGGTATTATGAGTCATTCTTTTTTAGAGTATCGTCCTAAAGAAAATATTGGATTCTTAGGCAGAAAATTAGGTGCGTTAGTTTCTAGCCACACAGGTCCTGCTACTTCATATGCTTGTGGTCAAATTGAAGATCGTGGTGAATTATTAATTGAACCAGGAACTGAAGTTTATGAAGGTATGATTGTTGGTATTTGTAATCGAGAAGAAGACCTTGCCGTTAATATTACAAGAGAAAAACAACAAACTAACCAAAGAAGTTCAACAAAAGATAATACTGTTGTTCTAAAAAGACCACGGACTATGTCTTTAGAAAATTATTTAGAATTTATTAATGATGATGAATTAGTAGAAGTAACTCCTAAATCAATTAGAGTTCGAAAAGTTATTTTAAATACTAATGATCGTAAAAGATACGATGCTTATCATCCTAAGAAGTAGGTAAATTATGATTAGAAAATGTTATACTATTAATCCTAATAGAACTAAAGAGGAAATCAAGAATTATCAATTTTTATTAGAAAAAGGGATATATCAAGGTGTAGAAATATTTTATCCATATAGAAAAACACTTGAAGAAATTGAAACTTATAAAAATGCCATTCTTGAATATAATAAAATAAATAATGTAGAATTTGTTTGTCATTTACCATATGGAAATGATTCTAATCTTGCTACATTAAAAGATATCGATGAAATCATGGATAGATTTAGAAGAGCAATTGATTTTGCAAATGTTTTTGGTGTTAAAAAATTAACATTACATCCAGGTTTTCATGATTTTTCTGTAGATAGAACTAAAGCAATTAAACTTGCTGCAGAACATATTAAACAATTATGTCAATATGCCAGTCAATATAATATGTATATTATGTTGGAAAATTTAATTAGTGATAATGAATTAATGCGCACAACTGATGAGTATTTTGAGTTAAAAGATTTGATTAGTGAAAAAAATTTAAAATTCATTTTTGACGTAGCTCATTTTCATTGTTCTAAATTTTGTAGTAATACTAACGATATCATTACATTCTTACATGCAGTTAAAGATGATTTGATGCATTTACATATCAGTGATAATGATGGAACAAAAGATATGCATGCAAGAATTGGGGTTGGCATTATAGATTTTAATACTTATTTCAATGAATTAGAAAGAATTGGTTATAAAGGCTTATATAGTTCAGAAGTTTTATTTAATAGTGCAGATGATTTATTACAAACTGCAATTGATATGGATAACGCAAAAAAATAAGGGTTGTAAAACCCTTATTTTTTATGTTCTTTAATATAATTATAGCCAAACAATAAAATAAATGTAAATGACACTATGCCAATAAATAAATAGTTTTTACAAAAGTCAAAAGCTTGCCCTTTACTAATGGCTTTAAAAAATACTCCTAATGTATAAAAACTAATGATTGAACTAGCCATACAAGAGATAATGTTATAATATTGATTATCATATTTGTAATTTAGTAAGCCATATGCCATAATAATTATTGAAATGATAATTGCAACAATATAATCAGAGTTAAAAGAAATATCAGTACCCCATTCATCTTGATATAATTCAAAACTATTGATGTATAAAATCAAACTAATTACAAACATTGAAAAACCAGCTATACCTATTAATATTGGTTTAATTAATTTGTTCTTCATTTTTAACTCCTCCATCATTAGGACTTAATATCTCAGAAAATTTCATTGATATAATTATTAAAATAATAGCATTTATAATAATATTAGGAATCATAAATCCACCGTTATATATCAAACTGTAAACCATTGGTCCACCAATATATCCCTCAGGGCATGATGAACTCCAGAAAATTACGCCAGCTAAATAGTGACTAAGTAGTTTTAATAATCCACCTAATACTACAGCAATGATCAAAAAAGTAATTTTTTGTTTTTGAGTTTGGGCTTTTTGATACTTGTTTTTAAATAATCCAGCACAAGCCACAAGAGGATATGCGATTATATAGTCTAGTAATAATTGTAAAATCATCATATACCAAGAGTTTGCACTTAAATATAATCCGCCTAGTAGTTGTAAAAAACTTAGGATTAATCCTGATAGTAAGCCTGCTTTAAATCCGCGTCTAATAGAAATTATTAGAATTGGAAGCATTGCAATACCAATTGAACCACCATTCGGAAATAGACCTCTAGTGATTCCGCCTTGAAGCATATCTAAGGCGAAAGCTAGAGCACCGATAATTGCTATTTCAGCGACTATCTTGTTGTTTAATTTCATAACTTGCCTCCTTTAAAATAAAAATCCTTTTTGATCAAAGTAATGTCAAAAAGGAATTTAAGGGCAATAAAAAAGGTTCCTTACGCTAGCATTACCTAGATCAAGTTATGGGTCGTTAATTTAATAACCTCTCAGCCGAAGCTCCCCAGTAAATTATTTTATTTACCATTTTATTATATCACTAAAAAATAAAAAAATCTACTTAAATGTAGATTTTTATTTGTTTTGAGCATGTTTTAAAAGAGAACGAATCTTAGTGCTTAATACATCAATTGCAACTTCATTTTTACCACCTTCAGGAACGATAATATCAGCATGTCTTTTAGATGGTTCTACAAATGTATGATGCATTGGTCTAACTGTTGTTAAATATTGATTCACAACACTTTGAATTGTTCTACCACGATCTTCAATATCTCTTTTTAGACGTCTAATAAATCTAATATCATCTGGTGTATCGACATAGATTTTCATGTCAAATAGATTAATTAGTTCGGGATATGCAAAAATCATGATGCCCTCAATAATTAAAACATCAGATGGTTCTACTAATTCTGTTTCTTCACTTCTTACAGAATAGACAAAGTCATAAATGGGTTTATTAATAGATTTGCCTTGTTTTAATGCTTCAATATGTTCAATTAAAAGGGTAATATCAATTGAGTCAGGATGGTCGAAATTGATTTTTCTTCTTTCTTCTAAAGATTTATCACGAGCGTCTTTATAATAATCATCAAGACGTAACATTGCAACTTTGCCATAAGGTTCTGAAATTTTCTTTAGTTTTTTTGCAATTGTTGTTTTACCTGATGCGGTTCCTCCTGCAATGCCTATTATTTTCATAATATTACCTCCTAAAAGCTAGAACTATCATACCATAATTACAAAATAAAATAAATTAAAAAAATAATATAAATTTACAAATTTTGACTTTTTTGGTATAATTTTAAAGGGAAGTAGGATGATGTTTTATGAAATATACTATATCAAAAGAAGATTTTTTTAATATTTGCCAAGAGTATGATATTGTTGGTGGTAATATTGTTGTTGTCGATCATAATGAAATGGTAACTTACCAATATGGTTTAATGGATAAAGAAGATAATGTTGCAACAAAGGATACTACAATATATCGAATAGCTTCCATTTCTAAAACAGTTCTTGCAATAGGAGCAATGAAGTTAGTTGAAATGGGTTTATTGAATCTAGACGAAGACATTAGTACATATCTTGGTTTCAAAGTTAGAAATCCAAAATTTCCGGATAAGATAATTACTACTAGAATGTTAATGACACAAACATCTTCAATTACTGATGGATTTGAAGATGAGGATATTACTAATGTTGATCGATTTGACGGATATAATGGGGTGAATGGTAGAAGTTTGAATTTACCTTTAGAAACTTTATTAGTACCAAATGATTCTATTTATTATACTGATTTAACATTTAGTGATTATGAACCTGGAACTAATTTTATTTATAGTAATTTTGGATGTGGAATATTGGCTTGTATTATGGAAAAAGTCGCTAATCAAAATTACGATGATTTTATGAAAGAACACATCTTTGACAAGTTAGGATTAGATGCAAGTTATTATGCATATAACATAAAACATCAAGATATGATAGCTAGTTTATATAGTGGTGAAAGAGTAAATAGAGGTGTTAATTTTCCAAAACGGGCTTATAAAAAAGCACCAATTGGTCAAAGCTATTTAGGTCCGGCTGGAGGTTTATTTATTAAACCACTGGATCTTGCTAAAATAATGCAAAGTTTTTGGAAAAAAGAATATCAAGTATTAAAAGATGAAACCATTAAAAAAATGATGGAAATCAATTGGGTAGGCAGTGCTGATGAATATAAAAAGAAAGCTCTACAATTAATGGTGATTGAAGATATTGTCCCAATAACTTTATATGGACACTTTGGTTCAGCTTATGGGCTTAGAAGTATGATGTTCTTCAATAAAGAATTGGAAACTGGTGTATGTTTCATGACAAATGGCATAACATCACCAAAAAGAAAAGATTTAATTCCAGCTATTCATTACGATATAATTACTAAAATTTGGGGTAAATAAATGAAAAAGTTTTTAACATTTTTTGTTACACTTATTTTTTGTATTTTTTTAACTAGTTGTGAATATCCAAATAAGGATAATGTAACTAGAGTTAGACTTCCTGATTTAACAGGAATGACTAGAAGTGAAATTGAAGAAAAGATGGATAGTCTAAATTTAAGATTTTCTTTTGGTTTTAAACATATAGAATATTACGGAAGTAGTATGTATGATCAATTTGTAGAATATGGTAATGGTTTTGAAGCTGGTGATAGAGTTGATATTAATACTTTCTTGTATATATTTACAACAGCACTTCCACTACCTAGTGAAAAAATTGTCGATTTAGAGATGAATTTTGACTATGAGGGGAAAACTTTTTTAGAAGACGGAATTGAAAAAGTAACGCTTGCGAGAAGTATTGATGGCGACACTGCACACTTTTATACTACAGATGGTAGTTATATTAAAGTTCGATTTTTAGGAATTGATACCCCAGAATCAACGATGGAACATGAGGCTTGGGGAAAAGCAGCATCTAATTTTACTAAAAATTTATTAGAAAATGCAGAAACTATAGTAATTGAAGCAGAAGGGAATATGACTGATACATATGGCAGATATTTAGCATTTGTTTGGGCTGATGGTGTATTAGTAAATTTAGAAGTAGTACAAAATGGTTACTCAAATTGTAAATTATCTTCTAGTAGTAAATATTTTGATGCTTTATATGAAACAGAACTTGCTATTAGTAAAACTGGAAGAAGAGTGTGGGGAGAAATAGATCCAGATTATGATTATGAAAGAAGGGAATTTAAATAATGGAAACTATTAAAATTAATAAACAAAATACTTTAATGATTGCACACAGAGGTTTATGTGGTTTTGAAAGAGAAAATACAATTCCTGCTTTTGTTGCTGCTGGCAATCATACTTATTATGGCTGTGAATGTGATATTCATAGAACAACAGATGGTAGATATGTCGTAATTCATGATAGTGATACACAAAGAGTGGCGGGCACTTCATTAGTTGTTGAAGAACATACCCTAGAAGAAATTAAACAAGTAGAACTTTTAGGTTTATTTAGTGGAGTTAAAGAAACGAGTTTAAGAATTCCTACCCTTGAAGAATATATTTTATGTTGTAAAAGATATAATAAAAAATGTATTATAGAGTTTAAGGGTGAATTTCAAAAAGAATGGGTTAATGAAGTAATTGAAATTATTAAAAGTCTAAATTACTTAGAAGAATGTATTTTCATTTCTTTTTATTTTAATAACTTATTATATGTCTATGAATACGATAGCGCACTACCTTGTCAATTATTACTTACAGAATTATTTCCGGAAGCAGTAGAAGCTATTCAAAAATATCATATGGATATTGATATCAATTTTCATAACATTACCAAAGAACAAGTTGAGTTTATTCACTCTTTAGGATTAAAAGTCAATGTTTGGACTGTTAATTTAGAAGAAGATGGTAATAGAATGATTGAATATGGAGTAGATTTTATTACAACAAATATTCTAGAATAAAAAAAGCCTGATTTTCATCAGGTTTTTTATTTTAGCAAATAATAAATTAAAATACTATAACCAACAACACCTAAAATATTGATAATGACAAAGTACCAATGTTTAGTTTTATGGTGTTTAATAATCATCGCAAGATAGCCACCATATGCTCCTCCTAATATAGATAAAAGTAATAGTACTTTTTCAGGTATTCTATTTTTATTACTTTTTTTGGATCTCTTCTTATCAACTGCATATACTATAAAAGTAATGATACTGATAAAAATTAAATAAGGGATTAAATATTTTTCCATAAGTGACTCCTTAAAAATATATTTTTTTTACAGCTTCAATATAATCAATTGGATTATTGTTGCCTATAGTAATTTTTTCTGCATGTTCTTTAAAATAGTTATAGGGAATACTTTTTCTATTACCATTTAAAGAATCGTTGTATAGCTTTATTAATATTTTAGCATCTAATAAGTATACTTCTTGATAGTCATTAAACATAATAAGTAAAAAAGCTATACCACCATGTTGATCTACTTTTTTTAGGTGATCAATTTGGTGAATATAAATATTAGAAAAAGGGAATGATTTACCATTACAAGACTTTGCTTCAAAGTCTAAATATTTGCCATTATATATACCGTTATAATCGGTAGTTGATGGTATTTGATAAAAAGCCTCTGTAATTTTTGCTTTACTTCTAGTAGGATATGATACTTTAGTAACTTTAATTGGTGTTGGCTTTTTATAAACAACACAAATATCATTATCTAGATAGTATCTGTTTGTTTTATTAATTAAATCTTCAAACTTAAGACCTAGACGTGATTTTGAGGCGTTTTTTCTTGTCGTTTTTGAAGTTTTAATAGTAGAATTGGTTTTTATCCCTTTGGAATAGTTCATTACAAATCACCTGAAATAATTATATCATAAGTATTTAAAAGTACGTTAAATAATGAATATAAAACTAAAAAAATTGACATTTTCTATAATATGGGGTATAATAAGTGGGTAAGAAAATTATTGACTTTTTAAATTACAACAATAATTGTTGTGTGAAATATATACTAATAATTTAAATTACAATTAAATAAATAGAAAGAAGGGAAGAAATATGGATACACTACATATCATCTTCTTAATTCTTCTAATCGTTTCTATTGCTGCTGCAGTAGGTGCATACTTTTTTGCTATGTCAAAAGGTAAAAATATTGTTGAAAAGAAATATACTGATTTAGGCAAAACTGCTGAAAGTATTATTGACAATGCAAAAAAAGAAGGCGAAAGACGCCAAAAAGAATTAATTTCTGATACTAAAAAAGAAATTGCTTCTTTGAAAGAAGAATATGAAAAAGAAGTATCAGCAAAGAAAAATAGTCTTCAAGATTTAGAAAAGAAATTAGAACAAAGAGAAGATCGTTTAGACACTCGTTCTATGAGTTTAGATAAACGAGAAGATGCATTAGTTATTAAAGAAAACAAAATTGAAGAAACTAAAGTTGCACTTGAAAAACGTAGTGATAAAATTGAAGAATTAATTGAAGAACAAGAAAGAAAATTACTTGAAATTTCTGGCTTAACTGTTAGTGAAGCTAAAGAAATTATTATGAAAAAGACTGAAGAAGAAATGGCAATGGAAATTGCTGTTTACATTAAGGAAGAAGAAGAAAAAGCTAAATCTGAAAGTGTTAAAAAGAGTCAAACTATTCTTGCTAATGCTATTCAACAATATGCTAATGAAACAATTCAAGAAAAGACTGTTTCTGTTGTAAGTCTTCCAAATGATGAAATGAAAGGTCGAATCATCGGTAGAGAAGGACGTAATATTCGTTCTATCGAAGCAGTTACTGGTGTTGATTTAATTATTGATGATACGCCAGATTCAATTGTAATTTCTTGTTTTGATCCTATCAGAAGAGAAATTGCTAGACGAACTTTAGAAATCTTAGTTAGTGATGGAAGAATCCAACCACCTAGAATTGAAGAAGTATTTAATAAATGTCAAAAAGAATTAGAAAATGAAATTCGTGAAGAAGGCGAAAAGGCTGTATTTGAAACAGGTATTGGTAAGAT
This sequence comes from Bacilli bacterium, assembly GCA_017501465.1. GTDB lineage: Bacteria > Bacillota_I > Bacilli_A > ML615J-28 > CAG-313 > UBA1231. The sequence goes on from JAFVWY010000010.1 coordinate 46,158, forward strand.
TCATCCTGAACTAGTTAAAACTATTGGTAAACTACATTTTAGAACAAGTTATGGTCAAAATGCATTAGCTCACTCTAAAGAAGTTGCATTTCTAGCTGGTAAACTTGCCGTAGAAATTGGTTTAGATGAAATTTTAGCTCGCCGTGCTGGTTTATTACATGATATTGGTAAAGCTAGTGACCACGAAGTAGAAGGTAGCCACGTTGAAATTGGTGTAGAAATTGCTACTAAGTTTAGAGAAAACGAAACTGTTATTGATGCAATTGCTTCTCACCATGGCGATGTTGAAGCTAAGACTATTATTGCACATTTAGTTGCTGCTGCTGATACATTATCTGCTGCAAGACCAGGTGCAAGAAGTGAATCTTTAGATAACTATATTAAACGTCTACAAGCATTAGAAGAATTATCTAATGAATTCCGCGGTGTTGATAAAACTTATGCTCTACAAGCAGGACGTGAAGTTAGAGTATTAGTTAAACCTGAGGAAATTACAGACGCCGAAGCGGCCAAACTTGCTAGAGATATCAAGAAGAAAATCGAAACTACAATGAATTATCCAGGAACAATTAAGGTTACTGTTATTCGTGAAGTTAGAGTTCAAGAGGTTGCTCGTTAGAAAGGGAAAACATGAGATTTTTATTAATTGGTGATGTTTTTGGAGAAATGGGTCGCAACATTTTAAAACAAGAACTTCCACGAATTAAAAAAGAGTATGGCATTAATTTTGTTATTGTTAATGGAGAAAATATTGCTCATGGCAAGGGAATTATTGAAAGATACTATAAAGAACTTTTAAATTTAAATGTTGATGTAGTAACACTTGGTAATCATGCTTTCAGCAATAAAAATGTTTACGAATTTATTGATGATGCTAGAAGATTGATTAGACCCATTAATTTTCCAACACAAGTGCCTGGTAGCGATTATGTAACTGTTAATTATAATGGTATTAAGATTACAGTGTTTCAAGTTTTAGGTAAAGTATTTATGGATGATGATTATTTAAATCCATTCCATACAGCTGAAAATTTATTAGAAACATTAAATAGTGATATTTACATTTGTGATATTCATGCTGAGGCAACTAGTGAAAAAATTGCTTTTGCTAGACATTTTGATGGAAAGATAAATATTGTGGTTGGAACTCACACTCACGTTCAAACTAATGATGCTCATATTATGCCAAATGGTACAATGTATATGAGTGACTTAGGTATGACAGGAGCTTTAGATGGGATAATAGGGGTAGAAGAAGATCCAATTATTCATCAATATTTAACAGGTGAACATAAGAGACATATCCCTAAATCTACTGGTAGAAAGCAATTTAATGCTTTAATGGTAGAAATAAATGAACAAACTCACAAAGTAACAAAATTCGACATTATTCATATGGTACAATGACTTTAGATAATCTTTTTCCATGATTATCTAGAAGTAGGAGGATATATAATAATGGAAGTATTAAAAGTGTCATCAAATTCAAAACCAAACTCAGTTGCAGGAGCATTAGCTAATGCCTTTAGGGAAAAAGCAACTGTAGAAATTCAAGCGATAGGAGCTGGCTCACTTAATCAAGCAATTAAAGCAATAGCGATTGCTAGAGGTTACGTAGCACCTACAGGAAAAGATTTGGTATGCGTTCCAGCCTTTTCAGATGTTTTAATCGATGGTGAAGAACGAACTGCAATTAAATTAATTGTAGAAACTAGAAAATAAAATAATAGTTGGTATTAATAATACCAACTATTTTTAAAAAAAAAGGAAGTGGTAAAATGTTACCAACTATTGAAACTGAAAGATTGATTTTAAGAAATATTCAAAAAGAAGATGCTTTTGACATGTATGAATATGCAAGAACTACGCTTGTTGGTCCCAAAGCTGGGTGGGCACCTCATAATAGTGTTTATGAAACAACAGCAGTTATTTCTTTGTTTATACAACAAGCACAAAGAACTGGTCTTGGCGTTTATGCTATAATTTTAAAAGAAACTAATAAAATGATTGGCACTATTGAATTATTTAACTTATATGCTAATTTCAAGGCTGAAATGGGATATGCTTTAAATCCTAAATATTGGGGGTTGGGAATTATTCCTGAGGCTGGAAGAGCAATATTAAAATGGGGTTTTGAAGAACTTAATTTAAAAAGAATTGAAATAAATTTATTTGTAGATAATATTCAATCAGAAAGAGTGTGTCAAAAATTAGGATTATCTTTTGAAGGTATTATTCGCAATGGGTATATGCGCTATGATGGTTTAATCTTTGATGAGAAAAAATACAGTATCACAGATCTAGATTATCATAGACTATATAAAGAAAGAATTAGTGCTTAACCATAAGGAAACTTATGGTTTTTATTTTACATTTATGTAATATTATGATATAATGAAAAGAATCAAGAAATAGAAAAGAGATATAAATTATGAAAATGCTAAAAAAGGAATATGGTATTTGTAATAAACCTAGTTTAAATTCAGCTAGAAAACGAATTTTAAATGATTCTAAAATTATCAAATTTGAATTTCCTGAGAAATTGATTGGTATTGGTAACGGAAAAAATTATTTAGTAAAAACATATGGTTGTCAGGGAAATTTAGCAGATAGTGAAAAGATTTCAGGTCTTTTAGAAAAACTAGGTTTTACACCTTGTGAAAGTGAAGCTACTGCTGATTTAGTAATTTTTAATACTTGTGCAATTCGTGAGAATGCTGAAAACAGAATTTATGGAGAACTTGGTCGCATTAAAAAGATTAAAAAAGTAAAACCAGATATGATCATTGGAATTTGTGGGTGTATGATGCAAGAAGAGTCAACAATTACTATGATTCAAAAAAAATATCCCCATGTTGATTTAATTTTTGGTACTCATAATATAACTAAACTACCAGAGTATATTGAACATACTTTGAATAATAGAAAAGTAATTGATGTATTAAGTGTCGAAGGTGATATTTATGAAGATGTACCAGTTATAAGAGACCACCCTTATAAGGCATGGGTTAATATAATGTATGGTTGTGATGAATTCTGTACTTATTGTATAGTCCCATATACAAGAGGGAGAGAAAGATCTAGAATGCCAGAAGATATTATTAAAGAGGTTAAAGAATTAGCTGAAAATGGATATAAAGAAGTTACTCTACTAGGTCAAAATGTTAATGCCTATGGAAAGGATTTAGGTATAAATTATGGCTTTGCAGACTTATTAACTGATTTAAATAAAATTAAAATTGATCGCATCCGTTTTACAACAAGCCATCCAAGAGATTTTGATGACGCGACAATTGATGCAATGGCACTTGGTGGAAATATTATGCCTCATTTACACTTGCCTGTCCAATCTGGTAATGATGAAGTTTTGAAACGTATGAATAGAAAATATACTAGTGGTGAATATATTGAAAAAATGAAAAAACTAAAAGAAAGAGTTCTGGGCATTAGCATTACTACAGATATTATTGTAGCTTTTCCTGGTGAAACAGAAGAACAATTTCAAGACACTATTAAATTAGTCAAAGAAATTGAATATGAAGGAGCTTATACTTTTATTTATTCTCCGCGTGAAGGAACTCCAGCTGCAAAATATCCTAACCCTTTGACAGAAGAAGAAAAGAAACAAAGATTATTGACATTAAATGAAGTAATTAATGAATACACTAATAAAGGCCATAAACGCTTTGAGAATGAAATTGTTGAAGTTTTAGTAGATGGTAAGAGTAAAAGTAGCGAAGAAATGTATACAGGATATACTAAACATAATATGTTAGTTAATTTTGAAGGTACTGACGATTTGATCGGAACTATTGTTAAAGTTAAAGTTTTAAAATCTTTCACTTGGCATTTGCTTGGTGAGATAGTAAAATAGTCAAAACAGTTTTTGTTTTGGCTTTTTTTGTATCAAAAAAAATATTATTGAATATATTATAGTGAGGAGGGATGTCCATGAGCGAAATACGAGAAATAGTAACTAGAGCAGTAGTATGCAAAGGGAAAAAGACTATTAGGATTAATACCACAGTACCTCTAACGGATACTGCCAATAAAATTTTGGGTTGTTTTGTTACTGCTAACCAAATAAGTACAGAATTACTTAATGAAAAAGTAAAAGTAAATGGCAATTTTGAAATAAATATTTGGTATTTAACAGAAAACTCAAATACAACTAATGTTACTAAAAGTAGTTTAACATATGAAGATACCATCAAAGTTAGAAAAATCATTTGTGATGTCATTGGCAATAATTTAAGTGTTGTTACTAGTTTATTGCAAGAACCAACATGTATGAATGCTGAAATCTGTAATGATGGAATAAAAGTAGAAGTATTATTGGAAGTATTAGCAGAGGTTATTGGTGAAACCAAAATGATGGTTACTACGTTTGCGTGTCAGGAAACAAATGATGCGTTTGACGACTTCGAAAACGAAATTAATGAAGATTTTTTAAATGAGGAAGGTTAATGAGAATACATATTGTTAAACCTAATGAGACAATTAAAGATATAAGTAAAAGTTATAATTTAACACTTGATGAAATTAAAAGTGCTAATACCCATTTCCGCTCATGGGAACATTTAGCACCAGGAGTAAAAATTAAATTACCAGAAATACCTGAATATGTTAGTGAAGAAATTGATCTTATTGAACCATTTATTGAAGACTATTATCCAGAATTAGAAGTTGATAATATAAAAGCAACAGAAACTACTAAAACTGATGTAATAGAAGATGAAAAAAATGATATAAAAAATAATAATCTAAAACAAGCCAATAAAAAAACAAATAAATATTATTATCCTTGGTATATGTATTATGGTTATCCATTTTATAAAAAAAGATAGCTTAAAAATAGCTATCTTTTTTATAGTGTAAACGTTTTCTCTTGATTTTTTTCTATTTTTTAAACACTGAAATTAATGTGAAAATTAATAATTATATAGGTAAAAAGGGGACATTTTAATAAAAAAACAAAAAAAATATTTTTCAAAAAGTTCAAAGTAAACGTTTTCAACTATCGCTTTCTATTACATATGTTGACATTGATATAAAAAAAGAGTATAATTAATGTAAACATTGAAGAATGTTTGCATATTTAAAATTTTAAAAGGAGAAAAATTATGAAAAGCTTACTTAAAAAGATGTCTTTAGTTGCTTTATTACTTGTAGCTGTTGTTGTAGCTGCTGGTTGTGGTGACAAAAAGGCAAAATATACTGTTACTTATTATAGCATTAGTAATCCTACTCAAGCTATTGGTCAAGAACAAGTTGTTGAAGGTAAAGAACCATCAGGACAAGTTTCTGGCTATTTCTTAGAAGGTGGATTATTTACAGATGCTGCTGGTACAGCTGCATTTAGTGGTGTTGTTGAAGGAAATGTTTCACTATATGGTAATTTCGTTAAAGATTCATTTACTTACCAAGGTTCATTCTCTTTAAGCCCTGCTACATTCAATCCATTACAATACAGATCAACTACTGATGCTGTTCCTCTAGATTATACAACTCTAGGTTTCTATGGATTCACTTATAATGCTGATCAAACTGGTTTCGAATTAGCTCCAGTTATGGCTGCTGCTGATCCAGTTGACGTTACTGCTTTATACGCTGTTGATAATAAATATGGTATTGAAGGTAAAACTAGTGGTTATGCATTCCGTATCGCTTTAAATAGAAGCGCTACTTGGGAAAATGGCGAACCTATCACTTCTGAAGACTATATTTATACTATGAAAGAATTATTAGATCCTAAGATGGGTAACTATCGTGCTGCTAACTATTACAATGCTTCAACTAATATCGCTAACGCTAAAGGTTACTTCTATAGCGGACAAAAAGGTATTGGCGAAGCTGAAATGACTTACTCTGTATTTGAAGAAGCTATCTATGATAAACTTATCTTTAGATGGGATTTAGAAGCTACTAACAAATTCATTAAAGGTTGGATTTGCGGTAATGGTTATGATGCATATGTTAAACAAGGTGCATTCGGTCCTGCTGGTGAAATTCTTCCATTATTAGTAAATGGTTTAGGTGCTTCATTCTCATTCGATGATGCTGCTGTTAAAGCTTTAGATGGTAAAACATTAGCTGAAATCGTTGCTGATCCTGCTTCTAAAACTATTGTTGATGAATTATTTGCATTCTGGTGTACAGAACCAAATGAAGAATTAAACTTCTTCGAAGCTGAATACAGCATGCCTGAAGTTTCATTTGATCAAGTTGGTTTAATCGCTGTTGATGATTACACAATTGATATCGTTTATGATAACGAATTAGCTGGTTTCTATATCAAATATAGTATTGGTTTACCTCTTGTTAATCAAGGTTTATATTCTAAATTAAAAGTTCAAGATGAAAATGGTGTTTGGTCTACAACTTATGGTTCAAGCGTTGAAACTTATATGGGTTATGGTCCATACAAGATGACTCAATATATCGTTGACCAATTAATGGTATTCGAAAGAAATGAAAACTGGTTTGGTTACCAAGCTGCTTTCGCTGATACTTATGGTTCATTCGTTGCTGAATTTGATGGTCAAGAACATCCACAATATCAAACTTCAAGAATTACTTTAAGATACGTTCCTGAAATCGCTACTAGAGAACAAATGTTCTTAAAAGGTGAATTAGATGCATTTGGTATGACTACTGAATATTTCCAAAAATATAAATCAAGTGTTAGATTATACAATGCAACTGGTGCTTCTACATACTATGGAATTATCTTATCAGATTACGATTCATTAGTAGCTCGTGAAGCTGTTCTTAACGGTGTTGAATATACTCCTGATTATAAAGGTGCTGATAAACAATACAATAAAACTATCTTAACTGTTACTGAATTCCGTCAAGCATTAACATATGCTATTGATAGAAATAAAGTTGTTGCTAACTTATATCCAGGTGGATCACCTGCTACAAGTTTATATTCTAACTTAATCATTGCTGACCCAGATAAAGGTTTATCATTCAACTCATTCAATGAAACTAAAGAAGCTATCTGTGAATTCTGGGGCGTTAAATATGGTGAAGGTGAAGACTTTGCTACATTAGATGAAGCTTATGCAGCTATTACTGGTTATGACTTAGCTTCTGCTAAGAAGTTAGTTGACGTTGCTGTTGATAAAGCTATTGAACAAGGTTTAATGGGTCCAAACACAATCGTTAGATTAGACTACTGTGGTTCTACAGACTCTGAAACTGAAAAGAAATGGTACAATACATTCAATGAATGTTTCGTAGAATTATTCAAAGGCACTAAATTAGAAGGTAAATTCATCTATGATTACAATACTAACTTAGGTTCTGACTTTGGTGGTGCTATCCAATCTGGTCTTGCTGATACAGCTTGGGGCTTCGGTTGGTCAGGCGGCGAATTAGATCCATATGATCTATTCCAAGTTTACGTTGACGCAGCTGTTAATGATGATCCATATCAATATGACAAATGGATTAATCGTAACACTAAAGATTACGAAGTAACTGTTAACCTAGATTTAGGTGAAGGTGCTCAAGATTACACTTATACAGTATTCGAATGGTATCAAATCTTAAATGGTACTCATGATGAACATAACTTCAAATACTTAAAAGTTGACAATGCTATCCGTGCTAAAGTATTAGCAGCTTGTGAATTAAGAGTATTACAAGATTACACTCATGTTCCTCTAATGAACCAAGGTTCAGTTCAATTATTATCTTACAAGTGTAACTATGGTAAAGAAACTTATATGTTCGGTATGGGCTTCGGTGGCTTACGTTATATCACTTATAACTACAGTGATGCTGAATGGGCTGCTTATGTTAAAGCTCAACCAAATGGTACTTTAAGTTACTAATTTGAAGAATTAATTTTTAAAAAATTAATTAAAAAAGTTTACTAATCAGTAAAAAACAGGGGGGTTAAACCCCCCTGTTGTACTGATTATTTATAAGAAGTTATTAAGAGAAATTTTGATAATTTCTTATAAATATTTATAAAAACATAAATATTTGAATATTAAATGAAATGGAGAAATCTTTTATGTACATGTTTAAGTATATTTTAAAAAGAATTGGTTTAATGTTACTTACATTCTTCGTTATCATGACAATGTGTTTCGTACTTGTTAAACTATTACCGGTAGTAGACGTAAAAGTTTTTGGACAAGATGCTAACATCATCAAAATGAGACGTGAAGCATTAGGTTATGGTAAACCAATTATGGAACAGTATTTTATTTTCTTAAAGTCTGTTATAGTTCACGGCAACTGGGGTGTTGGTGAACAAATGTATACAGGTTCAGAAGTTATTGATATTTTCAGACAAAAACTTCCTGCTACTATCTTAGTTAATGTATACTCTATGATTCTTTCAGTGCCAGTAGGCTTATTATTTGGTATCTACGCAGCACTTAAGAAAAATAAGTGGCAAGATCACTTTATTTCAACATCTGTAATGATTTTCGTAAGTGTACCTAGTTACGTTTATGCATTCTTAATTCAATATTTATTATGCTTTAAATTAGGTTGGTTTGATTTCATTATGGCGCCATGTGAAACTTTAAGTGACTATTTAAGTTGGACTACATTCTTATCTTTAATTCCTGCAATTTTGTCACTATCATTTGGTACTATTGCTGGTTTCACACGTTATACTCGTGCTGAGTTAACAGAAGTATTAACAAGTGATTTTATGTTACTTGCAAGAACTAAAGGTTTAACTAAATCACAAGCTACTGTTCGACATGCATTACGTAATGCCATGGTTCCAATTTTCCCAATGATTATTGGTCAATTCGTTGGTATCTTATCAGGTTCATTAATTATTGAAAGTATTTTCAGTATTCCTGGTGTAGGTGGTCTTTACGTACAATCAATTAACTTAAAAGACTATAACTTCTTCATGTTATTATCTGCATTCTATACATTCATCGGTTTAGCAGCTAATATCATTGTTGACATTAGTTATGGTATTATCGATCCAAGAATTAGAATGGGGGCTAGATAATATGAATCAAACTCAATTTCAAGCTTATCAAAATATCCCACAAGAAAAATTCACAATCGTTGCAACTCAAGATATCCATGATTTAAAACTTGACACTAAACCAGTAGGATATATGAAAGATGCTTTCAGAAGATTCTGTAAAAATAAAGCTTCTGTTACTGCAGCTATCATCATTATCTTCTTACTATTATTTGCGGTAGTAGGTCCTTTCATTTCAAAATATGAAACTACTTTCGTAGATCAAAATGTTCAATATTTATTACCTAAGTCAAAAAATTTACAATTCTTAGGTTGGAATGGTTATTCTAAAAAGACAATTTCTAAAGCCGATTATATTGAATATCGTGCTATTGAACAAGAATTAGGTGTTGAAGTAATTAGTAAAGTGTATGATGAATATACTACTGAAACTAAAATGGGGAAATTAGTTTATTATAACACTTACTATGAATGTAAAGTAAATAGTTATACAGCAACTATTATGAAGGAAGTTCAATTAACAAAAGAAGCATATGTTGCTTTACAAAATTATCAAGATGAAAATGATGTTCAAGTTATTTATCCAATTACTAGAATGATTTATTTTAAAACTGATGAAAGTGTAAGAGCAGATAATGCTAACAAAGATGCTAATGGTAAATTCTATTCTCAAAGTATTTATAAAGATAATGCTAATATTTGGTATAGAATTCAAGGCTCAGGTAACAATAAAGGTATTCCTGCTGGATATACTAACAAGAATACATATGATGAAATCAAATTAACTCACGACTATGTTACTTCATCTTTAGTATCAACTAGTGATGATTACACAAGTAAAATGCGTGTTTCTTTTGAAGAAAATAATGAATTTAAATACGCTAAGAAAGTAAGTGGCGGTAACTATTTAGTTCGTGTTAATTATAATGAGTATTTCGAATATTTACATGGTCATGAACCACTATTCTTATTCGGTGCTGACCAATACGGAAAAGATATTTTCGTTAATTTAGCTGCCGGTGCAAGATTTAGTTTAATTTTCGCATTATGTATTTCAGCTATTAACTTAATTATTGGCGCTATCTATGGTGCTATTGAAGGTTACTATGGTGGTGCCGCCGATATGATTATGGAACGTATTACTGATATTTTAGGTGGTGTTCCATTCATGATTGTTGTTACTTTATTTAAATTACATATTATGGATAAAGTAGGTACAGTTACTACAATGATATTTGCCTTTGTCTTAACTGGATGGATAGGCATGGCGTCTACTACACGTATGCAATTCTATCGTTATAAGAACCAAGAATATGTTTTAGCTGCTAGAACATTAGGTGCTAAAGACAGAAGAATTATGTTTAAACATATTTTCCCTAATGCTTTAGGTACTTTAATTACTAGTTGCGTACTTGTAATTCCTGGTGTAATTTTCTCAGAATCTAGTTTAAGTTACTTAGGTATCGTTAACTTAGGTGTTGGTGGATCAACTTCAGTTGGTACATTAATGGCTAATGGTAGAGGTTCAATTTCTACATACCCACACGTTATCTTATTCCCAGCAGTATTTATTGCATTATTAATGATAACATTCAATTTATTTGGTAACGGGTTACGTGATGCATTTAACCCTTCACTAAGAGGATCGGAGGAATAATATGGAAAAGAAATTAGAAGTTAATAATTTAAAGATTTCATTCCGTACTCCAGCTGGTAAAGTACAAGCAGTTAGAAATATTAGTTTTGATCTTTATAAAGGTGAAACACTTGCTATCGTTGGTGAATCTGGTTCAGGTAAATCAGTTACTAATAAAGCTATTATCGGTATCTCATCTGGTAATGCTATTGTAGAAAGTGGAGAAATCATTTACGATGGTCAAGATTTATTAAAAATTACAGAAGAAGATTTCCATAAAATCCGTGGTGATAAAATTGCCATGATATTCCAAGATCCAATGTCAAGTTTAAATCCAATTATGCGTGTTGGTAAACAACTTACAGAAGCAATGATCTTAAAAAATAAAGCTAGTAAGAAAAATGCTAGAAGAGATTTTAATGCTAAATTAAAATTACTTAATGAAAATATGAACGCTATTGCAGCTGATGAAAATGCAATTAAAGATAATAATGACAAGTGTTCAACATTCGATAAGTTCTGTATTAATAGTACAAAATTAGAAGAAGTATACAATAATATCTTAGCAACTGCTCAAGAATTACTTGAATATTTAGAACATATTTTATTCTTAAATTCTAAACAACAAATTATTAATAGTGATAAAGTTTATTCAAAAATCTATAGTGATTTAAATGTTATTATACATCCATCATTTATTAAAGAAGATAATCGTTTAAATGAAGTATATAGTTTAATTGAGGCTGCTAAACAATTTGCAAGTAAAAATGCAGCTGAATTACAAGATGTTGAAGTTCACTGTATTCAAACAGTTGTTGATTTAATTAAAGAAGCATTACAAAAAGAACAAGTTAATTATTTCACTTTAGGTTATTATACAATGTATGAAGGTGAAGAAGGTGTCTTTGATATCCCTTCTGAAGAATTAAATGTGAAAACAAGAAAATACTTAGATGATAATTTCATGTTAGATTTTATTGAAAGAGGATCTTATGCCCTTCAACATAGTCATAACGTATCTATTGAAAAGAAACAGGCTATTATTCCATTATTAAATGAAGCTTTAGAAATTTTCAAAAATGCAAATTTTACTAAACAAACTGTAAAAGATATTTTAAATCCGATTTATAAACAAGTTGTTGATGCTATTGACGGTTTAGAAGTTATCAAAAATAGTGTTGAATATACATTTGTTTCAAGTATGACAAACGTATTAAATAAATATTTCTTTGGTATCAAGAATAATCCTAAAGAAATGGCACGTTATGAAAAACAAAATAATAAACGTGAAAAATTAATTGCAAGTGGTAAACAAGTTGATTGGAAAGTTGTTCCTCCATCAATCATTGATTTACAATTAATTGCAAATGACATTTGTATCGTTATTGAAAAATTAAGAAATAACTATATTGAACAAATTAATAATTCTATTAATTTTGATAAAAATGCTAAGATGGTTGCTTTAATTGATTTCTTTAAAGAAAAAGCATCTCAAGTAGTTTATACTGTTACACGTAGAGTAGCTAAACTAAAAGCATTAAAGTTATTAGAAGAAGTTGGTATCCCAGAACCTGCTATTAGATATCGTCAATATCCATTTGAATTCTCAGGTGGTATGAGACAACGTATTGTTATTGCAATTGCTTTAGCTGCTAACCCAGATATCTTAATTTGTGATGAACCTACAACTGCACTTGACGTTACTATTCAATCACAAATTCTAGAATTAATTAATAAATTAAAAGCAGAAAGAAATTTATCAGTTATCTTTATCACTCATGACTTAGGTGTAGTTGCTAATATGGCTGATAGAATTGCTGTTATGTATGCTGGTAAGATTGTTGAATATGGAACTGCTGATGATGTATTCTATGATCCTCGTCATCCATACACTTGGGCACTTTTAAGTTCAATGCCTGACTTAGATACAGCTGAAAAATTAGAAGCTATTCCAGGTACTCCACCAAACATGATCTTCCCTCCAAAAGGAGATGCGTTTGCTGCACGTAATAGATATGCTTTACAAATAGACTTTGAGGAAGAACCTCCACTATTTGAAGTAACTCCTGGTCACTTAGCTGCAACTTGGTTATTACACCCAAGTGCTCCAAAAGTAGAAGCTCCTAGAATTGTAACAGAACGTATCGCAAAAATGAAGAAGAGAATGGAGGAAGAAGAAAATGAATAATAATCAAACTCCTACTCAAAGAGAAGTAATTTTAAAAGTTGATCATTTAGAACAATTCTTTAAAATGGGTCCTAGATCATTAAAGGCTGTTAATGATGTTAACTTTGAAATTTACAAAGGTGAAGTATTCGGTTTAGTTGGTGAATCTGGATGTGGTAAAACAACAACAGGACGTTCAATTATTCGTTTATATAATATTACTGGTGGTTCTGTATACTTTAAAGGTACTAGAATTGGTGCTGGTGTTAGAAGATATAAAGAAAGAATTAATGTTTTAAAACAACAATTAAACAATGAAATATTAGAAGCCAAAGCACAAAATGCAGATGCTGATTTAGATGAAATTAAAGCAAAATATGCAGAATTAATTCAAGAACAAAAAAGAGAAATTAAAAGTGCTAAATTTGATCAAAAACATTGTGATAGAGAGTATTCAAAAGCTCAAGTTGCAAAAGTTGATGATTTATATATTCCAAGATTAGAAGAATTACCTGATGGTTCTGAAGAAAAAGCAGTATTAGTTGCTGAATATAAAGAAGCTCGTCGTTTAGCTAAAAAGGATACTATTACTAGTAAAATTCAAATGATCTTCCAAGATCCGATTGCTTCATTAAATCCTCGTATGACTGTAAGAGAAATTATTGCTGAAGGTTTAATTATTAGAGGTATTAAAGATAAGAAGATTATTGATAAAGAAGTTTATCGTGTTCTTGAAATGGTTGGCTTAGTTCCAGAACATGCTGGTCGTTATCCTCATGAATTCTCAGGAGGTCAAAGACAACGTATTGGTATTGCTCGTGCTATTGTTTTAAATCCTGAATTTATTATTGCCGATGAACCTATTTCAGCACTTGACGTTTCTATTCAAGCTCAAGTTATTAACTTATTAAATGAAATTAGAGAACGTTTAGGATTAACTATTCTATTTATCGCACATGACTTATCAGTTGTTAAATATTTCTCAGATCGTATTGCGGTAATGTATTATGGTAAAATTGTAGAATTATCTACATCTGATCAAATATTTGCTCATCCATTACATCCATATACAAAATCTTTATTCTCTGCTATTCCTCTACCTGACCCTCGTTCAGAAAAGAAGAGAAAGAGAATTACTTATAATCCATTAGTTGCTCATGACTATACTGTTGAAGGTCCAACAATGAGAGAAGTAGCTCCTGGACATTTTGTATACTGTAATGAAACTGAATATCAACAATATTTAGAAGAACTTAAAAAATAATAGAAAATCTAGTAGTTTGATATTCAACTACTAGATTTTTATTTGAGGTATAAAAATATGAATGATAAAAAAATTGAAGAACCACAAGTAAATATAGAAGACATGTCACCTGAAGTGTTAGAAAGATATAACATTCCAGTTGCTACTCCAACAAAAGATTATACTAAAGTTCGTAAATATGGTATTTTAATCTTTATATTAATATTATTTTCTTTTGCAGTTTTAGCAATCAAAAATACTTGGTATTTAGATGATACAAAAGATATCATTGGTGATATTTCTGATGCTTTTACGGTACCTGGTATTATGTTCATTGGTGCAGCAATTTTGGTAATATGTTCTAATGGTGGCGCTTTTGATATGATGGTCTATGGCGTTAAGTCTGCTTTAAGTACAATGTTTAAAAAAGATATTAAAGACCGTAAATATCAAAATTTTGGTGATTATCGTATCGCCAAAGCTCAAAATCCGGCCCCTTATAAACATTTATTAATTTGTGGTGCAGTATATTTTTTAATTGGAGTCATTTTTTTCGTGATTTATTCATGTATGTAAGAATAAAAAGGATATCTACAAGAATGTAGGTATCTTTTTTTACTTGAAAAAAGTTACTTAATTTGATATAATGTTTTAGACAAAATAGAGAGGTATTTTATGACAAAATTACTAATTAGATTATTTATTAAGAATCATGATAAAATAAATGACACTAAGGTTCGTGCTAAATACGGGGTTTTAAGTGGTATTGTAGGAATTATTGTTAATTTGATCTTGTGTTCAGTTAAAATATTTGCTGGTCTAATTAGCGGTAGTTTATCGATTATGGCAGATGGTATTAATAACTTATCAGATGCTGGGTCGAGTATTGTAACAATGGTTGGCTTTAAATTAGCTACTTTACCACCTGATGAAGAACATCCATTTGGACATGAAAGAATTGAATATATTAGTGGAATGATAGTGGCTTTTATCATTATTATTATTGGTCTTAGTCTATTAAAGTCTTCAATTGAGAAAATAATTGAACCTACTCTAGTAGAAACTAATATTTATGTGTATATCATTTTAGGCCTATCAATGTTATTCAAATTATGGCAAGGTATTTTTAATAAAAAAATCGGTAAGAAAATCAATTCTACCGCAATACTTGCTACTTCACAAGATAGTTTAAATGATGTAATTTCTACTTTTGTGGTTCTTGTTGGTATAATCTTTACTGCATTAACTGATTATAATATTGATGGTATTTTAGGGGTTTTAGTCTCTGTCTTTATTTTGAAGTCAGGCTTAGATTTAGTGAAGGAGACAACAAAACCTTTAATTGGCGATGCTCCAACGAAGGAAGAAATTAATGAAATTTCTAATAAGATTTTGTCATACGAGGGAATCTTGGGTATTCATGATTTAGTCTTCCATAGTTATGGCCCTAATAAAAAGTTTATTACTGTTCATACTGAGGTTGATTCGACTGTAGATGTTATGATTAGTCATGATATGATTGATAATATTGAAAGAGATTTTAAACATGAATTGAATATAGATTTAGTAATTCATATGGATCCTGTTAATATAAAAGATGAAAAAACTAACTTTTATAAAGGAATAGTCTTAGAAATTGTTAATAATTATGATCCTTGTTTTTCTATTCATGATTTTAGAATTGTTAGTGGTCCAACTCATACTAATATTTTATTTGATCTAGTAATTCCGGTTAAATATAAGTTAAAACCTTATCAAGTAAAACAAGAAATTAAAGAATTGATTAGTCAATATGATGATAAATTAATTGCAGTAATTCAAGTCGATCAGTTGTATGATCGTAACAACTAAAAACATTATACTTGCATAAAATGTTATAATTTGATATAATTTATTGAAATTATTATGAAAGAGGAATCTTATGGATAAAAAAGAAGCATTACTAATTTGGGAACACGAGTATGGAAGTCTTGAATATGCCTATGATATAGTTGGCCGTAAAATTAAAAGAGAAGACTATATGGTAGAAAATCAAGTTGGTTGGGTTGTTGCATATATGCGACCACTTAATGCTGGTGGTACTACTGATGATGGTAATACTATTATTTTGCATCACCATACTGCATCAGAAAAAGGTGATTCTTATCCAGAATTTTTTGTTGATTCAAAAAAATACATTGTTAAACATGATGAAATCGAAGATTTCTATTATATTGAATCAACAGATAATAGAGATGATGAGCTATAATATATGAGAATTATTGCAGGTATTAATAGAGGAAGAAAATTACAAACTTTAGAAGGTTTATCTACAAGACCAACTTTAGATGGTACAAAAGAAGCAATTTTTTCTAGTTTAGGTGGTATGCTTCCTGGTTTTGTTGTACTTGATGTTTTTGGTGGTAGCGGAGCGTTAAGTTTAGAGTCTATTAGTAGAGGTGCTAAGAAAGCATATATCTTAGATAATAATCTAGACGCAATCGAAATTATTAAGAAAAATGCACAAACATTAAACTCAATGAAAGAACTAACTATTCTTTATGGAGATTACAAACAAATAATTAAAAGATTTGATAAATCAAAAATGTTTGATATTATCTTTTTAGATCCACCATTTAAATTAAAAGTAATTGATGAATTAATCATCTACATTATTGAGAATGATTTATTGGCTGAAGGTGGATATATTGTTTGTGAGTATCCAAAAGAAGATGTTGTTCAAAAACATTATGATGGTTATAAGGTTAAACTATGTCGAAGATATTCCAGTAGTGAGGTTTTGATTTTAGAAAAGGAGTAAAAATATGCGTATAGGTGTATATCCTGGGACTTTTGATCCAATTACTAATGGTCATCTAGACATTATTAAAAGAGCTGCAAAACTTTTTGATAAGATTTATGTAGTTGTTCCCAATAATGTCAATAAGAAGACTTTATTTAGTGTAGAAGAAAGAATGGAGTTAATTAGAGAAACAACTAAAGACATTCCAAATATTATTGTTGATAAAACATCTTTACTTACTGTTCAGTATGCTAAACAAGTTGGATCAGATACTATTATTAGAGGTTTAAGAATGGTTAGTGATTTTGAATATGAATTACAAATGGCTGCTTTAAACAAATCACTAGATAATGAAATAGAAACTATTTTTATTATGAGTAGTCATCAATATTCATTTTTATCAAGCAGTAGTGTAAAAGAAATGGTTGGTTTTAATGCTGATGTAAGTGAATTTGTTCCAAATATAGTATCAACTGCATTAATGAAGAAATATCAAAAATAATAATGTGTTAATTAGTATTTGATAAAATCTTCCAATTAAATATTGATTAATAAAGTGTCTATTATTAGGCACTTTTTTTATTTCATTAAGTGATTGAAGTATTATACATAATCCACATGATGAAATAAGTAAAGATATTAGAATTTTTTTTATATTTAATGAAATAGGATATTTTATTAAGTTATTTATTCCACTTGTCACTTCTAAAAAATCAAATATAATCTTTAAGTAAATATTTAAATCAATTGTATAAATAAGGGACTTAATAATATTAATAAAATAAAATATGATGAAAACATTAAATAAGATTAATGTTGAATTATTTAATAATTTAAAAATATCACATTTATCAAAGTTTGTAACATTTTTAGTATTTTTATGTTTATGTATAATCAACAATAAATAATTAGTAAAAATATTGATAAATATTATATAATAGGATAACTCCATAAGCTTATTCTCTTTACAAAAATTAATAATAAACAAGGGGTTTATAAAAGAACATGATTTAAGGAGGATCATAGTATCATCATAACTTATCTTGTTTTTTTTATAAGATGAAATGATATTAATAATGGAAGTCGGGTTACCAAGAAAAATACTACTTACAAATAATGAAATGCTATAGGTAGAATCAAATACTTTAAATAATGGTTTTAGTTTGGATAATAAAGTTTGTGTTATCTTATTATTTATTAAAATATTAGACATAATATACATAGGTATAATTGAAGGTAATAGGACTTTTAAAAAAATATTGAAAGTATCATAGGTTGTGGTTTGAAGTATTTGGGTGTTATTGATGAAAAAAATTATATAAAGTAAGGAAAAACAAAATAAAAAAAGATAACTCATACACATCATTAATAGATATGATTGGTTATCTTTTTTTATCACGGAATTAACAAAGTAGCACCTGGGAAAATAGTATTTGAATTCAAATTGTTTAGCTCTTTTATTTTTTTAACAGTTGTATCATTGGTTGTCGCAATAGAATATAAAGTGTCATTGGGTTTAATAATATAGGTTTTGATACTAGGTTCACTATAAGGAAGTTGAAAATACTCGGTAATTGCTTTGACAACTTGTTCAGCTAAAACTGGCCATTCATAAATTAGCCTAAAAGCATCGCTTTCGTTATCTGCAAATCCATATTCAATAATCATTGCGTTATTTGGATTGGTATCTCTTAATATAAAATAATAGTCTTTACCTAATCGATTAAGTCTTTGGTAGACATTACGGATTGGTAAGCCTGCTTCTTTTAATTTTACTGCAATCATACGTGCAAGCTCTCCACTATCTCTAATAGAATAGATTATTTCTCCCCCTTTGGAGCCACCATTATTTATATGATTGGAGATTAGTATATCAGTTGTTTTTGATCCAAATTCTTTAATTCTATTGGTTCTTTCCCTGGGTGGTAGAGTTTCATCGTATGTTCTAACTAAAATCGAGGGAATTCCTAATTCGTCAAAACGCTTTTTTTGATAGTTTGAAATTTTACTCGTTAATTCTTTTTCTTTAAAATAAATGTTGCTTCCTCCACCTGGATCAAATCCACCATGTCCTGCATCAATAATTACCATAATTTTTTACTGATTATATGTAATTTGGGTAGTTGGTGGATATGGGGTGTAATTATAATAAGGATAGTAATTTGGTTGGTAAACAGGATATGGATATGGGTATGGATAGGCATAATATGGAGCTTGGTATGTTTGATTGTTACCACAACACTTGTTATTTAACCAAAGAGGTGCTGAAATAATAGCTGCTCCTGCTAGTAAAGGCAACCAAAGTCTTTCACCATTTTGCCCTTTTACTAATTGATACTGCATTTATGTGCCTCCTTTCCTTCATTTTATTTTATGAAAATAAAAGAAAAAGGGGATAGGCTTTTAAACAAAAAATAGGAATTTTTCATTAAGTAAAAAGCGACAAAAAAACACTTTTTATCCTTTTTTTCATTATAATTCGTTTTGAAAAATAATTTTTGAAATATAATTTTACTTTTAGTTCTTTAAAAAACAATTTTTCTTTTTAACCTTTAGTTGATTAAAAAATAAAATAATGATATAATAAGTTGAAGAAAAGGAAAAAAAACCATGATAGAAGAACAAGGAATTTATTTATTTCATCAAGGTACTAATTATTTTAGTTATGAATTATTAGGCTCTCACGTAACTAACAATGGAGTTGTTTTTAGAACATGGGCACCAAATGCAAAAAAAGTTGCTGTTGTTGGTGAGTTTAATAATTGGGATCGCAATAAACATCAGATGACTAGAATTAATAATGAAGGTCTTTGGGAGATATTTATCCCTGGTGTTTGTGAATTTAACTCTTATAAATATGCGATTAAAACTAAAAGTAATAGATACATTTTAAAATCTGATCCTTACGCTTTTCATTCAGAACTTAGACCTAATACGGCTTCTAAAGTATATGATTTAAAAGGTTATCATTTCAATGATACAAAATGGATGAAAAATAGAAAGGTAAATCATTATTACAATAAACCTTTAAACATCTATGAAGTTAATTTGGCATCATGGCGTACTTATGAGGATGGTAATTTCTTTGACTATGTTAAACTTGCCCATGAACTAGCTGACTATGTTAATAAAATGGGTTATACGCATGTTGAATTAATGCCAGTTTCTGAGTATCCGTATGATCCTTCATGGGGTTATCAAGTAACCGGATTTTATAGTATTACATCTAGATTTGGTACTCCTAAACAATTTATGGAGTTTGTTGATATTATGCATCAAAATAATATTGGTGTTATTGTTGATTGGGTACCAGGTCATTTTTGTAAAGATGCTCATGGTTTAATTGAGTTTGATGGATCAATGCTTTATGAACCTAGTAACCCTAAGAAAAGAGAACATGCTGGCTGGGGCACTAGAGCTTTTGATTATGGTAGATGTGAAATTCAAAGCTTCTTAGTTTCAAATGCAATATATTATTTAAAAGAATATCATATTGATGGTTTAAGAGTAGATGCCGTTTCATCAATGCTTTATCTTGATTACTGTAGAAATGAAGGAGAATGGGAACCTAATACTTTAGGTACTAACATTAATTTAGATGCCGTTGCTTTTATTAAAAAACTGAATAAAACAGTTAATAAATTATTCGATGGTGTTTTAATGATTGCTGAAGAAGCAACAACATACCCAAAAATTACTGCTCCTGTTGAATATGATGGGCTTGGTTTCAATTATAAGTGGAATATGGGTTGGATGAATGACACTTTGGCTTATGCCAAGGTAGATCCTATTTTTAAACAATATGAACATAATCGGATAACTTTCCAACTGACTTATGCTTATACAGAAAAATTTATTTTGCCAATATCGCACGATGAAGTAGTTCATGGTAAATTATCCTTAGTAAACAAAATGGCTGGAGATTATGATCAAAAGTTTATGTCATTACAAACATATTACATGTATATGATGAGTCACCCTGGTAAAAAATTAAACTTTATGGGGAATGAGATTGCTCAAATTATTGAATGGCGTGATGATAGAGAGATTGATTGGTTATTGCTTCAGTATCCAAAACATATTGACTTTCAACATTTTATAGCTGACTTAAATAAAATATATTTAAAAAATAAACCATTCTATAGTTTAGATGATTCTTGGGATGGTTTTAATTGGCTAATAGTAGATGATAGTGGTCATAATACATTTACTTATGAAAGAATCGATCAAGAAGGCAAAAAAATTATTGTTGTTTTAAATTTTTCATTTGTCGAATGGCAAAATTATTCTTTCGAAGTTGAAAATGGTACATACAAAATTATATTTGCTAGTAACGATATTAAATATGGTGGTGCTAATAAATTAATAGGCACTACTAAAACCGTTAAAAATGGTAGATTAGTATTTAATTTACCAGCTAACTGTGGAATTTATTTTAGAAAGGTAGAAAAATAAATGCAAAAAAACAAAAAATGCTTAGCAATGCTATTAGCAGGGGGACAAGGTAGTCGTCTTTTAGCGTTAACAACGAAAGTTGCAAAACCTGCTGTATCTTTTGGTGGCAAATACCGTATCATTGATTTCCCACTTTCTAATTGTACTAATTCAAAAATTGATACTGTCGGTGTTTTAACACAATACCAACCATTAATTTTAAATGATTATATTGGTAATGGTGCTCCATGGGATTTAGATAGAAACTATGGTGGTGTACATATTTTACCTCCATATCAAGCAAAGGATAAGAGCGCTTGGTATTTAGGTACTGCCAATGCAATTTATCAAAATATTGATTTTATTAAAAATTATAATCCTGAACATGTAATTATCCTATCTGGTGACCATATTTATAAAATGGACTACGCTGATATGTTAGATACTCATATTGATAGAAATGCTGATTGTACTATCGCTACATTAGAAGTTTCATATGAAGAAGCTAGTCGTTTTGGTATTATGAATACTGATAAGGATATGAGAATTGTTGAGTTTGAAGAAAAACCAAAAGTTCCAAAAAATAATCAAGCATCAATGGGAATTTATATCTTTAAAACGGACAAACTAATAAAGTATTTAGAAGAAGATAATGCGGTAGAGGATTCTGCACATGACTTTGGTAAAAATATTATTCCTAATATGTTAGACAATAATGAATTAATGGTAGCTTATCCATTTAAAGGTTATTGGAAAGATGTAGGTACTATTGAAAGTTTATGGATTGCAAATATGGACTTATTAGGAGAGCAACCTAATTTTGATTTATATAACCCATACTGGAAAATTCATT
Source organism: Bacilli bacterium (assembly GCA_017501465.1). Classification (GTDB taxonomy): domain Bacteria; phylum Bacillota_I; class Bacilli_A; order ML615J-28; family CAG-313; genus UBA1231. The sequence goes on from JAFVWY010000010.1 coordinate 68,247, forward strand.
CTAGAATCTCTGGTGTTACTCCACAATTTATTGGTCCAAACTCTCTAATCGAAAATTCAATTATTAGTGGTGGATCTAAAGTACATGGTCGCGTTGTAAATAGTGTTATTGGATCAAATGTTGTTATTGAAGAAGGTGCTGTTGTTGAAAATAGTGTTATCTTTAATAATGTTGTTATTAAAAAAGGTGCCGTAGTTAATTATGTTATTTTAGATGAAGACGTTGTAGTTGGTGTTAATGCTAAAGTCGGTGAAAAAGATGCTACTAGTAAAGGTATTACTGTTATTGGTAGAGGTTATGAAGTAGCTGATAATGCTATAATAGGCAAAGGTTTAAATATTGAAAAGGAGGTCAAATAAATGGGAACTGCAGGAATTATTTTTTCTGATGGTAGATTTTCTCAAGTTGATGAACTAGTTAGAAAAAGAACAGAAGCATCAATACCTTTTGGAGGTCGTTATCGTTTAATTGACTTTGCCTTATCAAATATGGTAAATGCGGATATTACACAAGTTGCTGTAATTGCAAGAAGAAACTATCAATCATTAATGGATCACATTGGTAGTGGTAAAGATTGGGATTTATCTAGAAGACATGGTGGCATCACAGTATTCCCACCTTTTGGTAATTATAAAAGCGGTAATATTTATGATAATCCAATTGAAGCTTTACAAGGAATTATCGGTTTTATCACTAAATGTCCAGAAGAAAATCTAATTTTAACTGAATGTGATAGTGTTAATGTTATTAACTATGAAGATGTTATTTCTCAACATGAAGATAATAATGCTGATATGACTATAATATATCGCGAATGTGAAGTTAAAGACTTATATGCTGAACACTTAGTTGTAGAAACTGATGATTTTGGTCGTGTTACAAGTGCAGGTTTAGTAAATGAAACTAAAGGTGTTCAAAAAGTTGGTGTTAATGCGCTAGTGATTAAGAGAAAATTATTACAATCTCTATTATATGAAGCTGCTGCAAAAGGTGCTAACTCATTAGAACAAGAAATTATTATTAATAATGTATCTTCTCTTAGAATCTTTGGTTATAACTATACTGGGGCATATTTAAGAATTAATTCACTTGAAAACTATTTTGCCAATAATATGGCATTACTAGATGAACAAGTAAGAAAAGATTTATTAGAAACAGTGCCAATTTACACAAAAGTAAGAGATTCAGCACCTACTAAATATGGTAAAAATGCTAAAGTCGAAAATAGTTTCATTGCAGATGGTTGTGTAGTTGAAGGAACTGTTATTAATAGTATTTTATTCCGTGGTGTTAAAGTTGGTAAAGATACAGTTATTAAAAATTGTATTTTAATGCAAGATACAATGGTATTAGAAAAAGTACAATTAAACTGTGTTGTTACAGATAAAAATGTAACAATAAGAGACCATCAAGAATTATCTGGCTGTAGTAAATTACCATATTACGTTGCCAAAAATATGATGATTTAATAGGAGAAAAATGTTATGGATGCAAAAAAAATTGTTATTGTAGCTTCTGAATGTCAACCATTTTTCGCATCTGGCGGTTTAGCAGATGTTATTGGTAGTCTTCCAACAAGAGTTGCAAAATTAATGAATGCGAATGGGGAAAATAATCAAGTATCAGTTATTTTACCTTTATATTCAAAATTTACTAATCCTAAATACAGGAATAAACTTGTTTATATTGGACAAACAACAGTAAACCTTTCTTGGCGTAAGCAATACTGTGGTATCTTTAAATACGTTGAAAAAGGCATTACTTATTATTTTATTGACAATGAATATTATTTCAAAAAATCAAATTACTATGGCTATTTTGATGATGGTGAAAGATTTGCTTTCTTCTCAAAAGCAGCCATTGAAACAATGATTTATTTAGATATTATTCCTGATATCATTCACTGTCATGATTGGCAAGCAGGTTTAGTACCAGTATATTTGAGAACACTTTACTATAATGATGAAAGATTTAAAGATGTAAGAAGAATTTTCACAGTTCATAATATTGAATACCAAGGTATTTATTCTTATGATGAAGATATCATTCAAGATGTTTTTGGTATCCCAGCTCAAGACGGCTATATTTTAGAATATCGTGGACATTTAAATATCATGAAGGGTGCAATGGAATCTTCAAACTTTGTTAGTACGGTTTCTCCAACTTATGCTGAAGAAATTCAATACGCATATTTTGCAAAAGGCTTAGAATTTGAGGTTGAAAGAATAAAACAAGAAGGAAAACTTAGAGGCATCTTAAATGGTATTGATAAGACTTTCTACAATCCAGCTAAAGACGATGCTCTATTTGTAAAATATGATAAGAAAACTCCTGAATTAAAAGCTGAAAATAAAGTTCATTTACAAGAAATGTTAGGCTTAACAGTTAATAAAGATATTCCTCTAATTGGAATGGTTACAAGACTTGTTAGCCATAAGGGTATGGACTTAGTAAAGGCTATTTTAAGTGAAGTCTTAAAAGAAAAAGTTCAAGTTGTAATACTTGGAACTGGTGATAGTTCTTATGAATGGTTCTTAAGAGATATGGAAAGAGCTTATCAAGGTAAACTATCTGTTATTATTGCATTTAACCAAGATTTATCTCGTAAGATTTATGCTTCTAGTGATTTATTCTTAATGCCTTCTTTATCAGAACCATGTGGTTTAGCACAAATGATTGCATGTCGTTATGGTGCGTTACCAATTGTTAGAAAAACAGGTGGTTTAGCTGATAGTATTAAAGACTTTAGTCTTGCCAAAGGTAATGGTTATGTGTTTGATAATATTAATGCAGATGAGTTATTAGCAAAAGTTAAACAAGCATTAGCTGATTATGAGGATAAAGCTTTATGGGCAAAACATGTTAAAGCTGCGATGGCTTGTGATTTTGGTTGGACTGCTTCTGCTAAAAAATACGTAGAAATGTACGAAGAATTATTAAACAAGTAGGAGAAAATAATGGTAGATTCAACTATAAAGGCCAAAATAGTAGATAAATTGGCTAACTATTTTGGCGTTACACCAAGTGATGCCTCACTTGATCAAATGTATAAAGCAGTAAGTTTGACTGTTTTAGACATTTTAATGGCCAAGAAAAAAACTTTTATGCATGAAGTAAGAGTTCAACAAAAGAAAAAAGTTTACTATCTTTGTATGGAATTCTTAGTGGGTAGAAGTTTAAAAACAAATCTTTATAATTTAGGCGTAATTGATGATTATAAAGAAGCATTAAATGAATTAGGTTATGATGTTGAAGACTTATATGAAAAAGAACCAGATGCAGGATTAGGTAATGGCGGTTTAGGTCGTCTTGCCGCATGTTTTATGGATAGTTTATCTGCATTAGGTTATCCAGCTTATGGTTTTTCTATTAGATATGAATATGGGTTATTCAAACAAAAAATCATTGATGGTTGGCAAACTGAAATGCCGGATATTTGGCTTCCAGGTGGTGAAACATGGTTAATCCAAAGAAGTGATAGATCATTAACTGTTCGATTTGGAGGAACTGTAACAGAAGAAAATGTCAATGGCAAACTTAAATTTAAATACCATGGGGCAACGGAGATTGAAGCTTTACCATATGATATGTTGATTAGTGGTGGCGGAAGTGAAGCCGTTTCAACTCTTCGCCTTTGGAGTAGTAGAAGTATAAGAACTTTTGATATGAAGTCTTTTTCTCAAGGTGACTATTTAAAAGCTACTAAAGAAAGCTATGAAGCAGAATTAATTTCAAAAGTATTATATCCATCAGATGATCATCAAGAAGGAAAAACTTTAAGACTTAAGCAACAATACTTTTTAGTAAGTGCATCAATTCAAAATATCATTAATGACCATATTAAAAATTATGGCGATATTAGAACACTTGCTGATAAAGTTTGTATCCATATTAATGATACTCATCCAGTATTATGTATCCCTGAAATGATGCGTATTTTAATGGATGATTATGAATTAGGTTGGGATGAAGCTTGGAATATTGTTACAAATTGTGTTTCTTATACTAACCATACAGTTTTAGTTGAAGCGCTTGAAACATGGAGTTTAGAACGCTTTGAAAGATTGTTGCCAAGAATTACAATGATTATTCATGAAATTAACAGAAGATTTACGACTGATTTATGGAATCGTTTCCCTGGTAATTGGAAGAAAATTTCTGATATGGCCATTGTTGCCGATGGCAGAGTTAGAATGGCTAATCTTGCAGTATTAGGTAGTCACAAGGTTAATGGAGTTTCTCAATTACATAGTGACATCATTAAGAGAAGTATCTTTAAAAATTTCTATGACATTACACCAGATAAATTTACTAATGTTACAAATGGGATTGCTCATAGACGCTGGTTACATCAATCTAACCCTAGACTATGTGCATTATTAGATAAATTGATTGGTCATGATTATTATAAAGATGCAAGCCAATTAAAGAAATTAAGAGCTTTTGAACAAGATGAAGAAGTTTTAAAGCAACTATTAGAAATAAAATATCAAAACAAAGTTGATTTTTGTAAAGCTGTTTATAAAAAACAAGGAATTCAAATAGATCCAAACACTAGATTTGACGTTCAAGTTAAACGTCTTCATGAATATAAACGTCAACTTCTTAATGTTTTAAAAATTATTAGTTTATATAACAAATTAAAAGCTGATCCTACAGCAGACATTACTCCTCAAACTTATATTTTTGGTGCTAAAGCTGCTCCTGGGTATTATGCTGCAAAGGAAGTTATTGAATTAATTAATAAGATTAGTGAAGATATTCAACAACATCCAGAAATTAAAGCAAAATTAAATGTTGTATTTTTAGAAGATTATTGTGTGACTTTAGCAGAAAAGCTAATGCCTGCATCAGAAATTAGTGAACAAATTTCACTTGCTGGAAAAGAAGCCAGTGGAACTGGTAATATGAAGTTTATGATTAATGGTGCTGTTACACTTGGTACAATGGATGGCGCCAATGTGGAAATTTGTGAAGCAGTTGGTGATGATAATATCTTTATCTTTGGTATGACAACCCCAGAAGTTAATGATCTTTGGAAAAAAGGTTATAACTCAACTTATTATTACAATAATAATAAAGAAATTAGGGATATTATTCAAACTTTAAAAATTGGATTTGCAGGTAAGAGTTTTGAAAATATTGCGAACTATTTGTTAACAAGTAGAGGTGTAGCTGACCAATACATGTGTTTAGCGGATTTTGAAAGTTATATGGAAGCATATTATAAAATGGATAAAGTTTACCGTAACCCTTTAGAGTTTGCTAGAATGTCATTAGTAAACATTAGTGAAGCTGGCAGATTTGCAGCTGACAGATCTATTGAAGATTATGTTGATAGAATCTGGCATCTAGAAAAATTAAACAAATAGTTGCAAAATTTGACGAATAGTAGTATAATCATTTAGTACGTAATAGGAGTAGAAATTATGATTAAGAAAATTGCTGTTTTAACATCTGGTGGTGACGCCCCAGGAATGAATGCTGCTATTAGAGCGGTTGTACGTTCTGCGCGTTCTTATGGTTTAGAAGTTATTGGTATTCATGAAGGTTATAAAGGTCTAGTTGAAGGTGGCGAAAATTACGAACCAATGACTAGAAAATCAGTAACCGATATTATCGCAAGAGGTGGAACTATTTTAGGTTCTGCTAGACTTCCTGAATTTCCTGATCCTAAGGTAAGAGAAAAAGGTATTCAACAATTAAAAGAGCATGGCATTGATGCTTTAGTTGTTATCGGTGGCGATGGTACATATGCAGGTGCAAAACGTCTTCATGATCATGGTGTAAATGTTGTAGGTTTACCTGGAACAATTGATAATGACATTGCTTTTACTGATTATACAATTGGTTTTGATACATGTTTAAATACAGTTGTAGATGCTATTGATAAACTACGTGATACATGTGGTTCTCATCAAAGATGTGCAGTTGTTGAAGTTATGGGTAGATATTGTGGTGATATCGCAAGAAGTGCTGGTTTAGCAACTGGTGCTGAATTCGTTGTTACTAATACGCAAAATAACGATTTACAAACTATTTTAAATCAAACTAAAGAATTTAAAGAACAAAATAAACGTCACCCTATCATTATTGTTACTGAACATTTATTTGATGTTAATGAACTTGCTCGTCAAATTGAAGAATATAGTGGTTATGAAACACGTGCAACTGTTTTAGGTCACGTTCAAAGAGGTGGTAAACCATCATCATATGATAGAATCCTTGCGTCTCGTTTAGGTCTTGCGGCTGTGGAAGCTTTAATGGATGGCCAAAGTGGAGTATGTTTAGGTGTTCAATCAAATGTTATCGTTGCTACACCATTTGAAGAAGTAATCGGCAAATCTAAAAACTTATTTGCTGAATACGAAGATATTATTAAATTACTTTGTTAGAAAAATAAAACTTGAACATATGGGCGTATCCCATAGGGATTTTAATTGAATAAATCATAAAACTCGTCTTTTATTAAGTCGAGTTTTCTTTTACCACGCAAAACAAATTGAAGTAAATTTTATTTTATGTTATAATAAACTCACCGATAAATAAGAATTTGTAGGAGGAACAAAATGGCAGCTTTTTTAACTGTTTCGGGATTGGGGATACTGGTTTCTATTCTCGGTATAATCAATATGACAGGAAATATATCTTCTCTCCATTGGTATCATAGAAAACGAGTGACCGAGGAAAACAGAAAGCCATTTGGTAAGCTCGTTGGTTTGGGAACGCTTATCATCGGTCTCTCTATGATTGTGTTTGGCATTCTTTTCTTGATTTTCGAGCAAACACAACTCCAAGCTTTTGTTATAATCGGTGTGATAGAACTGATTGTTAGCATCATTGTAGGAATGTTTGTTAGCTTCTATGCAATGAAAAAGTATAACGGCGGTATATTCTAATCGTCAAATTTCAATTTATGGAGTTGATATTTTTTGTGGGGAATTTTTTTGTGGAAAATTTTAAAAGTGTAGCACACTATACTTTCAAAAGAAAGCCGTGTATTTTGCAAAGCAAAAAGTAAAGGATAGCAAAATTTTGCTATCCTTTTATAATGTCTAAAAAATCCCTATGAGTGACGCACTTATGTTCAAGTTTTTTTCTTTTTAAATGTAATCATAAAACAAATTTGATATAATAATAAAGAGGTGATATTATGCCAGATATTAAAAAAATTGATACAAATTTTGAAAATAAAGAAGCTACTACTGAATTACAGTCAATTAATCCTAAAAATGATGATAGAGTTAAAGTTTATGGATTAAATTGGTTTGAACAAGATAAAAGATTCGTTAGATTTCCAAAAGAATCGGATGAATTGATTAAAAATTTAGCAGAAGGACTTCATTATTTAGTTGAACAACCAAGTGGCGCGATGCTTGCCTTTAGAAGTAATACCTCTACTTTAAAAATTAAAGTAAAACTTGGGCATACTTTTAATATGAGCCATATGCCTTTTACTGGTCAAGGTGGGTGTGATTTATATATTGGAACTAAAAGAGAAGATTTAACTTTTTTTAGATGTGCCTCATATCATTATAGTCAAAAAGAATATGAGTTTACTTACTTTAGTAACTGGGAAAAAGTAGAACGTTTATATTTAATTAATTTACCTTTATATGGAGGTATCTTAGATATTGAAGTATGTGTTGATACTGATGCTTTTGTTTGTAAAGAAGATAATTTATTTCCAAAAGGAAAGATTGTTTGTTATGGAACTTCAATTACACAAGGTGGGTGTGCTTCAAGAGGTGGTATGAGCTATACCAATGCGTTATCTAGAAGAATGGGTTATGAGGTTTTAAACTTTGGCTTTTCTGGTAACGGAAGAGGACAAAAAGAAATTGCAGAACTTCTTTCATCAATTGATAATGTTAAAATGTTTATTTTAGACTATGAGGCTAACGCAACACTTCCAATGTTGAAAGATACTTTAGATAATTTTATTAATATATTAAGGAATAAAAATCCATATACGCCGATACTTGTACTTAGTAAAATTAGAATGTCTGTTGAAAACTTTGTTTCTGATAATTTTAATGATCAATTATTAAGATTAAAATTCCAAAGAAGTGTTGTTAATAAACATAGATTGACTGATAAAAATATTTATTTTTATGATGGTCACAAATTACTTGGTAAATATCAAAATGAAGCAACGGTTGATGGATGCCATCCAACTGACTTAGGTTTTATGATGATAACAGAAAATCTTGAAAAACAAATAAAAAAAATACTAAAGGATTAATCCTTTAGTATTTTATTTTTAAAATTCCTATTTAAAGTCTTTAATAGCTTGTTCAGTACCAATAACGATCCATTTGCCAATTTGTTTAGCAACTTGATCATCTTTAGCATCACCTTGAGCTTCTTCTAAAGCATCTTTAGCAGCTGATTTAGAATCATAAAGAGTAGCAATTAAAGTTTCTCCTTCTAATAAACCAGTAGCTTTAGTTGCCATGAAAGCACCAACTAAACCTTCGCCTTCACCTTGATAACCAACAACTAGGTAACCAGCTTCTTCCATTTTTTCTTTAGCTGCATCTACATCTTTAGGAGCACATCCACATAATGCAACTAATGCAAATAACATAACAAATAAACTTGATAATTTAATAATTTTATTCATACTATCTATTCCTTTCTTATAAATTATCTACCCTTTTAGTATATCAAAATTAACTTTTTTAGTCAATTGTTAAAGCCTAAAAATTTACTTAAATATATTGTTTGAAAAAAAATACAAAAAATGGTATAATAATGCGATAAGAAAGAGGGTTTACTTATGAAAGCAAGTAAAATGTTAATAGCAACATTAAAAGAAGCACCAAATGAAGCGCAAATTTCTAGCCACATTTTATTAATAAGAGCCGGGATGATTAGAAAGCTTGTTGCTGGTGTTTATAATTATTTACCTTTAGGATTAAGAGTTTTAAATAAGGTAGAAGCAGTCATTCGTGAAGAAATGGATAATTCTGGTGCATTAGAAATTTTATCTAGCGCAATCCAACCTAAAGAATTATGGGAAGAAAGTGGAAGATGGAGTAAATATGGCCCAGAACTTATGAGATTCAATGATCGCCATGATCGTGAGTTTTGTTTAGGTCCAACACATGAGGAAATTTTTACTGATCTAGTTAGAAATGAAATTAAGTCAAAAAAGAATCTACCTTTATGCATTTATCAAATTCAAACTAAATATCGTGATGAATTACGTCCTCGATTTGGTTTGATGCGTGGTAGAGAATTTATTATGAAAGATGCATATTCTTTTGATTTAGATGAAAAGGGTTTGGATATAAGTTATAATGTTATGCATAAAACTTATGAGAACATCTTTACTCGTTTAGGCCTAAACTATAAAATAGTTTTAGCCGATACAGGTGCCATCGGTGGTAGTGGCTCTCATCAATTTATGGCTTTATCTGAAGTTGGTGAAAGTGATATTATCTATTGTGATTGTGGATATGCTGCGGATGTTGAAAAAGCTGTATCTAAAGTTGATGTATATAAAAATACTGAAGATTTAAAATCAATGGAATTGGTAAGAACACCAAATGTTAAAACAATTGAAGAAGTAAGTAGCTTCTTAAATGTATCATTAAAAGATGTATTTAAGAGTTTAGTTTACTTTGATATGGCAAATAATCAGTTTGTTTTAGCTGTTATCAGGGGTGATCGTAGCATTAATGAAATTAAATTAATTAATGCGTTAAATATTGCAGAACACGAAATTCGCTTTGCAACTGATGAAGAAATTAAATCGCTTGGTTCTGTTGCTGGTTTTGTTGGTCCTAATAATTTAAAAGTAAAAGTCTTAGTTGATGAAGAAGTAACTTATGTTAGAAATGGTGTTATTGGTGCAAATCAAGCTGATGCTCACTACATAAATGCAAATTTTGGTAGAGATTTTACAGGAACAGTATTAGACTTAAGATTAGTTGAAGAAAATGATATTTGTCCTGTATGTGGCATGAAAATGAAAAAAGAACGTGGTATCGAAGTTGGTCAAATCTTTAAATTAGGAACTAAGTATTCATTGCCTATGGGATGTACTTATCAAGCTGAAAGTGGTGTTAATGTGCCAATGGTAATGGGATGCTATGGTATTGGTGTAACTAGAACAGTATCTAGTATTATTGAACAATATCATGACGATTATGGTATTAAATGGCCATTAAATGTTGCTCCATATCACGCTGTAGTTGTACCTATTAACTATAATGATGAAGCAATGAACAAATTAGCTAATGAAATATATACTGAGTTAAAAGCAAACCATGTAGAAGTAATTCTAGATGATCGTGACGAAAGACCTGGTTTTAAATTTAAAGATTGGGAATTAATTGGTATTCCTTATATGATCGTTGTAGGTCGTGGGGCAGTTAATGGTGTTTGTGAGTTTAAGACAAGACAAACAATGGAAAAAGTTGAATTAAGTAAAGAAGAAGTAATTGAACAAGTTGTTAGTGCTGTAAAAGCAATTAAATAATTATACATTTAGGAGGATTATATGAAAGAAATAGTTATTATTGGCGGTGGAGCGTCGGGACTTTTTTCTGCAGTTGCTTTAAAAACTGAGTTAAAAGATGAAGTTAAAATAACTATCGTTGAAAGATTAGAAAGAGTTGGTAAGAAAATTTTAGCAACTGGATCTGGAAAAGCAAATTTTTCTAACGAGAATACAAAAGGTAGTAAATATAATCAACCTAGTTTTGTTACAAAATTATTTAAAAAATTTGGTTATAAAGAAACAATTGAATTCTTCTCTAAATTAGGTCTTAAAACTATGAAGGGTACAGAGGGAAGAATTTATCCAAAATCTGAAAATTCTTCAAGTTTACTTGATGTTTTAAGAAATAAAATTAGAGAATTTGGAATTGAAGAAAAATGTAATTTCGAAGTCAAAAGAGTGCACGAAGAAAAAGGGAAATATGTAGTTGAATCAACTAGGGGCTTAAGAGTTATTGCTGATTATGTTATTTTAGCAGCAGGTGGAAAAGCAAGTCCAATCCTTGGTTCAAATGGTACCGGGTATCATATTGCTAAGACTTTAAAAATGAAGGTTACTGATACATATCCTGGTCTTGTTGGTATTAAAACAGATGAAAATAGTGTTAGAGGCTTAGAAGGCTTAAGAGTAAAAGCCAATGTTTCTTTATTTGTTAAAAGAAATAAAGAGCCAATCTGGCAAGCTAGTGGCGAGGTTCAATTCAAATCAGAAACAGTATCTGGTATTGTTGTAATGGATATGGCGAGTCAAATTGCAAGAAATGAAATTAACGGAAAAACACATATTAGTCATTTCTCTTTGGATTTATGTCCTGAATACACCCTAGATGAATTAATTATCGAATTACATGAAAGAAAAGAAAATTTACATACATATTCTAATGCTAATTTCTTAATTGGTATGTTCCATAAAATGTTATGTAATCAAATATTAAAACGTGCCAAAGTAGAAGTGGCTGGATATGTGGAAAATTTAACTAATAGAGAATTAGAAAGAATTGCTAGAGTTATTAAAAGTTTTGATATTGAATATAAACATCTTGATTCATTTGATCATGCTCAAGTTACTGTTGGTGGTATTGATGTTAAGGAAGTTGTTCCTGAAACTTTAGAATCAAGAAAAAATGCTGGTGTTTACCTTTGTGGTGAAATTCTAGATATTGATGGTGTTTGTGGTGGATTTAACCTACAATGGGCATGGACTAGTGCATTCATTGTGGCAAAATCTATTGCAGAACGTATTAAAAGCGGAATGTAAGGTGTTTTGATGAATATTATTAATCAAGTTTCTGACTTAATAGATGAAATAGCAATGTCTTATTATCATTCTTTAGTTGAAGAAAATAAGAAGGTCACATATTTAACATGTTTAACAAAAACATTAAATTTATTTGTAGATTATGATAATTTATCGAAAGATAATTTATTAGAAGAAGATATCGAAAAAATAGTTTCCTTAAAAAAAGAAGTAGAAAGTATCAAAATTAATTTTGAGGAGTTAAGAAAAGCAGTTCTTTTGTTAGAAATTAAAGCCTATAAACATTCTAACATGGCCTTAGATGAAATTACACCAGATGCAGTAGGGGTAATCTTTACATTCTTACTAGATTTAGAAAAGAAGGAAAAAAGAAGTAAGAACTTATTTGATATTACTTGCGGGACTGGAAATTTAATTTCGGTGATTCAAAACTATTCTAAACAAAAATGGCATTTTATCGGTGTTGAACAAAATATTGAACTTTGTAATTATCTAGCTGCTAAAGCCAATTTTTTAGAGTTTTATGTAGATATTCACGCTCAAGATACGTTAGAATTCAACTATCCAAATGTTGATACAATTATTGGTGATATTCCTAATTACGAATATGTTAATGAATATTATCATTCAACACTATATGATTTAGGTGTAAAAGATTTTACATATCTTGCTATTGAAAGACACTTAAACTCAGGTAATGAACACACAAGAGCTTATTATTTGGTTGATAGTAATTTCTTTGAATATAGTGGCAGTGTTCATTTTAAGAATGAGTTTTTAAAATATGCTTACTTTAAAGCAATTATTGTATTACCTCAAAACTTTTTTCAAGGAAAACCAAAAATGATTCTAGTAGTAGATAAAAGAATTGATGGTATTAAATGTGAAACAAATATCTTCACTATGCCTAATTATCAAGAACAAGATAAATGGCAACAAACTTTAGTAAATATTAAAAATTATTTGGAGGAGTAATAAAATGGAAAAAATATTAGTAGTTAATGCTGGTAGTTCATCTTTGAAATTTCAATTAATTGATATGCCTTGGGATGAAAATGTTGAACAACCTGTTGTATTATTTGAAGGTGGATTTGAAAGAATTGGTATTGAAAATCCTTCTGTTACATACAAATGGAATGGTAATAAAGAAAGCTTAGAACTTGATATTGAATCTCATGCTGATGCAGTAGATGTTTTAAAAAGACTTTTAATTGAAAAAAATATTGTTTCATCTTTAAATGAAATTACTGGTGTTGGTCACCGTTATGTGAATGGTGGACCTGAATTTGTTAAAACTACTGTTTTAACTGATGAAGTTTTAGAAAAATTAGAAGGTACACTAGACTTTGCTCCTGTACACAATTTTGCTCATATTAAGGGAATTAACGGTTTTAAAGCAGCATTACCTGATGTTTTACAAGCTATTGTATTTGATACTTCATTCCATCAAACTATGCCAGATGAGGCATATCGTTATGCAGTACCTCAACATTGGTATACAGATTATAAAGTAAGAAGATATGGTGCACACGGAACTAGTCATCAATATGTTTCTTTAGAAGCAGCTAGAGTTTTAGGTAAAAAACCTGAAGAATTAAGAATTGTTACTGCCCACATTGGTAATGGTGCAAGTTTAGCAGCCGTAAAATATGGCAAATGTATAGATACAAGTATGGGCTTCACTCCACTTGCTGGTGTTCCAATGGGAACAAGAAGTGGTGATATCGATACTTCAATTTTAGATTTAATTAATCAAAAAGAAGGAAAAGATATTCATACTTTAGTTACTGAATTAAATAAAAATTCTGGCTATACTGCCTTTACAGGTCATTCTGATGCAAGAGATGTAAGAAGTTTACAAGCTGAAGGTAATTACGAAGCTGACCTTGCTTTAAGAATTCAAGAAAAAAGAATTGTTGATTATATCTCAAGCTATTATGGATATATGGGCGGATGTGATGTTTTAGTATTTACTGCTGGTATTGGTGAAAAATCATACCTAACAAGACAACATGTATGTGATCGATTAAAAGAAGCATTTGGTGTTGAACTTGACTATGAAGTAAATAAAGAATGTTTTGGAACATTACAAATTATCTCAAAACCAGAATCTAAGATTATCGTTATGGTAGTGCCTACAAACGAAGAATTAATGATTGCTAGAGAAGTTATGGCACAAAAGAAAATACACAATAGATAAAAGCCTTTTATAGGCTTTTTTTCTTTTTTTTCGAAAAAGTAAAATTCACCTTCTTAAGTAATATAGTAGTAGAGGTGAAAAAATGAAGATTAAAATAATTTTTATGGTATTAATAACGGTTTTTTTATTAGTACTATCAAATCCTATCGTTAAAGCATCAGAAGCTAAAGATGAGGACTTTTCTAAACCATTAGTTGTATATTTGGGAAGTAATATTTTTGAATATATAAAACTTGAAGGATATACAATAATTTCTAATAACGTAAATGTAAATAAAGAAGGGGAATATAAAATAACATATTTAGATAATGAAACATTAAATGAATTTACAAGAAATGTTTATGTTATTAAAGATGATTCTTTTTATTTAGAAAAAGATTATGCTATGTATTCTACTTTAGGATATAAATACCTTGCTTTAGATAGCGTAATGTATCAAGATAAAGTGTTTACTCTTTATAATTTAACGGGAGGTAGACATATCTTAAATAATTATTATCTATCAGATGATCAAATGACTATTACTATTAGACAAAGCACAAAATTAGAAGTTAGTGATATTTCATCAAATAATAAAGAGATTTTTATTGTGGGAACAGGTAGAAATGACTTAAATGATGACTTAGATATTCACTATGCCATATATAATGATGAAGTTTCTTTTCACAAAATAGAAAGTGATGGAGAAGAATATGCAACGTGTATTGATGGATTTGATCGCTATATTTTTATTGGTGGATACACAGATCAAGAAACTAATATTTTTCCGTTACCAAAAAGCAAAAAAGATGCATTTGTCTTAGTAATTGACCGTCATACTAATCAAATCATCAGCAAAAAAATAATTAAAACTGATAATGATGATATAATTAAGGATTTAGTATTTAAGGATAATTACTTATATTTAATATTAGAAAATGATTCAAATGAGTTTGTGTTAATGAAACAAGATATTTTTACTAATACTATCACAGAAAATAAACTAAATTTTTTATATGGCTATAGTAATCCAGAGTTTAAATTAGATAACAATCATTTATATTTAAAATACAGTTATTATGATTATAATTATTTAGACGATGTTTTTGTGGTTGAAGAGGTTGATCAAGACTTAAATTTGAATACAATATATTCTAAATATACCAAAAATAATTATTTATTAGATTTTAAAATATTAGAAAATGGTATTATTAACTTATTATTTGGATTTAATAATAAAAATGGATACTTAGTGAAAGTTATAGAAAATGAACAAGTTTTACTAGAAAAAAGTGTTAATACAAATTTATTACCGCTTTCATTAAATAATGATTACATTACCTTAACTGATGAAGATGGGGTATTTGTTAAAGAGTTTAATACTTTGATATATAAAAAAACTTTAAATAAAGCAATTGATCCTAAAGATGAAAATAGTAATATCGATAACTATGAACTCTTAATTAATGGAAAAAATTGTAGACATTCAAACCAATCTAATCTTGATTACAATAAAAATTTATTTGGATCGTATCTATTAGATTACTATTTTATTGATAGTTTTTATTATTTGCATTCAATTGAAATAGATTTGATGCCTTTTATTGGAGTTTTAGAAAATCAAGTATATGACTTAAATGTAATAATAAATGGGAATGCGGTTGTTAGGATAAATGGTGAAAAAGTATCACTGCCTCATACAATAGAAAAAGAAGGGGTATATAAAATAGAATTACTCGGTCAAAACAATAAAACTCAAGAATTTAATATTGA
Source organism: Bacilli bacterium (assembly GCA_017501465.1). Taxonomy (GTDB): domain Bacteria; phylum Bacillota_I; class Bacilli_A; order ML615J-28; family CAG-313; genus UBA1231. The sequence continues at coordinate 83,966 of JAFVWY010000010.1, forward strand.
GGTTAAAGATTTGTCATTTGTAAACGAAGTCATTGATTCAGAAAAAATTATTAAACTAGATAATGTAGAAACTTTTGTTAATTTAGAAGAAAAAATAAATTTTAATTATAATAAAAGTTTTAACAAAAAAGAAACTAATTATTTTTATATTTATCTTTTACCTATTATCACATTTTGTGTTGGTTTTATTGTTTTAAAAAGGGGGTAATGTATGAAGAAAATAATACTTTTTTTAACAGTATTGATACTTTTTCTAGGAATAAAAACGCCAATTCAATCGGCTGCAGAAGAATATAGTAAGTATTTATATTTAAATGATGTTGGTGATGTAGAATCGATTTTTGAGGGTCAAAACTTTAAAATATTGAAGTTTTCTGATAAAGTTGAGTATTTATTTGAAGATAAAAAAATCACTTTAAATGGTGAATTAATAACGTATGATATCTATTTAGATACAGCCTTTTTACTAGTTGATAAAGTAGTTTACAAACTAAAAAATGGTCAAATAGAAACACAATTAGAATTAAACTCTGAATACCAAATTAATAAGATTTATTATAATGATAAACTCTATTTAGTAGGGTTTACCCAAACAGAGGGTATTATTTTAGAATACACTTCATCTTTAAAAGAAGTTATGAGATACACTTATGGAAAAGAGTGTAATTTGAAAATTTTAGATATTTTAAAATATAAGAATAACTTTTACCTAACAGCTACCAAAAACGCTCATGTAGAAGGAGAAAACTTTTTAAATGTAGGAAATTTTGGTGAAACAAAAACGGTTTTAATAAAGCTAAATAATAGGATGAATATTGAAAATGTTTTGTATATCAATAATGATATACAAAAAGAGGTGCCAATTTTTTTAAAAATTCAAAATGATAAAATATATTTTGTCGTAAATACTCTTGATGTTAATTATTATTATCAAGCAAGTTTAGATTTGGGAGAAAATAAGCTTGTAAAACGTGGAAAAAATTCTTTGGAAATATTACTAGGAGTAAATAATGAATTTATAGAAGTGGAGTGTTTTGATAAATTAAGGCTTACAAGTAGTATTCATCAGTTAAATTATGATATAGATAACGTGATTAATTATAAAATTGAAGATAGTGTGTTAAAGGTTTACTCAAAAGAGTCTAATAATATTTATTTATATGAAATAGAAGAATACCATATAGACTATTTAAAAGAGTTTAATATAGGATTTAATTATGGTAATTATGACTTTGATCAAGATATGAATAATTCTGATGTGATTAAAATTGATTCTTATTTTAGCAATATCAAAGTTTACAATCAAACCATTTTTCCTAAAAATATTCCGGGGACATATGAATTAAGTCTTTTAGTTGAAAGAGAAAATCTGAGTAGTATTAAGTTATCTACAAAAGCAAATGTGCATGAATATGTTAATATTACTAATGGTGGAGTGTATAAAAATGGGATTATTTTGTATTTTTTAGGAAATGCCTTGTTAAATCAAGAAAGTATATCTAGTGGACATACTATTACAAAACCAGGAGAATATAGTTTATCCATTAAAGATAATGATAATAATGAAAAAGTCTATCAGTTTAGTGTGGTAGATGGATATTATTTAGATTATCAGCCAACTAAGGAAATTGATTATTACTTAATTCAAGATGAACTTATTCATTTTAAACTAGAAAATAATTCATTAATTCAAGAAGTAGTAGTAGATGATGAAGTTTGTGATTTTGTTCATGAAGAAAATTTATTAAAAATAAAACTAAAATCTTCAACTAGTTCAAAGGTAACAGAACATATTATTAATAAAATCAAAATAAATGATTTATGGTATGAAGTTAATAAAAAAGTAGTCGTTCAAACCCTAAAGAAAGTACCATCAATTACGATTAAAGAACTTAATAGTATAGATTTATCTTTAGATATTACGGTAGATGATCCAGATAAAGCCCTTCAAAAAATTGTAATTAAAATAAATGATCAAGTATTCGATTCAAATTATTTTTTTGATCAAATATATTCTTTAGATGATTTTAAAAATCAAAAAGTTTCCATTAAACTAGAATATTATTATGATTTATTAGATGGTATTATTAGAAGTGGTGAAATCTTGATATTAGAAGGCATTATAAAAAATGAAAGTGAGTTAATTAAATTAAATTTTGAAATTACAGATAAAATCGAAAAAATTAACCTTGATGTAAAAACAACTAATTTTAAAAGTTTACAAACAATTAAAGTTAATGAAAACTCTTTGTTAAATCATTACTTAAATGAAACAAATTATTTAAGTATTTATATCAGTTTAATTCTTACTTTTGTTTTAATAATCGGTATTATATTTGTAATTTTAAGAAAAAAAAGAAGAAAAAAACTAAATCAATAAAAAAATATAAAAGCTATAAAGACCAAAAAGGTTTATATAGCTTTCTTTTTATAGGTTTACCTTGAAAACGCTTGAAAAATTAAATTAAAAATGATATACTAATATAAAGGAGGCAGTCTATGGTATATAATTTAATATTACGAACTGAATATTCTTTTTTAAATAGTCTGTGTTCTTTGAAAAAAATAGTAGAAACTGCCAAAAAATACCATTATGATGCTTTAACTATCACCGATTTTGGTAATTTACATGCAGGCTATAAATTCTACAAAGAATGTGTAAAAAATAATATCAAGCCAGTAATTGGCATTGAGATTATTGTTAAATATAATGAACAAACGGAAAATTTAATACTTTACGCAATGGATGATTTTGGTTATAAAAATATCTTGAAAATTGCTAGTAAGTCAAAACTTAGTAATAATTTAGTAGATATCAATTATTTAGAACAAAATCAATTAGGTTTAATTGCTTTACTTCCTCCTAATAATAAACAAATTGAAATGGGTTCAACTACTTTTTTGAAAATGTTAACCAATATTTTTCAATATGTCTTTGTTGGAATTGATAATAAGTTAGTAAGTCATCCAAGTTATAAAAAAATACATCAATGGCTTTCTTCTTTAAATATTAATGAAGTGGCAGTTCAACCAACCCATTACATTAATCAAAAAGAATCAGAAGCATTAGATGTATTAAAAGCCATTAAGCTTAATAAAACATTAAAAGAGCTTGATAAAAATACAGAAGATTATCATTTCTTTACACAAGAAGAATTTTATAATAATTTTGGTCAATATGAATACTTACTTGATAATACTAAAAGAATCATTGATTTATGTAATGTAAGTATTAATACTGGTGGATTTATTTTGCCTGAGTATGATGGTAATATCGATCAAACAGCTTATTTAAAAGCTCTATGTTATAAAGGTTTACAAAAAAGAATCAACAATATTACTGATGTTTATTGGAAAAGATTAGAAAAAGAACTACAAATAATTAACAAAATGGGCTTTGAAAGCTATTTTTTAATTGTTTGGGATTATGTGAAGTATGCTAAAAAGAATAACATTTTAGTAGGACCTGGTAGAGGTTCTGCACCGGCATCTCTTGTTAGTTATTCTTTAGGTATTACAGATATTGATCCAATTCAATACAATTTATTATTTGAAAGATTTTTAAATCCGGAAAGAATCTCAATGCCTGATATTGATATTGACTTTCCAGATAATAAAAGAGATGAGGTTATTCGATACGTAGGTGCCAAATATGGTAAAATGCGAGTTGCTCATATCGTTACCTTTGGTACATTTGCTTCAAGAAGTGCGATTAGAGAAGTTTCGAAAACATTAGAACTAAGTAGCCTACGCCTAGAAGAATTATTGAAGTTAGTGGATAGTCAATCTAATTTACAAACGCTAGTAAATGAGAGTGAGCCATTAAAAAAATTGATGAATTCTTATGAGGATATTAAAAAAGTGGTTGAAATTGCTTTAGCAATCAATGGTTTACCTAGAAATACCTCTACGCATGCGGCAGGTATTATTATTACTAAACATGACTTAATTAACTATACACCACTAGATTTGGGTTTAAATGATATTTACTTAACACAATATGAAGCAAGTGATTTAGAAGAATTAGGTCTTTTAAAAATGGACTTTTTAGGATTGAGAAATTTAACAATTATTAAAAATTGTATTGATATGATTCAAAAAGATGTACCTAATTTTCAGTTGCCTAAGGTATATAATGATAAACAAACTTTAGCTTTAATTGCTAAAGCAGATACTACAGGTGTATTTCAATTAGAATCTGAAGGAATGAAGCAAACCTTAAGACAAATGAAAGTATCTTCATTTGAAGATATTTGTTCTTCGCTTGCTTTATATCGACCAGGTCCAATGGATATGATAAATACATTTGTTGATCGTAAATTAGGTAAAACAAAAGTAGAATATTTGCATCCTGATTTAGAAGCTATTTTAAGACCGACATATGGCATAATTGTTTATCAAGAACAAATTATTTTAATAGCGTGTAAGTTTGCTGGATATAGTTTGGGTGAAGCTGATATTTTAAGAAGAGCAGTTTCAAAGAAAAAATTAGATATTTTAGAAAAAGAAAGAATTAAATTTGTAAATTCTTCGATTAAGAATGGTTATTCAAAAGATGTCGCTGAACAGATTTATGAATATATTATTAAATTTGCTAATTATGGTTTTAATAGAGCTCATAGTGTTGCATATTCAGTTATTTCTTATCAAACAGCCTTTCTAAAATGCTATTATCCAACATATTATTATTCTGTCTTGATTAATAGTGTCATAGGTACTAACCTTTTAGCCGGTTATTTAACGGAAATATCTAGAAGACATTTAAAAGTATTGACTCCAGATATTAATTTATCAACAGATACTTTTAAGGTTATGAATAATAGTATTTTGATGCCTTTAACACAAATCGAAGGTATTGGACCAAGCTATTATGAAGAATTTATTGAAGTTAGAAAAAATGGCTTATTTAAATCATTTGATGATTTTATTACTAGATGTAGTACAGTATTCCCATCTAGTTTAATCGAAAATTTAATTTATGCTGGTGCGCTAGATTCATTTAATATTACCAAAAAAGATATGATTGATAATTATGGTTTAATCAGTAGCCGTAATAAATATGCTTTTGTTAAAAATACCACTGACTTAGAATTTTCGGGTGAAGAATTTAGTTATGGTTATTTATTAACAAAAGAACATGATGTGTTATCGGTTAATATCAATTATAATTTCTTATATCAATATGAGGGTTATTATAAAAGAAGAATTGCTCGCCATATTAGTGAATTAAAAGAAGGTGCTGCAACAATTTTAGGAGTAGTTACTAGAATAAAAGAAATTACGACTAAAAAAGATGCTAAAATGTTCTTTGCAACTATTAAGGATGAGACTGGCACTATTAGTGTTACGGTTTTTCCAACTAGATATTTAAGTTTTAAGGAAGTTAAAACCGGTATGGTGTTATTAATTTCTGGTAACGTTGAAATGAGAAATAATGAATTACAATTAGTACTAAATGAATTTAAACAAATTTAGGAGATATTTTATGAAAATATTGTGTTTTGATGTCGGATGTACTGACATTAAATATGGGGTTTGTGAAAATGGTGAAATCCTTTTTAAGAAAAAAACTCCTACTGCAGTTGAAGCAGGACTTGAAAATTTTAAACAAACTCTATCTAAAATAGTAAACGACATTACTAGTGTAATGGATATCAAAGTTGTAGGTGTTAGTTGTGCTGGTAGTGTTGATATCTATCAATCAAAAATAGTTGTTTGTCCGGATAATGCACCTTGGCTTGACAATTTTGATTTTAAGTCTTTCTTTAAAGAAAAACATAATTTAGAGTGTTATGCTGATAATGATGTAAACTGTTTTGGTATTGCTGAAATGATAGCGGGTAATGGAAAAAAATATGATCATTTCTTAATGATGACTGTAGGAACTGGAATTGGTGGAGCCATCATTATGCAAAAACAATTATGGCGTGGACCAAACTTTAACGCTGGTGAATTTGGTAGAATGAGTTTATACGGTGAAGAAAAGTTTGAATCTTTAGCTGCAACTTCTGCATTAGTGAGAAGTGCCAAAGCACATGGATTAATTGTTAATGATGGGCAAGATGTGTTCACATTATATGATAATCATGATCCAGTAGCTGTAAAAGTAGTTGAAAAATTTTATCAAGATTTAGCTTTGGGTATATCTAATTTGGTATACGCATTTAATCCTCAAAGCATAATTATTGGTGGTGGTATTACTAATCGTGAACCATTTATTGAAGAATTAGATAAAGTATTAAAGCAAGAACTACATCACAGTTTTTACGAAACTGTAGTTATTCAACGTTCACATTTTAAAAATGATGGTGGTATGTTAGGAGCATACTATTTAGTAATGCAAAGTTTAAAGGAGAAAGAAAATGGATGCTAACGTTTTAAAGAAAATTTCAATGTGGAATAATGCTAATCTAGAACCAAGTTTAAGAGAAGAATTAAATAATTTAACAGAAGAAGAGCTAGAAGATGCATTTTATGTTGATTTAGCTTTTGGTACTGGTGGATTACGTGGAGTAATGGGCGTTGGTACTAATCGAATGAATATTTATATTATTAGAAAATGTACTTATGGTTTTGGCCAATATTTATTAGAAAAAAATAAAGATGTAAAAAATCCAAGTGTTACTATTTCCTATGATTGTAGACATCATTCTAGAGAATTTGCTGAAAATGCTGCTAGCGTTTTAGCTACCATGGGTATTAAAGTTTACTTATTTGAAGAATTAAGATCTACTCCTGAATTAAGTTTTGCAGTAAGACATCTAAAGAGTGTTGGTGGTATTATGGTTACTGCATCTCATAATCCTCCTAAATATAATGGTTATAAAGTATATGATGAAAAAGGTTGTCAATTAATTCCCGAACTTGCTGACATTGTAATTAGTAAAATTGATGCAATTGAAAATATTTTTGAAATTCCAACAAGACCTTTTGTTGAATTACAAAATGAAGGTATGATTGAATTAATTGGAGAAGAAATTGATCAAGAATACTTAAAACATGTATTAACTGTCCAAGTTCAAAAAGTTAAAACAGAAGATTTATCAATCGTATTTACACCACTTCATGGTACAGCTAGTGTTAAACTTGCTGATGTTTTAAAAGATTTAGGATATAATGTTACACCTGTAAGTGAACAAATGATTCCTGATGGAAACTTTAGCACTTTAAAATCACCAAACCCTGAAGATTCAAGAGCTTTTGAATATGCAATTGAGCTTGGTAAAAAAATACATGCTGATATCTTGATTGCTACTGACCCTGATGCTGATAGAATGGGTATCGCTATATGGCATAATAATGAATATGTATTATTAACTGGTAACCAAACTGGTGCTATCTTGCTTGATTATTTAGGCAAGTTTAGAAAGCATGGTCCAAAAGCTAATGTTTATAATACAATTGTTACAAGTAATTTTGCTAAAGCAATTTGTGATAAATACAATCTTACTTTAATTCAAACTTTAACTGGATTTAAGTTTATTGGTGAACAAGCTGCTAAAATCGAAAATACTGATGAAGAATTCTTCTTTGGCTATGAAGAATCTTATGGTTACGTTATTAAAGATTTCGTACGAGATAAAGACTCTTATCAAGCAACCGTATTGCTTGCTGAGGTTGCGGCATACTATAAAGAACAAGGCAAGAATTTAGTTGAAGTATTAAATGATTTATATGAAGAATTTGGTTTCTATGTAGAAGGTGTTCAAAATTTCTACATGGAAGGTAAATCTGGTAGTGAAAAGATTAACAGAATTATGGAAACTTTCCAAAAAAATCATTTATCTGAAGTTTGCGGGAAGAAGATTGTTCGTATTGAAGACTACAAATTAAGTAAAGCTTTTGAAAATGATGTTGAATCTTCACTTTCACTTCCTAAGTCTTTCGTTTTAAAATATATCTTCGAAGATGGTGGATGGTTTGTATTAAGACCAAGTGGAACAGAACCTAAATTAAAGATTTATATTGCAATAGTTGAAAAAACAAAAGAAACTGCTGATAAATTTATATCAGAACTACAACAAAAACTACAAGCTATGGTGGAGGATGTTGAATAATGTTAAAAGTCAATTATCAAAATGCTTTAACGGAAAGCGAAATTACTGCAAAAAAAGCTAGTGTTTTAGAAGCATATGAAACATTAATCAAAAAAACTGGTCCAGGGAATGATTTTTTAGGATGGCTAAGATATCCAATTGAACATGATTTAGAAGAATATAATCGCATTAAAAAAGCAGCACAAAAAATCAAAGAAGAATCAGATGTTTTAGTAGTTGTTGGTATCGGTGGATCATATTTAGGTGCAAAAGCTGTAATTGAGGCTTTAAAAGAATATTTTCCTAAAGAAAATAAATTAGAAGTAATCTTTGCAGGTCATACATTGTCATCTACTTATATGACTGAATTACTTGCATATCTTGAAAATAGAGAGTTTTCTGTTAATGTTATTTCAAAAAGTGGAACAACTACAGAACCTGCTATTGCTTTTAGATTATTAAAACAACTATTAGAAAAAAAATATGGAAGAAGCGCTAATGAAAGAATTTATGCAACTACCGATAAGGAAAAAGGTGCATTAAGAGTTCAAGCAAATGAGCTAGGCTATGAGACTTTCATTGTTCCTGATGATATTGGTGGTAGATATTCTTGGTTTACTGCTGTTGGTTTATTACCAATTGCATGTGCTGGCATTGATATTGATCAATTATTCAAAGGTGCAACTGATGCGATGATTGATGCATATAATCTTCCATATGAAGAAAATATGGCTTTACAATATGCGGCTTGTCGTAATATCTTATATAATAAGGAAAAGTTTATTGAAATTTTAGTTTCATATGAACCTAAATTATCATTTATTAGCGAATGGTGGAAACAACTATTTGGTGAGTCTGAAGGAAAAGACGGCGTTGGAATTTTCCCTGCTAGTTTAGTTTATTCAACTGATTTACATTCAATGGGACAATATGTACAAGAAGGTAAACGTTTAATGTTCGAAACTGTATTAAAAATTAATGAACCAAATAGTGATTTAGTATTAACTAAAGCTAGTAGTGATTTAGACGGCATTAACTATTTAGCGGGAAAAAAATTAAGTGAAGTTAATGATAAAGCGATGATGGGAACAGCTTTAGCTCATGTAGATGGTGGTGTTCCTAATATCATGGTTGAAATTGAAAAAGTAGATGCATATAATGTTGGGTATTTATTGTATTTTATGATGTTTAGCTGTGGTGTTGCATGTTATATGCAAAAGATTAATCCATTCAATCAACCAGGTGTAGAAAGTTATAAGAAAAATATGTTTGCTTTATTAGGTAAACCTGGATTTGAAGAATTAGCTGAACAACTAAAGAAGCGTTTTTAAGGAGATTAAATATGAAATTAAGAAAAATTTTAAGCTTTAGTTTATTATTTATTGCTTTGGCAATTTGTATGGCTACTCCAATTTTTGCAGGTGAGGCTTTATCCTTTACTAAAGGGGAAACAATTAGTAGTGGACAAATTGTTGAAGGCGTAAAATGGGAAAAATTCAAAGGACAATCAGTTAATGATGAAGGTGCTGCTGGTAATCAAGTTGTAAACTATGCTAGTATTGCTCCTGGAGCTGCTAAAGTTATTTCTTGGGCAATCCCAAATGGTAATGGTATTAAACCAAGTACTTTATTACAAGCTGCTGCCGATTTTGAGGCTACTTATCCTGATTATCAAGTAATTGCTGGTATTAACAATGACTATTTTGGTTCTAATAGTTCTGGTGTTTTCTCAATGAGAAATACTTCAGTAGTTGATGGTGTAGTTTTCTATGCTCAATCACAATATAGTCAAATGTATGGTTTAGCAATTGGCGATAATAATGAACATTTATTAACTGAACCAGGTGGCAAAATCGAAATTTCTACTAACTATTATTTAGATATTTATGATGCCACTAATACTTATGTTATTGATACTTTTGAATTAAATGGATTTAATCAAACACCAGGGGAAGGTGAAACAACAGTTATTTATGAAAAAGTAGTAGAAGCGGATGGTTTTGAAATTTTTGAAATTGACACTACTTGTAATTCTAGAGTAGAAAGTGTTTATTATTTTGAAGGCAAATATTCAGAACAAGTATCTGCTACAACATCTAGTAGTGTTGCAATTGCTACACAAAACCTTGAAGTTGCTAATGCAGTTGAATCAGGTGCAAAATTAAGAATTTATAAAACTACTGCTGGTAAATATGCAGATTATGATTATGTTTTAGGCTGCCCAGCTCAATCAATGAAAGATGGAACAATTCTTTCTTCTGCAGAAATCAAGGACTATGGTTATGACCACGTATCTTTACGTCATCCAAGAACTGCTATCGGTTTCAAAGAAGATGGAACAATGTTTATTATGGTAGTTGATGGTAGACAACCAGAAAAAGGTATGGATGGTGTTTCTGAAAGGGAAAATGCTTTAATTTTAAAACAATTAGGTTGTGTTGATTCATTTAACTTTGATGGTGGAGGTTCTTCAACTTTTGCTGTATTAATTAATGGTCAATTAACAGTTACTAATAGCCCATCTGATGGTGGTTTAAGAAGTGACGCTAACCATTTATTAGTTGTTGTTCCAAGAGTTAAAGCTACTTATAATGTTGAACAAGAATTAACAAGTGAAGGTAAAGTACTAGTTAAAGGTAGTGCTGAAATTCAATGTAATGATAGTGTTGAACTATTATCTAAACCTGTATTATTAGTTGATGGTGTTACTACTGGTCAAGATGCTAGTGATTTTGAAATTGAATTAGAACAAGGTCAAAAATATCATTTAGGTTTACAAGTTTCTTATAATAATGGAACACAAACAGTAAATAAAGGTATGTGTTATCAAGAAATAGAAACAATTGGTGAACATTCTCCAATTACTAGTGTAAGTGAACCAGAAGTAAAATTTACAATGACTAATTTTGGCTTTACTATTAATGTTGATTTTAAAGAAGGTAAAGATGCTGTTACTGATGTAAAAATCGAATATGAAGGCAAGAGTCCTGTAGTTAGAAAGACAATTAGTGGCTTTATGGCCAGCATTACTTCAAAAGTTGAAAAAGAATATACATTTAAATTAACTTATTCATATCGTTTTGAAATAGGTAATAAACAAAGTGTTGTAGTTGAAAATATTAAATATACTTATGGTGAACAACAAGTAGTAGATTTAACTGAGGTTAAGGAAGATGCTATTGAAGAATTAACTACAATGATTAAAGCTTCTAGTGCATATTCTAATTTCCCTGCTGCTTTACAAGCCATTCTTGATGAAGCTATTGAAGATATTAACGCTTGTGAAACTTTAGAAGCTATTGAAGAATTAGTTGCTAGTCTTGAAGAAGAAGTACAAGATTTTGACAATGTTGCAAATGTAGATGGTTTAAAATCTATAGCGGCCGTTGAAGTTATCTTATATGTTGGACAACGTCAAGATGAATTAACAGAAGCTAATGTAACTGAAGAACAAATTGAAGTAGTGGTAGACAAATTCCATGATGATTTAGAAGCTGCTCAATCTCTTGCTGATATTACTAAAGCATTAAATGATGCAAAAGGTGGTATCAATGATTTATTAGAACCAGAAGATACAACAAAACCTGGAACAAGTGGAGGATGTGCTTTTGGTGCGTCAGTTATTTCAAGCTTTATTTTATTAGGAGCATTATTAATTTTAATTAATAAACGTCGTTAAAATAAAAACCTACTATTTTAAATAGTAGGTTTTTTCCTTGTTTCTTTTGACAAAATATGATACAATAGATTAATGTATTATAAAGGTTGGAATTAATTATGGTTATTAAATATGAATTATTAAAGAAGGATCCACGTTCAATGGCAAGACTTGGAGTGGTTAAAACTCCCCATTCTACTTTTGAAACACCAATTTTTATGCCGGTTGGTACTCAAGCAACTGTTAAAACTTTATCAGTTGAAGAAGTGGAGGCATGTAATGCTAAAATAATTTTAGGTAATACTTATCATTTATGGTGTCAACCGGGTAATGAAATAGTAGCTGAAGCTGGTGGATTACATAATTTTATGCGTTGGAATAAATCAATTCTAACAGATTCAGGTGGTTTCCAAGTGTTTTCACTTGCCAAATTAAGAGATATCAAAGAAGAAGGCGTAACATTTAAACATCATAAAAGTGGCAAGAAGATGTTTTTATCACCTGAACATGCTATCAAAATTCAAAATGATTTAGGTAGTGATATTATGATGGTATTAGATGAATGTCCACCTTATCCTGCAACTGAGGAATATCTTCAAAATTCTGTGGAACGAACTATTAGATGGGCAAAGCGCTGTTATGAAGCTAATGCTAATAAAGAAACGCAAGGTATGTTTGGAATTGTTCAAGGAGGAAATATTAGAAGACTTAGAGAATATTGTGCTCAAGAGTTAACTAAGATTCCTTTTGATGGATATGCTATTGGTGGTTTAAGCGTTGGGGAACCAAAAGAAATTCAAAATGAAGTGTTGAGTTATACTACACCACTTTTACCGGAAGATAAACCTAGATATTTAATGGGGGTAGGGAGTCCTGGTGCAATCCTGGATGGTGTTGAACGTGGCGTTGATATGTTTGATTGTGTGTTGCCAACAAGAATTGCTAGACACGGTACTGCCATGACATCAACTGGAAGAAAACTTCTTAAAAATAAAGAATTTGAAAGAGATTTTACACCACTTGATCATGAATGTGATTGCTATTGTTGTAAAAACTATACTAAGGCTTACTTACATCACTTAATTAAAGCAGAAGAAGTTTTAGGACAAAGATTAATAAGTATTCATAATATACATTTCTTATTAAATTTAATGGCTAATATTCGAAAAGCCATTAAGGAAGATCGTTTTTTAGAATTTAAAGCTGAATTCTATGAAAAATATGGATTAAATGAAAGCTCAAGGGATTTTTAATGAAAAAGATATTATTAACAATTTTATGTACTCTATTCATCATAACTATATCTGGTTGTGGTGATAAAGTTATTTCTAAAGAAAATGGTGTTACTATGACACTAACTGATGAATGGAAAGAAGTTATTACTTATAATGGAACAATTCCAAGTATGACTTTTGAGTTTACTGGTGCATTTAATGTTTATGAAACAAGCAGTGAAATAGGTTATATTTTCACTAAAAATGATAACTATTTATTAAGTGATGCTTTTTCTAACCATTTTAATATGAAAATTAAAAATAATTATATTGTTACTAGTAAAGTATTCCAAGAATTAGATGCGGAAGCAGCTTTATTTGGAGATAAAGAATTACTAGTTGATGAGGGAACTCAATCATATGAATATACGATTGTTGCGTGGGATGAACAAGGAACAAGATACTCTTATATGTATCGTAGTTTTCAATCTCATGGTAAAGTATACTATGCTTATACATATCATTCAGGAATTACAATGAATATTGAAGTACCACTAATTGTGCAAAAAAAAGATGGTGTTCAAAGAGTTTATATGATAAGCTTACCGTATGATACGATCTATAAAGTAAATGTTAATACTAAATCAAAAAGCTTATTAAATAAGGAAGAGTATTTAAAAGATGATTATCATACTTTCAATTATCCTAAATATTTGAGTGAATCAACAGATAAAGCTCAAGGTGTGAGAGATTGGTATATTAGATATTGTAATGGTAGATATGAAGAAGATTCTTTTGTTTTTACATACATTGGAATCGATTATATTGTAGAATTTACTGATACAACATTTAAAATTACAGTAAAATAAAAACTAGATAAAATATCTAGTTTTTTCTTGTATTTTTTGTAAAAATTTGTTATAATACAAAATACAAAGAGGTCAATATTATGAACAATTATGGTAAATTAATTAAATCACACATGATATCATTTAAAGAAGTGCTAGTACTTAATTATAAAGCCATTGGTTTGAATGAAGTAGAAGCTATGGTAATTATTCTATTATACGAACAAAAGAAACAAAAAAGTCATGCGATTTCAGCCAATAATATTTTAAAATATGTAACTTTATCCGAAAAAGAACTTTCTAATTTATTGGTTAAATTAGTTGAAAGAGGATATATTGAATTAGTCATTGAAGATAATAACTTAGAACATTTTGTATTAACTCCAACTATCGATAAACTAGGTCAAATATTGGAAGATAATGATAATGAAAAAGTATCTGTTCAAGAAGATATCTCTAAAGTTATAAGCTTTTTAGAAAATTCATATCAAAGAACTCTTACGGCATCTGAATTAGTGGTTGTTCAAAGATGGATGATGGAAAATCATACTATGAAAGATATTATGCACGCAGTAAATGAAAGTATTAGATATGGTAAGCTTAATATTAAATATGCAGATGCTATTCTTATGTCAAAACCAGTAAGAGAAGAAGCAACTGAAATTGATCCAGAAATTCAAAAGGTATTACAACAAATCAATGTTAAAACAAGAGCTTAAAAAGTTATTCCCTGATGCAAAGTGTGAATTAAACTATCATAATATTTTTGAATTAAGTGTTGCGGTTATTCTTAGTGCACAAACTACAGATAAATCAGTCAATTTGGTAACACCAACTTTATTTAAAAAATATCCGACGCTATTTGATTTAAGTAATGCTAACGTAAGTGATGTTGAACAAATTATTAAATCAATTGGTCTATATAAAAGAAAAAGTCAACTAATTATTGATTTTAGTAAAACAGTTATTTCTAATTTCAATGGAGTAATTCCTGATAATATTGAAGATTTAGTTACAATTCCTGGAGTCGGAAGAAAAACTGCCAATGTAATCGTTAGCGAAGGATATAAATTACCTGGTCTTGCAGTTGATGTTCATGTTTCTAGAGTAAGTAAAAGACTTGGTTTAGTTCCTCTGGATTACGATGTAGTACAAATCGAACATGCTTTAAAAGAAATGTTTGATAAAAGTGAATGGCATGAAATTCATCATTTATTAATTTTCATGGGTCGATATAAATGTAAAGCGCAAAAACCTAATTGTTTAGAATGTCCTTTTATATCAAGATGTACATATCACAAAAATAGATAAAAAACCCCTAACTATTGTTATACAATAGTATAGGGGTTTTATTTTATGCAGATAAAAGTATTTGATTGTGAACATGAAACAGACCTAGAAATTGAGGTCAATGAATTCTTAAGTTTAATAGATGATAAAGATATTATCGATATACAGTATCAATGTTCAATGATGTATGATGAAAGAAGTCAGATTTTTTCATATTCTTGTATGATTGTTTTTACTGATTCTTTAGGAGTTTATGCAAATCGTCTAAAGAAGGGTCGATATAAATAGTCTTTTGATCAGTATATGTGACAAAGCAACCAGGTCGATTTGGTATTTTTTTAATATTTTTTATTAAAGTATAGTCAACTGCAACACTACTAGATTTTTCATATTTAGAGTTTAGTGCCGCTAAATGCGCAGCAATTCGGATATTTCTTTCATTTAAGTTGTTAGTTTGTAAGATGATATGAGCACTCGGCATATCTTTGACATGAAACCAATAATCATTTTTTCGTGCGAATTGATGGGTTAAAAAGTTATTTTGTAAATTGTTTTTACCAACATAAAATTTGGCATCTTCAGTTTCATATTTCGTGATTGCTTTAAGTGAGTTTGTTTTAATTTTATTCTTTTTATCGTCTTTTATAATTGAATGTTGAATTAATTCTTGTTTGATTTCTTGTAATTCTTGATGATTTACGAACTCTAATTGAGATAGAATTGTCTCTAAATAGCTTATTTCGTTTCTTGTTATTTCTAGTTGTTTATTAATATGGTGATTGGCACTAATGCTTTTTTTATAATTTTTAAAGTATTTTTGCATATTATCAGTTGGCGATTTTTTTGGATCAAGGCTAATATTGAAAAAGGTTGTATTATCAAAAGAAGGAAGAGTGATTTCAGTCATTCCTTTTTTTATTTTATAAAGATATGTTTGTATAAGTTGACCCTTAATCAAATCATCTAAATGGCTATTTGCGTTTTCTAAGTCATTATTTAAATTATCAATTTTTGTATATAATAAACTAATTTTTCTAGATACAATCTTTTGAATAGTACTATAAAATGGATTTTCATTTTTAGAATTTTGTTCGAAATACTTTTCTAACATTAATGAAATGTTTTCAAAATGTGTTCTATTACCATCAATACTTTCTAGATTATATGGAGTAAAGATTTTTTTGTTTTCTACTTCTATAATAGTTGGTTTAATCGGTTTATCTAAAAAACTTTTTAAGGAGTTTAAATAATTAATTTCTACTTGATGGTATTTGGCAACCCCTTCTAGTAAACTAATATCTAAATTAGCTTCATCTGTAATTTTAAAAGGATTGATTAAGCCTCTTTTTGAAGGAAATTCATATTGTGCTTTGGGGATCATTATTCTAGATGTTTCTTGAATACTAGGGAAGTGTTTCTTCATTACTTCAATAATTGTATAGGATTCATTAGTAAGGATTAGATTAGAACTTCTACCCATTATTTCGACAATTAATTTATATAAGATAGTATCTCCCATTTCATTCTTAGCTTCTATGTGAAAAACAATAATACGATCATTGTCAATTTGTTCGATATTTCTAATGATTCCTCTGTCTAGATATTTTCTAAAGACCATACATAAATTGAAAGGATTTAAAGGAGCATAAGGCTTTTCCAATGAAATTAATACTCTTGGAGCAGTATACGACATTGATATTAATAAGTTATAAGTCTTAAAGTTATGAATTTGAAAAACAATATCAGTTTGATTACTTTGGATGATTTTGTTGATACGTCCATTAATCAATAATGGTCTAAACTCATTAACTAAATGGTGAATTAAAATTCCGTCAATGGCCATATTAAATTCCTCCTTTTAGATATTATATCATAAAAGATGTAATTATACTTGAAAAAATAAATATTTTATGATAAAATAAATAAAAAGTGGAGGACAATATGAAGTTAAATCAACAAGGATTACTAATCGTACTATCTGGACCATCAGGTGTTGGGAAAGCGACTGTTCGTCAAGCACTATTTAATACAAAAGATCATAATTTTACATATTCAGTTTCCATGACAACAAGAAAACCTAGAGCTGGTGAAGTTGATGGTGTAGATTATTATTTTGTTTCTGAAGAAGAATTTGAAAATAGAATTAAACAAGGCAGATTTTTAGAGTTTGCAAAATTTGTTGGTAACTTTTATGGTACTCCAATGGAAGAAGTTCAAAGACTACTTGCTAATGGTGACGAAGTGGTTTTAGAAATTGAAGTTGAAGGTGCTATGCAAGTTAAAGCAAAAATGCCAGATGCCGTTTTGATTTTTATTGCACCACCATCTTATGATGCTTTGAAGAATAGATTATTTAGAAGAGGAACTGAATCTGAAGAAATAATTTATGAACGTTTAGAAAAAGCACATCGAGAATTAACACTAGCTGCTGGTTATGATTACATTGTTATAAATGATGATGTAGAAAATGCAGCAGACCGTATTAAAGCAATTATTCGAGCTGAACATGCTAGATGCAGAAGAAGCTTAAATGGATATTTACAATTATTGGAGGAAAATTCACATGAATAATGAACAAAAAGGTATGCGTTATCCATCAATTGACCAATTATTAGACAAAACTACATCAAAATATCGTTTAGTAATGGCAGTTGCTAAACGCGCTTTAGAAATTGAAGCCAAGAAAACAACTTATATGGAACAACCATCTAATAAAAAGAGCATTGGGCTTGCTCTAGAAGAAATTAATGAAGACAAAGTATTAATTAAGTAGTTTTTGGATTTGTTCTTTTTTGAACTTAAAAACTAGTTGCGAAAAAGCGATTAGTTTTTTATAATTTATTAGACATTAGGAGGAATTAAACATGTCAAAAGTAGTTATTATCAATCATCCACTTATTCAACACAAATTATCAATCGTTAGAGATCAAAAAACTTCACCAGTTGATTTCAGAACTTTAATTTCTGAAATTGGTAGTTTAATGACATATGAAGCAACTAGAGATATAAATGTAAAAGAAATTACTGTTCAAACACCAATTGCTGAGGCTAAATGTTATGATATCGCTGATAACATTGTTATTTGTCCTGTTTTAAGAGCAGGTCTTGGAATGGCTGATGGTATTCACAAGATGATTCCTTCTGCAAAAATGGGTCATATTGGCTTATATCGTGATGAAGAAACTTTATTAACACAAAAATATTATTGTAAATTACCTGTTACTATTGCTGATTCTACAGTAATTTTAGTTGATCCAATGCTTGCAACCGGTAATACTGCAGTATGTGCTGTAGATATTTTAAAAGAAGCAAAAGTTAAGAAAATTATCTATGTTGGTTTAGTAGGCGTTCAAGAAGGTATTGATCAATTACAAAAACATCATCCAGATGTAGATATTTATTTAGCAGCAAAAGATGCAGTTTTAAATGAACATGGATATATTATTCCGGGTCTTGGTGACTGTGGAGATAGATTATTTGGTACAAAATAGGTAAGGTTATGCGTTCTATCGAAGAAGATGTACTTAAAGTATTGATAACTAAAGAAGAAATTGATGAAAGATGTGCAGAACTTGCTGAACAATTGCATCGTGATTATCAAGATGAAAATCCAATTTTTCTATGTATTTTAAAAGGTGCAATGCCTTTTATGGCTAAAATGTTAGATCATCTAAAGTTTAAAATGCAAATTGAATGTATTAGAGTTAAAAGTTATGATGGCATGAATTCTACTGGAAGTGTTAAGATTGATGATTTTAATTTTGATCTTATCAAAGATAGACATGTTATTTTAGTTGAGGATATTATTGATACTGGCTTAACAATGAAAAAAACTAGTGACCTTTTTAAAGAAAAAGGTGTAAAATCATTAGAAATTTTAGCATTACTTAATAAACCAGTTTTAAATAAGGTACCACTAAACCCTAAATATATTGGCTTTGAAATACCTAATGAATTTGTTATTGGTTTTGGTTTAGACTACGATGAACAATATCGTAATTTACCATATGTAGGTGTTTTGAAACCAGAAGTTGTAAAACATTAACAATGGTATAGAACTAGTAATAGTTCTACATCATTGTTTTTTTACTAAAAATTCACAATATATTCATAGTATAATTCTATGTAATGTGATATAATTAATAGGTAGAATAATTAAATTTGGTTAATCGAATATTTCCTGATATAATTTATAAGATTACCAAAGAAATGAGGTATTATGTTAGAGTTAAAAAACATTAAGAAAGATTATGTGACAGATAGTAATACAACTGTTGCGTTAAATGGCATTAATTTAAGCTTTCGAAGAAATGAATTTGTTTCAATTCTTGGGCCATCTGGCTGTGGTAAGACAACTTTACTAAATATTATAGGTGGTTTAGACCGATATACCTCTGGTGACTTAATTATAAACGGTAAAAGCACAAAAGAGTATAAAGATAAAGACTGGGATACTTATCGAAACCATACAATAGGTTTTGTATTTCAATCATATAACTTAATAATGCATCTAACTGTCGAAGAAAATGTCGAATTAGCTTTAACGTTATCAGGAGTAAATGATCAAGAAAGAAAAATTAGAACAAAAGAAGTATTAGAAAAAGTTGGATTATTAGATAAAGCTAAGTCACTACCAAACCAATTATCTGGTGGACAAATGCAAAGAGTAGCTATTGCTCGTGCTTTAATCAATGATCCAGAAATTTTACTAGCAGATGAACCTACTGGAGCTTTAGATTCTACAACTGGTATTCAAATTATGGGTTTATTAAAAGAAATTGCTAAGGATAAACTAGTGGTAATGGTAACTCATAACCCTGAACTAGCTTTAGAATATTCAACAAGAATTATTAAAATCAAAGATGGTGAAATCATTAGCGATTCTGATCCGGTTGTCGAAAAGTTAGAAGTAGTTAAAGAAGAAAATCAGACTAATAAAACTCATATGTCATTTTTTACTGCTTTAAAATTAAGTTTTAAAAATATGTTAACAAAAAAAGCACGTACTATTTTAGTATCATTTGCAGGCTCAATTGGTATTATAGGTATTGCTTTAATTTTATCAATGTCAGCAGGTTTCCAAAACTATATTGACGATATTCAAGAAAAAGCATTAGCTGAATATCCATTGACTATTACAAGTAGCCAAAGAGATTATTCGTTTATTATGAATATTATTCAAGATGTAACTACTGATTCTGATGAAGAAAAATCAGATAAAATAGTTGTTTCTAATATTTTAGCTGAATTTAGTAAACAAATGTTACAAAGTGAAATTAAGAATGATTTAGAATCATTTAAAACTTTTTTAGATGGTAATAATGAAATTCAAAACATAACAACGGATATAATTTATACTTATGAAAGTTCATTCTACGTATATCCAGAAAATAAAGACCCTAATAGTATTTATCCATTACCAAAAGCAACAGGAATGCAAGGGTATGCAAATTGGGTAGAATTATTAGATAGTGAAAGTTTGTTAGAGAATAAATATGAACTACTTGCTGGTTCTTGGCCTAAAGAATATAATGAAATTGTATTAATAGTTAACTATAAAGGTGAAGTATCAGATATTTGTCTATACATGTTAGGAGAAAGAACATATTCTGATCTTATTGCTTCTATGGATGGTTCAATTGCTATTGATGAATACGCTAAAGAATATAATCTTGATTATTTTTTAGGTAAAGAATTAAATATGGTAGTTAAAAGCGATTTCTATGAAAGAAACACAGATACTACCGATCCTAATAAAATCTTTAAAAAAGTTGCAAGTTTTGATGTAGCAGATAAAGAATTAGCTAAGATTATTGAAGATAAAAGTGAAGCTTTAAAAATTGTTGGTGTTATAAAACCAAATTCAAGTAGTGCATTAGATTTTTCTACATTCTTAGGTGGTATTGGTCATATTAACGATTTAAAATTACATGTTGTTGAAAAGAATATGCAATCACCAATCATTACTGAACAATTAAAACATCCAACAATGGATATTGTAAAAGGTACAGAAATTACAGCAAGTCTTAATAGCACACAAGAAGAACAATTCCGAAGTGTATTAAGAGGATATGGATATGCGGATATTAAAGTTCCTGATAATATTCAAATTTATCCTAAGAGTTTTGCAGATAAAGAAAGAATAGTAGAAATTATTGATGAATATAATAATTCAGTACCAAAGGCTAAACAAATAACTTATACTGACGATGTAGAAATTATGATTTCTTCAGTTAGTGAAATTGTTGATGCAGTTAGTTATGTATTAATTGCCTTTGTTTCTGTGTCTTTAATTGTTTCATCTATTATGATTGGCGTTATTACTTATATCTCTGTTCTTGAAAGAACAAGAGAAATTGGTGTGTTAAGAAGTATTGGCGCTAGTAAAAAAGATATTTCAAGAGTATTTAACGCAGAAACTTTAATTATTGGTTTCTTATCAGGTGTTTTTGGTATTGGAGTATCATTACTATTATTACTACCTATTAATGTTATTATAGAATATTTAACTAAAGTACCTAATATGGGACAATTACCATTAGTTGGTGCTATCAGTTTAATAATCATTAGTACATGTTTAACTTTAATTGCTGGTATTGTACCTAGTATGATAGCTGCTAAGAAAGATCCAGTAGTTGCTCTTAGAACTGAGTAATGAAAAAAAGTGTAGAAATTTCTACACTTTTTTTGTTATTTTTATATATTTCTTGAAAAAATTAAGAATAAATTGTATAATTGGTTTAATGTTTGAGGTGTATTTATGAAAAAAGCATTTGATAATAGAAAGTATTTAAGTCTACAAAAGGACAAGATTTTGGAACGAGTTCAACAGTTTGATGGCAAACTTTACATCGAATTTGGTGGTAAAATGTTCGATGATTACCATGCATCTAGAGTTTTACCTGGCTTTGAGATTGATTCTAAAATTAGAGTATTATCATCTTTAAAGAAACAATTAGAAGTAATTGTTACTATTAGTGCAGAAGACATTCAAAAAGGTAAAGTAAGAAACGATATTGGCTTAACTTACGAAGATGATGTTTTAAGATTAATAGATAAATTTGAAGAATATGGCCTATTTGTCGGTGGAGTTGTTATTACTATGTATGCTCAACAACCACTTGCTAAAATGTTTTATAATAAACTTATTAACTTAGGGATAAATACATACCTTCATTATCCTATTGTTGGATACCCTCATCAAACAGATTTTATATTAAGTGAAGAAGGTTTTGGAAAAAATGACTATATTGTAACTAATCATCCGATTGTTATAGTTACAGGCCCAGGACCAGGTAGTGGTAAAATGGCAACATGTTTATCACAATTGTATCAAGAAAGTTTAAGAGGAAAAAAAGCTGGATATGCCAAATACGAAACATTCCCAGTTTGGAATTTACCTTTAAAACATCCGGTTAATTTAGCATATGAAGCAGCAACAGCCGACTTAAATGATGTAAATATGATTGATTATTTTAATTTAGATGCTTATGGAATTTCTAGTGTTAGTTATAACCGCGATTTAGAAACTTTCCCAGTATTAAATAAAGTATTCCAACAAATTTATGGTCAAAGCCCTTATGCCTCACCTACCGATATGGGTGTTAATATGGTTGGTTTTGCTATAAATAATGATGAAGAAGCAGTTAAAAGTAGCAAACAAGAAATTATTAGAAGATATTTAGATGCTTGTTGTTTTAATAAAATGGGTAAGTTTAATATTACAGCAGTTGAAAAAATTGAAAGAATTATGCATGAATTAAATATTTCTTTAGATGATAGAAAAGTTGTAAAAGCATCTTTAGAAAGAACTAATAAAGTCAATACACCAGTAGTTGCTATGGAAATTGGTAAACATGTAGTATTCGGAAAAAAATCTGATTTATTTACTGCCAGTGCTGCTTGTGTTATTAATGCGTTAAAATATTTGGCAAAATTACCTAAAGAAATGCCGCTTTTATCATATAGTGTAATTGAACCAATACAAAATTTAAAAACAGAACAATTAAAAAGAAGAACACAAAGATTACACTTAAACGATGTTTTAATTGCATTAGCAATTACAGCAACTACCAACGAAATGGCAAAAGCCGCATTAAGTCAATTGCCTAAACTTGCTAGATGTCAATTACATTCAAGTGTAATGATTGATTCTGATGATATAGAGATTATTAGAAAGCTTAAAATTGAAGCAACAATGGGGACATATCAAGACACAAAACTATTAAAAGAGTTTTAAAAATTAATTTATAGGCGTATGTAAAATGATTAAAATTTTAGTTGTTAGTGATTGTCATGGAAATCGTGATATAATTGATAAAATATTATTAAAAGAAGAAGAAACTACACACATTTTTATTGATTGTGGGGATAGTTTAATAGGAGACGGTAATCCTTTTCCCTTTTCAACTGTTAAAGGGAATTGTGATATATTCACAAAATTACCAAAACATATAACGTTAGAAACACCACTCGGTGTAATTTATGTTACACATGGTGAAATGGGATTGAGTAATTTATCAAGAATGATATTACAACTTAATCCAAAACCAGATATCTTATTATATGGACATACGCATATGCATAGATATGATTATATTAATGGTTGTCATTGTTTTAATCCAGGTTCTGTTGCATTACCTAGAGATGGAACAAATGGAACATATTTAGTAATTGAAGGAACGAATAAAAATAATTTAACATGGGGGTTTAAAGAAATAACTAACTAAAAGGTTATGAAGGTAGGGAACATGAAATATCAGGACAAAGAATTAGTCACAAAATATTATGAAAATAAAAATGAAATATTTGAAGTAATTTATAATAAGTATAAAAATCTGATCTACTATATGGCAAGACGTGTTGCTAGATGCAAAGCGGATGCTGATGATTTAGTGCAAGAGATATTTATGAAGATAAGTGAGAATATGCATACTTTCAATGATAATTATGCATCATTTAAAACTTGGATAGTATCAATTGCTAAGAATCATACTGTTGATTACATTAAGAGTAAACAACATGTTATACTTGATAATGATATTGTATATAGTGCAATTGATGTATCTTCAGTAGTTGATAATAAAATGTTTGATTGTTTAGAAAATAATTTAAGTGAAAAAGAACTTGAATTCTTAGTTTTAAAGATTGCATTTGGTTTTACTCATCGAGAATTAGCAGAAGTTTATGATATGACAATAGATATGAGCAAGAAGTTCTTAAAATCTACTAAAACTAAAGCGAAAGAGGAGTGGAAGAAATATGAAAAATCGATTCGATAGACAATTTAAGAATGCATTTAATGAAACTTATAATTATAGTAATGAAAATATTGAAGCTAATTTTAATAAAGAAACTAAAACCAAATGGTACAATCATCGGTTAAGATATTCATTATGTTTAATTATGCTAACTATGTTAATAACTATATCACTATCTGCCTTAGTATTTGGTTTATGGTATGATGAAAACAAGAACATAAATCAATCACAAGAGATATTAGAATATGTGCGAGCAGAAAATCGCAGTAAATATGTTGAATTATTTTATGCTTATCAAGAAACGGATTTTGATATTTATTTATTTAAAATTCAAGAGGGAATAGACAAATACAAAATTGCGCTTTATTTTATAAATAATGATATTAAATTCATAGATGATTATGTAATAACTGTTAAAACTGGAAATTATGAACATGAATTTTGTATGAATGAACAAAAATCAATTAAGTATCTGAGTACATGTATAGTTGGTGACTTAATTAGTTGTCAAATCACTTTTAAGAATATAATTAAGTTAAATTTATCTCAAAATTTAAAGTAATTAAATAAATTTTAACTAAAACACAAAAAAGTGCCAAAATTTGGCACTTTTTTTAATTTCTTTTCGTATATATTTGTGAGGTGAATATTTATGAGAAAAATTTTAATTCTTTTTATGTTAATCTTTTGTTTGAGTGTTAGCTTAACTTCAAAGCCTAGATTGTACCTGTCTGAAAAAATTATTTTTGAAGGGTTTAATAAAGTGATTCCAATGAGTATTGGTGCAGCGGAACAAGAAATTATCTTAGAGACATCAGAGTCTTTAAAAGTGGACGTGGTCTATGCTTCTAATTTTAGCTATGATGTGGGGGACTATAACAACATAACTAGCGATAATGTCGGGGATATTAAAACGAAGAGAATAGAGGCAGGTAGAAAGTATCATAGTGCTTTAAACAAAAAGAATCTAGCAACATTACCAAACTTTGATTACAAAAATATTTACCTTTCTTCTTATTTACCAGTAATATCTTTAGAAGTTTATTCTAAAGATATTATTGATGATAATTTTGAAATATTAAATAATATTTCAAAAAATAGTGATGTTTTAAATGTGATAGTAAAAGCAAGTATGGAAAAAGTATACTCGGTGGAAACACTAGGGGCTTTTGAAAATATAAATGTTATCGATGAACTTACGGAAGGTACTCTAAGGGGTAATGGCGTAAAAGTAGGTGTATTAGATACTGGAATTGTAGATGTGGATGCAGAAAGTTTTGTTAATACAAGTATAGTTGTTAGAAATCATCCTTTATTTATTGAAACTGAAAGAGAACATTCAACATTAATGGCTGCATTGATTGCAGGAAGACAAGGTGTTGCTCCTAATGCTACTATTTATAGTGTCCAAGCTTTTAATAATTTAAGTGGAGAATTAGATTGGTTAATAGAACAAGAAGTAGATGTAGTTAATATGAGTATTTCTTCAGAAAAGGAAGGAACTTATAATTCAAATGCCGCTTTAGTAGATTATATGGTTTGGGCATATGGGATTACTGCATGTACAGCAGCAGGGAATTGTGAATTTGATGATCCTGAAAAGTTAGTTGGAGATCTTGGGATGGCATATAATGCGATTTCAGTTGGTTGGAGTACAAGTAATAATGGTCCATGTAATTCCTTTTGCTATAATACATTAAATGGAGTTGATAAACCAACAATAGGAGCATATGGAAGCAATACTATAATCCTTGATGAAGCGACTACCATATCTGGTACTAGTGTATCTACAGCACTAACTACAGGAGTAGTGGCATTATTAATGGAGTTAGATCTTACTTTAAAGTTATATCCTGCTAAGGTTACTGCGTTACTTGCTGCAAGTTCAAGATTTCTTGATTATAATGGGTCTCATTCATTAGATTCAGGGATGGATCAATATTTAGGAGCTGGTCTTGTAGATTTCGTAAGAGCAAAAGAATGTATAAATAATATTATCCATTATCAATTTTCAGGTAATGCATCACCAACTGATATTTTATCAACGAATAATATAAGTTGGTCATCTGGCCAATTCTTAAGGATGGCTATTAGCTGGTTAGCTAAATCAACTGGTTCAGTTAATTCTATACAAAATAATAATTTCGATCTAGCAGTTCACAAAGTAACTGCGGGAGAGGTTGCAACTAGTTGGGGTTCAACTGGCACTTTAGATATGATTAATTATGAGACTGAATACGGAGGAACACACAAAGTTAGAATAGTAATTAATAATACTGTTACTAACTATGGTCCTACTGATATATTTATTTGTTGGCATCTAGATGATATTGAAGAATAAAACACTAAATTCATATTTAGTGTTTTTTTGTTTTATTTATTAAATAATTAGCATTTTTAAATAAATTATGGTAAAATAACAAATGGTTAAATATTAAAAAAAGGAGAAATAATTATGGAATACACAAATGAAGTAAAAAACATGTGTAAAGTTACTTGTGGTGCCAATCACGGGTGTGCCCCAATTCCATCTGAAGGTAAATGGGTTTATTCTAAAGAAATCAAAGATATCAATGGCTTAACTCATGGTATCGGTTGGTGTGCTCCTCAACAAGGTGCTTGTAAACTTACACTTAACGTTAAGGAAGGAATTATTCAAGAAGCTTTAGTTGAAACTATTGGTTGTTCTGGTATGACTCACTCAGCTGCTATGGCTGCTGAAGCTATTGTTGGTAAAACTTTATTAGAAGCTTTAAATACTGACTTAGTATGTGATGCTATTAACACTGCTATGAGAGAATTATTCTTACAAATCGTTTATGGCCGTACTCAATCAGCTTTTTCTGAAGGTGGTTTAACAATTGGTGCTGGTCTTGAAGATTTAGGTAAAGGATTAAGAAGCCAAGTTGGTACAAGTTATGCAACATTAGAAAAAGGTCCTAGATACTTAGAATTAACTGAAGGTTATATTACTAAGATGGCTTTAGATGCTAATAATGAAATTATTGGTTACCAATATTTAAGTTTAGGTAAATTTACTGATTTCTTAAAAAAAGGCATTCCTGCTGAAGAAGCTTTAGAAAAGGCTAAAGGTCAATATGGTCGCTTTGATGAAGGCGTAAAATATATTGATCCACGTCATGAATAGGAGGATAAATATGGCTTTATTTGAAAATTATGAACGTCGTATTGCACAAATTGAAAAAACTTTAAATGAACATGGTATTGCCTCTATTGAAGAAGCTAAAGCAATTTGTGATGAACATGGTATTGATGTATACAATTTAGTAAAATCAATTCAACCAATTTGCTTTGAAAATGCATGTTGGGCATATGTAGTTGGTGCTGCATTAGCATTAAAAGAAAAAGCTAGTGTTGCTGCCGAAGCTGCTAAATTAATTGGTGTTGGATTACAATCTTTCTGTATTCCTGGAAGTGTTGCTGATGATAGAAAAGTTGGCTTAGGTCATGGTAACTTAGGTGCAATGTTATTATCTGAAGAAACTAAATGTTTCGCTTTCTTAGCAGGTCATGAATCTTTTGCTGCTGCTGAAGGTGCAATCGGTATTGCCAAAACAGCTAATAAAGTTCGTAAAGAACCTTTAAGAGTTATCTTAAATGGTCTTGGAAAAGATGCTGCAAGAATTATTTCTCGTATTAATGGTTTCACTCATGTTGAAACTGTATTTGATTATGCTAGTGGTCAAGTAAAAGTAGTTAATGAAACTCCTTACTCTACTGGAGATCGTGGAAAAGTACGTTGTTATGGTGCTGATGATGTTCGTGAAGGTGTTGCAATTATGCATTTAGAAGGTGTTGACGTATCAATTACTGGTAACTCAACTAACCCAACTCGTTTCCAACATCCAGTTGCTGGTACTTATAAAAAAGAATGTATTGAACTTGGTAAAAAATACTTCTCAGTTGCATCAGGTGGTGGAACTGGTCGTACATTACACCCAGATAACATGGCAGCAGGACCTGCTTCTTATGGTATGACTGATACTATGGGTAGAATGCACTCTGATGCTCAATTTGCTGGTAGTTCAAGTGTTCCTGCTCACGTAGAAATGATGGGATTAATCGGTATGGGTAATAACCCAATGGTTGGTGCAACAGTTGCCGTAGCAGTTGCTGTATCTCAAGCATTAGCTAAATAATAAAAATAGGTACCATTAGGTACCTTTTGTTTTTGGAGATAATATGTTTAAAACAGTTATTTTTGATTTGGATGGAACAATATTAGATACAATTTATGATTTAAAAGAAGCGGTAAACTATGCTTTATGCACTTTATCCAAAAAAGAATTATCATTAGAACAAGTAAGAGATTATATTGGTGATGGTTTAACTAATTTAATGTTAAGAAGTTTGGGTAAAACTACCGTCGATGATGAAGTAATAAAAAGTATTGAACTATTTACTGAATACTATAAATCACATTTATCAGTTTATACCAAAGAGTTTCCAGAAATTAAAGAATTATTGGTTGAATTAAAATCAAATGGATTTAAAATAGGCGTATTATCAAATAAAGATGATTATGCTGTTAAGATTTTATGTGATAAGTTTTATCCTGGATTAATTGATGTTGCAAGAGGCAGAAAAGAAGATGGGAAAATCAAACCTGATAGTTCTTTAGTTGATGAAATGTTAGAAAAATTAGATTCTAATATTGCTATTTATGTAGGAGACTCAAAAACGGATGGATATACTGTTGTATATAATGGTTTATTTGGTATCTTAGTTAGTTGGGGGTATGAAGATTACGAAGAATTGGATAAATTCTATTTTCCAATTGTTAAAACAGTTAAAGAACTAAGAAATTTATTATTAGTGAAGCAAAACTTTTGAAATTTTTAAAAAATAAATATATAATATATCTAGAAAAGGAGATTTTATAACTATGGAATTAAAAGGTTCAAGAACAGAACAAAACTTAATGACTGCTTTTGCTGGAGAATCACAAGCAAGAAATAAATATACTTATTTTGCAAGTGTTGCTAGAAAAGAAGGTTATGAACAAATTGCTGCAATTTTCGAACAAACTGCTAATAATGAAAAAGAACATGCTAAACTATGGTTTAAAGCTTTAGGTGAACTTGGTGATACAGCTCAAAACTTAGCTGCAGCTGCTGCTGGTGAAAACTATGAATGGACAGAAATGTACAGAGAGTTTGCTGAAGTTGCTGAAGAAGAAGGCTTTACTAAATTAGCTTATCAATTTAGAGCAGTTGCTGAAATTGAAAAAACTCATGAAGAAAGATATCGCAAATTATTAAATAATGTTCAAATGCAACAAGTATTTGAAAAAGGCGAAATGACTATGTGGGAATGCCGTAACTGTGGACATTTAGTTATGGGTAAAAAAGCTTTACCAGTATGTCCTGTTTGTGCACATCCTCAAAGTTTCTTTGAAGTTAGAAAAGAAAATTATTAAAATAAAAAGAACTTAGATTTATTCTAAGTTCTTTTGTTTTTCTTTATTGTTTTTTTTAACCAAAAGTTTTAGTAGTTTATAATAAATAATACTTAAAAGATAGATGAAAAAGATAAAGAAGATAAACCAATAAACGGAACCAAATTGAGGTGGCCAATTACCATTAAAACCAAAAAGGCCAACTTCTGAATTAAAATCCATGAAAAAATAGGGAAATGGATCTCCTCTACCAAAATCTACTTTTTGTAGACATAGAATAGTAGCGAAAATAAAATATATAAGAGGTGGAATAATTGATAAATGGATATATTTGTTTTCAAATTCTACCAGATACTGATTAGTCATAAAATCCAAAATTGATAAAATAGGAGCTACTACATGTGTTAATGTGGTAGCTAAGGTCCAAATATCAAATTCAGCAAATGGAGCAAGTACAGTACAAAAGATAAAACCAGTTATTGTAATAGATACAGTAAAAATGTATTTTAAAATTGTTAATATCTTAATACATTTTTTTGAAATATTTTTTCTTAGTAAAAAAATAAAAAAAATTAAAGAAGTAATTCCAATCCAAATGTTTGATTGTTGTGTAAAATATAATAATCTTTTTGACCAGTGTGAGTACCCATCTCTTACTGCAAAAATACAAGATAATAAAAATCCTAAAAATGCAGAAATAAAAATTAGAATGTTTAAAACAAAGGGTAAATATTTTTTAATCTTGATGTTGATATTATTTTGATTCATATAGTTCCTCATAAAATTAGTGCTTTTATAAAGTAAATTATATAATATTCTGCTATTTTTTTCAAGTTATTGATTTAGTAAAAGAAAAAAAGAATGTTTGAAACATTCTTTTTATTCGTCTTGATTACTTAATAAAGAATCTTGTAAAACTTTGATTTTAGCAAGATTTGATGTCGTATTTTTAATAATAGAAGATAAAGTTAAAAATTCTATACTTGGAACTTTACAAATTAAAGTGACATTATCACTAAACTTTCTTTCTAAAATTTCATAATTAGATAGGTTTCTTTCAATTAGTTTCAATAATGAATAATCAAAACTAACTTCAAAAGTAGTATATTCAATAATAGGCACGATGCCTTTTAATTTGATTGCCTCACTTGCGCTTTTACTGTATGCTCTAACTAACCCACCAGCTCCTAGTTTAATGCCACCAAAATATCTAACTACGTCAATAACAATATTAGTAAGTTCATTTTTTCTTAAAACATCAAATATTGGCATTCCTGCTGTGCCACTTGGTTCCCCATCATCTGAATAATGTCCATTCTCCCCAGTTTTGCCTATAATATAGCCACTAACATGGTGTGTAGCATCAGGGTGTTTGATTCTTAACATTTCTAAATACTCTTTGGCCTCTTGAACTGTTTCTACATGTTTTATATAAGTAATAAATAAACTTTTAGTAATTTCTATTTTATTTATTACTTCACCTTCGATTGTATACATAATATCACCATCAATATTATACTAGAATTTATCCTTTTTTTCAATAAAATATAAAATTTATGGTATAATAATTATGAGGTATTGATATGAATAAAGGAATTGAATTTGAATTAATGGATTTATTAATCAAAAATAATATGATTATATCCTGTGCGGAAAGTTGTACAGGTGGATTAATTATTTCTAGTTTAATTAATGTTTCTGGAGCATCACAGGTGATAAAAGAATCATATGTAACTTACAGTAATGAATCAAAAGTAAAGATCTTAAATGTTAATTTAGAAACTATAGAAAAATATCATGTTGAATCAATAGAAGTAGCTAAAGAAATGGTGTTAGGATTATTTAATATTACGAATGCAGATGTATGTCTTAGTGTCACTGGTTTTGCAGGTGGAAATGACTCTTTAAAAACTGATGGACTATGTTATTATGGTATTAAAGTTTACGATACTTTAGTATTAGAACAAGCTCAAGTAACAGGGGATAGAAATACAGCTCGTTATAATCAGAAAGAACATATTTTAAAAAGAGTAATGGAAATAATAAAAGACTCACTTAATTAAAAGTGAGTCTATTTTTTTATTTTAAAACAATAGTACAACAAGGTCTAATACCAACATTTGGAGCATCTACATAAAAATCAGTTGCACCACTGCCATCATAACCTACATATGAGATAGCATAAGTATTAAATTCAAATACTGTACGAGTCATCCAAATACTACTAACGATAAGGTAGCCTTCATCATCTAATACTTTATGTTTAATTAAACCTTTAGCATTTGCAAAATCACTAGCGGTTGCAAATCTTGAAGGATCACATAATTTACCAGGTGCAAACCCAAATTCAGCAGAAGTAGCTTCTTGATAACTCATAAGGTATACTAAATCATGAGTATCGTTATATACGTATTCTTCGCGAATGTTTTGGCTTTTTGTAGCGGCTTGGTTTTGATTAATAACTTCTTTAACTAATTGTTGTTCTTCACTAGTAAAACATAAATTGAAGAATTCTTCATTTAACCATTTTCTAATTTCAGAATGTTCATATTCATTAGCATAAACAGTTCTACCATCAATAAATCTAGTGTCTTCATTTTCATAATATCTTCTAGTATCGATGATATTTTCAGTTTGAAGAACCATTTCACCAGTGAATTCATTATATTTTAATACTTTCCATGCAAGTGGCTCAACTAAGAAATAGTGAGTTGTGCCTGGTGCATAGCCTGTTCCATATTCAAATATGTCATCACCAGATTGTTCAGGACTTGCATAAATGTGATTATTAACAACAGTTACTTTCATAACTTCATGGCCATCATATTCAATATAACCACGTTCATTAACTTCAGTGATTTTATCTAATTTTTTTGTATGGTATTCATCAGTAATTTCAGATTGTGGATAGTATCCAATGTAAATATAACCATATTCGGATTTTGTTAATTCATCATATTTATAAAATACTTTATGCATTTCTATATTATTGTCTAAGTTTTGTGGTGCCTTATAATTTGGATCTTTTTCACCACAACTACACACTCCTTCAGTAAATGTATGCGTATGCGGAGTCTTACCAGATCCTCCTGTTCCACATCCTGTAACTAATATAATAGTTAAAGATAAAATTAAAAGTAGATATTTTTTCATAGCAAATCTCCTATCTTTAAATCATATAAATTATAACAAAAAAGTTGATCTTATGCAAGTGATATGTGATTTATTCGTGGTAATATCACTTGAAATTAAGTGCGATTTATGGTATAATATTTAAGTCTATAAAGTGGAGGGTTTCTATGGAAAACAACTATATAAATGATGTATTATTACAAAAAATAGCAAAAGCACAAAATGTACGTATTTCTCAAATACTTGCGGTTTTAGGACTAATTGAACAAGGTGGTACAGTACCATTTATTGCTCGTTATCGTAAAGAAATCACAGGTAATCTTGATGAAGAACAAATCAGAGCTATTTATCAAGAATGGGAATATGGACAAAAACTAGCACAACGTAAAGAAGACGTTATGCGTTTAATTGAAGAAAAAGGTAAATTAACTGATGAAATTAGACAAGCTATCATCAATGCTGATAAATTAGCTGTTATTGAAGATATTTATCGTCCATTCAAAGAAAAGAAAAAGACTCGTGCAACTGAAGCTAAGAAAAAAGGTTTAGAACCTTTAGCATTATATTTACTATCTTTCCCTACAGAAGGAGATGTAAATGAAGAAGCTGAAAAATATGTTACTATAGAAGTAACAGAAGAAATGAAAAAAGAAGGTACTGTTGTTAAAAATGCTGCTGAAGCATTACAAGGTGCAAGAGATATTATCGCTGAAATGGTTTCTGATGAACCAAGATATAGAACTTGGATTAGAAATTTCTTCTTAAGAGATGCTAAGTTAACTACTAAGGTTAAAGATGCTACTCTTGATGAAAAAGGCGTTTATGAAATGTATTATGATTATGCTGAACCACTAAAAACTGTTAAATTACATAGAATTTTAGCAATTAATCGTGGTGAAAGTGAAAAAGTTTTAAAAGTTACTATTGAAGAAAATCGTGTATTTGTACTTGGTTATTTATATAAAGACCAAATCAAAGTTCAAGATAGTATTTCAGTAGACCATGTAACTATGGCTATTGATGATGGTTATGATCGTTTAATTAAACCAGCGATTGAAAGAGAAATCAGATCTGATTTAAAAGAAAAAGCTGAAGAAAATGCAATTCATATCTTTGGTGAAAACTTAAGAAATTATCTATTAACTCCTCCAATGAAAGGATTAGTAGTATTAGGCGTTGACCCTGCTTTTAGAACTGGTTGTAAATTAGCAGTTGTTGATGAAACAGGAAAATTATTAGAAAAGAGTGTTATGTATCCTCACCAAAAGAACAAACAAGAAATTGTTCCAGAAGGTAGAATTGAAAATGCCATTAATATTTTCTTAGATTTAGTAAACACTCATAATGTTCAAATGGTAGCGATTGGGAATGGTACAGCTAGCCGTGAAACAGAAGCATTCGTTGCTAAATGTTTGAAAATGTTAGATACTAAGATTCCATACGTTATCGTATCAGAAGCTGGTGCTTCAGTTTATTCTGCATCTGATCTTGCAAGATTAGAATTCCCAGATTTCGAAGTAGAAGAACGTTCAGCTATTTCAATTGCAAGACGTTTACAAGATCCACTATCAGAACTTGTTAAAATTGATCCTAAGGCTATTGGGGTTGGGCAATATCAACATGACGTAACACAATCTAAGCTTGCTGAGTCACTTAATGATGTAGTAGAAACAGCTGTAAACCAAGTTGGTGTTAATATTAACACTGCATCTCCATCATTATTACAATATGTTGCCGGTTTAAATGCTGGTACAGCTAAAAAGATTGTTGCATATCGTGATGAAAATGGTAAATTTACATCTCGTGAATCTATTAAAGTTAAAGGTATTGGTCCTAAAGTAATGGAACAAGCAATTGGTTTCTTAAGAATTATTGATGGGACAGAACCACTTGATGTAACTTCAATTCACCCAGAAAGTTATGAAGTGGCTAATAAGATTTTAGAAAAAATGGGATTTACTAAATATGATTTAGGTAAACCAGAACTTGCAGTAGCGGTTGCTAAGGTTGATCGAAAAGCTTTAGTAGAAGAATTAGGTGTTGGGGAATATACATTAAATGATATTTTAGATGCATTCGTTGCTCCTACACGTGACCCTCGTGATGAAGTAGATGCTCCGGTATTAAGAAGTGATGCTATTAGTTTGGAAGATTTAAAACCTGGTATGGAATTACAAGGTACTGTTAGAAACGTAGTTGACTTTGGTGCATTCGTTGACTGTGGCGTACATGATGATGGTTTAGTACACGTATCTAAGATGTCTAAAAAATACATCAAACATCCACTAGAAGCTGTTAGCGTTGGGCAAATCGTTAAAGTTTGGGTATTGGATGTAGATGTTAAAAAGGGTCGTTTACAATTAACAATGATCGATCCTAATGAAAAACAAGAGCCTAGAAAACCAAGAAAAAACAAATAGGAGGAATATTATGGTATTTGAAAAAGTTAGAGCTATGGTTGCAAAACAATTAAATTTTGATGAATCTAAAATCACATTAGAAACTCATTTAATTGATGATTTGGGTGCTGACTCACTTGATGCAGTTGACCTAATTATGTCAATTGAAGATGAATTTGGCATTGAAATCGATGATGATGCTGCTCAAAATGCAAGAACTATTGGTGAACTAGTTAAATACATTGAATCAAGAATTTAAGGGAACAATGTTCCCTTTTTTTATTTGATAATAAAACTTTTATAATCAAAGTATTTGCTTTTTTTAAGAAATTAATTTATAATTGAATTAAGATAAGAGGAGGTAGATTATGGCTACTAGCACAACAACTACTAAAGAAAAAGAAACAAAAAAAGCGACTGCTGCAAAAGCGGCTACAAAAACAACTGCAAAAAAAGCGACTGCAACTAAAACTGCAGCTAAATCAACTGTAAAGAAACAAGCTGAGAAGAAAACACCAGCAAAAAAAGCGGCTGCTAAGGCAACTACTAAAAAGGCGACTTCTTCAAAAGCAGCTACTAAAACAACTGCAAAGAAAGCGACTGCTACAAAAGCTACAACTAAAAAAACAACTACAAAGAAAACTGAACCAAAAGCAGTTGTTAAAAAGAGTACTACAGTTAATACTAAAACTACAGGTATTAAAATTGAACAAAAGGCTAATGAAGGTAACTTACTTGATATTTTAGGAGCTGTCACTTCAACACCTACTCCGGCAGAACCTAAATCTAAAACATCTAAATCTGCTGCTAAAAAAGAACCTGCTAAGAAAGCAGAACCTAAAACTAAAAAAGCAACAGCACCTGTTAGAACTGTTCATAAAGCTAGAACTTTTACAAAAGAAGAAAAAGTTCTTTATAAACGTTTGGAAGAAGCATTTAATTATGTTGCAAACTTAACTATGGTTATCGAAGAAAGAACTTTAGACACTAATGTAATTAACGATTTAACCTTAAGTGAATTACATGTATTAGAAGTTATTAATAAAGAAGCTTCTATTCCAATGACAAAAGTTGCTAATCAATTAAAGATTACGGTTGGTTCACTTACTACATGTGTAAATAGACTTGTTAAAAAAGAATATTTATTTAGAGAAAGAGATGAAGTTGACCATCGTATTATAAAAGTTAGTACAACTCAAAAGGCTAAGAAAGCTTTAAAATTACATGATACATTCCATGAACAAATCTTATTAGGTGTTTTAGATGGTGTTACTATTCGTGACGCTACTAAAGTTATGGCTCAATTTGCTAGAACTTTAGAAAATTATATAAATCCAAAGGAAAAGAATTATGAGAACCCAATTGATACAAAGAAGAAAAAGAATATTTAATTCTATTAAAGAAGATTCATTAGTAGTACTTCATTCGGGATATGCTCCATTTAAGTCTGCTGATTCTAGTTATGATTTCCATGTTAATAGAAATTTCTTCTACTTAACTGGTTTAAATCAAGAAAATGTTATTTTAGTTATTGGTAATGCTAAAGGTACATATTATGAATATGTTTTTATTCAAGAACCTAGTGAATACTATGAAAACTGGTATGGCCATCTATTAACTAAAGAGGAAGTATTTGAAATTAGCGGTGTAGAGACAAAGAATGTTAAATATATTGATAACTTTGAAAATATCATGACCAATCACTTACAAGTATTAAGATATGCTGATCAAGTTGCCAATACTTTATATTTAGATTTAGAAAAACATGGTAATCCTTTATATAATACTTTTGCACTGGATTATGCAAAACATATTCAAAAAGATTATCCTGCCATTATGATTAAAGATATTTATCCAAGTATTTTAGAACTTAGAATGATTAAAGATGATGCTGAAATTAATTTGATTAAAGAAAGTATTAAAACAACTAATCATGCTATTTTAGAGGTTATGAAGCATCACCAAGAATTGACTAATGAATCTCATGCAGAAGCATATTACGATTTTATTAACACTAAAGAAGGTAAGGATATTTCATTTACATCAATTATTGCTAGTGGTAAGAATGCTACAACGCTTCATTATTGTGCTAATAATAGTGATATTCAACCTGATTCTTTATTATTAATGGATGTTGGTTGTTTTACTAATCATTATTCTAGTGATATAACTAGAACTTTCCCAGTTTCTGGTAAGTTTACAGAACGTCAAAAAGCTGTTTATGAAATAGTTTTAGACTGTAATAAAAAATGTATTGATTATGCCAAAGATGGAATGAGTTGGAAAGAATTAAATGATTATGCTAGAAAACTTTTAGCGGAAGGTTGTAAAAAATTAGGACTAATTGAAAAAGATGAAGAGATCATTAAATATTATTATCATTCAATTGGACATTCTTTAGGCCTTGATGTCCATGACCCAGATTTAAGAAATTTAGGTTTAAAACAAGGTATGGTAATTACTATAGAACCAGGCTTATATATTAAGGAATGGGGAATTGGAATTCGTATTGAAGATAATATTCAAATTACTTGTGAAAAGGCAATTGTTTTATCAAAGGAAATCATTAAAGAAGTAGATGAAATCGAGGATTTTTTAGAAAAAAATAACTAAATTTTAAGATAAAAATAACACTTTTTTTCGAAACATAATGTATTTGTTTTTAAAAAAATAAATATGTATAATGTTTGTGAAAGAAGGTGTTTTTTATTTACAAGAAAATTTTATTTATATTTTTATTATTTGGGATTTTACTAGTGCCGCAAATAGTAAATGCTAGTACACATCCTGATTTTGATCAAATTATTTTTATGTATGATTCTGCAGCTGCTTTGGTAGAGGATATGCCAGATGGAATTATAAATGCAGCGTACAAAAAAGTAAGAAGAAAAGCTTTTGGTTGGAGTATTAATAGTATTGTAGAAGATGAAACGATAAAATATGTAGGGGATACTGTCTTTTCTAAGGCTAACAATACTTCAGCAGGGCTTACTTTTACTCATACGTTTGAAGTAATTAATGTTTTAGAAACAAGTGTAAGTGTATCAAAATCATTAGAAGGATCAATTTCATACAAAGGGAAAAAAATTAGTGGTGGATTTGATGCAGCTATCAGAAAAGAGATTGGAGAAAAAACCAAAGAACAAGTTAGTGAAACAACAAAAACTAATATTTATATTCCTAGTAAAACTAAATTATCAATCACAATTAAAGGTACAGCACTTTTAAATAATGGAGTTACAAAGTATTTCTTTTTCGGAATTCCTTTTAAAAAGGGTACATGGGAATATATTGATGTAGTTACGGAGTATTATGATTATTATGAAGAAAAAATTTAGTTTAATTTTAGTAATCTCTATTATTTTATTAATTATAACAGCTTTTGTTATATTAATTTGTACCAGAACAAACAATTTAAAAGTGATTTCAATCAATAAACATTATTCAATTTTGTATGTTAATGAGCCAGAAATAGAAATTTCACTTTATAGTAATCACCAAAACAGTAAATATTTGAAAACAGATAAAGTAGAAGCTGCACAACTTTATAATGAAAATGATTTGTTCAATGTTAGAATTACTGAAATTAGAGATACTGGTAATTCAATTACTTATCAAAATACCCCTTTTTATGAACATAAACTATTAATTAAACTTGATGTTACTAGTGATCAATTGATAAATATGAATAATACAAATTTAAGAATAGAGTTTAATACAAATGAAAAAATTGAAGTTAAGGTAGGAAATATTTCCTTCTTTAAACAAACAAATGAGAACAACATTAATATTCAAAAAGTTCAGGGAATTGTTAATGATTTTGGCATATATCAGTCACTATCAGCAGTTAAATTAAGAATTTCATCAAGCAACGATTGTAAAATAACTAATATATTTTTAGTGTCACCTAGCCTTACAATAAATTATTCTAAACTTTTATTTGCAGATGAAATTGAATGCGAACATAACACTCCAGCAAAAGATATATTTGGTAATGATTTTGATAATTTTATAAACAATAAAGGTTCTTTTACAGAAATTAATTTATTTAAAAATATTGAGAAAGATGTAATTATTCCCCTTCATTATTCTGAAAAAGAACTAGTGGATTCAATTGGTATCATTATTGAATACTTAATTAATGGGGTAAGTTATCGTCAAACTATTAACCCATATCGATTATTTAATACGACTGATTTAGAGTATTTTATTGATGAATACAGAATTATTAACAATTAAAATTGAAAATATATTTAAAAAATATAAGAAAAATATAGTTTTTAACAAATTTAATTTAGAATTGGATGCTTCAAAAATCAATTTATTAATTGGCTATAATGGTTGTGGTAAAAGCACATTGTTTAAAATGATTTTAAAACTCATTAACTATAAGGGGAAAATAACAACAAATTGTCAGATAAAATCATATTGTCCTGATAAGGTTATATTACCTGAATACATAAAAGTTTATGATTTCTTAAAATTATTTGATCTTGATTTTAAAAAAGTAGACTGCTTGATAGATAAATTCCAGTTGGATTTAAATAAACAAATTAAAGAATTATCTAAAGGGATGCGACAAAAACTATTAATTATTCAGTGTTTATGTAAAGATGCTGACCTTTATTTATTAGATGAACCACTAAGTGGATTAGATCAAGCTTCAATCGAGATATTAAATAAAGAATTAAAAAAACTTCACAATAAGAAAAAAATGATAATTGTGATAAGTCATTCAATTTCTAATTTTAAAAATTTAAATTTAAATGTAGTTAGTTTAGAAGATTCTTATGAGATTTAAAAAACTTTTTAAAATACATTATTACTATTTTTTTAGTAAAATAAATATTATTATAGTATCAATATGTTTTATATTAATACAGTTATTACATATTGTATTGTGGCAACAAAATTTAGGAAACAGTGTCGCAGATGAAATGATAATTGATTTCGTTATTAGTTCTATTTTTACAATAGAAAAGATGATTTTGGTTTTCTTCAGTATATTAATGATAGGTAATTTTTGCTTACCAGAAAAAGATGATTATAAAGTTTTATATGTTTATAATGAAGAAAATGTCAGTAAATTTTATCTAACTAAATTTGTTACAATTGATTTATTTTTATTAGGATTTCATTTTATTGTATTTATCTTTTTTGAATTATTAGGAATGTTGTATATAAAAACATTTGTTGTTGAAATTCAACATATTAAATTTTTCTTATATTTATATCTAATTGGAGTAACATATGGACACTTAACAACCATTATTTTAAAGATATTACCGAGTAATTTAACAGTATTTATTGTTTTTATATTATTTTTAGTAAGTGATGTTTTTAACTACAATTGGATATTTAACACTTTCTTTCCTAGTTTAGATTTAACATTATTGAAGGTTGAAAACACTCATTATGATATTAATTTATTTATAATTTCTTTGTTTTATTTTGTGATTTCAATAATTTGTCAAAGAGGAAATAATTCTTAAAAAAATACTTTATTATTTGTTTGAAAAAAAATATAAAAAATAGTATAATAAGAATGTATAGTTAAATATTATTAATAGGAGTGTAATAGATATGAAAAGTTTAGTAGTATTATCAGCTGAACTAAGTTATTTCGATATGATGACTTTGGCTGCGTTGTTAGTATTAACAGTAGGTCTTTTTGTCGGTATTTATATTTTGTTTGTTCAACATAGAAATGTGAATGCTTATGCAAATAAATTACCAGAAGAAATCACAGAAGAAGTTGTAGAAGAAGCTCCTGTAGAAGAACATGTTCATGAATTCATAGAAGGCAAATGTGACCTCTGAAGAGTTGATGATTCCTTCCCTTAAGGCAACTACTATGGAGGAGGCGATTGCGGAGCTTTCGAATGCGATGGCGGCAGGCGGATTCGTCTCTGACGGCGAAGCGCTTGCGCGTCTGGCTCTTGAACGTGAAGCAGTGCTTACGACGCGCATGGAGACGGGAGTTGCAGTTCCGCATGTGCGTGGAGTTGAGGGCGGCTCGCTTGCGTTTGCACTTGGCATATCGAAGGATGGCATCGTGTGGGACGATTCGGGCGAGAAGGTGAACTTCATAGTCCTGTCCGCAATTCCCAGCGCGGGCTCTGTATTCTTCCTGAAACTGATGTCTGACCTTATGGCGGTGTTCCGCCGCAAAGCCAGCCGATTGGCTCTGCTCGAGGCGAAGGATTCCGTTTCGCTGTGGACCGCGCTGGAGAAAGCGACGAACCGCATCATCCGCTGACTGCAGATTCGGTCTGTGAACGAAACGGCGCTTCTTCCCGTGTGGGGGACGCGTCGTTTTTTTTTTATTTGCGGATTGCGGGGGAGAGGGCCGCTAGGCCGACGGTGAGATCGGCGTTCTTCACGTGCACGACCTTGGGGGCGTTGAGCTGCACTAGTGAGAAGTTCCATATTCCTCGGTTGCCGGCGGCGACGAGCATGTCAGCGTCTGCAAGAAATAGACTGTGATATAATACAGGTTATTCGTATTCGTGTGGATTGGGCAGATGCCGATTCCGCATGAGAAATTTCCCAAGTCAAGAAAGGGCGTGAACCGTGACAAGAAGCACAATTGACGGAAATTTGCATGTTCAGTTTGAAAAGAGGAAGATTGGACTGACGGTATATCCAAGGCTGGGATTCCCATTTTGGAGAATTGTGATTGCGGCGATGCTGTTCGCCCATGTAGGGATCGCAAGCACTGTTTACGTGGATTCGAAACTGGACGACTACACTGGGCATGACGGAAGTTCCTGGGCGAAGGCATTCAAAACCATTCAGGAGGGAGTGGACGCCTGCGGGGAGGGCGGCACGGTCTATGTTGCAAAGGGCAGCTATGCCGAAGGCGGCAGGAACATTCCCGAAGAACCCGATGGTTACACCAACCGAGTGTGCATCACGAACCGTGGCGTCTTGGTGGAGGGTGTGGACGGAGCTGCGGAGACGTTCATTATAGGCGTGAAGGCTTCGGCTGATAGGGCGGTCGACAACCTCGGCAACGGACCTGATGCGGTTCGGTGCCTTTCCGTAACGGCTAACGACATTGTGGTGAAGGGGTTCACACTCATGAACGGAGCCTGCCATGCAACGGTGGCGGACGAAAATGTGCGCAGTGCTGATGGCGGCGGCTTCCGCTCGTCGGACATACACTACAGGAGTTGTATTGTCGATTGTGTCGTTTCCAACTGTGTAGGCGTGCGAGCGGGAGCTGTTCAGTACGGCCGTGCGGTCCGATGCCTCATCGTGGATAACATGACGAGCAAAAAGGCGAGCGGCGGCAACAACGCACGGTTCCTGCACTGCGTATTCGCCCGTAACGGCAGAGCGGGTGGGGGCGCAATCTGCATTGCTGGGATAGCGGTGAACTGTTCGTTCAGCAGGAACCTTGCGGACTATGTCGGTAGCGAGTCGGCCAACTTCTACAACTGCGTCGAGACTTTCAACGG
Organism: Bacilli bacterium; assembly: GCA_017501465.1. Lineage (GTDB taxonomy): Bacteria > Bacillota_I > Bacilli_A > ML615J-28 > CAG-313 > UBA1231. Next base: position 126,685 of record JAFVWY010000010.1, read on the forward strand.
GTCTGTCGGGTCTGGCGGTGTCGGGTCATTGGTCAAGGCATCAAATTGCGTGTTCAGAACGGGCATCAATTCGAAGGGCGCGTCACTTTATTCGTCCATCGGCGCTTCAGTGACCAACGCCTCTCCGTATCAGTTCGTCAATCCGATGTTCTGCGACTTCCGGCTTCTGTCGGGATGCGAGGCTGCCGGCGCGGGCGATGCCGCGTATGTTTCGCTTTTTGACTTGCCAGGGAATGTTGATCGTTTCAGAGATCTGATGGGAAATGTGGTTCCTGAGACGGGTGCGATTGATGTTGGTGCGATTCAGGGCGAGGTTGTGCCTGAAGGCGGAGCCCTCCATTTTGCCGACAGCAGTATATCGGTAAATGGCGTTGCTGCTTTGCGCTCGGGAGAATATGTGTATGCCGAGACCTATCCTACGCAGTTCTTCGTGTCCGCCACACCTCCGTTCGGCAAACACATCTTTGCATTCAAACGCACGGGTTACGGCTATTCGGGCGACGGCGAGTTTCTGGAGACGATGGCTGACGATACGATTTGGATGATGCCGCCTTCGT
>JAFVWY010000004.1 GCA_017501465.1 Bacilli bacterium
TACTATATAAAGCATTAATTTCGCTTGGGTGATGCGCATAGTCATCAATCAAGATACATTTTCCAAACTTATATTTTGTCATCCTTCTATTTGGAAGTGTTAATAACTTATGATGTTTAATTTCCAAATTACACAATATACATGAAATATAACTTGCAACATAATTATATATATTATGAATTCCTAATAGATTGCATTTTAATAGTCTACACAAATTTTCACCTTTCAATAATAATGTATATCCAGATTCTTTTGTTGAAATAATGACAATTCTAAAATCATTAGTTTCACTAAATCCATAAGTATATTTAGTTTTATGTACTATTTTAGAACTATCTTTTAAGTCTCCGTTAATCAATATTTGTTTTGAATTATTTGCCATTTGTTGAAAACTATTAATAACATCTTTTTTATTTTTAAAAAAATCAGGATGGTCAAAATCCATATTTTGAATAATTAATAATTCAGGTGAGTAACTTAAGAAATTATTACGATATTCACATGCTTCTAGAATTAAATATGGATTATCGTTTCCTTTTCCTTCACCGCAACCAATTATATATGAACAATTTGATATTTCACTTAAAATATGTGCTGTAGTTGTTTTACCATGTGTTCCACTTACTGCAATTATTTTCTTATCTATAAATTCATTTATAAAATCATTGTAATAATAATATTCTAAATCTTTATCTATTATTTCACTGAATTCTTCATTTTCTTTTGTAATAGATAATCCAATTACATATATATAATCTTTAGTTATATTATCTTTATCGTACTCATTAATTTCTATATTTCTTTTTCTTAATTCATTCTCTGTAAAAAAATATTCATTAGTATCACTCCCTAAAACAATATGACCTAAATCATTTAAATAGCAAGCTAAAGCACTCATTCCTGTTCCTATAGGCATTTCACAGTGACTGGCATTCTTATACAATTAATATAAAAAGAGGGAATCCCCTCTTAAACTCATTGTAATATAAATGGCTCTATAAATTAAATAATATCAAGAATATAAATTGCAGGAGTTACCACTGCCATTTTCCCACCGGTGTCATCACTAATAGTTCCGTGCATAATACCATAAATTACTGTTTGTGAACTTTGAGTAATAAATGTATTAACTTTGTATCCCAAATCTAATACAGGACCGCCACTATACCCTCCACAAGAGGGGTTCTCTAAAACAAATATATCAGAAATATAGCCACTTGATAAATTAATATTTTCTATAATATTTGATGAAGGGAAAGACCTAAAAGTAAGAGGGGCAAATCGTGAATTAGTTCCTAGGTTTGTTGGAAAACCTATACTCGTAAGTTCTATATCTCGTGACAAATTACTAATTTTTGAATTATCTATTAAACTTGTACAAAATATCTGAACATCTGAATTAAGATTATTAAAAGTTGAAACATCAATTTCTATAGCACTTATATCTGCAGTTGGATGATTAATAATATTCAATCCATTTTGTAATACAGCTAAATTAACACTTATAACTTTTTGGTTTTTTCCCATTATTTCTATTATTGTTGTATTATTAAATTCTTTTGCTACATGATTAGCTGTTATTACGTATAGTTTATTATTAACATTGTCTCTCTTCATAAAAAATCCTGTGCCAATTTTTTGAATATCACAATTTTTTGAAACGCCATTTTCAACTTCTATTCCTTTTTTATGTGTAGTAAATTTTACTACGGTTTTTAATGCATCATCTCTTTTTAACATTAATAAAAATCCTTTCTTGTTTATTTTTGTTTATTATATCACATAATTCATCTTTTTTCATTAATAAAGAAAATCGAACTTGGAGTTATCCAAGTTCGATTTAATTAAACTATCCTAATTGTGGAACTTGATCTTTATCATAGAAAATTAATTCACCTGACATGTATGCATCAATATCTTCTTCAACAAGAACAATAATTCCATTTGGTAATATATAGCTACCATTAATTGAAACTAATTCCACCAATGAACTATTATACACCACAAAAGCCATATCTTTATTCATATCTAGTAAATAATTACATTCAATACATCTAATGAATCTATTTCCAACATCCGAAGCATTTATCGCATGAGCTCTTGTGACTGTTCCGTGTTGTCCACAAATACATGTTTCGATATGAGAACTTTGATTATAATACACCCAACTAGAATAATTATGTGTGTGTGAATAATATTGATTACCACATCCACAATAATGAACATTGTTAATAGTATAATTGTTTGAATGAGTTAATGGTATATTCGCTAAACTCATTATACCAGCTTCTGTGATTTGATATGAAGAATCAATCACTACATCAGTAGAGTTAGATCCCCATCCAAAATGTGCATGGATTCCATTTTCATCATAATAATATGCTACAACTGAATGATAACTTCTATATTTATTTGTAGTTTCATCATATTTAGCAATGTGCAACATTACTGGATTACCCAAATCTAATTGATCTTTCACATATGTATCAAACCAAGAAATAACATTCTCATCTGTTGGTTTTGCAGATTGTCCAAAGTCTTTAACTCTTGTATATGAAAAAGACACATTTGTACTAGTAAATAAGCCATTTAGTATTCTATAATAATCCCACATTCCAATAGAATATGAATATGCACTAGAAGATCTTCCAAACGACAAATTTACAATATCCATTAAATGCATTTGAAAATCATCGTCTTTATTATTTTGTATGTGATTATATAAATTATTACTTGGGTAATATTGTTTTAAAACTCCTGGAGACACAGAAATGGCATCAAGCATATTAGTTACATTTCCTTGATTTCTCTCATAAGCCTCAGGAATAATGGTATCATTTCTAAATGTATCATAATAAGATAAATATTGAATGAATGATACATATCCACAAGAACCTTGTGAATTAGTTGGAGAATAAGTATCTAAATTTTGAAAATATGATACCATACCAAATCCAGTTGCACCAGGTTCGTTCGTTTCAAACGGTTCAAAATCTTCTTCAAAATCATTTTCCGTCATAAAAGTATAATCAATATCAAAGCCATCGTTTTCCATGGCGTGTACAGAAATATTATTAAAATTACCACAGAAAATAACACTTAATACTAATAACATTATTGTTAATACTTTTTTCATTGTATTTCTCCTTTTTTATTTTATTTTAATTATATTTACAATCTTATCGTAATCATATAATGCCATAATATAGAAGGATTCAATAACATCAGTTTCACAAACTAAAGCTTCAGAAAATATAGATTTATATTCTCTAAATACATCTTCTTCAAAAAATAAATTTGTTTCATGGCTAAGTAAATCTAATCTTTCATTTCCTGAAAGAACATATCTAGGTAAGCACATATATTTTTCATTATCAATAACTACAACTTCAACTCTAACATTCAAACACCAAAAATATTCACCTAAACCTAAAGTTGGAAAACAAGTATAATCAATATTTTCATAGGTGTTTGGAAACGCCTCTATCATCTCTCCTACATACTCAAACATATTGTTTAAAATTGCTTGATTACTTTTTTCTGGCAAATCAAATTCATAGTATGTTGGATAGGAATTTATATCTTTAAATTCTATTTCATATCTGTTATATACAGATATTTCTTTGTTCAATTTTTTTGAAGTTGATAAGTTTTCTTTAATAATTGCTTGCTTACTACGAGCACAAAGAACTAACTGATAATTATCAATACTAAATTTTATATTTTCCAAACTTTCAGTTTCAAAAAATTTAATTTTGTCTCTCATTTCGTTGTATTTAGTTTGAAAACAATAAAAATATTTACCATCAATAATTTGTTCATTATCATAACTTGAAAAATGATAGTTTTGAGGATTACCAATTTCTTGTTCATAAGTTCTTAATAATTCTTTATACGAACTAATTACATCCTTGTTTAAATAGATCAAATAAAACGTATTGTTAGTTTCTTTATATTCTGTTAGATAAGTATAAAATCTTTCTTCTTCTGGCATGCTTGGTCCAAATTTGTTTTCTAAATCATATCCATCCCATATATATTTATATGATAATTGTCGATCAGGCGAATAAAACTCATAATCTAGTCTAATATTCATTAGACCATCAATTAATTTTGTATCAGTAATTTGTTTATAATTTGCAGGATTTTCTATTTGGTTTTCTTTCCCACAAATAACACATTTTTCATGAGTTAAATTATTATCATTTAATAATTCGTAATTATGCAATTCTTTATCTAGATGTTCTCCACATTCACATTCTTTCCAGTGATAATTATCATCATATGAATAATTAAAAATATGTTCATGTCTTGAACAACTAGAAAGAACGAGGCTAAAAAGAATCACGCCAAAAATAATAAATAATTTACAACTTGTTACTTTTTTCATAGTAATTCACCTCATACCTTTCTTTATGCAAAAAACTCTCTTTAGTCATCACCTAAAGAGAGTTTGTAATTAATATTATTTATCCCTTAGGTAATTTAATTGAAAACTATCAAGGGTGTGGAAACTCACCACACCAATAGTATATCAAAAAAATTATCTAATTTCAATTATTTTGAATGTTTTTTTATAAGTATCGAACTATTTTCACATATTAACTCTAAATTATCATTACAATTAAAACCATATTTTTTTAACCATTCTCCCTTTAGTATAATTGTAGGAACATTCACTTTATTGTTTTGATTTTGAGCATATACTTTTAATTTTCTTTTTTTACCATATTTTACATTCATAGCTTATTCTCCGTTATTTACTTTTTAAAAATTAACATAATATTAGTATCATTATAAATTTCAAATCGAACAAGTTCCCAGCCAGCTTGTCCCATTTCATTACATTTTTTATCTATCTCATATTGAGATACTTCTGAATCCATTGGTGTTAAAAATAGATTTACTGTTTTATATTGATATTTCTTCACATCTTTTCCTCCTATTAATTACCAGTATTAATATATTCCCATGCTTCTTTTTCTACTTCATTTAATATCTCATATGCATGAATTAAATAATCTTGTTCTTTTATTTCAACAATTCCTTCACTTATGATCCATCTCATTTTTTGAATTGTTTCTAGTCTAAGTTGCATTTCATTATATCTATCATTCCTTGCTACATCTTCTGTAATTTTAGATGTTAGGAAGGATAGCAACGCTTCAACATTTCTTTCATTTAGTGAATTAATGATGCTAACCTCAGAATCTAATTCTTGAGAATAGATAACTACATCACTATCCAATAATTCTTTTTCAATCTCTATAAACTTTAAAGTTTCCCTAGTAATGTGATATATTCCTTTTACTAACACAATATCAAATTCTTTGTTATTACATTTATTTAATAATTTATTTAATTCAGTTTTATCTGTTCTTTTAACACTACAGTTCTTCTCTAAGAAAACTTCTTCGATAATCCAATCATCTTTAGTTGATGCAAATTCCTTTAGGTTTTCTTCAATATTTAAACCACCATCGCTATCAAATGGAAATCTAATATATATTGCTACTCTTTTCATACTACTCTTCCTCCCTAACTTCTTCATTCATTGCTTCTATAGCTTTGTTTATTCTTTCATCTAACATTCCTTCTAATAATAGATACTTATCTAATTCCTGTGTTGGTTCAAATTCATTTGATATCCTGGTTCTAATATTATTTAGATCTTTTAATATGTTGAAGTTATCTATAAATTTAACACTATACTTCATTGGTACTGCTCCTTTACTGCTATTTTTCAAAATTATAAATTATCTTAAAATGAAATCCATCATCATTTTTTGAAACTATAATTTTTGATACAAGTTTTCTGATAATTTCTAATTTATCTTTTTCTTCTTTTACTTGATTAACTGTTTCTATAAATTGATATATCTTTTTCAGTTTGTTTTCTAATAGTTTCTTTTTAGCTACTAAGTCATTTACTTTAGCATTTAAATTCCTTAATTCATTATTTAAGATTTCATTTTCTAATTCGTATTCTATATCATCAATTTCTTCAGCTATTAGCTTTTCAAAAAGTATCTGAAATTCTGCATCTATTTCTTTTATTCTTTTTTGAACATGATAGATTTCGTTTTCATCAAATTTCTTTGATTGTTTTTTCTTAATCATTTCAATAAATCTATCTTCATCAGCGTTAATCATTTTAATTAATTTTGTTATGTCTTTATAAACAACTTCATGGACCACTCGTGATTTCACATAAATCCTATCATAAGTATTTGAATAAAATGTTGATTTAAACAATTTGCCATCTTTACTAAAAGTTCCGCCAAAACACATAATCTTACCTGTGCTTGTATATACCATTCTTTTAAGCCCTAGAGTTTCTCTATCTATATGATTTCTTTTTCTATTTCTTGTAGAGTTGGTTTTTAGCATTAATTGTACTTTTTCAAAATCTTCATAGGATACTAATGCTTCATGCATTCCTTCCTTTTTTTGCCATTTAGATTTATCTTTTTTATCTAACTTAGCGCCATACTTTTGAGTTGAGTATTTAAAGTTAATTAATGTGCCAGTATATTGTTCATCTTTTAAAATTACATAAATACTATGTGTTTGCCAATCGTACATGCCATTTTTAGTCAATTTCCTATTATTATTTTCACATCTAGATTTCAAATAGTAAGAAGGTGTTAAAACTTTGTTTTCTTTTAAATGATTGCAAATATCCACCACTCTTTCTCCTAAAAGAAATCTTTTGAATATATCTTTCACAATAGGAGCAGTTATAGGATCTGGAATGTATTTTCCTTCTTCTACTAAATATCCATAATGTCCTCTTACAGATAATGTTCCTTTTTTTGCTTTGTTTTTATGACCTGCTCTCATCTTTTTACTACATTCTTTAATATAATAACCATTTAAGAAGTTTTTAATTGCTATACCTAATTCTTCATTATCAGAAGTAAGACTATCATAATTGTCTTGAATTGAAATAAATCTAATTCTTTTAGCTAAAAAATAATCTTCAATATAATATGAAACCTTCAAAAAGTTTCTACCTAATCTCGATAAATCCTTTACTATAATACAGCCAAATCTTTTCATTTCTAAATCATTAATCATATTTTGAAATCCAGGTCTATCAAAATTGGCACCAGAATATCCATCATCAATATATATGTTATATAAAGTTAATCCATTTTCGTTTATGTATTGCTTACAAATGTTCATTTGATTTTCAATACTAACACTCATATTATCCATTCCATCTTCAGATGATAATCTACAATAAATTGCTACTAAGTTTTCTTTACTTGCCATGAAAATATTCCTCCAACATATCAGGAATGTCAAAGATACAAATTTTAAGCTTACATTCATTATCTACTTTCATGATGAAGATTTTTTCTACTACACTTAAAATAACATTCCTATTAATTTCTTTTCCTACGACATTTTCTATTCTTTTAATAAATCTTTCTGTTGCTTGTATGTAATCAACACCCTGATTCATTTTTTCTTTTTTCTTTTTTAGTTCTTCTATTTTTAATTTATTTTCTTCATATTCACTTGAATAGGAATTCATCATTCGGTTATATGTTTCTTTAGGTAATCCACTTTCTTCTTGTTTTTCATATAACCTTTGCATTAAAATATCTAATTTTTTGTTTCTAGCAATTAATTTTTCAAGTTCAGTATCATCAAAAGGATTGGATTTCTTTTTATGATTTTTTTGATAATAAATTGCATATTTTCTAATTTCATCTTTTTCTTTTAAAACACGATCAATTAATTTTTCAACTTCAAAATATACTAGCTTATCGACAAATTCTATTCTTACTGATTGTCTATTTGAACAATTGTTGTTTTTGTTTTTTCTACAAGCATAGGAATATGATTCTTTAGTTCTATGCTCAGGATATGCTCTAGTGTGTTTTAGTGATAATGGTTTACCACAATCAGCACAGTATATTATGTTTTTATATCTATTGATATCTAAAGGAATGGTTTGAAATATTCTATTTAGTCTAATCTCTTGAGCTCTATTAAAAGTTGCCTCATCAACAATTCCTTCTGTCATATTTTCAAAGATATATCTTTTTTCATTTGCTGTTCTAACTCTTTTATGTGTCTTATAAGAAATTGTACTTCTTTTATTTAGTACGACACTACCTATATACTCTTCTGATTTAATAATTTTTACTATTATATTTTTATGCCATCTATATTTTTTATCTTCAGGTGCATTTATCCATTCTTTAGGATTGTAGCCATAAGTCAAATAGTTGTAATAAGCAGGTGTAGGGATTTTGTTTTCAAATAAGTATTCAACAATCTTAACTGGAGATAAAGAAGTTACATACATTTCAAATATTTTTCTAACTACCCTTGCTGTTTCTTCACAAACAACTCTTTCGTTTTTTCCATTAAATTTAAATCCATAAAATGGTATAGGTAAGTTTTTAGGATAAACACCTTTTTTCATTCTATTTTGATGAGAAGCCTTAATCTTTTTTGATAAATCTCTTAGATACCATTGATTTATGATATTCATAAATGGAGTTAATTCATTGTCTTCTTTTTCAGAGTCATAATTATCATTTACTGCGATAAATCTTACATTCTTACTTGGAAAATATTCTTCTGTATAATACCCAGTTTCAATGTAATTTCTACCTAATCTTGATAAATCTTTTACAATTACAATATTAATTAAGCCAGATTCAACATCATTAATAAGTCTCTTCCAACCAGGACGATTGAAGTTACCACCAGAATATCCATCATCAGCGTAGATGTTATAAATATTCCAATTATTCTTTTCAACATAATCTACTAAGATTTCTCTTTGAGTTTTAATTGAATTTGATTCGCCTGAATCTCCATCTTCTCTAGATAATCTACAATAAATTGCTACATTTAATTCTTCTTTAAGAACATCTAACACATCTACACCTCCTCTCCAATGGATTATTTTTAAATAGTACTTACTTCTAAATCATCATTTTCAAATAGATCAAATAATCTATCTATCATATTCTTACCGTTTTTTATAAACACTCGTTCAACGGTTACTTTTACTCCATCAACGTAATAGGTTTCAATTTCAACCTTCTCGTTGTTTTTATTTGTAAATTTAATTGTTTCTTCCAATTTGTTTTCACCCATATCATTATATGATGGTGAATTAGTATTTCTTCCTAGAATTTTTTCTATATATTGTCCTCCCTCCAAAAAGGTCAACAATACAGCAAACGACATCATTTGTATCGTTTTACAGCATCATTGTACCATATTATTTTAAATACATCAAGCAAAAAGCGACATCATTTGTAAACGTTTTGCTTGTATTAATTTTAGTTGTGTGATAAACTATTATCGAGGTGATAATCATGCCAATTGAGAAAAGTCAAAAAGTTAAACAAGCTATCGCAAATAATATTCAAAACTACTTAACTACAAATAATATTAAAATGACTGAATTCGGTAGAGTGTTAGGTGTTACACGCCCTGCAGTTAAATTTTGGTTAGAAGGAAGAAATATTCCTGACCTTGAACTTTTCCCTTCAATATGCGAAATATTGAATATATCTATCTATGAATTTATAGGTGCTGAAGATCCATATAGATTAACAGAAACACAAGTAGAAATTATTGAATCATATCATAATAACGAAAACTTTCGTAACCTAATTGATAGATATCGTAGTGATAGTAAGTTTAGAAATGAAGTAGATAAGCTAATGAATAAGTAGGCACTTAGTTGCCTATTTTTTTTATATTCCAAATATTTGAAATAATAATGTGCTTGTTCTTACATACCATCTGGAATCTTCTACATATTCTAAATCAGCATCTATTGTACTTGTTTTTGATATTCCTAACTTGTATAAATAGCTATGTAATGATATTTCTGCCACCAAATTATTAATTGTTCTATCATAATAAATATCATTAGAATCTAAGTAAGTAACTATAAACGAAGCAACCTGAACTTGTTCTTCTTTCGACAATCTATGACAATCTTTTACTTTGACAGAATTATCCGAAAATATAATTACCACATCTTTATCATTCACCTTCTGTGAGAAGGCTTCATTTGAAACCTCCTCAACATTAAAGGTATTATTTTTATACTCATAAACATGAGTGGTTATAATTACAAAATTAGTTAATACTATTAATGTAATTAATATACTTATTAATTTAATTATCTTTTTGAATGCTGGAATCCTCACATTTCAGCATCTTTTTTATTTTCTAAAGATTTGAAATATTCAATATCTTTATCTGTGAAATATCCATAAACATCTTTAGGTCTTTTAAATCCTAAGTTTTGATATTCTTTGTTTAATCCATCTTCTACTAACATAAGTCCTGTCTTTTGATAATCTCCACCTTCAAAATAACGCCACTTATTATCAAGTCCAAAGACATACACATATTCAATAAAGATGTCTTTATCAATATCTTCTAAAACAACTTTATGAGCTTCATTACCAGATTCTCCTCTATCTCTTCCATAAAAGACACAAACATCTTCTTGTCGTTTATCATAATCAAATGAATGAGGTTTACTTTTATCTGGATGAAGTTTAGGAAGTAAAGTAGATAATCCTCCTAGTGA
>JAFVWY010000003.1 GCA_017501465.1 Bacilli bacterium
CTTTATCTAAGACTTTATCTTCAATCTTAATTAAACGATTATTAATTGAAGTTACTTGATTCTTTAGTTCAATATAGTTATCATTAGAAACAATTACTCGATTCTCATTTATGACATAACCTTTTAATAAATATTCTTTTAGTACTTTATTAGCCCATTGTCTAAACATTATTCCTCTTTTAGAATTAACTCGATATCCTACTGCCAATATCATATCTAAATTATACATTAAAATATATTTTGTTTTTATATAAGATAATTCGGTTTTTCCGAATTTTCTTACGACGTTCTCAACATCTAACTCATTTTTTTAAAATATTTTTAATATGTTCATTAATCGTTGATTTAGCTTTATTAAATAAAATAGACATTTGTTATTGAGTCATCCATATAGTTTCTTCTTTTGGATTAACACTTACTTCTAATTCAAATTCACCATCAATAAATTTTACAATATCATAATTTTGTGTTTTGTTCATATTTATCCTTTATAATAAAAAAAGAGAATTAAAAATATTTAATTCTCTTTTAATTATAGTTTATGAAAATTAATAAATAAAGTTTTTTATGTTTCGAAAATTACATGTTTACTTTATTGGCTTGAACATTACCCATAATTGTATTACAATCAACATTACCCATAGTAGTCACATTACCACCAATATTATCACATTCTACATAGCTTGACGCATTAACATCCCTACCTACATTACCACATTCAATATAACTTCCGCATGTGACATCACCACTTATATCGCCACATTCAATATAACTTCCACAAGCAACATTACCAGTTATTGCACCGCATTCTATATATGAACCACAGTTAACACCTTCTTTAACATCTCCACACTCTACATATGAGCCAGCATTCACTGATCCTCCTACATCTTTACACATTACTGAAAAATGTGAATCTACACTTCCAGGAATTGGTTCTTCAAACACTATACAAACTTTATCACCATTTCTAATTTCTCTTTTCTTTAATATTTTACTATTTAAGATTGCAACTATTCTAACTACATTATCATTAGGCATTTGAAAAACTTCTTCTTTGGCTTCTTCTTTCTTTTCATAGAATAAATCATTTAAAGTGATATTAAAAATTTCACATAGTCTTAATAAACTACCAAGATCTGGAATAGTTAAACCATTTTCCCATTGGCTAATTGCTTGATGTGTAATGAACATTTCTTCTGCAAGTTCAGTTTGTGTCATTCCTTTGTTTTTTCTTAGGTCTGCCAATTTATTCCCTAATTCTTTTATTTGATTATTTTCCATATGTACCTCCTTCAAAAATACAATTTCATTTTACTAATAAATAGAGAAAATGTCACTCAAGTATTTATTGAATTCTATATATTTTCTTGCAAGTGATACTTGCATTAGCTTTTATAAGAAAAGTAGGAATTAATATTCCTACTTATTAGTGTTTTAGTAAATAGTAATTTTTCTTACCGCGTCTAATGATAGTATATTTATTTCCAATAGCACTCTCTTTTGACACAACAAATTCTAAATCTTTTTGTTGAATACCATTTACAAGTACCGCACCATTTTCAATAAATTGTCTAGCTTCTCTTTTTGAACTAGCAGCTTTTGATAATACTAAAGCATCAATTAATAATAAATTGTCTTCTACTTCAACTTGTGGCATACCACCAAAAGCTATTTCGATTTCTTCAACTGTTAATTGACTAATGTTACCACTAAATAATGCTTGTGTAATTTTTTCAGCTTGTTCTAAACCACGTGTACCATGAATTAATTCTGTCATAGCTTTTGCTAAAGCTTTTTGAGCAACTCTTAAGTGAGGTTCTGCAATAAATGATTTTTCAATTTCTTCGATTTCTTCAACGCTTAAGAAAGTAAATTGTTTTAATCTCATCATTACATCTGAATCAGGTGTATTAATCCAGAATTGATAGAAATGATATGGACTAGTTTTTTCAGGATTTAGCCAAACAGCACCACCTTCGGATTTACCAAATTTAGTACCATCACTCTTTAATACTAGTGGAACTGTAACACCATACGCAACAGCTTTATCACCATGGATCTTTCTAATTAATTCTAAACCACCTGTAATATTACCCCATTGGTCTTGTCCACCAACTTGTAATTGACAGTTATATTCTTTATATAAATGTTCAAAGTCTAAAGCTTGTAAAATTTGATATGAGAATTCAGTATATGAAATACCACTATCAAGTCTTGCTTTAACTGTCTCTTTGTTAATCATATAATTTACATTAAAGAATTTACCATAGTATCTTAGGAATGTTAAGATATCTAAATCATGTGTCCAATCATAGTTATTAACTAAAATGGCAGGAAATAAACCTTTAACTTGTTCATATAAACATTCAGCATTATGTTTTGTAACCTCAGCTGATAGTAATTGTCTTTCGCTTCCTGGTTTTGGATCACCAATAGAACCTGTTGCTCCACCAATTAAGAATATAGGTTTATTACCAACTGATTCTAAACGTTTAGCAAATAAATAAACTAACAAATGACCAACATGTAAACTATCTCCTGTAGGATCAGCACCTAAATAGAAAGTTAATTCACCATTATTAATTTTTTCAATTACTGCTTCATCAGTAACATTATGAATTAAACCTCTCCATTTTAATTCTTCAAATAACGTCATATCAATATATCTCCCTTATTTAATACTTTCTCTTTCAATTACATTATAATTAATAAATTGTTTAATATCTGTAATTTCTTCATCTTCTTCTTTTTCCATTAACTTAGTAAGTAAATCCATTGCTTTTTCACCCATTTCATAAATAGGAGTATTTACACTTGTAAGTTTAGGTCTTGCAAGTTCTGCGTATCTTGTATTTTGGAAACCAATTACTTGTAATTCTTCTGGAATATGAATATGTAAAAGTCTCGCAACATTTATAAAAGATACAGCCATAGAATCTCTTACTACGATTGCAACATCTGGATGTTCTTCTTTTAAAAGTTCTTTAAAACTAATTTCATTTCTTTCAGTTAGACCGCTAACCTCAATAATTCTTGGCTCTAAATTAGCTTCTTTCATCGCTTGTAAATAACCTTCAACTTTTAAATTGTTCATCGCATAATTACGAATAGTTTTAATCATCCAAATCTTTTTATTACCACGATCAATCATTTCTTTTGTTACACCATATGCAGCTCTATAATAATCAATTGATACTTGTGGGATATCAGGATTAGTACATGGAGTATTTGTCAATACAACAGGCATTGGTACATCCGCTAATAACTTTTCATGTTCTTCTGTAAATTCATCATTAATATATAATACACCATCTACACTTGATGAAACAACTGTAGACCATAATTCTTTTTCCGCTAATAATTGTTCTTCTGTGTTCTCGTAATTGTTTCTTCCCGCAACAAATAGTCTTAATAAATAACCACGTTTTGTTGCGCAATCAGCAATTCCGTTAACGATTTCTGCAATACTACTTCTTGTTAATTCAGGCACAACAACTGCAACAGTAGTTGATTTTGAACTAGCCAAACCTTTCGCATTCAAATTAGGTTTATAACCTAATTCTCTAATAATCTTTTCAATTTTGTCGCGAGTGGCAGGTTTAACTTTTTCAGGATGATTTAATACTCTAGATACAGTCGCTAAAGATACACCAGCTTTTCCAGCTACATCATAAATTTTAATTTGATTCATGTTCTGTCTCCTCTTACAAATATTAAAAGTAATTATTACTTCATTTTATATTATATATCAATTTTTTTCTTTTTTCAAGTGAAAATGAAAATATTTTCATTCTTTTTCATAAATTAAATACTTTTCTTTAAAACTTTTAATAATGCTGCCAGCACCTAGTAAAATTATAATACTATCCTCTATATTTTCATATTTAAAATCTTTATATTTTTTAAACATTTTAAATAAACTACTTATCTTATTTTCTAATGTTCTATTATATGGCTCTCTTTTAGAAGTAAATACCTTATCAATATAAACCAAATCAAATAAAGACAAACTATTTATAAAACCATCTATAAACTTAATTGTCCTAGAATAAGTATGTGGTTGAAACAATACTATTTTTCTTTTGTTGGGATATTTTATTTTTAGCAAATTATATAATTCTTTTATTTCAGTAGGATGATGTGCGTAGTCCTCTATTATAATATTAGAATTTATTTTTGTTTCTTCTGTTCTTCTTTTAGGAAGTCTTAGATTATGAACCTTTGATGTTATATAACTTGTAGTAAAACCAAGTTTTATCAAAGTATAATAAGCTAATACAAAATTATATATATTATGAATGCCTACTATTGGTATTTTAATAATGGTATTATCAATTAATAATAATGTATAAGTACTTGTTATTTTTTTAATGGTAAAACTTGAATTTGACAAACAAATGATGCTTCCAGCATTCATACTCGCTTTATAAAAAGATTTAATAGTAGTTTCAATATTTTTAAAATAATCAGGATGATCATAATCTATATTTGTTATTACTAAAATATCAGGTCGATAACTTAAAAAATGATCTTGATATTCACAGGATTCATATATTAAATACTTGTAATCACTAGATGCATAACCTGTCCCATCACCTATAATATAGGCAATCTTTTCATCATATAATAATTGTCTAATAAAAGTGGCAGTAGTAGTTTTCCCATGTGTACCACTTACTCCAATTTTGACACCAGGTAATGTTGATATAAATTCATGATAATAATAGTATTTATAATCGTTACTTACTATTTTTTGGACCTCTACATTTTCCAAGTGATATGCGTTACCAATTATATAAACATAATTAGGCAAGATATTAGATTCATCAAATGAATTTATTTTAATATTTCTTTTAAGTAATTCAGTTTCAAAACCAAAACTATAACTTATATCACTTCCAATTACCTCATGACCTAAATCATGTAAATAACAAGCTAACGCACTCATCCCTGTTCCTTTAATTCCCACCAAATATATTTTCATAAAATCACCACTTCATTATATGATTAAACTTTGTTTAATATATATCTTTGATACTAAATTTATCCAAACATAAAACAAAGTTATTATACTAATACTATATTTATAGTTTCTTTACTTTTTTAATATAGTATGTTATAATATATATGGTGATAATATGAGAATTGCTATTTGTGATGACAACAAAATGGATTTACAATATGTAACGATTGTTGTTGAAGAATTTTTTAATAAAAAAAATATTACGCCTAAAATTGATAAATTTGTTAATCCAAGACTTCTTCTTAATAAATTAACTGAAGATGAAAACTTATTATATGATTTATTTATCTTAGACGTCGTAATGCCACAAAATGGAATAATTGTTGCACAAAAGATCAATAAACTTTTCCCTAATGCTGTTATTATTTTCCAAAGTACATCAAGAGATTTTGCGGCTGATGCTTTTAGAGTAAGAGCATTAGATTACTTTTTAAAACCAATTAACAAAATCCAAGTATTTGAGACTTTAGAAAGATTATATGATTCGATTGCTCCATCAAATAAAACAGTAATTCAAATAAAGGATAGTGAATTTTTCTTAACAAGTATTGTGATTCAAGATATTAATTATATCGAATCATTTAATAGAAGACTACTATTTCATTTAATAGATGGAAGAACTATCTATTCTACAACTCTTAGAAGTAAATTTATTGATAGTATGCCATTTGATTTAGAAACAAATAATTTTATTGCGTGTCATGCATCATTCGTTGTTAATCTTAATCAAGTAAAATCAATATCTTCGAATTCATTTGTTATGTTTAATGGTAAAGTAATTCCAATTTCTAAGAAGTTATATAAAAACATTAAGAACCAATATATAACTTATCTAGTAGGTGATAATAATGAGTGAACAATTTTATGTAATATGTTGGATATTATTTATTAATATCTTTACTTGTACGCTTACATTTTTTAATAGTAAAAAAAGATTTAATACTATTAGTCGAACAATAATTATTCTTTCATATTTTATAGTTAGTACTTCTTTAAACATTTATTTTTTGTATAATAAAACTATAAAAGATTTAGAATACTTATACTTTTTTACTCTAATAATCCCATCAATTCCAATTATGTTATTAACAACTAAAAGTGGGATTATTTCTATTATTACAATATCTTTTAATATCTTTTTAGCAGTTTATTCAGTAATGGTCTTAAAAGATATTACAGCTAGATATATAATTAAAAATACAGAATGGGTTGAAATAATTCCTGTAATACTTTTTCCAATGGTATGGATATATGTTAAGTATTTTTATCTAGACTTTCAAAATGATATTGACGATACATCTAGTAAATTTTCTCTAATATTAATGTTATTTGGTTTAACTGTTACTTTAGAATTAGTATTATATACTTATCTTGCAAAAATTGTAGGTCAAGCTTTTCTTAGAACTGATCTATTCTGTATAGCACTTCTTAGCGTTTATTTCTTCTCATATTTAATATTTAAGCCTTTATTTAAACTTTATACTAACGAATTAGTCAATATCACTAATACTGAGATCTTTAATAAAGAGGCTTTACATATTGAAGAAAGATTAGAATCTTCACAAAAAAATGAAGCAAAACTTAAGGTTTTAAAACATGATTTAAAACATATATTAGTTACTGTTAATCAACTAATAACCAACGATAAAATTGAAGAGGCTTCAAATTATCTACAAGAATATACAAATAAGATTGATAACATTACTATTTCTAGTTATTCTACTAACCCAATTATTGATTCGGTACTTGGCTATTATATGTCTTATTGTGAGAAGAATGATATTGAATTTAAAATTCAAATTGATGACTTTGAAAATATTTTAAATATTCCAACTTTAGATTTTTCAGTATTTATTTCTAACTGTTTAGAAAATGCTGTTAACGCAACTAAGAAATTACACAAAAATCGTAAAATTTCTTTATCTATTATAAATAACAGACAACGACTTGTTCTTCAAATTAAAAATACCTTTAATGGTAAAATTAAATTTGGTGGTGATAATACACCAATATCTAATAAAAAGAATCATGGTATTGGCACAACATCAATTAAATGGTTTGTTGATAAATATCATTTAGATATAAATTATATAATAGAAAAAAACAATTTTATTATTAATATTTTATTAAATGATGATAATAAATAAAAAGCTCTAGTTTCCTAGAGCTTTTTTATTATTCACCTTTTTCTTCTTTTGGTTTTCTTAAGTTTACAATAAAGTTAGTAACGATACCTAAAATTAATGCACATGCAACAGTAGTAATAGTTACTTGTCCTAGTGGAATTACAATACCACCAACACCAGCAATTAAGATAACACTAACTACGAATAAATTTTTATTATCATTTAAATCAACTTTTTGGATCATTTTTAAACCAGATACAGCAATGAAACCATATAAAGCTACACATACACCACCCATAACACAAGAAGGGATAGTTGCTAAGAATGTAGAGAATGGTCCAAAGAATGAAATGATAATAGCCATAATAGCAGTAAAGAAAATTGTTTTAATAGATGCATTACCTGAAATAGCAACACAACCAACAGATTCACCATATGTTGTATTAGGACATCCACCAAACAATGCACCAGCCATTGAACCAACACCATCACCTAATAATGTTCTATTTAAACCAGGTTCAGTTAATAGATCTTGTTCAATAATAGATGATAAGTTTTTGTGGTCAGCGATATGTTCAGCAAATACAACGAATGCAACTGGAATATAAGCAACTGCAACTGTACCAACATATGACCAAGATAAATCTTTAAATCCACCAAATGCAGTAATGAATGTAAAATCAGGAATCCATTGGATATCTTTAAATAAAGAGAAATTAATTATTTTAAATGATTCTACATCAAAGATAAAGCCAATACCAGTTAAAATACAAGCAGCAACATAACCAGCTAAGATACCAATGATAAATGGAATCATTTTTAACATCTTTTTACCATATACAGAACAAATTACAACAGTAAAGAAAGTAACAAGTCCACAGAATAATGAAGCATATAAACTATATGTAGATGAAGTAAATTGTTTTGTTAAGTCTCCAATAGCATTACCAGCTAATGATAAACCAATAATAGCAACAGTAGGACCAATAATAACTGGTGGCATTAATTTGTTAATCCATTGAACGCCAACATATTTAACGATTAATGAGATAACTACATAAACTAAACCAGCAAAAATAGCACCTAAGATAATACCTAAGTAACCTAAGGCAGCACTAGCAGCACCAGCAAATGCAGAACACATTGAACCAATAAATGCGAAAGATGATCCTAAGAATACTGGACTTTTAAATTTAGTAAATAGTAAATAAACTAAAGTACCAACACCTGCACCAAATAAAGCAGCAGTAGCTGACATATTTGCATGAGCAAATGATTGATTGATAATTGCAGGTACAGCAATAGTAGCAGCCATAATTGCTAATAATTGTTGGATTGCAAAAACAACTGTTTTACCAAAAGATGGTTTGTCTTGAACATTGTAAATTAGTTTCATAATTAAATTCCTCCTCTTTTCAAAAAAATAGAGTTGATAAAAAAATCAACTCTTAGAAACTAAAATGGATAGGAAAAATTGTAGCTACTAAAACTACTAATACTATTTGATGATTACACATGCATAGTTCGTTTCTCATAGTACACTCTCCAAAAATTTAATATTCTTCTATTAAATTCTTAAACATTATACCAAAATTCGTTTTTTTTTGCAAAACATTAGTCCTATAAAATTAAAAGACAAGAATAATCTTGTCTTCTTTATTTTAGAATTGTTTCAAATTCATGAATTTCTACTAGCTCTAATTTATATAAATATCCCATTGCTCTTTTATATGCGCTTTTACTCATATTAAGAACTTTAAATATTTCTTCAGGTGTAGAACTGTTACCAAGAGGTAATCTACCCCCCATATTCTGCATATAATCTAAAATATGTTTACCATCATCAATACGAGCTTTTTCTTTTTGTTCAATTGTAGAACCGATATAAATATTTTCCTTTTCGCCAATGACTTTAAATTCTATTGTTTCACCAATATGATATATATGTCTTAATAAACTTCTATTAATATTTACTATTTGAAAATCTTTAGTTGCAACATTTATACCAGAATGGAAAATGTTAATTACAACACCTGAATAAATTTCATCTACTTTTAATGTTTTTTCTTCTATAACATCTCGTGGTTCAATGATTTTTGCAACTAATTGATTTGTTTTAACTTTAATAATACAAGGGATCAATTCCCCAACTCTTGGCCAAACTCTTTCATTTGGTGGTAAGAAATCCTTAGATAATAAAATATCTTTTGAAATTCCAATGTTTACAAATACGCCAGCAGCATTTAAACCTACAACTTCTACAAAGCCATATTTTTTTGATGTAATTGATGGTGTTTCTAATGTAGCACAAAGTCTTTTCTTTTGGTCAAAATATAAAAAAGCATTAACCTCATCCCCTATATTTAATTTACCTAGTGATTGATTAAAATGTAAAAAGACGTTTTCTACCCCATCAGTTAGTGAATAAGCAATATCCGTTTCTTTAACTACTCTTAATTTATTAACGTTTCCATAATCTAGCATATATAATCTCCTATATCATTTTTATTATATCAAATTATTTTTAGAATTGCTAATAAATATATATATTTTCTATTTAATTACTTGCTATTTTTTAAATAAAATGTTATAATAAATAAGCTGTAATATATAACAGCATTGTTCCGCTACTATTGTAATGATAGGAATGAACATAAGTTTGAAAAAAATTCAAATGAGAAAAGGAGTGTTATTATGAGTCAAGCGTTAATTAATGCTGTAACTAAAAGTTACTTAAAGAATGATGTGCCTAACTTTAGACCTGGTGACAGTGTAAAAGTACACGTTAAAATTAAAGAAGGCGAACGCGAAAGAATCCAAATTTTTGAAGGTTTAGTAATTGCTCGTCACGGTGGTGGCATTAGCGAAACTTATACAGTTCGTAAAATGTCAAGCGGTGTTGGTGTTGAAAGAACTTTCCCAGTTCATTCACCAATGGTAGCAAAAATTGAAGTACTTCGTCATGGTAAAGTTCGTCGTGCTAAATTACATTACATTAGATCTTTATCAGCAAGAGCTGCTAGAATCAAAGAAAGTACAAGACGTCGTTAATAAAAAGTGGTTACAATTTGTAACCACTTTTTTTATTCCTCTAAAAGTTTTTCTAACATATCAACAAGTTCAGCTAATCTGTTTGTGACTGCTTCAAATGTTTCACGTTTAGTAAAATCAACACCAGCTTCACGCGCTTCATCTACAGGATATTTTGATCCACCAGCTTTTAATAAGTTAGTGTAACGTTCAAAAGCGCCCGGAACATTATCTTTAACATCTTGATATAGTTTAAAGCTCGCTGCAAAACTAGTTGCATATTGATAAACATAGAATGGTGTACCAAATAGATGTGGAATATAGGCCCACACATATTGTTTAACTTCTTCTTTAGTAATATCTAAGCCATAATACTTTTGATATAAATCAATCATTATATTTGATAATACTTGATGATTAATCGGTTTATCTTCTTCTTTTAATCTTGAAGCTGTTAATTCATATTCAGCAAACAATGTTTGACGATAAAATGTTCCCATAATTGAATCAATAGAAGTTTGTAATAAAGTTATTTGTTCTTCTTTTGATAAAGTTCCGCTAGACATTAAATAATCTAGTAAATTATGTTCATTAAATGTTGATGCAATTTCAGCAACAAAGATAGTATAGTTTTGTAGCATAGGAGGTTGGGCACTACCTGCATATAATGAATGGATAGAATGGCCTGCTTCATGTGCTACAGTAAATACATCTGATAAAGTATCAGTATAGTTTAATAAAATGAATGGATGCATATTACATACACCAGAAGAATATGCACCAGTTCTTTTACCACTTTGTTCATAAACATCAACATATCCATCTTCTAATGCAGAATGTGCATGTTGTTTAAATTCTTCATCAAACTTTTCAATTGACTTAAAGAACAATTCTTTTGCTTCTGGATATGTATATTTTTTATCACTAGTTGCAAGTTTTAAGAATCTATGATAAGTATGATACTCATCTAAATGAAGATGTTTTTGTCTTAATTTAATATATCTTTTTAAGGCTTCGTTTTGTGAACCAGCAACTTCAACTAAAGTTTCATATACACTAGTTGGAATATTATTTCTAAATAAATGAGATTCTAAAATACTCTTATATCCTCTTGCTTTTTGAATTGCTTTATTTGATTCTAAAATAGCATCATAAATCTTTGCATAAGTATTCTTGTTTTGTTCGTACTTTTTAAAGATTGCTTCAAACACTTTTTTTCTGTCTTCTTCATTTTTTGCATATTCAACAAGTGAAGTCCAATTACCTTGAGTAACAAATACTTTTTGTCCATCATATTCAATTTCAGTAGGGTTTCCATCAGCTGTTGATAACATACTGTATAATTCACTACCAGGGTTTAATGCTGGACTTACAACAGATAATAATTCTTCTTGTTTTTTATCTAAAATATGTTCATTTTGATGAAATAGTTTTTCAAATCCAAATCTGAACTCTTCAATTTCAGGATTATGATCAACCATTTGCATTACTTTATCATATCCTAGTTTTAAAATTTCAGGTTCTTCAAATGATACACTTTGCATATACATATGAAGCAATACCATACATTTTTGAACTAATGCAGCTTTTTCTACATCTTTTTTATTTAAATCGCTTTGAAGATGAGCATATAAATATAGCTTAGATGCCTTTTCTTCAAACTCTCTTTGCATAATATAAAATTCTTTAAATGAAGCTTCATCACTTAACTTTCCTTCAAAGCTTTTTGCTTTGTTTGGGTATGTGCTTAATTCTTGATATGCAGATAAGAAATCTGCTTCTGTTTTAAAAACTTTAGTTAAATCCCATTTCATATATATTTACCTCTTAACATCCACAGTCATAGGTTCCTGTAGATTCTTCTACTTTAATTTTAAATGAATCAGCTTGTTTTAGGTTTTGGTAACCTAACTCGTAGCTGATTATTTTTTTATATCCAGCTTCAGTTAAATAATCAATAATAGTAATGTGTTCGTTATTTCCTGAATCAACTAGTATAATTGTTGTTTTTTTGTTTTTTAAACCTGTTATCCAAGTTATGAAAGTATCTTTATTTTGTTTTTTAAAATCATATGATAAAGCACCATGGATATGACCTGTTGCGTAATCATCTTGATTGATATCATTTTCTAAAGGTCTAAGATCAATAATACACGCATTATCTAACTCTCCTCTAGAATAGTCATATAAAACATTAATGAAGTATTCACTATCACTTGTCTTTTCAATTTTTTTACACCCAGTAAGAACAATCAATAATAAAAATATATATAATAGCTTACTTATTTTCATTTTTAATCTCCCATAACATTTGATAATCTTTCAAAGTCAAATGAGCTTTTTTTATTAAATCAGGTCTTACTAAATAAGTTTTTTTAAGTGATTGATATCTTTTCCATTTTTCAATGTTAGCGTGATGTCCACTTAATAAAATATCTGGAACCTTAAATCCATCATATTCATATGGGTGAGTATATTGTGGATATTCTAATAAATCACTTGAAAATGATTCATCAATTGGTGAATCAGAACTTATAACACCAGGGACAAGTCTTGAAACAGCCTCTATTATAACCATAGCTGGTACTTCTCCACCCATTAAAACGTAATCGCCAATTGATACTTCTTCGTCAACATAATTTAAAATTCTTGCATCAATACCTTCATAGTGACCACACACTATTACAATGTGTTCAAAAGTTGCTAATTCTTTAACTTTTTCTTGCGTCAAAGTTTTACCGCCAGGTGACATTAAAAGTTTTTTGGCATTATTTAAATTAGGGATTGTCTTCATTGCAAGATGGATCGGTTCAACGCTTATTAACATTCCTGCTCCACCTGAGTATGCATAATCATCTACGGTTTTATGTTTATTAGTAGAAAACTCTCTAAAATCAATGAGATTAACTTCAATTTGTTTATTATTTATCGCACGCTTAATTATTGAGTCACTAAGTAGGCCCTTAATCATATCTGGAAACAATGTTAAAATATCAAATCTAATCATAAGAATTCCTCAATTCTTTCAATTAGAATATGTTCTTTTGTTACATCATTAATATATATATTAATAAAAGGCACCATCACTGTTTTATCATTTTCTAATTTAATTTCAATTACAACAGATGCCGGTAAATCATATACCTCTATAACTTTACCATAAACTTTATTATTACCATCAATTACTGTTAAACCAATTAAATCATCAAAATAGTATTGATTTTCTTCTAAATCATCCATTTCTTCTCTATCGATATAAAAATAATTATTAACATATTTTTCAACTAAATTAATATCATAAAGTTCATTGATGGTCACCATATACATCCCTTTATGAACTCTTACTGAACTAATTGTTACTTTGGTTAAATGATTAATGTTTCTGCCAAGATATAAAGTAGCCCCTTCAACAAAACGATTAGTTGTGCTATCGCTTACTACTTTTAGCTCTCCTTTTAAACCAAAGACACCAACTATTTTTCCTGTTTCTAAATACTTACTCATCTTTTTTTGCTCCTAAATAACGTTTATAAAAGATTCTATTAATTCTTAAAGCATTTAAAATAGCAAGTAATGAAACCCCAACATCAGAAAAAATAGCAAGCCAAATAGTTGTATGGACATTTAATATATTAACAATAAATACTGCAAACTTAATTGCAAGTGACATAACAGTATTTTGTATAACAATTTTTTTAGTAATTTTAGATATTTCAATTGCTTCATTAATCTTTTTTAGTTTATCGTTCATTACAACGACATCTGCAATGGCAATTGAACCTTCAGAAGCAGTAACACTCATCGCAATACCAACGTCTGCGCCACTAATTACTGGAGCATCATTGATACCATCTCCTACAAAGACAACTTTTTTACCTTCTGACACAGCATTTTTATGTTCTTCTAATACTTTAACTTTATCTTGTGGGAAAAGCTCAGCATATATATTATCAACACTAAGAGTTTTACCTACTGATTCACTTACAAGCTTATTATCACCTGTTAATATAGAAACTTTTTTAATACCTTGTTTTCTTAAATTTTTAATTGTTTCACTTGCGTCTTCTCTTATTGTATCACCAATAATAACGTAACCAATCATTCTCTTTTCTCTTAAGATATATAAAACAAGATTTGGATTTTCAATTTTTTGATACTCAATTTTATTTTCATCAAGCATCTTACTATTTACTACCGCAATTCTAGCTCCATTGATGTATGCTCTAACCCCATAACCAGGTAAATGAACATAGTCATCAATAATCTCTGGGAAAATTAAATCTTTCCCATATGATTCTACAATTGATATTCCTATTGGATGAGTTGAATGGTACTCAGCATATGCCATTAATTTATGTAATTCTTCAACTTTAAAGTTTGGATCGACTGATACAATTTCTTGAACAGCAAAATCACCTTTAGTTAATGTTCCAGTTTTATCAAATAAAATATATTCCGTGTTGCTTAATGCTTCTAAATAATTTGAACCTTTAACAAGAATACCTCTTTTAGAGGCAAGACCAATTCCACCAAAGAATGCAAGAGGTATTGATATTACTAAAGCACAAGGACATGCGATTACTAAAAATACCATACCAGTATAAATGAAACCACGAGACTCTCCATCACCTAACATATATTTCCAAGTTAGTGAAATATCTCCTTCAAATAAAGCAAACGCAAATGGTAGTAAAAATGATACTATCATAGCAATAACAACTACAACTGGAGTATATACTTTTGCAAACTTAGTAATAAAGTTTTCAGTTTTAGCTTTAGCAGCAGAAGCATTTTCTACCATATCTAAAATTTGTGACATTGTTGAATCACGATAAATCTTCTTTGCTTTTACTTCAATTACATTACCCATATTGATAGCACCACTTCGAACCGAATCACCAACTTTTACATTTTGATAAATTGATTCACCAGTTAAAGCTTTTGAATCAAGGAATGTTTTACCCTCAACAATAACACCATCAATCGGAATCATTTCACCAGTTTTAATGATTAAGATATCACCTGGTAAAACACTTTCTACTTCAACTTCTAATTCTTCATCATCAACTTTAAGTCTTGCAGATGTTACTTCATATGATAATAATTCTTTAATCGATTTTCTTGAGTGATTAATCGCTTTTTCTTGTAACATTTTTCCAACTTGATAAAGAATCATAACAGCAACCGCTTCAATATTGTGTCCTGTTACTACTGCACCAATTGCAGCAACTGTCATTAAAAATTTTTCATCTAGTTCTCTTCGTTTAAAAATATTTACAATGAAATCTAGAATTACTTGATAACCTGTTAAAAACATTGCAACAAGTAATATAATAATTTCATATAACTCAAAAGGGTACAAATCATCAGCGAATAACCATTTAACAGTACCTAGATTAATAGATTTAATTGTTACATATGTTCCCACAATTGATACGCCAATTAAAAACAAAATCAATTGGAACAAAGGCATTAATGGTTTTTCATCTAAATCGTGATATTGTTTTTTACTTTCCATATCACAAACAATAATTTTTGGATCTACTTTATGAGCAATCTTTTCTACTTCATTTAAAATATTATTAAATAATTCTTTATCTTTAGTCTCAATAATAAATCTCTCGGTTGAAAAGTCAACAGCTATTCTTTCATAGTTTAATTGTTTTTTTGCAATCGACTCAATTCTAGCAGCACAGTGACCACAATCAAGTCCTTTTAATAGAATTACTTTACGATATACTTCAGTTGCGATGACTTCTTCTATCCTAGCACTCTTTTCATATTCATTTAAACATTTTAATATTTTACTATCTAATTCTATAATATCATCATTACATTCTATATATAGAACTTCTTTTTCTTTATTCAAATTAACATTATTAACACCATCAATGTGTCTGATACCACCAATAATTCTTCGGTAGTTTCTTTTATTATTGACTTTTAATATTTGATATGTCTTTTTCATAATTACTCTCCATGAAACATGTGAGTTAGACCGTTTTGAACGATCATTTCTACATGTTGATCAGATATACTATAATAAACTGCTTTGCCTATTTTTGTAGCTTTTAGTATTCTAGCATCTTTCAATATTCTTAATTGGTGGCTAACAGCTGATTGTGTCATTCCTAAATGATCTACTATATCACTAACTTTTTTCTCTCCACCTGTTAAATATACTACAATTTCTAAGCGATTAATATCGCCAAGCACATCAAACATTTGTGCAAGTCTAACCATTTTTAAATTGTTTTCCATATAAATCACCTCACAAATATATGAACATATGAATATTTCTTCATATATTATAGCATCTATATAATATACTGTCAAGAAAATAATAAAAAAGCACTATAAAAATAGTGCTTAGTTTTGTTCTTCTACTTCTTCTGAAGCTAAATCGATATCAATACGCATATTATCACGAATAGCTGCAGCATGAGCTATCGTTCTAATTGCATTTGCGATTCTGCCTTTTCTTCCGATAATACGTCCTAAATCTTCAGGATCTACACTAACTTTTAATTTAATGTATTTATCAGATTCTTCAACAATAGAGATTGCAACCTCATTAGGGTTAGATACTAAAGGCTTGATTAATTCAGAAAGTAGTACTTCATAATTAACAACGCCCATTGCTTAAACCTACTTAGCTTTGCTTTCTGTGAATTTTGCAATGATACCTTGTTTAGATAATAAAGCTCTAACTGTATCAGTTGGTTTAGCACCATTTGATAACCAGTTAAGTACCTTTTCTTCATCGAATGTAACTGTTGCAGGATTTGTTAGCGGATTGTATGTACCAACAATTTCAATAAAACGACCATCACGAGGATTGTGAGAATCAGTAGCAACTACACGATAGAAAGGAGCTTTAGTTTTACCAAATCTTTGTAATCTTAATTTAACCATATTATAAGTCCTCCTATTTATTATTCTTCTATATTATACTACATTTGATTTTATATGTCAAGTATTTTACCTTAACATCAATTACTATTTAGATATTTAATCATACTATTTATAAAATTTAATTGTTTTTGAAAATTATTAATCTTATCACTCAATGTGATTTTAAGGTCCTTTTTAAGTGTTTTTTCGAATTCTTTAAATGCACTTGGATATCTTTCTAGAATCATATACCATTTAGGATGATATCTTAAGTATTTTAAGTAAACCGGATTTTGATACATTAAAGTTAGAACACTTTGATCCATTAATCCCACCAACTATTGTAGTTACCATTATATAAACTTGTTCTTCCACCAAAAGATTGAGAAATTTGTAATACCTTTTGAATAGTATTTAATGTTTTACTAATAGAATCTGGATTAATCTTTTTGACATAATTCATAATATTCTTCATTCCATCACTAGATAAAAAATCAATACTCTTTCTTTCTTTATATTTATCCCAAATATTGTTATCTGGTCCTAAAATAACAAAATCTTCATATATACTTTGCCAGGTTCTATTTTTATTAATAACATCTTCTCTAATTTTTGGGTACTTATTCACAAATGATCTAAATTCATCCATTCTACTCATTATATCACCTCATTATAATTTATTCTTAATATTAATTTTTGTGACATTTTTATACAAATTACATATTTTATATTGAGGTGGTAAAATGTTGAAACGTTTTTTTAATCCCAATAATTATCAAAACCAATATAATAATCCTAATAATTTTGAAAATTATGATTATAAAAGATTAGAAACAGAACTAAATGAATCGAAACGATTAATCAATGAATTGACAAAAAGAGTAAACAAGCTTGAAAACTACTTAGGAATTAATATTAACCAAAAATATTATTATTAGGTGATTATCCAAACTTACTTTTGTAATTTTCATACTATATAGAGAAAAGGAGGGAAAACGATGTATCAACCTAATTATGGATATGGATGTTGTCAACAAACTAATACATGTTGTAATAACCAATCATTTGGTGGTTATGGCTATGCTTTAATTTTAGTATTATTTATTTTATTAGTAATTATTGGAACTGCACGTTGGTAGTTAAAAAGAAAAATGACTAGGTAACTAGTCATTTTCTTCTTCTCCTGCAAATTTAATTGGCGTAGAATTACTTGGAACAAAGAATGGGTTTTCTTTATTAATACGATCTGGGAATAAGATGCCTTGTAAGTGATCATATTCATGTTGGAAAACAACTGCAAGATAACCTTTTAAAGTAATTACTTTTTCCACAAGTAAATTATCTTCTAAAACTAATGCTTTAAACTTAATTTTCTTTCTTCTGTGTACTAATCCTTCAACATCTCTATCAACTGATAAACATCCTTCTCCAGTTTTTAAATAAGTAAGTTCATCAGAATAACTTAAAATTTTAGGATTTATTAATGGGAAGTCGTATAGTCTTCCTTTTTCATCATATGCTGATATTGCGATAATTTTTTTATTAATGCCAATTTGTGGAGCAGCCAGTCCTACGGAAGGTCTTAAATTATATTTAGGGCCAATTTCTTCATCCACAGAATTATGAACATATTCAAGCATTTGTTTTAATAAATTGATGTCTTCTTCTTTTACAGGTATTTCGACATCAACACTTTTAACTCTTAATAGTTCATTACCTTCTCTTATTATATCATTCATTAAAATCATACTACCATACTCCTTTAATAATTTGGTCAAGTGCATATTCTAAACCACCATCTGATAATGTTTTAGTAATATACTTAGCATGCTCTTTTGCTTGATCAGTTCCATTTCCCATACAGATTGGATTATCAACAAGTTTAAACATTGGAATGTCATTCCCTGAATCTCCTATTGCATAAGTAATATAGTCACCTTTTAAATATCTTAATAATTCTATGATTCCAAGTGCTTTAGTTGTATTGTTTAAAACAATATCAGAACCAATTTTTCCCCATTTAAAAAAGGTAAAATTACTTGGTAGTCTTTTTTCCATTTCATTAATTTTATCTAACTCATCAAATGACCATGCCATATTATATTTAATATCTAAATTAAAATTATAATCGCTTACTACTTCAATGCTATTATGATCTCTAGGTGTTAAAGCATAATCAACGATATCGGTCATTTCATTTACATAAATTATCTTATCTGTTATTAAACCAATATTACTATTTAATTCTTTAGCAACTTCAATTAATTTAATTAAGTCGCTTTTTTCAACAATTTTTTCGGATATTAATTTATTATCATAGGTAACATAAGAACCATTTGATAATACAAAACCTTTAAAATATTGTTTAGCTTCTCTTAAACAAGTAAGAGCTAAACCACATCTACCGGTTGATACGAATAAATCAACATACTCAGATGCTTCTTTTAATTTTTGTTTAATGCTTTCACTAATAGAATCTTCATGTGCGTGATACATTGTACCATCTACATCAATAAAAACAATTTTTTTCATAATAGCACCTCTAATATATATAGTATATCATAATATTCTATTTTTGTAAATTAAATACTTTCCAATAATTTTTAAAAATGGTATAATACATATAGCTAAAATATTATAAGAAAGGAGGATTTCATGAAAAAGAAAACTAATCAAACTGATATTTTAATCGCTTCTTTAGGTGGACTTGGCGCAGTTGGTATGAACTGTTACATCGTTGAACAAAATGATGAAATAATTATTATGGATGCGGGAATTCTTTTTGCAAACGGTGAAACCCCTGGTGTTGATTATATCATTCCAGATTTTACTTATTTAAAAGAAAATGAATCAAAAATTAAAGCTTTATTTGTAACCCATGGTCATGAAGATCATATTGGTAGTTTTCCATTTCTATTAGAAAAAGTAAAAATACCTGTGATTTACGCAAGTGGAATTGCCTATAATTTAATTAAAAATAAAATGTATGAATATCCTAATATTGAATACAATCTAAAAACATTCACAGATAATTCTGAATTTAAATATAACAACTTTACTATTAGTTTTTTTAGAACTAACCATTCTATTCCAGACTCATTTGGTATTGCTATCAAAACTAATCTAGGTTATATTGTTAATACTGGTGATTTTAAATTTGACTTGACTCCTGTTGGAAAATGTGCAGACTACTATACAATGACAAAACTTGGTCATGAGGGAGTTTTATGCTTACTTGCTGATAGTACTAATGCAGATATAGCTAATTTTTCTCTTTCGGAAAAACAAATTTCAGAAAACATTAAGTTATCATTTAAACAAGTAACAGGTAGAATTATATGTGCGACTTTTGCTTCTAATGTTTTTAGAGTTCAACAAATACTAGAAGCAAGCCAAGAATGTGGAAGATATGTTGCTGTATTTGGCCATAGTATGGAAAAAAATATTGAAGCAGCTATGAAGCTAAAATATATTAACATTAATAAAGATTTATTAATTTCACAAAGAGATATTCATAAATATCCACCACACAAACTTACAATACTTTGTACTGGTTCGCAAGGTGAACCACTAGCAGCTTTATCAAGAATTGCTAATGGTACACACAAACAAATTAAATTACTTGAAAATGATACTATTATTTATTCTAGTAAACCAATTCCTGGTAATGAAGAATTCATCAATAGAAATATTAACATGTTAATTAAAAGAGGAGCTAAAGTAATTAGAAATACTCCATTAACTGGTACTCACACAACCGGCCATGCTTCAAAAGAAGAAATGAAATTAATGTTAACCTTTATGAAGCCTAAGTACTTTATGCCAGTACATGGTGAATACAATATGTTAAAACAACACGCAAATATAGCTATTGAGCTTGGTACTCCTAAAAAGAATTGTTTTTGTTTAGATAATGGGGATGTTTTACATATATCTAAAAAAGGTGCACGAGTTGTTAAAAAAGAAATACCTGCAGATGAAGTATACTTGGATTCTAACTTAAGTGATGTTAATAGTGCGATATTAAAAGAAAGAAAACATTTGTCTGAAGAAGGTTTAATCTCTTTAACATTTACTATTAATAAGAAAAAAGAACTATTATGTCCTGTTAAATATGCTTCCAAAGGATTTACAGATTCGGTTACTTCAGCAAATTTAATTAATCAAATTAGAACCAAGGCAACCTCAATTTTTAAAAAACTTTTAGATGCAAAAAAGACAATTAATATTAAATATATCAGAAATGAATTAACTCTACAATTATCTCAATATATATATGATATTATTGAAAAGAAACCTTTTATTATTTTAACAATTCATTTAATTTAAAAAAAACGTAGATATTATTTATCTACGTTTTATTTTTTATTAGCATATCTTTTAAAACAATTATAAACTTGTGAAGTTACTAACGCATCAGTTAAAGCATCATGTGATTGAACTTTATCAAAAGTCTTATCAAAATATTCTAAAGCTTTAAATAGTCCAACATCTGATTTTAATCCGAAATAATTTTTCATTAACTGCATCAAATTTATAAAAGAGGCTCTACTTGTTAGTGGTTCTAAGTTGTTCATTTCATAAAAAGAATTTAACATTTGAATATCATTAGTACCCCAAACCATTATAACTGGTTTATATTCATTTAATGCTTCTTTAAAAGTATTATAAAAATCGCTTATTGAAGAAGCTTTTTTGAAGTCATCTTGATCTAAGTTTAAGAAATCCATTGTTCGATCAGATACTCCATTTTTATCATTAATTTCTATTAATGAAGATTCTTCAGTTAAAATTATACCATTTTCATCTTCAATAATAAAACCATACTCAACTATTTCGCTTTCAAATTCGCCACTTGGATTATATGGTGGCATCGTAAATTCTAAATCAATAAACATTTTATTTCCTGGTTTATTTAAAACATGTTTGACTCCATCTTTAATAGTATCCATGTCAAAATAAACGGTTCTTTTATTTCGTGTTATACTGATTAACTTAATAAAACCAATTACAGGATATGCTAAAACTTTACCACGTTTTTCTTTAACCTCACTATATTCAAGTTGAACAAAGAAACCGACTTGTAAATAATTTTTAAACTTTTGTAATTGTGATCTAGTTAAGTAAAAATATTCAATTTTATTTCTTTTTAAAATTTCGAATGTTCTATCTTCTAAATTAACATTCCTAATTCTACCACTAATCTTTTCCATATTTATCTCACTTTAATGATATTTCATTCATTCTTATTAGTTCAAGTATTGCTTGAGATCTACTTCTAACACCTAGTTTTTGAATCACATTAGATATATGATTTCTAACTGTTTTACTACTTATATTTAAATATGCCGCAATATCTTCTGTATTCTCATTTTGAACTAATAGTTTAAATATTTGTTTTTCTCTTTTTGTTAAAAAACCTTTTAATTGCATACAAACCCCCACATCAATTCATACTATGATGAAATATGCAATATGGTTACTTATTTAATTCATTAAAAAGATTTTCAATAACATCATTTGGTAGACCAAGTGCTTTTAGTCTATCTTTAGATGCTTTTTTTATTTCTTCAATATTATCAAAAGCTTCTAAAAGCTTATTTTTTCTATTCTTGCCAATACCTTTAACATTATCAAGAATTGAGGAAGTCATTGACTTTTGAATCGTTTTTCTGAAAAAAGTAATTGCAAATCTATGAACTTCATTTTGCATTGCTTCTAATAACAAGAATAAATTACTCTTCTTGTCAACATTAATTTCTTCTAATTGGCTGTTTATGATAGCTTTAGTTTTATGATTATCATCTTTAACTAAACCCATAATATTAATATCTGTAATACCTAGTTTATAAATGGCTTCCTTGGCAGCTTTTACTTGAGGCATCCCACCATCTACAATTAAAAGATTAGGTTTTTCTAAATTGTCAGTTAAAACTCTTTTATATCTTCTAGTAATTACTTCAATCATTGTGTGAAAATCATCAGCACCTTCAATCGTTTTTACTTTATATTTTCGATAATCTTTTTTAGATGGCATACCATCAATATATACAACCATTGCTGAAACACTAGATGTCCCAGAAATATTTGAGTTATCAAATAATTCTATGCGTTTTGGATAACTAATATTTAATAGTCTGCCTAGTTCTTCTATTGTCTTTGTAGTTTTGTTAATCTTATTTAATCTTTCTATTTTTCTATTTTCTAATGTGTTTTTGGCATTATCACAAACCAAATCTAACAGTTGTTTTTTATTACCTTTAACAGGGATTATAACCTTCGTATCTAAAACATTTTCAAGTATTTCGCTATTTTCAATATAAGGGATAATAATTTCAGGAGGCAATATATTAGAAGACATATTGTAGAATTGTAATATATATGAAGACAAAACTTCATCTATACTACCATAAAGTTCGAATACATCACCACTTCTCATAATTACTTTACCAAATCGAATATGGAACACTTGAATATTAATCATATCATCTTTAGTATAATAACCAAAGATATCTCTATTACCAATATCAGTTGAAGTAATTTTTTGTTTATCTTGAAGTATTTTAATATTTTTTAACATATCTCGATACATAATAGCTTTTTCAAAATCCATATTTTCGCTTGCATCATACATTTTCTTCTCAATTGTATCATATAAAACAGAATCATCACTTGTTAAAAATTTGTTTACTAATTGTTTATATTCGTTATAAATTTCATTATCTATTTTGTTAATACATGGTGCTAAACATTGACCTAATGAATAATACAAACATTCCTTTTTTGGAATATTTCTACATTTTCTAAAAGGTAACATTTTATTTAACATGTCAACTGTATCTCGACATGCTTTAACATTAGGATATGGACCATATAATTTCCCTTTGGTTCTTTTTTTGAATTTTGCAGGATCTCTTGTAAGAATTAGTCTTGGGTGTATCTCATCTGTTAAATATATATATGGATATGTTTTGTCATCCATTAAAAGAATATTATATTTTGGTCTGTATTCTTTAATCAAATTAATTTCTAAAATAAATGCCTCTACTTCAGTAGAAGTTATAATGTATTCAAAATCATAAATATTTTCCACAAGCTTAGTAGTTTTTGCGTTGTGTTTACCGGTAAAATAACTCTTAAGTCTATTTTGTAAATTTTTTGCTTTACCCACATAAATGATTTGATTATTAGAATCCTTCATTTGATAACAACCAGGTTTTTTAGGGACAAGTGCTAATTTCTCTTTAAAATCTCTCATAATTCAATACCTATTTTTTATTATTATACCACATAAATATAATAAAAACAACCAATAAATATTGGTTGTTTATTCTCCAACTGTTATTTCTAAATTATAGTCTTCTGTTACTTCATTTAATTTATAAAGTCTAATTTCATAATTATTAGCGCCATAATTTAAATTTAAGTTATTTTTATCTTGAATTTCTCCATCTTTATAAACTTGCCAATTATCTGATGTAAATTCAAGTTCTTCTGCTAAATTACATCCTATTGCTGCAAGAGGATAATTAATATATATATTATCTTCACTTACCCTAACACTCTCATTTACTTTTTCTAGTTTTAAGTTAGAGTTAGTAATATCTTTATATAACTTATCAAACTCTTTATTATCATTTTGTCTAATAGCCATAAAACATATTAAACAAATACATAAAATAAGAGAAAATGATGATAAACAAATTCTTGGTATATTAATGTTTTTTCTTTTAATATTTATCTTATGAATATTCTTATAATTAATTTGATGTTTAATCTCATTAAAATTTGATGTTACGTTAATTTGGTTAAACTGAGATTTAAATTTCGATTTTAATTTATTCATTAAAATCACCTCGCTTATAATGTTGTTTTAAAATTTTAAGGGCTTTTTGATATTTAGTATAAACAATACTTGTTGTTGAATTATAGTATTTAGCAATCTCTTTTAATTTCATATCATAATAGATTCTAAATACTAAGATTTCTATTTCTTCTTCAGTTAGAATATTTTTAAATTCATCGATAAAACGATCAAAAGAATCGTTATAGGATACTTCTTTATTAACATATTCTTCATCTAAAACTATATTATCTCTTTTTTGTTTATTATAGAAATTTATAGCTTCATTTTTACCAATTCTAACTAACCAAGATTTAATACTTGAATTATGAGTATTTAAATCTAGTTTATCAATATGATTAAATGCTTTTAAGAAAACATCATTAACAACCTCTTTACAACTTTCAGGGTCTTTAATTATTTTAATAACAATAAAATATATTAACTTATAATAGTCATTATAAATTTGTTCAAAGACTTCTTCAATTAATAAAGAGTTATTAGAAAGCAATGCTTCTTTTAATTCTTTAATTTCGATCATTTTGCCCTTCCAATTAACATAACAATTAAATTTATGTTTTTTTTGATTTTTTTAAATTTTTAATAAAAGCACATTAGAAACTTCTAATGTGCTATTTTTTTATTTAGATTGATTTAGAAGTTCTTCTATTCTTTTTCCATATTCTAGTGATTCATCATATTTAAATTTTAAATCAGGAGTTTTTCTAATATCCAATCTTTTTGATAATTCACTTCTTAAGAATCCTTTTGAATCGATTAAAGCTTTTTTAGTTGCTTCAATTTCATCAGTTTGTCCAATTACACTAAACCAAATAGTAGCAAGTGACATATCATTTGTTAGTGAAACTTTCGTAATTGAAACATATTTTAATAAATGGTTTTTTGCTTCCATTAAAAGAATAGTAGAAAGTTCTCTTTCAATAATCTTTCCCGT
The DNA here is from genome assembly GCA_017501465.1 of Bacilli bacterium. GTDB lineage: Bacteria > Bacillota_I > Bacilli_A > ML615J-28 > CAG-313 > UBA1231. The sequence continues at coordinate 25,875 of JAFVWY010000003.1, forward strand.
TCTTTCTACATGGTGTGCCATTAAATTTCTACCTCTTCCATGATAAAGAATTCTAACATATCACCAACTTTAATATCATTATAATGTTCAATAGTTAAACCACAATCATATCCTTGTTTAACTTCTTTAACATCATCTTGGAATCTCTTAAGTGATGATAACTTACCAGTATATACTACAATACTATTTCTAATAACACGAACGCCTGAATTTCTTTGAACACTACCACTTGTGATATAACAACCACCGATAGTACCAATCTTAGATACTTTATAAATTTCTCTAACTTCTGCTTGTCCTATTACTTTTTCTTCATAAACAGGATCTAATAAACCTTTAACAGCTTTTTCAATATCTTCTTGAAGCTTATAAATAATAGAATACATTCTAATTTCAATACCGTGTTCTTTAGCCATATCAACAACATATGCGATAGGACGAACATTAAAACATATTATAATAGCTTTTGATGCGATAGCTAAGTTAACATCTGATTCAACAACACCGCCAACACCAGATGCAATTACATCAATATTAGTTCCTTCAATATCAATTTTTGATAAAAGTCCTTTAACAGCTTCAATTGAACCTTGAACATCACATTTTAAAATAATATTTAATTGTTTGATAGATTCATCTTTCTTATTCTTTAACATTTCAGATAATGAAATGCTGCTGCCAATACCTTTATCTTTTTCAAACTTCTTAAATGCTCTAGCCTCAGCTACTTCTCTAGCTTTCTTTTCGTTATTATAAATCATGAATTTTTCACCAGCAAAAGGTACTTCTTCAATACCTGTAACTTCAACTGGTTTAGAAGGTCCTGCTATTTGGACTGGTTTACCTTTTTCATCATTCATAGAACGAATTTTACCATAAGTATTACCTACTACTAAAATATCGCCAACTTTAATTGAACCATTTTTAACAAGTAAAGTTGCCAATGGACCACGATTTTTATCAAGTCTAGCTTCTATTACAACACCAAGACCAAGTCTATTTGGATTTGCTTTGTAATCTCTTAAATCAGCAACCAATAAAATCATTTCTAATAATTCAGGAACGCCTTCACCTTTTAATGCAGAAATAGGTACGAAAATAGTATCTCCACCCCATTCTTCTGCAACAAGACCATATTCTGTTAATTCTTGTTTAATTCTTTCAGGGTTAGCTCCAGGTCTATCCATTTTATTAATAGCAACAATAATAGGAACATTGGCTGCTTGGGCGTGTTGAATAGCTTCTCTTGTTTGAGGCATTACGCCATCATCAGCAGCAACAATTAAAACAACAATATCAGTAATTTGTGCTCCACGTGCTCTCATTTCAGTAAATGCAGCATGTCCTGGAGTATCAATAAATGTAATTAATCTTCCATTTTTTTCTACTTGATATGCACCTATATGTTGAGTAATCCCACCTGCTTCACCTTGTACAACATGAGTGGCTCTAATATTATCAATCAAAGTTGTTTTTCCATGGTCAACGTGACCCATAACTGTAACGATGGCAGGACGACCTACAAGATCTTTTTCATCATCAACAACTTCCATTTCATCAAAACGAGTCATATCTGTGATTTGTTTATCTTGTACTTCGAAATCATATTCAATTGCGATAAGTTCAGTTGTTTCTCTATCAAGAGGAGAATTTGCACTTACCATCATACCCATTGAAACAAATAATTTTTTAACTAATTCAGTAACAGCAACATTCATAGCTTCGGCAATTTCAGCAACTGTCATACCATTTTCAAAGAATAAAATTCTTTCTTCTAAATTAGAGTTTACATTTTCATTCTTTTTTACTGGTTTGTTATTTTTATTTCTTTTCTTTCTATTTTGTGTTTCAATATCTTTAGGACCATGATTAGATTTTTTTCTTGCATTTCTTGCAATTTCATATTCATCTTCATCTATAAATTGTTCATATCTAACTAAAGTTTCTTCATCAACTTTAACAGCTACAACTTCAGCAGTTTCTAAAATTTTTGTTCTAGGTCTTTCTACTTGTTTTTCAATAGGAGCAACATTTTCTACAGGCTTTTCTTGTTTTTTCTTTTCAACTGGCGTTGTATTTTTAGTTGTTCCTTGTGCTCCATTTCCATTTTTTTGACTATCTTTTTGTAGCGGCTTGTTATCAGCTTTTTTAATATCTCTTTGTGGAGCTGGCGCTTTCTTTGTTGAAGTAGCATTTGTTGTTGGTTTTGAATCTTTATTTGTTGAACTTGTTTTTTCGTTTGTTTTTGCATTTGGAATTACCACCTTATTAACAGGTTTAGGTTTTGCTTGACTCTTAAAAGGATATGCAACATTATATCTTTTGGCAAGTTTCTTTTCTGTTGCAGCATCAATCATAGTTTCTTCTTGTTGGTCAAGATTAACACCAACATTTTCCAATAAGTTTAAAAGCTCATTAATATTGACTTTAAAAATCTCTGCTAATTCTTTTACTCTCATATATATACCTCTTTCTTAAGAATTCTTATTTACCTCTAATATAGCATTGGCTAAACCTAAGTCATCAATGCCAACCATAACAGCATGTTTTAATCCTGTTGCACTACAAATTTCATTAACATTGAATTTTTCAATAACAGGAACATTGTAGAAATAAGCTTTCTTAATAATTTTATCTTTTGTAGCTAAAGATGCATCACTGGCTAAAATAATTAAATATAATTTATTACTTTGAAGTTCTCTAATAGTAGTGTCTGTTCCCCAGACTAAATGTCTACTTCTTCTAGCAATTCCTAAATAATTTAATATTTTATCCATGTAATTTACCTCACACTAGCTTTTTTAATTCATCATAAATTTCATCTGGTATAGCAATTTCTAAAGCACGATCCAATGTTTTTTTCTTTTGAGCAAGTTCGATAACTTTTTTATCCTTGCAAACATATGCACCATGGCCTCTGACTTTACCAGTTAAATCTATAACTACTTCTTTTTCTGGTGTTCTAACAACTCGTATTAGTTCACTTTTAGGATGTTGTTCGTTAGTAATAACACACTTACGAAGTGGTATTTTTTTCTCTTTCATATATCTACCTTTTATAAAACATTAATTTTAAATTTGATTTTTTCACGATATGCAGTAGATTCATCTTTGATATCAATTTTCCATCCAGTTACTTGTGAAGCTAAGCGAGCGTTTTGACCAGCTTTACCGATAGCTAAAGAATATTGCATATCAGGTACAATAATTAATGCTTGTTTTAATTCAGGATATACTAATACACTTAAAGCTTTTGCAGGAGAAATTGATTGAGCAATCAATTGAACTGGATCATCATTCCAAACAAAGATGTCAATTCGTTCATCATTTAAAGCTTGATTTATTTGTTTAATACGTGCTCCTTGTAAACCAACACAAGCACCTTTTGCTTCAACATTTGGATTAGTTGATCTAACTCCAATTTTTGTACGATAACCAGCATCACGAGCCATAGCAACAATTTCAATTGTTCCATCAGCAATTTCTGGTACAGCCATTTCAAATAAACGTTTAACGATACCAACGTGTTTTCTAGAAACATACACTTTTGGTCCTTTACCAGTTTCTTCAACTTTAGTGATATATACTTTAGTATTTTCTCCAGTTACCAAAGTTTCATTTGGTAATGCTTCTTTTTTAGGCATATAGGCATCGTAATCTAAACCAATACTTAAAATATATGCATCATCTAAAACTCTTACTACTCTTGCAGTAATCATTTCATCTTCATGTTCTTTAAAGAATTCGTATGCACGTTTTCTTCCAAGTTCTTTTAAACCTTGACTAAATACTTGTTTAAATTGAGAAGCACCTTTTCTTCCAATGTGTTTTTCAATTTTAATTCTTGTCTTAATTACTGAACCAACTTTAACTCTTTCTTTAATTAATTTAGCTTCTTCTAAAGTAATTTGTCCAACTGGTCCTTCTGGATCAATTTCTGATACTACATATTTAAATTCAGTAATTTTAATTTCTTTCTTTTCATAATTAAATTCAACTTCGATTTCCCCTGTGAAACCTTCTAAAGCACAGGCTTTCTTTAAAGCAGTTGCTACTTTACTCATTACATCTTCTAATGAAAGATTCTTTTCTTGTGCAACAACTTCTGCCCACTCATAAAAACTTTTACTTGTCATGATTATACTCCTTTAAAATTTTACCGCAAGTCTTACTTTTGCGATTTTATTTCTTTCTATGATTATTTGTTTCTTTTTTGTTTTTACTACAACATCAACCGTTAAAGTATTTTCATCAAAGTCTAATAAATCTCCTTCAAATTCTTTAACTTCATATTTGTCAATTAATATTTTAGCATAAGTCTTAACATTAATATATTTTCCAATTGATTTTTTTAAATCATTTTCATTTTTAAGTTCTCTTTCACAACCAGGTGATGATACTTCTAAACAATAACTAGTATCAATCGGATCAACTACATCTAATAAATCACTCAGTTCTTGATTAACATTTACTGCATCATCCATAGTGATACCTGATTCATTATCAATAATGATTTCTAAAATGTTCTCTCCTCTTTGTTTTTTAAAATTAACTTCCACCAACTCTACATTGTTTTTCTCACAAATAGGTAAAGCTAAATCCCAAATCTTTTGTTCTAATGTTGTCATAATGTTCCTTTCAAAAATAAAAAGCAAGTATCTAGTACTTACTTCAATTAGCAAATATCTTGTTGTATATATATAATATCATAAATATTGATTATAGTCAAGTAAAGCAAGTTTTTATTTAAGTATACAACTTTTCATATATTTTAATTTGTCACATTTTTTAGAAAACTATTGATATTTTATCATTTTTTTGTTAAAATAATATTGGTGATAAAATGATTCAAATTAAATTAAAAGAAAAAACAATAACTGTTCCAAAAGGAACTCCACTTTTAAATCTGTTAGAAAAAGATGAACAAAAGAAGTATTATACTTGTTTAGTAAATAAAAGAGTAAGAGAATTAAGTTTTAAAATTAGTTTTGATGCCGAAATAGAATTCTTAGATATAACTAATATTGAATCAATGAAAGCATACGAGGCAAGTGTAAGATACTTAATCGCAAAAGCATTTTATGAGTTATATCCAAGCGAATCTATTTCATTTAGTTATAATGTATCTAGAAGTATATTTGTTAAAAGTAATAATCCTAATTTTATTATTGATCAAAATGTTATAAATAGAGTAAGAGAATATATAGATGAATTAATTAAACAAGATTTACCAATCGAAAGAGTTACATTTACTCTAGAAGAAGGTAAGAGAATATATGAAAAATTTAATTTAACTGATAAATTAGATATTTTAAAATATCGACCTGAATCTAATGTTCATCTATATAAATGCGGAGACTATTATAACTATATGCATAGTTATATGGTTCCATCAACTGGCTTTATTACTTCATATATTTTAAAAACATATTCTCCTGGAATGATCGTTCAATATCCAAGAAGTGAAACAAATGGTGTAATTCCTACTTTTGAACAATCAAGAATATATGGTTCAACTTTAAAGAAAGCATCTGTGTGGGCTAAAATGATTGGTTGTGAAACTGTTAGTAAAATTAACGACCATGTTACTAAAGAATTATCTAGAGATTTTATTCAAACTTGTGAAACAAGACACAATAATGCTTTAGCAGAGCTTGGAGAACTAATTGAAAAAGATAAAGAGAATATTCGTTTAATTGCAATTGCAGGCCCATCATCAAGTGGTAAAACTACTTTTTCTAATCGTCTAAGAATAGAATTAATGTCTAGAGGAATTAGACCTGTAACTCTAAGCATTGATAACTATTATATTGATAGAGATAAAATTGCTCCAGATGAATTTGGGAATATTGATTTAGAAGATATTAACACAATTGATGTCGACTTATTTAATGAGCATTTATTATCACTTATAAATGGTGAAGAAGTTGATATGCCAATTTTTGACTTTAATGTTGCTAAAAGAACACATACAGTAAAAGTTAAAGTACCTATGAATGTTCCAATTATTATAGAAGGTATTCATGCTTTAAACGAACAACTTAGTGCATCTATTCCATCTCATCAAAAATTTAAAATTTTTATTTCTCCACAAATTCAAGTAAATATTGATAATCATTCACCAATATCTACAACAGATTTAAGATTAATTAGAAGAATTGTTCGTGATAAACAATTTAGAAATGCTAGCGCAGAACACACTTTAAGTATGTGGAAATCAGTAAGAAATGGTGAATTCAAATGGATTTATCCACATCAAGAATCATCAAATTATGTATATAATTCAGAACTTACCTATGAACTTTGTGTATTGAAAAAATATGCAATGCCTTTATTAAAAGAAATTAATAGTGATAGCCCATACTTTATTACCGCAAACAGACTTATCAAATATTTAAAATATTTTAAAGAAATTGATGAATCATCAATTCCTTGTAATTCATTAATTAGAGAGTTTATTGGTGGTAGTTGTTTTGAAGTATAAAAAAAGAGAGATTAAATCTCTCTTTTTATTTTTAATTAAAAATGTTGATATCCGTTTTAATAATATTTTTATGAATCATTTTAGAAAATATCGGAATTTCTACAGATAGTAAAATCGATGCAAGCAAAGTATTTATATTAATAATATCACTTCTGTTAAGAATTAAAACACCAATAACAAAAGCTACAATAATACAAACTAAAGCAACAATCATTCTTCCGATACTATATTTAATTTTCTTAAACACTTTATTAATAATAAAAGGCAAAGCATCATAAGGTGCAAGACCTAAATTGACACTACCATATAAGGCAATTCCTAGTGAGATTAATGAAATCCCAATAAAAGAATAAAGAGCTCTTAAAACAAATATATCTGTATCCATTTTAATTAATGAAAATAAATATATACAAAGATCTACACAAATACCGGTTAAAGTAAAATTTAAAATACTTCCAATATGAATTTTATCTTTGGAAAAAATTAATACTAAGATACAAAAGATTCCGTTAATTATAAAGTAACAAACACTATAAGTAAAAAAAGGTAAATCAATTAAATAATGAATTGAAAAAACCAAAGCAGCCAAACAATCTTGACCAAGTTTTGAATAAGTAGTAAATGCAATACCTAGCCCTATTATAAAAGTTCCAATTAATACTATTATTATTTTTTTAACAATATTCATACTTAATTAGTTAAACTATATAAAACAATTGATGTCGCAATTGCTACGTTTAACGATTCAATATTATTTTGAATAGGGATAATTACTAACTCATCTGCATATTGTTTTGATACGTCGCTGATTCCATTGGCTTCATTACCTACAACTACAGCAAACTTATTTGGTTTAGCTAAATTATTTAAGGTTTGTTTAGCTTCAAGTGATGTTACAATAATTTTTATTTCTTCTTCTTTAAATGTTTTATAGATATTTTCTAAATCTGTATAATAAATATTTGCTTTAAAAATAGCACCTTGGGTAGCTCTAATAACCTTTTCATTATAAACATCTACAGTATTATTGCTAAGAATTAAATTATTAATACCAAAGGCTAATGAAGTTCTAATAATAGTTCCAAGATTCCCCGGGTCATTTACACCATCTAATACAACATACCGATCCGATTTAATTAATTTGTTTTCTTGCATTTTAGCAACACCAATAACACTTTGCGGAGTTTTTGTTGAAGATAACTTTTCTATTATAGTATCACTAACTTGGACTGTTCTAACATTTTTATAATTTTCTAAATAGGTTTTATCAGTTGAAAGCACTACTAAAAGTACATTATTTTTATATGCCTCTTCTACTAAATGTTTCCCTTCAAGAATAAATTCTTGTTTCTCTAATCTTCTTTTCTTTTGTTTTAAAAGATTAATATCTTTTATTAATTGATTGCTAACAGATGTAATAATTTCCATATTATTGCACAAATGGAAGAATAACATATCTAATACAAGTAATTACACTAGATATTAAAAGACTCGCCCAAAATACTAAAGATAAATAAAAGTAAACTTTTTTTGTTTCAGCTTTTTTAAAGAAGAAATTAGGTATAACATTTAATAATAATAACGCAGCAGGTAATATTAAGAATGCACAAACAATAACAATAATTTGACTAGTAGTTCCCATACTAGCAACTTGTTCCATATATATAAACTTAATCATAATATTTACATCGATTGCTTGGAATAAAGGATAGAAACTTAAAACTATTAATATAAACATATAAGGCCAAATCCAAAAAGCAGCCCTATTAATTAAGTTATCGTTTTCTACTTTTTCATGATAATGATTTTTTTGTAAATATTTATCAATTTCTTCAAGTTTATTTTGAATAGAAAGATACTCTTGATTAAATTCTTCTGATGAAGTTGATTCATCATTTTCAAAAATCATTTTATTACATTCATCTATTTTTTTTAATAATTCTTCTTGTAACTCTAATGCTTCTTCAATTGAAGTGAATTTTAAATCTTCCATTTTAATCCTCCTCGAATATGTATATAATATCATAAACTACTGATTTTGTAAAGAAAAAAAGCACTTTGAATCAGTGCTTTTATTAATTAAAATTCACTATTTTGAATTTTGTTTTGATTTAGCCATTGAAACTAAACGTTTTGTCATTTCACCACCAACAGATCCGTTTTGACGTGCAGTAGCATCAGGACCTAGGTTAACGCCTAATTCATTAGCAATTTCATACTTCATATTAGCTTCTTTATTTACAGTTTTTGTAGTAGAAGCTTTTTGTGTTGTTTTTTTACTTTTAGAAGTAGAAGAACTATTCATGGTTTGCACCTCCATTCATATATATTGTTTACACATATATAAAATATATAAATGGAAATATTATCCAATTAGAAGAAATCTTCTTCATCTTTAATAACTTGATAGTTCTTATCGCTAGTTAAAACAATATGTTCAATATTTGAAATAGCCTCATCAATTAACTCTTCATAATTAATCTTATTTTCTAAGCTTTTCGCAACATCTAAACGTGGTTTTATTTGAGGATGTTTTGGAACAAATACCGTACAACAATCTTCGTAAGGTTTAATTGAAATTTCATAAGTACCATATTTATAGGCTTTTTCAATAATATCTTTTTTATCTAAAGTAGCAAGTGGACGAATAATTGGCATATTAGTAACTTCATTAATAACAGAGATACTTTCTAAAGTTTGACTAGCAACTTGACCAATATTTTCGCCATTGACTATGACTAAAGCTTTTTGATTTTGTGCTACTTTTTCTGCAATACGATACATCATTCTTCTCATAATAGTAATTCCATAATCATCTCTTATGTTTTGATATATTGCATCTTGAATTTTTGTAAATGGTACAACGTGTAAGAGAATTCTTGCATCTTTTTTATAATTAGTAACTACTTGTAATAAATCTACTACTTTTTGTAGTGCCATATCTGATGTATATGGAGGAGACGCATAATGAATGGCTTCAATATCCATTCCTCTTTTAACCACTTCAATTCCAGCAATTACACTATCAATACCACCACTTATCATCAACATTGCTTTACCTAGAGTTTGACTTGGTAATCCGCCTAAACCAAGAGTTGAATCAGTATATATAAAACTTCCTTCTTTTCTAACATCAACATTAATAGTAATATCTGGATGATGAACATCAGCTTTTAAATTTTCAATATTCTTAAATAAATGTCTAGAAATTTCTTTTGTAATCTCTAATGAAGTCATTGGAAATAGTTTATCTGCTCGATTAGTTTCAACTTTAAAAGTTTTATTTTGATAATCCATTTGACTTAATACATCCAATGCTAATGATTTGATTTGTTCAATATCTGAATCACATCTTTTTACTTTACTAAAAGAATAAATGCCGGGAATCATTTTAAGTTTATCTTCAACTAATTTAGCATCTGTTCCATTTAAGATACAGTAGAATCTCATATAATCAGATTCAAAAGTAACATTAGGAAAACACTTTAAGGCATTCTTAATATGAGTATTAACTGATTTAATAAATTGATTACGATTAGCTTTTTTTAAACTTAATTCGCCATATCTAATTAAAATATGATTATACATAAAACATACCTACTTTGTTATATAATTTCTTAGTTCATCAACAAGAATATCAATTTCTTCAAAAGTATTTAAATGAGATAAACTTATTCTAATACTAGTAGTTGATAATAATTGATCGTTTGTGATAGCATAGATGGTTTTTTCTGGTTTTTTAGTTTTAGATCCACATGCAGAACCAATTGAAACATATATTTCTTTTTGTTCTAAATAATGCATTATAGTTTCTGCATTAAACTCCTTAATACTAATATTAAATATAAATGGACTGGCATATTTTGTATTTGTATTAATTGCTATTTGATCTATTTCTTTTATCTTATTCTCTAAATATTTATTTAATTCTAAAACTTTATTAAAATGTTCACTTTGATATTTAACAGCATTTTGAATTGTTTTTGCACAAGTAACACTTGATGCTAAATCAATAGTACCAGGTTTAATGCCTAATTGTTGATTAGCTCCTACTAAATGATTAGTAAGATTAATCTTATTATTATAAATTAACGCTCCACTTCCTTTAATTCCTTCTAGTTTATGAGAACTCATTGTGAATAAATCAATTTCATTAAAATTAAAATCTGGTTTAATTTTCCCTAAACCTTGAACACTATCAACATGTAATTTACATCTTGGATAATCTTTCAATATTTTAACTATTTCTTTGATTGGTTGAATTGATCCAATAATATTATTAACCCACATAATAGAAACTAAGATGGTATCTTTATTTAAACTACTTTTTAGTTGTTCTAAGTCAACAATACCAAATTCGTTTACATCTAGATAAATAACATCAAATCCTATTTCTTCTAATCTTTTAAAAACATTATAAACAGATGGATGTTCAATTTTAGATGTGATTATTCTCTTAGTATCTTTTAAATAATTATTACAAATACCAAATATTGCAAGATTGTTAGCTTCTGTAGCACCTGATGTAAAAATAACATTATGATTAGCTACACCTAAACTTTCTTTTACAATATTTTGAGATTTAATTAATAGGTTATTAGCTTTTAATGCCACATTGTATGCACTACTTGGATTATACCAATATTCACTAGATACTTTATTGTATAATTCCAGTATTTCTTTTGTAGGCTTAGTTGTTGCAGTTGAATCAAAGTAAATCATAGTCCACCTCTATTTATATAATTATATCTAAAAAGCATTAATTTTGCAAATATAATTAAAAAATTATATAATGAAATTACAAAAATATAAAGAGGTGAATACATGAAACATTTTGAATACCTTCCATCTCCTATGGTATGCTGTAAAAAAATTGCTTTTGATATTGATGATGAAAAAAGAATTTATAACTTAGTATTTACAGGTGGATGTAATGGGAATTTAAAAGCAATTGCCAAACTTTGTGAAGGTCAACAAGCTGAACAAATTATTGTCTTATTACAAGGAAATACTTGCGGGATGAGAAATACAAGTTGTGCAGACCAATTAACAAAAGCAATTAGTTCTGCTTTAAATTAATATGGAAACTAAACAAATTATTGATTTAGTTAATAATGACTTATCAATTAAAGAATCGATTGGAACTAGAAAAGAAAAAACTATTCATCAGTTTTTAAAATACTTTATATCAAACAATTCTAAGAATCATGAAGTTCATATTGATAAAAATATTGTTGATGTTTTAATCGATAATCATATATATGAAATTCAAACCAAAGGCTTTAATAATCTAAGAATTAAACTTGAAAAACTACTTCCTAATTATTTAGTGACAATTGTATATCCAGTTGTCTATACTAAACTAATTTATAAAGTAGATAAAAATGGTGAAGTGGTTGATATTAGGAAATCTCCTAAAAAAACTCATCCATTATCTATAGGTGAAGAACTATATAAAATTAAAAGTTTTTTAAAACATCCAAATCTTTCTTTTAAAATAGTAGTGTTTGATGTGGAAGAATATGATACTACCAGAGTTAATAGAAGAAAACAAACTAGGCTTTCTAAAATTGATCAATATCCAAAAAAAATACTTAGTATTTATGATATTAATAACGTTTTGGATTGGCAACAACTAATTCCTGATATGAAAGATTTTTCAACAAAGGATTTTATGAAAGAAACTAAACTTTCTTTGAAAAAAGCTTCCCACGCATTAAATGTTTTAAGATACTTAGAAGTTATTTGGGTAACTAATAAAAAAGGTAATGCCTTTATTCATAACATAAAAAAATAGTCTATACTTTTGTATAGACTATTTTTATTATTTTAAAGCATCAATTAATGAGATAATACCTTCAATAATTACTAATACGCCAAATACGATAAATGCCCAATCAAGACCATTACCGAAAATAACGAATAAACCAGCAACTACTGATAAAACAGGTACAGCCCAAACCATGATAGTTTTTACTAAGTTTTCTGCCTTTTTGTTTGATTTAACGATGTCAAGTATTTGTACAACACCACTTAACACGATAAGAACACCAAGAATAATTACAGCAACTTGAGTAACTAACCATGCTAATAAAACAGCAACAGCACCGATAGCAATTTTAATAATAGCAGTTGTTAAATCTTTCTTTTGAACAATTTCTATTATACCCATTACTATTAGGTAAACTCCAAATACTGTGATAGCAATACTTATTACACCTGTTTTCCAGATAATTAATAAGGCACCTAAAACAATAGTAATTAAAGCTTGTAATAATTTGTTTCCTTGTAATTTCATGACTTGCCTCCTTTCACAATATTTCTATTTCCAAAATTACTTTTTACCAAGTTTTTTCATAATGAATGAATAAATAGCTGCAATAATAAAGAATGTTAAATTCACTAAAACAATTGATGCAGCACTTGAATATCTAGAGAATAATAAGAATGCAATTAAAAAAGATAAGATAGAAATTATAATTGATGATACTACCACTTTTTTAAAGTTATTAAATAATCGCATTGATGTTAAAGCAGGAAAAATAATTAGACTAGAAATTAATAATGTTCCCATTACCTTTATTCCAATTACAACAATTATAGCTGTACTAAGGGCAAAAATCATATTATAAAGTCTAGTATTCATTCCACTTGCTTTAGCAAAGTTTTCATCAAATGTAACTGCAAATATTCTATTATATGTAAATAAGAACAAGATAATGATTGTTAACGAAATTGGAACAATATAACCAAGTTCTGTAATAGTCGCTGTTGTAATACTTCCAAACATATAGCTATTAATATCAGATGAGAAACCATCAGATAAATTTCCCGCTAAAAATCCAATTGCAAGTGCACTAGAAGAAATCAATCCAATAGCTGCATCAGTATGAGTTTTTTTGTTTTCACCAAGTCTAATTAATATATATGCTGCAACAACAACAATAGGAAGAGAAATATATAACGGTTCTGTTCCAATTGCTAATGCAACTGCTGTAGCACCAAAACCAACATGTGATAAACCATCACCAATCATTGAGTATTGTTTTAAAACTAAAACAACCCCAAGCATTGCTGCTGTAATAGAAAGTAGTAAACCAACAATTAGTGGAATTTTCATATATGTAATTATGTCAGAGATATAAGATAAAGTATTAAGCATGATCTTTACCTCCTTGATAACTCTTAGAAAAATCTGATTCTAAATATTCACTAGGTGTACCAACAAATGATTCATTGTGACCTAAATATATTACTTTATTAATATATTTCATCGCAATTGAAATATTGTGGGTAATCATCACAATTGTTACATCTTCTTCTTTATTAATTTTTGATAAAATATCATAAAGTTTTTTAGAAGCTTCCATATCTAAACCTTGAAGTGGTTCATCTAAAAATAACAACTTATCAGTAGAACATAATGCTCTTGCAATTAAAGTCTTTTGTTGTTCGCCGCCACTAAGTCTTTTAAATGGTTTATTCTTTAAATGAGTAATACCTAAATACTCCATATACTTATTAGCAAGCTCTTTCTCTTTTTTAGTATAGAATAATTTACCATTCATTCTACCAATACAACCGCTTATTACTATTTCATAAACAGTTGCTGGAAAGTTTTCTTTTACTTGTAAATCTTGTGTTAAGTAACCAATTGATGATTTTTTCAATTCAATATCAAATAATATTTTACCGCCTAAAGAAGGAATAAGTTTTAATAATGTTTTAATTAAAGTAGATTTACCAGTACCATTATTACCAATGATACAAATAAAATCTCCACTATAAATTGATAAATCTAAAGTATTTAAAACATGATTACGATGTCCTATTTTTAAATTACTACATTCGATTAGTTTCATTTGTTAATCTCCTTTCTTAAGGCATTAATGTTATTTCGCATTATTTCTAATAAAGTTATTCCTTTTTCAAAATCACTACTAGATACATTATGACCAGAATGTAACACTTCTAATTGAATATCAGTATTTAAGACTAATCTTTCAGCAACACTAGTAGATACTAACTCTTTAATAAAAACATGTGATACATTCGATTCAATAATTGTCTTATGCATACTAATTATATCATCAATAGATGGTTCAATTTCCGTTGCACAAGTCTCATAAATCGATTCAAATTTTAAATCAAAATGATGAAATAAATAAAACATTGCAAATGGTGTTCCAAAATAGAAAGTAGTGTTTTGAGCTTCAATACTAACTTCATTCATTTCAATAATAATTTTATCTAACTCTTCAATATATCTATTTTTATTATTAATAAAAACATCTTGATGAGTTGGATCTATTTCAATTAATGCATTACAAATATCTTCTACCATATATTTTACATATATAGGGCTTGTCCATATATGTGGATCATGATCATGTTCTCCATGATGAGTATGATGTTCTTCTTTTTCTTGAACTTTTTCTAAATGAATATTTGGATTATTTGATAATTCCAAAGTAATTCCATCATCTTTTAAACCAGGAGCCCATTGTTCTAAAGAAGGTGTTGTATATATAAATAAATCACATTTCTTAATATTTAAAATATCATCAACAGATGGATCATAACTATGAGTATCAACACCAGGAGGAATTACTAAATAAACATCTAAGTAATCTTCTGCGATCCATTTAACGATATCATATTGAGGGAAAATAGTAACTACAACATCAGCATCAGTATTAGTAGTATATTTACACCCAGAAAGCATAAACAAAATACATAAAATTAATAATGATAAATACTTACGCATATTTTCACCTCCTATAATATTATTATACCAAATTATACCATTTTTTAAAAAGAAAAAGTAAATATTTTTTTAAAAGAAAAAAAGCTCTTTGAGAGCTTTTTATTTTTCTATATATAAAATACCAATACAACCTTGTCCACAATGGCTAGAAATTACACATCCAGCTCTTGTAATAAATAGATTCTTAATCTTTTCTTTAACTGGAGCTAATAAATTTAAAATAAAATCTTTACTATCATATGCTTCAGAATGAGTAACAAAAACAAATTCATCATCCATTTTATTAAATTTATCTAGGTAATCATGGACCATTTGTGATAAAGCTTTTTTCATAGCACCAATTGTCTTTTTTGCTACTCGCATAGACTTTTCAAAAACTTCAATTTGAATACGAAGTTTTAAAATATTACCAATGAACTTAACAACACCGCTACATCTACCACCTTTATGTAGATAGTCTAGAGTTTCTACAACAAATTGTGATCTAACTTTTGGCACTAAACTTTCCATTAATTCTTTAATTTCCTTGGCGGATTTACCTTCTTCTTTTGCCTTACAAGCCTTTAATAAAAGTAAACCAATACCTGTAGATAAGTTACCACTATCTATAACAAATATACGATCTCCTTCTTCATCAATCATACTTGCAGCAGTTAATGCATTATTATATGTTACTGACATTGTAGAAGAAATACCAGTATAAATAATATCATAACCTTCTTCATAATATGGAGTAAAAAAGTTTATAAAATCACCAACAGATGTTGCTGCAGTTTTTGGGATTGATTTTTTTTCATCAACAAGTTTATACATTTCTGGAGTAGTAATATCAATACCATCTTTATATTCTACACCATCAACATTTATATATAGGGGAACAACCTTAATATCATATTGTTCTAGAATTTCTTTTTCTAAATCACAAGTACTATCAGATGTGATTACTATTTTTCTCATTAGTTTTCCTCAACTTTCTTTTCAAGATATTGATTCAATTCTTCTTTAATAGCCGGATCCTTAGTCAAATCATATGCTATTGATAAAAAGTACTTCATTAATCTAGGATTAGATTTTGTTCTATCTTCTTCAATAATTCTTTTTAAAGTACTTAGTACTTTAGGACTTGGACCAAATTGAATTTTATGTAAATCTAAAACTTCTGTCATCTTCTTAACATCAGTAGGATCAATTGATTCTCCCGCAAGCATTAAAATATCATTATGTAATGAATCAATTTGTTCACTTTTTACATAATTAACTGATAAATAATAACAAGCCAATGCAACTTGTTTATTGCCAATACTTAAATAGTATCTAGCAAGTTGGAAATAACAGTTGGCCATATGGAATCTATTATATGCGTGAGTTAACGCTAAAGTAATATTATCTAAAAATAAGTCAACTCTACCTAAATGATAGTAGGCTTCCCCTTTTAAAATTATTGTATCTACTGATGCTTCATTGTATTGTAAACCAATGTTTAACATTTTAATCGCTTCTTCATAATCTTCTAATTGAAATAAAATATAACCTAAATGAAAATAATAGGTAGTAAGTGGTTCTTCCAATCTATATAATTTTTGTTGACCTTTATTAATTACCATTTCATAATAAGCATTTTCAAACAAATTATGAAATGAAACTAATTTTTGATTATCCTTTAAATTTCTTTTTGTAGGAAAAGTATCAATCAATTTAACTATAATTTCTTGTGCTTTAGTATATTCTTTTTTTTGTTCTAAAATTACAGCTTCCTTATACATTTGTTTTCTTTTTTCTTGGGTTGCTTTTGCTTTAGAAATAATAAATTTTTTACCATCTTCCCCATACTTTTTTTCTAATAAAGAAAGAATAGGTGTAACAAGATCTGGTAAACCAAGTTTAACAAAATGAGTAGCTTCTTGAAGTAAAAACTCATAATCCTTATCGATATCACCGCTCATTTTACTTTCTACAGCTTCTAATATTTTTTCATTATTCATCTTAAAACTCCTGTTGTTTTGTAAGTTCTATAGATATATCTAATAACTCATTATCTGCAGCAACTTTTTTAATTATTTGTTTTACAAGAGTTTCTAATTGAGAGTTTTCAGAATAATTACTTTCACAAATAAAATTAACTCTTTCATCTCTTAATAGAGGTTCAACTTTATGTTTTTCTTTCTTGTTATATATAGCAATAGAATGACCGCCATATTGTTTAACAAGTTTCATACAAGGAACGTCTGTTAAACCATCACCAAAATATATCATATTTTGATATGGTATTCTTCTTTCTTCATCATGCATTTTAGTATTTAGTTTAACATCATCTAATACATCTAATACACCTTTTGATATTCTAAATAAAAATTGTGTTTTTGTGGTAAAGTTAACAGCTTGTTGTGGCCAGTCAGCATTTCCTCTTTCATTATAGTGGAACTCACATGCATAAATCTTTTTAAATTCATCTGCGATTGGCGTTCCTTCGATAATTTCTTTTAAGCCACTAGATAAAATATAATGTTCTATTTCAACACCTAAACTTTTACCATAATTATTAATTCGTTTAAACCAAGTCTTAACACCTTTATATAAGATAACATCTTTACCTAAAGCTTGAAATGATTCTTTTGTAATTGGGAAATCATTTTTCTTAGCAGATTTCATCATCAAATACATATATGCTAAAATTCTATCCATGTTATTTTTAACTGCAATTTTATTAGCTTCTGCCCAGAATTCGGTAGCTTCCATCCCAATGTTTGGAATAAAGCTATACTCTTGCATATCTTTTGCACAAAGTGTTTTATCAAAGTCATATAATAAAGCAATTATGTGTTTTTTTGTTTTTTCCATATTGATCACCTAATGTAATTATAACTTATTTATCTGTTTTTTTCAAGTGAATAAATTTATACTAAATTGAATTATTTATGAAGATTAATTGAAAATGTTGATTAATTCAATAAATCGTCTTCTAAAATTTAATTTAAGGCTTAAAATCTTGTCATTTTCGAACGTTTAACTTAATTCTTAATAAATACTAGTATCTAATTAAAAATGTGGAATTTAGAAGTAGACTTTTATAACTTCTGTAGAATTTAGAGCAAATATTTTATTATTATATAAAACTACTAATTCACCATTTAAATTTATATCTACAACTTTTACTAATACTTCCTTTTGATCCAACAATAGAGTTACATCTTTATTAATTAAATTTGATTTAGATTTATATTCTTCCATAAAATCTAGATTATCAAAATTTTCTAACGCAGTATTTAAATCATTAATAATATCTATAATCATTTGATTTCTATCCACCCTAGTATTAGTTAAATCTTCAATACTACTAGCCTTTAATGATAACTCATTTTCAAAAGTTTGACAGTATAAATTAATACCTATACCTATAATCAATTTTCTAAGCTCATTATTTTCTATTTTTGATTGTACTAATATACCACATATCTTTTTATTTTTTAAATAGATATCATTAACCCATTTTATATATACTTTCTCACTAATATATTTTTCAATTACACGACTGACAACAACTGATGTAATCGCAGTGATTCTAGTAACATAGTCTAATGGTATTTTTTTAAAAGTTAAAAGGCTCATATAAATGCCTTTATCTTTATTAGAAATAAATTCTCGATTTATTCTTCCAATTCCATTTGTTTGTTCATTAGTAATTAATAAAGTATCAGTTGTATAACTAGATTCTTTTAATAGAATATTAGTCGATGTACAAGAATCTAATACTATTACCTTCGTGTTTAAAATATTTTCTTGTAGGTTATTCCAATTTAGTTTATTCATACACTATTCCTCAAAATAATTATATTAGAATTTAAGTTTTTATTCAAATAAAAATAAAATAAACATCCATTAGATGTTTATTTTTTATTTCTATTTTTTCTTCTTAAATCAGCAATATCATAAATTAATTGTTCAGTTTTATCCCATCCAAGACAAGGATCTGTTATTGATTTACCATATACTTCTTCATTTGCTTTTTGACAACCATCTTCAATATATGATTCTATCATTAAACCTTTAACTAATTTATAAATTGATTCGTTTTCAAAAGTACTATATAAAACTTCTTTTGCTATTCTTACTTGTTGATCCCATTTTTTATTGGAATTAGAATGATTTGTATCAACAATGACAGCTGGATTTTTAAGTTCAGATTGATTATATGCATCAGCTAATGCTACTAGCTCTTCATAATGGTAATTAGGGTGAGATCTACCAAGTTTATCTACATAACCTCTTAAAATTGCATGTGTATATTCATTACCACTACTAACTACTTCCCAACCACGATAGATAAATGTATGTGAATGTTGAGCCGCATAAATTGCATTCATCATAACAGATAAGTCTCCACTAGTAGGGTTTTTCATTCCCACAGGAATATCTAAACCACTTGCAGTTAAACGATGTTGTTGATCTTCAACCGATCTTGCACCAATAGCTACATATGAAAGTAAGTCAGATAAATATCTGTGATTTTCTGGATATAACATTTCATCTGCACAAGAAAAACCAGTTTCTTTTAATGCTCTCATATGCATTTTTCTAATAGCAATTAAACCTTTTAACATATCAGGGCTTTGAAGAGGATTAGGTTGATGTAACATCCCTTTATATCCGGCCCCTGTAGTTCTAGGTTTATTAGTATAAATTCTAGGGATTATTATTATTTCATCTTTTACTTGTTCTTGAACAACTCTTAATCTCTTAATATAATCAATTACCGCATCTTCTCTATCAGCCGAACATGGACCAATAACTAAAATAAATTTGTCTAATTCATTTTTAAAGACTTTTTTAATTTCTTCATCATTTTGTTTTTTAAGTAACTCTAATTCTTCACTTAAAGGATATAAATTCTTAATTTCTTGAGGAGTTGGTAATTTTCTTAAAAAATTCATATTCATAAATATCACGTCCTAGTTATCAAAATATTCTCTTCTTTTTGTCGATACTTTCATTATTTCTTTCATGGTATCTAAATCATCTTTTTCAATACATTCTTTTAATGTATTAAATTTCTTTAAAAATAACTCCATTTGATTTAACAATTCTTGTTTATTAAGCAAAAATAATTCACTCCACATATTCTCATTGATTTTTGCAATTCTTGTTAAATCTCTAAATGAATCACCTGTATATTTTACTAAATGTTTTGAATCTTTACAACTCATTAAACTAACTGCAATACAGTGTGTTAGTTGTGATAAAAAACCTATCATTTCATCATGTTCTTCTTTAGATAGTTCTACAATGTTTTTAAATTGTAAAATTTTACCAATTTCTTTGACTACTTCAATGGCTTCTAATGTAGAACTATTTGAAGGTGTAATAATAAAATTAGCATTTAAAAACATATTTTTATCAGCATTTTCTACTCCATATACTTCTTTACCAGCCATCGGATGGTGAGCAACAAAACTAATATCTTCCCTTAAAAAAGATTCAATCTCATTGATCAACCATGTCTTAATACCAGTAACATCAGTAATAATTGCGTTAGTCTTTAAATAACTTTGATAAAGTCGCAACCAATCAACAAACACTTTTGGATATAAACCAAAAATAACTAAATCAAATTGTTCAACAAATTCTTTTTGAACAATTGTTTTACCATCTTTAATAATTTTGTGTTCTAAGCCGTATTTAATAGCTTCTGGATTTTTATCAATAGCAGCAACATAATATCCTGCATCAGTTAAACCCATAGCGTAAGATCCACCAAGCAAGCCAAGACCAACAATTAATATTTTTTTATTAGTATTGATCATTTTCTATTACCTCAATATTAATTTTCTTTAAATCATTAAAAAAGTTAGGATAACTTTTATTAACCGCAGTAACACCTTGGATGGTACCACCAAACTTTGTTAACATTACACTTAATGCCATGACAATTCGGTGATCATTTTTTCCGTCTAGAATATCTCGTGGCTCATGTAAATTACTATTATCAATCACAACAATATCTTCTTGTTCTATAACTTTAACACCAAATTTCAAAAGTTCAGATTTTAAATCTTGAATACGATCACTTTCTTTAATCTTTAATCTATTTGTTTTAATAAATCTAGCTCCATGTTTTAAACTTGCCATACAAAATAAAATTGGTCCAAGATCTATACAATTGCTAATATCTATTTCACAAAAACCGTTATCTAATTTTTTAAATAACTCAATGTATGCTTTATCTCCTTGTAATGAATTTTTATTTAAACCTATTAATTCTACATTACCACCTAGATAATTTAAAGCATCAATAAAAGCAGAATTGGAATAATCACCCTCTACTAAATCATTTCTTGATATATATTGTTGATTACCTTTTATAAAATATTTGTTTTCATAAACATCAACTTTAATACCAAATCTATTTAAAACATCTAATGTTATGTCAATATAGTTTTTACTTTCTAAAGGAGTTGTTACTTCAATAATAGAATCCTCTTTTAACAAAGGTGCAACAAATAATAATCCACTAATAAACTGACTACTAATATTACCTGGCAATGTAAAGTGATCTGCTTTTAAATAACCTTCAAATATCATCTCATTTTCTTTAATAACAACATTAATGTTTTGTTTCTTACATATATCTAAATACGGACCAATTCCTCTTTCTATTAATCTTTTACTACCAATAAATCTACAACTAGGATATTTAGATAATGCAAGTGGAATTAAAAATCTTAAAGTGCTACCGCTTTCCAAACAATCAAATACCGGTTCTTTAAATACTTTTTCGCTTGGATTAATTGTAACAACTTTATTTAAAAAATTAATATCTTTATTAAAATATTTTAAGTTATTTAAAGTTGCCAAAATATCTTGACTAAGTTCTACATTTTCAATATTAGTAATACCATTAGATAATGCCCCTGCAATTAGTAAGCGATGAGCATAACTTTTTGATGGTGGTACAACCAAACTACCTTTAGCAATACTTTTCTTAATTGTTAAACTCATCGTCATTCCTTTCTATTAGTTGTCTTGTAAGAATTTAATAGCTTCTATATAGCCAAGAAATCCAAGACCTGTATATCTTTTAACACAAGCCATACCGACATAACTAATTTGTCTAAAATCTTCTCTTTGTTTTAAATCACTAATATGAACTTCTACGGTTTTGATATTAACTGATTTAACCGCATCAAGCAATGCTATACTAGTGTGTGTATATGCGCCAGGATTGATGACAATCCCATCAACCTTATCAAAATATGCTTGCTGAATTTTATCAACTAACACTCCTTCATGATTAGACTGAAATATTTCTACTTCAATGTTTTCTTTACTACAATAATTTTGTATTAATTCACACAAATCATCATAAGTATCTTTACCATATACATTAGGTTCTCTAATACCTAAAAAATTCAAATTAGGTCCATTTAATACTAATACTTTCATATTAAGCCTCATTTTTAATTTTGTTTACTGCATCAAATAATTCATCGTTATTTTCAATTGAAACATCTGCAGCCTCTTTGTATAATCGATATCTTTCTTTGTAAAGATGTTTTAAAGCATCTAAACTACTAGATAATGGTCTAGAAGTAGTAGCCATTAATAATTCAACATTTCGATCGATAAATACAATTTTACCATTTTGTTTAAGTCTTTCAATATTGATATTTCGTTTAATGACTCCCCCACCAGTCGCAATAACAACGTTTGACTTTTTACTTAATTGTTTTATTACTTCTTCTTCAATATCCCTAAATTCATTTTCGTTATCAA
>JAFVWY010000011.1 GCA_017501465.1 Bacilli bacterium
GATAAAATACCATTTAAACTAACTAATGATCAAGAACTTGCAATAGAAGATATATTAAAAGATTTAGAATCTTCTTCTAGAATGAATAGATTATTACAAGGTGATGTTGGTTCTGGTAAGACAGTAGTTGCTTTTGTTGCAATGTATGCTAATTATTTATGTGGATATCAAAGTTCTTTAATGGCACCAACAGAGATTTTAGCGACACAACATTATAATAATTTAATAAAGTTTTTTAAAGATAAGAAAATCAAGGTTGCTTTACTAACTGGGTCTACTTCTAAAAAAGAAAAGAATGAAATTTATGAAGGATTAGAAAATGGTTCAATTCATATGGTAATTGGAACTCATGCTTTGATCCAAGATGAAGTAAATTATAATAATTTAGGTTTAGTTATTACTGATGAACAACATAGATTTGGTGTTAATCAAAGAAGTAATTTAAAAAATAAAGGTAATGCACCAGATATATTATATATGAGTGCTACACCTATACCTAGAACTTATGCATTAAGTATATATGGTGATATGGATATATCTAGTATTAAAACTATGCCTAATGGTAGATTACCTATAGAAACTTATTTAAAAAAGAATAGTGATATGTTAGATATATTAAATATGATGTATAAAGAACTTAAAGATAATCATCAAATATATGTAATTGCACCACTTATAGAAGAAAGTGAAAAAATAGATTTAGAAAATGTATATGAATTAGAATCTAAATTTAATAAAGCATTTAAAGATATATATAAAGTAGGAGTATTACATGGTAAAATGGATCCTATAGAAAAAGATAAGATGATGGATTCATTTAAAAATAACGAAATACAAATACTTATTAGTACAACTGTTATAGAAGTAGGTGTAGATGTACCAAACGC
The DNA here is from genome assembly GCA_017501465.1 of Bacilli bacterium. Classification (GTDB taxonomy): domain Bacteria; phylum Bacillota_I; class Bacilli_A; order ML615J-28; family CAG-313; genus UBA1231. The sequence goes on from JAFVWY010000011.1 coordinate 888, forward strand.
AACTATGATGGTTATATTTGATAGTTTTAGATTTGGTTTATCACAGTTACATCAATTAAGAGGTAGAGTAGGTAGAAATAGTTTACAATCATATTGTATTTTAATAAGTGATTATGAAAAAGAGAGACTAAATATATTAACTGAAACAAATGATGGGTTTAAAATAAGTGAAGAAGATTTTAGATTAAGAGGATCAGGTGATTTATTTGGTATAAGACAAAGTGGAGATATGTCATTTAGACTTGCAGACATAAAAAAAGATTATAATATCTTAGTAAAAGCGAAGGAAGACTCAGAAGAAATACTAAATAATATAGAAAATTATCCACTTTTAAATAACTTATTACATGACAATCATTTGTCATAGCTATTCCACTAATTTATTGACAATTAGAATAAAACAACTTATAATTATAATAGCGTGAGATATATCACGCGGGTATTCTTACGCCTCAGGTGGAAGAGTACTCACCAAAACCCCCTGAAGAGATGCCGAAAGGCGTCTCATTTTTTGTTTAGCCCAATGTTTATAAGGGTTTGTGAGTTTTTATTACTTACAACTGTATTGTATTAGATACGAATTAGATACAAATTAGATAATTTTTAGATAATATTCAGAGGATATTAAATACATTATTTGTGATATAATTAGAAGTGTAAGAGATCGACAAATAGTAATTTGTAGAGGAGATATTTATGGAAGATAAACAAGTATTATTTAATAATATAGATAAAGTTCACACTACCGAAATGGGTATTGATAGAATTAAGAAAAATCTTAAATTAGATACTGATGATGTTGTTGAGTATTGTAAGAATAAAGTTTTAGATAAAAATTGTAACATCTATAAACAGGGTAAAAATTGGTATTGTGAAATTGATAATATAAAAATAACAATCAATTCATATAGTTATACAATTATAACAGCACACAAATTAAAGAGGTAAAATAGATGGATTATCAAATAATAGAATTAGAAGAATTTAATGTAATAGGAATAAGGTATGAATTATCAAAATCATTAAGTAATAATGTAAAATTAGCACAAAACCATTGGAAAATATTTAATAGTAAATTAAGAAATAATAAGTTATATTTAGGAAGTAATTGGTGTAAATATGCTTTTATTGAAAAAATAGAAAATAAGATATTTTATTATATATCTATTCCTAAAAAAGATTTTGTACCAAATGATTTTACAGAAAAGATAATTTTGAAAAGTAAATATTTAAGGGTAGAACATATTGGTAATATGAATAAACTAAAAGATACTATCAATTATGTTTATAAAGAAATAATACCTAAAAATAATATTTTAGTAGAAAATAGGCAATTTGTTTATTTTGAAAAATATGATTATAAATTTCATTGGAATAGAGAAGATTCTGTTATTGAGATCTATATTCCGATTAAATAACAAATTACAATATGGAAGTGAGATGAGTTAATGAATATTCACTTTGGATTTTCATATATAGGTTTAATATTTTTACTAATGTTGATGTTACCAAATATTATATGGAGTAAAAATAAGCCTAAAGGCTATGATAAATATGTAAAAAATGAAAATAAAGTATTACTACTATTGGAGTGGCTTGGAGAAATGCTAGTAACCTGTCTGTCATTGATATTTAGTGATTTTAATATAAATAAAATATCAAACTGGTCTAGTATATTGTTAATTGCCTTTATTATAATGATTTTATACGAAATATATTGGATAAGATATTTTAAAAGTAATAAAACAATGAAAGATATGTATAGTAGCTTGTTAGGAATACCAGTTGCAGGAGCTACTTTGCCAGTAGTTGCATTTCTGTTACTAGGTATATATGGTAGAAATATATTTCTTATTATATCAACAATAGTATTAGGAATAGGACATATAGGAATACACTTAAATCATAAAAAAGAATTAGAATAAGAAATTACAATTTTATAGTTATTGATTTATAGTAATTTACCGAAAAGATTGTCAGTAATGACAGTCTTTTTTGTACGACAAGCAGTTATACAAATAGATTAGTTCAGTGCAACTAATCTATTTTTTATAAGAATTATAAACGAATTAAATGCAATTATTTTTTTATTATTTATTGACATTTAATTATAACTACTATAAAATATAGTAGTATAGTTTGTAGTAGAAAGAAGGGCTTAAATATATGAAAAATTATGACAACTA
>JAFVWY010000012.1 GCA_017501465.1 Bacilli bacterium
ATATGATTTAGATGGCATCTGTGGTATTAAGGTGTATGATTATTCTTATGACGATTTAGATTCTGTTTCTACAAAGTATATTCGAAATGGCGTTAATTATACATTCATTAAGGACCATTTGAATAATGTAACAGGTATTGTCCGAGATACTAAATTGATTTGTCAGTATGAGTATGATGCATGGGGTAATCATACAATCAATAATTTAGTTGATGATTCCGTTGTCTTGTTTGAATTGGATCATTTTGTTGTTAATAATAATCCATTTAGATATAGAGGATATTATTATGATGTTGAAACTCAGCTTTATTGGGTATCCTCAAGGTATTATTCACCTGAACTTTGTAGGTTCATTCAACCAGCAGATGTTTCAAGTTTAAATCCACGTTCAATTAAGGGTTTAAATTTATATGCTTATGCTAATAACAATCCAATAGGTATTTTATATAGCAGTTCTGGTGCTAGTTTTGGTGCTAGAGGTGGAATGGCAAGGGTTGAGGGAAAAATAAGCTTATCGGTAAATAGTAATATTTCAAAAAGTTCATTCAGTTTTGATCCTAATTTATTAGGGGATTGGTTTGCGCATAATGAAAGTTTATATTCCCGCGGAGCAGCAATTGTGGATGTAATTAGACAGGCGAAAGGTTTAGAACAATTAGAAGTATTATCAAAGATTAGCAAAGTTCTAATGCATGCTGGTTATTGGCTGAATGTAGGACTAAGTGCTTATAATAATTTTACTAATGAAGAATTATCACGTAAAGAACAATGGGTAAGTTTTACAGTTGATACAATCCATAATACTGGTCAGACTGTAGGTTCATACTTCCTAGGTGGCATACCATATGCCGGGCCATTTCTAGCGATAGGTGTACCAATAACTGTTGATTATCTTTGGTCAGGTGAATTATGCATTTTTGGTTTTGATTTAGATTTTGTACCTGCCATAACAATTAAAGGAAAAACACCTGAAGAATGGGTTAAATATTGGATAAACTCATGGTTTGAATAAAAGAAAGGAAAATCAGTATGAAGAAATATTATTTTCAATCAGTTTTTAGAAGCCTTATATATTTATTTATATCATTATTTCTTATAGGTCTTATTGTTTTGTGTTTTTTTGCAGATGAAATCCATGCAGGAGTTATATTTGTTATAACATTTCTTTCGATAAGTGTAGTAGCAATATCGTTTTGGTTTGGTTTTAGTCTTTCGCTGAGAATACAAATTGATTATATAAAAAAGGAGTTATATATTAAATATCCTTATTTAATAAAAAAAATAAAATTTGAGGATGTTATCAACATTTACATTAAAGATTACAATGCAACTTCTTTTGATTTTAAAATTGTAACAAAATATAAAACTATAAGTTCTACTTATGCTAGATATTACAAAAAAAGACCATCAAAAAAAATACTTGATATCATAAATGAATTAAAACAAGATTTTATGAATATTTCTAATAAGAATTATTAAAAACAGAATAAAACATAGCAATCTGACACTATCAAAATTAAAAAAATACACAAGATACATCCTTAGAAGAGTGGTTTAAGATTTATTAACAGAATGGTTTGGAGGATAAATGTGAAGATTGCAGATAATTTAACAAAAGAAGAAAAAATAAAAAAATCAAAGAATTAGAACGATAATAAATTAAATTATAGACAGGATAAGAGTTGTACCCAAATTTTGGGTACAACTCTAACTCCTGCAAAAGGGATACCCATTTCATGTTTATAAGAATGAAGAAGCGAATATTATCTATCTATTTGTCAGTTCATATTTATGGATAACCAAGATTATGATGTTTAGTTATACCTGAATAATCTATTGTAAATTTTGCTTTATATAGTTATTAATTATTTTGTTATTCAATTACTTTTAAAAAAAGGTTTTTAATGATATAATATTAAAGAGTTAGAAAGAGGTACATTGTGAATAACAAAATAGAAATTATTAGTTATAAACATAATGGTGACCTACATCGTGTTTGGCAATATGCACATATCATTAGACAAACAGACCAAGAGATTGTAGTAGTAAATGATAGAGCTAATGTCGTTGATGGTGACGGTAGACGTTGGAGAACTAAGGAACCTGCTGTATGTTATTTTTATAAAAAATATTGGTTTAATGTAATATCAATGTTACGTAATGGTTCTATTCATTATTATTGCAATTTAAGTTCACCTTATGCTATTGACAAAGAAGGTATAAAGTATATTGATTATGAACTTGATGTAAAAGTATTCCCTAGTGGAGATCGATTAATTTTAGACAGAGATGAGTTTGAATTTAATCAAATTGATTATCATTATTCAGAAGAACTAATTAATATTATTGAACAACAACTCGAAGATTTACTGGTAATGATTGATAATCAAGAAGGTCCATTCAATACAAAACAAGTTTTTGAAGATTATGAACTTTATTTAGCTTCAAGAAAAAAGAAAAAATAAGAACAAATGTTCTTATTTTTTTATTTTTGTAATAATTTTATTTCTTTATACATAAATTAGAGTAGAAATACATTGTGGGATAAAAAATGGCGGAAGAGAGTGAAAAATAATGGAAAAGTTATCCCCCCAAACGATTGGGCTTTTCTATTTTGTATAATTAATGAGTGAAAATATTATTAAAGATGTAGCTAACCGTACAAATGGAGAAGTCTATATCGGTGTAGTGGGATCGGTTAGAAGTGGTAAAAGTACTTTCATTCGGCGTTTTATGGAAAGAAAAGTATTACCATTAATTACAGATCAGGATATTTATAATAAAATATTGGATGAATTACCACAAAGTGGTGATGGTAAAACTATAATGACGGTTGAACCTAAATTTATTCCGAGTAATCAAATAAATGTAACCTGTGATGATGTTTCGTTTAATGTGAGATTAGTTGATTGTGTAGGTTATATTATTCCTAATTCAAAAGGATATTTAAATGAAGATGGAACTAATAGAATGGTTAAAACACCTTGGTTTGTTGATGATATCAGTTTTGTTGATGCTGCTAAAATAGGTACTCAAAAAGTTATTGATTCACATTCTAATGTGGGAATTGTAATTACTAGTGATGGTAGTTTTGGTGAATTTAGCGAAAGTGATTATGATTCGGTATTAGATGAGGTTATTGGTGAATTACAAAATAGTAATAAACCCTTTGTCATTGTTTTAAATACTAAAAATCCTAATAGTGAAAAAACTTTGAATAAAAAACAAACACTTGAAGAACAATTTGGTGTTAGTGTTACAATTCTTGATGTTGAACAAATGAGTGAAACAGATATTGACGAGTTACTTAAAAATGCTTTAAATGAATTTAACATTAATGAACTTAGTATAGAAGTACCAACTTGGGTAAATAATTTAACGGAAGATATTACTTTTAAACATCAATTTAATGACGCTTTAAGTAATATCAAACAATATAGTAAAATGAAAGATGCATTTAGACTCCTTGAAGTTTTAAAAGAAACAAATTTATTTGAATCGGTTAATATTACTGAAATTGATACGTCAAATGGTTTAGTTACTATTGATATTAAAGTGACAGAAGAGTCCTATAATGATTGTATAGAGGAAATTTTAGGTGAAAGATTAGATGATCGAGCCAAATTAATTGAAATTCTTCAAAAATATAAGGAAAGTAATACTGTTTATGAAAAACTATCGACTTCTTTAAAAGCATTAGAAACACAAGGATACGCTATTGCGTTACCTAGTGTTGATGAAATGGAATTAAATGATCCAGAGCTATCAAAACAAGGAAATAGGTATGGTATCAAAATCACGGCTAGTGCTCCTGCAATTTTTATGGTAAAAGTTGATGTTGAATCGAATTTTGAACCGATTATTGGCTCAAAAGAACAAGCTGAAGCTTTAATTGAGCATATTAGTAAAAATGATAATGAAAGTCTTTGGAATAGCGAAATATTTGGAAGAAAACTATGTGATGTTATAAATGATGGGGTAAGATCAAAAATACTTGCAGTTCCTGATGTTGTACAGTATAAATACAAAGATGCAATTAATAAAGTAATTAATAAAACAAAAGGCGGAGTTATTGCTATAGTTATTTAAAAAAAGCCCTTTTTACTTATATTTTTGACATTTTCTACTAATTGTAGTATAATTAACCTGAGGTAGATAAAATGAAGAAAAAAGATATTGTAAATGCTATTTTTCAAAATAGTGACTATTATAAACAAGATATCGAAAATGTTGTAGATCAGGTGTTTGAACTACTTGCTCAAGGGTTAGAAAGTGAAAATAAAGTTATGATTAGTAATTTTGGTACTTTTGAAAAAGTAATGCAAGAAGATTACTATGGTGTTCACCCGATTACAGGGGAAAGACAATTAATTAAAGGTGGATATCGTATTCGCTTTACATCCAGTAAAAAATTAAAGGATCAAATAAATAAAAAGTAGCTTTAATGATATGATGTCTCTAAAGTAGACAGTGAATAAAAATAAAATTATTCACTATTTACTTTGGAGGCATTTTTATTATGGAAAGAATAAATAAATATTCAAAAGAATTAAAATAAAAAGTTATACATGAATATATTAAAGGTATTAAATCATTAGGGAATATAGCATATGAATTAGGATGTTGTAAAGAAACAGTTAGGGGTTGGGTAGTGATATTTAAAGAGTGTGGTGAAGAAGTATTTAATGACAAACCTCATAATAAAAGTACAACCTGAACAAGTAGGAGAAAATATATTGATAATAGTCCTATTGAACCTTTTTGAAAAATATTAAAATCGGAAATGTATTATATAAATAAATTTTACACTCCTGATAACTTAATTAATTCAATAAAGGAATATATTGAATTTTATAATAATAAAAGATTTCAAGCCAAATTAAAATGCTTGACTCCGATGGAATATCGAAATCAAGCATTATTTACATAACTTTTTATTTTATCATCTGTCTAGATGATAGACATCAGTTCATAAAAGACTACTTTTTTACATATAAAGAAAGAACATTGCAATGCAAGATATAGCATTATTTAACATATGAGCAATTAATGGAGTTACAACGTTTTCGTCTGTTTCTGCGTATATAAAACTTAAAACAAATCCAGTACCAATGTATGGAAGAGAATAAATTAATTCAATTACGATGTCCATAATTGGATTTTGATTTACTATAAAAGTAATAATTGCAGATAGAACGTGTAGAATACCAAATAATACACCAGAAATGATAATTTTCTTTGTTTTTGAAAGCTTAAATCTTTTTAGGATTTGGAAAAAACTCTTTCTAAAAATTAGTTCTTCAACCAGAGGAGCACAAATTACTAATACGATACAATATAAAAATAATTCAAAATCACTACAATTTCTGATTAAATTTTCGATAATAGATTGATTTTCAGATGATCCAGCAATACCTGCAAAACTATTAATAGCATTTAGTAAGTAATTAACTGCATATATTAATAAAAGACCAACCAGAGCATATTTTATGACTTTTTTGCCTTGATAACTTAAACGCCCAAAATCATATATTATATCCTTTATTAAAATTAAACCAATAGAAATTAATAATAAGAAATAAACGATGATTTGATTCCATATGGAAATAAAGTTTTCAGCTTGAGGTAATAACTTGTCATTTTCATCAAATATTGGTTTACCAGTTAGATGTTGATAAACAGCCATAATTGCAAGTTGAATAAAACTGATTAAAAAATAGATAATTAAATAGTAAACTATTACACTGATGATATGTCTTGTGGGTTTTCCTTCTATAATAGCATGATTGATATGATTTCCACAATAACCACAAAAATCTTGATTGTTATCTATTTCTTTTTGACATTTAGGGCACTTCATATTTTTCACATCCTTTGTAATATTATACCACTTATTTTAAAAAATACCAATAAAAATGGTATAAGAAATACAATTCATGCGTATTATTATTTGAGGTGTTTTATGAAAAAGAAAATTGTGATTATTGTTATTCTTTTAGCAATAGCTTTAGTTTTATTATTTATTCCGAAAAGTACATACCAAAAATTATTTAATAAAGGTGATGTTGATGAAAATAATGAGTTAAGTTATAGCTTACTTGTGTATTTAGAGGATGATTTAAATAGAGTTGTAGGAGTTAATGTTAAAGTAAATGAATTAGAAGAGGATGAAGTAAGACAAAAATGGAATCTTTTAACTGTTAATTCTAATATGCTGCCAGCTAATTTTCAATCGTCTATTCCTAGCAATTGTGAATTAGTTGATTATAAAGAAGAAGATAATAAATTAGTTTTATATACTAATGCAGCTATTAAAGATGCTAATGGTAGAAAAGCTTTAGAATCAATTGCGTGGACTTTTATAAATGATGATATTAAGGAAGTGTGCATTTTTGTTAATGATGAACAAATTAATTGCTTTAAAGATTATAGTTTTAAGAAAATTAATAAAAATCAAGGGATTAATTTAGAGTATGAAACTATGTATTTATATGAATCTACTGCAACAACACTGATTTATCAACAAGATGAATATATTTTACCTGTTACCTATTTCCATCTAGAGAGTGATATTTGTGATTATATTGTTATGAAGACTTTAGATAATTTAGATTTTAATACTGAGGTATATGATTATCAAATAGAAGATAGTGTATTAACTTTAGATTTTGTCGATGCAAGTATGCTATCATTAAATCAAATTACAACTTTAGTTGAAAGTATTGGTTTTAACTTAAATGTTGATTGTTTAAATATTAATAACAATGAAAATATTTTCTATCAAAGAGTATTTAATGAGGTAGAAGAATAACTTATACAATTTTGTATAAGTTTTTTTGTTGAAAAAAAACCGATATTAATATATAATATATAAATATAAAAGAGGTAACGATATGAAAGTTCTAATTGCATCAAATAATTTAGGTAAAGTAAGAGAGTTTAAAAAATTACTAGATAAATTTGATATTGAATTTACAACTTTAAAAGAACTTAATTGTACTTTAGAACCAGTAGAAAATGGGAAAACATTAATCGAAAATGCTTTGATAAAAGCAAAATATTATTTTGATCTATATCAAATGCCCGTCATTGCTGATGATACTGGACTTTTTATTAAAGGTTTAAATAATGAACCGGGTATTTATGCGGCTAGATATTCTGGAAAAGGAGATCAAGAAAATAGAAATAAGGTTTTAAAAAATCTTACTAGTGTTGATCGAAGTGCTTATTTTGAAACAGCTTTAATTTATTATGATGGTGTTGATATAGTTTCATCAGTAGGTCGTTTATTTGGTGAAATTTCTCATTCTGAAAAAGGTCATAATGGATTTGGCTACGATTCAATATTTTATATTCCTAAACTTAATAAAACTTTAGCGGAAATTGATGAAGATACTAAAAATGAATTTAGCCATCGCCATAATGCTATCGTTGGTTTAGCTTTTAAACTTACATTTATGTTTAATAAAGATAATCATATTAATTATTTAACTAAGTTATTTAAACAATTATATCCTAATGATGATATTAAAATTATCCACAAATTAAGTGGTGGCATGAGTAATGACACATATTTGGTTGAAACTAATACTTTTAAAAAAGTTGTTAGAATCCCGGGTAACTCTGCTGATGTTTATGTTGATCGTTTAAATGAATTGAATGGTTTAAAACTGGTTGAAAATAATGAACATTTTATTCAATATGATTATTTTGATCTTAATACTGGCGTAAAAATTTCCCCTTTTATTGAACAAGATAGTAATGAAATTGATTATTTAGGCCTTGCTAATAGATTAGAAGAACTTCATCATTATGAAGGATTCACTAACAAATATTTGGCTTTTGATAAATTAGAATATTATATTTCATTAAATAACATCTTTAATGTTAAACTTGGTTCTCAGTTTGAAGAACTTTATGATAAATTATTAAACTATAAACAAGAATTAATTAATCGACCACTAACTTTTTGCCATAATGATAATCAATTATCTAATTTTATTTTAGGTAAAAAAGGTTATACTTTAATTGATTTTGAATTTGTCGGTTTAAATGACCCTTTGTTTGATTTTGCATGTTTTGGTAATAATGATTTAGAAATAGGAAAGAAGGCTTTTAGTGAACTTCAAAAACGACCACTATCTAAAGAAGAAGAAAAAGTGATAGAACTTTGGTATAGTGTACAAGCTCTTAATTGGTTTTTAGTAGCAACCTTCAAACATTATACGGGAATGAGTGAAAGATTAGGCTTGAATTTTTTAGAAATTGCGACAATGTTTCTAACAAAAGCTAATAATTTGCTAAAGAAATATTAAATATTCGTTTTTCTTGACTTTTTTTCGAAAATAAGATATAATATAGAAGATTTTATGGTGCGGAAGGAGGGACCGAAATGCCAAAGACTATCGTTCGTGAAAATGATACACTTGATGAAGCACTAAAAAGATTCAAACGTGATGTATCTAGAGCGGGTACCCTTGTTGAAGCCCGTAAACGTCAACATTACATGAAACCTAGTGATATTCGTAAAGAAAAGAAACGTGCTGCTCGCAAGAACGGACATCGTTAATTAAGTAAAATAAGGCATCTAATGCCTTTTTTTCTTTCTAAAAACATTATCTTAATCATATAATTAAGTGGTGTTTTTATGAATATTATGTTTTCTGAATTAAAAGATTTAAAATTGAAATTAGTTGAATCAAATATAATATTAATTGAAAACTATCATACTATTAAAGAAGTGAATGATAGTTTAATTGAAATTGATAAATATCAAATTAAGGGTAATTCGATTTCCATTGTTTTTTTAAATTCTTATAAAATAATTTTAAGAGGTAGTTTTGAAACTATTCAAATATCATAATGTTTGTGATAAAACTAATTTTAATCAAGTAATTAATAATTTAAAAAACATTAAAATATATCATATCCAAAATGATAATGATGAAGTATCTTTTTATTCGAATCAGAAAATTGATTTTGATGGCGTTTTAAGTACTAATTTATTATACATGCTATATAAAAAAGTGATAATACCTAACATTATTTTTATCTTTGGCATTATTGTAATGTTTTCAATCATTTACACTACGCCTAACTATATTCGTAGTATTCAATATGAGAAAGATAGTATTAAAGATAATGTTGTTTGGGAATATGTTGAAAATCAAGTAATTAATAATAAAAATATAGATAATTTAAATGAATTATCTAAGGAGTTAAGTATAAAGTTTTCGCATTACGCTTTTATTGAAGTATATAAAAGAGGTTCAGTTATTTATATAAATATTGAAATGGAGGATACCGTTAATAAACCTAATCTAAATGATACAATAAAAGGTGACTTCATTAGTAAATATGATGCGTATATCGAACAAATTATTATCGAAAGGGGAACTGTTGTTACAAGTCTTAATACAACGGTAAAAAAAGGTGATTTATTAGTTAGTGGTAATTTAATATATAATACAAATCCTCAAGATAAAAGCCAATATGTATGTCCAAAGGGTGTAATTATTGGAAGAGTAATTGACCAAAAAGTTTATAAAATAAAAAAAGAAACACAGTTTTTAACTTATAATGGTAGTTTTAAGAAAAGAAAAAAATATTATCTTTTTAATAAAAGTTTAAATAATACTGTTTATGTTGATGAAAATAGTTTAATTATAGAAAATAATATTTTTAATATTAAGAATATTTTAAAAATCACTAATGAAATCACTTATTTTAAAGAAAAAACAGCGTTTACTTATGATATAAATACTGTAAAAGATTATACAGAAAGCTTAATATATTATGAATTAGAAAAAAATCGCGTATGTGAATATGAAAAAATTCATCAAATTAAATTATTAAATATTAAAGAAACACATGAATATTTTGAGGTTTTTTATTTGGTGGAAAAATCTGTTAATTTAGTTTATTTCAAAGAGATACAATAAAAAAAGTAGTTAAAGACTTTTAAAAAAAATGTATTTAGTTTATAATATTAATAGATAGAAATTAGGAAGGATTTATAATGGCAAGTAAGGTACTGTATACTTTTGATGATTCATCGAAAGAATTAGCTCTTTTAGGAGCAATGAACAAAAACATCTTGATTATTGAAGAATCTTTGAATTGTAAAATTATCTTAACTAGAAACCAATTGATTTGTGAAGAACAGTATGAAGAAATGATTTCTAATATATTTTCGGTTATTAAAATGTTAACAGAAAAAGGTATTACTGTTAAAGAAAGAGACTTGATAAGCATTATTTCGATGTTAAAAAGTTATTCTCTAAGTGAAGTTTTAAATTTCTTTACCAAACAAATGGTTTTTGTTAATACATTTGACGGAAGAAGTATTTCTGCAAAAACGATTAATCAAAAGAAATATTTTGAAGCATTACAAACAAGTGATATTGTTTTTGCTATTGGATCGGCAGGTAGTGGGAAAACTTATTTGGCTGTTGCATATGCTTTGAATCAATTAAAGAAAAATAAGATTAAAAAGATAATTATCACCAGACCAGTTGTAGAAGCTGGTGAAAAATTAGGCTTTTTACCTGGGGATTTAAAAGAAAAAATAGATCCTTATTTAATACCAATATATGATGCTATAGATGATATTTTAGGTGTGGAACAAGGAGCAAAAGTTATTGAAAAACAAATTATAGAGATTGCCCCTCTTGCTTATATGCGTGGTAGAACTTTAGATAATGCTTTTATTATTTTAGATGAAGCCCAAAATACGACAGAAAATCAAATGAAAATGTTTTTAACAAGACTTGGTTTTAATTCTAAGATGGTTATTACAGGCGATATTACACAAATTGATTTGATGAAACCACAAAGTTCTGGCTTAATTCACGCTAGTAAGATATTAACTGGTATCAAAGAAATAAAATTTATTAATTTTACTTCTATGGATGTAATGCGTCATCCATTGGTCTCTAAAATTATTTCTAAATATGAGGAACACACTAATGATTAAAGTTAATTTTATTAATGAATATTCCTTTGATTTTAATCCAAAAAAAGTACTTAAGAAAATTTTAAAAATGGTTTGTAAAGTTGAAAAAATAAAATCAAAACATTTTGTTAGTATTATTATTGTTGATAATAAAGAGATTCAAAGAATAAATAGAGAATATCGTAATCTTGATAACCCAACTGATGTAATTAGTTTTGCTGCAATTGATGGTGAAGAGAGTTTACCAACTGAGATGGGTGATATTTTTATTTCAGTTGATAAAATTATTGATCAAGCTAATCAATATGGTCACTCTGTATTAAGAGAATTTGCATTCTTGGCTACTCATGGGATCTATCATTTATTAGGTTATGATCACATGAATAAAGAAGATGAAGAAATAATGTTTACTAAACAGGAAAACATTTTAGAAATATTAAAAATAGGTAGGAATTAAAATGGAAAAGAAGTATCAACTAGCCATTGAAGCTAGGGAAAATGCATACGCAGTATATTCAAATTTTAAAGTTGGTGCTTGTGTAGTATTGAAAAATGGAGAATTTGTGATAGGTTCAAATATCGAAAATTCATCATATGGGTTAACAAACTGTGCTGAAAGAAGTGCTCTTTTTGCAAGCTATTCATTAGGATATAGACAACGTGATATTGAGGAAATAATTGTTTGCACAAATAATGAAATTCCCTCATCCCCTTGCGGTGCTTGTCGCCAAGTAATTTATGAATTAATGGAAAAAGAGGCTAAGGTTACCTTAATTAATCCCCGTCTTGAAAATACGATTAGTTTGAAAGTTAAAGACTTATTACCACTTGGTTTTGACGGAGATAAATTAAATGAAGCGTAAAGAATTTAAATCGGGTTTTGTTTCTATTGTTGGCAGACCAAATGTAGGTAAAAGCACGTTATTAAATCAAATTTTACAGACAAAAGTAGCTATTGTTACACCAAAAGCTCAAACGACAAGAAACAAAATTCAAGGAATTTATACTACAAGTTGTGAACAAATTATTTTTGTTGATACGCCAGGAATTCATAATTCATTTAATGAATTAGGAACCGTTATGAATCAGTTGGCATATGAGGCAATTGAAGGAATGGATCTTATACTATTTTTGGTTGATTCTAACATGCCTTTTTCTGATTTAGATAGAGAAATTATTGAAAAACTAAAAAAAGTTAATACACCAATTATTTTAGTCTTTAATAAGATTGATTTAATTAAAGATGAGGAAAAATTCGATAAGCTATTTGAGGAATATAAAGTTTTAAAATGTGAAAAAATTGTAAAAATTTCGGCTGAACAAGACTTAGGTATTAGCGAATTAGTAAAATCGATCATTGAAATTTTACCGGTTGGGCCTCAGTATTATCCAGAAGATCAATTGATGGACCAACCTGAAAGATTTATGGTTGCTGAAATTATCCGTGAAAAGATTTTATTATCAACACAACAAGAAGTGCCTCATAGCGTAGCTGTTGAAATCGAAAGTTTTAAAAATGATATTGATAATCCTAATCTTATTAATATTAATGCGACAATTGTTGTGGAAAGACTATCACAAAAGAAAATTATCATCGGGGATAAAGGTGGTAAAATTAAAAGCATTGGTATGGCAGCCAGAAAAGACATTGCCAAGTTTTTAGGGAATAAAGTATATCTAGAATTATTTGTTAAAGTTGAAGCCGATTGGCGTAATCGTAAACACTATTTAAAACAATATGGTTATCAAGCAAATAAAAATTAAAAGCATAAAATAAATAAAAATATCCATCCTATTATTAAGGAGGGATATTTTTGAACTTAAAAACAAGAGAAGAGTTAAGTAATGAATACTGGATGAAATTTTTAAAATCTGGTAGAATTGAAGATTATTTAGCATTCAAACGTATTAACCATACAAAAATCGATCAAGTAGAATTCGCATCATTTGGAGAGAATAATGATAACAATACAAAAACAAAAAATACAAGGACTGATCATTAACAACACAAGTTATAAAGAAGATTCTTTAAAAGTTACGATTTTGACTAAAAATGGACTATTTGATTATATTGTTAAAGCTGGTAAAAGAATTAATAGCAAATTAAGACCATTGGCACAGGAATTAACCTTTGTTGAAATTGTTACAACTTCTAATAAAACATTAAATACGTTAACTGAGGGCGTGGTTTTAGAAAATTATACATTGATTAAAGAAGATACTAATAAATTGTTATCTGCTTTGGCTATCATAGAATATGGAAAAGTATTTATTAATTCATTTAATGATGTTGAACATGTTTATAATTTTATTTTAGAAATGTTAAATATCTTAAAAAAAACCAATTACTATCATGCTGGTTTGTTAATATTTGAAACAAAATTATTATATGCTGTAGGAACAGGCCCTAATTTTTCTACATGTTGTAAGTGTGGAAGTAATGATGCTTATTATTTAGATGTAACCTTAGGTGGAGCAGTGTGTAAAAATTGTTTAACAAATACTTCGTATAATCAAGAAATCACCAAATTATTTTCATTGATGTATTTCATTAAATTAAAGAATATAAATGAGGATTTTTTACAACTTATTGATAATTATTCATCTATTTTATATCAAATTACTAAGGAATATTATGCTACTCACTTTGATTATGTTAATAAAAATCACGATTTATTAATCGAAATTTCGAAAGATAACTAATTTATAGTTATCTTTTTTTAATTGTTAACACTAAATATTTTACTTTTTTTTACAAGTGTGGTATAATAAGAAATAATCGTTTATAAAAGTGATGAAAAATTAAAAGTTTACATTTAGTAATTATAGAGAGTTTGGATTGGTGGAAACAAACATTATTAGGTAAATTTAGGCAAATTTGGAGTTTTTATAAAAGATATAAAAGAGATAGATATGATTTCTATAAAAAGGGTGGAACCGCGGATTATAATTCGTCCCTTTGATTTTTAGTCTGAGGACTTTAAATATGGAGGTTTTATGCAAATTACAATGGAAAAATTAGTAACTTTCTTAAAAGAAAAAGGTTTTGTTTACCAAGGAAGTGAAATTTACGGAGGTTTAGCAAATTCATGGGATTATGGACCATTAGGTGTTGAACTTCAAAACAATCTTAAACAATTATGGTGGAAATACTTTGTTAGAGATTCTGAATACAATGTTGGTTTAGATGCGGGTATCTTAATGAATCCGGAAACTTGGGTTGCAAGTGGACACGTTGGTGGATTTAGTGATCCTTTGATTGACTGTAAACAATGTCATTCTCGTTTTAGAGCAGATAAATTAATTGAAGATGCGACTAATGGTGATGTAACAGGTGATGGTTTCTCTAATGAACAATTAATCAATTTTATTAAAGAACATAATATCGGTTGTCCATCTTGTGGAAGTCATGATTTTACTGATATTCGTCAATTTAATCTAATGTTTAAAACTAACCAAGGGGTTATTGAGGATGTTAAAAATACAATTTATTTACGTCCAGAAACTGCTCAAGGTATTTTTGTAAACTTTAAAAATGTTCAAAGAACATCAAGAATGAAAGTTCCTTTTGGTATTGGCCAAATTGGTAAAAGTTTTAGAAATGAAATTACACCAGGTAATTTTATTTTTAGAACTAGAGAATTTGAACAAATGGAATTGGAATTTTTCTGTAAACCAGGAACAGATATGGAATGGTTTGAATATTGGAAACAATTCTGTCGTGATTTCTTA
Source organism: Bacilli bacterium (assembly GCA_017501465.1). Taxonomy (GTDB): domain Bacteria; phylum Bacillota_I; class Bacilli_A; order ML615J-28; family CAG-313; genus UBA1231. Next base: position 14,687 of record JAFVWY010000012.1, read on the forward strand.
ACCATGTTAGGATTAAAAGACGAATACATTAGAACTAGAGATCATGAAAAAGAAGAACTTTCCCACTATTCAACTGCCACTACCGACTTTGAATTTAAATTCCCATTTGGTTGGGGTGAATTATGGGGTATTGCTGATAGAACTGATTATGATTTAAGAGTTCATCAAAATCATTCTAAAGTTAATATGGAATATCTAGATCCAGTAACTAATGAAAAATATTTACCTTATGTTATTGAACCAAGTGTAGGTGTTGGTAGATTAATGCTTGCTATTTTAAGTAATGCATATGAAGCTGAAGTCCAAGAAGATGGTGAAATACGTGAAGTATTACATTTAATACCTCAACTTGCACCATTTAAAGTAGCTGTTTTACCTTTAGTTAATAAACTAAGTGAAAAGGCAACTGAAATTTATCATGATTTAAGAAAATTGATGCCTACTGATTATGATACTTCAGGTAAAATTGGTAAACGCTATAGAAGACAAGATGCTATTGGTACTCCTTATTGTGTTACAGTTGATTTTGATTCTATCGAAAAAGGAACTGTTACTGTAAGAAATAGAGATACTATGGAACAAGAAGTTGTTGAAATTAGCAATCTAAAAGCATATTTATTAGAAAAAGTTTGTTAATTTTTCAAAAAAAAGAGTAAATTTTAAAAAAATAAAGTATTATATAGGTATAGGAAGGAGGTATTGTTATGATATCACAAGAAATTATTAATCAAATAATAGATAAAGTGAATATTGCAGAAGTTATTTCTGAATATATCCAAGTGTTACCTGATGGTACGGGCTTTAAATCTGTATGTCCATTTCATAATGATACTAATCCTTCAATGAAAATAAGCCCTAATAAAAAAATATTTAAATGTTTTAGCTGTGGCGCTGGTGGTAATGTAATCCAATTTGTATCAAGATATGAAAAAATTGGTTTTACTGAGGCTGTTAGCAAACTTGCTAAAAGAATAGGTATTGAAATTCAAACTAATGTTGATCCAAATTATGAAACTAAAAAAAGATTCTATCAAATTTTAGAAGAAAGTTGTAATTTCTTTACTTTCTATTTAGAAAACTCTGATGAGGGGAAGATAGCTTTAAATTATTTGGAAAAACGTGGTATTACAAAAGAAATAATCAAACATTTTCAAATTGGTCTTGCTCCAAAAGAAGATGATTATTTGCATAAAGCATTAGAACAAAATGCTTTTAGCATAATTGATCAAATTGAATCAGGAATGGTTAGAAAACGTAATGATGACAGTATTGTAGATTCTTTTAGAGCACGAATTATGTTTCCTATTCATGATATTAATAATCGTGTAGTTGGATTTAGTGGTCGTACATATTTAGAAAATGATAAATCACCAAAGTATATTAACTCTAATGAAAACTTAATTTTCCATAAGAGCGAAGTTTTGTATAATTATGCAAGAGCTAATGAATTTGCTAGAAAAGAAGATACTGTATTTGTTTTCGAAGGATTTATGGATGTTATTGCTGCATATAAAGCAGGAGTAAATAATGCAGTTGCTACAATGGGAACTGCACTTACTAAACAACATCTTAAATCACTTCAAGCACTAGCATCTAAAATTGTTTTATGTTTTGATGGTGATAATGCTGGTATAAATGCTACCTATAAAGCTGCTAGTGTATTTTCAACAGTTAATGCAATTCCGTATGCGGTTAGTTTACCTGATAGTATGGACCCTGATGAATATCAAGTTAAATATGGAAGTGAAGCATTAAATAAATATTTATATGAAAACCAACAAAATGTTTATGACTATATTTACAATGTTGCAAAGCAAGATTTAATAAAATCGGATGTAGTAAGTGTTTCAAGATTCAAAGAAAAAGTTTTTGCTTTCTTGAAATTTGCCAATAACACGATTAAAGAATTCTATATTAATCGCATGTGTATCGATTTAGATATGGATCAAAATGCTTTACTTGCGGATTTAGGTGAAGTATCACAAAGAGAACATGTACCAGTGCAAGTTAGTGAAATGCCTAAAAAACAAATTATTAAGCCGATCCCTAAAAAGATTTTTTCTGCTTTAGATATAATTATCAAACATGCTATATATAATAAGGAAGAATTTACTAGTTATTACTGTGATTATCATAGTTATTTACCAATCGTTGATTTTTCTGATTATTATGAAATTTTATTTAGAATTGCTGAACAATATACGACTAAAGATACGATTGATATTGAACAATTAAAAGAAAGTTTTATTGAAAATTCTTCTGAACAACTTTTATTAAATAAAATATTAGAGTTCAATTTTGTAGATTTAGAAAGTAAAAAAGAATTTGAAGATTGTTTAAAACAAATTAAAGATTATTCAGCTAAAAAATATAAAAATGCTAAATTTTTAGGTGCATTAGAAAATGATGATATGATTAGTGAATATTTTAATTTTTTAAAAACATTAATTATTATACAGTAGGAGGTATTATGGAAGAATTATATAAAAATGAATTGCAACAATTAAAAGATTTTGCAGAAAAAGAACAATATTTACCTTTAACAAAGATTTTAGAGGTATTTCAAAATCCTAATGAAGAGTTATTAGATGATATTGTTAAATATTTAGAAAATGAAGGAATTGAAATTACACGTGAAAGTGATGAAATTCCTGATGAAATGGATTTAATGGTAGAAAAAGTTGATGATGACTTCGAAGGATTTGGGGAAGAAGTAGAAATTGATGAAGAATTAGAAGAATTAACTGCTGTATGTGAAATTGAAATCAAAGTAGCTGACTTTGAAGATTTCTCATCTTCATCTCATCAAGCGGATGACCCAGTTAAGATGTATTTAAGAGACATTGGTCAAGTTGATTTATTAACTATTACGCAAGAATCTGAATTTGCTAGAACTGTCCAAGAAGGCTTAGCATCAAAAGAAAAAATAGAGGTTTTTAAGAAACTTGGAAAAGCTATTTCTGAGGAAGAAATGAAAAACTTACAAGAAAAGATTCAAAGAGGTGATGAAGCTAGAGACATCTTAATTGAATCTAACTTAAGATTGGTAGTTTCTATTGCTAAACGATATCTTGGTAGAGGATTGCCACTACTTGATTTAATACAAGAAGGTAATATGGGGTTAATTAAAGCGGTTTATAAATTTGATCCTACAAAAGGATTTAAATTTTCAACATACGCTACTTGGTGGATAAGACAATCTATCACTCGTGCAATAGCAGACCAAGGTAGAACAATTCGTATTCCAGTTCACATGGTTGAAACAATTAATAAATTGATGAGAATCACTAGAAAATTAACTCAAGAAAAAAGAAGAGAACCTACTCCAGAAGAAATCGCTGCTGAAATGAAAATCTCTGTTGAAAAAGTTCAACAAATTCAAAAAATTGCTCAAGAGCCATCTTCATTGGATGCAACTGTCGGGGAAGAAGAAGATACAAATTTAGGTGATTTCATTGCTGATACAGAAATTCAAAATCCATTAGAATATACTGAAGGACAAATCTTTAGAGAAGAAATAGAAGCTGTTTTACAAACTTTAACTCCTCGTGAAGAAAAAGTTATTCGTTTGCGATATGGATTAGATGATAATAGAGCTAGAACACTAGAAGAAGTTGGTAAGGCATTTGGCGTTACAAGAGAAAGAATTCGCCAAATTGAAGCTAAAGCGATTAGACGTCTACGCCATCCTACTCGTCTAAAAAGATTACAACAACACCGAACTAGTAATTTGAAATAATGATCTTATCGAAACGTTTATCTAAAGTTTTAGATTATATTGATAATTTGGATATTGTTGCAGATATTGGTGCAGATCATGGATATTTATCTTTAGAAATGCTTAATAAAGGAGTTCAATTCATTCAAGTAGTAGAAAATAAAATTGAACCCTTAAAAAGAGCTCAATTAACTTTAGGGTTTCCAAATAATATCAAATATAGTCTATCGGATGGAATTAGTGATTTAGATGAAAAGATTAATACAGTTACCATTTGTGGTATGGGTGGTTTAAATATCGTTGAAATATTAAATAATAATCTAAGTACTGCAAAAAGATTAAAAAAATTAATTTTACAAGCTAATTCAAAAGTTTATGAATTAAGGAAATTCTTAAATTTATCAGGATTTTTAATTGATGAAGAAGAAATAGTTTATGAAAAAGGTAGTTATTATGAGATAATTGTGTGTCATTATGATGAATTTTCACAAACAAATATTTCCGAGGAAGAATTATTTTTTGGACCTATTTTACTAAAAAAACAGTCACTTGATTTTATAAGTAAGTACGAACAAAAATTAAATCTTTACCTAAATATCTTAAATAATAACGATATTTCAAACAATGAAGATATAGAATCTTTACAAAATAATATAAATTTAATCAAACAATATGTAAAAGGTGATTGGTATGGTCAAAATTAACGACATTTTTAACTATATGACGTCATTGTATCCAATTGAATTTGCCTCAAATTTTGATATTGGCAAAGTTGGATTACAATTTGGTAGTATGGATGATACAGTTAATAAAGTAATTTTGTGTTTAGATATTACTGATGAGGTAATTGATGAGGCAATTAGTAAAGGTGTAAATTTGATTATCGCACATCATCCTTTTATGTTTACCCCTTTAGTAAATTTGAATTATGATTCAATTTTTGGTAAAAAATTACTTAAGATATTTAATAATCGGATAAATATTATGGCTTTCCATACTAATTTTGACGTTGCAAATGAGGGTATGAATGATACACTATCAAAAAGACTTGGTTTAAAAAATATTAAAATGACAACTAATGAATTAGGTAGTGAAAGTTTTGTAAGAATCGGTGAATGTGAAAAAACAAATTTAAAAGATTATTGCTTAATTGTGAAAAAGGCATTCGCCTTAGATGTGGTAAGAGTGGCTGGAAATTTAAATAAAGAAATTACTAAAGTTGCAATAGTTGGTGGAAGCGGATCATCATCTTATCACGAAACGTTAAAAAATGGCGCAGATGTTTTTATAACTGGTCAAATACCTCATCATTTAGGTTTTGATGCGGTAGAAAACAATTTTGCTTTAATTGAAGTTTCGCACGGAATTGAGTTTTTTGGTGTAGAAACAATGAAAAAACAATTAGAAGAACAGTTTAAGACAATTGAATTTATTATTACAAATTGTAATATGGATCCTTTTGTGGCTATATAGGAGGATAATATGAAATTTAAATTTAGATATTTAATTATTGTTGTTGCTTTATTAGCACTTATTGGATGTGCTGCTCCAACTGACCTTTCAAAATGTAAAATGTTAAGTAAAACATTTGATTATGATGGTCAACAACATTCTTTAAAAGTTATTAATGTTCCAAGTGAAGCGACAATTATTTATAAAAATAATAATCAAAAAGAAGTAGGAAGTTATAAAGTAGTAGCTGATGTTTCGATGCCTAATGGTGAAAAGAAAACATTAGAAGCAACTTTAACTATTGTTGATCCTAACGCATCCCCTTTGGATGAATGTATGCTTTTAAATAGAAACGTTGTTTATAATGGAGAAGAACAATACTTAACAGTTAGAAACTTACCAGAAGGTGCTACTGTTGAATATTATGGAAATGGTGTAAAAGATGCAGGTAAACATAAAGTTACAGCTGTTGTAACTCTTGATTCATATGTTAAAGAATTATCTGCATACATTAATATTGAAAAAGCTGAACCAGAATTTACTTTTGAAAAAGATCAAACATTTATCATGGTTGGTTCTAAAGCTTTTGGTGTTGAAGCAAGTGTAAATAACGATGAACAAGTTATTATTGCAGAACCAATGTCAGAAATTACTGGTCCTGGTAATTACCGTGTTAAAATCTCAGTAGATAGTTCTAAAAACTATAAATCTGGATACGATTATTTAAATGTTACTGTTATTAAAAATACATTAGATGTTGAATTCGAAGATGAAACATTTGTTGCTGATGGTACAGTTAAGAGTTTAAAACTAGTGGGTGAATCATTAGAAGGCTATACTGTAGAATATGTTAATAATGAACAAACAGAACCTGGTAAATATAATGTAAAAGCTTTGATTAAAACACAAGATGGTGAAGTTTATTGTACTGTTTATGGTGTTTTAGAAATTGATAAACCAGATAATCAAGAATTTAATGAATTTATGGATGAATTATTTGTAGCTATTTTTGCTGGCGACCAAATGAGTATTAATTTCTTCTTTAAAAATCCTGCTGATTATGGTTTAGATCATTATGAAGCTGAATTACCATATGCTACATTTGATAATTTCGAAGAAGGTCAACAACAATTGCTTGAAATTTTAGACGCTTTATATGAATTCGAATATGATTCATTATCAGCTGAACAACAAATGTCTTATAAAGTAGTAGAAGATTATTTTGTTTACTTATCAAGTATTACAGAACCTATGGATTACATGACTAATGGATATTTAGGATCATATTTAGGTTATCAAGCAAATCTACCTTTAAACTTAGCTGAATATAAATTCAGAAATGAACAAGATATAAAAGACTTTATTAGTTATTTATACTCTGCTGAAGAAGCATTCAAAACATATTATCAATTCTGTGTAAAACAAAACGAATATGGATTTGGCTTAACTGATATCGCGATTGACAATGTTGTTAGTCAATGTGAAAAATTTGTTGCTGAAAAAGATAATCATTATTTAATTGATATCTTCAATGACAAAATTGATAATATTGAATTTGAATTAGCAGCTGATGTTGTTGAAGCTTATAAAGCAGAATGTAAGAGTGCTATTCAAAATCAATTATGTAATGCATATCAATATGTTGCTGATAACCTACCTAATTTAAAAGGTGCAGATATTATTGAAGGTGGTTTATATCACTATGGAGAAGAAGGTCTTGAATATTTTGAATTAATGTTTAGAGATACTGTTGGTTATAGCGATTTAACAATTGAAGAAGCTATTGCTTATGTAGATTATAAGATGAAAGAGGCTAATGATATTTTAGATGATATCGTTGTTCAATTTAGAGGATTAACAGGAACAGATTATAATGATTTCTATTATGCTGCAGTAGAAGGTGATCCTGTCTTTACTGATAAAACTCCAATGGAAATTGTTGAATTATTCCAAGAATTAGCTAAGCAAATAGTTCCGGAATTAGACGTTATGCCTGAGATTTCAATTAAATATGTTTATGAATCATTAGAAGAAAACTTTAGTCCAGCTGCATACTTTGTTTCTCCACTTGATGAAACAAGATTTGAATCTATTTACTTAAATGGCTTATATACTGATGATGTTAACTATATTTTCACAACTTTAGCACATGAAGGATATCCTGGTCACTTATATCAAAATGTATATGCTAAACAATTAGACATTTCTAATGTTCGTAAAATCTTAAGATGTTCAGGTTATATGGAAGGTTGGGCAACATATGTTGAATTAAAAGCATATGATTGGGCACCTGATTATACAAGTAAAGGTCATAAGTTAGCTTTAGAATACTTAAAATATAATGATATATTAAATGGTATGTTATCTTGCCGTGTTGATTTAGGTATTCATGGACAAGGTTGGATGGCTGAAGATATCGCTAATTACTTAAATGAATTCTTCCAAACTAATGCTTATACAACAGAAGACATGCAAGATTTCTATGATCAAGTAGTAGAAATTCCAACTAATATGAGTCAATACTTCTTTAGTTATAGTAAACTACAAGATATGCATGATCGTGCAGAAGAAATGCTTGGATGGGCATTTGATGAAATTGAATTTAATAAAGTATTATTAGATTGTGGTGCTGCTCCACTTGAATATGTTGAAGAAGCAGTTGAAGAATATATTTTAGATACTCTTTATGAATGGGGTGCAAGATAAATAAAAAAAATCCAGAACATAAGTTCTGGATTTTTTATTTGGTTACTATTCTTCTTCAATAGCTCCAACAGGGCAGCCTTCTTGGCAAACACCACAGTCGATGCATTGATCAGGATTGATTACATAGATATCACCTTGTTCAATACAAGCAACTGGACATTGTTCAGCACAACTACCGCAAGCGATACAAGAGTCAGTAATTTTTCTTGGCATGTTAAATTTCCTCCTATTACCCATATATTTTACAAAAAAATATTTATTATTGCAATAATAATGTAAATTTTTTTGAATATTTAAACACTTGATACTTTTTTTCTAATGTAGTATAATATATACAAGGTTGAAAGGAGTGAGTATCATGAAAATTGCTATTTGGGCATTTATTTTAATTATTTTAGGAGTTTTATTAGTGGGCCTTGTAGTGGGCTTTATCGTTACACGTAAGATTTTTCAATCTCAATTAGAAAAAAATCCTCCTGTAACAAGAGAAATGATTCGTGCAATGTATATGCAAATGGGTAGAAAACCTAGCGAATCTGATATTAATCGTGTTATGGCTACTATGAATGTAACACCAAAGAAAAAATAAAGTTGATACAATGTATCAACTTTTTTATTTTGTTTTACTCTTAAAAGAGAATTTTGATTCTGTACCATTGATTAAACGTACAATATTTTTGCGATGACTAATAAATAGTGCAACAGTTAAAATAGAACAGAAGATGGTAAAATACCAGTCTGGTGCTTGTGCATTTAATGTATTAACGAAAAATGATGAGATTAACATTGATAGAATGGTACATAATGAACTAACAGAAACGTATTTGGTAATCACTAGTGTTAAAATAAAGACGCCAAGGCCAATTAGAAAACACCAAGGAGCATAAGCTAGAATAAAACCAGCTGTACATGCGACGCCTTTTCCTCCTTTAAATCTAGAAAAAACAGGAAAAATATGTCCAATCACACTAAAAATACCAAAGGTAATAATTGGAAAATGGGTAGGTTCAGCTTCAATTATATTTAGTGTAAATAAAGCCACAAGTAAAAAACCTTTAAATACATCCAAGAAGAAAACAGCAAAACCTGCTTTTGGTCCTAAGACCCTTAATGAGTTTGTTGCACCCATATTTTTACTACCATATTGTCTTACATCAGTTTTATAGAATAATTTCCCTATAATTAAAGCACTAGGAATTGATCCTAAAATGTAGGCAACCGCTAGTAAAGCGAGCTCAGTATAAATGTCCATTTCATTCACCTCAAATTGTAATAATTATACCATATTTAATATTAAAAGTATCTTTAAATGATAAGTTTTTCGACAAAATATGCAAATTATTTAGGCAATAAGGGGCTTTTTTAATAAAAAAATTATTTTTTAATTTGCCACATTTTGAAAAATGTGTTATAATAAGAAATATAAGAGGTTAAAAATAATTTTTAGGAGGGTAAAATATGGCTGAAAGTAAAAAAACTCCAGTATATGATGAGTCATCAATTCAGGTCTTAGAAGGATTAGAAGCTGTTAGAAAACGTCCTGGTATGTACATTGGATCTACTGATTCAAGAGGTTTACATCACTTAGTATGGGAAATAGTTGATAACGCTATTGATGAAGCGCTAGCAGGATATGGTTCACAAGTTGTGGTACGTATTAATGAAGACAATTCTGTTGAAGTTGCCGATAATGGGCGTGGTATTCCAACTGGTAAACATAAAAGTAATGGCCTTCCAACACCTCAAGTTATTTTTAATACATTACACGCCGGTGGTAAGTTTGATGAATCTGGCGGTTATAAAGTATCAGGGGGGTTACACGGTGTAGGTTCATCGGTTGTTAATGCTTTAAGTGAATATTTAGAAGTAACTATTCATAGAGATGGAAAAATATATTACCAAAGATATTTAAATGGTGGTAAAACAATTGAAAAACCAAAATGGCTAGGTGATACTAGAAGAACAGGTTCAATTATTAAGTTTAAGCCGGATCGTACAATTTTCTCAACTACTATTTTTGATTATAAAACTATCGCAAAAAGATTAAGAGAATCTGCTTTCCTAATTAAAGGGTTAAGAATTGATTTAATTGATATGCGTTCAGGTCAACAAGAGACTTTTAGATTTGATGAAGGTATTGTTGAATTTGTTAAAACCCTAAATCAAGGTAAAAAAGCCATTCATGAACCGACTTTCTTTGTTGGTACTGCAAGTAATATTTATATTGAAGCTTCTATTCAATATACACAAAACAATTATAGTGAAAATATTTTATCGTTTGTTAATAATATTAGAACAAATGATGGAGGTACTCATGAAGTTGGGTTTAGAAGTGCCATTACTAAAGCGGTGAATGAACATGCACGTTTAATTGGTGCATTAAAAGATAAAGATGCTAACTTAGAAGGTGCTGACGTTCGTGAAGGTTTAACTGGCGTCTTATCTATTCGTATCCCTGAAAACATTTTGCAATTTGAAGGACAAACAAAAAATAAACTAGGTACACCAGAAGCTAGGGTAGCAGTCGAAAACGTTGTTTCAGAAATGATGAAATTCTTCCTATCTGAAAATGGTGATATCGCTAATATTATTGTAAATAATGCTGTTAGGGCTTCAAAAGCACGTGAAGCCGCTAGAAAAGCAAGAGATGAACAAAGAAAAGTTAAACAAATCATCTCTAAACCAACTAATTTACTTGGAAAACTAACTCCGGCTCAATCAAATAACCCTAAGATTAATGAATTATTCCTAGTCGAAGGTAATTCAGCTGGCGGTAGTGCAAAACAAGGTAGAGATAGAACATTCCAAGCTGTTTTACCTTTACGAGGTAAAGTAATTAACTCAGAAAAGTCAAAAATCGAAGAAGTGTTAAAAAATGAAGAAATTATGATGATTATTAATGCGATTGGTGCAGGTATTGGAACTGAGTTTGATATTTCTAAAATTAATTATAATAGAATTATCATTATGACCGATGCCGATACCGATGGTGCGCATATCCAAATCCTATTACTTACTTTCTTCTATCGATTTATGCCTGAACTTGTAAAAGCGGGACATGTTTATATTGCAACTCCACCTCTTTATAAAATTTCATACAAGAATACTATAGAATATGCATGGAGCGATGAAGAACTAAGAAATAAAATAGGTGCTCAAAAGAATGTTACTATTCAACGTTATAAAGGGCTAGGAGAAATGAATGCTGAACAATTATGGGAAACAACAATGAATCCAGCTAAACGTACTTTAATTCAAGTTACGATTGGCGAAGAAGGTACTGCTGATGATCAAATTAGTACTTTAATGGGTGATGAAGTAGAACCTAGACGTGAATGGATTGAAAACCATGTGGTATTTGATTCAGAAGATAACTTTATTTTAGATGATGTGGAGGTCTATGGTGATGAGTGAGCCTAAAAAATTATCACAAATAATTGAACAATTTGCCACAGAAACTTTACTTCAAGAAAATTTAGAAGAAATTTTTGGCGACCGATTCGGAAGATATTCAAAATATATCATTCAAGAACGTGCTTTACCGGATGTTCGCGATGGATTAAAACCTGTTCAAAGAAGAATTTTATTTGCTTTATATAAATTAAAGATGTTCTCTGATAAACCTTATAAAAAATCTGCTCGTTTAGTAGGTGAGGTTATTGGTAAGTATCACCCTCATGGCGATGTAGCTGTATATGATGCTGCAATAAGAATGAGTCAGGACTTTAAAATGTTAGTTCCATTAATTGATGTTCATGGAAATAATGGTAGTATTGATGGCGACCCAGCTGCTGCAATGCGTTATACTGAATGTCGTTTAAGTAAATATGCGGAATATTTGCTACAAGATTTAGATAAGCGAACTGTAGGGTTAGTTCCTAACTTTGATGATGCTGAATTAGAACCTGTTGTATTACCAGCAAAATTTCCTAATTTACTTGTGAATGGTGCTACTGGTATTTCAGCAGGTTATGCTACGGATATCCCGCCACACAACCCAATTGAAGTTTTAGATGCTGTAATTGCAAAAATAGATAATCCAAAACTTACTGTTGATGAATTAATGGATATTATGAAAGGCCCTGATTTTCCAACTGGTGGTATTGTACAAGGTAGAAAGGAAATTAGAAAAGCTTTCCAAACAGGTCAAAGTAAAATTATCGTTCGTTCTAAAACAGAAATTGTTCCTGGCAAAAATGATAACAAAATTGTTGTTACAGAAATTCCTTATGAAGTAAATAAAGCATTACTTGTCAAAAAAATGAATGATATGCTTCTTGCTAAAGAAGTTGATGGCGTAAAAGCAATAAGAGATGAATCAGATAGACAAGGTTTACGTATCGTAATTGATATACGTAAAGATGTTGATCCAGTTAAAATCTTAAATTTCTTATTTAAAACTACAGAATTACAAGCTAACTATTCATACAACATGGTAGCTATTAGTAATGGTAGACCAATGGTTATGGGCGTATTAGATATTTTAGACGCCTACATTGCTCACCAAAAGGAAGTTATGACAAATCGTTGTAACTTTGAGTTACAAAAAGCTGAAAGAAGAGCTCACATTGTTGAAGGTTTAATTAGCATGGTATCTATTCTTGATGCTGTTATTAAGACTATTAGAAATTCAACTAATAAACGTAACGCTAAAGAAAATATCATGACAAATTATCATTTTAGTGAAATTCAAGCTGATGCGATTGTTAATTTACAATTATATCGTTTAACAAATACAGATATTTTTGAACTTAGAACTGAAGCTAATGAATTAGAACAACAAATTAGAAGATTACATCACATTCTTGAAAGTAATCGAGCAATGATGAAAGCTATTAAAGACGAAATTCAAGAGACAAAATCTCATCTTCAATATGAAAGAAGAACACAAATTGAAGATGAAGTTAAAGATGTAACAATCGCTACAGAAGAACTAATTTCAAAAGAAGAAACAATGGTAATGATTACTTATCAAGGTTATATTAAACGTATGACTAAAAAAGCTTATTTAGCTTTACAAATGTCAGATGAGCAACAAACAAAAGTTAAAGATGGTGACATTGTAACAGATGTTTATGAAGCTACAACAACTGATGTTTTAATTCAGTTTACTGATTTAGGTAATTATGTATATTTGCCTTTATTTAAAATCCCTGAATGTAAACATAAAGATTTAGGTATCCATATTAGTACAATGATTGGTATGGAAACTAATGAAAGAGTTATTTTCTCAACGATTGTTAGTGACTTTAAAGCGGATAAGTATGCGTTGATTGCAACAAAAGATGGGTTAATAAAACGTATAAAACTTGAAAAATTAGAAGTTAATAGATACTCTAAAGTTCTAAAGGCTACAAAATTGCGTGATGGCGATTATGTGGTTAGTGCTGATATTTGTACTGGCCGTGATGCTGAGGTTGTTATTGCAACTAAAGAAGGTTATATGAATAGATATGATGCTGAAGAAATCAGTATTATTGAACCTGCTTCATTTGGTGTTAAAGCTATTGAAATGAAGAGTAGACCTAAAGATGAAGTTGTTTCAGCAAAATATGTAGGTGAAAAGGATATTATTCTATTGTTAACTAATCGTGGTAATATCAAACGTATGAGACCTGAAGAAATTGTTAAGGGTAAAAAGAACCACGTTGGTAAGATGTACTTGAAAGTTGTCCGTTCTAACTTACATGAAGCAATTGCGATGGATGTTATTAGACATAAAAACGCTAATTCAAATAGTATGAATTACATTGTTACTGATAAAGGCACAATTTTAATTGATTATACTGTATTAAGAATTGCGATTGCAGATAACGGAAGAAAGATGGTTCCAAATGATATGGGTACACCACTTGCTCTTGCAATTAATAGAAACAATAATGATTTAGAAATCTAAAATGAATAAAATCCCTCGTAAGAGGGGTTTTTAAAAATAATTATTTATATTTTTGAAATTTAAAAAGTTATATGGTATAATTCTAAACTGTTGAGGTACACGAACATGTTTAAAATTGCAATTGATGGTCCGGCTGGAAGCGGAAAAAGTACTATTTCTAAGTTATTAAGTTCTAAACTTAATTTTGAACATATTGATACAGGTGCAATGTATCGAGCTATTACTTTGAAAGCTTTAAAATTAGGTATTAATTTAGAAAATGAAGATGAATATGATTTTTTAGACGATACTATAATCGAGTTGGATCACGATAAAATTTTTCTTGATGGTGTTGATGTTTCTAAAGAAATTAGAAGTGTAGAAGTTACTACTAATGCATCGACTCCTGCAAAACTTGGTCGTGTAAGAACTTGCTTAGTTGATTTACAAAGAAAAATCGCTGCAAGCAAAAATGTTATAATGGACGGAAGAGACATTGGTACAGTAGTTTTACCAAATGCTGATCTTAAGATTTATCTAGATGCTTCATGTGAATGTCGTGCTGAAAGAAGACGTTTAGAACGTTCACTTGCTGGTGTTGAAAAGTCTTTTGAAGAAACTCTTCAAGAAATTATTGTAAGAGATCATAAAGATTCTACAAGAGCAATTAGTCCACTTAAAGTGGCAGACGATGCTATCGTCATTGATTCTTCAAACTTAACAATTGAAGAAGTTATAAATAAAATTATTGGGTTAGTAAACGAGAGGGTTAATAAAAGTATGAGTGAAAAAGTTATTACATTTACAGAAGGTCAAGAAGTAGTTGGAACTATTATCAATGTCAGCAAAGAAGCTATTTATATTGAACTAGAAGGTGAAAATAAAGCTGTAATTTATGATAATGATATGGCTGGCTATGTTGAAGGACAAAAATTACGTGATTATTATTTTGAAGGCGGAGAATTTAAAGGATTAGTAAAACAAATTACTAAGGACAATCGTTCAAATAAACCTTTATATATTTTATCAACTAAACTTTATAAAGCTCGTGAAGAAATTAAAGTTTTTGATGAATTAAAAGAAAAAGATGAAATTATTAAAGCGAAAGTTATTCATGTAAGTAATGCCGGTTGTGATTTATTATATAAAGGACATGATGATATTAAAGTATTCTTACCTGCAAAAAATATTTATTTAAATGAAAAAGCTTTACACTCATTAAGAGGCGAAATGATTGATGTTGTTGTAACTAATGTTGATCATGAACAAATCAAAGTAATCGTTTCACATTCTGCGGCTCAATCAAAAATAAGAAAAGCTGCTAAAGAAGCTGCTTACAACGCTTTACAAGTGGGAGATGTAGTTGAAGGTGTAGTTGATTCAGTTACTGATTTTGGTGCATTTGTTAAATTGGGTGAATTAACTGGTTTATTACATCGTTCTGAATTAGATCATAAACTTGTTAGAAACGTTAGTGATCAAGTAAAAGTTGGTCAAAACATTACTGTTAAAGTAATTAAATTAGAAGAAGGTAAAATCGGTTTATCAGTTCGTGCTTTAACTCCACATCCATGGGATGTTTTAAAAGAACAATACCATGTTGGTGATGTATTTGAAGGTACTGTTGTTAAAATCATTAATGCTGGTTTAATTATTAAATTAACTGAAGAATACTCAGGATTAATGCCAAATGTTGAATTTTCATGGCGTACAAATGAACGTATTGAAGGTAACGTAAATGAAGGCGATACTATCAAAGTTCAAGTAATGGCTATTGATAATAATAAGAAAAAAGTTAGTTTATCACACAGAGCAACTGTTGAAAATTTATGGGCCAATATCAATATTAAACCTGGAACAGTTATTAATGTTGAAATTGCTGCTATTCAAGAAAAAGGTGCAGTTGTTAATTACGAAACTATTTCTGGTTTCTTACCTGTTAATGAAGTTACTGATGCAAAACGCATTGGTAAAGTAGATGAAGTTTATCCAGTAGGAACAAAAGTTGACGCAATCGTTTTAGAATGCGATCCAGGAAGAGCTAAACTTGTTGTAAGTGTTAAAAAATTAGAAAACCAAAAAGAACGTGCTGAATTCGACCGTTTCTTAGAAAAACAAGAAAGTGAAACTCCATCAACTACTCTTGCTGATTTACTAGGAGAATCTTTAAAGAAATTTTCTGAATAATTTGTAAGTAAAAAAAGATTTATCCTTAAAGGGTAAATCTTTTCAATTTATAGGAGGTATACTATGAACCGTGGTGTTGTTGCGATAGTAGGAAGACCAAATGTAGGTAAATCTAGTATCTTTAATCGTTTAGTAGAAGAAAAAGCCGCGATTACTGATGATCAAAGTGGTATTACAAGGGACCGATTATATGGTAAATGCGAATGGCTTGATCAAACTTTTTCAGTAATTGATACTGGTGGTATTGAAATTAAAGATGTTCCATTTATGGATGAAATCATTGCTCAAGCAGAACTTGCAATGGATGAAGCCGACTTAATTGTCTTTGTAGTAGATGGTAGAGTAGGAATTACAAACCAAGACCAAGATGTTATGAATATCTTACATCGAACTAAAAAGCCTGTAATTGTTGCTGCTAATAAGATAGATGATTTTAATTTAAAAGATAACATTTATGACTTTTATAATTTTGGTGTGGAAGAAGTTTTCCCGGTTAGTGCAATTCATGGCATTGGTTTTGGTGATATGTTAGATAAAATTGTTTCACTTTTGCCTGAAAAGAAAGAAAAAAGCAATGCTGATGCAATTGAATTTTGTATTATTGGACAACCAAATGTCGGTAAAAGCTCTTTGACTAATGCTATTTTAGGAACAGAAAGAGTAATTGTTAGTGATATTGCCGGAACTACTAGAGATGCAATTGATACACCATTTGTTCGCGACGGTAAAAATTATGTTGTAATTGATACCGCTGGTATTAGAAAACAAGGTAAAGTTTATGAAAATGCAGAAAAATATAGTTTTTTACGAGCAATAAAAGCAGTTGAAAGAGCTAGTATTACTTTACTTGTGTTGGATGGGTCAAAAACAATTGAAGAACAAGATAAAAGAATAGCGGGATACCCAATAGAAGCTAATTGTGGTGTCATCATTGTTGTTAATAAATGGGATTTAGTTGAAAAAGATAATAAAACAATGAATCAATATATTGAAAAAATTCGAAGTCACTTCCAATATTTATCATATGCGCCTATCGTATTCTTATCGGCTTTAAAGAAAGAAAGAATACATACTTTATTTGAAGAAATAAATAAAGTATATGAAAATTATACTAGAAGAATACCTACTAACGTAATTAATGACGTAGTATTGGATGCCACTATGTTATTACCGGCTTCAATGTTTAATGGAGGCACATTAAAAGTTAACTATGTTTCTCAAGTATCGACTGCCCCTCCAACTTTTGTATTATTTGTAAATGATGGAAAATATTTACATTTTTCATATCAAAGATATATTGAAAATCAAATTAGAAAGAATTTCTTATTTGATGGTTCGCCAATAAAATTAATTTTTAGAAAGAAAGAAATGTAATCTACATTTCTTTTTTTATTAACCTCAAAAGATGTTTTGCATATAATATAAGGAGAGGTGTTTTATGAATAAAGTATTTGATTTTATTGCAGCAAATAATATTCAACCAGAAGAATTATTTGCGTTAGTAGAAAAAGTTCAAACAATGGACTTAAGTGATGAGGCTAGTATTAGAAGGGTGATTAAAGATGTCTCAAAACTGGCTAATAGACCAATAGATAAAAATCAGGAAAATAAAATTGTTAATGAAATTATGAAAAATGGAATTAATGAGAATATATTTGATATGTTATAGGATAGTTTAATACTATCCTTTTTATTATATAAACAAAATTTGACATAATAAGTAAAATATGGTATAATATATTCACTAATTATAAAATTAGTAAAAGAATAATTTTAAAAAGGTGGTGTTTTTCTCTTGAGTCCTCTCGAGTACTTTTTAGCTGGATCTGTCGAAGCTGATCCTCTCAGTGCAACCTTAATTGGTATCGCATTAATTTTATTGGTTTTATGTTCATCATTTTTCTCAGCTAGTGAAATGGCTTTTTCAACAGTCAACGTTGCAAGACTTAGAACATATGTTGAAGAAAAAAGAAAAGGAGCAAAACAAGCTCTTTGGATTGCTGACCATTTTGATAGAACATTAACTACAATTTTAGTTGGTAATAACCTCGTTAACATTGCAGCTACTTCATTGGCTGGTGTGTTAATAGGAATGTATATTTTAAATCCAACAATTTCTAATATTGTTAATATTTTTGGTATGACATTAATTGTTTTAATTTTTGGTGAAATTGTGCCAAAATCTAGAGCAAAAGAAAATGCTGAAAGATTCACAATTAGATATTCTAAAATTTTATTTGTAATCATTAAAATATTGACTCCATTTGTTAAATTCTTTATGTGGTTAAATAAGATTTTAGTTAAGAAATCTAAAAATGATAACATTACTGTTACTGAATCTGAATTAGAATCAATTATTGATACAATGGAAGAAGAAGGCGTAATCGATAGTGATGATGCTGATTTAATGCAAAGCGTATTAGATATTAGCGATCGTACTATTTATGATATTATGATTCCACGTGTTGATATTATTGCAATTGATATTGAGATGACAGTTGAAGAAATCAAAAATATTTTCTTTGAATACAAGTTTTCTCGTTTACCGGTTTATCGTGACGATAAAGACCATATTATTGGTATTTTAAGTGAACGTGACTTCTTTACTCAATTGTTACAAAATGGTGAAGAAGTAAATATTTTAGAACTTGTAACTAGACCTTTATATGTGTCAAAAACTATGAAAGTTGATGATTTAATTAGAAGAATGCAAATTGAAAAGAAACACTTTGCAATTGTATCTGATGAGTATGGAGGAACTAGTGGTATTGTAACCATGGAAGATGCCTTAGAAGAAATCGTTGGTGAAATTTATGATGAACATGATGATTCTGAAGATGAAGCTACTGATATTATTAAAATTGATGATAATACTTACAACATCTCAGCTGATGTTCCATTAGATGACCTTTTCCAAACTTTAGAATTAGGTAAAGCTCCTGAATCTTCATACACTAACTTAGGTGGGTTCTTATATAGTTTAGCTGAACAAGTTCCAACTGAAGGTGAACAATTAGAATGGATAGCTAATTGTTTAGAAGAATCTGATGATGAGTTATTAGAAGAACAAAAGAAAAACTTATTATTTACAATTTTAGAAGTAAAAGAAAGACGTATTATAAGAGTTAAACTTGAAATTTCTGATATATTAGAAGATGAAGAAGAAACTGAATCTACTGAAGAATAATAAAGCAAAGTTTTAAACTTTGCTTTTTTTTCACTTTTTAAATCATAGTTAATATAATAATATTGATGAGGTGATAAAATGGTTTTAATTATAGAACCATTAACACCAGAAAAATTAGCATATTTAAAAGATAAAGACTATTTATTAGTCAATTCTATTTGTAAAATTAATAAAAATGTTATTTATGAACTTTATTTAATAAATGATACAGTAAGTGACATTGGTATAATAAATAACACTTTAGTTTTATTTGATGAGTTATTATTAACTTTAAAAATAAATGGTGTTTATATAAAAAATATGAATATGGATAATATCAAAAAATATACTAATTATTATGGTGTAGAGGTCTATTCTTTATAGAATAGATTAGCCTCATTTTTTTTATTGTTTTAATTTTTTAAATTATCACGATATGATATAATATTATTATGTTAACTAGGAGGAATATTATGGAATTATTACCTGCTTTATTATGTATTGTTATTATGATGTATATTATTTATTTAGAATTTAAAAATCCTAAGTATGGAAGAGACATCTTTATTGATTTATCTATCACTATTATTGTCTTGATTGTTTCTGTTTTTAGCATTTATGAATATAAATTTGATTTTTCCAAAACAATTTGTCAATTATATATTGGTTTAATTTTAATTGGTATTTTTTATATTGGTTTGGTATATTACCACGAAAAACATCCAAAAACTAAAGTTGAAGATAAACCAGAAGAATTAACTCAAGAAGAAGTTTTAGAAGATCAAACAAATAATGATTAGTACTAAGAAAGAGGCTCTTAATGGGAATTAATTATAAAGAATTAAAAGAAAGACAAAAAAAAGTAAGAAACTTTTCCATAATAGCTCATATTGATCATGGAAAAAGTACGCTTGCTGATAGAATTTTAGAATTTACAAAAGCTTTGGATGTAAGAGAAATGAAAGAACAAATTCTAGATTCAATGGATTTGGAAAGAGAAAGAGGAATCACTATTAAATTAAATGCAGTAGAATTAAACTATAAAGCATTGGATGGTGAAGAATATATTTTACACTTGATAGACACTCCGGGACATGTAGATTTTACTTATGAAGTTTCTAGAAGTTTAGCATCATGTGAGGGCGCTATTTTAGTGGTTGATGCTGCTCAAGGAATTGAAGCGCAAACACTTGCTAATGTTTATTTAGCGGTTGATAATAATTTAGAAATTTTACCAGTTATTAATAAAATTGATTTACCAAGTGCTGACCCTGAAAGGGTACGTAAAGAAATTGAAGATGTTATAGGAATTGATGCAAGTGAAGCTGTTTTAGCTAGTGCTAAAGAAGGTGTGGGTATTCAAGAAATACTTGAACAAGTAGTTGAAAAAGTACCAGCACCAAATGGTGACGTTGATGGACCAGTTTCTGCTATGATTTTCGATTCTTTTTATGATTCATATCGTGGTGTAGTAGTGTCAGTTAGAGTTTTTAATGGGACTATTAAAAAAGGCGACCATATCAAAATGATTGCTACTAATGCTGTTTATGAAGTTTTAGAACTTGGTGTTTATTCTCCTAAAGAAAAGAAAAAAGATTATCTAACTGCAGGGGATGTAGGTTTTATTGCCGGATCTATTAAAGATGTAGTTGATGTTAGAGTTGGGGATACTGTTACTACAGTGGAAAATGAAGTTAAAACTCCGTTGCCTGGTTTTAGAAATTTAAATTCAATGGTTTTTTGTGGTATTTACCCTATTGAAAGTAGTAAATATGATGAATTAAAAGAAGCTTTGGCTAAACTTAAACTAAATGATGCGTCTTTAACTTATGAACCAGAGACATCCCAAGCCTTAGGTCATGGGTTTCGTGTTGGTTTTTTAGGCTTGTTACATATGGATGTAATTCAAGAAAGAATAGAAAGAGAATTTAAAATTGAAATTATTGCAACAGCACCAAGTGTAGATTATCATGTAATTTTAACTAATGGTGAAATGGTAAAAGTTGATAACCCTGCATTAATGCCAGATGCTACCTTGATTAAGGCTATTGAAGAACCAATTGTTAATGCGACAATTATGGTTCCTAATGATTATGTTGGCTCTATTATGGAAATTTGCCAAAATAAACGAGGAACATTTGTTGATATGAAATATATTGATGATACAAGGGTTTCTCTTGCATATAAAATGCCACTATCTGAAATAGTTTACGATTTCTTTAATCGTTTAAAATCAACTTCACGTGGTTATGCCTCACTTGATTATGAACTTGGTGGCTATCAAGAAGCTAAACTTGTAAAATTAGATATTTTAGTTAATGGTGATAAAGTAGATGCTCTAAGTACCATTGTTCATAAGGATTTTGCTTATAAAAAAGGACGTGGCTTAACTCAAAAATTAAGAAAAGCTATTTCTAGACAAATGTTTGAAATTCCAATTCAAGCTGCTGTTGGTGGTAAAATTATTGCACGTGAAAATATTGCAGCTTTAAGAAAAGATGTTTTAGCAAAATGTTATGGTGGGGATGTTAGCAGAAAGAAGAAATTGTTAGAAAAACAAAAAGAAGGTAAGAAACGTATGAAGCAAGTTGGTAGTGTAGAAATTAGCCAAGATGCATTCTTAGCCGTTCTTGAAATTGATGATGAATAAAGGACTTTATATTCACATTCCTTTTTGTAATAAAATTTGTTCATATTGTGATTTTACGAAAAGAGTATCCAATAAATATATTAAAGCAAAATATGTTGATGCTTTATTAAAAGAATTAGAATTATATAAAGAACTAAATTTTGATTTTAATTGCCTAAAAACAATTTACATAGGGGGAGGAACCCCTTCATCATTGGATTTCAATTTATTAAAAAAAATATTTGTTTTTTTAAGTTCGTTAATTGATTTTAAAAAAATAGAAGAGTTTAATTTTGAAATTAATCCTGAAGACTTAAATAATGAATTAATTGATTTATTGTCTTCATATAATGTTAATAGAGTAAGTATAGGGATTCAAACTCTAAATAAAGACCTATTGAAACTACTTAATAGAAATTTTGATTTCGCTAAGTTTAAAGATAGTTTAAAGTATTTGAAAAATAAAATTTGTCATGTCAATATTGATTTGATGTATGCAATACCAGGACAAACTATTCAAGATTTAGAAACTACCATTAACGAAGTATTAAGTTGGGGAATAGATCATGTTTCACTTTATAGTCTAATTTTAGAAGATAAAACTGTCTTTCATCATTTATTCCAAAATGGTAAAATTTCTTTAGTTGATGAAGAATTAGAACTAGAAATGGTTGACAAAATTAACAAGCTATTATTTCCTAATTTTAAGAAATATGAAGTCAGTAATTATGCGTTAAATGGTGCTGTTTCAAAACATAATTTATTATATTGGAAAAATGAAAAATATCTAGGAGTTGGGATTTCGTCAGCTAGCTACTTAGATAACTATAGATATACAAATACAAATGATTTAAAAGAGTATTTTTCATTAATTGAAAAGAATGTTTTACCAATTACTGAAATTGAACAACTTGAATTAATTGATGAGAAAAAGTATCACTTAATTTTAGGATTTAGATTAATTGAAGGTATTGATGTTAATGATTATTATGAAAGATTTAACAATAATATTTTTGATGACTTTCCTAAGTTATATGATTTCATAGAACATGGTTATATGATGTTTATTGACAACAAAATTTTTATTAATCAAGAATATTTCTATGTAATGAATCACTTACTTGAACAATTAATTTAAGGATTTGATGTTTTGAATAAGGGGATAAAAATACTATTTTTGATTTCTTTGATGGGGTTTATTCTAGGGATATTGCAGACACTAGGAATTAAAAAAGAAGAAATTGATTTTGTTTTAGATTTAGATAAAAATAAAATAAAAGTATTAATAAATACTTTTACTATTAATTATTGGTATATATTTTTACTATGGTTATTTTCTCAGTTAGATCTAGGTAAGTTTTTTGCCTTTATAATTATCTTTTTAAAATGTACTTTACTTGGAATTACTTTGTCTTTATTAATAAAAAGTCAGGCTTTATTTGGCTTAGGAACTTATTTGTTTTGTATGTTTGGGCAATTTATGATTATTTTGCCATTAATGTTTTACATTGTTTTAAATCATGGAAAAAAAGAAAAAAAGTTAATTATTAGTACGATTGTGATAATGATTTATAGTATATTAAATTCATTGATATAGGAGAAGTTATGGAACATCTTATTAAAGAATATCAGTATTACTTACAAAGTGTTAAAATGATGAGTCAAAATAGTATCCTATCATATATTAATGATGTTACTAACTATTTGAATTTCTTAATATCTAAATATCAAGTAGATGATATGGAAGATGTCGGCAGTGAAGAAATAAGAAGCTATCTTGCAAGCCTTAAGAAGAAAAAAATGTCTTCAGCTTCGATGAGTAGAAATTTATGTAGTGTTAAATCGTTTCATCGGTTTTTATATGAAGAACAGTATACGAAGAAAAATGTTTCTAAAGAAATTGCTGCTCCTAAAATGGAAAAAAAATTACCAACTGTTTTATCGGTTGATGAGGTCACTAAACTTTTAGATATTGTCCAAGGAGATAAACCTTTAGATAAAAGAAATCAGGCAATGTTAGAAATGATTTATGCAACAGGGCTACGTGTAAGTGAATTGTGTAATATTAAAATTACTGATTTAAGATTTACATCCAAACAAATAAGAATATTTGGCAAAGGATCTAAAGAAAGAATAGTACCTATTAATGATTTTGCTTTAAAAAAGATTAGAACCTATATGTTAGAAGCTAGACCGATTTTGTTGGGAACAAAAAAAGATCAAGGTTTTCTATTCTTAAATAATCATGGTGAAGTAATTACTAGAGTTGGTTTTTTTAAAATTTTAAAAACTTTGTGTAGTGAAGCAGGAATTGAAAAAAATGTTTCTCCACATACCTTAAGACATTCTTATGCTACGCACTTATTAGAAGCAGGTGTAGATATTCGTTTGATTCAAGAGATGCTAGGACATGAAGATATTGCTACTACACAAATTTATACTCATTTGAGTTTAAATAAAATTAAGGAAGTCTATGGAATGGCTCATCCTAGACAGAAAGAGTAAATATGAAAACATTTAAAAAGATTGTTTTGATTGTTATGGACTCACTTGGTGTTGGTGAGGCGAGTGATGCGGCTTTATATAATGATTTAGGCAGTAATACTCTTGGTAATATTGTTAAGCATTATCCTGACATAAAAATGCCTAATTTACAAAAACTTGGTATTAATAGATTTTTAGATTCAAAAGCTTGTGGAGATGCTTTAACACTAGTTTTAGAAGAAATTAGCGTAGGTAAAGATACATTAACGGGTCACTTTGAAATGATGGGTTTGAAAGTTGATACTCCTTTTCCTTCATTTACCGAAACGGGTTTTCCTAAAGAATTAATTCAAAAAATTGAAGAATACTCTAAACGTAAAGTTATCGGTAATATCAGTGCAAGTGGTACTGAAATTATTAAAGACTTAGGAGAAGAACAATTAAAAACTGGTGCATTAATTGTTTATACTAGTGCTGATTCAGTATTACAAATTGCCGCTCATGAAGAAATTATTCCTTTAACTGAATTATATGATATTTGTAAATATGTAAGAAAAATTACTATTGAAAATAAAGAATGGATGGTTGGTAGAATTATTGCTCGTCCATATCTTGGCAAAAATAAAGACGATTTTTATCGTACTACTAATAGACACGACTATGCTTTAAAACCTTTTGAGAAGACTGTTTTAAATACCTTAAGTGAAAATGGCTTTGATAGTATTGCTGTGGGAAAAATTAATGATATCTTTGATAATTATGGTATAACTGAATTTAGTTATACTAAAAATAATGAAGATGGTATGGATAAGACTTATAATTATCTACAAAAAGGCTTTAATGGATTGTGCTTTACTAATTTGGTTGATTTTGATGCTATTTATGGTCATCGCCGCAATGTGGTTGGTTATAAAGAGGCTATTGAAAGATTTGATATTAAATTAGGCGAATTATTAAAAATTATTGATGATGATACTTTATTAATGATTACAGCTGATCATGGTAATGATCCGACCCACCATGGAACTGATCATACAAGAGAAAATGTCCCTTTAATTATGTATTATAATGGCGTTTGTGGTAAACATTTAGGAAAATTTAAGTCATTTACGAATATTGGTAGTACAATACTTGAAAACTTTGGTCTTGGCAAAGGTTTATATGGGGAAGGCTTTAATAAATATTTTAAATAATAAAGGAGAAGAGGTTTGTTTAAAACAGAATATTTAAAATTTGACGATAAAGTTGATTTGAAAGTTTATATTTGGACTCCAAATGAAGGAAATTTAAAAGGAACAGTTCAAATAGCACATGGAATGGCTGAACATTTAGAAAGATATAATGAATTTGCAATGTTTTTAAATAAACATGGTTATTTAGTTATAGGTGCTGATCATTATGGACACGGTGGTTCGGTCAAAGATGTTAATAAAATTGGTGTTGTTGTTGATTATGACTTTATGGAGGCTATTCTACAATCAATTTATAAAGTTAGAATGAACTATCAAGAACTTTTTAAAGAAAAAGCGATTTTATTTGCTCACTCAATGGGTTCAATGGCTGCCCAAAGATACATTGAACTATATCCTAAACATTTTAATAAAGTTATTATATCTGGAACAGATTATCCTTTTGGTAAATACTTTTTTGCAAATCTACTTACTTTAGTTAACGGTAAAAAAGGTAGAATTGTTTATAGTAAGTTTATTGATAACTTAGGCGTTGGCAGTTTTAATAAGCGTTTTGAGAATGAAAAGACGAAAGTTGCCTGGTTAACAACTGATGAGGATATTCAATATAAATATTTAAATGATCCTTTATGTGGACAAATGTTTCCTGCCAACTATTATCATTCATTATCTAGATTATTGCTTGATTCTAAGAAGATGAAAAATAGAAAACGTATAAATCCTCATTTAGAGGTTATGATAATCTCAGGAAAAGACGATCCGGTAGGTGGCTTCGGTAAAGGACCTGAAAAACTAGCTAAAGATTATTTGAAATTGGGACTGCATGTTCATAAGGTAATCTATCCAGCTGCAAGACATGAATGTTTAAATGAACAAGTTGATGTTAAAAATAAAGTATTTAACGATATCATATCATTTATAAAAGACTAAACAGCTTAAAGGCTGTTTTTTCTTTTATTTTGGTATTTTTACTTTGATGTTAATAAATAGTTATAAGTAGTGTAAAAGTCTGATTTTGAGCTTAAAATCAGGCTTATTTTTTATTATAAATGTAGCAAATAAGATGCTTAAAAATTGATTTTTGAGAGTTTGAATGGGTATTTAATAACATAAAAAAGTCTCAATTTACTATAGAACGGTTTTAATATATAAATTATTATTAAATAGTGCAAATCTTAAAATATTAAATGCAATTTATACACTGTTAAATACTACTTAATAACAGGTTATAAACAGTTATCCAAAGTTATTTTATTTTCCATTTTATCGGCTTTTTGCCTAGATAATTAAGAAGTTAACATAATATATATTATAGGAAGTAAAAGCAATATAGAAACAAACCAAATAAAACTATTTTTATTACTTCTTATCTTATCGATTATATAGTTTATTTGTCGATTTTAATAGAAATATATAAAATAAACTAGCTCATTTTTTAAAACATGATTATGTTTAAAAATTTATCTTTAAGTAAAACTATCAATCAATTCTACTTCTTAATTATCAACCCTAAAAAACCTCCAAAATCGTTTTTTTATACTATTTTGAATAATTATTCATCTTCTTTAAAAGTCTCAAATTGAGCTTAAAAATGGCCTAATTTTTAAGTCTTAAAAAATAAAAAAATCTATTATAAAATATTAATTTATAATAGATCAATTGTTGTTTATAAACCCTTCTTAAAGAGTTTGAAATATATTTGATGAGTAAATATCTATATAAGATTCTGTTGTAAGGCTTATATAATATAAATAAAAAATCTACTTTTTGATAAAAACTATTTTTTAGTTTTTTAAAAAGTAGATAATTATGTTTTAAAAGCCTTCTGTGAGCGTTTGAAATCTTCCAAATGAGTAAATACTAATTTAAGTTTCTATAAAACGCTTTAACAAAGCTAAAAATTTAGTTTATTAGTTATTTTTAAGCCTAACTCGTCAGCGTATTGATATGCAAGTTTTGTATATTGATCATTAAAAGCTTCTACAGAATGTGAATCATCATTAATGACAATAATCAGATCTGGATGATTATCTTGGAATTTTTTAATGACTTGCCAGAAAGGAATATACGGATATTTAAAAAGTTTAGAATCTAAAATACCGTTATTTTTGAATACAGAGCTTCTAATACCATTTGCATTGAATTCTAACGCAACATGGTTTTTTAAAGCTGTTTCTGCGATTGAAATAGCGACATTTTCACATTGTTTAGTAAAACTTGGGTATCTATACATATACAATTCAGGATGAGCAAATATTTTGAATAATCCCGTTTCCATCGCGTTTAAAACCTTATTTTTATAAATCTCAATATCATCTTCATTAAAGTCGTATGAATAAGTACTTTTGTAATTACCATCTTTATAAATTTCATGTTGGCCTAGTACTAAATAGTCAACTTTTTCCCTTAATGTGGTAATTCGAGATTGGTAATGGTCGTAATATTCTATTTCAAGCGCTGTGAGAACGGTTATTTGGTCATTATACTTCTTCTTTAGGTTGTTTAAGTCCTTAAGATAGACATTAATGAATTCATCTTCTGACATACGTCTTGATCTAAGTTTTAGTGTTAATTCATCACTAATTGGTCCATGATCAGAAATACCAATATGGCAAAATCCATCTTGAATGGCCTTTTGAATGTATTCTTCACTAGTTCCAGTCGCATGTTTACAAAGATAAATATGTGTATGATAATTAGCAATTCGCATTTCTATTCACCAACAACCCTTGATAAAGGAACATTTTCAGTATTTTTTCGCCATTTTGCACTTCGACCAGTTCCTAAAGGCATAATTACGCCATCATCTCTTAATTTGTTTAAAACACGATTAATTGTCGCATCACTAACACCTGGATTTAATTCCCTAACATCATCTTTAGAAAAGAATTCAGGAAGTTTATAAATACTAGTTTCCACATTATCAGTTTTTAAACCTTTATTTTGGTATTCATATTTTTTAACATCTTCGTTTAATGTTTTATAAGCATCAATGATAATATCAAAAATAACCTTACTAAATCCGGTAGCTTGGATAAAACCATCAAAATAGTTAATGCTAGCTTTTTTAATTTCATCTTCTATTATAGCGTATTTTTCATAGAAAAATTTGAATAAACTTTGATATTTAAACACAGTAATATTATTTCTACACATTGAATAATATAAAGATATTAAGGCTGCTAATTCATTTTCTGAATTAAAAGGTTGTAAATTAATTATATCTAAATATAATATTACACTCAAAATGATTGGTTCATATTTTTTATTATCAATAAATAATTGGTATTCATCTAAACACTCATTTATTAATAAACGAACAGATTGTTTGATAATTCGTTTATTTACAACGGTATTGATTGTTTTATTATTATAATTAAATTTATGTTTACCATAGATATGATTTAAGTATGATATTAATTCACCAGCATTTAAAGGATATCTAAGGGCATCGGTTTTAATAATTTGAAAGGTTGTTTTAATATTTTTAATGGCTTCTTCTTCTTTATTTTTGGGTTGAATATCTTTATTTAATAGTAAACGTATTCTATTATCTGTAACTTCTAGGCCTAAAATATGAGCAATATAGAAAGTATCTTCTAAAAGAGTCTTTTCTTCACTAATTTCTTTTAAAGTGCCTAATTTATCAAGGTATGTATCAGTTTTACCGATTTCTTTATAGGCATTTAACATTTGGATTAATAATTCGGATGGTATAATATAATGATTTAAGTTTTCAAAATTACTCATTTATAATACCCCTTTCTATTTTAGAATAATGACAACCACAATAGTTTTGTCGGTATAATTCATATTTTTTAGATAGTTCGATGGATTTTTGATATCCATTTTGTAGTTTAAAGTTAGAATAAATAAAAGGAACGTCAACAATTTTTGATAATTCAAAGCCAATTTCGTTAATCCAAGTACTATTTTTATGTGGACTAATACTTAAAGTTGTTGTCCAATAATCATAGTTATGTTCTTTAGCATAGAGTGCTGTTTTATACATTCTCAATTTATAACAGTGATAGCAGCGAATGGATTTTTCTTTTAAATGTTCAAATCCTTTGATACTATTATAGAAGTTATAGGTGTATAAGGATCAATAATAACTTTTGATTCTGGGGTTAATATGTTTGCAATTCTGACTTGTTCTTCACTTCTTTTATTGAATTCTTCAATTGTATCTAGGTTATCATTTGAATAGAAAACATCGACTTGAAAACCTTCTTTTAAAAGTTCAATACAAGCTGAACTACATGGTCCACAACAACTATGTAGAAGTATTTTTTTGTTGGTTTTATCTTGGATTAATGATAGTAATGATTTATAATCCAAAACGTTGTTCATTTTTACCTTCTTTCTTGAATAGTAATGGTACTAAAGCAATCCCTGCGAAAGACATTATAAAGTATCTTAACATATGGAAGAAATTATGATTTGGGAAAATAGCTTTTAAACCAGATTTTAATCCCAACACAATTCCTGCTCCTATTAGTAATCTTAATGCTAAGAAACCAACGGGTACTTTGTGAGAGAAATTGATATATTTTTCTTCAATAAAGAAACCTAAAATAATTGCTAAATAAAGACCAAAACTTTTATATAAATCAGCAACTGCTAAATTATTGAAATTAATTATCATCGTAGGTAATGATAATAAAATAAAGACTAAGCTAATAATATAGTATTTTTTAGTGTGATTAATATTATCATACACACGATTTAATACTAAAGTAACTAACATTCCAACAAGTAAACCTACAATAACATCGCCTGGGAAATGAACCCCAAGATATAATCTAGTAATTGGAACAATAATTAAAGCAGCGATACATAAACCTTTAATCCACTTCTTCTTATTATTATAATAAATTGAAGTATAAATTGTTCCAGCATTTTGGCTATGGCCGCTAGGAAAACTTGTACCAGTTGAATTATCCATTGAGTCACTTAATTTTTTTAAGTGTTTATGTTCTTCAAATTGGAAAGGTCTTTTAGCAAGGAATAAAGACTTTAAAATGCCATTAATGATAAAAGAACTTCCTAAAATGAAGGCTAATTTTTTACCTAATTTTTTATCAACTAAGTAGTAAATAAATAAAATCATTGCAAAGACTATTTCCCCACTACCAAATTTAGATAGAATAAAAAATAGCATATTTAAAAAGTCATTAGCGATTTTGTCAA
This sequence comes from Bacilli bacterium, assembly GCA_017501465.1. GTDB lineage: Bacteria > Bacillota_I > Bacilli_A > ML615J-28 > CAG-313 > UBA1231. Next base: position 45,287 of record JAFVWY010000012.1, read on the forward strand.
ATGCTTCTAGTATTTTCCATTCTAGAGGGAATCGGTCTACAAAATAACTTAATACGTTCATAATTATGATCTCTTTCTAATGTTTTTTTCTTGTTTTGATAATGCAATTAATTGTTTAACTTCGTGAACAGTTAAATTTCTAACTTCACCTGATAGTAAATCTTTGGTTGTAACTACGCCAAATCTAGTTCTTGTTAATTTTTTTACAGGATGGTTAATTGCTAAAAACATGTTTTTAACTTGGTGATATTTACCTTCAGTGATAATTATTTTAATTAAACTAGAATTATGTTCTCTATCAACGGAAACTATTTCGACATAAGCCGGTAAGTAGCTAGTTCCTTTATATTCTAAACCATGAATTAAAGGGTTTAATTCTTTAAATTCAACCACTCCTTCTACTCTAGCTAAGTATTCTTTTTCAATGCCACTGCGAGGTCCTACCATATGATTCATAAATTCCCCATCATTAGTAAGTAGTAAGATACCTTTCGTATCGTAGTCTAATCGACCTACGGGGAATAGACGAAATTCTTTATAAATTTCAGGTAAAATATCGATAACTGTTTTGCGTTTATGTTCATCTTTAACAGAACATATAACACTTTGCGGTTTATTAAGGGCAAGGTAAATTTTTTCTTCAACCTTAGTTATTAATTTATTATTAACTTTAATTTGATCTTTATCAGATACTAAGAAGCCCATTTCAGTTACTACTTGGTCATTTACTTTAACTTGTCCAAGTTTAATTAATTCTTCTGCTTTTCTTCTTGATGCAATACCACTTGCAGCAATTCTTTTTTGTAATCTTTCCATAAACATTTTTCTCCACTATAAATTATACTAGAAAAAAATCAAAATGTAAAATGTTAAATAAAAAAATAAAACCCCGTTTAGAGCGTTTGAGATTCATTAACTTGGTAATTAATCATCTCGAACGCTTAAAATGGGGTTTCAAATTATAAATATTTATTTGCTAAAGTTTTATGAACTGACCAATCTGAAGAAATATTAAAAGAAACGATGATAATTAGATTTTCTCCTTTTTCATAAACACTAACTAACGTTCGTCCTGCTTTTTTAGTATAACCAGTTTTACCTCCGATTAAAAAGTTTTCGGTAATAAGTAATTTATGCTTGTGTCTTACATAAATTGTTCGTTCATCAAATTTAATTTTATATTCTTTTAATCCAATTAAGTCTTTTAAATAAGGATACTTTAATAATTCTTTAGTTATTATTGCAAAGTCATAAGTTGAAGTATAATTAAATTCATCTTCATCAAGTCCAGTTGTATTATTAAAGATCGAGTTTTTCAACCCTAACCGTTTAACTTCATCATTCATTAATAAAATAAAATCATCAGGATTATCGCTATAGGCATATTGTAAAGCTTTAGCCGCATCATTTCCACTTTGTAGAATCATTCCGATAATCAAATCTTCTACCCGTATTAGATCATCTTTTTCTAGATAGATTCTACTACCAGTAACATTAATCATATCGGAAGATATTTTTATGACTTTATTTAAATCAATGTATTTATAAGCTACTAGTGCTGTTAAAAGTTTAGTCAAACTTGCAGGTAACATTTTTTGATGAATATTGTTTTGATATAATATTTCATCATTATTAACACTATATACAATTGTTGATGAATTATTATAATTATTCATGACTAGTTTTACATCATTATTAGTCTTAGAATAGATTATTAAAATAATCGTACAAAGCCATAATATTAACCATACAATGTTAATTATTAATTTTCTTTTATTCATATTATCACATTTAATAATATGAATAGACATTAAAAAATATGAAAAAACACTATACACAATGTATAGTGTTTAGTCTTTTAAAAAAGTAATGATTTGTTGATAAGCATCTTCAATAGTTTTTGAAAAATTATTTAAATCAACATCTATTTTAATACAATCTTGATGATTACGATACCAAGTTAATTGTCTTTTTGCATAATGTCTAGAGTCTTTTTGAATTAAGTCGATTAATTCATTCTTAGCAATTAAACCATCTAAATATTTTATTGTATGTTCAAAACCAATGGCTTTACCTAGTTGAGTATTTAATAGGTGTTTACTATTTTTAACCTCTTCTATTAAACCATTATCCAACATTTCTAATACTCGTTGATTGATTCTTTCATATAAACTATCACGTTCTAAGTTTAAACATATAATTAAAGGTTTATAATAGTGTTCATGTTTTAAACTTCGTTCATTAGCATCTTGCGTTTTAGCAAGATGAATTGCTCTAGCAACTCTTTTTCGATTATTTGGATGAATTATTTTTGCTTTTTCCAAATCAAGTTCTTTTAACATATCATGTAATTCTTCATTTGAGTAGTTTGAGTCAAAGTAAGTATCTTGACTTTCTTCATCTTCAAAACGATAATCATAAATTACGCTATCAATGTAAAGTCCACTCCCACCAACAATAATAGGAATTTCAAATTTATCTACTAAATTACGCACCATTTTTTGATATTGAAAGATAGAAAAAGGAACTAATGGGTTTAATTCATCCATTAAGTGATGTTTTACAGCTTTTAGTTCTTCCTTAGTAGGTTTTGCAGTCAAAATATCCAAGCCTTGGTAAATTTGATATGCGTCACCATTAATTAAATCAGTATGTAGTCTTTTCGCAATTTCTAAGGATAACTTAGTTTTGCCACTTGCGGTAGGACCAGTTATAATGATTACTTTCTTCATTAGTTGTTAACCCTCTTAAATAGTTTTTCAATTTCATAATTAGTAAACTTAATAAGAGTTGGTCTGCCATGTGGACAAGTGTATGGCATTTCGCATAAATCTAAGTTTTTAAGTAATTCCAATACTTCTTCTTTACTAATTTGCATATAAGCTTTAATTGATTTCTTGCAACTTAAACTTTTAGCAAGACTTTCATACATAATAGCTTTATTAACAATATACTTATTAGTTATGTGATTAAAAATATCGCTTAAGAATTCAATTTGTAAGTCTTTAGGAATCCATGCAGGAATAGTTCTTACTATAATTGTGTTATCGCCAAAATCGTCAAATATGATTCCTAATTTGTTGATCTCCTCTTTTGCTTTGAAAATCGATTCAATTTCTGCTTTGGTATATTCTAAAGTAATTGGAATTAATAAATCATAGCAATTATTATCAGGATTATTTAAAATCTTACTAATTTTTTCATACATACATCTTTCCATTGCGGCATGTTGGTCGATTAAATAAAGGATAGAGTCATCTTCTAATAAAAGATAAGTTTGATGATATTGTCCAATATAATTTAAATTTTGGAAGAATGTTCTTTGATTATTTTTTTCATCAAGAGCGAAATTCACTTGAACTTGTTCAATTTGTTTTTCTTCTTTGATAACAGGTTCAATGAAGGTTACTTTTGTTTCATCAAATTGTAATGTCCAATCATCTTCACTTTCTTTTTCATCAACCTCATTTAAAGAGCTCGAAACTTCAAAATCCTCATCATTACTCATTTCAACTTCTGTAAAACGACTTTCAGCTTTTTGAAATTTTAAAAGTTCTTGTTCATGTAAAGCCTTCTTTATAGTTTGTGTGATTAAATATTTAAGACTTGCTTCATCGGTAAATCTAATTTCTAGTTTAGATGGGTGAACATTTACATCAATTAAATCATAATCACATTTAATATTTAAAATAGTAACTGGATACTTACCCACTGGTAAAATAGTTTGATATGCATCAGTAATGGCATATAAAATATTTAAATTTCTAATCACTCTTCCATTTACAATAACCACTAATGCATTGCGATTGCTTTTAAATATTTCATTATTAGTAGAATAACCACTAATTGTATAAAAGTTATTTTTATTTTTAAATTCAATCATTTTAGAAGCAGTCTTAACTCCATAAGCTTCACTTATAACTTCTAATAAATCGTTATTACCACTTGATTTAAAAAGTAATTTTCCATTATTTGATAATTGAATACTAATATTAGGATTAGAAATAGCCACTTTGTAAACATAGTCACTAATAGCATTTAATTCTTGATATTCATTGCCTAAATGTTTATATCTTGCAGGAGTATTGAAAAACAAATTCTTAACTTCTACTTGTGTTCCACGAGGTAGGTTTGCAATTCCTTCATTTATTTTTTTACCTGCTTTATATTGAATATAGTAATTTGTATTACCATCATTCGAAGTAATTCTAAATTCAGATACGCTACAAATGGAAGCTAAAGCTTCGCCACGAAAGCCTAAGGAAGCAATTTTAAATAAATCATCTTCATTCAATATTTTACTTGTGGCATGTCTTTTAACAGCAAGTTCTAATTGTGATTGGTTAATGCCTTCTCCATTATCCAATACACAAATTCCAACTAAACCACAATCAGTTAAATCGATTTTAATACTAGTTGAAGCGGCGTCAATGCTATTTTCAACTAATTCCTTAACCACATTCATTGGTCTTTCGACAACTTCACCGGCAGCGATTAAGTTAGTTATATTATCTGATAATTCATTGATTTTTTTAATTTCCATTGGTTATTCACCTAATTTCTCTTTTAATTCACTAAGTAATAGTAGTGCTTCAATAGGTTTTAAATTTTCCACATCGGCTTTTAAAATCTTTTCTATGACAAATGTTTCTTTAGGGTCTCGTTTATCAATGATAGTTGGTTTTTGATAATTATCAATTGATAACAAAGATGCATCAATCGTGTTATTTATTAGTAATTTTTCTAAAATATCAGTAGCTCTAAAGATAACCTCTTCTGGGATCTTAGCAAGTTGGGCAACATTAATACCATAACTCTTATCTGTTGAACCAGGTAATACTTTATGCATAAAGATAATATCGCCATTTTCTTCTTTAGCATCTACATGTAAATTCTTCAAATGAGGCAAACTTTGATCTAGGTTAGTTAATTCATGATAATGTGTGGAGAATAAAGTTTTACAACAAGTATTATTATGTAAATATTCGATAATACCTTGTGCTAAAGCCATACCATCATAGGTTGCTGTACCTCTTCCTACTTCATCAAATAAGATTAAGCTTTTATAGGTTGCATTTTGTAAAGCGTAATTTACTTCATTCATTTCTACCATAAAAGTAGATTCACCAGATGTAATATCATCACTAGCACCAATTCTTGTAAAAATTTGATCATATAGTGGTAAAGTAGCACTTGTTGCACTAACAAAACAACCAATTTGAGCCATAATACTAATTAAAGCTGTTTGGCGCATAAAAGTGCTCTTCCCACTCATATTTGGACCAGTAATCAACATAACATAATCAGTATTATCCATCTTCAAATCATTAGAAATAAAGATCTTATCTCTATTTGATTCAATAACTGGATGTCTTCCATCTTTAATATCTACTTCGCCATATTGTGAAAAGACAGGACGAACATAGTTGTTTTTTCTAGCAACATTAGCAAAGCTAGTTAACATGTCTATTTCACTAATAATTAAGGCAGTCATTTGAATTTCATGACAGAATTTCTTACAAACATTGCGAATCTCTTCAAATAATTCCATTTCAATTTGAAGGGCTCTTTCTTCACTTCTTAGAATTAAAGCTTCTCTTTCTTTAAGTTCTTCAGTAATGTATCTTTCAGAGTTTGCGGTTGTTTGTTTTCTAATATAGCCAAACTCATCTTTTACTAAATGAATGTTAGGTTTTGTTATTTCAATATAATAACCAAATACACGATTATAACCTACTTTTAAGTTTTTAATACCTGTTTTTTCTTTTTCGTTTAGTTCTAAATTTGCAAGGAAGGCTTTATTAGATGAATTAATGTTTTTGACTTCATCTAATTCTTTTGAATACCCTTCTTTAATAAAACCACCATCTCTTAATAAGTACGGAGCATCTTCTTTTATACTACTACTAATTAAACTTGTAATTTCATCATAAATTTTAATTTGATCATTAAAGTTTTGAAGACTAGAACCCTTCATTTTCTTCAGTGTTTTTTTAATGTTAGGCAGTTCAGACAAAGATCTATTTAATTGTAGTAAATCTTTTGGTGATAATGATCCATAGCTAATGCGTCCAACAATACGTTCTAAGTCATAAATTTCTTGAAGGGAAGTTTTTAAATCTGGTAGTAGTAAATAATTTTTCATTAATTGTTCTACAATATCTAATCGTTTATTAATATTATTGATATTGGTAAATGGAAACATAATAGAACGTTTTAAGAATCTACTACCCATTGCTGTTGAACAATGGTCTAAAATACCAAACAAACTTTTATTAGAGTCATTATTTCTAATAGAACTAATCAATTCTAAATTTCTAACAGTGTTAAAATCTAATTTTAAGAATTCATTAATGTCATAATATTTAAATGGTTTTAGATGCATTAAAGTTCTTTTTTGTGTATTAATTAAATAACTTAAAATTTGCTCTACACATGGTTTTAATGAATTATCAAGTTGTTCAAATAAAACCGTTAAATAACTATCCAAAACCGTTGTCTCAGCGTTCGAAATTAAAATATGTAAGACATTTGTAAGATATTCTCTCACAATCTTAGGAATTGATGAATTGACAACAATTTCTTTAATCGATAATTTATTGATTTCATTATATAATGCATCAAAATATTTAGGTAATTTAGTTATGTATGAATCACCTGTTGATAGGTCAACGTATGAAAAAGCAAAGCCATCTTCTAATTTATCAATAGATGCTAAAAAGTTATTATTTTTTTCGTTTAAATAATGTTCGTCAATATTAGTGCCTGGAGTAATTATTTTAGTAACTTCACGTTTAACAATTTTTTTATTGTTAGCATCTTCCATTTGATCAACAATTGCGATTCGGTATCCTTTTTCACTTAAACGTTCAATGTAAGTTGTTACTGCATGATGGGGTACGCCAGCCATAGGTACTGGTTCATTTTGAACACCTACATCTTTTTTAGTTAAAATAATTTCAAGTTCACGACTTGCAACAATAGCGTCATTAAAAAACAACTCGTAAAAGTCGCCCACTCTAAAGAACACTAATGTGTCTGGATAATTTTCTTTGATAGTTAGATATTGTCTAATCATTGGAGTATAAAGATTTTTATCTATATTTTCATACATACTATTCACCTATTTTCTTTGGTAAAATTATAACATAAATTTACTTTTTTTGCATAAAAAAAGAAACTATATCAAATATAGTTTCTAAAAAAGCTAGATTTTAGTCATAGAATTCAAATTCGTAATCTAAAATTCTTACTGTATCACCGTCTTTAACACCTTTTTCTCTTAAGGCATCATCAACACCTAAGTCTCTTATTTGTTTTGCAAAACGACGGATACTTGGATCGTTATTGAAATCAGTTTTTTGCATTAATTTTTCAATCATTGGACCTACTACATTGTATACGCCATCATCACATAATACAAGTGTAAATGGTTCTTCTTCTTTCTTAAAGTTGTATTCAACAACTTCTGCTTCATAGATAGGTTCTGGAATGATTTTAACTTCGTCTAATTTATCAGCAATACGATAAATTAATTCATTTAAGTTTTGTCTAGTTGCAGCTGAAATACTGATAATATCTTTGATTCCAGTTTCTTGTTTAAAATATTCTAAGTTTTCTAAAGCACCAGGAAGATCCATTTTATTAGCAACAATAATTTGAGGCTTTTTCATTAAATCTAAATTATAACTTTCTAATTCGTTATTGATTTTTTTGTAATCATCAACAGGATCTCTGCCATCAGTAGCACTCATATCAATAACGTGAACAATGATTCTTGTACGTTCGATATGTTTTAAGAATTGAATACCAAGACCAAGTCCTAAATGAGCTCCTTCAATTAACCCTGGCAAATCCGCAACAATAAAACTTCTACCATCCGGTACTCCAACAACTCCTAAATGAGGGTTTAAAGTCGTAAAATGATATGCAGCAATTTTAGGTTTTGCAGCAGATATTGAAGAAATTAAAGTAGACTTTCCAACACTTGGGAAACCAACTAAACCAACATCGGCTAAAACTTTTAATTCTAATCCGGCATTATATTCAACGCCAGGTTCACCTTTTTCACAAAAATCAGGTGTTGTGTGACGAGAGTTTGCGAAGAAGGAATTACCTCTTCCACCTCTTCCACCTCTGGCAACAATTACTTCTTGACCGTGTTTTGTTATGTCAGCAACTATTTTACCTGTATCAAGGTTAGTAACTACAGTTCCTAGAGGAACTTTAATATAGATACTTTCCCCTTTGGCACCATACATATTGTTACCCATACCGTTTTGTCCGTTAGGAGCAACTATTTTTCTTTTATAATGAAAATCTAATAATGTAGTTAAGCCAGATTCTCCTACAAAAACGATATTACCACCATTTCCGCCTCTTCCACCATCTGGGCCACCTTTAGCCACATACTTTTCGCGATGGAAGGAAACGATACCATTACCACCGTTACCAGCTTTTAAAAATACTTTGGCTGTATCAATAAACATATTGCTCCTCCTTTTTATTTTAAAAAACACTTCCATTGTGGAAGTGTCTTATCATCATAATTATGCTTGAGGATAAACTGAAACTTGTTTCTTTCCTCTACTGATGTGTTCAAATTTAACGATACCATCGATCATGCAGAATAAAGTATCATCTTTACCTTTACCTACATTAACACCTGGATGTACTTTTGTACCTCTTTGACGATAAATGATTGAACCAGCAGTGGCGTATTGTCCGTCTGATAATTTAGCACCTAAACGTCTTCCAACAGAATCACGACCGTTTTTAGTAGAACCTACACCTTTTTTTGATGCGAAGAATTGTAAACTAAAATTCATCATTTGTGCCACCTCCTATTTTAAATTTTGGCGATTTTAATTTTTAAATGTTTTGGGTATTGCTTTTCAATGTTTTCCAATACTTCTATAAAGTTTTGGATGATTTGTTTAACTAGAATTGATTCATCTTTTTTAATCATTTCAAAAGTAATATCTGCATCTTTTTCAAAATATTGATATGCTTTTTCATCTAAAACTTTTTGTAGTAAACCTAATGTAGTGAATGTTGCAGTTGTTATTCCTGAACAAACTATATCAGATCCATACTCAGAGTAATCAGCATGACCTTTAATTTGAAATGAAACAAAATGACCATCTTTATAATTAAACACAGCGTTTGTCATATTAAGCAACAATTTCTTTAATTACCACTTTAGTATAAGCTTGTCTATGACCTTGCTTTTTGTGGTAATTCTTTTTAGAATTGTAATGATAAACAACAATTTTCTTGCCTTTACCATGTTTTTCTACAACACCAATAACTTTTGCTCCTTCAACATAAGGTTGACCAACTTTATCACCAGCTAGTAATACTTGATCAAAAACAACTTCTTGTTCAGCTTCAACTTCTAGTTTTTCAACATAGATAGCATCACCAACAGTAGCACGGTATTGTTTACCACCAGTTACAAAAATTGCGTACATGAACTATTCCTCCTTCTATATTATTTTAAGACACGCCATTAAGGTATAAGTCATTACTTATTTTACGTAACCTTTTCAGTGCGGTTGCCATATCGCAACATACATATTATACAATATTACTCATTTTTTTGCAAGTGTTATGTTAATTAAATTTGTATATAAAAGTATGTTTATCTTTAAAACCCGTTTTTACGCGTTCGAAAATTAAAAAAACAGGTATTTAATCGTTCAAACTCTAAAAAAAGGGTTTACTAGTTTATTGGTTTTGTCTTTTTTTCATTCTTTCCCAAGCAATATAACCATAAATATCATTTATAAAGAAAGCAATGAAACAGCCAACAACGGATACATAAGTTATATTTTCTATTGAAGCTAAAGTCCATAAAACAATTAAAACAATATCGTTTAAAGAATAGGCTAAGGCAAAATATGGACTTCTTCTAAATGTCAAATATACTGCAACTGTACTAGTTAAAACAGAAATAGTACTAAATATTAAATTAGAAGTTTCAAAATATTTTAAGATAAAGTAAAATAATATTGTAATTATAATTGCTACAGGAAGAAATAAAAGGATTTCTTTTAATCTCACATGATTAACACTTACTTCTGTTTTATTATCTTTGTAGGGATTTTTGATCCAACTGACCAATGAGACTATAGCAAAAGGCATTGTCATACCAAAGTATGTAATTACTTCTCCATAGTACTGATAAGAAAATGAAATTATGGCATATAAAGTACAAAAAATTATACCAACTATTTGACCAATAAAGTTGCCTTTAGCATTTAATATTAAAGAAATTACACCAATAATAGATGCTATAAAGGATACATAGCCATTACCATCAAAAATAAAGAAAGCTAAACTAATAATTAGTATGGATGATATAAAAATGATCTTCTCAGTTAATGAAAAATAATTTATTAATCTTTTCATGTAAGACACCTCAAAAAAAGAAGCATTCGAAATATTAATTCCGAATGCTTTTATTACTTTTTAAAATAATTATTTATTATTTTTATCTTTGATTGCAGCTTGAGCAGCAGCTAATCTAGCAACTGGAACACGGAATGGAGAACATGAAACATAATCTAATCCTGCTTTATGGTAGAATTCGATTGAGTTAGCTTCCCCACCAGTTTCACCACAAACACCAATATGTAAGTGTTTGTTAGTTGAACGACCTAGTTTAACAGCCATATCTACTAATTTACCTACACCATTTTTATCAAGAGTCTTGAATGGATCTTCTTCAAAAATCTTGTTACCATAGTAGTCAGGTAAGAATTTAGTAACGTCATCACGTGAGAAACCAAATGTCATTTGAGTTAAGTCATTAGTACCAAATGAGAAGAATTCAGCTTCACTAGCAATTTCATCAGCTAATAATGCAGCACGAGGAATTTCAATCATTGTACCAACATGATATTGCATTTCAACACCAGCTTCAGCAATTAATCTATCAGCTGTAGTAGTGATGATATTCTTAACGAATTTTAATTCTTTAACTTCTAATACTAGTGGTACCATGATTTCAGGTTCCACTTTGATACCTGTTCTCTTTTGAACAGCGATAGCAGCTTTAATAATTGCACTTGTTTGCATTTCACAGATTTCTGGATAAGAAACAGCTAATCTACATCCACGATGACCCATCATAGGGTTGAATTCATGTAATTCTTCGCATCGAGCTTTGATTTGTTCAACTGATTTGCCTAAGGCTTCAGCTAATTCTTTGATCTTATCTTCTTCTTGTGGTAAGAATTCATGTAGTGGTGGGTCTAATAAACGTACGTTAACATTTAAATCACCCATGATTTCGTATAATTGTTCGAAATCTTTTTGTTGCATTGGTTCTAATTCAGCTAATGCCGCTTTACGTCCTTCAGCGTCTTCAGCTAAGATCATCTTACGCATTGAGAAGATACGATCTTTATCAAAGAACATATGTTCAGTACGGCATAGACCGATACCTTGAGCGCCAAATTCTTTAGCTTGTTGAGCATCTCTTGGTGTATCAGCATTAGTTCTAACTTTTAATGTACGAGCTTCATCAACCCAACTCATTAAACGTCCAAAGTAACCAGCTGATAAATCAGGTAATACAGTTTCGATTTCACCTAAATATATTTTACCTGTTGAACCATCAATTGAGAATGTATCATTTTCACCATATACTTTACCATTGATAGTAACAGTTTTTGCTTCTTCATCGATTAAAGCTTCTGAACATCCGCAAACACAGCATTTACCCATACCACGAGCAACTACTGCAGCGTGAGATGTCATACCACCACGCATTGTTAAAATAGCTTCTGAAGCAACCATACCAATAATATCTTCTGGAGAAGTTTCAGCACGCACTAAAACAACTTTTTCACCAGCAGCATGTCTTGCTTCTGCTTCTTCAGCAGTGAAAGCTAATTTACCAGTACCAGCACCAGGACCAGCAGCTAAACCAGTTGCAATTGGAGTTGCAGCATCAAGGCCTTTTTTATCGAATGTTGGTAATAATAATTTATCGAAAGATACAGGGTCAATTCTTAATACAGCTTCATCTGTAGTGATTAAGCCTTCATCAACCATGTCACATGCCATTTTTAAAGCAGCAGCAGGAGTTCTCTTACCATTACGAGTTTGTAAGAAATATAATTTACCATCTTCAACAGTAAATTCCATATCTTGCATATCACGATAGTGATTTTCCATAGTTTGGATAGTTTCCATGAATTGATTATATACTTCAGGCATACGTCTTTGTAATTCATCAATGTGGAATGGAGTTCTAATACCAGCAACTACGTCTTCACCTTGAGCATTTGGAAGATATTCAGCAGAAATTCTTCTTTCACCAGTTCCAGGATCACGAGAGAATGCAACACCTGTACCAGAAGTTTCACCTTTATTACCGAATGCCATAGATTGTACGTTAACAGCAGTTCCCCAAGAATAAGGAATACCATTCATCATACGATAAACGTTAGCACGTGGGTTATCCCATGATCTAAATACAGCGTTAACAGCTTCGATTAATTGTTCTTTTGGATCATGTGGGAATTCTTCGTTAAATACAGATTTATAGTAATCTTTATATTTAACTACTAATTCTTTTAATTCACTTGCAGTGATTTCAGTATCTGATTTGTAGCCTTTGCTTTCTTTTAATTGTTCTAACATTTTATCCATGTCAGTTCTTGGATGACCTTTAGCAATGTTAGTGAACATTAAAATGAAACGTCTATAGCTATCGTAAGCAAATCTTTCATTGTTAGTTTCTTTTGATAAAACTTCAACAGTTGTATCATTTAAACCTAAGTTTAAGATAGTGTCCATCATACCAGGCATTGAAGCACGAGCACCAGAACGAACTGATACTAATAATGGGTTATGATCTCCACCAAAATTTTTGCCTGTTTCTTTTTCGATTGCGTTAACAGCAGCGAAAATTTCATCAATTACGTATTGTGGAAGTTGTTTTCCAGAATCATAATATAATGTACAAGCTTCAGTAGTAACAGTAAAACCAGCTGGAATTGGAACGCCAATGTTAGTCATTTCAGCAAGGTTAGCACCCTTACCACCTAAAAGGTTACGCATATCTGCATTACCTTCTTTGAATAAATAAACATACTTTTTATTCATTTTCTATCTCCTTTTCTAAATTTAAGCACAAAAAAAATAACGATTTTTTTGGCATAATTTTTTACGCTAAATATTATACCACCAATCGTTATATTTTGCAAAAAATATGAATATAAAAATGTTTACATAAAATTTTATTCAGAAATTGCTTCTTCCAAAATTTGATGTAATTGTTGTAAAGTGCGATAACCAATCTCTTGTCTAAATGGTTTTCCATCTTTAAAAAATAATAAAGTTGGGATACTTTGGATACCAAATTGCCAAACCAAACTTTCCTCATTATCGACGTTAATTTTTACTACTTCAATTTTTTCATTTGCCTCTTCTTTGAACTTTTCAAGTACAGGTGCAACCATTTTACAAGGTCCACACCAATCAGCATAAAAATCAACAAGAAGTAATTTATTTGTTTTTAATAATTCTTCAAATCTTTCTTTATTTACAATTTCCATAATTTCACCTCAATATATTTTAACACATTCTTAAGATTATAATTCATAATTTGCTTCATTAAATTTAAATTTTTTTATAATTTTATTATATTTAATAAAACAATAATAATTATTTAAGGCCTTAAAAGATAAAAAAATAATCAAGACTAAAATCATCCAAAATTTGAAAATTAAAAAAATAATAAATAGAAGGCTAATTAAAAGCAACTGAATCAGTAAAAGTACGTAATTTAAATATTCATCTTCCCACACAAGGCTAAAAATAGTATAAATTATATTATACCCATCAAGAGGTATAATCGGTAAAACATTTAATATAATGATGAATAGGTTGATTTTCAATAAAAAAATATTATTAGTAATTAAAAATATTAATTGTAATAATGATGAAAAAATAAGTCCACCACTATAAATAAATATCTTTTCTAGCCAACTTCTTCTCTTATTTGATAAGTCTATAAAACAACCAAAGCCTGTTAAATGTAGATATTTAATTTCATTATGTGTCAATAGAATTATTATTAAATGTCCTGCTTCATGAAATAGTAAACAAAAAAATAATAAACTGGCTTCTTTTATAAACCCACTATATAACGCAATAATTAAATAAATTAGGAAAGAAAAGTGTATTTTAATTTTACCTATATTCATAGTACTTATTGTCTTTTGAAATTATTAAATTAAAAGTACTAACATTATTAATAATTTGTGGTGTACCTATAATTTGATCTATGTCAATATATTCATATAAATAACAATCAATACTTAAAAGTCCTAAGTATTCATAAATCATTCCATCGTATGTTTGAATAGTAATAGTATATAAACTTTCCTTTTTGTTAATTTTAATGACTGTTCCTGCTTTTAAACATTTAACGAAGTTTGTACTTCTACTATGGAAGATGTTGTTTTTACCGTCAAAGGTAAATTCTTCATAATCAGTTGAGGTAGAAAGTATCGTTTCTTTTAACTTCTCATCATCAAAAAAAGAAATCAAATTAACACCAATTTTAGTGAGATTTAAAGGTTTGGTTAAAAAATCAAAACGAAAACTTGTTAAATTAGTAAATAACACTACAATTAATACTATTAAAGAGCTTAAAAAAATTCTAATAAATAAAGAGTCAAAATAGTTTTTTGAATGTTTGTTTTTATTCATTATTTTATTTTTACTTTTATAATATTTCTTTAATCTTTTATGATATTGTTCCATTAAATCACCAATATATTCTATTAAGATGTCATTTATTTTAGAACATTATAGTTTGTAATTCATTTTGATACTAAAATAATTATCACCAATTATGATATGATCTAAAATAATAAATCCTAATAATTCTGCTTGTCTAATAATTTGAGCCGTCACCTTCAAATCTTCTTTACTAGGTGTTGAATCACCACTTGGATGATTGTGTACGAGAATTATTGCTGAGGCAGAATATTTATATGCCCATTTAAAAATACTTTTATCATCAATAAGTGATGAATTAATATTTCCGATTGTAATTAATTTTTTACTAATCATCTTTCCTTTAGTATCTAAATAAATTGCATATAATTGTTCTTGTTTAACATTGTAATATAGTGGCTTAAAATGTTCATATATCAATTTAGGACTAGGTAGGCTAATTTTATTAATTGACTTGCTAAAAATTCTTTTTGCTAATTCAAATGATGCCAAAATAATACTGGCTTTAGAAATACCAATTCCCTCAATTTTAGTTAATTCATCAATAGTTAATTCGCTAATGTCATCAATGGAATCTAATGTGTTTAAAACATCCATACTTAATTCTATGACAGACTTCTTTTTATTACCACATCTTAATAAAATGGCTAAGAGTTCAATATTATTTAAAGAATTAATTCCATTGTTAATAATTTTTTCTCGTGGTTTTTCATTAGAAGGCATATTTTGTATTTTCATGTAATCACCAAATATATCTTATAACGAACAATTGAATTTGTAAAGTCCAATCGTTTTCGAAAAAAAAGAACCCTTTTGGGTTCTCTTATTTTTTTAATTTAGGTCTTATTTCACTTACAAAATATAAGCTTCCTAAGAATAGATTTAGTTCATAAGGTTTATTTTGAACAAACTCAATAATCTCATCAATATCTTCCATAAGAATTTTATTATCATGTTTGGAATAATCAAATAACTCTTTTGCTGAACTATGTCTTTTATAAGTAAAACTAGTAATAATAATTTGATCAAAATGAGGTTCTAATAAACCTATCATCTTCTCTTTTTCTTTATTATCAGAACACGCAAAAATGCAGCGTTTAGTTGAATATTTTAATACATCAACAAATTCACATACTCGGTTAACGCCATCAACATTATGACCACCATCCAATACAATTAATGGTTCTCGACTTATCACTTCTAATCTGCCTGGCCATTTTGTTTTCAATAAACCAATTTTTACTTTATCAAAGTCAGGAGTTTTATTTAGAATAGTTAATGCAACAAGAAAAGTTTGAATTGCTACTAAAGAATTCTCAACTTGATGGATGCCAGGTAAAGTAATTTCATATTCACCAAATTCATTTGAGAGAATTTGAGTGGATTCCAAATCACATTTTTTAATTTCGAACGCTCCTAGAAGGGGTTTATAAATTTTTGAATTTAATTGACTACTTTTCTTTTCAGCAATTTCTATTAAATTGGCATCTTTAAGACCAACGACAAATGGAATATTTTTTTTAACAATTCCTAATTTATTGCTAAGTATTTCTTCTAAAGAATTACCTAAAACATTCATATGATCAAAGGATACATTGGTTATTGTTGAAACGATAGGAGTAATAACATTAGTAGAATCTAGTGTTCCACCAATTCCTACTTCGATAATCGAAATATCTGGTTGTTTATTTTCAAAATATAAAAAACAAAGTAAAGTAATGAATTCAAAAAAAGATGGAGTTTCTCCTGTTTTTTCTAAAAACAAAGGATACTTTTCAAGAATTTTATTTGCAAAAAACAATACCTCTTCATCTTCAATCATCGATTGATTATAACAAATTCTTTCATTAAACTTAGTTATATATGGTGATGTAAAAGTACCTACCGAAAAGCCATGTTCTAAAAACATATTTTTCAAATATGAAACAACTGAACCCTTACCGTTAGTTCCAGTAACATGAATAGTTTTAAATTTATTCTGTGGGTTATTAAAAACCTCACAATAAAACTTCATATTATCTAGACTTTTCTTTTCATGAAACCTTTTTTGATTTTCAACAAATGATAAAAAATCTTGAATATTGGTAAATTTATTCATACATTGCTTCTAAAGATTTTAGTAAGTTTTCAACTTCATTTAATTGTTGTTTATATTTTTCTAGCTTTTCTTTTTCAGCATCAACTTTTGCTTGCGGTGCTTTAGATGTGAATGATGGATTATTTAACATATTTGAAGAACGAGTTACTTCATTGGTAAGTCTTGTGAATTCTTTGTTTAAACGCTCTTTTTCTTTTTCTAAATCAATTAATTCTTTTAGCGGAATGATAATATTTAAATCATCTAAAACGATTACTTGAGCTTGTTCTTTTGATGGTTCATTATCAAAAGATAATGTTTCATAATTTGCGAAACGTTTTAAGTATGCCTTATGTTGTTCCAAGAAATTAACATCGTCTTCTTTTGCATCAATAATCATAGTTAATGGTTTACTTGGAGCAACGTTATTATTAACACGCATATTTCTAATTGATGTAATAATATTTAACATCTTATCTACTTTATAATCGTTTGAATGATCAATTATGTTATAAACAGTAGGCCAATCGCTTACAACAATAGAACCTTCATTAAATATTTGATAAATTTCTTCGGTAACAAAAGGCATATAAGGATGTAATAGTTTTAGTATTGTTGTGATAACTTCTTTTAAGATTGCACAAGTATTAACTTTATCACTAGCTTCGTCATTAAATGTAACTTTAGACAATTCTACATACCAAGAAGCAAAATCATCCCAAACAAAATTATAAATTAATTTAGAAGCTTCCCCAAATTCATACTTTTCAAAGTTTTCATTTACACCATCAATTACTCTATTTAATTTATTTAATAACCATTTATCAATAGAAGATAATTTAGTATAATCTATAGCTTCGTCATTATAATTATAGTTAATTAAATTCATTTGAATATATCTTGAGATATTCCAAATCTTATTGATATAATTCCAACTAGATGCAATTTTTTCTTCAGAATATCTTAAATCTTGGCCTGGAGTCGAATTAGTTGTTAAGAAATATCTTAAAGCATCACAACCATATTTTTCAATAACATCAAATGGGTCAACACCATTTCCTAAAGACTTACTCATCTTTCTTCCTTGTTCATCTCTGATTAAGCCATGAATCATACATTTTTTAAATGGTCTTTCATTCATAAAATGTTTAGATTGGAAAGCCATTCTAGCAACCCAAAAGAAAATAATATCATAACCCGTAACCAAACAATCTGTTGGAGTATATCTTTCTAATAAAGCAGTTTTTTCAGGCCAACCAAATGTTGAGAAAGTCCATAAGCCACTAGAGAACCAAGTATCTAATACGTCTTCATCTTGTTTCCAATCATCCCCAGGGCATATTTTAGAAACAATTACTTCGTCACCACGATACCATGCAGGAATTCTGTGACCCCACCATAATTGTCTAGAAATACACCAGTCTTGAGTGTTTTCAATCCAAGTACTAAAGGTTTTATTAAATCTTTCAGGAATAAAATCGATGCGAGTTTCTGGTTTTGATTGCATTTTTAAAACATCTTCTGCAAGAGGTTGCATTTTAACAAACCATTGTTTTGAAAGTCTAGGTTCTACTACAACACCTGTTCTTTCACTATGACCTACAGAGTGAGTCATTTTTTCAATAGATGGACACAAACCTAATTCTTGTAAGTCTTTAACTAATTGTTTACGACATTCAAAACGATCCATTCCTTGATATTTACCAGCTAATTCATTCATAGTACCATCTTCATTCATACAGATGATTCTAGGTAAATTATGACGATTACCAACCTCAAAGTCGTTTGGATCATGAGCAGGAGTAACTTTAACCACACCAGTTCCGAAATCTCTTTCTACATATTCATCACTAATAATAGGAATTATACGATTGGTTCCAGGAATATATACAGATTTACCAATATATTTTTGATATCTTTCATCATCTGGATGAACCATAATAGCTGAGTCCCCAAACATTGTTTCTGGTCTTGTAGTAGCAATTTCTAATCCGCCTTCTTCTCCAACTAATGGATAAATAAAGTGGTAGAATGCCCCTTCAATATCTTTATATTCTACTTCAATATTTGATAAAGCTGTCTTTGCTTCAACATCCCAATTGATAATTCTTTCACCACGATAAATTAATCCTTCATTATATAAGGAACAGAATACTTCTAAAACGGCATTGTTTAAACCTTCATCAAGAGTAAATCTTTCTTTAGTGTAATCTAAAGATAATCCAAGGGCAGCCCATTGTGAATGAATTGTTTTAGCATATTCATCCTTCCATTCCCAAGCAACTTTTAAAAATGCTTCACGGCCGATTTCGTATCGACTAATACCTTGGGCTTTTAATTTTGCATCAATTTTTGCTTGAGTAGCAATACCAGCATGGTCCATACCAGGAAGCCATAATACATCGTATCCTTGCATTCTCTTATATCTTGAAATGATATCTTGTAAAGTAGTATCCCATGCATGACCTAAATGTAATTTACCTGTTACATTTGGTGGTGGAATAACAATACTATACGGTTTTTTAGAAATATCGCCCGATTCAAAGAATCTGTTTTTAAGCCAGTATTCGTATTTTCCGTTTTCTACACTTTTATGTTCATATTTAGGTGCCATTTCTTTTTTTGTAAATTGTTTCATATTAACCTCCTAATCAATAAAAAAAAGTCCCTAAGAATAACTCTTAAGGACGAAATAATCCGCGGTACCACCTTAATTAAAACAAATTAATGTTTTCACTTAATTAACTGTTAACGCCAGTGTACGTTCAATTCTACTACGATTTCAAATTGACTTCTCCAAGGCTACCTTCAAAATAACAATATGAAGTTTCACACCAAACAACTTCTCTCTGGAATATCGTTTATTTTTACTCTTCCTCTTCTTTGAATTTAGATAGAAAAATTATATCAAATTATTAATTATTTTTCAAATCAAATGATTATTTACTTATAATAACCATTTTTAATTATTAAATCGTATACTTCGTCTAAAACATAATTAGCATCAAATGTTTCTCTAAATTTTGATGAAGATACATTCGATGTCGAGATAGTGATAATATAAAAATTAGATTTATTATTTCTTAATAGAATTTCTTTTTCAAAAATTTCATCAACGTTGTCATTTTCTCTTTTGAAGACAATAAACTTGTTATTTTCTATTAATTTTTTACCATCAATCCAACCCACTAGATCTCTTAAACTATCGGTTCCTATGACGAAAAATGGATGATCTTTTAATTCTAAATATTTAACAGTTCCCCCAAAGTGAATATCTTTTTCATAATCATCAATTTCTATATTTGGGAAACTCATCTTAATTAATTCAAGACGTTCCTCAAAAGATAATAATTCTTTAGTTGGATATTTGTTTCCGTTAGGTAATAATAACAAATCTTTTGAAATATGTTTCTTTATAAAATTAGCAATTTCAATGTGTGCAATAGTCGGTGGATTAAATGAACCACCAAGAACGATTTTTTTACCTTTTAAATCTTTTTTAATACGATTAATTTCATTATAATTTGTAATAATCTTTTGACACATTAGTTTGGCATGCTGAATGGCTGTCGCAATTGATGTTGGATGATTATAAACATCACCAACAAAGTAAGTATTTAAATGACTTGAATCCAACAACCAATCTTTATCATCGATTAATTTAAACCATTTTAAATCTTTAAAAACATTAAAATCTGGGTTTGCGCCATATGCTTCAACTAATAAATCAAAGTTATCATTTTCTAAGATATCTGTAGATTTAAACTTTTGTCTTTCCCCTTCTACTTTCGGTAAAAGTTCCATTTTTCTAAGTGTTGCGATTCCTTCATAATATTCTTCTAAAGAATACAATTCTTTAAAATTTACTCCTTCTGTCTTAGCACACTCAATTTCGTGTTTTGTTGCAGGCGCATTTTCAAGATTTCTACGATAAATAATGGTTACATCATTACCTATTTTATTAAGACTTCTTGCTGTATCGATAGCGGCATTACCACACCCCAAAACCCCGATTTTTTTATTTGTAATATTAAATTTATTTTCTTTTAAAAGAGATAATACCCAAGAACTACTAAAAATATTTTCACGATTTAGGATACGAATTGGTTTGTTAGAACCAGTCGCGATAACATGAAAATCATAATTATCAAGGTCTTCTAAAGTGAGGTTCTCTCCTAGTTTTGTATTAAATCTGATGTCAATATGATCCTTGATTTCGTTATAAATATCTTCAAGAACCGAATCATCAAAGCGGAATCTCGGAATTTGATTAGCAATTACCCCTCCGATTTTATTTTCAGCCTCGCACAGAACGACTTTGAAACCAGATTTTCGTAAAAGGATACTAGCAGCAAGACCTGCTACGCCGGCTCCAACCACAATAACACTTCCTTTAGAAATGGGTGGAAAATTAAAATTATGACCGAATCGTAAAAATAAATCATGTTCAATTTCTTCAATTCTGATTCTTTCTTTGAAAGCTTTTAAATGTTTACAATTCTTCGCACATTGATGTTCATGAGGACAGATTAGACCACAAAGAGAAATTAATGGATTATTTTCAATAATTATTTGATAAGCTTCAAGATATTTTTCTTGTTCATAATATTTCATAATAACAGGAATATTATTATGTAAAGGGCAATCTTTAATACAAGGTGCATTTTGACATTTAAAACAGGCTTTGGCGATAGTTTTTAAATCTTTCATAATGATACTCCTTTTCTAAATGGTATTTTACCATAAATGAAATAAAAAATCATTAATTATGCCAATATTTATTAATTAATTTATTAAAAGTCTCTCCTCTTTCAATATAATTTTTATACATATCAAAGCTTTGAGAAGCTGGCGAAAAAAGAATAATTTGTTTGTTTTTATTAGAATGTAGATTTTTAATTATATCCTCTAAGTCATTATATAAACTAACCTCACAATCATAATTACTAAGTTCTTTTCTTATATCATTTTTATTTTGACCTATTAAATGTATACAGTCTACTTTACTTAACATGTCGTGACACATGGAGATATTACTAGGGCCAAACCCACCTACAATCCAATGAAACTCTTCTTGATTAACATTTACTGATTCGAGTGCTGCTAATGAAGCATTCCAATTAGTTGATTTTGAATCATTAATAATCAAGACATCATCTGTCTTTAAAACTTTTTGTAATCTAAAGTCTTCATAAGTTAAATCTTCTAGGGCTTTTCTAATCTTAGAGATCGATATATTTAAATGTAAACCGACAATTGTCGCTACCATAATATTTTTTAATTGATGTTTAGGAATAATAGGATATGAGTTTATTTTATAAAGTACTTCTTCTTTATAATATAGTTTATCATCAATTAACTTAAAATTTAGACCATCTATTTCATTACTAAAGAAGACTTTATTACAATCAATACTACAAAATTCATTTATGAAAATTTCTTCATCTGGACAAATTAACAAACTTTCTTTGGGTAAATTAAATACTAATTTAGTTTTTTGATAAAAGTACTCCTTAAAGGATTTATGATAATCTAAATGATGTTCACCTATATTTAATAATACATAAATTATAGGTTTTACACTATAACAATGTTGTAACATAAAACTTGATGTTTCAACCACAATAATTTCATCTTTAAAATTTTTGTTGCTTTTTAAACTAAATAAAGGAACTCCAATATTGCCTCCTAAATAACATTTTTGTTTTTTAGTAACTATTGTCGAAATCATTTTAGAAGTCGAGGTTTTACCATTGGTTCCAGTCACTAAAATAAATTTTGCTAAAGGATAAAACCAACTAAAAAGTTCCAAATCGTTAATTACTAATTTATTTAATTTAGCAGCATCTATTAATAACTTAGTATCGGGAAAGATCCCTGGACTTTTAATAATAATATCAATGTTGGTAAGATCATATGAAGAGTTTGAGTCATCGACAAAAACCTCATATGAAAAGTTATGTTCGTCAAAAAAGGATTGGACTGCTTGGTTAGATAGCCCTAATCCATATAATAAAAACTTATAATTTTTAAATTGTTCATAGTTTTTCATTAAATCCTCCAAATTACTAGTCCTATAATGACAAAAATAATTTCTATACAATATAAGAAATAATTAACATGATATTCATCGTATCCTGTTAGTTCTAAATGGTGATGAAATGGTGCCATTTTAAATATTCTTTTCCCTTTTGTCTTCTTAAAATATAAGACTTGTAAGATAACACTTATTGTTTCAAAAATAAAAACAAAACCCATCACAATAAAAATCATCTCTAAATCAGACAGAATACTCATTACCGCAAGCCCCGCTCCTAAGCCATGTGATCCAACATTACCCATAAATACTAATGCTGGATGAAAATTAAAAATCAAAAAAGCTACTATTGAAAAAAACATACTAATAGATGTAACTGTTAATAAAGTGTTTTTACTAATTTTACCTATGATAAATACTCCGATTAAATAAATAAAAGTTAATCCAGAAGATAAACCATCTAATCCATCAGTAATATTATATGAATTACTCCAACCAATAATTAAAAAAGCAAGCACAAAGATACTAAGAAAACCTAAATTAATTGAATAATTAAATACAGTAATTGTTTTTTTATTAAACAATGTAAAAATAAATAAAGAGATAACAATTGAAAATATAATTTCTAATAGTAATTTTATCTTAGGTGTTAAACCTTTATTGTTTTTCATTCTAATAATTTTCAAATCATCTAATAATCCGATGAACGAAAATGACAAAATAGTAATTATAAAAATAAAGTCACTTTTATCAAGTGGTAATTTATTTATAATCTTAACTGTGAAATAATTAATTAGTAAAAATATGATAATTAAACATCCACCAGCTGTCGGGGTACCTCTTTTTTTATAGTGTTCTCTAGGGCCTTCTTCTCTAACTGATTGAGTAATTTCTCTTTTTTTTAATATTTTAATATAAAAACTAAATACTACAATTTCTATCAATAAACTTAAAAATAATACCACTAATGTCTTAAACATTTAATATCTCCTTAACCATCTCAATATCACTAAACTCTCCTAAACTAGTTTTCGTTTTTTCGATTCCTTTACCAAGAATTAATAAGACTTCATCTTCTTTTAAAATATTTAAAGCATATTGAATTGCTGTAAAACGATTTTGAATAATAAAAGGTTCTTTCTTTTTTATTCCTTGTAGAATATCGTTTACTATATCAAAAAAGTTTTCTTCTCGATTATTATCTTCAGTTATAATAAATGTGTGACAATATCTTTCAACTATATTTCCAATTATTGGCCTTTTGGTTTTATCTCTTGACCCACCACAACCAAATATACAGACGATCTTTGAATATTGTTTTGATAACTCGTCTAATACTTTTAGAACGGCTACTTCTGTATGAGCATAGTCAATATAAATCGTCTTATCTTTAATAAAATAGCGGTTTAATCTACCAGGAATTAAACTAAAGTCTTTGATAAATCTGATAAACTCCAAAACATTCAATTCTAAACACTCAACTATCACAAAGGCTAATAAAATATTTTCAATTTGATAACTTCCTAATAATGGAGTTAAAAGTTCATATTCCTTTTCTTCTTTGATAATTTTAAAAGCAGTTGTAGTTTGTTCTTTATTAATTATTTTATACGAATAGCTTCCATTTATACCATAACTTATAACCTCTTTTGGACAGATATTAGAAAGTAATTCAAAATGACAATTCTGTTTATTTATTACAACTAAACTATTTTCTTTCAATTGATTAAACAATAATGCTTTAGAAAATATATAATCACTTTCATCATGATGATAATCAAAATGATCTTTGGTTATATTAGTAAAGCCCACCACATCAAATGAAATTCCAAATAACCGGTTATTACGAATTCCTTGGCTGCTACACTCAATTACTAAATATTTAGTTTTGTTGTTTTTATGTGATTGATAATATTTGACGATAGTCTGGTAAATTAATGAAAGATTAGGTGTTGTATTATTGGTTTCTATGTGAATATCATCATAAAAAATCCCATTACTACCAATTAAGACTACTTCTTGATTAACTTTTTTTAAATAGTTATAGATTAAATATGTAGTTGAAGTTTTACCATTAGTTCCAGTAATACCAATTACTTTAAACTTAGATATTATTTTACGATAATATTTTTTTAAAAGCATCCCTAAGGTTTTATACGTGTTTGATACTTTAATCAAATTTATATTAGAATAAATTCTTTTAAAGTCTTCTGCAATTATAGTCTTAGCTCCATTCTTAATTGCCTCTTCAATATAATCATCATTATTTTTATGCATTACAAAAATAGAGTTTTCTATACAATTCTTTGAGTTATCACAAATTAAACTTACCTGATAGTTAAATTCACATTTTCTATTTAATAATTTATTTAATTTCATTTTATATACCTACTTCTTTCAACAAAACATAATAGATAACTAATTTATATGATCGTTTTGTTATCTTAATTCATTGTATGTATATAAATTAATTTTGATTAATAAAAAAAAGGAACTTTCGTTCCTTTTTATAATGCATAATCTTCTAAATTTATAATACGTGTTGCAACATTTTGATAAAATTCTGCTTCATGACATACCAAAAGAATTGTTCCTGTATATTTTTTAATAGCTTCTTCTAACGCTTCTTTGGCTAAAACGTCTAAATGATTTGTAGGTTCATCAAGAACCAAACAATTGTATTCACCAATTGTTAGCTTACACAATCTAACCTTTGCTGCTTCACCTCCGGATAAGGTAATAATTTGAGATTCAATATGTTCATGTGTTAAACCGCACGCAGCTAGTGCAGCATGAACCTCTCCTTGCATTAGGGTTGGAAAACTATCCCAAATTTCATCTCTTGGTGTATTTCTATTCCCTTCTACTTCTTGTTCGAAATACCCTAATGTAATAGTTATACTTTTTTCAACAGAACCTTTAAATGGTTTAATAATTCCTAATAAAGTTTTTATCAGAGTAGATTTTCCAACACCATTTATCCCTTTAATTACTAAATGTTCTCCTTTAACAATTTCAATATTAAAAGGCTTAGTTAATGGTTTATCATAGCCTAAAACAAGATTTTCCGCTTTAAATAAAACTTTTCCCGATGGTCTTCCTTCTTTAAAAGCAAAAGTAGGTTTAATATGAACTCTTCCTTTTTCTAAGCGTTCCATTTTATCTAGTTTCTTTTGTCTACTATTGGCCATCCCACGTGTTGCCACACGAGCTTTATTTCTTGCAATGAAGTCTTCCATTTGTTTTATTTCTCTTTGTTGGGCTTCATATGCCATATCACTTTGTCTTTTCTTCATTTCATATGCTGCAATAAACTGATCGTAATTTCCTGTATATCTTGTTAGTTCAGCATTATCAATATGATAAACAACATTGATTACCGAATTTAAAAAAGCAATATCGTGTGATACTAAAATAAAGGCATTTTCAAAGTTATTTAAGAAATTTCGCAACCAATTTATATGATTTTCATCAAGGTAGTTAGTAGGTTCATCTAGAATCAAAATACCTGGATTTTGTAATAAAACCTTTGTTAAAAGAACCTTTGCTCTTTCACCACCTGATAATTCTGATACATCTTTATCAAGACCAATTGAGTTTAAACCCAACCCATTTGATATTTCTTCAATTTTAGAGTCAATCATATAAAAACCACTAGATTCTAACATTGATTGCATTTCACCAATATCATCTAATAATTCTTGCATTCTTTCTTCACTACAATCAGCCATTTCTTCATAATGTTTGTAGATTTGCTGTTCTAATTCAAACATATAGCTAAACGCTTCTTTTAAATATTCTCTAATTGTTTTACCTTTTGAAAGGGTAGAATATTGATCTAAGTAACCAATATCTAAATGTTTTGCCCATTCTATTTTCCCCTCGCTTGGTAATTCATTACCTAAAATAATATTGATAAAAGTAGATTTCCCTTCGCCGTTTGCGCCGACGATACCTACATGTTCGCCTTTTAATAAACGAAAATTCGCATTTTTTAAAATGTCACGGCCACCAAAATGATGAGAAACATTTACTACATTCAATAAACTCATATTTACCACCTATTAAAATTTCAACTTTTATATTATAACATAAAATATTGTATTTGTCGAAATAATAGTTTAACAATAAAAAATGAGATTAATAAAGATAAAAAACTAAAATAAAAATATTGTTAACCTAAATATAAAAGAACAGTCCCACCTTCAACAATTGAACTACCAACTTCGGGGATTTGTGCTATAACTTTTTCTCCTTCCCCAATATATTCAATATTGTATTTATTATTAAGTATAATTTTATCTTTTTCTAAACCAACATAATTTTCTACAAGATAGCTCTTCTTATCTATCCAGTATCTTGCATCTAATGGTATACCACCTGATTGTTTAGGAATATTTAAAATAGAAAAACATGATATCATCGCTTCTTTAATCATTGGTCCGACTGTTACACCACCATATTGAATAGTGTTTTTAGCATTTTTAATTGCAAAATAAACAACTATTTGAGGATCATTCATGGGAGCAATCCCTATAAATGATAAAATATATTGATTTTCTAGATAGTGTCCATTTTCTGCAATCTGCGCAGTACCAGTTTTACCACCTATTCTAAATCCTTCTAAATATGCAGATCTTCCAGTCCCTAGCGCAACCACATGTTCTAAGGCATCAGCCACCGTTTTAGAGGTTGATTCTTTAATTACTTGTCTTTTAATAATTGGAGTTGTTTGATAAACAATATCATGAGTATTTGAAATTCCTAATCCTTTTAAAATAGTTGGTTTTAATAAATAACCTCCATTTATAGCAGCACTTGTAGCCGTTACTAATTGAATTGCAGATGTACTAATACCTTGACCAAACGCTGATGTGGCTGTTTCTAAATCACTCATTTTTTCAGGATTAAAAATAATTCCTGTTGTTTCACCAATTAAGTCAATACCAGTCTTCTCGCCATAACCGAACTTCTTCATATAGTCTATTAATTTATTTTTCCCTAATCTTAAGCCCATTTCCATAAAACCTGGGTTACAAGAGTTTTGAAGCACTTCTAAAAAAGTTTCAGTTCCATGTCCTCCCTTTTTCCAATCTTTAACCGTTACTCCATTGATGATGCGATAACCTGGATCATTAAAAGTTTCCTTTAAACTAATTACTTGTTCTTCTAAAGCTGCCGAAAATGTTAAAATTTTTGATGTAGAACCGGGTTCATAAGTCATAAAAATTGGCAAGTTCCAATTATATAATTTAGAATCATAGTCCTGATAATTACTTGGATTAAAACTAGGCCTACTTGCCATAGCATAAATTTCTAAAGTTTTAGGGTTTGCTGCTATCGCAATCACTTCATCAGGATTATACATTGCTACTGCATTGTCAATAATCCTTTCTATAGCAATCTGAATATCTAAATCAATAGTTAAATAAATATCAAATCCACTAGAAGCATTATGATACTCATCTGATAAGTCTTCTATTAGATTTCCGTGTGCATCAACATACATCTTGATAGCACCATTTTTTCCTTTTAACAACGAATCATATTGATATTCAATTCCTGTTAAACCTTGATTATCTATGCCAACAATTCCTAAAACTGGTGCCAAATAATGTTCATATGCATAATCTCTAGTTGTATCTGCAACAATATAAACTCCTTTAAAATTTAAAGAAGCAATTTGAGTGGCTTGTTCAATGGAAATTTTCCTAGCTTCTGGTTTAATAATTTCGACTGAAACATTCTTTTTTAAATGCTTTAAAATTTGTTTTACATCGCATTTAAGGATCTTTGATAATTGCTTAGCTACTTCTTCTTTATTTTCTATTTGTTTGGGAATTACAACTACTGTTGGTGTTAATTTATTACCTACAATCACCTTTCCATTTCTATCGTATATTATTCCCCTTCTAGCCTCAATTGGAGCATCTCTAGTCCATAAATCTAATGCATTTAAAAAATATTCATCATTTGCAATAACTTTTAAATATGTTAATCTAATTAAAATAATTAATACTATTAATAAAATAATGGTGTAAAAACAAAATAACCTTTTCTTAAAAATGTACATTTAATCACCAATTAAAAATATGAAATATATAACTAAATTAGAATAAAAATTACCATTTGTATTTATAAAATGTTTATAAAATGATACAATTACTAAGAGGTGATAATATGCAATATACTATTAAAGATCAAAATACTATTGTTACAATTAACTCTAAAGGAGCAGAATTAAAATCTTTCAATGTTAATGGAAAAGAGTTTATGCATGATGCTAATCCTAAATATTGGGGTAGAACTGCACCATATTTATTCCCTAACATTGGTACAATTAAAGATGGTTATGTAACAATTGAAGGTAAAGATTACAAATTTTCAAAACATGGTTTCTTAAGAGATACTGAAATGGAACTTTATGAACAAAAAGAAAATTACATTTCTTTCATTCTTAATAGTTCTGAAGTTACTCTATCAAGCTTCCCATACGAATTCAAATTAATAATTAGCTATCTTTTAGAAGGTCAAACTCTTACAGTTAAGCTATTTGTTAAAAATTGTGGTGAAAATCCGATGTATTTTAATTTTGGGCTACATCCAGCATTTAAAATTCCTTGGAATGATACAGAAGCTTTTGAAGATTACAAGATAGATCTAGGTGAAGAAATTTCATCAAAACTTCCAACTGTTTTATTAGATAGTGGCTTAATTGATTGGAAACAAACTTATAAAGAATTTAATAATGTACGTGTAATCAAATTAGATCATGAAGATTACTCTCACGATGCATTATGTATAGAACCATATCCTAAACATGATATTAAACTAATTTCTCCTAGCAAAGAAAGCATTACATTATCTGCACCGGGATTTAAAACTTTAGGCATTTGGACTCCATATCCAAACAAAGCACCTTTTATTTGTTTAGAACCTTGGTATGGATGTGCAGATAATCCTGAAACAGATCATAATTATTTAAATAAAAAAGATCTCATCAGATTAGAATCTAATGAGATCTGGTTAAATACTTATCAATTAACTATTAATTGTTAATTCTTTCGATAACTCTTAATTTTGCACTATGTGAGCGATTATTGATTGCAAGTTCTTCTTGTGATGCAGTAATCGCTTTTTTATTTACTAATTCAAAATCAATATGGTATCCTACTGGAATAATTGGTAAATCATGTGGTAAATCCAAAGTACATTTTTCTTTAAACATATGTTTACAAATTCTATCTTCTAATGAGTGGAAGGTAATTACACATATTCTACCATTTTTATTTAATAAATCAAAAGCATCCATTAAAGACTTTCTAAATACAATTAGTTCCTTGTTTACTTCAATTCTAATAGCTTGAAATGTTTTTTTAGCAGGATGTTTTTCTTTTCTTAAAACTGCAGCAGGTAAAGCACTTTTAATAACTTCGACTAATTGATAAGTTGTTTCAATTGGTCTATTTTTAATGATCTTTTTGACGATAAGGCCAGCAAATTTTTCTTCGCCATATTCTAAAAGCACTTTGCGTAATTCATTTTCTGAATACATATTCACAACATCATACGCAGAAAAATCCTTTGTTTGATCCATTCTCATATCTAACGGCGCATCATGTTGGTAACTAAATCCACGTTCAGGAATATCTAATTGAAAACTAGAAACTCCTAAATCATATAAAATACCATCAACATGTGTAATACCCAGATTTTCTAAACCAGATTTAATATTAACAAAATTATCTTGTATAATTGTAAAATTAGAACCTACTTCTTCTAATCTTTTTTTAGACTTTTCTATTACCATTTGATCTTGATCAAAACAATATAAATGACCCGTTGTTAATCTTTTTAATATTTCAGATGAATGTCCTGCTCCACCCATCGTACAATCAACATAAATACCATCTTTTTTAATATTTAGTCCTTCTATTGTTTCATTTAATAACACTGGTATATGTTTATATTCCATAATATCACCTTCCATTTATTATAACACAATAGTATGAATTTGTAAAATTACATGAAAAGAAAAACGAACCCCTAGGGGTTCGTTTTTAGAATCTAAATTCTAATTAGTCTCTTTCGTAAGCACCAGGAATGATAGAGTAAAGAGTTACAGTTTCAGTATTACCATTATTTGTTACAGTAACAGTATAAGAAACAGCTCTTGACATATCAGGTGTATTAATAACACGTCCGTTATCATCTACGAAATCTTTATCATTAGATACACATGTAATTGTAGCATCTTTAAACTTAGTTAATAATTCATATTCAGCTTCAACTAATTCTAAGAATTTCCACCAAATACATAAATCATTTTCTAACATTGGTTGTGGACAATCTTTACCTGAGAAGAAATGATGTCCTCTTACTCTTGTAATATCAAGACCAAGTTCTTCCATTAATGAAGCTACTAATTGAGCAGTCATTTGCCATGTTAACCATAAGTCTGAACCTTGATTTACACATGATTCAATACCGATAGAGTTTCTATTACCACCAGTAGAACAAATTCTACCTTCGTAAACTTGAGTGTAGCACCACCAAGTAGTACCCATGTAATATTCACCATCAATAATAGTGAATGGTAAACTTTGATCATTAATAAATGATTCAGGAGTTCTATTTTGGAATCCAGATTGACCGAAGTCAGATTGAGATGAAATAGTACCATCAGCATTTAAGATATGATCAGTACCTCTTGAATCATAATCCCAAGGTCTTGGCATTGGAACACTAGTCTTAGCACCGTTAATTTCATAATAGAAATCATCAGAAATTGTGAATACTGGATATAATGGATCAGTAGCTTGAGCTTGAACTCCTGTTGCAATCCATTGGAATGTACCAACTTGATCTAAAGCACCTGAGTCACCAGCATGCCATGCACCTAATTCATGAGGTAAGCATTGGAAGATACCATCATTACCAGTTGTATAGTGAATAGATACAGCATTATCACCAATGAAGTATTTAGCATTAGCTTCTGAGTCAGCACCACTACTCATATTACCAGTGTAGTGAACAGTGATAAATTCAATTGAAGTCATAGCGTCGAAGTAATCGCCAGTTGCACCTGAGACTTCTCTATCTTTCAATGAATCATCAATTGTTAAATCATGGTTAAATAAAATCTTATTAACACTTCCAAAGATATCCATGTAGTAAGTTGGAATACCAGCACCAATACCTAAATCCCAATCAGTGAATACATTACTTTCATGAGAATCTAATACTAATTGTAATGCAGCAGAAATTTCGCTAGCTAATACAGTAACAGGGAATTCAAAGTAAACACTTGCATCACTTGCTAAAGCACAACGAATAGTTGCAGTACCTTGAGCAATACCAAATACGTTACCATTTTCATCAACGTTAGCAATATTAGAATCAGAGCTTGTCCATACGTATGCTAATTCAGCATCAGCATAGTCTTCATATTCAGCATTTAATTTAATAGATTCATTGATACCAACATAAGAATTAGTTTCATATGAAGCTACGAAATGTCCTGGAGAATATACAGTTAATTCAAATGAATAGTCAATAGTTCTGTTAGCATATACCTTAACAGTAATTGTAGTAGTACCATTACTCATAGCTGTAATTAAGCCTTTTAATGAAGTAACAGTAGCAACTTCAGGGTTACTTGAGAAGAATTCAACAGATGGATCTGTAATATTATCTGGTGTCATACTCCATACTAATTGATATGTTTCATATCTCTTTAATGAAGTAGGATGTTCAACAGTAATAGTTTCAGGAATAATTTCAGGTTCCCATTTAGCATAGAATGTCTTATCCCCAGTATCTGTTGAATAAATATGAGTAATTGGAGTACCATTGTATTCAGGGTTATCATACCAGCCTAAGAAAGCTAGACCTTTATCATGTGTTAATAATGGTAATTCAGCTATTTGACCACCTTGATATTGAGTCATGATTTCTTTTTCAATTTGAACAGCTTTAAACATCTTAGATAGGTAACCATTGAAATATGATTTACCAGTTGAACTCCAAGATACGAATTGATATAATCTTACGAATGTTGCATAGTCATCTGTATAGAAGCTTTGGCCACTATTAACAGCTAACATTGCTTCATGGAAGATTGCAAAGAATTCTTTCCATTTTGCATAATACTTAGGAACATTGAAGAAATATTCAGTAGAACCATCTTCTGCAGGGTAGTTACCTAAATCAGTATTTCTTAAATTGAATCCTTCGTAAGATTTTAATTGAGCATCAATGTATGCATAATATTCTTCTCTAGATTTAGTAGTATATTCATTATCTGTTGCCCATTCATATAAATCAGCATATAATTCAGCAATGATTTCTTCTCTTGAAGCAGCGTCTCTAGTAGGGAAGCTACCTTTATCAGTTACAAATGTAACATCATAGAATTCACCTTCTAATAATTGCCATTGAGCAACTAAATGTAAGTTACCACTAGCATCAGCAGGTAATTCAGTAACAACAGTACCATTATATGACCAACCTAAGAAATTATGGTTAGGTTTAGTTAATGTTGGTAATGCGATTACAGCACTATTAAATGAATTATATTTAGTAGTGAATGAATCATAAGTAGTTCCACCAGCTAAATCATAACTAATTGAATAGAAGTGTAATGGTTTAGCAGCTTCAAATGTAGGTTTAGAAGCCATTGCAGTTCCTTTATCAGCTACTTGTTTGAAGTAAGATTCATAAGCAGCTAAGTCAGTAATTACAGCACCATTATTATCTTCATAATAGTTAGCACCAAATTTAGCTAAAATAGGATTTTCAGTTGCATTAGTATCACTAGCATTCCATACAGCAAAGTAATTAGCAGCAGGAACACCATAGAATTCATTATTAGCAACCATTACATCCCAAGCATTAGCAGCATGGTTAGGAGCAGTAGCATTATTTCTGAATCTGATGTAGTTTAGACATCCGTCAAATACGTTATCAGTAATATCTAGATCTAAACCTTTTTCTTGATAGTTTCTAGCACTAATTGCACCTGAATATAATCCAGCGCTTGAAGTACCAATATTTTCGAACTTGTTGTTATCGATGATGATACGGCAACCAACACCAGCAGCACCACCATAAATTCTAAAGTAAATACCATTGTATCCACCCATAGAATCTTGAACGAATTCATTATTAGTGAATGATAATAATCCACCAATATAACCGTTATTGAATCTGATTGCATCGTAACCAAAGTTATGGAATACGTTACCATCGAATGTAACATTAGTTACATAAGAAATATTTAAGTTATCATCAGCAACATTTTCAAATACGTTGTAATGGAATTGTAAGTTTTGACTTAATGTTGTATTAGATGATGAGATGTAAATAAAGCCAGCTTTATAAGCATTACTTTCAGCCCATGCACCTGCAGGAGCATTAGTGTCATAAACTTTATTGTTGATGAATGTGAAGTCTTCAACTTGTGTACCAGTAATCTTAGCAGCACCAGTGAATGCAACACCATCAATTGTTAAGCCAGTAGCAGATGTAGCAAGTGTAATAGCACCTGTAATAACTGCTTCTTGTCCTCTTGTAGCTTTAGCATTATTTAGGCCTGCATTTGGACCAGCAATTGTTAAATTAGCTACTGAGATTGTTAAAGCTTCATTATATGTACCTGGAAGTAAGATAATCTTATCGCCAGCTTTTGCAGCAGCTAAAGCTTCAGCAATTGTAGCATATAAGTATTCTTCTTCACCAGCACCTACATAAAGAGCATCTTCTCTCCATTGAGCTGTAAGTTTAATAGCACCTTGGATACCAGCTTCTAAACCAGTTACAAGTTTGCCTTCATAGTACCAACCTAAGAATACATGATTTTCATAAGTTGGAACTGGTAATTGTGATAAACCAGTAATCTTATTATAGTATTGAGCAGCATCTTCTGGTAATTGACCACCGTTTAATTCATAATTAATTAATACTGAGTTTTCTAAGTCAACGAATTCAGGAAGATCTTCTAATTTTTCGATATATGGACTCCAAGTAGCATTTAAGAATTTATCAGCAGTAGGAGTTTCATCATACCAGTTATTTGTAGCATCGATATTATAGCCGTTAGCATTGTTAACGAAATAAGTAGCGATACAATTTAATAATTTATTGTAATGAACTGTAACGATTTGATTAGTTGCAGTTCTATTTTCACTCTTATCAAATCTAATTAATGAGAATGCATTATCAACAGTATTATAACTGAAATCGATATTTACAAGACCATTTTCTTCACCAACATATGAAGCAAATCTAGCTGCACAGTGGCTAGCTGGAGTTTGACCACAGTTCTTGAATGTGTTATTAACGATCTTATATGAACCTTCAGCATAACTAATTGCCCAAATTACATATTGAGTGTAATTTTCGAATAAGTTACCTTGGAATAATACATTACCTTTAATACCAAATTCAGCTTTATTACCAGTTTCATTATCACTTGAATCAATCTTAACAGCGTCATTATATGTACCACCATTAGATGAGAAATGACAGCTAACAACTTTTAAGTTAACGATTTGGGCACCATAGAATGCCATTGGACGTCCACTAGCACCTTCGTATCTTAAATTGATTAATTCAACATTTTCAAAGTATACACCAGCTTCAACAGTATGTAGATGAATTGGAGCTGTATAACTATCAGATGAAGTTGGGTTAAGAGTAGAAGCATATGAATATACGTTCTTAACTACTAAGTTCTTAGCACCAGTAGCAGCATTACCAATAATGCGGCCTTTACCAATTAATTTAATACCATCAATTGTTACATTATCAGCTGAGATAATAACATCAGCATTAAATGAAGCTTCAGGTAATCTTTCAGCATCATTAGGGTTAACACCAGCATTTGGACCAGCTAATGTAACACCTTTAGTGATTTCAACACCGCCCCATGCGCCAGCGCATACAACGATAGTATCACCAGTATTAGCAGCTTCTAAAGCAGCTTCAATTGAATCATAGCATTCAGGATCTTCAGGATTTACATAAAGAACCTTAGTTTCACCTTCTTCAATGATTTCTTCCCATTTAGCAACTAATACATAGTCTTTATTAGTAATAGCTGATACTTGAGTCTTATCTTCGTACCAACCTAAGAAATTATAACCTTCTCTTACAGGGTTTAATAATTGAACTTCTTCGTTCCAACCAAATTCAACAGTTGGAGTTTCACCTTCAGCCCATTCACCACCGTTTAAATCATAAGAGATAGTATATCTTACTGTAGCTAAATCTAACCATTGAGCAACAAGAGTCCAATTACCTCTAACTTTAGTGATAATTTCACCATCATGAGCCCAACCTAAGAATAAATTACCATCTTTAATTGGAGTAGGTAAAGTTTCTTTAGCTGTAAATGTTAAATCTTGAGATGCAGCTGTATATTCAGCAATAAATCTTGCCATATTTTCAGCATTTGAATAGTCAACCATGAACTTGTCATATAAACCTGTACCAGTACGTTTAGTTGAATTGATTAAACCTTCAATCCACCAACGTAAAGCAGTTCTACCATCAGCGTAACTACCACCTACTGCAGCAGTATCACCAGCGATCATCTTTTCTAACATTTCTTTAGTATTTATAAAGGCAGCTTCTGATGTAACACCTTGAAGAGTAGCTTCATTTGTCATTTCTTCTAAAGCAAATTCTAAGAACCATTTATAAGTAGCAAGATTTTCAGCTTTATTAAATACATATTTAATATTTGGATGAGTAGTACCTTTAAAGTTTTCTCTAGTTGTTGTTAATGCATCACTTGCACCAGTTGAATTGAATAAATCAACGATTTCTTTTGCAAATGTATCTATAGTAACACCAGCAAATGAACCACCGTTTAAATCAAATTCTACTGTCCATTCATAATCATCTACATGAATCCATTGAGCAACTAATACATCATCTCCAGTAGCATATTCAACCTTTTCACCATCTAAGAACCAACCTAAGAAGAAATGGTCTTCTTTAATAGCAGTTGGTAAAGCTTGTCCTGGTTCAATTGTACGTTCAACTGGACCAAATACAGCATCAAATCTAGCAAAATTAGAAGCTTTAGAATAATCAATAACTAATTTATCATAT
Source organism: Bacilli bacterium (assembly GCA_017501465.1). Taxonomy (GTDB): domain Bacteria; phylum Bacillota_I; class Bacilli_A; order ML615J-28; family CAG-313; genus UBA1231. The sequence goes on from JAFVWY010000012.1 coordinate 82,279, forward strand.
GTTGCACGGCCAGTAGGTAATTTTTTATTAATTAAACCTTCTAACCAGTAACGTAAGATAGTTCTTCCGTTTGCATATGAACCACCAATAGCAGTAGTATCACCAGCAATCATCTTTTCTAACATTTCTTTAACTTCTGTATAGTAAGATGAGCTTGTAGCACCATTGTTAGTAACAGCAATAGTGATTTCTTGTAATGCGAATTCTAATAACCATTGATATTTAGCTAAGTTTTCAGAATTGTTAAATACATATTTAACATTTGGATGAGTAGTTCCACAGAAGTCTTCTCTTGTAGTTACAACTGCATCAGATTTACCAGTATTATTGAAATCATATAGTAAATCAGTAACAAATGCTTCGAAACTATATTCCCAAGTACCGCCATTTAAGTCAAAAATAACTTCATAACCAGTTTGAGTATTAGATTTCCATTTAGCAACTAATTCATAATCAGCATTTTCAATTTCAGTAACATATTTACTTAATTGAGTCCAACCTAAGAATGTGTAACCTTCTTTTACAGGAGTTGGAAGAGTTACTTCTTGATTGTATTCGAATTCAACTACGCCTTCTTGACCTTCAGCCCAAGCACCACCAACTAAGTCGTAAGAAATTTCAAATTTGATAATTTCCCATTCAGCTACTAATGTTTGGTTTCCTGTAGCGTGTTCTACTTTTTGACCATCTAAGAACCAACCTTGGAAGATATAACCTTCTTTTTCAGCTTTTGGTAATTGATCATTAATAGTTAATTCAAATACACCACAAGCTGCATAGTAAGCTTCCATGAATCTAGCCATGTTTTCAGCAACTGCGTAATCAACCATGTACTTATCATATAAACCAGTACCAGTACGTTTAGTTTCATTGATTAAACCTTCAATCCACCAACGTAAAGCAGTTCTACCATCAGCGTAACTACCACCTACAGCAGCAGTATCACCAGCAATCATCTTTTCTAACATTTCTTTAGTATTAATGAATGCATCTTCTCCTGTAGCAGCATTTGCTGTAGCAGCATTAGTCATTTCTTCTAAAGCAAATTCTAAGAACCATCTGTATTCATCTAATGTTTCAGTGTTATTGAAAACATATTTAATATTTGGATGAGAAGTAGCTTTAAATGTTTCTTTTAAAGTAGTAACAGCATCAGATTTACCAGTAGAATTGAATAATTCAATTAAAGCAGTAGTGAAATCAGCTAATGTTAAGCCTTCAATTGAACCACCTTGAGCATCAAATTGAACTTTGTATACTTCTTCTTTCCATTCAGCAACTAATGTACAATCGCCAGAAATAGATTCTACTTTAGTACCGTTTTCAAACCAACCTAAGAATACATAACCAGGTCTAGAAGCAACTGGTAAAGTATCTTCAACAGTTAATTTGCTTGAAGGCATTTGTTCACCTTGAGCAGCAAAGAATCTTTCTTGATTTTCAGCAATTGAGTAGTCAACTAAGAAATGATCATAAACACCAGAACCACTAGGTAATTTAGAATTGATTAAGCCTTCAATCCAACAACGGAATCCAGTTCTTCCATCAGCATACGCACCACCAATAGCAGTAGTATCACCAGCGATCATCTTTTCTAACATTTCTTTAGTATTCTTAAATGCATCTTCAGATAAAGCACCTTGACGAGTAGCTTCATTAACCATTTCTTCTAATGCAAATTCTAAGAACCATTTATATTTAGCTAAAGTTTCAGCATTATTAAATACATATTTAATATTTGGATGAGATGTTGATTTAAAGTTTTCTCTAGTTGTAGTAACCGCATCAGATTTGCCTGTTGCATTAAATAAATCAACTAATTCTTTTGCGAAATCATCAATAGATTGAACAGTTTCAACATAATCAGTTCCATCATTATAATTGAATTTAACAGTGTATTGAGTTAATTTCCAAACAGCAACTAAAGTAACATCACCAGATGTACCAGCAGCAATTTCCTTAACAGCAACACCATTTAATTGCCATTCAACGAATTCATAATGTTCTCTTACAGGAGCGTCTAAAACAACAGCTTCATTATAAGTATATTTAACAGGGTTAGAACTAGAATTTTCTCCACCAGCTAAATCATAAGTAACATTATAAACTTTGCCTGTAAATTTAGCATATAAACAAGTGATTTCTAAATTTTGTGCATTTAATTCAGTAACAGCTTCGCCACTGAAATCAGCATTAGCATACCAACCAACGAAATCGTAATTTGCAAGTTCAGCTTGTGGTAAAACGAACGCTGCATCTTCAATTGTTCTAGCAGTTGGTAATGTTGCAGAAACTAAACCACCATTTAATTCAAAACTAATTGGATAAGAGATTACTTCCCAAGTTGCAACAAGAGTAATTTCTCCCATCATACCTTCGATTTTTTCAATTGGATTACCTTCATATGTCCAGCCTTTGAATGAGTAACCAGCTTTTTCAGCAGCCACTAATTCTACAACTTCTCCAAATGCATATTGACTTGGATTTGGATTAGAAGTAGCTCCTGCTAAATCGTAAGTAATATCATATTTAGTAGGAACAAAGCAAGCATATAGATTAGTAATATCTAAATTTTCATGATTTAAAAGAACTACTGGTTCACCAGTAAATTCAGGATCTTCAAACCATCCAACAAAATCATGTCCGTGCATAGTAGCTTGTGGTAAAGTGTAAGCTACATCTTCGATATTTCTTTCTGTTGGAAGTTGAACTGAAACAGAACCGCCATTTAATTCAAAAGCGATTGGATATTCAATAATTTCCCATGCTGCATAGAAAGTTAAGTTTTCTTTAACTTCTTTAATAGAAGTAACTACTTCTCCTTCTAACTCAGCATTGTCATAGAAACCTTTAAATACATAACCTTCTCTAACTGGTTGAGTAAGTGCAATTTCTCCAGCACCTTCTACATATTCAACCACTAAAGGATTATTAGTATCTTCTACACCATTATTAAGAACATAATCAATAACATAAACATATCTATTACGAACAATAATATGTCTAATATCTTTATCTTCTCCTAATGTTGCAGTAAGGTTAAATGAACCTTCGGCAATAGGGACAATTTTGCCATCAACGAATTCAACAACTTCATTGTTGTCGATACTCCATTCTACTTCAGAAGCACTACCACTTAAAACATTAACTTTAAGTTCGTATTCTTCTCCTAAGTACATAACTCTTTCCATGTCAATTGAAAGAGGTTTTTCATTTGTAGAAAATTGACAACCGATAAGCGCAACTAAACTTATGGCACCAACAGCTACAAACATAAAAAAGCGTTTAAGTAACTTCATATAGCCCTCCTTATTACTTTATTGCCTATTTTACTGTATTATTCTAACATAAAAATTATTACAAATCAAGCGATTTATGAAAGCGTTTGTATTTTCATAACATTTTCATTGTAAAAATTTTCAAATTTTATATATTTTATTTGCCGATTTTTTCCTATCAAAAATACTAAATAAAACAAAAAACTCTTCTTAACGAAGAGTTCTGTTTTTTTAGATTATTCAGCTTCTTTTTTAGCTTTAATCTCTTTAACTTGACGACCATTATAGTAACCACAAACAGGACATACACGGTGAGATAATTTGTATTCACCACAGTTAGAACAAATTACCATTCCAGGAACTGTTAGTTTATAATGAGTGCGTCTTTTTAATTTACGTGTTTTAGATACACGACGTTGTTGAGCAATTGCTCCCATTTTATAACACCTCTCTAATCTTCTTCTGGGATGTCTTCATCAAGAACAATATTACGTTTCTTTAGAATTTCATATGCGTCATCTCTTACAACTCTAATAGGAATATTCAATAAAATATTACTCCAAACTATCGCTTTTGTATCGATTGTATTTCCTTCAATTGGAAAGATTTCATCATCTTCTTCTGAAAGATCTGTGCTATACGTTTCAGAAACTTGAAAGTCCAAACTATATGGGACTGGTTCTAGCGTAAGAGCACATGCAATTAATAAATTTGCAGTTATGTGATAATCAAACTTAAATGTTTCCATGTCAAGTTTAACTATTGACACAATAGCTTTAGCAGTTTGAACTTCTAAAATATCAGTTTCAGAACCTGAATTTTTAAGTTCATCTAAATAATCATCAAAATTATATTCGATTTCAAATATATTTGAAGGTTTATATAATTTCTGTAATTGTTGTAATGACCACTTCATAAGCCACCCCTGACCAATATATTATACTCCATTTGGCTAAAATTGTCAATTGAATACATACTAATTTTATTATAAAAGTGTTATTCATTGCTTTCTTCTATAGGCTTATCAATAAAATTATAAAAATAATTTTCTAAAGAAACAAATATCTGATCAAAATCTTTATATACTTCATGTAACTCATTACTAACATTTAATCTCTTAATATAGATTAACAAAACTAAAAACCTAAAGTAGTCATAATAAAAATCCGAATCATAAGATTGAAGAGTTTCAATAATAATCTTCTTAAAATCGACGTTTAACCCTTCATTTTCTACATAAAATTTGGCGAAATCCAATGATTCTATACCTAATTGACCTTTATCAATACTAACAATATATTTACTTCCTTTAATATATAATAAATGTTCTAATTTAGGATTATTATGAATAAAAACATAGTTAACACTTTCATGATCTTTAACATTTAATATGATTCTTTTTTGTAACCTAATGAGTTCGTTTTTAGCATCTAATACTCGATAATACCTTCTTAGTATTTCAAATTCTAATTCACCAATTTGACTAGATTCCAAACTCCTAATAAATTCTTCTATCACTTTAAATTTATAATCTAATTGTTTAGTCAACTCATCAAATTTATATCTACTATTAACCGGACTTAGTTGTCTTGGAAATTGAGTGTTTCTATGAATATTCGTTAATTCTTCAAATAAATCTACCGCTTTTTTCTCAGGAACTACTTCTAACGAATCATAATATTGTGTTAAATAATAGTTCTCATCATTTACAGTAGTTAAATATTTTTTATTTATATTAAACTCGGGATAAATAATGTTATTTAAACCCATACTAGATAAATAATTAAACTTAGTATCAATACCATTTTTTGTTTTCTTTAGTAAGTAACAATTTCCTTCTTCACAATTTAATAAAGTAGTTTTTTTGGTATAGTCATTAAAATTAATAATTTTTAAATCATAATTATCTAAAATTATATTATGTAAATTGTTAGAATTTGATTCTAATTTTAATGGTTTGTTCAGTGGTGGGTAAGTTTAATGATTCACTGTGATCAAAAACATCTAATGATTCATTTAATTTTTGTTCTACTTCTTTTTTAATGTTGTCATATTCATCAGTATTATTTAAAGAAGATCCAAAATCATCTGATTCATACTCTATAGTAAGTGTGAACTCAGTTTCGATTCCTCTTCTTTCAACTTCAAAATATTCAAAATCCTTTAATGTAACATTATTAACTATGTTAACTGGCATAGTAAATAATATTTCAAAAGGAATTTCTTCTTCAAAATCTTGAAATCGATCTATTGTATCTTTAATATATTTACCCTTTATGATAAAAATTCCACTAATTCTATTATTGTTGAATTCATAATCTTTTAAATCAGCTTTAATATTTACTACTTTAATTAAATTAGTTAAATTGACAAAATTATTATTCTTTACTTCTAATTGCATATAATCACCAATATATTATATGCTTAAATTGAACTATTAATTACTATTTAATTATTTCTTCAACCTCTAGAACACCCTGTTTAGTTTCAGAAGAAAAGACAATTAATTGTCCTTCATTTAAATGTAAAATCTTCTTTATTTTAGAAGCATTAGAATGAATTTGATTTTTACTTAATTTATCCGCTTTAGTTGCAATTACATAAATAGGTATCTCAAATTGTTGTAGAAAATCAAAAACTAATTGATCATCCTCAGTAGGATCATGTCTAATATCAATAATATGAAACACACCACTTATATTAACATCAGAATTTAAATATCTTTCTAATAAAGAACCAAAATCAACTCTTTTTTCTTTCGCCTTCTTTGCATAACCATAACCTGGAGCATCAACAAGCATCATTTTATCATTACAAAGATAAAAGTTTAATGTTTCTGTTTTACCAGGTTTACTAGATGTAAAAGCTAGATTTTTTCTATTTGTTAACGCATTGATGAAACTACTTTTCCCAACATTACTTCTACCCATCAATAAAAATTGAGGAAGTTCGGGATGTGGAAATTGTTTTACCGCAACTGCACTAATTAAATATTCTGATTTTGTAATTAACATACATCCTCCTTGATAAAAAATTCTCACCATTAAGGTGAGAATATTATGATAATAACACACTATAAGCCATATTCTGTACCGTTACCGGTGGTAACCATTTATCTCACTTTCGTGTAGTATCTTCGTTCATTTCCGAATCAACCATGCCCCTACCAAAATTTGGGTTGCTAGCTTGTGGGGTTTACCCGTTCCACTTCTTTGTTTCCAAAGGTATCGTCACTGTGGCACTTTCAAAGCTGTCACCATGCAAAAAATGTTTAGGGTTCAGCTTGCCGTCAGTTATCAGCTGCCTTAATTTATTTTTTCATTAAGCACAATCACTACAAGCATCTCAGCTTGTGCTAGTATGGACTTTCCTAACAATAATAATTGCTCAGTTACCCATGTGTTATATTAATTCGTTATGTTCTAAATTATCTACAGGTATGCAAGTAATACCAATTACACCGCTACCAATATGTGCACCAACTGTAGAAGTAATTGTTGTGACTTCAACACGTCTTGCATTATTAACTAACTTACTTAAGTCCTCAGCAATCTTGTTTGCTTCCTCTAAGCGATTGGAATGTAAAACTACGTAAATTACATCTTGATAATTTAAGCCGTTTTCAACTGTCAATTGTTTTATACGTTCAATGGCCTTGCCTTTTGTACGTACTTTTTCAAATGGAACAATTTTACCTTCTTTATTTACTTGTAAAACTGGTTTAATATTTGCTAATGTCCCAATAAAACCCGCAACACTAGTTAATCTACCATTCTTCACTAAATATTTTAAATTATCAACAATAAAATGTGTAGATATTCTATTTTGAAATTCTTCACATAATTGAATAATTTCTTCAGGTGTTTTTCCAATTTGAGCTAATTTCTCTCCATAATGTGCAACGTATCCTTGCATAATACATGCTTGTTTTGAAGGAAAGAAATGAACATTAATTCCTTCAAATAATTCATCTGCTAAGTTACTCATATTTAATCCATACGGACTCAATCCAAAAGAAATAGGAAAATGAATAACATCACTACATCCTTCTTTTTTCCATTCTTCAACTCGTGCAGTAATTTCACCAATTGAAGGAGCAGCAGTTGATGGAACTTCTTCTACATTTTCTAACATTTTATAAAATTCATCAACTGTAATGTCAATACCATCCACTAAAGTCTTATCTTTAAAATTAATAGTGGTTCTAGTAATTTTAACATTATGCTCAAAAGGAGCATATTCTAAGCCAGAACTACAATCTGCCGTAATTCCGATTTTCATATTATTCTCCTTTTTCCACATTTTCAGAGGCTTTTGGAGCTAAAACTTCTTTACGTGATAATAGAACTTTTCCTTTTTCATCAAATCCCATAACTTTAACCACAATTTCATCGCCTTCTCTAACTACATCTTCTACTTTAGCTACACGTTCTTGTGCAAGTTGAGAGATATGAACTAAACCTTCATAACCAGGCCATAATTCAACAAAAGCACCAAATTTCATAATTTTTACGACTTTAGCTTCATAAATTTCGCCAACTTGAGCTTCTCTTGTCAAACTCTTAATAATTTCAATAGCCTTATCAATCCAACAAGTTTCAGCATGCATAACGAATACGCGGCCATCTTGTTCAATATCGATTTTAACTTCATTACATTCTTTAATGATATCTTGAATAATCTTACCACCAGCACCGATAACATCTTTAATTTTATCAGGACTAATTCTAATCATTTTTACTTTTGGTGCAAACGCACTTAATTCAGGTCTAACTTCAGCAATAGTAGTTTGTAAATGATCTAAAATTTGCATTCTACCTTTTTTAGCTTGCGCTAAAGCTTCTTTTAAAATTTCATAAGTAATACCATGAATCTTAATATCCATTTGTAAAGCTGTAATACCATTTCTAGTACCAGCTACTTTAAAGTCCATATCGCCATAGTGGTCTTCTAAACCTTGAATATCTGTTAAGATTGTATATTTATCGCCATCACTAATTAATCCCATTGCAATACCAGCAACTGGAGCTTTAATTGGAACACCAGCAGCCATTAATGCTAATGTGCCAGCACAAATAGATGCTTGTGATGAAGAACCATTAGATTCAAGAATTTCACTTACAACACGAATAGTATAAGGGAATTCATCTTCAGAAGGAATTACTTGTGCTAATGCTCTTTCGCCTAATGCACCATGACCTACTTCTCTTCTACCTGGACTTCCGTATTTACCAGTTGAACCTACACAAAATTGTGGGAAGTTATAGTGAAGCATAAATCTCTTGCCTTCATCAACACCTAAACCATCAATGATTTGATATTCACTAATTGAACCCAATGTAACAACAGATAAAGCTTGTGTTTGTCCTCTTGTAAATAAAGATGAACCATGTGTTCTTTCAAAAATATCTACTCTTGAAGATAACGGTCTAATTTCATCTACTTGTCTACCATCTGGACGAATCTTGTCTTCAGTGATCAATCTTCTAACTTCATCCGCAGTAAATTGTTCTAATAACATATTTACGTAACGAATTTTCTTTTCTAATTCAGCATCTTGAGCCCATTCAACTTCAAAATGAGCAATTGTATCAGCAATAATAGCATCACATGCATCTTGTCTTGCCAATTTTTCATGGATTGAAATAGCTTTCACTAAATCTTCTTTAGCATACTCAGCAACTGCATTTTGAATTTCATCAGGAATTGCAAATAAGCTAACTTCCATTTTTTCTTTTCCACATGCTTTGATAATCTCTTCTTCAAATGCACATAAACGTTTAATTTCTTCATGACCAAACATTAATGCACCTAGCATGTCATCTTCTGAAACTTGTTTAGCACCGGCTTCAACCATATTAATAGCATTTTTAGTTCCAGCTAGTGTTAAATTAATATCAGATTGTTCTAATTGTTCAGTTGTTGGATTTAATACATATTCACCATTAATTCTACCAACCACAACACCTGCAATCGGTCCATCAAAAGGAATATCAGAAACGCATAAAGCAATACTAGAACCCAACATAGCTGCCATAGCAGATGAATAATCAGGGTTAGCACACATTACCATATTTACAACTTGAACTTCATTTCTAAAACCTTCTGCAAATAAAGGTCTAATTGGTCTATCAATTAAACGTGAAACTAGAGTTTCATGTTCTGTAGGACGGCCTTCACGTTTTAAAAATCCACCAGGAATTTTACCTGCTGCATATAAACGTTCTTGATAAAGAACTGTTAGTGGGAAGAAATCTGTATCTAGGAAGTTTTTGCTTCCTACAGCAGCTGATAAAACAGCAGTATCATTATATCTTACAAAACATGATCCACTTGCTTGTTTAGCAACTTCACCAATTTCAACCACAAATTTACGTTCACCTTCTAAACAATGTTGAACGTATTCAAAAACTTGTTTTTCCATATTTTTCACCTTCTAAATTGTTATAAATTATATTATATATTGAAAAGATTTCGATAATCTTTGAATTTTCAAAAAATAAAGCACATAATCATAGAAGAAAATAATTCTATAAATATGTGCCATTTTTTTAAAGCAATTACTTTCTTAAGCCTAATTGTGCAATAAGTTCACGATATCTTTGAACATCTTTGTCTTTAAGATAAGCTAGTAAATTACGACGATGACCGATTTTCTTTAAAAGACCACGACGTGTATGAAAGTCATGTGGATGATCTTTCATATGTTGGTTGATCTTGTTAATTTCAGCTGTTAAAATCGCAATTTGAACTTCTGGAGAACCAGTATCTCCTTCTGCACGAGCAAATTTAGCAATAATTTCTGCTTTTTGTTCCTTGTTAATACAAGCCATTTTTGTTTCCTCCTATTATATTTTGACATCCTTAAGCAACGATAACGTCGGAAGACTCGATAACCTTGCTTAAGGTCTTTATTATTATACTACTTTTTGAATAAAAAATCAAGAAAAAATACAACAATATTCAACATTTATTATAACCAAACTCTAGTTGCTTTATAACATGGAAATTGTTCATCATTAAATTCATATATTGCCAATAATTCAGTTTGATAAATAAAGGCAATTTTATCATATTTTTCATCAAAAGTACTTAATGAAAGTTTCATTCCATTTTTAATTTTATTAAATATTTCAGAATTGTTTGTTATATCAATCTTTTCAAAATCCAAACAATCAAGCATTTTTACAAGACGACTTTTTCCTAGTTTAACTTCATCTAAACTATAACTTTGAGAAATATCGAACAAGCCGCTTTTCACTCTTTTTAACTCAGCCATACAGCACGGAATTTGTAATTCTTTTCCTATATCGTTAACGATTGATCTAATATAAGTCCCCTTACTAACATGACTATAAAATGAAAAATATACTTGTCCATCAATTATTTCAATTGGATTTGTTCTATAAATTTCATAAACTTCAACATTACGAGGTTCAATTATAACCTCTTGTTTACTTCTAGCGTATTGATACAATTTTTTTCCATTTACTTTTATTGCTGAATAAATAGGAGGAAATTGTGACAACTTACCTTTAAATTTAGTTAACGTATTATCTATTAACTCCTCCGTAATTGTAACTGAATCCAATTTTTTAGTAATATTACCAGTAATATCATATGTATCGGTAGACTGTCCAACCAAAACTTTGCACACATAAATTTTATCATCACTTTCTAAAAAAGGAGCTAGTTTAGTTGCTTGGTTCACACACACCACTAAAACACCTTCCGCAATCGGATCTAAAGTTCCAACATGTCCTACTTTTTTTGTATTATACGCTCTTCTGACTTCATTTACCACATCATGGCTAGTAATACCGATAGGTTTATTTACCACTAAAATTCCATTCATAATAATCACCTATTTGATTTTATCATATTTAATTTTTTTTCTCAAATGTTTACTACTGATTTTTATTATAAATCCTACCATTATAATACTAAAAGTATAAAGCACTTTAGTCGATAAATTCGAAAAACATTTAACAATTTCATTTCCTAGCAAAAAGAGATTACCCATGAACATTCCTTCTAAAATGGAAGTAAAAATATTATTACTCTTTTTTATTAAATCATTAAAGAGTTTAGACCATATAATAATGCCCATTACTAATGAAACCAAAAAAAATATAAATGTTATATCTAAAAAATTTCTCGCCTTAAACATTATATAAATCATTTCATAAATACCAAGATTAAACATTAACAAGGAGCCACTTAACCCTGGCAATACAAATCCTAACGCAACAATCAATCCATAAAAAAGAAAAATTATGTTATTAGTAACACCAATAGAAGTAAGTTTTAAAGTAAAAAATAATAATAGTATAAATCCAATGGCCTCAAAGACGAAATTTTTAAAATTGGATAATGATAAATTAAAATTTAATAAATTAATTATAAAAAAAATTGTCAATATAAACCATGGAATAATATTAAACAACTTCATAACCAAAACAAATGCAAAAACCATTCCTAACAAAATACCGAATATAAGAAATAAATGTTTTTTTACTGTTTTAAATTTATAAAAGTTACCCATTAATTCTAATATATTATCATATTCCTTAAGTGAAATAGCAGTACTTGCACTACAAACACCTGGAATTACATATGAACAACCAATAATTAAACCTTTAAAAAAACGGCTCATTTAATCACCACTATATAATATAATAGAATATTTTAAATTATTACATAAAAAATAATGCCTCAAATATTTGAGGCATTATTATTTGTTAAATAGATTTTCTTTTTAAAATAATAACAGCTAAACCAAGTGGAATTAAAGAACTAATAATATAAGCTCCCGCTTTACAACCGCTCTTCTTATCATCAACTTGCGGTCCATCTGGAAGTTCAGGTTCAACAGTAGAGAATCTTCCATTATAAGTTATTTTATCATCAACTTTAGATTTTAATTCATTAAGTTTATATGTAACGCTAATAGTACATTCATAACTATCCCCGGCTGGTCTAGCAATTTTAATTGGGCCATCTTCAGGATCTGGGTCTAATGAATATACAACACGTTTACCACCAACATTAATAATAATTAATGATATAGCATTATCTGGGTCCACTATATTCAATGAAGGATAAATATATTGATCATCAAATGTAAATTCATTAGTCGTTACTGTCGGTTTTATTTTGTCAGTAGCAAAACTTACTTTTGATGTAGTAGGAACAAAAGCTCCATCTCCTATTTGATAATATAACGCTCCACTATAATTTGTATTGTTCTTTAATTGATCAACAATAATTTTACCATTTTCTGCGTAGTAAACTTCATCTTCAATTTTTAGATAAGCATTAGTAATATTTTCAACAGTTGTTTCAACATCTAATTCAACTTTATTAGTATCAGTATTAATATTAGATACTTTTACTGATTCGTCCTTCTTCGTAACAATTAAAATACCATTAGAAACTGATCTAACATGTTTATCACTTGGAGAATTTTTAACAACAAACTTATCATTTTCACGAACAAAGAAAGTTGAAGAACCTCCACCATCTAATAAATATGCTTCAGTAATATCTAATTGTTCTAAAATTGTATTTATTTCTTCTTGATTTGTTCCATAATAATTCTTATCTGGTTGTCTTCCATCCATTGTCAATAAACATACAGTACCATCAGCTTTGCAGCCAACGATAGTTCTTGGTGCACGTGTTGTCAAATAAGAGTCAGTACTATATTCTGGGAAAGCACCTTTATCTGCTAAAGTGATATAACATCCGATGGCATTTTCAATACCTTCAAAAATACCTGTAAGGTTTCTTTGAACACGAATTTCCTTACCTAGAGCTAATAATTCTTTTACATGATCATTTTTAGTAACAATCGCAAAAGAGTTATTAATTACGGAAGTATTATCATTAACATTTGTAATAGTACCTTTTCCATAGTAACTGTCATCAGCAGCCTGATAAATGACTTTAGATCCATCAATTACGTAATATGCATCTCCTTCAGCTAAAGTCGGTGCATGATATACTCTATTAGTAATTGTAGGTTCACCATATGAGTTTGGAACATGTATTTTATTACCTTTTTCATCCAAAACAAAAACAGTATTTCCATTTTCATCTACTGTAGTTTGGTAAAGGTAGATTCTTTCTAAGTGACCAAAATATGCGCTAGTTTGACCTTCTTCTAAGCTGCCCATATTCATACCATCTAACTCTATTTCTTCAACAACAGTACCATTTTCATCATAAACAGAAAGATAAAATGAACTTGAAATTTCTGAATATGAAGGAACCCAATCATATACTAATTGATCATTATTGTTATCATTATTAAAACCTACAATACCCCAATCATCAAAAACTGTTCTTAAAACTTCTCCATTTGAAACTTCGATTCCATTACCTGAGTTTGGATAGTCATTAGTTGTATGCCAATCGTAGAAATCACCATTGATACCACCAATTACCATATAATCTGGATTGTGTCTTTCAAAATCTTCTGCCATTTTAGTTACACTAGCAAAATCCCATTGTTCATCCCCTTGTATACTCCACACAATAAGTTCGAATTTTTGTTCGCCATTTGCCATTTCCATTCTTGGCACTTCTAATAAATTAACTTGTTGTCCATACCACTTATTAACATCAATGGTACCATCTGTACCATAACCACCAACATTACCTACGGGACGAGTTGTTTTAGTATTTAAAATAATATTAGTCCAATCAACGCCTTCAGTAATAGTTATTTTTTCTCTTGATATTTCATCATATAGGTGATCATATTGTTGTTCATCAGCACTAACTACAACATTCGAAATCATAATAGCTATAAAAATAAAACATAAGTATAAAGATCTTTTAATTATTCTGTTCATAAGTATACCTTCTTCCTTCTATACTTAATTATACACTTAATTTTATTTTTTTTCAAGAATTATTTATTTTTTTATAACATTGATATTGTTTTAGTATTATCAAATTCATCTGTAAAAGTAAATGAATCAAAATAAGCATAATCTTTATAACTAATACTGTTATCATAAACACTAAATTTAAAAATAAACTTTTCTTTTGTTTTAAGATTAACAAAATACTCAACAACACAAGTTCCATTATTAAAACTAGTTGTTATCATACTATGACTTTCAATATTATTATAGTATTTTATTGCAGTAGTATTATTTAACATTGCAACAACAAATGAATAGAAAGTATTTTGGTTAATATTCAAAAAATTTACTGTATCAGTAGTAATGGTCCCGATTATCGGATATTTAAAACTCTTATATGTTTGAAAATTATTAAGCGAATCAAAAAAATCATTTTCTAACATTAATACTCTTTTTTCAAATTCTAGCTTATTTTTCTTATCATTAAGATAACTATAAGTTGGTATTAGGGTTGCACTCATCACCCCAATAATGGATACTGTCATTATCACTTCAATTAAGGAAAATCCACTTCTTCTATTCCACAGATAGCGCTTTAGTTTTGAAATCATATGTGGCTGTAACATCACGTTTAGTTAATGTTAAAACATAATTATTATATGATAATTCACCAGAGTCAAATGGCAAATCATATCCTGTAATTGTTTTATAAGTGGTTTTTAGTGAATCAAATGTTATTGTACTATCAGAATTTTCAAATTCTTCATTTAACACACCAATCTCGTAAGCTTGTGCAACTTGGACAAGTTCTTGTTTTGTTGCAGACTCATTAGATACTTTAACATAATTCTTATATGACAAAATACTTACAGATGTCATAATTCCGATTATTGTAACTGTTATTAAAACCTCAATTAATGTAAAACCTTTGTTTTTTCTCATTTTAATAATTCCTTCCTTATTATATATAATATTGTGCAACCTATTAATAATCAAAAAAAGAATTAATCAGTTAATCCTAATTGAATTAACTCTTCATATAAAATGTTATTATTTTCTAATAACGGTTTACATACATTCTTAAACAAATCCTCTTGTTTGTATTTTAAAATCAAATCTTTATAATTATCTTTTTCCAAAAATTCCTTTATGACATTATCTATTTTGATAACTTCAGCAATCATCTTTCTACCACTATATCCCGTACCAAAACAATCTTTACAATTGTCACTACTGATTCCATGACAACTATTACACTTATTTCTGATTAAGCGTTGAGAAATAATTAATTTTATCGTATCATGAATTAAATATCTTTTTAAACCAAGATTTTCTAGTCTTAATAAAACCCCCAAACTATCTTTAGAATGTATTGTTGTTAAAACCAAATGACCAGTTTGAGCAAGTTTAATTGCCATTTGAGCTGTTTCACTATCTCTAATTTCCCCTATCATAATAACATCAGGATCTTGTCTAATTATATTTTTTAAAATCTCAGAATAATCTAAAGAATTAAGTGGAATTTGAGAAATACCTTCAACTTTTTTTTCAATTGGATCTTCCACTGTCATTATATTTTTATTATGATTTTTAATGAATTCTAAAATTGAATAAAGCGTTGTCGTTTTCCCACTACCTGTAGGACCAGTTAAAAAAATAATACCTCCGCCATTTAAACAACTAATTATATCTTGATATTGTTTATTGGTAAAACCCAATTCTTTTAAACTTTTATTTTTGCTTTGATAATTTAATAATCTTAAAACTACTCTTTCACCATCAATAGTAGGTATCATCGATACTCTAATATCTATTTTATTTTTACCTCTGATATAGTGCCAATACCCATCCAAAGGTTTATTTGTTAATGTTATATCTAAATTAGATTCTAACTTTATTTTGTTAATAATTTTATTATATAATGATAAATCAAAATCCATAAATTTAAACAATATACCGTCTTTTCTAAAAAATAATTGTCCTTTATTATTTTTTATATCAAAATGTAAATCACTCACATTATGGTTACAAGCAGAAATAATAATGGAATCTAATATTTTTTCTACTTTCTTTTTGTCTAAATTATGCTCAAAATTATTATTTACAGATAATAAATTAATTAATTGTTGTATTTCAATTAGATTGTCACAATAAACTTCTACTTGTTTATTGTATAGTTTTTCAATTAAACAAATGGGTTCAACATCAAAAGGGTCTGATATTATAACAGATACTTTTTTAGGTGTCTCATTAAAAGGAATAACCTTGTAATGTTCTATCCAATTTAAACCTACCTTTTCAATGGTACTTCTATTTATATCAAAAAAACTAATAGTTTCATTACTAACTTCAAATAATTTAGACCATAAATCCATAATTTCTTCCTTTGTTAGTATCTTTTCCTCTAAAAGATATTTGTCTAATCTACGATAAATAATCTTATTCAAATCAACATTATAAACTCTATCCCCAAAATTTAATAATATATATTTAATAATTTTATTAGATATCATCACATTACCACCTTAAATCCATTTAAAATTGGGATAAAAATAACTAATATTAACGATAAAACAAAAACTGATAAAACCATAATAAATAATGGCTCAACTAATTTTAAAAGCTTATCAATATAAAAATTCATTTTATCTTTATAATAGTTAGCAGCATGCATCAAATTATTTTCAACACAGTTATTATTTTCTCCCATCATAATCATACGACAAAAAGTTTCATCTAAAATATGACTTTCGTTAAATGAATCCCCTAAAGTTTGACCACTTTTAATATTTTCAATCATTTTCCTTATTTTCTTTTTATAATAAACATTATCAATCACTTCTTCTAATAAAGAGATACTTTCAATTTTATTAAAACCATTATTCCAGTATAAACACAATGTACTAGAAATTAAGGATGTAAAGTATAAAATGTAGTATTTTTTAAATATTAAAATTTTTAAAAAATCCGCTGTTTTCCTATAAATATAAAGATTCTTGATACTTTTTAATGTTAAAATTATTATTATAAGTATCCCAAAAAAATAAATTACATTATTACCAATAAAATTCATTATATTTAATACATTTTTAGTGATATTATTAATTTCTACATAACTTTTAGAAAATAGTTCTATAAAAGAAGGAATAATAAATTTTGATATAACTAGAAATACTATTACTAACAAAAATGATAATAATTTAGGATATAAAAGGGAGTTTTTTAATTTGTTTGTATAGATTAATTTATTCTTATAATAATCTTTTAACAAAACTAAAGTATTATACAAATTTCCTTTCGATATTCCATTACAAATTTGCGTAATAAATAGCTTAGGAAAATAATGTTCATATGATAAAAAACCTGTTGATAAAAAATCACCAAATTGAGTATTAATTAAAATATTTGTTAATACCATTTTAAGTTGTTTATCTGTCGCATTATTCTTTATAATCTCTAAACAATCTTGTGTAACTATATTTGCTTTTTCTAAATTAATCCATTCTTCAATAAAATTTACTAATAATTCTAATCTTATAGGTTTTTCTTTAATCAATTTATAATCTTTATATATTTTTTTAATATAAAATTCATTAAGTTTTAATTCCATCAATGCTTCTTCTTTAGAATTCGCCTTAATATAACCTTTAACTTTTTTGCTATCCGATGAAATTCCTTTATAAAAGAATGTGGTTTTTTTATTCAAACAAATACCCCTCCTCATAAATAACATATTCATAACTTTTATTTATTGTATAGTTGCTATTAAACTTTTGATAATATATCAATTTTGGATATTTAGTGTTAACCCCATATATAGTGTAATAACCATCATTTTTTTCGACTTTATACTGATAATATTGATCATATTCAATAAACCCGAGCCCTACATTCTGCACTACATTATAATTTGCCGCAACAAAACATGTGCTTGTTTCAACCTCATATTTTAATTCTAATAATTCTAAACTATTGATATTTCTATTATTAATATAGTTATTAACCGCTAAGCACATCCCACAAATAATAAAAATTATCGAACTAATTATTAACACATAAGCCATTATAAAACCGTTAGTTTTTCTCCATTTTGTAAAAATAGTTATACCCTCCAATATCTTTATCTACTTGATTAATTACTTTTTCTTTCATTAAAATATTATAATATAAAAGATTGTGAGTTTTATAAGAAAATACATTACAACTAATAATCGCATATAAACGATGAAAACCATTTTCCGTTAATTCGTTATAATCGTTAAAATATAAATAGATACTATAGTTTTTATTAATATTTTTAGTTTCTATATAACCATTTTTGTCTTCAAAATATAATTCTGGATGTAGATAAAAGTAACCATCACTTTTTATAATTTGTAATAAATTATATTTTAGCTGCATTGCGGAATAATGAATACGTTTATTCTTATCATTAATTGAGTTTTTATATCCGACAAATAAACACATTTGCGACAATAACAAAATAATAGAAATTGAAATCATTGTTTCAACAATACTAAATCCTTTATTTAATCTTTTCAACAATAATTTTCACCTGCTTCTCTACTTTTGTCTTTAATGATGAAATTAATAATTCAATTTGTTCATCTTCTGTATCCTTATAAACGATTCTTAATTCTTTTTTATATAATTTATCATATAAACACATCAATATATTTTTTACCACTTCTTCTATCTTTTTTGTATTGAAACTATTAATTAATAAAACTTCCTTTTCTAAAACAAACATAATTTCATGTTGATCAATATAAATAAGTGTTTCTTCTTTATTGATGAATTTTTTTATAGAAT
Organism: Bacilli bacterium; assembly: GCA_017501465.1. Classification (GTDB taxonomy): domain Bacteria; phylum Bacillota_I; class Bacilli_A; order ML615J-28; family CAG-313; genus UBA1231. The sequence continues at coordinate 101,243 of JAFVWY010000012.1, forward strand.
CTGATAAAATACAATGAAATTTGGCTTTTTTATAAATCTTTCTAAGACTATTAACTAAGGTTTTTAAAACTAAAAAGGCGCTTACACATTTGTTTTTTTCAAGTTTGGATATTAAATAATCTAAAATAATATATTTAGATTGATAAATTTCATCAATAATCTTTTTACTTTCATTTAACACAAAACCATTACTCATCATAGGGTAGAAATTGTTGAAAATAATGATTGAAGATGAATCAAAATAAATTTCTTTTATTATATTGGAAAACTCGGCTAATTCAATATTACGTTCTAAATTACTAACTTTATCAATAATTACCCTCTTTAACATTTTATTATTTTCATAATAATCAAAAACATAATTTTTTCTTATAAAACTAATTTTAAGCTTCACTGACTATTCCTCCTATATAAAAATATCTAACATATTTAATCTCATTCAATATACTTTCGAACTTAATAAGATGTTTATTAACATAAACTAAGCTCGTTTCAACATTAAAAACGGTTTTATTTGTGACATCATTTAAAAAATAAAATGTATAAGTTTTCTGATTAAACTCTAGTATTTTTTTATCATTAATACTAATAGACTCAGCACTCATTACCCAATCATTCATACTACTATAGTCACTTATTAACTGATTAAAATTTTTTTCAAATTGATACAGATCATATTCAATTAGTTGATAATTTTTTTCCATTTCTAAGTTCTTGTTCATTTGAATAATCATAATTGATAAAGATAATATCATAATGGTAATCAATGAAATACAAACAATGGTTTCTAATAATGTCATCCCTCTTCTCATACTCTCACCAATGACATTTTACCAAATTTATTTATGCTTAACTTTATATTTATCTAGATATTTAAAATTTACAATTTTTTATAAAAAAAAGAGAAAGTATCTATACTTTCTCTTTCAAATTACAACATCGATAGGCATATATTGGAAATTAGATGTTTTAAATATAATCTTATTATTATTGATAAATAATAAACAAGGACTTTTTGATAATTTATTGTCCTTGATATTTCCTTCATCAACTAATACATTAAAACTCTTTAAATCCATTTTAAAACAATTTAAACTTTTATCATACATATTAATGTATTCAATTGCTTTACAGTATAATAAATCAGATAAAATCCGATTAAAATCATCTTCTATCAAAACTATAAATTTTTTAATTTTTAAAATATCTTTATTCATATCATCACCATTTATATTTTATAAAGAATTAAATAAATTATCTGTCAAAATAAGAGTTTTAGTTTGATAAATTACTTAAAATTTGATATAATACATAAGATAGGAGAAAATAACATGAAAATATTTGGGGTAATAATTGAGGCCAATCCTTTTCATAATGGTCATCAATATCTTATTAATAAAATAAAAGCAGATTATTCACCAGAATTGACCATAGCAGTATGTTCAGGTTATTTCTCAATGCGGGGCGAAATATCTGTTTTACCAAAACTTGAAAAAACTGAAATATTATTAAAATCAGGATTTGATTTAATTATTGATTTGCCACTTTACTCTTCATTAAATAGTTCTTTAAAATTTGGTGAAAATAGCATTTACTTACTGAATCAAGCAAAGATTACTGATTTAGTTTTTGGCATTGAGGAAGGATCTAAAGAAGATTTGGAAAAAATACTAGAAATTGAAAAAAACTCTTTATTTAAGGAAACTTTAATAAGTAATTTAAACACCGAATATAGTTACAAAAAAGCATATTCTAAAACAATCTTGAACCTATCACATGATCAAAGACTGTATCAACTATCTTTACTACCAAACATCACTTTAGCTTTAGATTATATCAGAATTATTCATACAAAATACCCTCATATTCAAATTCACACAATTCAAAGAATCGGAAATAATGATAATTCGATTGAATTAACATCTATACCTAGTGGTTCTGCACTAAGAGAAGCTATTAAAAATCATATTCCTATCGACCAATATATTAATTATAATTCAGATAAACTAATTAATTTAACAACATCAAATCAAATTTTAACAAGTTTATTACACTCTCTAATAATTACAAATAATGACCATTTTAAAAATATTCATTTGGTTAGTGAAGGTATTGAAAATTATATATTGAATAATATTGATGTTAATATAGATTACGAACAAAACATTAATAAACTTGCTAATAAAAAATATACAAAATCTAGAATTAAAAGAACTATCATCTCGATGTTGCTTAATTTAGAGGGAAACATTACTGAAGATTTACCATTACGAGTTCTAGGATTCAGTAAAAAAGGTGAAAATCATTTTAAAAATTTAAGAAATGTCAATTTATGTAATAATATAAAAACAATTGATTCGAAATACTTTGACTACGAGTTAAAAGCAAGTAAATTATACAACATAATCACTAAATCCAATTCATATAAAAATGAATTCAAATTTCCCATAAAGGAGAATTAAAATATGGAAAAATTAAGAGAAGATTTATTAAATTTAATTGACCCATCTGTTAATTTAACATTAAGAGAAACTAATGGACTTACTCACCTAGGTCTTGATGACGAAAAAGATACCGTTCTAATTGAAGTATTAGTTGAAAAAAATGTTGAGGAAACAGAAAGTCTTCGTAAAGAAATTATCAAACTAGTAAAAATTAAACATAACCACAAAGGAATTAAACTAAACTTAACTGAAAAAAGAGTTCATTATAGTATTGTAAATTCCGGCATTACTTGTATTGGTATTATCAGTGGCAAGGGTGGAGTCGGAAAAAGCAGTGTTGCAGCAAACCTCGCTTATCGTTTTATGAAAAAAGGTTATAATACAGCTGTAATTGATGCTGACATTTATGGTTCTAGCATCCCTGATTTATTAGAAACTGGTCATCAACAACCATATGCTAATGAAGAACAAAAAATAATTCCTATTAAAAAAGATAATATAGAAGTAATGTCAACAGAGTTTTTTACTCAAGAACATGAACCCGTTATTTGGCGTGCTGGAATGCTTCATAGTATGTTAGACTACTTCTTCTATGAAACCGCTTGGAATCCTAAGACAAATGTCATTATTATTGACTTCCCACCTGGAACCGGTGATGTAATGTTAGACATCAAACAATACATTAAAAATCCTAAAATGCTATTAGTAACCACACCACATCCAGCTGCAGCCAATGTAGCTATCAAAGCCGGAATTGCTGCTCAAAAGATGGAGCAAGATGTTGTCGGAATTATTGAAAACATGGCATATTATACTGATCCTGATACTAATAAAAAACATTACATTTTTGGACAAAATGGAGGATTAACGGCAGCTCAAAACTTAAATGCTGAATTAATTGCACAAATTCCAATCGAAGTACCAAAACATCATCAATGTTTATACGAAATAACAGAACCAGCTGGTAAAATTTATAATGACATTGTAGATTATTTAGTTTATATTTTAGATATTAAAAAATAGACCTTATTTAAAGGTCTATTTTTTTACTATTCGTGATGTTTACAACAGCAATGACACTCTTCTTCGTCATCATCTTCGCAATCGCAGTCGCAATCACATTCACATACTTCAGTACCATCTTGATCACAATGACAATGTTCATGATTACAGCAACATTCATGTTCATGTTCTTCAGCTAATGTTTCATACATTTCATCAAATTCTTGAATAGCTTGAGAAACAATTTCCCAATCTTCATCATCAGTAATTTGGAATAATTCACCATCACCATTCTCATCTTCTTTGAATAAAGCTGCACCTACTTCAATACGATCATCGCCTTCTTCAGAGTATGATCTTTCAATATCTGCTACTCTAGAAAAAACTACAAAAGTTTTTTTATATTCTTCAGAAACAACTGAGAATAAAATTTGGCATAGTTCTTCATTACCTTCTTCATTTAAAATATTAATATACTTTTCAGTTTCAGGTACAAGTTCAAATTTTTTATAATCCATAATAATAAATCTCCTATTAAAATTTCTTACTATCTAAGTAAGATTGTAAAATTACAACAGCAGCAAGTTTATCTACTTGTTGTTTTCTTTTTTGTCTAGATAAATCAGCATCGATCATAATTTTAGTTACTTGAACAGTAGATAATCTTTCATCGAATAAATCAACTTCAATTCCTTCATTTTCAAGCATAGTCTTAAATTCCAATACGTATTCAGATTGGAAGCCTAGACTACCATCCATATTTTTAGGAAGGCCCAAAACAACCTTATCAATCTTTCTATCAGCACAAATCATTTTAACATAATTTAGGACATTTTGCAAGTCTTTTTCCTTAAAACGATAAGTTTCAATTCCTGTTGCAACAATTCCTAAACTATCACTAACCGCAATACCAACTGTTCTATTGCCTAAATCTAATCCTAAGTATCTCATTATAAACCTATAATATCCTTAACTTTTTGTAAAGCATCGTTAACTTTTGATAGATCTTTACCACCAGCTTGAGCAAAGTCTGGTCGCCCTCCACCATTACCACCAGTAATAATGGCTGCTTCTTTAACAAGCATACCTGCATTAAAGCTAGTATTTTTATTTTTTGCAACAAAGATAATTTTATCATTTACAATATTAGCAAACATTATAAATGCTTTATCTAAATTTGCTGTTATTTTATCAATAATATCTTTTAATACATTGATATCTAAGTTTTCCACTTTTTCTACCAATAAAGAAGTACCATTAACAATACTAATTTTTTCTAGATAACTATCAAAACCTGATGAATTTTTATTTCGATATTTTTGATCATATTCTTTTTCTAAGTCTTTTAAACTTTTTTGAACACTGGCAAGTTCTTCTCGTTTATTTAAAATATCTTGATAACTTCCTAATAATGGTTTACTTTCATATTTTGTATAAACCAATTCAATTCCATTATCTTTTGCTTTCGAAATAACATCAATAATTTTATTATTTAATTCAATAATACTATTATTTACATTACTTATTACTTCTGAAATTTCACTAAAAATATTTTGATTAGTTGCAGCTTCTATTCTAAAAATTCCAGATCCTTTACTTTCAATACTTAATATAGCAAATTTACTAATTTCCCCAGTTGATTGTACATGAGTACCACCACATAGTTCTTTACTATAATCCATATCAACAACTCTTACAACGTCTCCATACTTTTCGCTAAATTGAGCTTGAGCACCAAGTTTAACAGCCTCATCAATAGAAGTAGAAATAGTTTTAACTTCATAATTAGCTTGAATAGCTTTATTAGTTAATTCTTCAATTTTTAAAATTTCTTCATTACTTAAATTAGTAAAATGGTTAAAGTCAAATCTAAGTCTCTTATTTGTATTTAGTGACCCCTGTTGAACCACATGTTTTCCTAAAACATTTCTTAAAGATTGATTCATTAAATGAGTAGCTGAATGATTATGCGTAACATTCATACGATAATTTTTATCAACATCTAAAATTACTGTGTCACCAACACTAATTGTTAAATCATCTGTTTCTACTAGGATAGCATTTTGTCCATTTGGCATTTTAATACTATCGATTACATTACAAACATTACCATCGATTGTAATTGTACCCTTATCTCCTACTTGGCCACCACTTTCACCATAAAAAGGTGTTTTATCACATACTACTAATACTTCACCACTAGCAGAATTTACGGACTTATTGTTTTGGAATAGTGCAATAACTTTACTTTGACTATGAAGTTCATGATAACCAATAAATTCTACTTCATCCTTAAAATTCAAGTATGCTTCGACTTGGGTATTCATTGATTGGATTGAAGTTCTAGCTCCTCTTGCACGAACTTTTTGTTGAATTAAGAATTCTTTAAAACCTTCTTCATCAACGCTGATTCCTTTTTCAGCAGCAGCTTCTATTGTTAACTCTAGTGGGAATCCAAATGTATCATATAATAAGAAAGCATCTTCTCCTTTTAATACACAATCTTGCATATTCGCAATTATATCATTAAGTTTCTTTTCACCTTTTTCTAAAGTTTTCCAGAAGTTTTCTTCTTCTATTTTGATTAATTTTGAAACTAATGCACATTGTTCTTGTAAATATGGATAATACTCTTTCATATTCTCAGCTACTAAGCTAACCATGTTAAATAAAAAAGGTTCTGTAATATTTAATTTACGTGCATATCGAACAGCTCTTCTTAAAATTCGTCTTAATACATAACCTCTTCCACTATTACCAAACGTTGCACCATCAGCCAAGGCAAATGTAATACTTCTAATATGATCTACAATAACCTTAAATGACATTTGACCTTCATATTTAATTCCAGTTTTATCTTCAATAAATTGAATATATGGATAAAACAAATCAGATTCATAGTTAGTTTCAGTTTCTTGCATAACACAAGCAAGTCTTTCTAAACCTGCTCCAGTATCAATATTTTTACTTGGTAGTTCTTTATATTCTTCTCTTTTCTTACCCGGTTCAGAATTAAATTGACTAAATACAATATTCCAAATTTCAATGTATCTATCATTTTCAATATCTTCTTTTAACATCTTAATTCCAATATTTTCGGGATCATATTTTGGTCCTCTATCATAGAAGATTTCAGTATCAGGCCCACATGGTCCTTCGCCTATTTCCCAGAAGTTATCATCTAAAGGAATCAAGTGATCAGCTTCTACACCAAGAGATACCCATTTATTAAAAGTATCAGTATCTTTTGTGTAATATGTAATATAGATTAAATTTTTGTCAAATCCAAACCATTTATCATCAAATAATAGCTCATATGCCCATGTAAGTACTTCTTCTCTAAAATAATCACCAATTGAAAAATTACCTAACATTTCAAAGAAAGTATGATGTCTTGCAGTTTTCCCTACATTTTCAATATCATTAGTTCTAATTGATTTTTGAGCATTAGTTAATCTTGGATTTTGTGGTTTTTCACGTCCATCAAAATACTTTTTTAAAGGTGCCACCCCTGCATTAATCCATAATAATGTTGGATCATCTTGAGGTAATAAAGATGCACTGGGAATTATTTCATGTTTTTTTGAATTAAAAAAATCTAACCACATTTGTCTAATTTCATATGCTTTTAATTTTTTCATAACATTTCCTTTCCAAAAGAAAATCGTCCCTAGAAATCTAGGAACGATTAAAATCGCGGTACCATCCTAGTTCATAGAAAAATCTATCTATGCACTTAATAGTTTTAACGCTTCAAGCGGGAATTTTTAATTCCACTCAGAAGGAGCTTCAAATATACTTATAATCATTTCACACCACCCAATGACTCTCTGAATATAAATTATATTTTACTAATCTTCATCAACGTATTATGCTGCTTTTTCTTGTTCTTTAGCCTTTTGAGCAGCTAATTTTTCTTTTTCTTTTTCCTTAGCCTTTTGAGCAGCTAATTTTTCTTTTTCTTTTTGTTTTTGAGCAGCTAACTTAGCTTTTTCCTTTTCCTTAGCTTTTTGAGCAGCTAATTTTTCTTTTTCTTTTTGTTTTTCAGCAGCTAATCTAGCTTGTTCTTTTTCTTTAGCCTTTTGAGCAGCTAATTTTTCTTTTTCTTTTTGCTTTTCAGCAGCTAATCTAGCTTGTTCTTTTTCTTTGGCTTTTTGAGCAGCTAATTTTTCTTTTTCTTTTTGTTTTTCAGCAGCTAACTTAGCTTGTTCTTTTTCTTTAGCTTTTTGAGCAGCTAATTTTTCTTTTTCTTTTTGTTTTTCAGCAGCTAACTTAGCTTGTTCTTTTTCTTTAGCCTTTTGAGCAGCTAATTTTTCTTTTTCTTTTTGTTTTTCAGCAGCTAACTTAGCTTGTTCTTTTTCTTTAGCTTTTTGTGCAGCTAATTTTTCTTTTTCTTTTTGCTTTTCAGCAGCTAATCTAGCTTGTTCTTTTTCTTTAGCCTTTTGAGCAGCTAATTTTTCTTTTTCTTTTTCCTTAGCCTTTTGTGCAGCTAATTTTTCTTTTTCTTTTTGTTTTTGAGCAGCCAATTTAGCTTTTTCTTTTTCTTTAGCTTTTTGAGCAGCTAATTTTTCTTTTTCTTTTTGTTTTTCAGCAGCTAATCTAGCTTCTTCTTTTTCTTTTGCTAATCTTTCTTTTTCTAAAGCTTTAGCTTCAGCTTCAGCAGCCTTAGCTTCTTCTTTTTCTTTTGCTAATCTTTCTTTTTCTAAAGCTTTAGCTTCAGCTTCGGCAGCCTTAGCTTCTTCTTTTTCTTTTGCTAATCTTTCTTTTTCTAAAGCTTTAGCTTCAGCTTCAGCAGCCTTAGCTTCTTCTTTTTCTTTAGCTAATCTTTCTTTTTCTAAAGCTTTAGCTTCTGCTTCTGCTGCTTTAGCAGCTTTAGCTTCTTCTTTTGCTCTTGCTTCAGCTTCTTCTTTAGCAGCTCTTTCTTCTGGAGTCATAGCTTCTAGTTCACGTTTCTTTTCAAGTCTTGCAAGATATTTAACTCTTTGTTCTTCAGTCATTTCAGCAAGTTTAGCTTGCAAACGTTCTTCAGCTTTTTGAGCTTTTAAAGCTTCTTTAGCAGCAATTTCTCTATCTTTAATAATATCAACCATTTCATAAGAACCTTTAATGATTCCTTTAATAGTTTCTTCATCGAATTCACCTTTACTTACAAGTTTAAATGAGTAAGCACCTTTAGGACTCTTAGCTTTAGAGAAAGCTAAAATTTGTGCATATTCAGCAGCTTTTGGTAAATCCATTAAGAATGTTAATCTGTAATCTCTAGGAGTATCATTTAAGATTAAGAATACTTTTTTACCAAGTAAGAATTTGTAGTTAGTACCTTGTTCATTACCTTGGAAAGTAACACCTTTTAATGATTTTGCATATTTAATCATATCTGCAAATGAAGGTTTAAATTCTTTTGGAGGTAATACAGATTTAATTTCTTCTTCAACTACTTCTTCAACAGCAGTTAATTCTTCTTTTAATTTTAATAATTCACTGATTTTTTCATCTGCTTGCGCAAGTAAAGTAGGATCGATTTCTTCTTCAACTACTTGTGTAACTTCTTCAACAGGTTGTTCGATAACTTCTTCAACTACTTCTTCTTGAACTTCTTGAACATCTTCAACAACTTCTTCAACAGGTTCAGTTACAGTTTCAGGCATTTGTTCAGCTTCATTTTCTTGAATAGCTTCTTCATCATCTTCAACAACAACGATTTCTTCAATACCTAATTCATTTTTAGAGAAATCATATAAATTATAAAGAATATCTAATTCAGCTTGACGATATACAGCTTCTCTACCTTCATACCATTTTGTTAATAACTCTTTACGAGAAGCATAAACAAATTTTTCATTGTAATTTAAGTAATTTAACATTACAAACACTAAAAATACTACAACAGCAAAACCTATCATTGCAGGAATACCAATACTTTGTAACATATCTGATTCCATAGCAACACCAACGTGTTTAGCAAAGAATGCTTTTAAAACAGCAGTAACAGCAATAATTATTACAAAAATTGAAATATCTAAGAAAATATTTTCTTTAGTATTAATTAAAATAATAAATCTACCAATGAAAATTGAGATAACTGCAAAAATCACAGCAGCTGCTACAAATACAAATGTAAGAGGAATCCATGATTCAACATCATAAACACTTCCTGCACCAGTTCTTAACATAACTATAGCAGCAAAACCTAAAATACCAACTAAATAAAGGAATACTGGTAGATATGCTGAAAATGTAGTATATTTATAAGCATTAGAACCAATAACATATTTAATATAAGAATTAATTGCAAATAAAACACATGCTGCTATTGGAGCAATTAAACATTTTACTAATAATTCATTATCATTCATTGAAGATTTTCCATAAGGAATTAACACAATTAAGAATAAAATAAATGCAAGGATATTAGTAATCAATGTAAAGATTTTTTCTTTTTTAGACATCATAGTTACTTACCTCCTATTTATTTTCTTTTGCTTCTTTAGCTTGTTGTCTTGCTAAAGCTCTTTTTTCTTTCTTTTCTTGAGCGATTCTTTCAACTTCTTGTTGTACAAATTCACGAGATGATTTGATAATATCAAATAGTAATTCTTCAGTAAATGAACCTTTATTAATTAATTTAAACCAGTTATCAGATTTATTAGAACGAGGTCTAATTTCACTATTTAAATTCCACCATTCTAATATTTTCATAGGATCAGCCATAAATTGTAAACGATAATCTTTAGGATTATCCGCCATGATTAAGAATACTTTCTTACCATATAAGAATCTGATTTGTTTCTTTTCTGTATTTTCAATAAAACTTACTTCTTCTAAAGATTTTGCAAATTGAACTAACTTTTTGAATGATGGTTCCATTTCCTCTTTATTCTTTAAAGCTTTTTCTTCAGCAATTCTTTGAGCTTCCAAACGAGCAGCTTGTTTTTCTGCTTCTTCTTTTGCTCTAGCTTCCTCTTCAGCAATTTTAGCTAATCTAATTTCTTCAATTTCAGTTTCTAATTTTTCAATTTCATCTTGCTTAGCTTCTAATTCTTCGTTTGGAACATATTCAACATGAACAACTGGTACTGACTCAACAGGTTGTTCCATTATTTCTTCTTGGACTGGAGATTCTTCAACAGCCTCTTCAGGTTGAACTTCTTCAACAGTTTCTTCAGGTTGAACTTCCTCAACAGCTTCTTCAGGTTGAACTTCCTCAACAGCTTCTTCAGGTTGAACTTCTTCAACAGCTGCTTCTTCTTCAACTTCTTCTAAAGCTTCTTCAATTTCTTCAACTTCCATAAATTCTTCATCTGCAAAATGATCTTCAAATCGATCCATGATGTCATTATAAGCTCTATTATATTCAGCCATTTTTGAAACATAAGCTGTAGCATCTAAATCGTTGAATCTTAAACAAATGTTAACTTCATCTGCTCTGATTACACCAATTAATGAACGGAAATGAATACCTAGGCCAATTAATCCGCATAGATATACTACAAATAAATATGGATCTCCACTACCAGCTTCTTTTAAGAAGATTCCATGAGTTGCTTTAGAAATTAAATAATATAAAGCTCCGAAACATACCATTACAACGAAAGTAATAATATCAAAAATAATATGTTCCTTTACGTCAAGTTGCATTTCTACGCTTGGCAATACACAATAGAAAGCAGTAATAGCAATTAAGAATACTATTAATGCAACAAACCATAAAGACCAAGGTAATGGTCCAAGTGGTGGTTGGCCATTAATAACATACCCACGTGCTAATAAATATATAGATTCAGTAATAATAGTAGTTAAATAAATAACTACAGGCATGTAACTTACTACAGAAACAATTTTTGATTGATTTCTAGCGCCTCTAACTTGAATATATTTATACTTATTTGGGTAAATTGAAAGTAATAGAATAATAGCAGGAATAACTCCAAGCTTCACTATCATTTCATATAAGAAAATCTTTTCATGAGTAAAGATTGATTTGAATGGAATTAAAACCACTGCGCCAAGTAGCAATGATAAAAACCCAATGCAAAACATCCAAAATCTTTGACCTTTTGTAGTTAACATACTTAATTCTCCTTTATCTTCAAAAGTTATCAAATCGAAATGCATATAGTACACAACTATATAAATCTACATTTTATTATAACATAACTTTAAACTTTTTGTGTGAAATATTATATAATTTTTTTGTTTTTTTTAGGAAAATTTTGACAAAAATTGTTTTTTTAGTTTTTAATGGTAAAAAGGTCTTTTTTTATATCGTTTTATATGAATTATTAAATGCTTTTTTTTAGAATAAAAACGTCAAAAATCGTTTGGAAAAGTGATAAAACAGGTATAGAAATTAACATTCCAAAGATTCCTAATAGTTTACCCATCAATATTATAGTGATCAATAAATAGAAAGGTTTAATATTTAATTTTTTGCTTTGAATCTTTGGCGTTAAAAAATAATTTTCAAATAATTGCAAAAAAACCACAATAATGAATGATAGAATAGCCGTTTGGATCGATACGGTTATACCACTAGTAACTGCAAATATACCGCCGATATATGGTCCCACATATGGTATTAAATTTGTTATAGCAAATATCAATCCAAGAACAACCCAATAATCCAATCCAATTAGCCAGAACATAAGAGATGAAATAATAAACATAAATACAAATACAACTAGTACGCCCGAAATATAAGAATACATTAATTCTTTCATTTTTGCTAAACATAATCTGATTTTTTGGTACTTTTTATCTTTTGTTTTTTCTTTAAGCCAATTAACAATATTGTCAAAATCAATTAAAATATATGCTGAAATAATAATCGTCAGTACTAAAATTAATAAGATCGAAAATATAGATTTGATTAGTTTTAATCCAACTTCTTCTATTACTATCAATTTGGTACTGATATATTCTTCAAAATCAAAATATTTATTAAAGAAATTTATAATTTTAGATATGTTAATATTATTTGATAATAATTTTGACTCCGCCATATCAATTAACGATGGTAAATTTTCAAATAAACTAATTAATTCATTTAAAATATAAGGTATTATAATAATAATTAAACAAAATATAATCACTATAAAAATTATAAATGACAAAAATAAAGATATTTTATGAGAAAATTTCTTTTCTAATTTTTTCACTAATGGATTTAAAATAAATGCACACACAAATCCTAGTATTACTGGTAAAACAAGTAAAAAGATATTATGTGCTAACTTTAAAATCGGATTTATACATAAAATAATTAAATTTATTATAATTAAGATAAAAATTACAGTTAATAATTTGTTATTTTTTTTATTCATTCTTACACCTCTTAATATTTTATGCAGTTTAAATATAAATAAACTCACAAAAAAAGGTGCATTTTGCTGAACAAATTTTTCCCTATAAGTACACAAAAAAAAAGACATTTCTAATGAAATGTCTCTATTTTATATAATTATTTTAATTCTGCTAAATATTTAGCTGTACGAACCATTTGTGAAGTATAACTATTTTCGTTATCATACCAAGAAACAACTTGTACTTCGTATAATCCTTCAGCAATTGGAGCAACCATAGTTTGAGTAGCATCGAATAATGAACCATATCTCATACCAATAACGTCTGAAGAAACGATTTGATCTTCATTATATCCATAAGATTCATTAGCAGCGGCTTTCATAGCAGCGTTAATTGATTCTTTAGTAATGTCATTACCTTTAACTACAGCAGTTAAAATTGTAGTTGAACCAGTAGGAACTGGAACACGTTGTGCAGAACCGATTAATTTTCCATTTAATTCAGGGATAACTAAACCAATAGCTTTTGCAGCACCAGTTGAGTTAGGAACAATATTAGCAGCACCAGCACGAGCTCTTCTTAGATCGCCTTTTCTATGTGGTCCATCTAAAATCATTTGGTCACCAGTATAAGCATGGATAGTAGCCATAATACCAGATTGGATTGGAGCATAATCATTTAATGCTTTAGCCATTGGAGCTAAGCAGTTTGTAGTACATGAAGCAGCAGAGATAATATGATCTTCAGCTGTTAATGTTTTTTCATTAACACCATAAACAATAGTAGGTAAATCATTACCTGCAGGTGCAGAAATGATAACTTTTTTAGCACCAGCTTGTAAATGAGCTTCTGATTTAGCTTTTGAACAATAGAAACCAGTACATTCTAATACTACGTCAACATCTAATTCTCCCCGAGGAAGTAATTCAGCTTTTGGTTGAGCATAAATAGTAATTTCTTTTCCATCAACAGTGATTGATCCAGGAACTTTAACAGTTTTTCCATCTTCTTCAAAAACTGGTTCTTTAGATGAAACAGTGTGTAAATTTTCACCAATGTGACCTGCGAAACCGCCTTGAGCAGTATCGTATTTTAATAAATTTGCTAGCATTTTAGGGCTAGTTAAATCGTTAATAGCAACGATTTCATAACCTTCAGCATCAAACATTTGTCTGAAAGCTAAACGACCAATACGGCCAAAACCATTAATTGCAACTTTTACATTTGCCATTTTAAAAATCCTCCTAAAAATTTTTCAACATATTATACCATAATTAAATGTTTTATTCAAGAAATAAACATTATTAGTTTCTACTTGAACGACCAAACAATATAATGATCAAGCGTAAAACTTCATAGAATAACCATATCAAATTTAAAATAATACCAAATGCCGCATACCATTCAAAATTTTTATCAAGGCCTGCTTCTACGATTTTAGCGGCATTATCTAAAGTAATCAAAGAGTAAGCACCAGCAATCAATACAGATATAATAGCCAACACTAATGATAAATTACCTAAGCCATAAAACACATCATAAATATATGGTGAGAAAATACCAATAATTGAAATAGTCACTGAACTTATAATAACACCAAGTAAAGTAATCCATAAAAATCTTCTAAAACCTGTTGTTACTCTAACAAGACCAGTAGCATATAAAACAGATGCTCCTAAAAAGAAGGCAAGTGTAATAACTAATGCCAAGCCTACTAAAACACCAGCTACATCGCCAAAGGCAATTTGCATGATTCCAGCCAAAGTTCCAATACTAATCCCTTCTAATATAGAATATGGAATAGCCAAAGATTTGGCAGCCAAAGGATTATAACTCATAACAAATGATAAAACCATTGTAATAATTGGTGAAATTAAATAGCCAAATATGACAACGCCAGTTGATTCAACCTCGTATTTGCCAACAAAAGACATACAAAGGATTGAAGATAATATAGCACTTAATAACATTATAATTGATTTTATAGCAACGCCCTTTAGTGTGGCCGTATTATCGCCATAAAATTCATTTGCACGTTGAAATACAATATTTCTTCCATAACGCATAAATAAACAACTCCTTAATAAATAAAAATATTATATTATTATTATACTCTAATTCTTAATATTTTACAATATGGTTCACATTTTTATAACAAAGATTTCATATCATCATCAGGAAGACTATCTAAAGCTCCTAATCTTAATAATCTATTAAAAGTAGTTTTGTTTAGTTTAGTTCTTCTTTCGACATCTTTTTTAGATACAAATGGATGCTCATTTCTAGCTTCAATCACAGAATAAGCAGCAGCATCGCCCAAGTTATCTATTGTACTAAAAGGCAAAATTAGAGACTTCTTATCATCAGATAAAATAAATGTAGTTGCATCTGACTTTTGAATATCTACTTGTTGAATAGTATATCCTCTTAGATACATTTCTAGCGCTATGTGAAGTTCATTAACTAAATCTTTTTCTTTATTACTTGCAGTTTTAGCAGCAATTTTTTCATTAATTTCATTAATTTTATTTCGAATAGCATTTTTTCCACCTGCTAATACTTCTGCGTCAAAGGCACTAGCACGACAAGAAAAATATGCTGCATAATAATAAATCGGTCTAAACACTTTAAACCAAGCAATTCTTAAAGCCATTATAACATATGCAGTCGCATGAGCTTTAGGGAACATATACTTAATCTTTTGGCATGAAGCTTGATACCATTGTGGAACATTATGTTCACTCATTATTTCTTTTTCTTGAGTAGTCAAACCTTTACCCTTTCTTACGTGTTCCATAATTGAGAATGCGTCAGAATCATCCAAACCATATGCTATTAAATCAGTCATAATATCATCACGACATCCGATAATCTTAGAAGCTGGAATAGGTTCATCTGTCATACTAAGGGCAAATAGCAAATCTCTAGCATTTCCTAACCAAACATCAGTACCATGTGATAGCCCAGAAATTCTAACTAAGTCAGCAAAAGTTTTTGGTGATATGTCATTTAAAATATCACGGACAAAGTTAGTTCCAAATTCCGGAATTCCTCTTGTACCACTAGGTAGCGTATCAACTTCTTCACCTTTTAATTCCAAAGCATCTTTACTAGAAAAGATGGAAAGAACTTTAGGGTCGCAAAATGGAATATCTTGAACAGTACTAAACGGGAATTCTTCAGGATATTTTTCAACAAAATCCATTAGTTTTCTAATAACGGTTGGATCATCATGACCAAGAATATCTAATTTTAGTAAATTTGATTCAAAACTATGATAATCATAATGAGTTGTACGCCAAGTTGAAGTTGTATCATCAGCAGGATATTGAACAGGGAAAATATCTGTATACTCAATATTATCTGGAACAACGACTATTCCACCAGGATGCTGACCGGTTGTTCTCTTCGAATCAATAATCGCATCTGCGATTCTTCTAATTTCTGCTTCTCTAAGCGGAATATTTTTTTCTTCATAGTAATTCTTTACAAAGCCGTAAGCATTTTTTTCAGCAACTGTCGAAATAGTACCAGCTCTAAAAGAATTATCTATACCAAACACTTCTCTACAGAATAAGTGAGCCTTATCCTGATATTCTCCAGAGAAGTTTAAATCAATATCTGGAATTTTATCACCATGGAAACCAAGGAAGGTTTCAAATGGAATATCAATACCATATCCTGACATGATTGCTCCACATTTAGGACATCTACACTCAGGTAGATCATATCCAGATTGTACATTATGTAATTTATTTAAAATATCTTCAGGAATTAAATCCTCTTCAATTGTTTTAAAAGCAGAGTAATTACATTGTTTACAAACATAATGTGGTTTTAACGGATTAACTTCAGTAATGTTCATAACTGTTGCAACAAAACTACTACCAACTGAACCTCTACTACCTACAATATAACCATTTTTGTTAGAATCATTAACTAACATATGAGAAATATAATAAACAGATGAGAATCCATTACCAATAATACTCTTCAATTCTTGTTGTAATCTATTTTCGATATACTTCGGTAGTGGGTTTCCATATATCTTTTTAGCATTTTGATAAGATACATCTTGTACAGCTTGTGACATTGAAGGAACGCCATATTTTGACATAAAATCATCACGTGGAACAAACAATTCTTTAGGGAACAAATCATATTCTTCAATCATATCATTAATAATATTTGTATTAGTTACAACAATATCATAAGCGACTTTTTCCGGTAAGAAATTAAATGAATCTATCATTTCTGATGTTGTACGATAGTGCATCTTAGGCAATTCATTAACCCTAGCTAATTCATGTAAACCGCCACCAGGTCTTGCTGCATTAGTGTAAATCTTACGATATTTAACATCCTCTGGATTAATTTGATGAACATCGCCAGTAGCAACAACTAATTTACCCATTTTTTCAGCAGTGTCAATAATTAATTTAATTGTTGTTTTAACATGTTCATTAGCTAAAGGAGTTCCACTCAACTCTTGTAAATGAGAATAGCATTCTAAAGGTTGTACTTCAATATAATCATAATAAGCCATCTTTTGTTCTAGTTTTTCTTTACTTCCTTCGTGAGCTGCTTTGAAAATCTCACCATTAACGCAACCACTACCAATCAATAAACCTTCACGATATTGGTCGATAACAGATTTTAACATTCTAGCTTCTTTATAAAAATGAGTTGTATGACTATCAGATATTATACGATAGAAATTTTTTAATCCTTCTTTATTTTTAACTAAAATGTTAATATGAGATGGAATCATATATTTGAAAGCTTCATCTTTATTAGTAATACTATTAATTTGGTTATAATTAGTAACATGTTTATCTGATAAATCACCTAACATTCTCATGAAAGCATTTGTTGTTGTATGAGAATCTGATAAAGCTCTATGTTGTTCTTCTACTTCTACTTTTAGGCCTTTAGCGACATCTTTTAAATTAAATCTTTTTAAAATGTTACTATACATAGCTTTTGCTAATTGCAATGTGTCTATACAAGGTAATTTCTTTTCAAAAATACCTAGTCTTTTCATATTTTCATAGATAAACTCAGTATCAAATGTAGCATTATGAGCAACCAATATTGAGTCTTTAATAAATTCAGCAAATTTCGGCAATACGACATCAATGCTATCAGCATCAGCAACATCTTCATTAGTGATACCAGTTAAATCAGTAATAACTTTATTAATTAAATTCTTTGGTTTTACAAAAGAACTAAATTCAGCTATAGGCATTCCTTTATAAATTTTAACTGCACCAATTTCAATAATTTCGTTATAATTTACACTAAATCCTGTAGTTTCAATATCAAATACAACAAAAGTTGCATCATGTAATTCAATATTTTCATCAGTTAAGGCAATTGGATATTTATAGTCATCAATCAAATAACCTTCAACGCCTGCAATAGGTTTAATACCATTTTTCTTACATAGTGAAAAAAACTCAGGCAAAACATGACAATTGGCATGGTCTGTTACCGCAATTGCTTTGTGTCCAAAACTTTTTGCCAGTGATACATAATCTGCAACATCCATTACACTATCTAATACAGACATCTTAGTATGAGCATGTAGTTCTACTCTCTTAACTTGTGCCGCATCAATTCTTATTTCTCTATCATCCATACCAAGAGTAGTTATTTCACGACACATAACAACTACATCATTCATGTATGTATCATATTGAATAGATCCTTTACATGAAATTTTCATTTTTTCAATTAAATCCGATGTATAGAACTTTTTATCATAGTCAGTTAAGAAATGTTTAATTGTAATAGAATCTTTATAGTTTGTAACAAGTCCTGTAAATAATTGATATTTTCCGGCAGCTCTAATTTCTTTTTTAACCAATACTCCTTCAAAAATTACTTGGTCAGTTGTATTTTTTTGTCTAAACTCCTGAATTTCCATCGAAGTAGTAGGCATATTTTGAATGTCAATTTTGATTGCGTTTTGGGATCTTTTTTCTTTATTTTGTTTTTTATCTCTTTCAAAACGTCTTATTTCAATATCTTTAACTTGTCTTTCATATGAACGTAAATCAGCTTGTTCATCTTGAATAATTTTTGATTTGTTCTTTTGATCAACATAATCAATCTCTGTTTTAGATATCTTAACTTCATATTCTAACTTATCAAAGCCAAAATCAATAAAGAAATGTTTCAAATAGTTCATTGCTTCAATAACCATCTCTTTATCACTTTCAGATGCCACATAATAAGTGATTTTATTTGTACTAAACGTTTTAGAATATCTTTTTAAAACAGATAACGTTTTATTCTTTTTTAGCATTATATCAATACCTTTATTTAGGTATTCTTCAACCATTGAAGAACTAAAATCACTTTGTTCATAATGCCAAGAGAATCTAACCAAACTAATATCAGAAACACTATAAAAATATTGAGAGACTCTATTCATGACTAAAAAGATATCTTCTACAGATATCACTTCTTTTAATAAAATGTGTAAATGCCAAACAGATTTATTTTCCAATAAATCAACAAATTGAATTTTACCACTATTTAAAATAGGATTAATATTAATTGCATCAGATTCAATTAAAATTTGATACCATTTAGTTTGATTATTTTCCATAGTAACCTCTCAATTTTTTTACTATCTTATTATATACATTATATCAATTTTGACAAATTTAGTCAAATAAAGGAATGATTTAATAAAAGAAAAAAAGTTTCTAAATCGAAACTTTTAATCTACATTTTCTATAACATAAGCAATATTACGCCATACGTTAGCAATTGTTTGATAAGTATACTCAACTTCTACATTTTTAATATTAGGATCATTGCAAATAAAAATATATTCTCCATTTACAACCTTATATCCTTTACATACTAATAAATGACCAGCAGTGTTATAATATCCTTGCATATTTCCTTTAACACTTAAAGCAACAGGTCCAATACTTTCTAAATGATTAATTAAATCATTAGGACCAGTAAATCTTTTAACATATGCGTACTCTCCATATGCGCCCATAACAGCGACATTATAAGTCCAGTTTCCGTATACTGAACCACCAAAGTCATATACAGCATGAGCCATATATTCATGTTCATATACATAACCTTTATCTGAAAAACTATGGCCAAAATATTTTAATAACATCGTTGTAGATGTAGGACTACAAATGCTATTGCCAATACCAGGAACAATATTTTGATTCAATTGAGGAACATCATATACCACTTCTTGTTTAGTTGCCGTAATATTAACATCAGATAATCCCAAATCTAAAGCAGAACCAACACAAATCAATAAAGGTGATGACTGTTCTTCATTTCTTTCGAAAGAAACTTTATATTGATATGCTGATGCATGTTTAGAATTTAAAATTTCAATAATATCTAGATCAATTCTTACTAGTTTATCGCTAGTAGTTTTAGTTTTGCTATAATTTCTTCCACCAAGTTTCCAAGCGCCATATGACACATAATCGCTCCAAACCCCTTCAACTAAAACACGATATTGAAGTTCTACTGTACCACTCTCGCTTGATGTAATTGCACTCCAAGAGCCTACGATTTCTGTAAAATCAGCAGAATAAATAGGTGATAAATATTCACCGGATAAACCTTTCATCTCTAAATAATTATCTTCATTTAATTGTAAATTAATCATTGTACCTAAAGTAAAATCATTATAATCATGTACTGCAGTAGAATAATTAGGATGATTTAACTCAAGACTTGTAAAACAACTCATAACAAACTCCTTTTCCAAAGTTTCTCCCGCTAACTTAAGTTGTAATGTTAAAGTTACTTCCGTTAATTCATGCGGAATATTTTTAACGCCATCCATCGTGATAATTTCCGGATGACTTGATTGCCAACTAACTTCTATTTCTTTATCTGAAACAGTAGTTGGTAATTTATAGTTCTCATTAAAAGTTAATGGCAAACTAAATTTATTCATCTCAACTGATAATCTTTCTATTGCGGAATATTTTAAAACTGTAACTGAATATACTTTACTATATGAAAACTCATTGTAACGAAAAGTAGCCTTTAATTCTCCAACACGATCTTCATTAGTTCTAATAACTGAACCACTATGGCTAATAATTGTTGGTGTATTACTACGCCAAGTAATTTGAATCTTCGCACCATGATAATCATATTCACTAGGTAAATTTAATCGATTAGTAGTAGATGTAACAAACTCCATATTTTCAACAATCTTCACAAAATTATCAATAGTCAAATTATCAATATCAATTACGTCTTCAAAGTTTGGATCTTTTTCTCCACAAGCACATTTTCCGTCAATATAATCATGAGTATGTTTACCATTATCGCAAGAAATGATGAAAAAAAGCATAAAAATAATAACCAATATTTTCCAAGTATTCTTCATTTTATAATACCATCCTTATTTTTTAATTATATCATATGACTTGACTATTTTCCACAAATATTATATAATAATAAAGGTAATGGCTCTGTAGCCAAGCGGTAAGGCGTGGGTCTGCAACACCCTGATCATCGGTTCAAATCCGATCGGAGCCTCCATTACAAAGAAATTTTATGACTTACATTAATTGTAAGTCTTTTTTTATTCATTGGATGAATAAATGTTACCTGTGAGGCTTGAAGTTGTAGTTCTTCACCCTTTTTATTTCCATATATTATATCACCGACAACCGGAAATAAATGATGTGCCATATGAACCCTAATTTGATGAGTGCGTCCAGTTTCTAAAAAAAGATCAACTAATGTTCTACCTTTGTTTATTTTTTTTACTTCATAATTAGTAATTGCAGGTTTACCATTTTTAGAAATAACCATCTTACCATTAACATGACGATTTTTAGATATTGGACTTGATATAGTTCCACTTCTATCATTAATAATACCATCAATTATAGCTGTATATACCTTTTTCAATTCTTTTGTTTCCACTTGTTTTGATAAATATGATAAAGTTAGTGGGTCTTTAGCATAAACCATACATCCAATAGTATCTTTATCTAAGCGATAAGTATGTCTTGGAATCGAATCTTGTCCACAAGTTTTTAAATAACCTGCCACAATTCTATCCAAAGTTACCTCATCTTGATCACTATGTATAATAATATTTCTTGGCTTATCAACAACTAAAATATACTCATCTTCATATAAAATATCGATATTTTGAAAAATTGGTAAGACAGAATTCTCATTAAAGACACTTTTATAAATTAAAAGTTCATCATCTTTTTTCAAACAACTGTTTTTATCAATTTTTCCATTAAGCAAAAATTTGCCTTCATTAATAATTCGATTAATTTTACTCATACTTAGATGAAAACACATTAAAAATTCTTTTAGTGAGTAACCTTCATATGTTTCAGTTATTAAATATCGATACATAATTGCCTCCTAATATGAAAAATCATATGACAATGTCATATGATTTTTTTATTGATAATCTTCTAATCTAGAAAAATTTACTACTACTGACTCAGCATCTGTATCAAAACTATTTAAAGTCATAAGGATAATTTCATTAGCTTTAGACGCACTTACTTCTTCAGAAATTACTGTAACTTCTACGCCATTTGTGACCACATGAACAAAAGCATCTCTATATCCTAAATTAATAACTTGTAATTCTAACAAAAGTTCTTTTTCTGTTAATGAAGAAATTCGATCTTTAGAATTTAAAGCAACTGCCTTTTCTTCAAGGCTTGCAGCCTCATCAGCCAATATACTGTCATATTTAGCAGTCTCAATACTTCTTTCTTGGCGCACAACTTCCCTTAAGTCTTGAAAAACGTCTAATCTTGTCGTTTCACTAATTGTTTCATCAACATTATCATTTAACTCATTATTGGTTTGAGCAGTAGTAGGTGTTTTTATATACCACACAGCTAAAATTGTGACTATCGTTAAAAAAATTAAAACAAATTGATTTTTTTTAATCATTTAGAACCTCCCATATAATCAATAAACTATATGAGAGATGTCCTAAATTTATTACTCAATTATACTAGGTTTTCTATTTTCTGTATTATCTTCTAAAACTTCTTGTACAGGTCTAGTTTTAATGTCTTCATGTACTGGTGTAACATCAATAACTTCTTCTTTTTGTTTAGGCGGATTCTTTGTTTTAACGGCATTAATTCTAGATACGACAATAAAGTAGAATACCGCTTGTGCAATCATAATAATTCTTGAAATAATAGTATATGGAACAAATAAAGTTACAATACCACCTATTAAAGAAGGGAATAAGAAAGATGCAGCACAAATTGAATAATATTCTCTAAATCTAGTAATTTCAGCATTTTTACGCATTAAAAGCCATATTACAAATACCCATAAAATAGGTAATACTACTACATAGAAGAAACTTAAAATATATCCATAAATACTTACAGATTCTTTACAAGTATTAATCATAATATTTGCACAATCATGTAATGGATTTTCAAACTTTGTATAAGTAGCATTATTCTTATCTAATTCTAAATAAGAAAAAATACCAACATTACGTTCACCACCATTAGTAAATAACTGATTTATATTTCTAGTGTACTCTTTATTTTCAGCATTAGGCAAATAAATTAAATCACCATTAGTATCTTTAACAATATTACCTTCAGTATCCCTTTGAACTTTGTACATACTCCAATTTTTTGCTAAAGCCCATTTTTCAACATTAAGATAGTGATGAGCCTCTAAAGTATCTTGTTCTGAAGGTTTATAACCCAAAGTATAGCCTCTATTAAAGATATAATAGAAAATATCTTGTGTGTATACCACTAAAATATCACGTGAGATTAAATTACCATTGCCATCATACGGATTAACTTGTAAATATGCATTCAAATCAAAATCTAAATCATCTTTAGTAGTCTTATCAAATTCATACACTAAAGTCATATTTACATCTAAGCCATCTTCAGCTTTATAAGTCAAATTGTAAACTGATTGTTGAACTCCATTAGGCCAAACAATATTTTCAGCCTTGTATGTTTCTTCATTCATTGTAAATGAAGGTAACATTGAAGAATCAAAATTTTCTAATGTTAGGTCAAATGTATCTTCATAGCTATAGCATTCGCCTAGATAACCATTTTTCAAAACAGTTTTTAATCTAAAATTCCCAATACCAGCACACAATACAGCACTTAGTAAAAATAAAAGTACAGCAACAAATAAATTCATATCTCTATGTACTTCCATTTTTTTAGGAATGATAAATGTTGATAAATATTGTAATACTTTTTTCATTTTTTATCTCCTAAATACAAATCATCATAATATTTTTATTATTATATTTAATTATATCATTTTGTGCCACTTTAACCAATACTTTCGCAAAATGTTTCACACAAAAATCAGTAATTTCGAAAGCAGCAGGATCAGCATCTTTTACAAGCATTTGATAGTAATCACTTCCTAAACAAACACCTTTTACTTCATTTGCGATGGTTAAAATTTCTAAAAAATTATTATCTTCTTCTTTTATAATACAAAATTCCTTAAAAGAGTCCCATAATTGAGTGATCTTATAAAAAGCCTCTTTATCAAAATCAATTAAAAAATAACAACTAGAACTAAGTTTTTTCAAAACATTCAAATAAGCAATATGAACACGGTCTTCATGTAAAATATCTTTAACCTTTAAATCAATAATAACTTTTGCATTAGGATATTCATCAACTAATTTTGAAATAGCTTTAATACTTTTTAATTTATTTTCTCTTAATGCATTTGTTAAATCATATAAATCTTTTATTATGTAACCTGCTAAAGACATATTTTCAGCATTAACAACTGGCTTCATTTCTATTTTGGAAGATGTATAATTAGATAATACTTGTTCTTTCTTCTCACTCAAAAGGCTTTGAATATAATATTGATAATAATCATAGTTAAATTCTTCTATTGGTGAAAGATTCAAATATTCACATAAAATATTAAAATCCGGTTGTTTCTTAACTTCATAATGACTTCTAATTAAAATATAAGGAATACTATTAAATAAATCAAATACTTCTTTTTTAGTTAATTCTTCAAAATATACAATAGAAATTGAATTGTTAGATGTTTGATAAATATCATAAGCGCCTAACTTTCCATCAATTTTTTCGATAATTTCGTTTATTTTAATTGATAATTCAATTAGATTTTCATTATCAGCACATCTACAATAAATTATTGTAAATGATTTAGGTTTTAATTTTTGAAACTCAATAATACTTTTTATCTTTTCTTTTGTAATAGGCATATAAACTCTTACCTTACCATTACAATAATCAAATTCATCAATTTGTTTCAAAGATTTACCAGAAATATTAAAACTTGTATTATACATTGGAACATTTAAAGATTTAGCCAATTCATTAGATAAATAATTTCCAATATTAGTGTATATCCAAAAAGGATAGTTTGCCTTGTTACTAATATCATCTATAATCGTCTCAGATTGTGCATTTTCTAAATTATCCAAAAAATTAAAAACTTTATTTTCATTAAATTGCCATATAATTTGATAATTACTATAAACAAAAAAACCACCTAAAAGTTGTTGTTCTTTATAGATAGGGTAAATAACCAAATACTTACAATTTAAATCATAAATTGGTTTTCCATTATAAAGATCAAGATACTTTTTAAGATCATTATCAGGTTTTGATATTTCTAAAACTTGTGGCTTATCAGTTATAAATAAAAGATTTGCAACAGTATCATTTAACTGACTAAAAGAAATCTTTTTGTAAAAAGTTTGCGCATTCTTTACTTGATACAAATCGATACTTTCTTTATCGTTAATTACTTTTAAGATATTATCCTGTTGATTATTTTCAAACAACAATAATTGAAAACTATCAAAGTGATATTCTCGATAATATGACAAAAATTCTAAAAATAAAGTTCTATAATTCATTTTAAAACTCCAAATTAATTGTTACAGGGCCATCACATACGGGATGTAAATACATATGAGCCCCAAATACTCCTCCCTTAGTAGGAATTTGATATTCTTCATTTAATATTTTAATCATTTCTAGATATAAACTATTTGCTAATTCACTCTTCATACTATTAATAAATGAAGGTCGGTTTCCCTGTGAACTATCAGCATATAATGTAAACTGTGAAATCGCTAAAATTTCTCCTGATACATCTTTAATAGATAAATTCATTTTTTCATTGATGTCTTCAAAAATACGCATATTGGCAATTTTTTTACACATCTTTTTTACATTTTCGATTGTATCTTCATGAGTAAAACCAATCAATAACATAAAGCCTTTAGAAATTTTACTAACAACTTTATTATCAACTACACATGAAGCTTCTAAAACTCTTTGAACCGTTACTCTCATTATTTAACCACTCTTTCAATTCCGATAATTTCTTTCATATTTCCAAGAGCAACAATTACGTGATTCAAATCTTCTAAATTAGCCACTTGTAATTTAAATTTTGTCACGCATTCATTTGCATCATTCTTAGATGAAGTAACAGAGGCTATATTAGCTTTAGTTGAGTTAATTATGTTAATCATTTCAGCAACTATATTCTTTTTATCAAAGGCAATAATTTTTAATGTTGTATCAAAATAACAACCTTTGAATTCTTTATCCCAAGAAACTTCTATGGTTCTTTCAGTACCATTAACGGCCAGATTTGGACAATCCACGCGATGAACCACTATACCTTTTCCTTTAACTACATAACCAGTAATCGAATCTCCTGGTACTGGTTGACAACAGTTTGCAAGTTTTACTTGAACTCTATCTAAACCTTCAACAATAATTCCGTAACAATTAGTAACTTTTTGTCTTCTCTTTTCAAGATTTTCTTCACTGTATTGTTTAAGTGCAGCCTCATCATCAAGTTTAGCATCAGTCAAACCACAAATACGATTTAAAACACCAATACAACTATAATTTCCCTTAGCAATTTCATAATGTAGTTCTTCTACTGTTTTTATATTATTCTTAGCAAAGAAATCTTTAACTAGCTTATCTGTAAGTTCAGGAACTGGAACACTAAATTGTTCAATAGCTTTTTCAAGTTCGCTTTGCCCTTTAGCAATTAGTTCATCTCGATTCTTTTTATTAATAAATGCTTTAATCTTATGTCTAGCATGTGATGTTTTACAGTGTTTCAACCACTCTTTAGTTGGACCAGGGGAATTTTTATTAGTTTTAATTTCAACTACATCTGCTGTTTTTAATTTATAACTAAGGGGAACAATTTTACCATTAACAATTGCACCAACAGTAGTTTCACCAATTCGAGAGTGAATACGATATGCGAAATCTAATGGCATCGATCCAGTAGGCAAATCTATAACCTGTCCTTTTGGTGTGAAGATATAAACACTTTCACTAAATAAATCACCAATTAAGTTATCAATTGGATCATTTGAACCACTCATTTCCACATAAGTAGCTAAGTCTTTATACCATTTTAACTTATTTACAATTTCATTTTGTTGTGTTTCTTGATTATAATTAGCGCCTTCTTTATAAGCCCAGTGTGCAGCAACCCCAAGTTCGGCAACCCTATCCATCTCTTCAGTTCTAATTTGTATTTCAAAAATCTTACCACCAATACCAACAATAGTAGTATGTAATGATTGATACATATTAGCCTTAGGAACTGCAATATAATCTTTAAAGCGCATTGGAAGTGGAGTCCATTCCCCATGAATGATACCTAACACGCGATAACATTCTTCTACGCTAGGGACAATAACCCTTAATGCTAATAAGTCATATATTTCATCGATTGTTTTATTTTTAGAGATGATTTTTTTATAAATACTATAAATATTTTTAATTCTGCCCTTAATATCAAAATTATTTAAGTTATGCTCTTTTAAAATTTTCTCAATACTTGAGATCATCAAAGCAATATCTTCATCTCTTTCACTTTTTTTATCTTTGATAGCACTAGCAATTTCCTTATAATCATCTGGATAAATGTATTTAAGGCTTAAATCTTCTAATTCAGCCTTTATTCTATACATCCCTAAACGATGGGCTAATGGAGCATAAAGTTCAAGTGTTTCCTTTGATATTTTAGCTTGTTTTTCAACATTATCATGAAACTCTAAAGTGCGCATATTGTGCAATCTATCACAAATTTTAACTAACAACACTCTGATATCGTTAGCCATCGCAAGCAAGATTTTTTGATGATCTTGTGCAAGTGCCTTATCAACTGTCATATATTTTAATTTGGAAATTCGCGTTACACCATCAACAATATGTGTAACGTCTTCTCCTAGCGCTTTTGTCATTTCTTCCATGCTCATTGCTGTGTCTTCCAAAACATCATGAACTAAAGCAGCAGCTATCGTACTAGGAGCAGTATGTAAAGTTGCTAAAATATAAGCAACCTCAATAGGGTGTTGAACATATGGATCACCTGATTTACGGAATTGGCCTTCATGCATCTTTTCAGCCATTTCATATGCTCTTTTAATTACCTCAATGCTCTCAACATTAGATATGTAAGTTTTAGCAACATCTAAAATATCATTAATATTGTGACCCATATAGTCTCCTTTCTAGAATTATTCAAATTCTTTATATTCTAATAATGTAAACACATCATATCCTTCGAAAAGTTTACGAGGATTTAAATCAACTAGTTCTATAACAGCACAAATCCCGACAACAATTCCACCAAGTTTTTCAATTAAATTAATAGTGGCTTTAATTGTTCCTCCAGTAGCCAACAAATCATCGATAATAACTACTTTTTGTCCAGGCTTAATGGCATCTTTATGCATAGATAACACATTTTTGCCATACTCTAAATCATAGCTTTCATTTATGCATTCTCTAGGTAATTTTCCTGGTTTACGAACTGGTACAAATCCTTTTCCCATCATAGTAGCAACAGGGCAACCAAAGATAAATCCTCTAGCCTCTGGTCCACAAATTATATCAGCACCTTTAGACTCTGCAAAATTTACGAAATCTTGACACACACTTCGAAATGCTTCACCATCCTCAACTAATGGAGTAACATCTCTAAACAATATTCCTTTAATAGGAAAATCAGGTATATTTGCTATATATTTACTATAATCCATAAAAAACCTCCACATTTACTATTTATTATAACATTTTTTGCACTTTTTATAAAGACATTAATAAAAAAATTATTTTGTACCCATATAATTAACCTCTTCTACATAAAATAAATTAGGTGAAAAACGTGAAAATTAATCGATTTAAAAACACTTTCTTTTTAAATACTTTACTTATTATCATTAGTGGTTTTATAGTAAAATCATTAGGTCTTTTAAATAAAATAGTAATAACTAGGCTATTAGGTACTGAAGGGATGAGTATTTATATTTTAGCCTTTCCTACGATTATATTATTTATTAATTTAGCAGGGTTTAGTTTAAATATTACGACTAGTAAATTAATTGCCGAATCATTAAAAACAAAAAAAATTTCTCCTAAAAGCATTATCAAATCTTCAATAAAGATCGCATTAAAATTATCCATAATCATAGAATTAATATACATTTTGCTATTAAGGATAATTGTCTTTAGATTATTAAAAAATCCCGATTTATATTACCCTCTCCTAACAATAGTTTTTTTAATTCCTTTAGTCGGAGTAACAGATACGTTAAGAGGAACTTTCTCAGGATATAAAAAAATGTCTACCGTCGCAACAGTAAACATTTTAGAACAAGTCTTTAGAATACTTTTCTCAATAATTGGATTATTAATCTTTTCGAAATATAATGTAATTTTAAGTGTAAGTATAACAATTTTTGCATTAACAATAGGGGAAGCTGCATCTTTAGTATATTTATTAATTAAAATAAAAAATTTAAAAATTGATAACTATTCCGTTAACTTAGCCGATAAAGAAATCTATAAAATAGCAGTCCCTAATACCTTTTCGAAACTAATGGGTAGTTTCACTTACTTTTTAGAACCGATTGTAAATACAAGCATTTTACTTTTTTTAGGATTCTCATTGGATAAAATAAATTATGACTACACTGTTATCAACGCTTATATTATCCCTTTATTAACAATTTGTTCTTTTTTATCAACTAGTTTAGCAGTTGTATCTATTCCTTCTATCTCTGAAAATCATGCCTTAAACAACAAACAAAACATAAATTATTTAATAAATAAAATATTCATGTTTTCTATTGTTCCTGGTATTTTAATTTCCATTTTGTTATATTTTTTTCCAAAAGAATATATGAACTTATTTTTCGCAACGACAAAAGGGAGCGAAATTATTAAAAAGTTTGTATTTCTATTTTTAATTCATTACCTTCAAGCACCAGGCATTTCCATTCTTCAAGCTATTGGAAAATCAAAATTAGTATTCTATATAACAACCTTTTTCAATTTTTTAAAATTACTTCTTATCATTTTACTATCAAATATAAATTTTATAAACACATACGCAATTTTTTATTCAATTATTATCACAATGACATTAGAAACATTTGTTATTTGGATATTCATATACATCAAAACTAGTTTTGTTTTAAACAAACAAAAGTTTATAAATTTATGTTTAATCAGTATAATCACTTTTTCAATAGGATACATTTTCACAATTTTAAGTACTTATCACTTTTTATTTATCTCATTTTCATTAAGTTTAATCTATTTAATATTAATATGGTACAACAAAATAATTGAAATAAATAGCTTAACTCATTCATCTAAAGATTTAACAACACAAATTTGATTATTTACTAAATAACCACAAATTATTTTCCTAATATCCAAATGATTTTTTCCTAAATAATCCATTACCCAAGTTCTTGTTTTATCAGTTATTTCTAAGGCTTTTGGATTGATTTCCCCCGAAATAATGATAGGAATGGGACAAAAATTTTCTATAGGATCTTGATAAACGCTTAAATTCCCATTCGTTTCTAATATTGCTAAAGAGACATCTTCTATGTTGTAAATTTCTTTTTCTCTTAATTGTAGAATTAAATCCTCTATATTATAAGACTGCTTACTCATTTCTTTAACACAAATCTTACCCTTCTTTATAATAATTGAAGGTGACCCATCAATTAATTTTCTAATTTTATTACTTTTCATTAAAATAAAGGCAACAATTTTTTGTATTAGCGTTAATAAAATTACTGGCACCAAGGATAACAACCAATTATCTTTATAATTTTCAATACCAATTATCATAATATCAGCAATTGAAAGTAAAATTATTAAATCAAATAAATTTAATTGACCAATCTCTCTTTTCCCCATTATTCTTAAGGATATAACCAATATAAAATAGCTTAATATCGTTCTAATACTAATTTGAATTATTTCCATATAACCCCTTCTATTTTTTATGTTATCAACATATAATCTTAATGGTGATGACATGAAATTAATTAAAAATTTAAAAAAATATCTATTAACTTTTCTTATTTTGTTACTTTTAAATATATTTTATACTATACTTTTATATTTTAAAATTTTAGACACAAATAACATAACCTTTAAAATCTTCACTCATTTTTTAGCATTAATAACATTCTTTATAATCACCTTTTTAATTACTTCTAAGGCCAAGAAAAAAGGATGGTTAAAAGGCTTACTTGTTGGCATAATTTTATTAATGATTCCTTTAATGTATAATATAACATCAAAAAATCCTTTTAATATAGGAATTATTATTAAATATTTATCTTTACTAAGCAGTTCTATACTAGCCGGCATTATAAATGTAAATAAAAATAAGGAAAAGTAATCTTACTTTTCCTTTAATACTCTTGTACTAATGATATCAACATTTAAACCAAGTACATTTTCGATAATGACAGAGTTTATTGGTAGAGGTCCGCGGACTTCTACTTTTTTTATTTCATTCATCACATCAAATATTTTTTCTTTAGGTATTGGTTTACTCGTTGCAACACTAAGTCTTTTTAAATCACCAGATAATACCTTAACAGTGCTAGTAATCATTCTTTCCGGATGAGATAATTCATTAATAGCATATTTTACTCCTCGTGGGCAAAAATTACCAGTGACATTATTATTTTCATCAATTTCTAAATGACATCCTCTAGGGCAAACAATACAAATCATCTTATCCATCAACTACCTCCACTGTTAAATAGTCTAGATTTTGTAATAAGTCTTTTTTTATAACTACTTTTTCCATTTCAGACGGAACCAAATAAGGTTTTTTAATTGTCTTAATAACCTTATCACCATTTTTCACAATTATATAACATGTTTTAAATGGTTTCACACATCTGAAATTAATTTGTAATTCATCGATATTTTGAATATCAACTTGCGTAGGTAATACATAAGACACCCCAACACCATTTTTGATATCAACTTTTTGATTAGTGCATAATTCATTTTTAATATATTTTGCCGCAAAAAATCCAGCTTTTTTACCTTCCAAGCTAACAAAATCAACTAAATCGTGTACATGCAAAGAATTACCACAAGAAAAAATACCTGGAATAGATGTTTGATAAGATTCATCAACAATAGGCCCTTTTGTTCTTGGATGTATTTCTACTCCTAAATTTTCAATTAATGGGTTAGAAGGGATTAGACCAACTGATAGAAGTAATGTATCAACGGATATTTCCTGTTCTGTACCATCAATATATTGAAGTTTATCATCAACTTTACAAATAACAATTTTTTCTAACTTGCCTTGACCTTTAATTTCTTTAACAGTATGACTTAAGTATAGAGGAATATTATAATCATTCAAACATTGCACAATATTTCTATTTAATCCATTAGAATAAGGCATAATCTCTGCAACACCTAATACTTCTGCTCCTTCAAGAACCATTCTTCTAGCCATGATTAAGCCAATATCTCCACTACCTAAAATGAATACTTTCTTTCCTACCATGTAGCCTTCAATATTCAAATATTTTTGAGCTTGTCCAGCCGACATAACACCTTGCGGGCGATCTCCCGGGATGGCTATTGCGCCCCTGCTTCTTTCACTACACCCTGTCGCACAAATAATTGCTTTAGCTTTAACTTGTTGATAACCCTCTTCTTTATTAGTGTAAGTGACAACAAAATCAGGAGTAATATCAATTACCATAGAATTTAATTTATAATTAATTTTTCTTTTTAATAATTCACTAGAAGCGCGATTTGCATATTCAGGTCCCGTCAATTCTTCCTTGTAAGTGTGTAGTCCAAATCCATTATGAATACATTGTAATAGGATACCACCCAAATATGCTTCTTTTTCTATTAAAAGAATTGAAGAAATACCATTATCATAAGCAGAAACAGCAGCCGCAATACCGCCACTTCCACCACCAATTATAATTAAATCATAATTAGTCATTTGAGGCACCTCCCATTTTATTAGAAACAACATTTGAACCTTTTTTGCCATATTCTATATCTAATATATTCTTATTGAGTTCTCTACTTAATATATTAACAACAGAAACCTCACAAAATCCACCCTGACATTTTCCAAAACCAGGTCTAACTCTTTTTTTAACACCTTTTACTGTAGTTGCTCCACAATTTCTATTAATTGCATCAACAATTTCACCTTCTGATATCTTTTCACATCTACAAATTATATTTCCATATCTTGGATCTTGTTTAACAAGTGCATTACGTTCCTCTAAAGACAAATTTTTCATTCTTACAATAGGTTTTCTTCGAGGATTATATGTTACTTTCAATTCTTTTTCTTCAATAAATTTAGCTACATCAATAGCAATGGCAGGTGCAGCCGTAAGTCCCGGAGATTGAATACCAGTTACATTAATAAAACCTTTTTTAGGAGAATCAATAACAAAATCTTTAGTACTAGAAACTGCTCTTAACCCTGCAAATTGTCGGATTTGTTTAGAATAATCAATATTATCTACTAAATTTGTAGCAGATTTCTTAATTTGATTTAAAGTAATATAATCTGTGGATACATCATCTTTTGAATCAACAAATTCACTTGAAGGTCCAACAATATAATTATAACTAGTAGTAGGTGCAACTATTACACCCTTTCCTTTTGAAGATGGTACATTAAATAAAGTATGTTTAATAAAATCATTATCAAAATGATCTAATACAAAGTATTCACCTTTTCTTGCCTTAATTTCGAAATATGATTTATTAATTGTATCATTAATTTCATCACCGAAAACACCAGACGCATTAATTAAATATTTTGAATGATACACACTCTTTGTTGTATTTACTTGATAATTACCAAATTCACCAGATATTTTTAAAACTTTATCATTTAAGCTTAGCTCAACTCCATTATCCATAGCATTTTCCATCAATGCAACATTTAATTCAAATGGATTAATTATCCCAGCGGTTGGTGCTAGTAGACCTTTAATTGCTTTTTTAGTAATGTTCGGTTCAATTTCTTGTAATTCCTGTTGATTTAAAATTTTTACTTCAACATTATTTAGGCGAGCTCGTTCTACAAGTTCATCCAAAATTTTTGCTTCTTCATCATCAACAGCTATCGTAATAGAACCATTTCTTCTAAAAGAAACATCTAATTCTTGACAAATTTTATCATACATTTTATTCCCTAAAACATTATAATAGGCTTTTTTAGTGTTTGGTTCTGGATCATATCCAGAATGAATAATTGCAGAATTAGCGCTTGTAGTTCCTTCACAAACATCATTTTCTTTTTCAATAACAAGGACCTTTAAAGTATATTTAGATAACTCTCTAGCTATTGATGCTCCAATGACGCCAGCACCAATTATAATAACGTCATACATTATTAATCCTCCTCTATTTTAAAGCATCTAGTTGCTTCTATGGCTTTTTGCCAACCACTATATAATTTTTCTCGTTCTTCATCTCTCATATGTGGCATAAATAAGCGTTCAACATTTTGAAGTTTAATTAATTCATCATAATCTTTCCAAACGCCAACAGCAAGGCCAGCTAAAAAAGCAGCCCCTTTTGCAGTAGTTTCGAAAACCTTAGGTCTCGTAATACAACAATTTAAAATATCAGCCTGAAATTGCATTAAATAATTGTTTGTACTTGCTCCTCCATCCACAGCTAAATTATGGATTGGAAAACCTGTTTCTTTTATCATAACTTCCATAACATCTTTAGATTGATATGCTATTGATTCTACAACAGCATTAATAAAATGCTCTCTTTTTGTTGCTCTAGTTAATCCAAAAGTTGTACCTCTAACATCATTATCCCAATATGGAGTTCCTAATCCTACAAAGGCAGGAACAAAATATACACCATTACTTCCTTTAACAATGTTACTTGAATTTTCTACTTCGCTAGACTTTTCAATGATTCGCATACCATCTCGTAACCACTGAACAGCAGATCCAGCCACAAACACAGAACCTTCAATAGCATATTCTACGTGATTATTAATCTTCCAAGCAACTGTCGTTAATAAGCCATTCTTTGACTTAATAAGCTTATCTTTTATGTTCATCAACATAAAGCAGCCTGTACCATAAGTATTTTTAACATCACCTTCATTAAAACAACATTGTCCAAATAACGAAGCCTGTTGGTCCCCAATCATTGAAGCTATTGGTATTTTATATCCGTTTGTTAATTTACAAAGAGCAGTAGCATATCCATGTATCATGCTAGAATCTCTAACTTCGGGTAAAATTTGTTTTGGAACATTGAAAAGTTCTAATAAATCATTTTCCCAAGTTAAAGAGTTGATATTATATAACATTGTTCTAGAAGCATTAGATGCATCCGTAGCGTGTACTTCTCCTTCAGTTAATTTCCAAAGTAGATAAGTATCTACAGTTCCAAATAAAATTTCTCCTTTGATAGCTCTTTCTAATAAATGAGGATTCTGATCAAAAATAAATTTAATCTTAGAAGCTGAAAAATAAGGGTTTATGATCAAACCAGTTTTATTTTGAATAAAATCTTGATACCCATTTTTAATCAAATCATCACAAATTCCTTGAGACTGACGAGACTGCCAAACTATTGCTGGGCATACCGGTTTACCAGTGATTTTATCCCATAGAATTGTTGTTTCACGTTGATTGGTGATACCAATTGCTTTGATATTTTCAATATCAATAGCAGAATCAAGTATAATTTCTTTTAAAACTTCATACACACTTTTCCAAATTTCTTCTGCATTTTGTTCAACCCATCCACTTTTTGGATAACTTAAACTAATTTCCATTTGTTTAATATTTAAGATATTACACTTTTCATCAAATAAAATTGCACGGCTACTTGTAGTACCTTGGTCAATTGATATTATGTATCTCATAATACCTCCTTTGGTATTTTTTATTTAAAAACTTTTTTCATTAATGCATATGTTTGTACAATCTTAAAACCGGCACCCATATAAATATATCTTGCATGATTATTTAAGCCAGTATAAAAAGTCATAAATTTTGCACCATTTTGTTTAGAACGATAAGCTAGCATAGAGAACAAAGCTTTACCTAAACCTCTTCCTCTTACAGATTCACTAATAATGATACCGTCAAAATGACCTCTTCCACTATTTTCATTCCATAAAGCACCTGTCCATCCCTTAATTTTACCATGTTCTGAAACTACTAAAAAAGGATTAGGCTTTTCAAGTGCTAAATTAGCTCTGATACATTTTTCGAAATCAATCGCATTTATATCATCATAAAATTCTTGTAATCCATAATGTTTATTGGCATCGTAAAATTCTATTTCAATTCCATCTTCTTTATTACGTTCTAAAATTTCTTGAATACTAGGAGAAATTTCATAATCTGAAAGTGGCAAATGGAACGCATCTTCAAATCCCACAGCTGCATAACCTCTATGTAATAAGAATAAATATTCTTCACTATTAACTCGAATACCAGGTGCACAAGGATGATCATGACCAGGATAATTAGGAATATACCAACTATAACATAATGGTAAATAACTAGCAGCCATAATTGACTTTTTGCCTTTTGATTTTGCAAATTCTTCTATCTTTTTAACTAATGCATCACCAATACCTTGTTTTCTATAATCTTTTTTTACTATAAAAGCATTTAAATAAGCAGGAGAATTTTCATTACTTAATGTTTGTTTTCTAATAAAACCCATTGCGTAACCAATTAATTTATCTTCATCAAAAGCACCAAAAACGCCATCAAATGAAAAATCAGTATCATTTACAAAAACTTTTGTAAAATGTTCCACAGTCATTGGTTTAAAATATCCTTCACTCGCAACATCTTCATTCCATAGATTTACTATTTGTTCCACATCTTGTAAATTACAATTTCTAATATTCATAAATGTCCTCCATATTTTTAATATATTGTGTATTTATTATACCATATTTTTTTAACTTTGATAAAAAAAATAAGAAACTTATCCAGTTTCTTCGAATAAAAAAATGGCGCCCCTTCACGGACTTGAACCGCGGACACCATGATTAACAGTCATGTGCTCTAACCGAACTGAGCTAAAGGGGCAAAATTTATAGAAAGGAGCTGGCAGCTTCCTATTTTAGCTATTTCTAACTATCGTCGGCGTTAAAGTGCTTAACTTCTGTGTTCGGCATGGGAACAGGTGTGTCCACTTTGCTATCGCCACCAAACTCTCTTTCAAAATTGAA
>JAFVWY010000001.1 GCA_017501465.1 Bacilli bacterium
GATTTCACAATCTCTATCGAAGTATAGATCAATAATGCCAAGTTCTACTGCAACTTTTGCTAATTCGATCATTGGTTTTAAGTCTTCAATGAATAATTCTTTATTGTAATCACGAGGATCAGTTCCGAATTCAACTAATTCCATAATTGATTCATAAGGAATTCTTGTAACAACTTCAAAGTTATAAATATGAGCGATAACTTCTGTAATGATTTCTGATTCAACAGCTTTAGCTAAAATATCTAAAACAGCAAGTGCATTTTCTTCTGATAAGAATTCTCTATCTAAGAATTCTTCATTTTCGATGAAGTCAGATAAATTAGTTAAGTAAGCAATGTTGTTGTTTGCTAAGAATGCGCATACATCATTAACAATATTAGTTAATGCTCTTTCTTCATTATCCCAATCAGAAACTGAAGTGATTTCAGCAAGACCGATAGTTCTTAATACTTTATTAACAGCTCTAATTCTTGTATCAGAATTTTCTGTTAAATGAAGATCGAATAAATTAGCAATCATAGCTCTAATTAATTCAGGTTGATCTAAGAATAAGTTTTCATTATAGTAGTAATCAATTACACCAAATTCAACAGCATTTCTAGCTAAATCAACAAGAGTATGGAAATCTTCAACGGCTAATTCTTTAGTCATATCAGCATCTGCAATGATAAATTGAGCAGATTCAGGAACTAAATTAGCATTAGCATAATCAAGAACACCAATTGATAACTCATAAACTAAAGTAGTGTCTAATACTTTTTCGAATGCATCAATTAATACTAATACGTATTCTTCTGTTAAGAAGTCTTTAGCATTAATTTCTACATTGCCAAAATCAGAAATGTGGTGGATTGGGAATACTTCTTCAGTGAATAATCCTAAAGCAACAATAGCATATGCTTCAGCGAATTCTGCACCATCGTTAGCCCAATCGATATTTTCGATATCAGCATCAACTAAGATACTTGTATCTAAACGACTATTTAGATAATTTAATAATTCAACATCATAAACATCTAAGTAGTTCAAATCAAATACGGCTTTGATAATATTTTGAACTGGTTCAACATTTGTCCAGTCAATTGGAGCATCATCACGAACTAATGCTAGTCCATTGAATGCTACAAAATTACGAGCCATTTCAACAATTGCATGAGCATCTTCTACGAAGTAATCGTAAGAATATCTTTCAACATCTCTTAATCCTTCTAAGAATAAGCTTTCATCTGCAACTTCACCAATATATTCGTTATATAATGGTTCCCAAACTGCTTTAACGATTGATAAATCAATAACAGAATCAACAATGTCTAAAACAGTTAAGATATTTGTATCATTTGCAAGTTTTTCATCTTCTAGGATATCGTCAAATGAACTAATGTATTCGAACTTGTCTTTTGCATCAAAGTATGAATCAATTTCTGAATCAATTAATAATGTGAATACATCATCAATAATGTCATAAATTTGTACAAAGTCTGATTCAAAATCAACAGTTTCTAATACTTCCGTTTCACAATCAATACCAGCATATGATAATAATCCAGCAAAGAATGTTACGTAATCTTTACTTACAATATTAGTATGTAATACTTTATCTAAGATTGCATTTACATGAGCAGAAGCACCAACGAATGTTACATCTTCTTCATAGTAAATATTATAAACTTCTAATGCGATAGCATGTCTTAAAGCTTCTAATACAGATCTTAAATCATCAGCTAATTCAGCACCAGTTAATTCAGCACTAACTAAGAATGCTAAGTCTTCAGGTAAGTATAAGTCACCATATGAATAAGCAACTAATAATGCTTGTTCAGCAATTGTAGTATAAGAAATTTCTACTAATGCATCAACAACATAATTTAAGTTTTCTTCTGTCAAGTAATCTCTTAAGTAGAAACTGAAACCAGCAATTTCATCATAGTAATGAACTGGGAATTCTGGTTTAGCTAAAATGTTAGTAGCAATAATTCTATAAGCATTTACTACTCTTTCAGCATCAGATGCTAAATCAATAGCGTCTTGATCTACATCAGTAATATCAATGTAGTGGTCACTTACAATATTAATAATGTCATCAAGTTTAACTTCAAGATAATTACTTGTAAATACAGTAGTAATTAAGGCTTCAACTGGAGCTACATTTGCCCAATCAATGATAGCACCATCACGATATATTCCTAAAACATCAAAGTCAATAAATTCATGTACAACATCTAATAATGCATATACGTCTTCGATGAATAAATCAACTGGATATTCTTCACTATCAAATAATGGAGCAAGCATGCCCTTCATATTGCCGAAGAACGCATCAACAACAGGGTTGTAAGCAACATTTAATAAATCTAATTCTAATGCTAATGATAATAAATCAACAACAGAATGTAAATTGTCATTATTAACTAATTGTACATCATTAATAATAGCATCGATAGAAGTTAAATCCATAGTTTCAATCTTTTCTTTAATATCGAAATAAGAATCTAATTCAGAACTTACTAAGATATCAAATAATCCATCAATGAATCTATAAACAACTTCAAAGTCATGTTCATAATTAACTGAAGCAGCATCAGCATAAGCAACAGTAATTCTGAATAATTCGAATGTTCCAACAGCTGTACGAGCATAATCAGAACCTAATAAATTAGAATGAATTGCGATATCTAAAATATTGTTAACATGTGTAGAAGCACCAACTAAAGTAATATCAGGTTTAGTTGAAATTAATAGATTTTGAACTTCTAATTCAATAGCTTCTCTTAAGATATCTAATACTCTTGCATAATCTTCAACTAATTCAGGACGAGTTAAATCTTGTTCGAATAAGTATTGAAGTTTTTCAGGAGTAACATCTAGTAATGTAATATAAGCTGCATATAATGCTTCAGTTAAAATAGTAGAATCACTTAATTCAGCTAATGCATCAACAACAACATTTAATACATCCTTAGTTAAATAATCATCAGTGTTAAATGACATATATTTAATATCATTTAAGAAGTGGATAGGGAATAAGTCAGATGCTAAGATTTCTCTAGCAATTACAGCATAAGCTTTACCTAAAACAACACCATCGTTAGCTAAATCAATATTAGCTAAATCCATGTTATATAAATCAACAAATGGAACGATTGTATTTAAGTAATCAACAACGTATTCTAAGTTATTTCCTAAGATATTTAATTTGAAAATACCAGCAATGATATTTTCGATTGGAGTTGTATTTTCCCAAGCGATATATTGATTATCGAACAAGATACCGATAATATCGAAGTAGATAACTTCTTTAGCGATTGATAATACGCTATGTAAATCTTCAACTAAATCAGTTAATACATAATTTTCGTTATTGTAGATATCTTTTAAGCCCTCAGGTAATACAGGAGCAGCATACTTATCTAATGTAGGAATTAAGAATGCATGTAATGTAGTTAAATCTAATAATTTATCTACTGCATCAATAATTGCTATACAATTTTCATTAGTTAAGTGAGTGCTTAATTCCTTAGTAGCATCTAAGATGTCACCAATCTTAGTTAATT
Source organism: Bacilli bacterium (assembly GCA_017501465.1). Lineage (GTDB taxonomy): Bacteria > Bacillota_I > Bacilli_A > ML615J-28 > CAG-313 > UBA1231. The sequence goes on from JAFVWY010000001.1 coordinate 3,552, forward strand.
CATTTTCTTCTAAAATGTCACATAACATTCTTACAACAGTAACAATGATATCAACATCATATTCTTCATCAACTAATGAATGATCAATTTCAAAGTAATCAACACCAATTAATGTAGCAATGAATTCTCTAATTAAATCAGTTCTATCGTGGATTAAATTTAGTTTATAAGCTTGACGAATAATGTGTTCGAAACTATTTGGATATACAACAGTAGTATCAACTTTGTTAATTAAATCCATTACTTTCATTAACGCTTTTTCATCATCTAATAATTCTAATAATTCAGCGATAACTTTAAAGTCTTCTTGGAATTTTTCTACTGAATAATTGTAATAATCAATACTTAATAATTCAACAAGAATAGGGTTATTTATTCCTTCAAACATTGGTGCAACATATGCATTGTATACAGGAATAAATAATTCAGCGATAAGTTGTGAGTTAGTTAATTCTTTAACAATTTCTACAACAGCAGAAATATTAATATCATTAATTACTCTATTATCTGATAAGATTTCACCAGCATTCATGATAGACATAATACTGTGAATTGTAGTTAATTGATTAGATTCTAACGCATCAATTACGATGTGTAGAATATTCTTAATCATTTCAGTTTCATTTGCATAAACGATAGCATCGTAATTTAACATATAATCATTTAAATTTAATGTATAAACTGCAAATTCAACTAATTCATCTTTGTGCATGCTTAACATTTGGATGCCTAAAATATTAGGAACTTCATCAGCAAATGATCTAGCAAGAGATGTTAAATCTGTATTTTGATAATCTTTATATAATTCAACAGCAACTTCTAATGCACCATCGTCAACCATGTTTCTAACTGAACCAACGATTGTTCTAACGTCTTCGATTAACATATCTGGAGTCATACCATCTAGTAAGAATCCTAAATAGTATGGTTCTAGGATAAGCATTACTACTTCATATAGAACTGGAGCAAGAGCGTCTACTAATGTTGAATCTAATAAGATTTCAACGATATCTAATAAACCATTACCATTAACAACAGTAGCTAAAACCTTTAATTGAATTTGGTTTCTTACTACAGCTTTATTATAGTAATCCATAAATGAATCATAATCAGATGCATTATTTGCAACTAATAATTCAATAATTTCACTAGCAATACCTTTGATAGTGTAATCAACTTCATAATCCCAATCAATTAGTGAACGATCAATTAATTCAACTAATTCAGAATCAACTAAGCCAATAGCATAATCTAAGAATTGATCAAGTTTATTAGAGTCAGTATTAATACCGATATAATTCATACCGAATAATAAATCGATAATTTGATGTGCTTCATATTCAACTAATAAGCTCATGTTATATCCTTGGAATAACATTGAAGGAACATGAATATTAACTAAAATTTGTAAAATATCAACAATAGTATTGTAATCTTCAACGATACCATCAATACCAGCTTCACCCATTTCAGCTAAGAAAATAAAGTCTTCTGGTAATACTTCTTCTAACATATCGAATGCATAATTGATACCAGCTTTGAAAAATGAGAATCTATCAACATGATATAAAACATTAACAACATATTGTGCTATTTGATCATCAATCATGCTACGTTTGAAGTTATATACTAAATCAGTAATTTCAGACACTTGATCTACTTCAAATCCATACTTCATAAGTAATGCAACTTGAGAATAGATATCAGCAAGAACTTCGCCATCACTAGCAAGATCTAATTCATCAGCACTAATGTTAATACCTAATTCGAAGCTATCAATAATAGCAATAATAGCTTGTTCTTTAACTTGTAAATATTGAATAGCGAAAATTGTTTCGATAACTTGTTCTACAGGAATAGTAGTTTCCCAACTAATTGTTGCATCATCTAATGCGATACCTAAGATATTGAAATCAACTAAACCATGTAATGATTTAACAATATTAGTTAAATCTTCAACTAACATGTCAACACTATAATCACTTAAATCAGCTAAATCAGCATAAACACCTAAGTCACCAAATAGAGGATAAACCATTTGATCATAAATAGGGTTGAATAATACTTTAACTAATTGCATTTGAAGTACTTCTTCTACAATATATAAAGCTTCATGTAGGTTTTCATTAGAAACAATATTTCTATCATATAAAACATCGTCAATTGTTTTAACAGTTTGAAGTAATTCATCTAACTTAAAGTATGTATCAATGCCTGCATTTTCAACTAACATTGTTTCAACTCTATCTAAAATTCCATAAATTACTTCGTAATCAAGGTCGTAGTTAACAGTAGCTAAATCTTCATATGCCACTTCGATTCCAACCATTGGTAATACGTTTGCTAAGATGTGAGCCATATCAACACTTAAGATATTTAAGTGTAATACATTATCTAAGATAGTTGTTAATTCATCAGCTAAACCAACGAATGATACATCTTCACCATCTAAGATTACATATAATTCAGTTTCAACAGCTGCTCTTAAAATATCAACAATTGAGTTAACATCTTCGTATAATAATTCGGCTGTAATACCAGATTCTAATACGAATCTAAAGTCTTCTGGAACAAATTCTGTATATTGATCCATTACAACGTTCATTGCTTGTCTTACAAGTGTAGTTTCAACAATCTTATCTAGTGCATCAACAACAGCAAGTAAGTATGGTTTTTGAAGTAATGAAACATAGTTCATATTCATTACTTGTTCTAAGTCGCTAACTTTATCAAATGGAACTACATCATTTGCTAACAATTCATCAATTAAAATTCTAACTGCTTCGGCAATTAATTTACCATCGTTAACTAAATCTAACTCTCCAGCAACAATAGCAGAAACATTAAATACGTTATCTGATACAAAGCCTAAAAGTTCTTCAAGTTTAACATCTAAGTAATTTAATGCAAAGATAGTCTCGATTAAATGATCAACTGCTTCAGAGTTCTTCCAATCGATTGTAGCATCGTCTAATGCGATACCTAAAGCATTTAAGTCTACGACTTCGTGTAATACATCAATAATGTTATTTAAGTCTTCTAATAACATATCAACGCTATAGCCTTCAAGATCAGTTAAGATTGCAACTAATCCTTCAGCACCTTCGAACATTGGGCTAACCATTTGTTCATAAATTGGATCAAATAATACTTTAACAAGTTGCATATTAACAACATTGTCAACAACATTTAATACTTCATGTAAGTTTTCATTTGATACAACATTTCTGTCATATAAAACTTCATTAATATTTTCAATTGAATTAATATAATCCATTAATTTGTTGTAAGTATCGATATTAGAATTTTCAACTAACATTCTTTCTACGATGTCTAATACATTGTAGATTGCTTGATAGTCTAAGTCGTAATCAACTGTTGCTAATTCATCATAAGAAACTTCGATGCCAGCCATTGGTAATACGTTCGCTAAAACATTAGCCATATCAATACTTAAGATATTTAAATGTAATAAGTTATCTAAGATAGTTGTTAATTCATCAGCTAAACCAACGAATGATACATCTTCACCATCTAAGATTACATATAATTCAGTTTCTACAACCGCTCTTAAGATATCAACGATTGAGTTAACATCTTCATATAATAATTCATCACTGATACCAGTTTCAAATAAGAATTGGAAATCAGCAGGAACAATCATATCGTATTGATCAACTACTACAGTAACAGCACTTTCCACAAGAGTTGTATCAACGATTAAATCTAATGCATCAACAACGGCAAGTAAGTATGGTTTTTGAAGTAATGCCATATAATTCATATTCATTACTTTTTCTAAATCACTTACTTTATCGAATGGAACCACATCTTTAACAAGTAATTCATCAATTAAAATTCTAATAGCTTCTGCAATTAATTTACCATCGTTAATTAAATCAAGGTCTCTTGCACTTACAGAAGAGATATCAAACATATTGTCTGATACAAAGAACAATAATTCTTGAAGTTTAACATCTAAGTAATTTAATGCGAAGATAGTTTCGATTAGGTGATCTACAGCTTCTGTATTTTCCCAATCAATTGTAGCATCATCTAATGCAATTCCTAAAGCATTAACATCTACTACTTCGTGTAATACATCGATAATGTTATTTAAGTCTTCTAATAACATATCAACGCTATAGCCTTCAAGATCAGTTAAGATTGCAACTAATCCTTCAGCGCCTTCGAACATTGGACTAACCATTTGTTCATAAATTGGATCAAATAATACTTTAACAAGTTGCATGTTAACAACGTTGTCAACAATATTTAATACTTCATGTAAATTATCATTTGATAATACATTTCTATCGTAAAGAACATAATTAATATTTTCAATTGAATTAATATAATCCATTAATTCATTGTAAGTACTAATATCTGCATTACGAACTAACATTCTTTCTACGATGTCTAATACATTGTAGATTGCTTGATAATCTAAGTCGTAATCAACAGTAGCTAAATCTTCATAAGAAGCTTCAATGCCAACCATTGGTAATACATTTACTAAAATGTTAGCCATATCAATACTTAAAATATTTAAGTGTAATAAGTTATCTAAGATAGTTGTTAATTCATCAGCTAAGCCTTGGAATGCTACATCTTCACCATCTAAGATTACATATAATTCAGTTTCAACAACTGCTCTTAAAATATCAACAATTGAGTTAACATCTTCGTATAATAATTCGGCAGTAATGCCAGATTCAAATAAGAATAGGAAATCAGTTGGAACGATTAAGTCGTATTGATCAGCAACAACAACTAATGCTTGTTCAACAATTGAAGTTTCAACAATCTTATCAAGTGCATCAACAACAGCAAGTAAGTATGGTTTTTGAAGTAATGCCATAAAATTCATATTCATTACTTTTTCTAAATCACTTACTTTATCGAATGGAACTACATCTTTTGCTAATAATTCATCGATTAAGATTCTAACTGCTTCAGCAATTAATTTACCATCATTAACAAAATCAACTGCTTCAATTTCCATAGCAGAAATATCAAACATATTTTCTGATACAAATTCAACTAAAGCTTCTGATTTAACATCTAAGTAATTTAATGCAAAGATAGTTTCAATTAAATGATCAACTGCTTCAGAGTTCTTCCAATCAATTGTAGCATCGTCTAATGCGATACCTAAAGCATTTAAGTCTACTACTTCGTGTAATACATCAATAATGTTATTTAAGTCTTCTAATAACATATCAACGTTATAGCCTTCAAGATCAGTTAAGATTGCAACTAATCCTTCAGCACCTTCGAACATTGGGCTAACCATTTGTTCATAAATTGGATCAAATAATACTTTAACAAGTTGCATATTAACAACATTGTCAACAATATTTAATACTTCATGTAAGTTTTCATTTGATACAACATTTCTGTCATATAAAACATCATTAATATTTTCAATTGAATTAATATAATCCATTAATTTGTTGTAAGTATCGATGTTAGAATTTTCAACTAAAATTCTTTCTACGATATCTAATACATTGTAGATTGCTTGATAATCTAAATCGTAATCAATAGTTGCTAAATCTTCATAAGAAGCTTCGATGCCAGCCATTGGTAATACGTTTTCTAAAATATTAGCCATATCAATACTTAAGATATTTAAGTGTAATAAGTTATCTAAGATAGTTGTTAATTCATCAGCTAAACCATCAAATGATACATCTTCACCATCTAGAACAACATATAATTCAGTTTCCACAACTGCTCTTAAAATATCAACAATTGAGTTAACATCTTCATATAATGCTTCTGCTGAGATACCTGATTCGAATAAGAATTGGAAGTCAAGTGGAACAATTAAATCATATTGATCAGCAAGAACAACTAATGCTTGTTCAACAATTGAAGTTTCAACAATCTTATCAAGTGCATCAACAACAGCAAGTAAGTATGGTTTTTGTGCTAATGTGATAAAGTTCATGTTCATAACTTGTTCTAAATCACTTAACTTATCAAAATCAATTGCATTCTTATATAGTAATTCGTCAATTAAAATAACGATTGCTTCTGCGATTAATCTACCATCATTACCTAAATCAATTTCATTTGTATTAACAGCACTAATATCAAAGATACTATCTGAAACATAATCTATAATTTGTTGTAATTTACCTTCTTTAGATAACGCTTTAATTGATAATAATTCACTAATTGCACTAACGAAATCATTAGCTTTTGCTTCAGTAGCAAATTGTGACCAATCCATTTCAGCTTCTAATAATACGAATTCAACAAATCCATAGTGAACTAATTTTTCAATAGAATCAATAATTGTATGAAGATCAGCTTGGATTTCAGCAAATGAATCATATCCATGTCCAGGATTTAAATTCATGATTTCAGCTAAACCAGCGTTCATTGATTCTAAATTAATCATCATGTCATAGATAGAGTAGAATAAACCAGAAACAGCTTTAGAATCTACTACTAATCTTAAGATATCTAATAGACTATTAACGTAGTTATAATTTAATTTATTATCTTCTGAAACTAAGTCGATGATCTTATCCATCATATCAGCTTCTGAATTAAATAAGTATTCATATAAATCTGCAAAGTGTTCGAAACCTAAATCATTAACGATTGAAGTAACAATTAAGAAAATCTTAGTGATTCTATTTACTTCATCATTATAACCAACTCGAGGTCTAACATTTAATGAGCTTGCAACATTATCATCGAAGATTAATTCTAAATCATCCCAATTTACTCTTGATAAATCAAAGTTAGGCATGAACTTAGTAATAATTTCAGTAACTGCAAGTTCAAATCTTTCATCTGTTAATTGATCAAATACATGTAAGTTAAGAATTGTTTCGATTAAGTATGGAATTGCATCGATAACAGCTAAATTAAAGTTAACTTTAGATAAGGCAAAGCCTTCTAATAATTCGCTAGTTTCGTCTTTATAATCAAATTCATAAATATCAATAACGTTATAAACTGCATTCCAAATGCTGATAATGTCTTCAATAAGTTCTCTATCAGTAGCATCTAATAAGAATTCAATTGTTTGAGGGAATGGCATTTGGATTTCAGAAATTATAGGTCTAACTACTGGAAGAGCAGCTTCTAAAATATTTAATTCTAATAAATAATTAACGAAAATATTAATACCTGTGAAGTATTCTTCATGATAGAATTCCATGAAATCAATACTACTGAAATCAAAACTATCAATAGAATTATATTTCCAATTAGGGTTAGTAAGAATATATTCAACTAAAGCTTTATAGCCAGCACCTAAATCAATACCATCATTTTCGATCAAAGTATTACCATTTTCATCAACTGATAATAATAATTCAACATTTAGAGCTTTAATGTCAAAATCAGGAACTAATTCAGCAACTACATTAACGATATCTTGAAGTTTACCACCGATGTAATTTAAGCCAAATAATAATTCAAATACTTCTTGTCCAGCATATAATTCTGGGTTACCGATTGCTTGTGCATCATAATCGAATTCGCTTGATGTATCAGCAATACCTTGTAAGATACCCATAGCGATAATATCTCTAACGATAAGAGCTAAATCTTGAATGTCTTCAACTAATTCAGCAATTGTAATATTATCAAGAGATAATAATGCATCATATGGTTCACCTAAAGCATCAGCAACGATAGGTAATGCGATAAATAATCCACAACCAATTACAGTTTGAGCAAGAATTGAATCAGTAATTTCAGCAACAATTGCGCTTACTAAATCTAAGTTTTCAGTTTCTAAAATCTTCATTAAATCGATTGAAGAAGGATCTAAAACATTTTCTAATGAAGTAATTTCAAGATTTTCTAATAAAGTCATTGTATCTTGAATTACAGCTTTAACACTGTCCACTTCTTGGTTCCAATCAATTGGAAGCTTTTCTAAAATTTCAGGATAGCCAAATTCATTTGCGGCATATTCAATAAACTTGTCGCCTTTATCAACAAAGTAATTTAATCCACAAATAGATTCGAAAATAGCGATTAATTCATCACCAACAAGTAATGATGCATCTTCATCGTTAAAGTATCCTTGTGCAATACCTAAGTTATAAATTCCTTCAATTGCACTAACAATAGTTTTTAAGTCTTCAACTGTTCCAACAGATCCTTTTTCACCTAAGTCAAGAGCAAATTGTAATTCTTGTGGAACAGAATCTTTTAATAATTGAGTAGCAATTCCGATACCTTCGTCTAAGAATGATAAATCAGTTACTGATTCTAAAATATCTAGAATTGTATCTACAACTGTATGATGTTCTTCATCATAAGTAAATAATACTTCATAATCTAAAGTATCCATAACAGATGCGATTTCATCTAAAGTAGTAATAGTAACTACACCACTTTCTAACACTTCAACTACCATATCAATAATGTCAGCTAAAGCTTCGCCGTCTGCTTCAAAATCAATGTGTTGATCAGATAATTCTAATCCTTCAAATTCAGTATTTAGAATAGCGATTATTTCTTGTTCTTTAGCAGCTAATAAATTTAAGCTAAATAATTCTTGTAAAGCATCACCAATATGTGGTAAGTTTTCAAGATCTAAGTTTTCGCCACCTAAAACAAAATCGATAATATTACTTTCGTCTACAGCTTGGATAACTTGTCCTAAAGTAGCAATATCTTCAGAAAGTTTTCCAGCATTTTCAGGAGTTGTATAGAAGTCTAAATCTGCAAGATCAGCAAATTCTCCTAAAGATGTAGCAAGAGTTTCTTGTAAGAATTTATCGTAAAGAGGAACAAATAATTCTTCAATATAATCAATTTCACTTGCTAATTCAAACAACTCAACAACTGAAGGTAAAGCCGTATTAATTACTTCAGCAAGTTGTTTATTATCTTCTAGAATATTAGCTAAATCCATAGCATCTTTAATGCTTGAAATTTCAAGTTCTTCTAATAATTCAACGATTTCAGTTAAGCCAGCTAAAATATTTTTATTTGAAGCAACTGTATCAATTGAATCAAAATCAACAGTTGATGAATCAACTTCTAAAATATCTAAGATAGCTTTAATAGTTTCCATTTTCTTATTATCAAAGAAATTTAATCCTAAAACTTTTTCGAAAATATCAACTAATTTTTCTGGGTTTTCCCAATTAACATTTAATTCTTCTTGTTGGTTAGTGATAATAGCATGTACATCTTCTAAAATGCCCATATCTAATGCATCATCAACAATAGAAAGAATTGTTCTAATATCTTCAACATATTTACTAGCATCAAGATTTTCTAAATCAGCTAAGTCTATGTTGATTAAATTAGCGATTTCCTCAGGAAGCATGTTAGAACTTACAACAAAATTTAATGCAGTTGGAATAAACGCTTCAACGATTGACATTGTAACAATTTGATCAACAGCATCAACTAAAGATCTAACTAATTCTTCATCACTTAAAACGATGTCGATAAGATCTGCTTCTAATAAATCATTAATAGTTTTTATTGTATTATTTTTAGCAATAGCATTTGCAATAGTTTGAGCAGCGCCAGCTAAAATTTCACCATCATTTTCCCATTCAATATCGCCAAGTTTAACAATTTCTAAACCAGCAACAGAAGCAATATATTCAACAATTTCTGTTTCTCTTGCTTCTAAAATATTTAAGCTAAATAATTTTTCAATAGCAGGAATAACAGTTGTACTAATTAAGTCACCATTTACTGGAGTATCTTGATTAATGTAGTTTTCGATAATGCCTAAAGAAACGATATCTTCAACAGCACTAACTACAGTATTTAAATCTTCCAATAAATCAGCACCAGTATAAGATTCATCAAACTTAACAATTTCTGCTAAATCTTCTGGAATCATATCAGCAACATATTTATCAAATGCAGGTTCAATAACCGCTTCAATTAATTGAGAATCTAAAATTCTATCAACAATTTCTAATACATTAAGTACATTTGTAGTATTTAAAATATCAGTATTTTCTAAAATAGTATCTAGTTTATCAATTAACTCAGTTTGAACACTTGAAAGTGTAGTAATGTTAAGGTCAGATAATAATTGTTCAAGAATTGTTGCAACATCTTTTGCAATACCAACTTCATTTTGCCAATCAATCTTAGCAATGTCTTCTTCAGCTACTTCTAAACCAATAATGCCTAAAACACCACTAATAATTTCATCGCCACGAGTGTTGAATAAATGCATATCATCTAAAGTTTCAACAATGAAAATTAAATTTTCACCTAATTCTTGTAAATTTAAAGGAGCATCTAATTCAAATAACTTCATTGGATCTTCAGCAATAACTTCTAAATTATCAATGATTTCATCGATACTATCACCAAAGATATCAAGAACAGCTTGAACTATTTCTTTTAAGCTACTTAAGTCTTCAACTAATTGATCTTTAGTTAAGTCAGCATTTACCAAGAATGCATATTCTTCAGGTACTAAGTCTTTAGCATAATTAAATCCAACAAAACCTAATTCTTCTACAATAGAAGTAGAAAGTACAGCTGTTGCTAAATGACCTAAAGCATAAATATTGTCTTTAGAAACCATTTGTAATAATTCAAAGACATCAACTTCTTTTTCGCCACTAATTAAATCTAAAATTTCAGATAAAGTTAATTTTTTAAATACATCTTGTTTAAATTCTTCAAAGAATTTTAAGTAAGCATTAGATAAAATTTCACCATCATTAGCAAAATCTAAGTTTTTAACATCGATTGTAGATAAATCGAATCCTTCAATAGAACCTGCTAATTGATCAATCACAAATTGTTTTACAGAATCACAATTTAATAAATTTAATCCTAATAAATCTTTAATGATTGCAGCATATTGTTCATGTGCTAGTGGGATTACTACATCATTATCTGTTTCAGGTAATAAGTCTGTGAATTCACCAAGAACTGCTTTAATTGTAGCCATTAATTTAGCTTCACCAATGTTAGCTAAAATGTCAGCAAGAGCACGAATATCTGCAGCAGCATCTGGGCCACTATATTCTTCTGGATCAAATTCTGGTAAACCTTCTACTAGAGGAACGACAAATTTATTGATGAATGGAACAGCAATAACTTCTAATACATGTGATTCACCAACTTGTTGAATAATATATGCAAGATCAGTCATATTTTCATCAACAAGAATTTGTTCTAAATAATCCATTGGAGAATCGATTAAAGCTAATAATTCTTTGTATGATTTAATTTCACTATTTTCAAGAATATCAAATAAACCATTAATAGCATTGATTAATCTATGAGTTTCTTCACCCCAGTTAACATCCATAGCTTCAAAATCTTCAGCAGAAACATTAACGTCTAATAATGTTTTTAATACATATTCAGCAATAGCATCGCCATTGTCTTCTAAAATGTTAAGGTCTAATAATAGTTCAAAGAATTCATTGAATACTTCTCTAGCACCATCAAATTCTAAGTCTTTATTTTCGTCTAAAATGTCTAAGGCATTAAATTCAATAACGACCATTAACATCTTCATTAGAGTTTGAACGTCACTACATAATTCTTTACCAGTTAAACCATCTTTATAACTTAAATCATCTTGTGCTAACCAATTAGATTGAACTTTGAAAATATCTATTAATTCAGCAGGAATAATATCTTTAGTTACGATTAATTGATTGTAAACTTCCGGTAAAATAACAGCGATTAATTCAGAATCAAATAAAGTAATTGCACCATTTAAAATAGTGATAATATTTTCTGTTGTTAAGAAGTAATCTAAGTTAAATGAACCATCTTCTTTGAATAAGACAAAATCTTCATCTGAAAGAATAGGTTTTAAAGCATTAAATGCGTTTACTAAAATATCTTTTTCGCTAGTAGAATTTTCGATTTGTTCTGAATAGTTAATTCCATAAATATCTTCTTTTGTAACACGTACATTTAAGAATACAGCTAATGCAATACGGATAACTTTTCCTTCACGACCTTCAAGTAATGTAGAACCGAATAAACGTTGAATAATATCCACGATTGCTAAATCATCATCAGCTGGTCTATATTCTAAGATTTCACTATATTTTTCGAAGTCTGCGTATAGTTGATGAACTGGTTGCTCTTCACTTGCTTGACGTTTAGATGTTGCATATTTTTCAGGAATATAAGTAGTTGCACCTAAATTTAATTTTGTTTCTTCACCAAGAAGTGTGAATAAACCCATCTTTTCAGCATCCATAACCATGTAAACGATATTGAAAATTTCTGCTGCAACAGTCTTTGAAGTAATATTATCTGTTAAACCAGCTGAAATCTTATCGTTAGTTTCAATATCAGTAAAGCCAGCGCCTTCTTCAAATGAATTGATTAGTGGAACTGCAAATTTTTCAATAGCATGAGGTAAAATAGCTAATAATAAATCTGAATCAACAGCAGTATCTAGTAAATCAATTACAAAATCAAATGTTTCTTCGTAATTTAAATATTTAACTAAATCGCCAGTGAAATCAGTTAAAGTATTACCTTTTGATTCTAAGAAGCCAACAAAGTCTTCATAAACATCTACTAATGCTAAGAAAACATTACGTTCATCTTCCCAATGAATTTGACCACGATCATAATTTGTAAATCTTGTAAATTCATGTTTTAATTCTTCGCCTTCAATAACATCAAATAAATTGAATTTATCTAAAGCAGCTTCTACTAATAATGTTTTCAATTCAACAACTTGTCCATTGACAGTGATACCAGAAACATTAACTTTATCACTTAAGATTAATAAATCAAATAAGCCATTAATTAAATCTCTGTAAGCACTATAGTTGTATAAATCAATTTCTCCACTTAGTACGCCAATTTCATGAACTAATTTAGCCATTTCAACAAGAGTTTTGATATCTTGTTCCCAATCAGCACCTTCTAATTGACCTAATTCAATTAAACCTTTGAATTGTTCGAAGTCTAATTCTCCAAGTTGGAACTCTTTTGCAACGTCAACAATTGGAACTAAAACATCTAAGAATAAATCACTTGTTACTAATTTAACTAAGATTGTTTCAATAACATCAGTTGTATTATCATTACCAATTAATTCATTGATATCAATATTGCTGAAATCTAATTCTAATTCTTGGAATAATTCATAAATATCTACTAAGTTTAATAATTCTGTCTTCCAAGACATATGATCTGTAACAATTTCTTCACCATTCCATTTACCAATTAATGGTTCTACAACTGCCATATGTAAAGCACAGTTAATAGCAACTGGCATTAATTCGTGTAAGAATTTAGTTGAACCTAAATTAGAAACAACTTCACGAAGAACATCACAGTCAAGTTTTAAAGGATCAAATTCACTAGATGTAATATCACCTAATTCTAAAGCAGCTCTTACTGCATCTAAAATGTAAGGTAAATCAACTTTCCAATCAACAGCCTTTAAACCTTCTAAGTCTTGATTAGCAGGTTCTAAAATATTTTGTACCATTTCTAATTCGCCAGCAACTTCAATTGCAACAGGGAATATTTCGTACAAAATCTTAATTTGTTTTAATAAGTCAAATAATTCATCTTGTTTTGCATCATCTAGTGCCCAAATATCAATTGGGATAGCAGCTGTCTTATCGTAAGCTTCTGGTAAGATGTTTGCAATTTTAATTAATGTAATTATTTCTTCACGTAAATAAATTGTTTGTGTTGATGTTTCGATTTTAAATAAATCATCAAAGAAAACATCGTCTAGTCGTTTGCCTAAGAAATATTCTGGAACTTTTAATGTTTTGCCCACAGCAGAATCATTATAAGCATCAGATAATTCAAATAGCCAATCGATCATATCAGTATCACCTTCAGCAGCAACAGTACCGTTTGTGTCACCACCCATGATATCTAATACCATATCAACTGTATCTCTTTCAACTTCATCAACGATTGATAATAATCCGGCGATTGGAGTGCAAAGTAGAACTACAAATAAGAATGCTCTTGCAACACCAATAGCTGCACCCAAACCACGTCTTTTCTTGTATGGACGATATTTTTTTGGATTGCGGCTTACAGTTACAACAACTTCGCCATCATAAACATCTGATTTCACTACAACAACGCCATCTTCTAAATCACTTTCATGTTGTTCAATCTTTTCAGCGATTTTTCTACGTCTTCTTTTGATTGTGCAAAGACGAACAATACAACGAACTATGAAAGAAATTAGACGAATTACAAGATACAATACGTACACAACGATTGTACCAACAACTAAGATAACGAATCTTAAAGCAAATTCTACTACGCTCATCAAGAAACTATAAGTATGAGTGCCTGGTACTAATAAATCAGCAAAATCTGGAAGTATATCACCAATAACTTCAACTATTGTTTCACGTAAAGTAGTAACATTTGACGATACGCCTAACATGTTTTGTAATAGACTTGTTGTAAATCCAGGAAGTGTTGCATCAAGTACTGCAGAAACATTTCCTAGAACTAGCCAAACTACTAATAGTAAGACTATAAGAACAACTGTTAATCGCATTTCCCTTTTAAAACCCGCAAGGAAACCAACTAAAGCTGCTAATGCTAAAATTCCCAATACGGCAAGTGAGAAGATTAACATTAATGTATTAGTGTTTATCATATGTACACCTCTTTCTGTATATTACTCTCTTATTCTACCAAAAAAATGGCTTATTGGCAAGCAAATTAACTCTTTTTTGATATTTTTTGGAAAAAACTACCAAAAATGCGATATTGGGCGAGTTTTAGGCCTTATATTAAATTATAATTCAAGTAGGAAATATTTGTTAAATTAAAACATATGATTTTATATTACTTTTTATGCATTTAAATATAAAAAAAGAACCCGTCTCAGGGTTCTTTTTATTATATTTTTATTCTAAATTATATCCCAAATACTAACTCCTAAATACGTTTCGTTAGTTAGTTTTGTCTTAATTGCAAGGGCAGTTTCAGCTGCATAAGTACCTTCATTTTCAGATATAATTTCTTCTAAATTAAACTTGAAATTATCATTATATCCAGCCTCAAATAAGCTAGTTAATGCGTTCATTCCATCAATTTCTTCAGTCCAATTTTTACTTCTTAATTCTTCATTTTCGAATGGCTCTCCACCATTAACATACTCGCTTAAAACTAGTGTAATACTAGCACCAGATTTAGAAATATGTATTTGTTTTCCATCTAACTTATCGTTTAAAATTGTAGCTAAATCGAAGTAATCTCTAATGATTTGAGAAGTCGATAATGCTTGAATTGTAGTATCTTCTTGAACATCTTTACTACTGTCAAATGATGCTAAAATAGTCAATTCACTTTCCCAATTATAACTAGCCCAATCAGCAGTTAATGCATCGTTTTCATCTATAAATCCAGTTGGATTATCTATGTTTTTAATTAAATTTGTGTTACTTAAAACTTCAATAATTAATGCATTAAACTCATTATCATCAACTGTTATATCTGCGTCACATCTCGTATCATTACCAAATAAATAGCTATCTTTTAATTGTTCTAATAACTTTCCTAAACCAACAGGATTACTTTGTAGAGTAGTCTCATCTATTGTTTCTAACTCATTAAATGATTTAATAATGTCAACAAGTTTAGGGATTTCTAAAGTCCATTCATCTTTATTACTGTTGGATGAATTTCTATCAAACACGCCGGCTAATTCAACATTAATATTTGAATTTTCCAAGACTGATTGGATTTTATCAGTTAAGAAATCACAATTTATAACCATTGAATTATTTAATGCTAAAGCAGTTTCTTCGATGGCCTCATAATCTTCATCTGTTAAATTGTTCATATCAATATTCATAAAATCATGATTTTTAGCTACTGTCACAGCTTCTTTAATTCTTTCTATTTCTTCATTCCAAATTTCATAGCTTTGCACAGGCTTATTATTACCTTCTTCATCTATGCCACATTGTTGTAACAACCAATCACTTAGAATATTTTCTTCCGGAATAACTAACTTAAAGATATCTGGAAGAATAACTCTTAATGTATCAGATTCATTTAATTTTTTTAAAGTATCAATTATAGCATCAACATCTAAATTAGATAAATCACTACCAAAGTCTTCATCTAAAAAACCATTATTTTGAATAGCATCTATCACATCAAACATTTTTTCAATTTCTAGTTTCCATTCAACATTAGTATGATTCTCAACAATTAATTTCTTTTCAAATGTATCGCTAATTACACCTAGGAATTCATCACATATATATTCCATAACAAACTGAATACTAATATATGTAGAATCACATAATTTCATTAAAGCTGTTTGAACAACTGAAATATCAACTTCTTCTTCTGAATCAGTAATTTCTAAAATAGTAACTAGACACTCTAATAATAATTTAAACTCGTTTTTAAACTCATCAACATCAAGATCGATAGTTCTCTCAACTATCTGATTAAACTTTTCACTCTTAATGTCACTCAAATCATTATCAGTTAACATTTTATCAATAATATTAATTAAACTACCATTGATAATATTACAAGAACAAATACTATCTATTATATCATCTAAAGTCTTTGAGCCAGTAGATTCAGAAAGTATTTCTAAAATGTCTAAATCTTCAAGATTAGTAACTCCATTTTCTTTTAATAAAGTCAATAGTGATTCAATAACTTTAGCTAAATTATTAATTTCATAAGACCAATCAGAAACATTTAAATTAAGTTCAATACCCATATCCGCTAAAGTTTCATTCATTCCTGTAAGGCCAAGAATTGCTTCAAGAATTGCTGATTCATTTCCCTTAACCGTAGATAAATTAAAAGCATTCTTTAAAACGTATGATACAGCAGAACCATTATTGATGATATCAAATTCGCCGCCATTCAAAATACCCAATTTATTAATTTCCACCAAAACATTACCGACTATTAATAAATCATTTTCTAAATTAATTTTAGTTAAATCTAAGACATTAAGTAAATCTGGATATTCTTCTCCAATCTCTTTTTTTAATTCTTCTTGTAAAAAATCATTTGCGTAAACAATAACAACTTTTCTAATCAATTCTGATTCATTTAAATTTTTTCCTATTTTTGCCAAAATATTAGGGAATTCAGGATTATTTAATATAGCAAGTGGATCTTCAAAATCAATGTCTAATTCGATAATTCCATTCAATAATTCATTTAAGCTATCTAATAAATGGATTTTCTCTTTTTTCCAATCCACATCAACTAAATTAGAAACATCAATTTCTTCAATAGTATAATCAATCACTTCAATACCTATAGGTAAAACTACATTTAATATTTCACTATTTTTCAAAGCATTTATTATTTGATCTTTATTGTTAATCAAATATTGAATTAATTCTTCTTCATTTTCGCCATCAAGACTTGTAAAAACATTAACAAGAGACAATACATTTTCTATCTCAGCAACAAAGTTTAAATTACCATTTTGAGTTTTAATGGTGATCATATTACCAAGAAGTTTTGATTCTAGTTTATTATTATCACCAGAAAATACAGTTAATACTTTAATAAAAGATGAATTATCAAAAACTTCTAACCCGTGTTCAATTTCTTTCAACATATTTTCTTCTTCTGATACTAATACTTGTTGTTGTGAATCGGTCATTTGATTAAAAGACACAATCACTTCTTGAACTAAACCCTTTGCACCTAATAAAATAAATACCCAAAACCATACCACTAAAAAGAATGTAATAACATTAATTCCTACACCAATAAATCTCATCCAAAATTTTTTAATTGTTGGAATAGGTAGCAATGTACGAACTATGATTGCTATCAAAGGTCTTAATATTAGTATTAAGAATGTGTACATACATATATAAATTGGTATTTTTACAATTGCCATTGATGCAGCAGTACAAAAATCTTTTAATGCCGAATCATTTGCAATTTGATTTATACCAAAGCTTTCCTTTATTAAATCTTCAATTATACTAGATAAACTCATATTTCCTTGGCCAAATAAGGCACCAAAATTAAATGTACACATTGATTTAGCCAATAGATTAGTAAACACAAAAGCAAGTATTATTGAAATTATTGTAGCAATTAATCTACTAATACTTCTTTTGAAACCTCTTAAAAACGCCAATAATAGCGATAAGCCAAATAAGACCCATAAACCTATGTTTACATATCCAATAATTTGTTCTAACATGATATCACCTCATTATAATTTTACCACATAAATATATTTTTCAATAATTATATATAAATTTTTATTTCTATTCCAATCTTTTTTAACTTTTCTATTATCTTTTCATATCCTCTTAAGACTATATCAAAATTATCGATTATTGTTTCATTTGAAGATATAACCCCCGCTACTATTAAAGCAAATGCACATCTTAGATCGTGTGCAGATACTATACCTCCTTTTAATACTGAAGGGTAAATTAAAATTTCATTGTTAATAAAATGAATATGCCCATCAAGTTTATTTAGTTCTTTTATTTGAGATATTCTATTGATATATATATTATCTTTTATTTTACTAATACCGTTTGAGGTTAATAGTACTACAGATAATATTTGTTGTAAATCAGTTGGAAAAGAAGGATATTCAAAGATTTCTAAATCTATTGGATTGATCTTTTTAATTTTCTTAACTTCAATAATATCCTGTTCTACGTTCACTATTAACCCTAGTTTTTTTAAAACTTCTAATACACTATACATATATTTCACTGGCGCATTTATTAACCTTATACTAGATGTTTGTGTTGATGCAGCAAGTAATGCGTAACTCCCCGCTTCAATTCGATCAGATACAATATTAAAATGTATATCCCTATGAATAATTTCCCCCTTTATAAATAATTGATTTTGAGCAATATTAATCTTTTTACCCATCAATTTTATAAACTCAATTATTTCTAAAACTTCTGGTTCTAATGATATATTTTTAATTACAACTTCCTCTTTTATATAACAACAACTTAAAATTGTATTAATTGACGCGCCGACACTTTTATTTAACAGCTTAATTTCATTATTTCTTTCTTTAAATTTATTGATAAAAATAAAGTTTCTATTATTTTTTACTAAATAACCTAATTGTTTAAAAGCATCAATATGATAATCGATTGGTCTATCTGTAAAATTACAACCTCCTGGGAAAGTCGTAATACACTTGTTGTATCTAGCCAATAAAACTCCAATCAAGTAATAGGATCCACGTAATTTATTAATCTTATTGTTTAATATAATATGATTTACTTTTTTGGCTTTTATCTTTAAAATTTGTTTGTGTCTTAAATATTTTACATTAACACCAATAGACTTAATAATTTCTATTAAGATTTCTACATCTTTAATATTAGGTACATTATATAATGTTACAGTTTTATTTGTTAGAAGGGCTGCACAAATCACTGGTAAAACAACATTTTTACTACCGCTTATTTGAACTTCCCCTGTAACTTTAACAGAGTGTTTAACCATGGCTTTCATAAAAAAATCCCCCATTAAATTATATTTTCAAAAAAAACATATATTCTTTATTTTGCAATTATATTTAATTTATGATATTATTAAAAGGTCTGTTATTAAAAACAATAAGGAGGTACCTATGAGATATCGAATCGAAAAAGACTCCATCGGTGAAAAACAAGTACCTGCTGAAGCATATTACGGAATCCAAACTTTAAGAGGAAAGGAAAATTTTGAAATTACTAAACGCGGTATTTCTAGACAAATGATTAAAGCGTTAAGTACAATCAAAAAATCAGCTGCCATCGCAAATAATAGTTGCGGTTATTTAGATGATGATATTTCTAAAGCCATTCAATTAAGTTGTGATGAAATTATTAATGGTCGACTACATGGTCAATTCATCACTGATTTAATTCAAGGCGGAGCTGGCAATAGCATTAATATGAATGCTAATGAAGTAATAGCTAATAGAGCAAATGAAATGATGGGTGGAAAAAAAGGTGTATATAATTTTGTACATCCACTAGACCACGTTAACTTAAATCAATCAACAAATGATGTAATTCCAACTGCAGGTAAAATTGCAATTATTAGACAAACCAAAAAATTAATTGTAGAATTAAAAAAACTTGGTAATGTAATTGTTTCTAAAGGTAAAGAATTTGAACTTAATAATTTAGGTCCAACTTTTGAAGCTTTTGCTGTATGCTTATCTAGAGATATTAAAAGAATCGAATCATCAATAGAATCAATGTACGATATTAATATGGGAGCATTCTCAAGTGATATTGATGCTAAGTATTCTAAGAAGGTCGTATCATGTATTGCAAAATTCACTGGTGAACCTTTTAAAAGTCCAAGAAATATTTTTGAATCAACAAGAAATTTAGATTGTTTCTTACAACTATCACATGCTTTAAAGCTTTTATCAGTTAATCTTTCTAAGATGAGTTATGATTTAAGATTAATGGCTGGAGATAATCTATATTCAGTCGCAGAAATTAGTTTACCTAAAATACAACCGGGATATTCTGATATTTCTGAAAAAGCTAATACAGCTGTATTGGAGATGGTCAGTCAAGTAGCCTATTTTGTAATTGGGATGGACACTACAATTTCTTTCGCATTAGAATCAGCTCAATTGGACGTTAATGTTAACTTACCAATCATCCTATGTTCACTATTTGATTCTCTAAATTACATTAGACGAGCTTCTAGAACTTTAAAAGATAAAGTTTTTGAAGGTATTAAAATGGTAATAAATAATGAATAAAATAAAAGATAGATAAACATTTGTTTATCTATCTTTTTTTATTATTCAACTTCTAATTCTTCTTCTGTATTTTTTCTTGAAATTTTAGCATTTAGATCTTCTCTAAATTTTTTCATTCTGGCAGCAACTTTTACAACAACAAATAAAGTAACAGCAACAATTAAGAATGAAATTACCGCATTAATAAATGTTCCCCAATCAATTGTAGAAGACAATTTATAAACGTAAGTTGTACCGTGTAAATTATATTTACCAATAATTGTAGATTTAGCACTTTCGATTAATTGTAAATTTCCTTGAACTTGTTCTGGAGTATAAGTTTCATTAGCTAACTTTGTTGCTAAATCATGTAATTGACTTGCTTCAAATTTTTGACCTAAACCAATTGCAGTATTCATACCTTTTTGAGCGTCATTTGCAGCTGGAAGTACAGTTACTAAACCTTTAATACCTCCAGGAACTCTCCATGTACAAATGCTCATTAAAATATTAACGAATGCAGTTACGATAGCGTTGAAAGCACCCCCAATAATTACACCGACAGCCATATCTAAAACATTACCCCTAGTAATGAATTTTTTGAAATCATTTACTAGACCTTCGCCAGCAGCTTTACGTTGTCTTTTTAATTCTCTTTTTTCTTCTTTTGTTAATTTAGCCATTGTTTTTCTCCTTTAAAATTTTGTTTTGAATTTTCTTGCAAATTTTAGTACTCTTTTTTGAAGTGTTTTTATTTCCTCTTCAGTTTTAGCTCTAAGGGCTAAATCAATGAATTCAGCAATTAACTCCATATCTGCTTCCTTCATACCTCTAGTAGTAATCGCAGGAGTACCAAGGCGAATACCACTAGCATAAGCTGGTTTTTCTGTTTCACCAGGAATTGTATTTTTATTACATGTGATATTCACGCTGTGTAATAATTGTTCAGCTTTTTTACCAGTAATACCATGAGTAGACTTAACATCAACTAATATCATATGATTATCAGTTCCACCACTTACTAATTTAAATCCTCTTTTTAATAAAGCTTCAGCTAATGCTTTACTATTTTTAATAATTTGTCGTTGATATTCTTTAAAGTCTTCTGTTAAAGCTTCTTTAAAAGCGACAGCCTTTCCTGCAATTACATGCATCAAAGGACCACCTTGAATACCAGGAAAAATATTTGAATTAATTTTTTTAATTATTGCTTCATCGTTAGTTAAGATTATTCCACCGCGTGGACCTCTTAATGTTTTGTGTGTTGTTGAAGTCACTATATCTGCATAGTCTATTGGATTCGGATGTAATCCAGCAGCTACAAGTCCTGCAATGTGCGCCATATCTACCATTAAATATGCACCATTTTCATGAGCAATTTTTCCAAACTTTTCAAAATCAATAATTCTAGGATATGCACTCGCACCTGCAATAATCATTTTCGGTTTTACGTCTTTGACCAATTGTTCAAGATTTTCATAATCAATTAAACCAGTTTGTTGATTAACTGAATAGTGAACAATGTTATAGTCTTGGCCTGAAAAACTCATATTATGTCCATGTGTTAAATGGCCACCATCATTTAGTGACATACTTACAACTGTATCACCAATATTTAATAATGCTCTATATACAGCCATATTAGCTTGTGAGCCTGAATGAGGTTGGACATTAGCGTATTTAGCGTTAAATAAATTG
This sequence comes from Bacilli bacterium, assembly GCA_017501465.1. GTDB lineage: Bacteria > Bacillota_I > Bacilli_A > ML615J-28 > CAG-313 > UBA1231. The sequence continues at coordinate 25,930 of JAFVWY010000001.1, forward strand.
CATATTCTCTCAATTGCTAATTCTTCAATAACATCAACATTTTCACAACCACCATAATATCTCTTGTGAGGATAGCCTTCCGCGTACTTATTAGTCATTATTGAACCCACTGCTTCTAACACAGCTTCTGAGACATAGTTTTCTGAAGCTATTAATTCAATATGTTCTTTTTGTCTTTTTTGTTCCTCACATATTGCTTTATAAACATCTATATCTTTTTTAAAAAGTTTTTTATTAATGGTATTCATATATATTACAAAACCAAATCCAAATACCATAACCCCTATATAACCAGTAATAAAAATTACTGCTGTAAAATAACTTTCTTTACTTAAATATATAGTTTCAAAATACATTGCAAAAAACAATAGTACTCCAGTTATCATTAATATAAAAGAAATATATTTTTTCATATAATCACCTAATATTGTATACCATCAGAATCTCTATATGCAATATAAGTCGGAATAGTAAATGTCTCAACTTTTTGGAAATATTGATCATATAATTCTAAATCTTTCATGTTAGTTAATATATTTTTATAATTATCAATTAAAACATCTCCAGCGGGGTCATCAGCAATAAGATTTTTAGCAAAAATGAAATACAATGTAGATTTAGAATTCATACCTACATACTCAAAACTATCAGCTTTAACAAATTTAATTGAAGCTTCTGTTTGTTTTGTTTGAATTTTTGCGGCTGTAAACTCAGCTTCTTGAATTGTTAAAAAATTTCCCAAACAATTAATTGTATAAGCTCCTTTGACTTTATTCATTATAACTGTTTTAGTAGTTTCTACGTTGGCATCACTTTCCACATTAAAGAAAACAATATCGCCATAAACACTTATTACTTCAGTATCTAAAGTTTTTGCGTTAGCCAATGTGATATCGGCAGTTGATGAAGAAACCAATCTAATCTTATTAAGACTATTAATTGTGTTAACTTCGACTTGACCTTTAGTAGTATTAAAGTCAATAGAATTACAATTAATCTCTTTAAACTGTATATTGCCTTGACTAGATATTAAATTAATAGATTGTGCATTTAATTTAGATACAATTATTTCTGAACTTAAATTGTTTATTTTAACTGTATCAATAGAATTATTTTCAAAGACAATCTGACCTGAATTAGATTCTAAATTTAAATCTTGGATGATAGAATCTTGAATTCCTAAGCCACAATTAGAAGTATTAAAGTTACCTTCATGAATATTTGTTTTTACAAAATAAGAATTGCCTTGATACATTTTTAAATAAATAGTATTAATATTTAAATCTTGGATATCCACAATCCCATTATTAATATAAATACTGATATTTAAATCATGTGGGAGTGTAACTTCCATAATTGGCATTGGTTCTTTCAGAAAATTAAAAATGTCATATTTATGTATATTATCAATTGTAATATCCAACTTATTACCATTATCAGATATATCTAAATTTTTATCAAATTCACTACGAAGTTTTATGTTGAATGATTCTCCGTATCTAATGTATAGTTTTGCTTCATCTATATTAAATTTAATACTATTAAAATCTTGAAACTCATTTAAATCATATGTTTGTGTAAATCTTTCAGGATCTTTTTGAAGATATGATCTTTTTAAATAAGTATCCATTGTAAAATTACAAATAATAGATACAATAAATACTACAACAAAACCAAGTAAAACTTTACTAAATAATTTTTTAACTTTTATCTTTTCTTCTATAAAATCTACAATAGAGAAATCTTTAAGTTTATTTTCTTTTTTAAATGGTTTTAATATTCGATCAAATAAGAAGTTGATTATTAAAATAAAGATGTCTAATAAGTATATATATAGGAATAATAAAGTTCCTAAATAACTAATAATTAAAAAAGCCATCCAAATAATTTCATTTTTGTCAACTAGAGTTAACAAGTCAAAATAATTAATACTACTTCTAACAAATAAAAATGTTAATAGAATGAGTGTACTGACAGCAAATAAAAAAGCAAAAGAAGAAACGAACATTTTAAAGATATCGTCACTATGATGTTTTCTTTTTCTTCTTTCTAAATAATTAATACCTTCGCTTTCATATATACCTTCAGCAATCTTTTTAGGATCTTCTAGACCAGCAATAATTTTTTCTTCTTGAGTTCCTAAATCAATTTCATTATTAATTTTAGATTGATATATATTGATAACAGTTTTTCTTTTATTTTTAGGTAAGTACTTTAGTTCTTCTTCAAGGGTAATTAAAAACTCTCTTACTGTCACCTTATCACTCACTTTCTTATATTCATTATTTATATTATAACATTAAGAAAAAAAATAAACAAGAATAAAATAAATAAAAAACTATGCTTATTTAAAGCATAGTTATTACTCTTCATAATGGTAGGCCATACTTGATTCGAACAAGTGAGTGACGGAGTCAAAGTCCGTTGCCTTACCGCTTGGCTAATGGCCTAACAATTAAAAATGGTGGAGGGGGACGGATTCGAACCATCGAACTCGGAGAGAGTGGATTTACAGTCCACCGCGTTTAGCCACTTCGCTACCCCTCCCTATTGGATATTGCTATAATATTGTACTACATATTTTTATTTTTGTAAAGTGTTTTGATTATTATTCTTGATTTTTTTTATTTTATACAAAGAAAATGTAGTCTTAATGATCAACAATGGCTGAATTAATTTATTGAATAAGATACCAATTTTATTAAACAATGGTTTAAAGTGTTTAATTTGTTTCAAAAATACATTTCTTATCAAACAATAATAAATAACAAAACTTATTATTAAAATTAAAATAGAATATTGTGGAATATATCCTTCGTGCATCTTAAATGCAAAATGGTAGGTAACAATTATAAACAAACATGTATACACCAACTGAACTATTATTTTTAATATTTTTCTTTTCTTAAATAATAAGTTAATCAAATCATAACACGATGCTATTGATATCGCAAACGCAATTAAAGATAACAATATCTTAAACTCTTCTTTAAAACTATAAACGATCATTTAAATATTTTCCCAAAAAAGCTTTGTTTTTCTTTTTTCTTATTTTCTTTATCAATATATTCTAAACTATTGATGTTTCCTTCAATCCATATTTGACCTTTATCAATATCTAGTTGTTGCATAGCAAGATTAGTACCAGTAACCAATAATAATCCGAGCTTTGTATCAATTAAGAATTCCTCATCATTTAAGCTATCAATTTTATTAATGCCTGTTATATTTAATTTTTTTCTTGATGTTAATTGTACATCATGGTTAGTATCTAATTTATTATTCATATTTACACCTCACTATATCTTATTAATGATGATAATAAAATATGATAAAAAGAAAAACCACACTGATGTGTGGTTTATACTTCAATTGTCTTTGTCCATTCGATAAATAATGGTTCATATTCAGATCTAACAGATTCATAACAACAAAATTGACAAGCCCAAAATGCAGTAGTAGTTTTGAAAAAGTAAATTCTAAAATAATATGCTTTTTCAGTTCTGTTTAACACATATTGAATATATGATAAACCTTCTTGATTTTCTATTTCGCACTCACCAATATTATTATTAGTATAAAAAAGTTCGATATAACGTTCTAATGTTACAGAATCAAAATCATAAATATTAGATTCATTAATTGATTTTTTAGTTTCTTTAAAAACACAAATAAAAGAATTATCATCTTCTAAGTATAACTCATAATCTTCATGTTTAAATTTATTGTAATCAGATGAGGCTTCAATTGAAAAACCTTTTGTTTTATATTTAGAAGTTTCACTACAACCATAAATAGAGATAGATAAAATTACACTAAATAAAATTAATATAAACTTCTTCATTAGCCTCTGTGTCTCATATGTGGGAATAATAAAACATCTCTAATAGTTTCTGTTTCTGTAAATAACATCACAAGTCTATCAATACCAATACCGATACCGCCAGTTGGAGGCATACCATATTCTAAAGCTTCAATAAAATCAATATCCATGTCATTTGCTTCTTCATTACCTAAGTCTCTTTCTTTCAATTGTTCAATAAATCTTTCTTTTTGATCAATTGGGTCATTTAACTCAGTATAAGCATTCGCAAATTCTTTACCACCCATAAATAATTCAAATCTATCTGTGAATCTTGGATCATCAGGGTTTTTCTTAGTTAATGGACTAATTTCAATTGGATGGCCATAAAGAATTGTAGGTTGAATTAATGTCTTTTCAACATATTCTTCAAAGAATAAATTAATAATGTGACCTACACTCATTTGATGTTTAGGAACTTCAATATTGTGTTCCTTAGCAAGTTTTAAAGCTTCATCAACTGATGTGATTTGATAAAAATCAATACCTGTTTGTTCTTTAATGGCATCTACCATGTGTAATCTTTTAAAAGGTCCTTTAATAGTAACTTCATGACCATTAAACACAAATGTATCCTTTTTAGCAACATCTTGAGCAATCTTGATTAATAAACCTTCCACTAAATCCATCATATCTGATAAATCACCATATGCAAGATATGCCTCAACAGTAGTAAATTCAGGATTATGAGTTGCATCCATACCTTCATTTCTAAATAATCTGCCTATTTCATAAACTGCTTCCATTCCACCAACAATTAAACGTTTTAAATGTAATTCAGTAGCAATTCTTAAATAGAAATCCATATCTAAAGTATTATGATGTGTAACAAAAGGTCTAGCAGATGCTCCACCTAAAATAGGATTTAATACAGGAGTTTCAACTTCAATATACCCTTGGTTATCAAGATAGTTTTGAATAGCTCTAATAATTCTTGGGCGAGTAAAAGCAATTCTTCTTGCATCATCATTCATAATTAAATCTAAATAACGTCTTCTTCTTGCTTCTTCTCTATCTTGTAGACCATGGAATTTTTCAGGTAATGGTCTTAAAGCTTTGGTTAAATGTGTATAATGTAAAGCTTTAATTGTTAATTCACCAGAATCAGTTCTCATTACTTCGCCTTCAATACCTACTATATCGCCAATATCACATGTTTTATATAAAGAGTATTCTTCTTCACCTAAAACATCAAAGCGCAAATATACTTGAAGCTGTCCATATCTATCTTGAATATGCATAAAGCCTACTTTACCTTTACAACGCTTAGTCATAATTCTACCAGCAACTTTTGCAGTAATATTCATTTCATGAAGTTCTTCTTTTGAATATTGTAAATACTTTTCTTTAATAGATTGAGAATTTTCAGTTCTTTCAAATTTATGACCGAACGGATCTAATCCTTTTTCTTTTAAAGCTTCCATCTTATTTCTTCTAATTTGTTCTTGTTCAGTTAATTGTACTTGGTCCATATATATGTTCCTTTCTTTAATATCTTTTTTTATTATATCATATTCATTTGATTTTTACAATTAAATAATTAATAGGTTTATATAAAAGGAGTAGTAAATTCCACTACTCCTTTTAATTTTTCTATTTTAATAACATTTCTTTTGTTTTGAAAATATTTACTGATTCCTCAATTTTCTTTTCATTACCAACTACACAAACATTATTTTGTCTTAGAATTGATTCGATAATTGGTCTAACATTTTTAATATCTTGTAAAGTAGCATCAATCATTTGTTTCTTTTCTAATCTAAAGTCCTCTTCAGTTAAGCCTTTTAAGTAAGCAGAAAAACTTCTTGATCCTTTTCCTGCAGGAGATAAAGGATAGTCATAACTACCTACTGCACCAATAATAAACTTTAACATTTCATCTTCAGTTGCAGTAAAATTATCAATATAATCTAAAACACCTTTATAAACATTTAAAGTATTTTCCAAATTTGGATCGCGATAAGATACAAAATATGAATCCCCAGTAGAGCCAAATCCACACATGCATCCATATGCTCCACCTAAAACCCTAACTTGTTTCCATAAATAATCAGTAGAAATAATATTTTGGAATACATTTAACGCACCAGTATATGGAAGTCCATCTTTTTTATAGTTACCACATAATGCTACATATAATACATCGTATGGAGCCTTAAACCCTTCATTTAATTGGTTAGGAACGAAATGAAACTCTTCAGTTCTATCGATTCTTTCAGGTAGACGAGCAATCAACTTTCTTATTTCTTCTTCAAAAATTAAATATCCCTCTTGACTACCTGTAAAACTAACCATTAAGTTTTCTTTTGTAAATAAGTATTTAGAAATTTCAAGAACACCATTTAATAACTTAGGATATTCATTTTCATAATCTTTTAATACTTCCATTAAATAACCAAAATAATTAATACCACCAATTGAATCACTATAATAATTCAACTCATCTATATATGATTGAGCTCTTGTAATACCTACAACATGCCCTGCACCTGCAAATCTATTTTGTGTTTTTGCAACTTCTACTTGAAGACATTCTAAGACTCTTTGTTTCATATCATAATTAGTATCATGAATCATTTCATTAATAAAATGTAGTGCATATGACACTTTATTATATACCGCTTTAGTAGTAAAAGCAAAACCTACATATGGTTCATCATTTTTAACCTTTTTAGTATACATGCTTGTACCAATACCACCTGTATGAATGTCTATATCTTGATCAAGTGTTTGATATGTATGATCTTTTGTATCTAATGAACCAATTAATGCAATAAACATTCCATAGTATTTTAATAAATGAGCTGGAATATGTTTAGCATTAAAAATTAAATTGATAATAGCAATACCATTAGTAGCGTAGTTATGATGAATTGTTAAAACTCCGTCTACATTATGTACATTATTAGACAAAGGAACTACATCATAAGATAAGTCCTCTTTTTTAAGAAGTGGAATAGTAGCTAAATCTTCTTTTGTGTCATCACTTGCTTGATAAGCCTTTAAATGTTTAGTATCTTCTACTAATTGAATTAATTCTTCATTAGATAAACTTGCTTTATAGTTAGATAGTTTTTCTTTTAATTTTAATTCCTTTTCCTCTTGAAGATTTTCATTAGGATTGACTAATACTAAAACCTTATGAGTATTATCTAAAATATATTTTTGAACAAGCATTTCATAGTAATTAGTATTTAATTGTTCTTTTAAAAATCCGAAAATTTTATCAAATTCACTCCATTCAAAAACATCTAAATCATTATGAAGCCAAGTGCTTAACGCATTAAGACCATAAATCAAGCCTTTACTCATTCCACCAAATTCTGCTTCACGAAGTCTAAATTCGTATTTATTAATAGCTGCTTCAAGGGCTTTTTTATCAAACCCATTTTCAACAATATGTTTTAAAGTAGATTCAATAACCTCAATAAAACGATCTTTATCAGTATCTTTGGCATCTTTAGTAGTAACATTAAATAATGGTTGAAGAATTGATGATTCATAACTACCAACAACATAATTTCCAATTCCTGCATCAAGAATTGCTCTTTCAAGAGGAGCTCCTTGAGCACCTAATAAAACTTTTGTAATCATATCGAATGCGTAATTTTCAGTAACTGAAATACCTTTAGGTAATGCAACTCCATATGATATATATGATTTACTTTCAGTACCTTGTTCTTTAGTTACAGGATATTCAACTACTTTTTCTTTGATAGTAGCAAATGGTTTTTGTTCTTTAATAGTAGAATCAATTTCGATTTTATCAAATTTAGATAAGTATTCTCTATCTAAATATTCTAATCTTTCTTCCATGTTACAATTACCATAAATAAAAATATAACTATTTGTAGGATGATAATATTTTTGATGGAATGCTATAAATTGTTCATAAGTTAAATCTGGGATATAATCAGGGTTCCCTCCAGATTCTACTCCATATGAAGTATCTGGAAATAATGAATTAAATGTTTCTCTTGACATTGTTTCCTCAGGAGATGAAAAGGCTCCCTTCATTTCGTTGTAAACAACGCCATTATATATTAATTCAGAATCAACACTTTCTAATTCGTAATGCCAACCTTCTTGTTGGAAGATTTCTTTTTTAGTATATATATTAGGATAAAAAACTGCATCAAGATAGACATCCATTAAATTCTTAAAGTCTTGTTCGTTACATGAAGCTATTGGATAAACAGTTTTATCAGGAAAAGTCATTGCATTTAAAAATGTATTCAAAGAAGACTTCATTAACTCAACAAATGGTTCTTTTGTTGGATATTTTTTTGAACCGCAAAGAACTGAGTGTTCAATAATATGTGGAATACCAGTATCATCATAAGGAGGTGTTCTAAAACCAATCGCAAATGACTTATTTTCATCACTTGATGGTAATAATAAAACTCTAGCCCCTGTTTTAATGTGTTCTAATAAAATCCCTTCACAAGCAATATCCTTTAATGTTTGTTTTTTTAATACCTTATAATTCTTATACATACGTCACCTCTTAATATAAATGTAATTCTTCTCTTACCATTGTAAATATAGAATATACTGGATGATAAGATTTATCTGTATCTAATTGATCAATAATCACTTCATATTCAATTAATTTATTTTGATCAGGTTCTAAATTATTAACTAAAACAGTCTCTATTTCTTCTTGAACTTTATCAATAATCTTTTTATTGTCATCAGTTAATTTATCAAAAGAATATAAATGTCCTTTTAAGTCATCTATATAGAAAAAATAAACAATTAAAGAACTATATTTAGAAAATAATTGTATATCACTCTTAAAATATTCTTGATACATAATAGTCATTTCTGTTATCAAAGAAATAATATATCGATATCCCGGTTCAAAAAAATCCGCTAAATCTTCTTCTACTTTATTGTATTGTTCATGTTGTTTAACAATAAAATCCAAAACAACAATAACATCTTCAATTAATACATATACTGAAGGTACATTGTTTTTTATCAATTCAATAAATTTATGATTATCACTAATGTATCTTGAATAGTCTTCATATATGTTCATTTATATCACTTCCTTTAAAATTAATAGATTAAATAAATTATACAATAAAAGAATCATTTTGTCCATAAAAATAAAGTTCCAAACAAAAAAATAAACAAATGACTTTATATTTATTAGATTCTATGGTATAATAACTTGAAATTTAAACAAAAGGAGATCAGTATATGGGAAGAGCACATGAAGTGCGTGCAGCTTCTATGGCTAAAACTGCTGCCGCAAAATCAAAATTAAATAATAAGTACAGCCGTACAATATATATGGCTGCCAAATCTGGTGTTCCTGATCCTGAATCAAATTTAGCACTTAAACGTGAAATTGAAAAAGCTAAACGTGAACAAGTAAATGCAGATACTATCAAAAGAGCTATTGAAAAAGCTAAAGGTGGAAGTATGGAATCATACTACCCAGTACGTTATGAAGGTTTTGGACCTAACAATAGTTTATTAATGATTGAATGTTTAACTGATAACGAAAATAGAACTATGACAGCAGTTAAAATCGCATTACAAAAAACTGGATGCAAACTTGGTGTTAGTGGTTCTGTTAGACATATGTTCAATTATTATGCTGTATTCACATTTAAAGGTATGACTGATGAAGAAGCTTTTGAAGCTATCATGATGGCTGATTTAGAACCTGTTGATGTTTCAATGGAAGACGATATCACAACAGTTTATGCTAAAAATGAAGATTATCAAGAAATTAGAGATGCGCTTGTTGCTGCAAAACCAGATTTAGAATTCTTAGAAGATTTAGTTACATATGTTCCTCAAACATATTGTGAATTATCAGATGAAAAAGAATTCTCACAATTAAGACGTCTTCAAGAAATGTTAGATGATATTGATGATGTTCAAGACTTCTATCATAACATTTCTAACTTACCAGTTGAAGAAGAGTAAGAACTAAAAGGATCATAAGTTTCTTATGATTCTTTTTTAATATTTTGACTTTTTAGACATAAAATAGTAAAATATTAATAGTCAAAATTATTATTTCCAAAATTTATAAATTTATTAAGAGGTTAATATGAATAATTTTTTATTAAAGGCGTTAGCGTATGATAAACAAGTTCGTATATATGTGGTTAGATGTGATGAAGCTTTAAATGAAATTGCTGAAAGACTTAATTATTATCCAAGTGCTTTAGCGGCTGTAGGAAGAGTAATGGCATTTACTACTATGATGGGTGGAATGTTAAAATTAGAAGAAACAGTAACTGTTAAAGTAGAAGGTGATGGTCCAATAGGATTAATTATGGCTGAAGCTGATGCTCATGGTCATATTAGAGCGTATGCTAGTAACCCTCATTGTCATTTTGAATACAATGATTTAAATAAACTAAATGTTAAACAAACAGTTGGTTCAATGGGCTATATCAGTGTTATTAAAGACTTAAAACTTAAAGAACCTTTTATTGGTACTATTCCAATTATAAATGGTGAACTTGGTGAGGATTTTGCGTACTATCTTGCAGTTTCTGAACAAGTACCATCTGTTGTATCTTTAGGAGTTTTAGTAAATGAAAACAATAAAGCTATTAGTGCTGGAGGTTTTATTGTTCAATTATTACCAAATACTAAAGAAGAAGTAATTGATGCTTTAGAAAAGAAAATTAGGAACTTGCCTACAATGAGTGAATTATTCTCTAGTGATTATACAATTGATGATATTGGAAAAATCTTAGGTGATGATACATATGAAGTAGTAGATAAATTACCTGTTTCTTTTAAATGTACATGTTCTAAAGAAAGATTCTCAAGTGGTATTATATCTTTAGGAAAAAAAGAAATTGAAGAAATGATTGAACAAGATCATCAAGCTAATACCATTTGTCATTTCTGTGGTAGTGAATATAAATTTACTGAAGATGAATTAATTAAATTAAAAGAACAAGCGAAATAAAAAAGTGGAATTACTCCACTTTTTTTAACTCTTCTATCACTCTTGTTATTGGCAAGCCAACAACATTATCATAATCGCCTTCTATACGAGTAACAAATTTAGATGCTCCTTCTTGAATAGCATAACTACCTGCTTTATCATATACATTTTCTTTTAATATATATTCATCAATTTCATTTTTAGTAAGTTCCTTAAAATACACTTTAGTTTCTTCCACAAACTTAATCTCGAATTTTTTATTTTTGATAATGACTGCTGTCATAACATAATGATATCTATTTGACAACAAACTTAACATATGAAAAGCTTCATTATAATCTTTTGGTTTACCTAAAATAATATCATCTACTACAACAATTGTGTCTGCACTAATAATTGTATCCTCCTGATTTTTATTAAACACAGGCAAAGCTTTTTGATAAGCAACATCAATCAACGCATCTTTAATAGAGATATCTTTATTAAATATCTCACTAGTATTTTCAGTAATAATTTTAAATTTGATGTTAGCTCTTTCTAAAAGTTCTTTTCTTCTTGGTGATTTTGATGCAAGTATTATCATATATACTCCTTAAATATAAAGACAGGATTATTCTCCTGTCTTTTCTTTTTCGCTAACTAATTCATACATCAATAGAGCATCTTCTTTTTTTGTTGATTCAATAAGTCTTGTGATTTTAACATCAACGATTTTTCTACCAAATATAATAGTTATAATATCACCAACTTGAACTTCTTTCGATGGTTTGGCTGGTTTACCATTTACCAATACTCTATCAGCATCACTCGCTTCCTTAGCAAGTGTTCTTCTTTTAATTAGTCTAGATACTTTTAAATATTTGTCTAATCTCATTAGTTATTTGTATTTTCCTCATTAGTTTCAATGAAACTCATTTGCTCATTTAATTTAGCTTTTTTCTTTTCCCACCAACCAAGTTGACCAGTTTCAACTAATTCTTGAATGTCTTCCTTAGTTAGAGTTTCAATTTCAACTAAATGTTGAGCAATAAGATTTAATAAATTTCTATGTTCTTTAAGAGTAGCTTCACCCAAAGTATAACATTCATTGATAATCTTTCTAACAGCTTCGTCAATTTCTAAAGCAACTTGATCTGAGAAATTCTTTTCATTCATGTAATCTCTACCTAAGAATACATTTCCTGAATTTCTTTCATATTGAATAGGTCCTAAATCACTCATACCATATTCAGTAACCATTGCACGAGCAATATATGTAGCTTTTTGGAAATCATTATGAGCACCAGTAGTCATTTGATTGAATACTAATTGTTCAGCAATTCTACCCGCTAATAAACTTGTAATGTTAGCTTTTAAAGAAGTTTCTGTTTCTAGGAAAGTTTCTTCTTTTGGAGTCATTAAGTTGTAGCCACCAGCTTCCCCACGAGGAATAATTGTAACTTTTTGAACAACTTGAGCATGTTTTAATTTTAATCCTATTACTGCATGACCTGCTTCATGGAATGCAACTAATGCTTTTTCTTGTTCAGTATACTTTTTAGATTTCTTAGCAGGACCCATGATTACTCTGTCAATAGCTTCATCAACATGATAAATCTTAATTTCTTTAGCGTTTTCTCTAGCTGCAAGTAATGCTGCTTCATTTAATAAATTTTCTAAATCTGCACCACTGAAGCCAGGTGTACGTTTAGCAATATCTAATAAATTAATTTTACTAGATAAATGTTTGTTTCTTGCATGAACTTTTAAGATTTGTTCACGAGCTTTAATATCTGGTTTGGAAATATGAATTTGTCTATCAAATCTACCAGGTCTAAGTAAAGCAGGATCTAAAACATCTGCTCTGTTTGTTGCGGCCATAACAATAACACCAGAGTTTCCGCTAAAGCCATCCATTTCAACTAATAATTGGTTTAGAGTTTGTTCTCTTTCATCATGACCACCACCAAGGCCAGTACCTCTTTGACGACCTACCGCATCAATTTCATCAATAAAAATAATACATGGGGCAGTTTGTTTTGCTGTTTTAAACATATCTCTAACACGGCTGGCACCAACACCAACAAATAATTCCACAAAATCTGAACCAGAAATTGTATAGAACGGAACATTAGCCTCACCAGCAACCGCACGTGCAAGTAAAGTCTTACCAGTACCAGGATCACCAACTAATAAAATACCTTTTGGAATTCTAGCACCCATTTGGAAGTATTTTTGTGGATTCTTTAAGAAATCTACAACTTCAACCATTTCTTCTTTTTCTTCATCTAAACCTGCAACATCTTTAAATGATGTTGTACTCTTTTTAGTAAGTTGAGCTCTGCTCTTACCGAATGAAAATGCCTTATCATTACCAGCATTTCCACCTCTAAACATAAACATAAAGATAAATACAACAGAGATTATCATTAAAATAATCCAAATTAAATTTAACCAATCAAATGTACTAACAATTTCTGTACCATTAATAACAACATTATAAGCACCTGTTGTTACACCATGAGTAATATTTAAATAATCTTGTTGATTTAAATAACATATAAAAGAATCTTTGCCATCTTCTCTTAAATTAATAAATTCTTCAGTATATTTACCATATGCTAGTAATACATTAATATTACCATCGCCTTCTTGGCCTGAGAATGTAATTTCTGATATTTGTTCAGCATCTAATCTTTCATAAAATTGATTAACCGTAATTGTTTCTTGTCTTGAATTACCACCAAAAAATTGTATGGCAATTCCAACAATTAATGAAATTACGATCATTAAAACAATCAAATCTCTAATGCCAAATTTACGTTTTCTTTGCATTGTTTCCTCCTATTTCATACCAAGAATGAATAATACTTGGTTTTCTTTATTTGTTAAAACTAATAAGTTATCTCTGTATATATGTGAAACTTTTTTATTAGTTAAATAATCACTAACACTTCTTAACTTACCATTAATTAATATTTTATCACCTGGAAGTCTATTTCTTATTCTTACCGGTAAAGCATATATATTATACCATACTTTACTATTTATGGTCTCAAAATAACAAATATTTTTATCGACAATAATTTTTCCAAAATTATCTATTTCAATAGTAGTATCGCCACATATTTCAATATCAATTTCAGGAATTTTATTAATATAACCAATTCTAATATAACCATACTCTTTAATAAAAGTCAAATTATCCTTAACTTGATTAACAATTAAAGATTTGTCATTGTTTATTTGCTTTAATAATTCAGAAATAAGTTGTTTAGATAGTTGATATTGTTTAAGAAGTTCAAATAAAATTTGTTCTTGTAAGTAAAGTGATTGATTTTTAAAATCATCTAATTTAATACTTATAATATTATTATGTGTTTCTACACTTGTTTTTATAAAATTATTTATTTTCTCAAATAGTAATTTATTGCAATTTAGAATATGTTCTTTAAAAATTTCAATTTCTTTATAAATTGAAGGATTTTCTTCTTCCATTTGTGGAACAATTAAATGACGTACTCTATTTCTTAAATATTCATTAGAGCTATTTGATTTATCTTCAAAAAATAAAATATTATTAGTTTTTGCGTATAAATAAATATCTTCTTTACTAACGCTTAATAGTGGTCTATAAATAAAATAATTGTTCCATTTTTGAAGTTTTTCAATACCTGCATAACCTTTTAAAGATGTAGATTTAATAAGTCTCATAATTATTGTTTCTAAATCATCATTAGCATGATGTGCAGTAAGTAAATATTTTGCGTTTTCTTTTTCCATTACATCTTTGAAAAATTCATATCTTTTGTTTCTAGCGTTTGCTTGAAAGTTTTGATGAGTATCAAAAAATAATTCTTTGACATAACATTTAATATTAAGTTTCTTACATAAATTAACAATATATTCTTGTTCTTTAAAAGATTCTTCTCTTTGTTGATGATTGACATGTGCAACTATTAAATTATTAGTGACATCTTTAACCAAATTAAATAGTACCATCGAATCAACACCAGTTGATACACAAACTACGACAGTATCATTTTTAATTAACTTTGATAAATCATATTTTACTTGATTGAAAAGTTGATTCATATTGGTACTCCTTTCTAATTTTAACATATTACTTTGAATTTTACGTGAAATAAATTTAAATTTTCCATTATATTTATTATAAACATTTATATTTATTTTGTCAATTTAAAGAAATTAAAAAATACCTAACTATTGTTAGGTAATAAAATATATATTATTTTTTAAATACAATCTTATTTTTTGTTAAAACTGAACTCTCAAAATTTCTTAAATATTTATTTTTCCTATTGTGTACATATATAGCTTCTCTTATTTGTTCATCCAATAATAATTTAAAAGATATTTGATCTTTATACATATAATTAGATAACGCACCAGGAATTGTATTAATTTCATTTAAATATACATTGCCTTCGCTTTCAAGATAATCAAATCTTACAATTCCATTCATCTCTAATAACATATATGCGTCTATTGTATGTTTTTTTAAAGTGTTTTGTAATGTTTCATTTTCTAAATAATTATGGTTAATATCTTTATGATGATTAATATATTTTTCGTTAAAATCAAAAATACTATTTTCTTTATCAATTACTTCTATGCTAGATGTTTGATAGTGATCTTTTCTTTTATAACAAGCAATCGAATACTCTTTAAAATTAGTTAGTTTTCTTTCAATAATAATTTTATCATCATATATAAATGCTAATTTTATTTTATCAATTAATTCAATTTGATTATTCACACAAGAAATACCTATACTAGAACCCAAATGTGCTGGTTTTATAATTACTGGATACTTTAAATCTTTGGTTTTTTCAAATATTTTATCTCTTTCACTATCCTTTAACACAATATGATCTAAAACAGGAACGCCAATAGTTTTTAATATTCTTTTGGTCATATCTTTATCTTGTGAAATACTACTTGATAATAAACCTGATGATGTATATGGTATATTTAAAAAATCAAGTATCGAAGATATAGTTCCGTCTTCAACTCCTTGGCCGTGTGTACAATTAAAAATAAGGTCTATTTTCTTCTTATTTTGGAATTTTTTAAAGACATTTAAGAAACCTATACCCCCAACGTTTTTAAAAATCAAATATTTTGATTTAATTTTTTTTATTTTTTTAAAATATTCAATATCTATAAATTTTTTACTATAATATACATCATTAGTTTTACTAATATATATAGGATATATATTGTATTTGTTGTGATCTAAATTATGAATCACTTGTAATCCAGTAATTATAGATATATCATGTTCTACACTTCTACCACCAAAAATAACCCCTATATTCATTTTTTACCCCCTACTAAAATAATAATCAGTTAAATCATTTTCAATTAAAATAGTATAATATTCTAAAATTTTTCTGTTTCGAATTAAATTAAATGCCTCTTTTAAAGAATCAACAACCACATATTTAGAATAATTAACCTCCTCCAAATATTTTATCAGTGGTTTAACACATTTATTATTAATTAAATATGTAAAATCTACACACTTTATAATTTTATCTTTAATAACTTTATAGTATTCCTCTAATAATTCATCTTGTTCTACAATACCAGGAGTTATTAAAATATTATATGAATTTGAAAGACTTAATGATTCTAATGCATTTAAAAAACCTAAATAGTTTGAATTAAAAGAATCATCAATAATTTGACAATTATCAAAAGTCAATAACTTTAAACGATGTTCCATAGGCTTAAGCATTTTTATGTATTCAATTACTTTATTTTTATCAATTCCTAAATATAAACAAACAGCATAAACAAAAGTAAGATTTAACGCATTATGTCTACCGATTAAGTTAACATTTAATAAATCATCATTAACTTTAAAACTAAGATTATTAAAAGATTCTAAAACATCTTTTATTTGGTATGTTGAATTATTTTTGAATCCAATTCTGATTATTTCTAAATCATTAGGATATAAATACTCATCTAATTCTTTGATATCAGAATTGATAAATAAAGTTTTAATATTATTCGACTTTAAAATTTCCAATTTAGTTTTAATGATATTATCAACATTTTTAAAACTTTCTAAATGTTGAGTGCCAATTGATGTAATAATACCAATATCAATATTAACTAATTTATTAATTTTTTCTATATCTTTTGGTTTGGTCGCTCCCATTTCTAATATATATACTTCGATCAAATCATTTAAATTATTATTAATATCTTTTGAAATTCCTAATAAAGTATTATATGAATTAGGACTATAATGTAATAAAAAATCATTTGAAAGTATTTGTTGTAAGTAGTATTTTGTTGTTGTTTTACCAAAACTACCAGTAATTCCAATTTTAATACAGTCAATATTTGCAATTTTTTTATGTGCTTTGGAAGTATAATATTTATTTATTAAACTTTCTATAGGGTAATTAATTAAGTTAGATAAAATAATAATGAAGGGTAAAATATATAATAATAAATATATTAAATTTTGATTAAAAACAATAAGCACTGAATAAATTAAAATAATCACACAAATTAATCTTATTAATCTTTTAGTAAATTTAAGTTTTAATATTTTTTTCTCTTGATTAATTATGTTAACAAAAATTAAAGTAACCAAAAAAATACCAATAATATTATTATTTGTAAATATATATAAAGTTCCAATGATTAAAACCATTAATCTAGAAAAAGCATTTAAACTATATATATAATATTTTTTAAATGTCATAAAGTATTTATGATTCTTATATGAGCTTTGTTGAAAAATCTTTAATTGATTCACTAATTCGACTATAAAAGATAAAAGTAAAAATATATACAATACTAATTTAATAATAATTCCTCCATTATATATTCGTAAAAACTTATTAAAACTAATTGATACTGATAAAAATTATCTATAAAAGGAAAATGGCCTGCGTTTTTTATAACTACTAAAGAACTTGATTTGATTAACTTATTCATCAGCTTGCCATCTTTTAGTTTAGTTTCTTGGTCATTTTCACCCCACAATAATAAAGTAGGAGTTTTAATGCGTAAACAATATTCTTTTAAGTCTTCATTAACTATATTTATAAAAGTTTTTTTCATGGTATGATCTAAACTATTATAATCTCTACTTCCACTATTTTGTATTAATTCAATATATTTACTTTTATTAATGGCTTTTAAAATGTTCTTTTTTAATTTAAATAAATGTATTAAACAACTTCTTTTTAAACTAAATCTTCTAATACCAGCAGATGAGGTTAAAATTAAAAATAATGAATTTCCATATATAGCCTCATATTTAATACTAACTCTACCTCCAAAAGAATGGCCAAAAAGAATTACTTTATCAATATTTAAATAATCGATAAAATCTTTTAATAATTTTACATAATAGTCTAAATTAACACAAGATGGTGGATTTGGAGATATTTTAAATCCAGGGAAGTTAATAATATATATATTAGAGAATTTACCAATAGTCTCAAATAAAGGTCTATAGGTTGTTGTATTATTCATCCATCCCGGTAATATAATTGTATTAATTTTTTGGGAATTATTTATAAATTCATAATAAAAAGAAGTATAATCATTTTCAAATTTCATAAAAATCAATTAATTATACTATTTACTTTTTAAAAATATTCTTTTTATTTTTAGTTAAATTTCATTTTAATTTCTACATTGTAGAATAAAATTAAACTAAAACGAAAATTACCCAATTTAAATAATTATAATATTTAAGGGAGGGTCAGTATGAATTTTGGAGAAAGATTAAAAAGATTTCGAGAAGAAAAAGATATTACTCAACAACAAATGGCTGAATTAATTCCAATGAATCAATCTAATTACTCTAAAATAGAAAGAAACGCACAACATCCAAGTATTGATCAATTAATCAGAATTGTCGAAATTCTTGAGATTACACTTGATGAATTACTTGCTATTGATTCTTCTATTTATATTAAGAAAAGAGTAAAAGACATTGAAAACAATGTTGAGGAAATATACAATCAATTATTTAAAAAATAAAAAGGACTTAATAAAGAAGTTTTCTTCATTGTTAAGTCCTTTTATATTATCCAATTGAATTAGACATTTCTAATTTAATTAATTGATTAAGTTCTACTGCATACTCCATAGGAAGTTCTTTTGCAAAAGGCTCAATAAATCCCATGATAATCATTTCAGTAGCTTGTTGTTCAGTTAAACCTCTACTCATCAAATAGAATAGTTGTTCTTCGCTTACCTTAGATACTGTGGCTTCATGTTCAATATATGAGGAATCATTTTGTGTAATATTTGTAGGTATAGTATCACTTGAAGATATATTATCCAAAATTAAAGTATCACATTCAACATGACTTTTTGCATTTGTCGCTTTTTTATTGTGTCTTACAGTTCCTCTATAATTTACTTTACCCCCGCCACGGCAAATTGATTTAGAGATAATTTGACTTGTTGTATTAGGAGCCAAATGAATCATTTTAGCACCTGTATCTTGATATTGACCGCTACCTGCAAAAGCAATAGAAATCGTAGTGCCTTTTGCGTATGGTCCTGCTAATATACATGCTGGATATTTCATATTTATCATTGAGCCAATATTACCATCTATCCATTCCATGTGTCCACTTTCTTCTACATAAGCTCTTTTAGTTACTAAATTAACAATATTATTTGACCAATTTTGAACAGTAGAATATCTACAATATCCACCTTTTTTAACATATATTTCAACAACAGCAGCATGTAAAGAATCTTTTGAGTATTTAGGTGCAGTACATCCTTCAACATAATTTAGGCTAGCACCTTCATCAACTATAATTAAAGTTCTTTCAAATTGACCCATTTGTTCAGAATTAATTCTAAAATATGATTGTAGTGGCTTTTCAATTTTAACCCCCTTAGGGATATATATAAAAGATCCACCACTCCATACAGCTGTATTTAATGCAGCAAACATATTATCTTGATATGGAACTACTTTATTAAAATACTCTCTCATAATATCAGGATATTTTTTTAAAGCTGTATCTGTATCACAAAATAAAACACCTAAACTCTCTAATTCTTTAATAGTGTTGTGATATACCACTTCAGATTCGAATTGAGTTGAAACCCCAGCTAAATATTTTTGTTCAGCTTCTTGAATACCTAGTTTATTAAAAGTTTCTTTAATCTCTTGTGGAACTTCTTCCCAATCATTAGAAACATTTTTAGTAGATTTAATATAATAAATATATTCATCAAAATTTAATACATCTAAACTAGGTCCAAATGTGGGCCATTTCTTTTTATCAAATTCATGATATGCTTTAATTCTTAAATCTTTCATCCAGTCAGGTTCATTCTTACATTCAGAAATTTTTCTTACTACTTCTTCTGAAATACCGCGACCCGTATCAAAATAAGACTCAGTTTCTGTTCTAAATCCATATTTATAATCAGTACCAATTTGTTCTAATTCTTTATTCTTCGACATCTTGTTCACCTGTGTGTCCTTCTAATATAGCACCAATGGCTTTCCATGAAATAGTAGCACACTTTACCCTAGCCGGAAAATTAGCAACGCCTTGATAGGCAATAGCTTCATCCAAAGCTTCTTCATCTTTTACTGGTTCGCCTTTAATTAAATTATAATAATCTTCAATAATACTTTTAGCTTGTTCAATAGTTTTGTCTTTTAATACTTCACTCATTACTGAAGCACTTGAACAACAAATAGAACAGCCAGTACCTTCATGTCTAATTTTAACTACTTTACCATTTTCTACTTTAGCTTGAACTGTAATATCATCACCACAAGATGGATTTTTTAATCTTAAACTAATATAACCAGTTTCGCTAGTTAATCCCTTGTTTCTTGGTGAACGATAATGTTCCATAATAACTTGACGATATAAATCATTTATTGAGTTCATATTATCCACTCCTTAAAATAATCACATGCAGCATTAATTGCTTCTACTAATTTTTTGGCATCATCTAAAGTATTATATATATAAAAACTAGCACGAACAGTTCCCATACACCCCAAATAATGAGTGATTAATTGAGCACAATGGTGACCAGCTCTAACACAAATGTTATGTGTGGATAAATAAGTAGCAGTATCATGTGGGTGGATACCTTTGATATTAAATGTAATAATTCCACTTTCAGGATACTTTGTATATAATTCTAACATCTCATTATTTCTAATATGTTCTGCAACATATGTAGCAAGTTCTAAGGAATGCTTATGAACATTATCCATACCAATATTTTCTAAATATTGAATCGCAGGTTTTAAACCAATTAACCCTGCAATACTTGGAGTTCCAGCCTCAAATTTTTCAGGAGCATCCTTATACGTAGCTTCATACATTTCTACACCATCATTCATATCGCCGCCAAATTCAACTGGATCTAGTGAATTTAATAAATTATATTTACCATATAAAATACCACTACCTGTTGGACCTAACATTTTATGAGATGAAAATGCTAAAAAATCTACATCTAAATCTTTAACATCTACTTTCATATGAGGCACAGCTTGTGCACCATCACATATAACAATTGAATTAAATTCATGTGCAAGTTTAGTTAATTCTTTTACAGGATTAACAACACCAAGTACATTAGATACATACGTAATATTTACAACTTTAGTTTTATTATTTAAAACTTTTTTAAAGTTTTCAACAGTTATTTTATTATTTTCATCTAGTTCTACAAAAATCAATTTTGCACCTGTAGCTTTAGCAACTCTTTGCCAAGGCATAACTGCACTATGATGATCTAAAACAGATACAACTATTTCATCATCTTTATTAATTTTTGGTAATAACATATTCGCAAGCATATTTAAACCATTAGTAGTACCTTTGGTATATACTACCTCTTTTGGTTTACAATTAATAAATTTTGCTACAACATTTCTTACATCTTCATATTCATCTGTAGCTCTACTACTCATATCGTATACACCTCTGTGTACATTAACTCCATATGTAGTATAATATTCATTAATTTTATCAATGACTTGTTTTGGTTTAATTGAAGTTGCAGCTGAATCTAAATATATCATTTCTTTATTATTTTCTAACAAAGGAAAATCAGCACGTTTAACTTCATTCATAAAATCACCTACTTTAATAATTTAGCAAACTCCGCATATATAATTTGTTGAAGTTCTTCACTTTTTATATTTCCTAAAATTGGTTCAATAAAACCTAAGATAACCATTTCTTGAGCTTTAGTTTCTGTTAAACCTCTACTCATTAAATAAAATAATTCTTCTTTATCAATTGATCCAATACTAGCACTATGTGATGCTACTACATCATATTCATCAATTAATAAATTTGGTTGTGCTTTAACAGAGGCATTTTTAGATAAATTTAATCCTCTAGTCATTTGTCTAGCATCACTTTGTCTCATACCGTTCTTAATAAATGCATTATTATTAAGAGTAAGATAAGATTGATCTTTTGCTATAGCATAAGTTTCTAATAAACTTTTTGTTTGTTTAGCATAATGATTGATTAAGATATTAGAAGTCATCACTGAAGAGTCAATACCTAAATATAAATTAATAATGTGAACATCTGCATATATATTATTTAAATCAATATTAAGATTAAATTCATAATTATCTTTATTAAACGAAATATTATAAATAATTAATTTTGCATCTTCTTCTAATTTACAATTTATTTTAGCATTAGAGTTGTAAAACAATACCTCTAAAGATGAATGTTTATCCATAGAAATTGATAATTCACTAACAGAAGAATTCAAATCTTGATAAATAATTTTGTTTTCATTCTCATTAATGACTAGATGTTCATTACTTTGGAAAGTATAAGTTTGAACAATTTGTGACATATTACTTTACCTTATTGTTGGGATTAACAGCACATGTTCCTAGAGAAGTAACTGTTCTAATAGGTTCTTCATCTACCATTCCAAGTTCTAATTTTAACCAATCATAACCATCTCTATCTATTTTTTCAACAAGTTCGTTCTTACCAGATTTAACAATTTTGCCACCCATTAAAACGTGCACAAAGTCTGGTTTAATGTAATCTAGTAATCTTTCATAGTGTGTGATAACCAATGCACCAAAAGAGTCTGACTTCATATCATTAACATTTTCACCAACTATTCTTAATGCATCAACATCTAATCCTGAATCAATTTCATCTAAAACAGCGAATTTAGGTTTCAACATTTTCATTTGTAAAATTTCATTACGTTTCTTTTCTCCACCACTAAAACCCACATTAACATATCTGTGAGGTAAATTTGAATTCATCTTTAATTCTTTAGTAGCAGTTTCTAAAGATTTGATAAATTTGAATAAAGAAATGTGTTCATTTTCTTCTAATCTAGTTTCCATTGCTGTCTTAATAAAATCAGAATTAGTAACACCAGTAATTTCAGCAGGATATTGCATTGCTAAAAATAAACCTTTTCTGCTTCTTTCATCAACACTCATTTGTAAAACGTCTTCGCCATCAAGTAATATTTGTCCTTGAATTACTTGATATTTATAATGTCCCATAATAGTTGATGCTAAAGTTGATTTACCTGTTCCATTAGGTCCCATAATAACATGCATTTCGCCAGTGTTCATTTCTAAGTTAACACCTTTTAAAATGACTTTGTCTTCAACTTTAACCCATAAATCGATAATTTGTAACTTTGACATATTCATTACCTCACTTATTTTTTTAAATTAAAATGCTATAATAAGATTTTTTACCTTTCTTATTATAGCACTTTTTAGTAATTTCAGCAAGGAAAATTATTTATCAAATAAATTCTCTTGTAATTTTATATAAATACACTTGATTTCATTGTCATATAAACTAACAATTATATTATCTCCAATTTGAATATTTTCATCTAGAGATGTTTTTTTCATATCACCAATGGCAAGATTTCCACTTTTTTTATCATAATATGTATCAGCTTGATTCATAATTTTCAAAGTCAATTTTTTAACTTTGTTAAAACCATCCATATTTAATTTAATATTACCCTTACTCGCATCAGGCATAACTACTCTTTTCTTCATCCAAATAGAATAAGGGCTCATGCCGTGGAAACCAATAATTTCTAATGTAGTATAATCAACAACTAATCCTGCACATGTTGTACCTAAGTTCACAAAAATTTGATATTCTATTTTTGGGATAAATTCTCTTTTTTCTAAATCATAAGAAACCTTTTGAATATCACCATATTCATTGATAATGTCAAACTTAACAGGATTTTTAGGTTCTATATATGTTCCTTTTTTTAACTCATATACAGCATCAAATAAAAGTTTTGTTTCTTTTTCGAAATCTTTAGTTAATTCTCTATTCTTTTTTTTAAAGAAAAATGAAGTATACCAACTACCGCCAATAAATATTAACATCAATAATATTACTAGAACTAAATAAATAGGATTAATATCATTATAAATAGTTACTCTTATCATTAAAACTATAAACGCTATACCTAATATTGTATTAATAATTGGTGTTAGTAAATTAGGTTTATGTTTTTTAATATCTTTTTCTAAATACTCTTTATCAGGTCTTTCCATATAACCTCCTAGTTATTTTATTTAATTTTATCACATATATATATTTTTTGCAAGAATCAAATCTAAATTTTAACTGAACAATTTTTTTCTTAACATATTATTTTACATTTTAAACAAAAGAGGTGTATATTAAATTGGGTGATAATATGAAAAATAAAGTAATTAATTTTATTACAAAAACTTCTAGCGGAATGGCTACTGGATTATTTGCAACATTAATTATTGGTTCTATTATTAATCAATTATGTAGTTTGGGCAATGGATTTCAAATAGGAATGGATGTTGCTAAAACATTAATTTGTTTAATGGGGCCAGGAATTGGTCTAGGTGTGGCATTAGCAACTAAAGAAGATAAAACCACTTTAGATTTGGTCTCTTGTTTAGCAATAGGTGGCATTGCAAGTTGTATCAATCTACAAGCCTTTGATAATCCCATTCCAACCTTTACAGTTAATGGTGGAAGTAAGAACCCATTGCTAATATATTTAGTAGTAATCTTTACAATTCTTATTGTAAAAAAAATTCTTATTAAAAAAACTCCTGTAGATATACTATTAGTTCCACTTGTATATATATTAGTAGGAACAACACTTGGTTTTATTTTAATATATCCAAGCTATTATCTAATTTATTTCATTCAAGAAATTATATCTATTTCAATGCCTTTAGTCCCAATCCCAATGTCTATTATAATTTCCGTTATAATGGGTATGGTACTTACAATGCCAATCTCTAGTGTCGCAGTATGTGTAGCAATTAGTATCGGTGATACTCCATTAGCAGCAGGGGCTGCACTTATTGGATGCACTGCACAAATGGTAGGTTTTGCAACTCAATCTTTTAGAGCTAAAAACAGCATTGGTAAATCAATTAGTGTAGGAATTGGTACTTCAATGTTATATTGGCCGAATATAATCAAAAAACCAACAATTTGGTTACCAACCATTATCTCTAGTGCTATTTTAGCACCGATTGGTGTTTGTTTGCTAGATACTTATGGAACTAGCAATGGAGCTGGAATGGGCAGTTGTGGTTTAGTAGGTCAATTATCTTGTTTAGAAGTTATGGGATATAATAATCCAAATGCATATATATCAATTTTCGTTATTCAATTTCTTGGTTCAATTTTATTAACTTTATTATTTGATTATATTTTTAAAAATTTATTACATTTATATTCTGATGAAGATTTAAAATTAGACCTTTAAAAAAGAGAGGATATCATCCTCTCTTTTTTTATTATTCTTCAACTGAAAAATCCATTTGAAGCATTCTTTGATAATTAGCATAACGTTTCTTAGCTTCAGCTTTATTTTGTACTAATAATCTTTCAGCTTCTTGTGGGTTAATAGTCTTTAATTGAGCATAACGAGTTTCGCTCATTAGATATTCATCATATTTAGACCAATCTGGTGCCTTAGAATCTACAGAAAGAGGGTTCTTACCTTGTTCTGCTAATCTTGGATCGTATCTTAATAATGTCCAATAACCACATTCAACAGCTAATTTAGCTTGTTCTTGTGATTTACCCATACCACGTTTTAAACCATGGTTAATACATGGAGAGTATGCAATAACGATTGATGGTCCATGATAACTTTCAGCTTCTTTCATAGCTTTTAATAATTGAGCTTGGTTTGCACCATGAGAAACATAAGCAACATATACATGTCCATAACTCATTGCAATAGCAGCTAAGTCTTTCTTCTTACCTGATTTACCTGCAGCTGTAAATTTAGCAATTGAGGCTGTTGGAGATGATTTAGAAGATTGACCACCAGTATTTGAATATACTTCTGTATCTAATACTAAAATGTTAACATCTTCATTATTAGCGATAACATGGTCTAAACCTCCGTAACCGATGTCATATGCCCATCCGTCACCACCAAGGATCCATTGAGATCTCTTAACTAAATAGTTCTTTAAGCCAAGAATTTCTTTAGCAGTAGGACAATCAGAAGCTTCAAGAATAGGAAGTAATTCATCTCTAACTTCTGCAGTAGCAACACCATCTTCACGGTTAGCTAACCATTTTTCGAATAACACTTTAACTTGTTCATTGCAAGCACCTTCTTCAAGGGCTCTTTCCATAACAACTGCGATATGATCACGAAGAGCTGTATCGCCGGCTTTCATACCGAAACCAAATTCAGCATTGTCTTCGAATAAAGAGTTTGCCCAAGCTGGACCTCTACCATCTTTATTAGTAGTATATGGACTAGTTGGATAAGAACCACCATAGATTGAAGAACAACCTGTAGCGTTAGCAATAACCATTCTATCACCAAATAATTGAGTGATTAATTTAACATATGGAGTTTCACCACATCCACCACATGCACCACTAAATTCAAATAATGGTTGTGCAAATTGTGAATTTTTAGGATTTGAGAATTTATCTACTAAATTGTCTTTATAAGTAACTTCATTGAAGAAATAGTTAGCTTGTTCTGCAGAACCAGCTTTTAGAGCTTCTTCAAGTGGAACCATAGTAAGTGCTTTACCTTTTGGAGCTGGACATTGGTTAACACAAACTTCACAACCTGTACAGTCAAGTGCAGAAATTTGTAATGAATATTGTAAACCTTCTAATCCTTTACCAATAGGTTTTAATGTATTAACACCTTTTGGAGCTTTAGCCATTTCTTCTTCAGTAGCTAAGAATGGACGAATTACAGCGTGTGGACATACAAATGCACATTGGTTACATTGAATACAGTTTTCAGGATTCCATTTAGGAACGAAGTTAGCTGTACCACGTTTTTCGTATTGAGCTGTACCTGATGGTAATGTTCCATCTGGATATTCAGCAAATACAGAAACTGGTAAATCATAACCTTTAATTGCATTAACTGGATCAGCAATGTCTCTTACAAATGCTGGACGATTTTCATCAACTTTAGCTTTAGCAACTTTTAATTTAGCCCATGCTGGATCAACAGCAACTTCAACTAAACCTTGAGCACCACGATCAATAGCTTGATAGTTTAATTCAACAATAGCTTCACCTTTACGGCTATATGCTTTATAAGCATATTTCTTCATTAATTCTTGAGCTCTTTCATAAGGCATGATTTGTTCATTTAATTTGAAGAATGCAGATTGAAGAATTGTATTAGTTCTGCTTCCTAAACCGATTTCTCTTGCTAGGTGAACAGCATCAATAATATAGAATTTAGCATTTTTAGTAGCTAATTGTTTTTTGAATGAATTTGGTAAGTGTTTAACGATTTCATCAGCGCTATGAACTGTATTTAGTAGGAATGTTCCACCATCTTTTAAGCAACTTAACATATCATATTTTTCAACATAAGCTTCATTACTACAACTTACGAAGTCTGCTTTATTAACTAAGTATGGAGAAGTAATTGGGTTAGGACCAAATCTTAGGTGACTTCTTGTAACACCACCAGACTTTTTAGAGTCATAAGCAAAGTAAGCTTGAGCATATAAATCAGTATTATCACCAATGATTTTAATAGTATTTTTATTAGCACCAACTGTACCATCACTACCTAAACCATAGAATACTAATTCAGAAACTTCATCATTAACTCTAATTTCTGGACCAACTGGAATACTTAAATGAGTAACATCATCATTGATACCAACTGTGAAATTGTCATGACCTTTCTTAGCTAAATGTTTGTATACTGCAATAATTTGAGCAGGAGTTGTATCTCTACTTGATAAACCATATCTACCACCAATGATATATGGAGCATGTTTTCTTCCATAGAAAGCATTCTTAATATCTAAGTATAGAGGTTCACCATTAGATCCTGGTTCTTTTGTTCTATCTAAAACAGCAACACGTTTAACTGTTTCTGGTAAAACCTTGAATAAATATTCAGGTGCAAATGGACGATATAAGTGAACTACAACACAACCAACTTTTTGACCTTGTTTATTTAAATAGTCAACAGTTTCTTTAATTGTTTCAGTAGCACTACCCATAGCAACAATAACATCTGTAGCATCTTCAGCACCATAATAAACAAATGGAGCATAATGACGACCAGTTTCTTGAGAGATAGCTTCCATATATTTTGCTACGATAGCAGGAACTGCGTCATAGTATTTATTTTGTAATTCTCTAGTTTGGAAATAAACGTCATCATTTTGAGCTGTACCACGAGTTACAGGATTTTCGAATGTTAACGCTCTTTCACGGAATCTCTTAACTGCATCCCAGTTAATTAATTTTTTATATACTTCATAATCCATTACTTCAACTTTTTGGATTTCATGACTTGTTCTGAAACCATCAAAGAAATGTAAGAATGGAACGCTTGCTTCAATACTAGCTAAGTGAGCAACACCAGCTAAGTCCATAACTTCTTGTACACTTGATGTTGCAAGCATTGCAAAACCAGTTTGACGAGCAGCCATAACGTCTTGGTGATCACCAAAAATTGATAATGATTGAGCAGCTAAAGCACGAGCGGCAACGTGTAAAACACATGGTAATAATTCACCAGCAATTTTATACATGTTTGGTATTTTTAATAATAAACCTTGGCTGGCAGTAAATGTAGTTGTGAAAGCACCAGCTTGTAAAGAACCATGAACTGATCCTGCAGCACCAGCTTCAGATTGCATTTCTACTACCTTAACAGGCATACCAAAAAGATTTTTTCTACCTTGACTTGACCATAAGTCTACATTTTCGGCCATTGGAGAAGAAGGTGTGATTGGATAAATTCCAGCTACTTCAGTAAAAGCATACGCAGCATGAGCGGCAGCAGTATTACCATCCATAGATTGGAAAACTTTTTTAGACATAACAAATTCCTCCTAGTTATTTTTTTACGTGTATTATTATAACACATTTCACTTTTTTTTGCTACTAAAATATAATGTAAGTTTTTTTATTCATCTTTCTAATATATTTTTGAGAATCGATTTTTTCCTATATAAAAAAGCAAAATGTATATTTTCTAATAAGTTTGTTAATAATAATTTGGGTGATTAAATTATGAAAAACACAGAAAAATACATTGGTTTAGTTTGCCAAAATGAACCTTTATTTCAAGAACTTTTTAACAGAATTGTTCTAAATGTTATTGGCCAAAAAGAACCTTATAAATATCGATTAATAACTTTTGATAGTACAAGAAAAATTAAATATGACTATATTTTATTTGTAGAGTCTTACCCTTTTTTTGAAATAAATAAATTAAGGTATTATATATATAATAATGAGTGTATATTGATACTAAATAATGACTTAGGGGAAGAACAGGCTTTCAAACAATCCACTCAAATAATATCATATTCATTTGACTCACACGCTGATTATAAAATCAACAATATAAATGTTAACAACTATATCATTCTTTTTGACTTAGAATATAACGGTTCAGTGAACCCTATGTATTTTTGTACAAAAAATGAAGATGAGTTAAACTATTTGATTTCTATTATTATTTTTTTAATTTGTGAAAACTATAATTTTAATGTAATTAAAAATATCGTACAAAAAATAAAATAGCCATTAATAGGCTATTTTTTAATTTTCTCATATACTTGTTTTTTTGATATATGTCTATCATTAGCAACCATTTTCATTGCTTCTTTAGAATCAATTCCATTATCTATATAATGGTTGTAATGTTCTTCAATAGATAAATCATTTAACTCTAAAACAACATTACTTAAAGGGTTAGAGTTTCCCTCTAAAATAATTACCATTTCTCCTTTGATAGAACTAACCGCTTCTAATAACTCGCCAGGAGTCCCTCTTAAAAATTCTTCAAATTTTTTAGTTAGTTCTCTTGCAAGAACAACTCTTCTATCCGGATATATATCTACAAGCATTTTTAAAGTTTCTTCAATTCTATGTGGAGATTCATAAAAAATAATTGTTTCACTTCTACTATACATATCCTTTAACTCTTGTCTTCTTTTTGCAGACTTTGAATTTAAGAACCCAGCAAAATAAAAAGGATGAGCAGTGATTCCCGAAGCAACCAAGGCTGTTAAACATGCGCTAGCGCCAGGTACAACAATTATATCAACATCATTTTCTAAAGCATCTTTCGTAACAACCCACCCTGGATCACTTATGACCGGCATTCCAGCATCGGATATAATAGCTACATTACTTCCACTTTTAACAAGATTAACGATTTCCATACTAATATCATTTTCATTATATAAATGAACACTTTTTAATTTAGTATGAATATCATAAAAATCTAATAATTTCTTTGAAGTTCTTGTATCTTCACAATAAATTATATCAACTTGTTTTAATGTGTTTATAGCTCTAAAAGTAATGTCTTCTAAATTTCCAATAGGAGTAGCAACTAAATATAATTTAGCATTATCTTTTTCGAAACTCTTTTGTCTTTTCATATCTACCTCTTTGGTTGATAATTAAAAATTTTTAAGACTTCTTTAGTATAATCACCATTTAGGTTATGTACATAAAGAGGTTTTAAAATTTTAAGTCCACCTTTTTTATAGCTCTTTTTTCCTTCAACTAATACTAATAAACTTTCAGTTGAAGTTTTTTTAGGATATACAAATTTAATTCTTTTAGGTTCAATACCATATTTTCTGAAAGCTTCTAAAATATCTAATAGTCTTTCGGTTCTATGTACCATCGCAAAAGTACCATTGTCTTTTAATAATTTTTTAACCGAATCTAATAATTCATCTAAATTTAATGTTACTTCATGTCTTGCAATCGTAAGATAATCATTTTTATTAGTATTACTAGTTTCTTTATAAATAAAAAATGGTGGATTACAAGTTATTACATCATATTTAGAAACGCCTACTTTTTTATAATACCCTCTAACATCATCATTTGTAATTATAATCTGATTTGATAAATTATTTAATTGAACACTTCTTATAGATTGTTCTGCTAATTCCTTTTGTATTTCAATTCCCTCAATTAAAGCATTAGTCTTTAAGGTTAGGAATAGCGGAATAAAACCATTACCAGATCCTATATCCAAAATAGTTTTATCTTGGGGATTAATAGTTACAAAATCAGCTAACAAAGTTGAGTCTAAGGAAAAGTTAAATTTTTCAGTATCTTGAATAATCTTTAAACCTTCATATCCTAATAAATCATTAACTACTTCAGCCATATTAGTTTTTTCTTGGCACTACTTCAACTTCACTTGCATAATGTGAAACTGGTAGTGAATCGGGAGATTCTTGTGTTCTTACAATTTGTTTAATATAATCAACACCAATAACTTTACAATAATCACAAGTCGGTGTTTTTACATATGTACCAACAGATGGTACTAATTCTTTTAATTCTTGATATAGTTGGTTTTCAAAAGCAATACAACACATTAGTTTTCCACACACACCACTAATCTTATTAGTATTTAAACTCATAGACTGATCTTTAGCCATTTTCATAGTAACAACATCAAAATTTCTTATAAAACTTTTACAACAAATTTCTCTACCACAACTACCAATACCGCCAATTAATCTAGCGCCTTCTCTAGCACCAATTTGTCTAAGTTCAACTCTAGATTTAAAGTGTGGTGTTAAGTGTTTTAATAAATCTCTAAAATCTACTCTATCTTCAGCTGTGTAAAATAATATTACTTTTGATCGATCAAATGTATACTCTGCATCTAAAGGTTTCATATCAATATCTAGTCTTAAAACTTCTTTTTTAAAAAAAGCAAAAGCCTCTTTAGCATCTTCCATATTCTTTTTATCTTGTATTACATCTTTTTCAGTGGCTTTTCTTAATATTTTTTTTAGTTCTGTTTCAAAAGTAGATTCATCTAACTGTCTATTATCTAAAATAACCTTGCCAAGTTCAATACCTCTAACGGTTTCAACTATTACGTAATCACCGGCTTCAAATTTAATATTTAGTGGATTAAAAAAGTAAATACGACCAGCTCCTTTAAATTGAACGCCTATTACTTCAACCATAATATTTCCTTTCTATAGACTTTGAAATAATCCCGCATAGATCAAATCAGAATTGATTTTTAAATTAATTTCTTCAATAGCGTGATTTATTTTTTCTATTTGTTCTGTAATTTGATTAACAATTGTAGAATCAAATTCAAGATTATCTAATAATTCTTTAAAATGTCTACAAGTTCT
Organism: Bacilli bacterium; assembly: GCA_017501465.1. GTDB lineage: Bacteria > Bacillota_I > Bacilli_A > ML615J-28 > CAG-313 > UBA1231. Next base: position 58,396 of record JAFVWY010000001.1, read on the forward strand.
TTTTTCAATATATCTAATTTGTTCTCTTTTGAAAAGAGTAAGTATTTCTAAAAACCATACATGAGCATTCAAAGAGTTTAATAATTTCTTATTTAAATAATATTCTATATATATATCTTTTTTACTGATCATTGCATTTATAATCTTTTTGAACATATCATAAGAATTAATAATAGTTCCTTCTTTTAAAGATTCTTTAGCAGCTTCATAACTACCAAATAATTCAGACAATATATATGAAACATCTTTTTCTATACCTTCATCATGTAATGTATTAGCAAGTTGTTCTTTATTAATCGGTTTAAATCTAATCAATTGAGCTCTAGAAGTTATAGTTTCTAAAAGCATATTAGAATTTTCTGTCAAGAGTATTAAATAATTATTAGGAGTAGGTTCTTCTAAAAACTTTAAAAGTGAATTTGCAGCTGCACGATTCATTTTTTCAGCACCATTAATAATAAATATACGACTCTTATCTGTTAAAGATGTCATATGGCCTTCTTTAATAAGAGAATTAATTTGATCTTTACGAATGTTGTTTTGAATTGGTTCAATTAGAATTACATTTGTATGAGTTCCGTTTGAAACTCTTTTACAATTTTCACATACGCCGCAAGCTGAATGATTATCAAGGCACAATAATTTTTGAGCTAAAAATATTGCAACTTCCTTTAAACCAGAACCTTTTTCTCCTTCAAATATATATGCATGAGACAAATGATTTTTAGCAAAACTATTATTTAATATTGTTAGTACATCATTTTGATATTCTAAAATATTCATTTACATTCCTCTTTCTTTAATATATCCTAAAACGATATTATTTACTCTAGAACACTCTTCTTCAATTGAACAATTTCCATCAACAATTCTAACTCTATCTTTAAATCTTTCTGCTAATTCTAAATATCCGTTATATACTTTTGTGTGAAAATCAATTTTTTCATGTTCTAATCTATCTAATTCTTTTTGATTAGCTTTTCTATTTAAACCAATTTGTGGATCAACAAGTAAATAAATTGTCAAATCAGGCATAAACCCTTCAGTTGCAAATTGATTCATATTTAACACATTATCAATGCCTAGACCTCTTGCAACACCTTGATAAGCTAAAGAAGAATCGATAAAACGGTCACACACAACCAATTTACCTTCGTTAATAGCCGGTATTACAGTTTCGCATAAATGTTGACGTCTACTTGCTGCATATAATAATGCTTCAGTTTTGTCATCCATTGCAATATTATCATTATCGAGAATTACTTCTCTAATTTTTTCTGCAACATAACTTCCTCCAGGTTCTCTAGAATAAATTACATCAATATCTAATTTAGCTAATTCTTGTTTTAATGAAGCAATCACAGTAGATTTACCACTGCCATCGTTTCCTTCAATTGTTATAAATAAACCTTTCATATAAAACCTCACTATATATATTATACCACATTTTTATTAATTCGGCTTTCTTTTAATTAATTATTAATTGATGTTATGACTAACACAATACCATTATAAATTTTTAAGTATCCTTTTTTAGATAAAGCCTCGTTATCGATACCTAGTGGAAAACTATTATTTAAAGTGTATTTTTCTAAATTGTATTTTAATCCTTTGATTGAAATCGTTGAAGATGGTGAATAACTAAACACTGATATATATGAATATACTTCATCAAAATAATATTCATTATTTTCGGTTAATATAAAAACAGTAGAATTATTATCCATCATTTTAATATTAATTCCTTTTAAAGTGAAATTTACAAGTATTTGAATATTCGCAATTGTGTGTTCTAATCTTTTCCCCATACAACCCAAAAGAATAATCTCTTTATATCCTCTTTTAATAGCTTCGCAAATTGCTACATATGTATCTGTTTCATTTTTCTCCTTTGGCAATACTATTTTTTCAACATCAATATTAGTGTCTTCCATTGAGTCAAAATCTCCGATCAAAAGGTTAACAGGTAAATTATATTCTTTCGCATATATATAACCGCCATCAACAGCAATAATAAAGTCATTTTTTTCAAAACTAAAATTAGGATATGTGAACTCTCCAGCACCAATAATATAACACTTCATTTTTTTTACCTCTTTTTTTATTATACTATATATATAAAACTAATACAAGATATTTTAAATTAAAAAAAAGATATTGTGGGTATCCACAATATCTTTTATTTTTTAATTACTGTATCTAATGTATAAGTTGTTCCATCGATTGTTACTTGGATTTGAACATTTTGTCCATCATCTAAACTAGTACAATCGTATATTCCTTTAGTTTCCATTTCAGTTAGATTAACAGAATAAGTAATTTCGTGATTAGCCAAAATAGTTTGAGATATATATTCTCTAGCTACTAATGTTAAATACTCGTACCATCTATAAGTCTTGATAATGATTTCAGGACAAGACTTCGCTTCATAGAAATCAGAGTGTTGTTTCATATTCATCATACCTAGACCATATTTATTTAATAAACCAGCCATTAATCTGGCATTATTTTTCATTGACACTTCATAATTACCATCAGAATTAACACACATTTCAATTCCTATTCCATTTCCATTTCCGGTTCCTGGATTACTACCATCTGTCGCATGCCATAATATATATGTATCTGGAAAACTTTGATATATAGAATGTTCATCAACTGTATAACACCATGATGCATCTCTTCCATCGTCTCTATAAGCTTGATTATATTGAAGATTTGCAAGAAGCAATGCATCTCTACCAGCATAGGACATGCCAGTTTCATGAACAACTACCCATAACACATTATCATCATTAGGCATTACATAACCTTCATATAATAGTTGGTCTAATTTTTCTTGAGGTATGTCTGGTCTTTTAGTAGATGTAAATTTTCTATAACTAACTGGATTAGCCTCGTGATCAATTAATAAATCACTATTAATATCTGCTAAAGAACCATCATATAAAACAAGGTAGTCTTCTGTTGTTTTAGTAACTGTTTCTAAGAATGTTAAAATGTAATCAATATCTGAAATATCACTTGGTCTAGCGTCTAAATTAACATCATACAATTCCCAATGATATTCTGTACTACCAAATCTGACTTCAGCCATTAAATGAGTGGATTTAGCCTCTTTCGGTAAATGAAGAGTTGTATAATCATAAATTAAAGTAGGATCTTCAGCAATCCATCTAATTCTTCCACCATATAAAGGTAATTCAGTAGGTAGTTTAGTTCCTTCTTCTAATTTAGTATTTTTGAAGAAATCATTTATATATGTAGTCCATTTATCATATCTATCTGCATAGCTAATACCCATAGAGATAAACTCATATGTTTCAGTATATGATTGATTATTTTTTGTAAGTTTTAATTGCATAGATACACTCTCATCATATTCATGATCAATTCGTTTACCATCATGTGTTAAAAATGCAGTATTTGAAGAAACATACTCAATTTGAATTTCTTTATCGCCAGGATAACTAGTTAATAAACTAATATCCCCATTGTGTATGCCACTAGGCATTACACCATTTAAATAGTCAGCAACCTTTTTAAAATATGAAGTTAACTCTTGATGCACAGTGATTTTTTTTGTAAAATGATGTCCTGCAATTACTATATCTAAATTAACAGTTCTATGTGCAAAACTTTCCGCCATAATTACTTCAAATTCATCATTAAAATATTTTTTTTGATCAACAGCATAGTCAATAGAAACATCATTTACAACTTTAGGTAAATTTAATTTATTACCAACATATACAGTTGATTGAATGGTAGATTCAAAAGAATTATATATATTTTGAGCCTGTTCATATGTTAAACTTTGCATACCTTCGGTAGCTCCACATTCACATTTACCATCAATAAATTCATGTGTATGATCATTACTTCCATTATCACAACCAAAAATAAAAGTACAGCTAAATATTACTCCTACTAAAAATATATATGTCATAATGTGTTTAATTTTTGTTTGCATATTATTCACCTCAATATAATTATAACATTTTGACGAATTTTGTCAAAATAAACAAAAAAAAGAATAGAATATTTATTCTATTCTTCTTCATAATAAACCTTCCATAAATATAATCCATGGGCAGGAGCAACATATGGAGCAAATTTTCTATCACATCCATCAATCACTTCTTTAATATAACTAGGATCAAATTTACCTTCTCCAACTTTTAACATCAATGCAATAATTATTCGCACCATGTTATACATAAAACCATTCCCAACAATTCTAAATTCTAAAATATCATCATTCACAATTAAATCAAAAGATTCAATTGTTCTTACTGTATTTTTAATTAAATGATTTTTAGAAAAGGACTTAAAATCATGTGTTCCTTTAACAAATGTCATTGCTTCTTTTATTTTTTCAATATTAATTCTATTATGAAAGTAATGTAAATATTTAGATTTCATTGGACAAAACTCCCCAATAGAAACGAAATATCGATACTCCTTTTTTATAGCATGAACCCTTGAATGAAAGTTGTCATCAACATATTGTACTTCTTTAATATATATACTAGGATACAGTTTTTTATTTAAAATCTTTTTTAAATTTTTTTCAGGAACTATTTGAGGGGAATCAAAATGTACAACTTGTCCTACTGCATGTACTCCTGCATCTGTACGCCCAGCCCCTTTAATAACAACTTCTGTTTTTAAGATTTCTGTTAAAACAATTTCTAAAGTTTCTTGAACTGAATTATAATTTTTTTGTCTTTGAAAGCCATGAAAACAACTACCATCATATGAAATTATTAATTTATATCTCATTATAAAATCCTCAATAATATATATGTTGTAAAGATTCCTACGAAAATAAATAACCAAATAAAATCACTAAACTGTAATTTCATCTCATTTAATTTAGTTCTTTTCTCGCCAGGTATATATCCTCTTGCCTCCATTGCGATGGCAAGTTCATCAGCTTTTTTAAAAGAAACAACAAACATAGGTACTAACAAAGATATAATTTGTACTACTTTGGCTTTTAAGTTTCCCTCATTAAAATCTACTCCTCTTGATGCTTGTGCTTTTAATATTTTATCAGCCTCTAAAAATAAAGTAGGTATAAATCTTAATGCAATAGAAACCATCATAGCAAATACACTAGTTTTAATATGTAAAAGTTCAAGTGGCTTTAATAATGACTCAATAGCGTTATTTAATTCTGTTGGTTTTGTTGTTAAAGTAAGGATAGTTGTAAATAGAATTAAAGTCAAAACTCTTAAAATAATAAATGATCCACTAATCAAGCCTTCTTCATATATAGAAAGTTTAATAGTGTTTTGATTTAAAATAGCCCCGTGCATTGGTAATCCTAATATATATATTATTAATACAGTTGTTAATACGAAGAAAATAAATTTCATCGGTAAATATTTTCTTATTAATAGATAAATAGCTGCAATAAACGAAGCTACTACTATATTATTCCAAGTGAATTTGAAATAATGTATATATATAACAGTTCCATTGTTTCTAAATATAACCTGAAATACAAAAGCAAAAACAAGTAAAAAAACAATTGATTTTAAACTTTTTAAATATTTCGAAAGTTGTACTTTTGTTAAAAGTATCAAAATTAATGCAAAAACTAATAGAGCTCCTAATAAATAAAAATTATTAGTAGGAACTAAAAAGATAGTAATCATGAATAATATTGTGCCAATAATTTTAATTCTAGCATCCATTTTATGAATTATACTGTTTGTATTAACAAATTGACCAAAAGCTATTTTATTCATTTAAATCACCTGTAATACAATCATATAATTCATCTAAAGTTAAAGGTACTGATTTATAATTAATTTTACCAGCCGCTTTTAAATTTTCAGCAACTCTAGATATATATGGTAAATCTAAATTCATACTTTGTAACATAGTTTTATTATTAAATAAATCTATTGGTTTTCCATCAAAAACTATATTACCTTCTTTTAAAACAATACTTCTATTAGAATAATTAGCAACTATATTCATATCATGTGTAATAATTATAATTGTTTTGTGTGTTTCTTTATGAATTTTATCTAGTAAAGATAAAAGTTCTTTTTTTCCTTTAGGATCTAATCCTACTGTTGGTTCATCAAATATTAAAATATCTGGATTACTTGCTAATATGCCAGCAATAGCCACTTTTCTTTTTTGTCCACCACTTAAATTAAATGGCGCTCTTTCTAATAAATCATCACTGATACCTATAAGTTTTGCAGTATCCAAGGCTTGTTGTTTTGCTTGTTCCATATTTAAACCAAAATTAACTGGTCCAAACATTATGTCTTTTAGCACTGTTTCTTCAAATAATTGATACTCTGGAAATTGGAAAACTAATCCTATTCTTTTTCTAATTTCTTTAAGTGGTTGATTTCTTTTTTGTTTTATTTCTTGATTAAAGATAGTTAGACTACCACTAGTTGGTAAAATTAATGCATTCATTAATTGAACTAATGTAGACTTTCCGCTGCCTGTGTGACCTAAAATAGTAATAAATTCATTTTCTTTTGAAATTGTTAAGTTAATATCATTAAGTGTATTTATTTTTTGTTTCTTATCATATTTAAAATTTACATGTTGAAAGTTAATGTCCATAAATCACTCACTATACTTTCATATTTTGAATCACTTAACTTATTAATTAACTTAACAGTTTCAATAGTATCAAGACCTGCTTCATTTAATAAAGACTCATTAAATAAAATATCTTTAGGTTTTCCTTGAGCAACAATTGTTCCATTATTTATTACCAAAACATTATCACTATATAAAATCTCTTCAATGTTATGAGTGATGCTTATAATCGTTTTAGAGGCCTGTTTTTTAAGCATTTTCAGCGTTTTATTGATTTCATCAACTCCTATAGGGTCTAACATAGAAGTTGCCTCATCAAATATAACCATTTCAGTTTCCATTGCTAAAACACCAGCTATAGCAACCCTTTGTTTTTGTCCACCACTTAAATTTTCCGGATTATGATTTAAGAAGTTATTCATATGAACCAATTTAGAATACTTATCGATTAGTGTTATCATTTCATTTCTTTCGATTTGTTTGTTTTCTAAACCAAAAGCAATATCATCTTTTACAGTCAAACCAACAAATTGATTATCAGGGTTTTGAAAAATAATACCCATTTGACATCTAAAGTCATTAATGTTATCTTCAGTTACTAATGTATTATTTATATATATTTCGCCAGATAATGGTGTTAATATCCCCATAATTAATTTAGTAATAGTACTTTTCCCACTACCGTTTGGACCGATGATAGAAGTCATTTCACCAGAATTAATGACAAAAGAAATATCAGTCAACAAATCACAATCATCCTCATATTTGAAAGTAACATTTCTAAATTCAATTTTCACATGAATCACCTCCTTCTTTACTTTTTATATTTTATCACTTTTTATTAAAAATTGCAAGAATATATTTAAAACAAAAAGAGCCATAAAGGCTCTTTTAAATTTTTATAGTTATTTATTTTACACCCATTCGATGATTGCCATTGCAGCAGCATCGCCACGACGTGGTTCTAATTTTAATACTCTTGTATAACCACCGTTACGTTCTTGATATTTAGGTGCAATTTCAGAAAATAATTTTTGAATTGCGAATTGTCCATCTTCAGCTTTTTCAAAACGAACAAATTTAGCAGCTTGTCTGCGAGCAGCTAATGTGCCTTTTTTACCTAAAGTAACCATCTTATCAGCAATAACTTTAAGATCTTTTGCTTTAGCTTCAGTAGTTTCAATTCGACCATTAATAATTAAATCTGTTACTAGGTCGCGGAATAAAGCTTTTCTTTGAGAACCTTTGCGACCAAATGTACGATAACCCATTGACATATTAATAATCTCCTTTTATTTATTCATTTCCATCAGAAAAATCTTCATTGTCATCTTCTACGTCTTCATCAAATAAATGGAAACCTTCAGAATTTTTTAAAGATAAACCAATTTCATTTAATTTTTGAACAACTTCTTTTAAAGATTTGCGTCCTAAATTACGAACTTTCATCATTTCTTCCTCTGTTTTTTGTGTTAATTCACCAACAGTATTGATGTTTGCACGTTTTAAACAATTATAAGAACGAACTGATAAATCTAAATCTTCTATCTTTTGATCTAATTTTTTATTTGCTGGTTTTTCTTCTGTTTGAACCATGAATTCTTTTTCTCTGATATATTCGTTTAATCCAACGATAACATTAAAGTGTTCAGATAAGAATTTTGCTGCAAGTGAAATTGCGTTTGTTGGAACAATACTACCGTTTGTCCAAACTTCTAAAGTTAATTTATCACAGTTAAAATTATCTTGATAACGAGTTTTAACAACTTCATAACGACATTTTTTAACTGGTGTAAAGATTGAATCAATTGGAATTAAACCGATAATTCTGCTGTTTCCTTCTCTACAAAATACTTTATTTTCATCAGCATTAACATAACCAACACCTTTTCTAATACGAATAGTCATAACAACTTTTGCACCAGGTGCTAATGTAGCAAGGTGTTCTTCTTCATTTACAACTGTAACTTGTGGTTGATATCCTGATTCCGCATCAGGTAAAACTTCAACAAAGTTTAAATTAATATCTTTTGCTTTAATACAAATTTCTTCATTATTTTCAACTGGGTTTTCAATTTCAACTGTTGATTCATATACTCTTTCATCAACATTAAAATCACCCACTTTGTCTTCTTCTTCGTTAATAGTGAAAACAACTTTTTTAAGATTCAAAATGATTTCAGTAACATCTTCTCTAACACCGGGAACTGTGCTAAATTCATGTTCGATACCATTAATGGAAACTGCAACTGCTGCAGCACCAGGAAGTGATGATAATAACACTCTCCGTAATGAATTACCTAATGTTTGACCATATCCTCTTTCAAGAGGTTCTACATATAATTTGCAATAGTCTTTTTCTGAACTATATTGTTCATCGATTTCTAAATTAGGTCTAATGAAATCTAATTTTTTCATTTATTTTCCCTCCTGTAAATGAAACATGTATTTTAATTAAATAAAATAAGATTATTATCCACGAGGTCTCTTTGGTGGACGACATCCATTGTGTGGAACTGGTGTAACATCTTGAATAGATGTAATTTGTAAACCAGCAACTTGTAATGAACGGATCGCAGCTTCACGACCAGGACCTGGACCTTTTACAACAACTTCAACTTTAGCCATACCATTTTCCATAGCAGCTTTTGCAGCAGCTTCAGATGCCATTTGAGCAGCAAATGGTGTAGACTTTTTACTACCTTTGAAACCAACAGCACCAGCTGCGCTCCAAGATACTACATTTCCATTTGGATCAGTAATTGTAATAATTGTATTATTGAATGTTGAATGAATATGTGCTACCCCTGAAGGTATATTCTTTTTAACACGACGTTTACGAACAACTTTTTTAGCCATATCCTCATCCTCCTATTTCTTCTTATTAGCTACAGTCTTAGCTGGGCCTTTACGAGTACGAGCATTAGTTCTAGTTCTTTGTCCTCTTACAGGTAAACCTTTACGATGACGAAGACCACGGTAACTACCAATTTCCATTAAACGTTTAATGTTTAATGCAACGTCTCTTCTTAAATCACCTTCAACATTGTACTTAGCTATTTCTTGACGAATTCTTGTTAATTCATCTTCTGTTAAATTTTTTACGCGCTTTTCTGGATCAACACCAGCATCAGCTAAAATCTTTTGAGCAGTAGGTCTGCCAATACCATAAATATAAGTTAATGATATTTCTATATGTTTATCATTAGGAATATCAACACCTGCTATACGAGCCATATTTCAGCTTTCCTCCTATTATCCTTGTCTTTGTTTGTGTTTAGGGTAAGCTGAACAGATTACCATAACACGGCCTTTTCTTTTAATAACTTTGCATTTATCGCAAATAGGTTTCACAGATGGTCTAACCTTCATTTTTAACCTCCATAATTTTTAATTTTTAAATTATTACTTATGACGATAAGTAATACGTCCACGTGTTATATCATATGGTGATATTTCAACAGTAACTCGATCACCTGGTAAAATGCGTATTGTGTGCATGCGGATTTTACCAGAAACGTGGGCTGTTATGATGTGTCCATTTGGTATTTTAACCTTAAATACTGTATTAGGTAACACTTCTTCAACTGTTCCTTCTACTTCAAAAACATCATCTTTAGACATCTAATTTTTCTCCTTCGTATTTTGTTAATATTTCATAACCAGTTTCAGTTATTACTATAGTGTTTTCATAATGAGCACTTGGCAACTTATCTTGTGTTATTGTTGTCCACCCATCATTTAATACTTTAACTCTGTATGTACCCAAATTAATCATTGGTTCAATCGCTAATGTCATACCTTTTTTTAATATAGGTCCATGACCTGCTTCACCATAATTGGGAATTGCCGGATCCTCATGCAAGTTTCTTCCAATACCGTGTCCTGTAAAATCTTTTACAACACCATATCCAAAACTTTCTGCGTAAGTACCTATTGCATGAGATATGTCAGATAATCTATTGCCTGGTTTAGCAAATTTTAATCCTTCAAAGAATGATTCTTTTGTTATTTCAACTAATCTTTTAATGTCATCTTTTACTTCGCCGACAAAATGTGTTCTTGCTGCATCACCATGATAACCATGATATATTGCACCAATATCAATAGAAATAATATCACCGTTTTTTAATATAGTCTTTTTATTTGGTATACCATGAACAACAACTTCATTAATTGAAGCACAAATAGATGCAGGGTATCCATTGTAATTTAAGAATGATGGAATTGCACCTTGAGATATTATTGCATTATATGCAATTTTATCTAATTCAAAAGTTGAAATTCCAGGTTTAATTGCTTCTTTAACTTTTTGATGAGCATAAGCAGTAATTCTACCTGCTTCTTTCATTAATTGAATTTCTCTATCACTTTTAATTGTAATCATTAAAATTCCTCTATAGCTTGAATAATTTCTTTAGTTACAACTTTTGCATCGCCTTCACCATTAACATTTAACAAAACATTTTGTTTATTATAATAATCGATTAATGGTTTAGTCTGTTCATTATATACGCTTAAACGACTTTTGATTGTTTCTTCATTATCATCTTTTCTTTGATATAATTCAGTACCACAATCATCACACACTCCATCCTGTTTTGGTTTTAAAGTTATTAAATTATAACCTTTACCACACGTAGGACAAAGTCTTCTGTTAACAATTCTAGAAACAATTAAACTCTCATCTACTAGTAAATTAACTACAACATCTAATTTAATTTCTAAAACTTTTAAAATTTTATCAAATTCAACAGCTTGTTGTGTTGTTCTAGGATATCCATCTAATAAGAATCCATCTAAACAATCAGCTTTTTGAATTCTTTCTTTAACAATTTCATTTGTTACATCATCAGGCACTAAATGCCCTTTATCAATAAAACTTTTAGCAAGAATCCCCATGGGTGTTTCTTCTTGCATTGCTTGTCTAAATATGTCTCCAGTTGAAATGTGGGGAATACCGAAGTGTTTAGAAATACCTTCGGCATATGTCCCCTTTCCAGCACCTGGAGCGCCCATAATTAATAAGCGCATTTTATTATTCACCTTTAATTCTTAATTTTATAGGAATCCGTGAACATCTTGTTTTTCAGATTCTTGTTTGATTTGTTTTGCAGTTTCAATAGCTACACCAACAACGATCATAATACTTGTTCCACCAATACTTACGCTTGCACCTAAACCGAAGATCCAAGAAATAATAATTGGTAATGAAGCTAATACAGCAAGATATGTAGCACCAAGTAATGTTACTTTAAATAATACTCTTGATAAGAAATCTGCTGTTTCTTCACCTGGTTTATAACCTGGAACATAAGCATTTTGTTTCTTTAGATTGTCCGCAACTTTATCAGGATCAATTTGTAAGAATGAATAGAAGAAACTAAACACAAAAATTAATAAGATATAAATTACGAACCCAATTGGTTTATTAGTACTAAAGATAATGTTCCACCATGTTGCATCTTCAACCCCAACAAAATTCACAATAGTTAGTGGAATACTTAAGATTGTTGAAGCAAAGATAACTGGAATAACTGAAGCAGAGTTTAATTTAATAGATAATGGAGAATCTTGTTTACCGATTAATCTATAAGCACTTGGTCTATTTGCATATTGTACTGGAATATGTCTATGAATACCTTCAAACCATACAACAGCAACAATAATTCCTACAAATAATAAACAAATGATTACAAATTGAATAATTGTCCAAGTTGTTCTTTCATCACCTAAGAATTGAGTTGCTAATTCAGTAAACATTGATGGTAATTGAGAAACGATACCAGCAACGATAATCATTGAACCACCGTTTCCTATACCATGTAAACTAATTTGATCTGCTAACCACATTACAAATGCAGTACCAGCAGTCATTACTAATGCCATATAAAGGTAAGTGAAAGCATTCATATCAATTAATGGTTCAAAATATAATGATTCAGAACTATGTCCTACACCAATAATAACTGTAATTGATTGAGCAAATGCTAACATTAATGCAATGTATCTTGTCCATTGGCTTAACTTAGCACGGCCAGCTTCACCTTCTTCACTCCACTCTTTGAATTGAGGAATGATATCCATCTTTAATAATTCAACAACGATTGAAGAAGTAATATATGGGCTTATACCTAAAGCTAAAATTGAGAATTGAGATAAAGCTCCACCAGTAAAAATATCTAAGAAACCAAAGATATTTGAAGAATCAGATGTTCCTAAGTTTTTAACTGAGAATAGAGGAACTGTAATTTTAGTACCAAAACGCCATACTAATAATGCTCCTAAAGTGAAAAGAATCATTAGTATTAACTTTTTATTTTTTGAAAGCCATTTAGCCATTATTATAGTACCTCGATTGTTCCACCAGCAGCACTGATTTTTTGTTTAGCAACTTCTGAACATTTAGCAACTTTAACTGTTAAAGCTACTGTGATTTCACCGTTACCTAATACTTTAACTCCCTCGTATACTTTTTTAACTAATCCTTTTGCTTTTAAAGCAGCTAAATCAACAACTGATCCTGCTTCAAAAACATTTAAATCTGAAACATTTACAACAGCGTATTCAACACGATTAATGTTGCTGAAACCACGTTTTGGAAGACGTTTGAATAAAGGAGTTTGTCCACCTTCAAATCCTGGTCTTACACCACCACCAGAACGTGCATTTTGACCTTTATGACCACGAGTAGCTGTTTTACCCATGCCACTTCCAGTACCACGACCTACACGTTTTTTGTAATGTCTAGCACCTTCAACAGGTTTAAGTTCATGTAATTTCATCAGTGTCCTCCTATTCCGCTACAGTAACTAAATGTGCAACAGTTTTGATCATACCACGAATTTGTTCATTATCTGGTTTTTCAACTGTTTTGTGCATTTTAGTTAATCCTAAAGCTTTTAATGTATCTTTTTGATTTTGAGCATAAGTAATTGGACTCTTAGTTAGAGTAATTTTTAATGTTTTTGCCATTTCAATTACCCCCTAATTTCTGAAACTTCTTTTCCACGAAGTTCAGCGATTTGTTCTGCAGTACGAAGATTCTTTAAAGCATCAAATGTTGCTCTAATGATATTGATTGGAGTACTTGAACCTTGTGATTTAGAGAAGATATCTTGAATACCTGCTAATTCAACAACGTTACGAACAGGTCCACCAGCAATAATACCAGTACCAGCAGGAGCAGGTTTTAAGAATACTTGACCAGCACCAGCAATACCTGTAATTTGATGAGGAATTGTTGTATTAACCATTTTAACATTAATAACATTCTTTTTAGCATCTTCAACTGCTTTTTTAATAGCTTCTGGAACTTCATTTGCTTTTCCAGTTCCGTAGCCTACATTTCCTTTGTGATCGCCTACGATTACTAAAGCGGCAAAACGCATACGTCTACCACCTTTAACTACTTTAGTAACACGATTAATTGTAACGACACGTTCTTCAAATTCTTTTTCTTCAGTTGGTATTAAATCTTTTTTCATGATTTACCTCCTAGAACTTTAGACCAGCTTCACGAGCTGCATCAGCTAAAGCTTTAACTCTACCATGATATAAATAACCACCACGGTCGAATACAACTTCAGTAATACCAGCCGCTAAAGCACGTTCTGCTAAAGTTTTTCCTACTAATGCTGCAGCAGCAACATTAGATCCATTTTCAAATTTGTTTGCATGTTCAATAGAAGAAGCAGAAACAAGAGTTACTTTCTTAACATCATCTATAATTTGAGCTGCAATATTTTTATTTGAACGATAAACTGCTAAACGAGGACGTTCAGTAGTACCACTTAAATTTGCTCTTAAACGAATATGACGTTTTTGACGAGCTGCATCTTTAGATTTTTTATTAATCATATCTCTAGTTTACTCCTTTCTACTTAGCTGTTTTACCTTCTTTACGACGGATATATTCACCACGATAATGAATACCTTTACCTTTATATGGTTCAGGTTTACGGATGATACGTACTTCTGCCGCAAATTGGCCTACTAATTCTTTATCACAACCAACTACATGGATTTCAGTTGGGTTAGGAACTGTTACTGTTAATCCTTCAGGAATAACTAATTCAACTGGGTGAGAATAACCGGCATTAACAACCAATTTTTTCCCTTGTAATTGAGCTCTGTAACCAGTACCTTCAATTTCTAAAATCTTTTCAAATCCTTCTGTTACACCAACAACCATGTTATTAACAATAGCACGAGTTGTTCCATGTAATGAACGATGTTCTTTAACGTCTGATTCACGTGTGAATGTTACGTTATTGTCTTTAATTTCTACATTTACGCAAGAAGGTACTTCAAAAGATAATTGACCTTTAGGACCTTTCACTACGATTGTGTTTTCTACTAGTTCAACACTAGCACCATTTGGAATTACGATTGGTTTATTTCCTATACGTGACATATATACTCAACCTCCTACCAAACAAATGCTAAAACTTCGCCACCAAGATTTTCTTTACGTGCAGAGCGATCACTCATTACGCCTCTTGATGTTGAAACGATAGCTACACCAAGTCCATTAAGAACTTTTGGTAATTCGTTTCTTTTAGCATAAACTTTTAAACCAGGTTTTGAAATTCTCTTTAATCCTTTAATAACAGGTGTTTTTTCAACATATTTTAAAGTTATCGATATCATTCCTTGTTTTTCATCTTCAATTTTTTCATAATTGCTAATATAGCCTTCTTCTTTTAAAACGCGAAGAATTTCGATTTTTAATTTAGAAGCAGGAACAGAAACAGTTTCATGTTTTCTTTGAATAGCATTTCTGATTCTAGTAAGCATATCAGCAATTGGATCAGTCATAACCATAATATTTAGTCTCCTTCTTACCAACTTGCTTTTTTAACGCCTGGAATTAAACCTTTATAAGCTAATTCTCTAAAACAAACACGACATAGTTTGAATTTACGATAAACTGAATGAGGTCTTCCACAACGTTCACAACGAGTATATTCACGAACGCCAAATTTATTTGAACGTGCGCATCTTACTTTTAATGATGTTTTAGCCATATTTTACATTCCTCCTTACTTTCTAAAAGGCATGCCTAATAAGCTTAATAAAGCTCGGCCTTCTTCATCAGTTTTTGCAGTAGTAACAAATGTAATGTCCATACCACGAATTTTTAATACTTTATCATAATTGATTTCTGGGAACATTAATTGTTCTTTGATACCAATTGAATAATTACCACGACCATCAAAAGAGTTAGGATTAACACCTCTAAAGTCTCTTACACGTGGAAGTGAAATTGAAACAAACTTGTCAAAGAATTCATACATTCTTTCACCACGTAATGTAACTTTAGCACCGATTGACATACCTTCACGAACTTTGAAGACAGCAATTGATTTTTTAGCTTTAGTTACTAGCGGTTTTTGACCAGCTATTGTTTGTAAATCAGCAACAGCAGCTTCTAATAATTTAGAATTTGCAATTGAATCACCAATACCCATATTTAAAACAATTTTTTCAATCTTAGGTACTTGCATAATTGTAGTGTAACCGAATTGTTCAGTAAGTTGTTTAACTACATTTTCTTTGTAATGTTGTAATACTCTATTCATGACTTACCTCCTACTTATCAATTCTAGTACCTGAAAGTACTGCTACACGATATTTAATTTTGTTACCTTTGGCATCTTTCTTAGGACTGCCATTTTCATCTAATTCATATTCATAACGAATTCTTGTAGGTTGTTTTTTAACAGGATCTAAATAAGCAACATTTGAAATATGAATTGGAGCTTCTTTCTTTTCAATTCCACCTTCTGGTCTAGCATTAGATGGACGATAATGTTTAGTAACAATGTTTATTCCTTTAACTACAACACGTTCTGTAGCAGGATAAACTTTTAATACTTCTCCAGTCTTATAAACACCATTAACTGGTTTATCTTTACCAGCAATGATTGCAACTACATCACCTTTTTTAATCTTCATGATGACCTCCTATAGAACCTCAGGTGCTAAAGAGACGATTTTTGCATAGTCTTTATCACGAAGTTCTCTGGCAACAGGGCCAAAAATACGTGTACCACGTGGTGTTTTATCTTCTTTAATAATAACAGCAGCGTTATCATCAAATTTGATATATGAACCATCAGCTCTTCTTAAACCTTTTTTAGTACGAACGATGACAGCTTTAACAACGTCACCTTTTTTAACTTGACCACCAGTAGATGCAGACTTAACTGTAGCAACAACAATATCACCAACAGTAGCATATATGTGTCTAGCACCACCAAGTACTTTAATAATCAGTAGTTCTTTAGCGCCTGAATTATCAGCAACATTAACTCTAGTTTCTTGTTGAACCATAATTTACCTCCTGATTATATGATTACTGCAACTTCAACAATCTTCACTAAGCGATAACGTTTAGTTTTAGAAAGTGGACGAGTTTCCATAATTTCTACGATATCGCCAACTTTTGCTTGATTGTTTTCATCATGAGCAGTAAACTTCTTTGAATATTTTATTCTTTTACTATATAAAGGATGTCTACGATGAGTTTCTACTTTAACAGTAATTGTCTTATCATTAGTAGCAGATACAACTGTACCAACTAATACTTTACGTGTATTTCTTTCCATCTTGAACCTCCTAATTATTTGCATTAGCACGTTCAGTTAATACTGTATAAGCACGTGCAATTTCTTTCTTAACTTTTTTAAGTTGTGCTGTTTTTTCTAGCTTACCAACAGCAGCTTGGAAACGTAAGTTATGAAGTTCTTTCTTTAATTCAAGAATTCTAGCTTCGATTTCTTGGTTTTCCAATTCTCTAATTTGATTAACTTGTGATAAATTTTTAACTACTTTTTTAGATTGTTTTTTAGCAGCCATCTTACTCACCACTTTCTCTTCTTACAACGAATTTAGTTTTAACTGGTAATTTATGAGAAGCTAGTCTAAACGCTTCACGAGCGATTTCCTCAGAAACACCAGCGATTTCGAACATTACTGTTCCATCTTTAACAACTGCAACATATCCATCAGGAGCACCTTTACCAGAACCCATACGAACTTCTAGAGGTTTCTTAGTTCTGATTAGATGTGGGAATATTTTAATCCAAACTTTCCCGTCACGTTTCATATAACGTGTCATAGCGATACGGGCAGCTTCAATTTGACGGTCTGTAACCCAAGCACCTTCTAGTGATTGTAAACCATATTCACCAAATGATACTTCTTTACCGCCTTTTGCTTTACCTTCGTAACTTACACGATGAGGTCTACGATATTTAGTTCTTTTTGGCATTAACATAATTATCGTCCCTCCTTCTTATTATTATTTTGTTTAGCTGTTAAAATTTCACCTTTATTAATCCAAACTTTAACACCAATTTTACCATATGTTGTAGCAGCTTCTGCAACAGCATAATCAATATTAGCACGGAATGTATGTAGTGGAACACTACCTTCAATATAACCTTCGCTACGAGCGATTTCAGCACCGCCTAAACGACCTGATAATTGAGTTTTAATACCTTTAGCACCAGCCTTAAGAGCTTTTTGAATTGCACTCTTTTGAACTCTTCTAAATGATACACGGTTTTCAAGATCTTCAGCCATTTTTCTTGCAACAAGAACTGCATCAAGATCTGGAGTTTTAACTTCTACAACTGTTAGGTAAACATTTTTACCTGTCATTTTTTCTAAAGCTTTAACAGCTTCAGTTTTCTTTGCACCTTCACGACCGATAACAGCGCCTGGTTTTGCAGTGTGAATTGCAACAATTACACGTTTACCAGTTCTCTTAATTTCGATTTGTGAAACATATGCATTTTTATAAAATTCACCTAAAAATTGGCGAATATTTAAATCTTCATGTAATAAATCAGCAACCTTAGTTTTAGGAGCATACCATTTTGCATCCCAACCACGGATAATACCAATTCTTAAACCTATTGGATTTACCTTTTGACCCATAATATAAGCTCCTTCCTAATTTTCTTTTACTGCCAATACAACTGTTACATGGCAAGTTCTTTTTAAAATTCTATCGCCGCTACCTTTTGCTCTTGGACGCATTCTTTTTAAGATTGATCCAGGGTTAGCGTAGATTTCTTTAATATATAATGAATCAACTTCTAAACTATGATTATTAACTGCATTAGCAATAGCAGAATTTAATACTTTAGAAATTGGTTCTTTAACTGTAGATTCAACTCCATTTAAAATAGCAATAGCTTGACCTACTTTTTTTCCTCTAATTAAATCAATAACTAATTTAGCTTTACGAGGTGACATTCTTACTGATTTAGCAATAGCTTTAACATTTAATTCCATGTTTGACTACCTCCTATCGATCAGCTTTCTTATCTTTACCGTGGCCACGGTAAGTTCTTGTTGGAGCGAACTCACCAAATTTATGACCAACCATATCTTCTGTAACATAGATTGGTAAATGTGTTTTACCATTATAAACAGCTACAGTGTGTCCTACAAAGTCAGGATAGATAGTAGATCTTCTTGACCATGTTTGAATAGCCTTCTTTTGATTTGCTGCATTTAATGTTTGAACTTTTTTCATTAAATGTTCATCAATAAAAGGTCCCTTTTTAAGTGAACGTGACATACTTGAGTTCCTCCCTTTCTAACCATTGCGACGACGCACGATAAGCGCGTTAGATTTTTTCTTAGTTTTTCTAGTTTTAAGACCAAGAGCAACTTTACCCCATGGAGTCATAGGAGCTCTTCTACCAATTGGTTGACGGCCTTCACCACCACCGTGAGGGTGATCGTTAGGGTTCATAACTGAACCACGTACAGTTGGACGTACGCCCATATGACGTTTACGACCAGCTTTACCAACGTTAACTAATTCGTGATCGGCATTACCAACTACACCAATTGTAGCACGGCAAACACCTAAGATTTTACGAACTTCGCCACTTGATAATCTAATTAAAACATATTTGTCTTCACGACCAAGAATTTGAGCACTAGTACCAGCTGCTCTTGCAATTTGAGCACCATGGCCAGGATGTAATTCGATGTTGTGAATCATTGTACCAACAGGAATGTTTTGTAATTGTAAACAGTTACCAACTAAGATATCTGCTGTATCACCAGATACAATTTGCATTCCAACTTTTAAATCTTTAGGAGCGATGATATATCTTTTTTCACCATCAACGTAATTGATTAATGCAATATTTGCACTTCTATTTGGATCGTATTCGATACTAGCAACTTTACCAACGATACCATCTTTATTACGTTTAAAGTCGATGATACGATATTTACGTTTTTCAGCTCCACCTTTATGACGTACAGTGATACGTCCTAAGTTATTATGACCACTATGTTTCTTAACATTTACTAATAAACTTTTTTCAGGAGTGTTTGTAGTAATTTCTTCGTAAGTTAAAGCAGTCATATTACGACGACCATTTGTCGTAGGTTTATAATATTTAATAGGCATATTCTTTAAACCTCCTATACTTCAAATGATGCGATAGTTTGACCAGGTGCAAGACGAACGATAGCCTTCTTGTATGCTGATTTGTAACCTTCGTATCTTTGAACTCTTTTAGCTTTTCTATGAACATTAACTGTTCTAACAGCTACAACTTTTACACTGAAGATTTCTTCAATGGCTTTTTTAATTTCAACCTTATTAGCTTTTGGATCAACTTCAAAAGTATATTGTAATTTATTATCAACTAATGAACTTGTCTTTTCAGTAATGATAGGTTTAATAATAATATCATAAGCAGTTTTCATTATTTAAGTACCTCCTCATAATAAGCGATTGCATCTTGAGTCATTACTACACAATTTACACTCATCATTTGATAAACTGAAACATGGCTAGCAGTTTCAACTAATAAGTTAGCGACGTTACGGCCAGCAATAGCAGCTAAGTCGTTTGGTTCTTTAGTAACTAATAAAACCTTACCATTTGCTTTAACATTTGCTAAAACTTCAACTAAACCTTTAGTTTTGTAATTTTCTAAAACTAATTCATTTAAAGCAATAAAACTTTCTTCACGAACTTTTGAACTTAAAGCGCATCTCATAGCAAGACGAACAACTTTTTTGTTAACTTTTAAATCATAAGTTCTAGGAGTTGGTGCAAATACAATACCTCCACCTCTCCATTGAGCAGCACGAATTGAACCTTGACGAGCACGTCCTGTACCCTTTTGACGCCATGGTTTACGTCCGCCGCCTCTTACTTCAGAACGAGTTTTAGCTTTTTGTGTACCTTGACGCATAGCAGCTAATTCAGCAACTACTGTATCAAAAATTGCTTGTTGATGATCTTTAACATTAAATACGTTTTCGCTTAAAGTTAAATCACTAACTTTTTGACCTAATTGATTTAATAAAACAACACTTGGCATTTTCTAACTCCTTCCTACGCAAGACTTTCTGGGTTTAATTCTGGTTTATTAGCTTTAACTGCATTTGTGATAACAACAAATGAATTTTTAGCACCAGGTACATTACCCTTAACAAGAATTACATTGTTTTCTGCATCATATTTAACAAATTCTAAATTTTGAACTGTTGTTGTTTCGCCACCCATTCTACCTGGCATTTTCTTACCTGGTTTAATGCGGGCTGGATCAATAGCACCCATAGAACCGATTCCACGATGGAAACCTGAACCGTGTGCCATAGGACCTCTACCAAAATTGTAACGTTTAATAACACCGGCAAATCCTTTACCTTTTGATGTTCCTGTAACGTCTACTAATTCACCTTCAGTGAAAATATTTCCTTTAACCTCTTGTCCAACTTCAAACGCTAGCATCTCTTCCCCAGCAATTTCTTTTACGAAGCGCTTAGGGGCTGTGTTGGCTTTTTTAGCATGTCCAGTTTCTGGTTTAGTTGCTAATTTTTCTTTTTTATCACAATAACCTAATTGAACTGCCGCATAACCATCTGTTTCTACAGTCTTTTTTTGTAATACAACGTTTGGAGTTACTTCAATCACTGTAACTGGGATTAAAGTGCCAGCTTCAGAGAAAATTTGTGTCATTCCAACTTTTTTACCTAAGATTCCTTTGGCCATGAGTTTATTCCTCCTTCTTTCTCATATTTATTTTAGAACGATTTCAACACCAGATGGTAATTCTAAATGAACTAGAGCATCCATAGTTTTTGGTGTAATATTTACAATATCAATTAAACGTTTGTGAGTACGACGTTCGAATTGTTCACGACTATCTTTATATTTGTGTGGTGAACGAATAACTGTAAATACTTCTTTTTCTGTTGGTAGTGGGATAGGACCAGATACTTGAGCACCTGTTCTTTTCGCAGTCTCAACAATTTTTTTCGCAGATTCATCTAATAATCTGTGATCATAAGATAATAATCTTATTCTTAGTTTTCTTTCTTTTGCCATGTTAGCCTCCTTATTCTTTTTTCTAAAGCTTTCGGCTCATCGCGAATTCCCTGATAATTTTTCACACTCATGACAACGCTTCCGTGTGTATCAGCAACCTCGCAAATCTCTGCCTACATTTAAGCCTTTGATATTTTATCAGAAAAGCCAAATTAATGCAAATAAAATGATAATTTATTGTTATTTTTTTAAATAAAAAAGATAGAGACCATAAAAATAGCCTCTATCTAACGATTAAAATTTACTTTCTTTAAAAGCTTGCCCCATCTTTCCAAGTTTATAGTCCAATCTCGCTTGATTGATAATTTGACGTTTTTCTCTAAAATGTTTTTCAAACAAACGCATTTCTCTAAATTCTAAAGATTGTTGTTTCTTATCAATCTTTATATATTCAGGATCAAATTTTTTATATTTTTCCCATAGATATAATCTGTTTCTAGTTTCATAATATACATTATATAGATCTCGACCATATCCACTGTAACTATGCCATAAGAAAGTTTTATACAATGGTTTATAGTTTTTATTACGCAAAACTAAATTATTCATTAAAACAACATCATATCCCATTTGTCTTACCATAAGACAATAATCATAATCAAAAGTAGTTTGATAATATGGAGTATAAAAGCCTTTTGTTTGTTTATATATATGTAAATTAATAAATGCTCCTGTTAAATTGCAACCCTTAATTGTTCTTTTTTCTTCTTTAGTATCATTTTTTGATTCACATGTATATACAGGAATTGGTGTGATGATAGCGGTTTTATCAGAAAATTCATCAAACATAATTTTTCTTTTTATAGTTTTATAACTATCATCTTCATAAAAATAACCAGGTTCAATAATTGTTGCATAATCTGCATTTTGAGTAATAGCATGTTCAACTGCATTTTTGTAATTAACCACTTGGCCTTTAGAATCTAAATCAACATATTCAATATTTTTGTATGATATTAAAACATCCAACAAATTTTTTTGTGTATTTGCGGTATAATTAAATATATATAATTTATCTGTATTTGGAAGATATGTTAATAATTCTTCAACAAATTCATTGATTTTTTCTACGCCTTCTATACGTTTATTTAATAAAAGATATGTAACAAACTTTAAATCTTCTCTCATAACTTCTCCGATATATAAAAAGTAAGCAAGTTTTCCTGCTTACTTTTTTTTATTAATTTTTGTTAACTGAACCAAATACGTTCATTTTTTCAGTTACTGCAGCAATAATTCCTTTTGAAGCAGGACCTAAAAGTTTTCTAGGATCATAAACTTCAGCGTTTGCAGGATTCGCTAAAAATTCTCTTAATAATTTATTAAAAGCCAATTGACATTCAGTATTAACATTAATCTTACATGTTCCACAAGCGATAGCTCTTTGAATTTTGTCGTCTGGAATTCCTGTACCACCATGTAAAACTAAAGGTTTTTGAGTAGCTTTTCCGATTTCTTCCATTTCAACAAAACCTAAAACTGGTTCTCCTTTATATGGACCATGAACAGATCCTAAAGCAGGAGCTAGTGCATCAACGTTTGCTTCTTCACACAATCTAACACATTCTCCACAATCAGCGTATTTAATTCCACCAATAACACCATCTTCGTTTCCACCAACTGTACCTAATTCAGCTTCGACAGATACTCCACGTGCATGTGCATATTCAACAACTTCTTTAGTCATTTTAATATTTTCAGGAAGTGGGTGATGAGAACCATCAATCATTACAGATGTGAAACCTGCATCAATAGCGGCTTTACATTTTTCAAAACTTGATCCGTGATCTAAATGTAATGCAACATCTACAGTAATATTCATATCTTGCACTAAACCTTTTACCATACCAACAACAGCATTAAATCCACCCATATATTTAGCTGCACCCTCAGATACACCTAGAATAACTGGAGAATTTAATTCTTGAGCAACGCTAAGAATTGATTTTGTCCATTCTAAATTATTAATGTTAAATTGTCCAACAGCATATTTGCCTTGTCTTGCCTTTTCAAGCATACCAGCCATATTAACTAAAGCCATTATATATATTCCTCCGTATACAATTAATTTTGTTCGCTTAATATTATATCATTATACGTATTTTTTTGCAAAAGAAATGTATTTTAATAAAAAAGATAGGGCATTATCCCTATCCTTCTAAATACCTACTCATAAATGCTCCACTAAATTCAACAAGAGATTTTTCTACATCTCCAATTTTATCAGAGCTCACAATAACACATCCAATGATATCTCCATATACATTTATTGGTTTAATAATTGCAGGTTTTCTCATATCAGTATTTTCACAAATCTCTAATTTATCAAGCGATTCAATAATTTGAGTGCTACGTTTAGATATCTTATCTTCAAGCCTTAAAGTTATTCTTTTACCAATAATGTCTTTGCGATAATTTCCGGCTACAGCAATGATTTTTTCATTGTCTGTAATAACAATATCTTTCTTATTAGAAGAGTAAATACTGTCAGCAAACTCAGCTACAAAGTCGTTTGCATTTTGTACTGGAGAATACTTTTTTAATACAATTCTATCCGTTCCTTCGGTAAAAATTTCTAACGATTCTCCCTCTTTAATTCGCATTGTTCTTCTCAATTCTTTCGGTACTACTATTCGCCCTAAATCATCAATTCTTCTTACTACTCCAGTTGCTTTCATATAAAGTTTTCACCTCTAATTATATGATGCGCAAAATAGTTCACCTTATACATTTTTTTATAAATTTTCCATAAATTCGATTAATTGATATACAAAGCTTCCATCCGAATATAGTGCATTTTTTTCATTCAAATTGATAGTAATATATATGCGTTGTTGTTTATATTCATATTTCCATAATGGTGCAATTGATTTAGCTGTCTTTAAAAAATATATATATGGCATGCTTTTAGTATGTTCAGAATCAAAATTAAATTCTACATTATAATCATTAACCTTATATTTTTCCACCCCTTTTTTCTTTAACAAGGTTTCCAAATATTTAGAATATATATATATTTTTAAATGATTGTCGACTTTTCCATACCTATCATTAAATTCTTGAATTGTATTCTCGGCTTGTTCTTTTGAAAAAATCTTACTGATTTCTTGATGCATCATAATTTTAATATAATCTTCATCAACATAATTATCATCTATTGTTTTAGAAATATTCAAATCAAATGCTTTTTCTGGTTCGTTTATTTTAATATTCCCTTTTTCTTCTTCTATTGCTTCTTCTAACATCTGCATATATAGATCCACACCAATATCATCAATAAAACCGGATTGTTCTCTACCTAAAATATCTCCCGCTCCCCTAATAGATAAATCTCTCATCGCAATTTTATAACCACTACCTAAAGTTGTAAATTCTTTTATTGCATTTAAACGCTTTTGAGCTACATCAGTTAAAGTTAGTTCATTATCATACATCAAATATGCATAACCTACCTGTTCACTTCTACCAATTCGCCCCCTAATTTGATATAGTTGGGCTAATCCTAAATGATCTGCTTGTTCAACTATTAAGGTATTAGCATTAGGGATATCAATCCCTGTTTCAATTATTGTTGTACAAACTAAAACGTCGTATACCTTATCTAAAAAACTATTTAAAACTTCTTCTATATCTTCTTTATTCATCCTACCATGAATAATTCCAACATTAGCTTTAGGAACAAGTCTTTTTATTTTAGCAGATATATCTGTTAATTTACCTATTTTATTTAACAAATAAAATACTTGACCACCTCTAGCCATTTCTCTATAAATTGCTTCTCTAACAATAGAATCATTATTTTTTAATATATATGTTTGTATACTTTTTCTATTAATTGGAGGAGTTTCAATTAAACTCATTTCTTTTAATCCAGATAATGACATTTGTAAAGTTCTTGGAATAGGTGTTGCACTCATAGAAATAACATCAACATTAGCTTTTAATAACTTTATTCTTTCTTTATGTTCAACGCCAAATCTTTGTTCTTCATCAATAACCAAAATTCCTAAATCTTTAAATTTAATATCATTAGATAATAATCTATGTGTACCAATAACAATATCTACATAGCCACGTTCTAAACCATCTAAAACAACTTTAGCATCTTTATTTTCTACAAATCTATTTAATAGTTCAACTCGTACACCATATTTTTCAAATCGTTCTTTGAAAGTATAATAATGTTGTCTTGATAGAACTGTAGTTGGTACCAAGACCGCTACTTGTTTACCATTATCTACCGCCTTAAATGCAGCTCTTAACGCAACCTCTGTTTTACCAAACCCTACATCTCCACATATTAATCTATCAACAGGATGATCCGACTCCATATCTTTTTTAATATCTTCAATTGCTTTTATTTGGTCTAAAGTTTCGGTATATTGAAAGTCGTTTTCAAACAATTGTTGTTCTGGTGAATCTTTCTTATATATATATCCCTTTAGTAATTCTCTTTTAGCTTGAGTTTGAATTAAATTTTTAGCAATTTGAACCAGTTTCTCTTTAATTCTATTTTTTTTCTTTTCCCATTCTTTAGTATTTAGTTTTGTTAATTTTGGCATTTTATCAAAACTGCCCAAATACTTTTGTAATCTATATACTTTTTCTACAGGGATATATAGTTTTCCATTTTCTGCATATTCTATAACTAAATAATCGTTTTTAATTTTTTTATTTTCAATTGTTTTTATCCCCAAATACTTACCAATGCCATAATCTTGGTGTACAACATAATCACCAATAGATAAATCTTCTTTATTATATACTTGCACAACCTTATCATTTAATTGTTTATATTTCGATACTTTGAAAATTTTGCCTTTCGCAAATTGTTTTGGTGTTATGATTTCTGTATTTAACTCATAATCAATAAAGCCAAGTGCATTTTCTGAAACCACCAAATTAATTTTTTTATTTTTAATTTCATTTTCATTATCACAACATATATATTCAATATTATTATTTTCTAATAAATCTTTTATCAATTTAAGTTTAACACTATCAAAATGAGTCACTATATATGTTTTATCTTTGTTTAGACTAGTTTCTTCAATCATATGCATTAAATAATTACTATAGTCAATATTATTGCTAGTTTGTAAATCACATTCATAATCACAGTCTATATTGTCTAATAAGGCACTAAAACTTTCGAAAAAGACATTTTTTGAATTGTTATATATAAAATCTAAGGTTTTATGAAAAAAATCCATATTTAACAAAATATTGTTGTCAGTGATGTATTGATATAACTCATTATAATTTTGAATTTCTTTTTCTAATATCTTATGAAGATTGTTAAATATTAAATATTTATCACTTATTAGATCCATAATTGGTTGACACAAAGGATCAATATATGACATATATAAATATAGTAAATCCAAATCATTATGATTTTCGATTTTATCTATAACTTTCAAAGTTCTTTCATTAATTCCTTGAGAATTTTTAATTCTATTTTTTATGTCTTCAATTTCATTATCAAAATAAATAATATCATAATATGGATATATATCAATTGTTTCAATTTTTTCTATTGACCTTTGAGTAGATATATCAAACAATTTTATTTCATCAATTTCATCATCAAAAAAATCTAGACGTATAGGCTTATCCATATTAATTGAATATATATCTATAACACTACCCCTAACACTATATGTTCCAGGATTTTCGACAAAAAATACTTTTTGATATCCTAGAGTAATGAGGTTTTTGATTAATAAATCTCTATTATATATATTTCCTTTTTTGATTTTAATTATTGCATTGTTTAGTTTTTCCTTATTAACCACATTTCTACTTAAACCTTCGGGGGTAGTAATTATTATTTGTGGAATATTGTTTAATATTTTAAATAACGTGTTAATTCTGTCTAATTTATAATTATCACTGCTTGCTATTATTTCGCTTGCAACCAATTCTTCAATAGGAAAAAAGCTGATTTTATCAGCTTCAGTTAATTCTAGATAGTCTTCATATGCAAGTGTTGCTTCATATATATTAGGATATACAAGAACAATTGTTTTATTTGTTTTTTTAAATAACTCAATTGTAATTAGTTTTTGAATATTTAAAGACGAGTTGTAAAGTCCCGCATTTTTTGATTTTGTGATATTATCAACAATTGTTTGATATTTTTCTAATTTTTTAAAATAATTTAAAATATTAAACATTATTGATTATAATTATTCATAATATAATCGATACCATGGTTTACTAAATCATCAATAATATTAGATGATTTCTCTACTATACTATGAATTAACTCTCCTTCTTTTTTTGAAAACTTTCCTAACACAAAATCAATTTGATTAGCTTCAGGATGACCAATCCCTATTCTAATTCTTTTATATTCAGTGGAACCAACACACGAAATAATAGATTTCATTCCATTGTGACCTCCACTAGATCCATTTTTTCTAATTCTCAAACTACCTACAGGTAAATCCATATCATCATATATTACCAATAAATCATCGATATCAATCATTGCACTTTTTTTATAGTAATTTAATACTTTATAAACTGCATTACCAGAATTATTCATATATGTAATTGGTTTAACTAAAATATGCTTCTCTTTATTTATATATATTTCAGCAATCTCTGCTTCTAATTCTTTTTTAAGTTTAAAGGTCGATTGATTAGCAGCACACACATAATCAACAAACATAAAACCTGCATTATGTCGCGTTTTTTCATATTTCTTTCCTGGATTTCCAAGACCGACAATAATCATTTTAAGCCTCCTTAAATTTACTTTTAAAAGCCTCAATTGTATTATTTAATAGCATAGTAATTGTTAAAGGACCAACGCCCCCTGGAACCGGTGTAATATAGCCTACAATTTCTTTTACATCTTCAAAATCAACATCACCACATAGACCATTCTCATCTCTATTCATCCCGACATCAATCACTACCGCACCTTGCTTAACCATGTCTTTAGTAATAAACTTTGCTCTACCGATTGCAACAACTAAAATATCTGCTTGTTTTGTAATTTCTTGTAAATTTTTAGTTTTTGAATGACAAATAGTAACTGTAGCATGTTTATCCAACAACATTATTGACATAGGTTTTCCAACTATATTACTTCGTCCAACAACAACAGCATTTTTTCCAACACAATCAATATTATATTCTTCTAATAATTTGATTATACCATATGGTGTAGCGCTTTTCAAACATGGTAATCCACTAAATAGCTTTCCTTTATTCTCTATTCCAAAGCCATCAACATCCTTATTGCTATTAATCACATTAATAATTTGTTGTTCATCTATATGTTTTGGCAATGGCAATTGAACAATAATGCCATCAATATTATCATCATTATTTAGATTATGAATTAAAGTTTTTAAATCTTGAGTTGTAATTGTATTATCTTTTTGAATCAAAGTAACATCCATACCAACAAATTGACAAGCCTTAATTTTGTTTCGAACATATATATGACTAGCTTCAACCTCACCAACTAATACTATAGCCAAGTGAGGAACTCTATTATATTTTTCTTTTAACATTTCAACTTCTAGTTTAAGTTGTTTTTTTATTTTATTTGCTGTTAATTTTCCATCTAATAATTGCATATAAACCTCGTTTATTCATTTTTTTGATTATTTTTTAAATCCATCGCATATTCAATGGCATTTTTAAATAATATATCACAGTCTCTACTTACAGGATTATTTATTAAACAATTAGTTTCTATATTGTTTTTATTCAAAAAAGTTATTATATTCTCTTTCGTAGGATTTTCTAATGAAAAAACAGCCCTAATTACATCCTTAAGATAAATTTTACGGCAATAGCAAACAATATAATTTAAAAAATTACTTTTAAACCAAACAGGAACGCTTAGTTCGTTGTGTTCAATTATATCATTATTCTCTTCATTAAAGTAAACAACTTTACATTTTGGATTTAAACAAATATAAAATTGCTTGTCTAAATGTAAATTATCTCTATTAGAAAGATTTAAAACTGTTGCTGACTCTACCCCCATGGCACTAGCTTTACAAACAGGACATTGTTTGCCACAAGTAGAAGAACATGTTGAGCAGTTATTAGTACATTCCATAATGTACCTCCTTATCATATTTTAATCATCATATACATATATATTATTACCGAGGTGATAATATGGCAGTAGTTGCTCACAACAACCAAGAAATAAAACTTTTAGCGCGTCTTATGCGCGCAGAAGCTGAAGGTGAAGGCGAATTAGGAATGTTAATGGTTGGCAATGTTGGAATTAACCGTGTATTAGCTAAGTGTTCAGATTTTAAATCAATAACATCTATACAAAAAATGGTATTTCAAAGACCAGGAGGTTTTGAGTCAACATTAAAATCTTATTTTTATCAACCCGCAAGGCAAGTAGATATCAAATTAGCTAAACGAACCATTAACGGAGAGCGATTTCACCCAGCCTCTAGAGCACTTTGGTTTTATAGTACTCCAGGAGATTGTGAAGCATCTTGGTGGGGAGCATGGAATACAGGAAAATATAAATCCCATTGTTTCTATACTCCAGTAGAAAGTGCAAATTGTTATTAATTTTATAGAAAGGAGCATATATGACAATTAACTATCAATATCCATATGGATTTGGTCCTACACCTTTTCCACAACCACAACCCGGTGGTATGTTACCTTTGGAACAATCTTATATCGAAAATATATTAAGATTAAACAGAGGAAAAATTGCCACAATATATATGAACTTTGAAGGTAGTCAATGGGGATCTAAAATTTTTAAGGGCGAGATTACCGCTGCCGGAAAAGATCATATAATCGTAAAAGATAGTCAAACCGGAGTTACATACCTTCTTCTAACTATTTATTTATCTTACGTCGCTTTTGATCAAGACATTGACTATGAATATCCATTTGCGTAATTAATTTATCTTTTTACTTTTCTAAATATTTTTCGTTTGTTAAAATCTAAACAAAGGAGAATATATATATGTGTTTATTTTGTAAAATAATTAATAATGAAATTCCATCTTTTAAAGTGTTTGAAAACAAGTATGTTTTGGCGTTCTTAGATATTTCTCAAGAAACTACGGGTCATACCTTAGTATTGCCAAAAAAACATATTTCAAATATATTAGAATTAGATGTTGAAACAGGTCATCATTTATCTGATGCAGTTATTGAAGTTACAGACCTTTTATCAAAAAAATTAAAATGTAATAATTTTAATATTTTAAATAATTGTGGCGAACTTGCCGGTCAAACTGTACATCATCTACATATTCATGTAATACCACAACACGAAAATGAACATTTCACATTTAATCATAATTCTCATGATCCAGATTTTAAAAAATTGGAATTAACTCATAAAAAAATTATAGACAAATAAAACCCTTATAATAGGGTTTTATTTTTTTGGTTTTAAAACTTGTGTTCCACCCATATAAGGCCATAAAACCTCTGGAACTAACACTGATCCATCTTCCTGTAAAAAGTTTTCTAGAACAGCAATTAACATTCTTGGAGGAGCTACTACAGTGTTATTTAGTGTATGTGCATAGTAATTGCCTTTTTCCCCTTTTATTCTGATAGCAAGTCTTCTTGCTTGAGCATCACCTAAATTAGAACATGAACCTACTTCAAAGTATTTTTGTTGTCTAGGACTCCATGCTTCAACATCAATAGACTTAACTTTTAAATCTGCTAAATCTCCTGAACAACATTCTAATGCTCTAACAGGAATTTTCATTGAAGTAAATAAGTCTACTGTATAGTGCCACAATTTATCAAACCATTCTTTTGATTGTTCAGGTTCACAAACAACTATCATTTCTTGTTTTTCAAATTGATGAATTCTATAAATACCTCTTTCTTCTATGCCATGAGCACCCTTTTCTTTTCTAAAACAAGGTGAATAAGAAGTTAATGTATAAGGTAATTTATTTTTTTCATGAATTGTATCAATAAAACGACCGATCATAGAATGTTCACTTGTACCAATTAAATATAAATCTTCGCCTTCAATTTTATACATCATTTGGTCCATTTCTGCAAAAGACATAACACCAGTTACTACATTGCTTCTAATCATAAATGGAGGAATGCAGTATGTAAATCCTTTTTGAATCATAAAATCTCTAGCATAAGCAATAACAGCTTCATGTAATCTTGCAATATCGCCTAATAAATAGTAAAAGCCATTACCTGCAACTTTTCTAGCAGAATCTAAATCAATTCCTCCTAATGATTCTAATATGTCCAAATGATATGGTATTTCAAAATTAGGAGTTTTAGGTTCAATAAATCTTTCAACTTCAACATTTTCTGAATCATCTCTCCCGATTGGCACAGTAGGATCGATAATATTAGGAATTATCATCATTTTAGTTTTTAATTCCTCAGCCAATTGAGCTTCTTTCTTTTCAATGTCAACTAATAAACCATTAATCTCAACAGCCCTTGCCTTAATGCGATTTGCTTCATCGATTTTCTTTTCGCGCATTAATAAACCAATTTTTTGACTAGATGTATTTCTTTCAGCTCTTAAATTATCACCTTCTAGTTTAAGTTCTCTGATTTGAATATCTAATTTAATTACTTCATCTACTAATGGTAATTTACTATCTTGAAACTTTTTTCTAATATTTTCCTTTACTAATTCTGAATTTTCTCTAACAAATTTAATATCTAACATATTTTTCTCCTTTATAAATATAAAAATCCCCGTTGCAAAAAAACAACAGGGACGAATCTCTTGATCCGCGGTGCCACCCTTATTAGAGCAAGCTCTCACTTTTAATAGATTACGGACTATAACCGGGTCTTTTTTCAAAGCCACCTCCAAGGTAGATTCATAAATGTATACTAATGGTTCTCACCAAACACCATCTCTCTTAAAATATAACATTTTATTACTATTCCTTTTCATAGGTTTTATGTGTTAATTATATATTAGCACTCTACAAAAGTCAAATTTAATACAAAAAAAGAAGTAGATTATTCTACTTCTTTTTTTTAAATGTCATTTTCTTCTTCTTCAGATATATCTTCTTCAAATGAATCTTCGGTTTCGTCTATTTGTTCAAAATTAATTTCTCTAGTAGGTTCTTCTAATTCAAAATTTTCTGAATCACTATCATAATCTTCGTCTTCGTCGTTACTTCTAGGTACAATTGCAATAGATGCAACCATATGATTGTCATAAAGAGAAACTATTTTAACCCCTTGAGTATCACGCCCAATTGTAGAAATTTGATCTAAATGAGTTCTTACAATCATTCCTTTATCTGTTACTACAATTAAATCATCATCACCTGTAACAGGCTTTAAGCATACTGGGATACCATTTTTCTCAGTTAAATTCATAAATTTAACCCCTTTACCATTTCTGCCTTTTGATTTAAATGCTTCAACAGAAGTTCTTTTTCCAAATCCATTATTTGTAAGAATAATGATTTCATCATTTTCAGCATTAACTATACACATACCAATAAGTTTTTCACCCTCAGCAACTTTGATTCCACTAACACCTGTGGCCGCTCTTTTAGATGCCCTAACTAAACTTTCACTAAAGCGAACCGCTTTTCCGTTTGAAGCCCCAAGAATAATTTCTTTAGTTCCATCTGTTAAAGACACTTCCATTAATTCATCATTTTCATTTAAGTTAATAGCTCTAATGCCTGTACTTCTAATATTTTTATATTGAATTAATTCTGTTTTCTTGATAATTCCATTTTTAGTAGCGAACATTAAATATCCGCCTTGATCTATAGACTTACAATTCACAACAGCAGCCAATTTTTCATTTTCTTCAAATGGTAACAAATTAACTAAAGGTAAACCCTTAGAAATTCTACTAGCAGCAGGAATTTGGTATGCCTTCAAAATAAATACTTTACCTAAATTTGTAAAGAACAATAAATTGTCATGACTGGAAGTAAATACTAAGCGTTCTACAAAGTCATCTCCTTGCATTTTAGTGCCAGTAATTCCTTTGCCTCCCCTTCTTTGAGCACGATATGTATTGATACCCATTCGTTTAATATATCCCTTATTAGTAATAGTAATAATTACATCTTCTACATTAATTAAATCTTCATCATTAACATCCATTTCACTACTATTATCGATCAGACTTCTTCGTTCATCACCATATTTATCTCTAATTTCAGTTAATTCTTTTATAAGAAGATCTCGTTTCTTTTCATCATTAGTTAAAATTTCTTCTAATTCATCAACTAAACTTCTTAATTTTGAGGCTTCTTCTTCTAATTTATTAACTTGTAACCCTGTCAAGGTTTGTAATCTCATATCTAAGATTGCTTTACTTTGTATTTCAGTTAATAAGAATTGCATAGTTAACTGTTTAATAGCTATATCAGGTGTTTCCGATGATTTAATTATTTTTATAACTTCATCTATACTTGCCAAAGCTATTAGAAGCCCTTCGACTATATGTAATCTTGCTTTTGCTTTTTCCAAATCAAAAGAAGTTCGTCTAGTTATTACTTCATATTGGTGTTCTATATAACATTGCAACATATATTTAAGATTGAAAACTTTTGGTTGTCCCTTGTCTAAGGCTAACATATTAACACCATATGTTGTTTGCATTTGAGTATGTTTAAACAAATTATTAAGAATTACTTTTGCATTCGCATCTTTTCTTAATTCTATAATAACTTTTAACCCTTTTCTAGAACTTTCATCTCTTAAATCGGTAACACCATCAATTATTTTATTCTTTGCTATTTCTGCGATTCTTTCAATTAATCTTGTTTTATTAACTTGATAAGGTATTTCTTTAATTATAATTTCTTGCTTATTATTTTTTAATTTTACAATTTCTGTTTTTGCTCTTACAGTGACAGTTCCAGTTCCTGTCATATAAGCTCTTTTCATATCCTGAGTTCCAATAATTATTCCCCCAGTAGGAAAATCAGGAGCAGATAGATGTTCCAATAATTCATCTATCGTAATATCAGGATTTTTGACTTGAGCCAATATTGCATTCATTGTTTCTGTTAAATTGTGTGGAGGAATATTTGTTGCCATCCCAACAGCAATACCAGAAGTTCCATTTACTAATAAATTAGGAAATCTACAAGGCAAAACTGAAGGTTCTTGTTCAGTTCCATCATAGTTGTCATTAAAATTAACTGTATTTTTATCTAAATCTTTCAATAATTCCACAGTTATTTTTGACATACGGGCTTCGGTATAACGCATTGCGGCGGCGGGATCGCCATCGACAGAACCAAAATTTCCATGTCCATCTACCAAAGGATATCTATAACTGAAATCCTGAGCCATTCTAACCATTGCTTCATATACTGCAGTATCACCGTGTGGGTGATACTTACCTATAACGTCTCCAACGATACGTGCAGATTTTTTATGCGGTTGATTAGAATAATTATTTAATGTATGCATTGCGTATAAGATACGTCTATGTACTGGCTTCATCCCATCTCGAACATCAGGTAAAGCTCTCGCCACAATAACACTCATTGCATAACTAAGAAATGATTCTTTCATTTCGTGGTTTAAATCAACTTCTAAAACACCTGATGGCAAAGATTCAACTTTTTCTTCTAATTTTTCTAAATTTTGATCATCCATAAATCACCTATATGTCTAAATTCTTAACGAAAATAGCATTTTCTTCAATGAATTCTCTTCTCGGTTCAACATCGTCTCCCATAAGAGTACTAAATATTCTATCAGCTTCAATTGTATCTTCAATTGAAACCCTTATTAAAGTTCTAACAGCGGGATCCATTGTTGTTTCCCATAATTGTTCAGCATTCATTTCACCTAGCCCTTTATATCTTTGAATATTTGGTTTTCCAGTAAACAATTTTAGCTTTTCTTCTAATTCCTCGTCGCTATATGCGTATTCAACTTTTCTATTTTGTGAAATTTTATATAAAGGAGGCATCGCAATATAAACATATCCATTTTCTATCAAAGGTTTCATATATCTATAAAAGAATGTTAATAGTAGTGTTGTTATATGTGCTCCATCGACATCGGCATCGGTCATTATTACAATTTTATGATATCTTGCTTGTTCTATATTAAATTCATTTTTAATTCCAGTTCCAATGGCTTGAATAATAGAAATTATTTCTTTATTACTTAAAATTCTTTCTTCTCTTGCTTTTTCAACATTTAAAACCTTACCTCTTAAAGGTAAAATAGCTTGAAATAAACTATCCCTTCCTTGTTTAGCACTTCCACCGGCAGAATCCCCTTCGACAATATACATCTCAGAAATTTTAGGATCCTTGCTTCTACAATCAGCTAATTTCGATGCAAAACCCAAAGAGTCTAAAGGGCTCTTACGTCTAGTGGCTTCTCTTGCTTTCTTTGCAGCTAAACGCCCGCGTAAAGCTAAAACAGCATTTTCAATAATTACTTTAGCATTCGCAGGATTTTCTTTTAAATAAGCATCAAATTGATCACTCATCACTTGAGAAACTATCCTTCTAACTTCTGTATTACCTAATTTTGTTTTCGTTTGTCCTTCAAATTGTGGTTCACTTATTTGACAAGAAACAATAGCAGTTAATCCTTCACGTACATCATCACCTGAAAGACCTTCATCTTTTCTTAATAAGTTGTTTGATTTGGCATATCCGTTTAGAATTCTAGTTAAACTTGTTCTAAAACCCTCTTCATGCGTTCCCCCTTCAGGAGTATAAATATTATTAACAAAGGAATAAATGTTGGCTACATAATCATTAGTATATTGAAATGCCAATTGAATTTGTATTTTTTCAATAGTTTCTTCTATATAAATTATGTCGTTATGTAATGGGGTTTTAGAACGATTCAAAAACTTAATATATTCCCTAAGTCCTCCATCATAACAATATGATACCTGTTTAGGTTGTTCAGGGTTTCTTAAATCTGATAAATTCATTTTTAAACCCTTATTCAAAAAAGCCAATTGTTGTATACGGTGTCTTAAAGTTTCGTAGTCAAACACTGTTGTTTCTTGAAATATTTGATTATCTGGTTTAAAAATTACAGTAGTGCCTCTTTTTTCAGTCTGTCCTATTATCTTAAGCGGTTCAATAGATTTCCCTCTTTCAAATTTTTGATAATATTTTGACCCGTCTCTATACACAATTACTTCTAACCATTCGCTTAGTGCATTAACTACAGATGCCCCTACGCCATGTAATCCACCAGAAACCTTATAGCTATTACTATCGAATTTTCCACCAGCATGTAAAACAGTAAAAATGGTTTCTATTGTTGATACAAAAGTTTTTGGATGAATATCTGTTGGTAAACCCCTGCCGTTATCAACAACTTTAATGAAGTTATCCCCAAAAATTTCAACCGTAATTTCTGTACAAAAGCCCGCCATGGCCTCATCAACTGAGTTATCCACAATCTCCCATACTAAATGATGTAACCCTCTTGGACCAGTAGAACCAATATACATTCCCGGTCTTTTTCTAACGGCTTCAAGTCCTTCTAGAACCTGAATACTACTTGAATTATATGAATTTGTATTGTCAGGAAGCATTTATTTTCCCTCCTTTTCTATTTTTATTAAATTTGACTGTAATAAAATTTCCTTTTCTATTTCATTAATAGATGGTGTTGTTATTATTATCTGTAAATCCTTGTTTAATAATTTTAAAATATTATTTTGTCTGTTTTTATCTAACTCTCCGAAAATGTCATCTAATAAAACAATTGGTTTTATTCTATATTTTTGTACTAGCAATTCTGCATATGCTAATTTTAAGCATATTAATATAGACTTAACTTGTCCTTGAGAACAATATTTAGAAATATCAAGTGTATCTAATATAATAGTGTAATTATCTCTATGAACTCCATAAACACTACATTGAATTTGGATTTCTCTCTCACACATTTCTTGAAACCGTTTCAACGTTATATCATTTGTAACTGTTTGTGAAATTTGTATAGATAATGTTGAATGTTCTCCTTCTAGTTTCTTATACATACTATTTATATAATAATTAAGATGATCTAAAAATTCTTTTCTTTTATTACTTAATATTTTTGATAAATTATAAATGACTTCATTATAAGATTCCAGCATCAACATTTTATTTGAATTTAAAGGTTTATTATCTTTTAATACTATATTTTTTTCTTTTATTAACGCCTTATACTTTTTTAACAGTTCTAAGTACTCTTTGTCTACTTGGCTAATTAAAAAATCAAACAAGTCGCGTCTCTTTGAAGGACTTTGCATAAAATCATAAAAATCATTGTTTGTGTAAGAAACAACTTTAGCAAAACCAATATAATCTGTAGCCTTCTTCACAAGAACACCATTTATATAATTTTTTCGGTTTTGCTTTGAAATTAAAACTAATGCCTTTTTTTGGCTTTTTTTATCTAAAAAAACCCCTTCAATACTAGTTTGTACCCTCCCTCGTGAAACACAATCAAATAAATCACGTGTTTTAATGGATCTGGTAGTTATTAACAAATTAATAGCTTCCAAAACAGATGTCTTACCACAAGCGTTATATCCATATAAAATATTCATATTCTCGTGTAATAAGATGGTTTTTAGACTATGTCCTCGAAAATCTTTTATTGTTAAAACAGCGATTTTCACTCTAATTTTCAACAAAATAACAGTTTTTATCCACTTTTACCTTGTCACCAGGATAAATTTTACACCCGCGGCGGTCTTCCGGACAGTCATTGATGCTTATTTTAAGGATTTTAACAGCTATTTTGGCTTCTCCTCCGTTGTTTATTAAACCTATAAATTTTAAAAATTGACCTAAAGTTATATAATCAGTTGTTATTTTTACACATCTCATAACGGCACCTCTATTATACTTTTATATTATACCATAAACCGTCCTTTTTTTCAAGTATTTTAATTGTTTTTTTTGTTTGTTTTTTTGGTGCTTTTTTCGAAAGAAAAAACACCTTTTTTTCTGGTTTTTTCAAAAAGTTTTGTTAAACGATTTTTTCCTTTCAAAAAAATGACGTTTTCTTTGACAATGCATGGGAAACCCCTATTTTTTGTATGGTTTTATGTATATTCCTTATATTATATATAATATATAAATTTCGAATGTTTGATCTTTCTTTTTTTAAAAAACATTATAAAAAATAACCTCTTTTTCTCTGTTTTGTCGTTTTTTTAAGATACTTTTATATTCAAATTATAAGTTTTTTATTCTTGTGCGTAAAAAAATAAATAAAGTTTTATTCTTCTACATAAAAACATAAAACCTTTTATATTATAATAAATATTTAAATAAAAAAATATATCTTGTTATAAATATTTATTGTTTTATACATAAAACCATATTTAAAGTTATATTTATTTAAGTGTGGTTGCTTTTAAGCATTTACATATTTATTTATATATGTTTTTATGTATTTTAAACAAAACAAATATCAAAACAATGTTAGTAACTTTTAAATTAAAACCTTTTTTATTTGTTTTTACTTATCTTTTGTGGTTTCAAAACCCGATTTTGTTTTAAATTAAAACGTTTTATTGTGTTAGCAAAAGAAAAATACGGTTATAATTATTTTAACTTAAAAGTTTTAACCGCATTTTTTTGTTTTAATTTAAAATTTTCTTCGGTGTTTTTGTTTTAAATTAAAAACTTTTTTTGACATTTTTATTTTAAATTAAAATCTTTTTCGCCGTTTTTTGTTTGAATTTAAAATAAAAAGTGGCTTTTTTGTTTGAATTTAAAATGTTTTTGCAAACGGATTTGTTTTAATTTCAAAGATTTCAAAAATTTTTTTAGAAGTTTTGGATATCTTTGACCTTGGTTGTAAATAAATATTTATGGTTGTATGGCTTGTTAAATTTCTTCTTTTTTTTGATTTTTGAATGCTTTTCTGAAAAACCCAAAAAACCCATTTTTTTGAAACTTTTTATTAAAAACTCGAATAAGTTTTAGACTTTTTTTAAAAAATCTCAAAATTCGCATAAAAACAGCCGTTTTTTTAAAACAAAAAAGAATTTCAAAGTCATTTTTCTCATTTTATATCTTATTATTAATTTTAGTCTATTTTTTTGAATTTACACAAATTTGCGTATATACATACAACCATAAAAAAATAAATATTGTTTTTTGCTTGCTTTTTTAATTTTGATATGATATAATTGCATTGTAAAATAAAGGAGGATAAAACTATGAACCCATTACAAAAAAGAAATAACCCATTTTCGGCTCCGGTTTCACAAAAACCAGCTAAGATAGAGCCTTACGTTGAAGAATTTGATGATTTTGAAGAAGAAGAAGTTGTAGAGATAAGAAAACCTGCTCCAAAACCTGTTAAAAAAACAGTTATTGAGAGAGATAATGACAATGATCGAGTAAAATACACTTCAACAATGGATAGAAAGTTACGTAGATCCATTAAAATTATCTGTGCTGAACGTGGTTTGCTGTTTGCAGCATTTGTAGAAGAAGCATGTAAAGAGAAATTACGCAGAGAAGGAGTGTTATAATCATGGCTATCATTTCAACTTATTGCAAAAAAGGCGGCGTAGGTAAAACAACCTTGTTAGGTTACCTTGCTCATTACTATTCCCAAAAAGGTAAGAAAGTATTAATTATAAGTGCTGATGATCAAAACAGCATATTTAAACTTTTTGGAGTAGGCGATTTTATTACAGACTCAACTGACAACTATTTAGAAAATTATCTTACTGGTGCTTGTGAAGCTTCTGATATCGTTTGTGAAGCAAGAGATAATATGTATATCATTAAAACCTTAAATACAGATAGACTATCTTTTACTTTAACGGTAAAAAGACAAGAAGAACGCAAAATTATTGACATAATTAAGGATTTTACTAACTATTTTGACTATATTTTTGTTGATTTTCCACCTTCAAGTAGTCGTTTGAGCGAAGTTTTGCTTGATATCAGTGACAAGATTCTTCTTATAATCGGGTTGGATACGTTAGGTTTAGACGGTTATTTGAATACAATTCAATATTTTGTTGATACAGACATAGATTTGAACAAAATCAAGTACATTATTCCTACTGGTTACCACCCAATTAAACTTGCTCCTAATAAGGCTTTAAAAGAGCTTAAAAAGCAAGCTTCTGCTTACACTCCAGATGCACAAATTACTATTCCTGTTAGTGATAAATCAATTGTCCGTAATTTACAATCAGAAGGCATTAGTGTGTTTGATAATGCTGAAATGCCTTCAAAATTCCATCAAAAAAACCGTGACGAGTTCAAAAAAGAGTTAAAAAAGATGTTTGATGGCATGGATTTGGAGTAATTTTAAGGTAAATTAAAAAAAAGAATCCCGAAAAGGGATTCTTTTTTTGTTTTTGGTGTTTTACTAGAAGATTCGCACAGGTAAAATAAGTTGTATCAAACTCTCGTCATCTTCACCTGTAATGACAAATGGTTTAATTTCTCCTGTGAATTTTATCTCTACAACACTACTTTCGAAAGATTTTAGTGCCTCTATAAAGTATTTAGCACTAAATGCTGTTTGAAAGTTATTAATTTCAGGTTCTTTTAAAGGTATAATCTCTTCCACAACTTTACCAATTTCGTTGTTATTTGATGCTATTTGAACGGATTTATTTGATTTAATAACTACCTTTATCACATTAGAACTATCCATATTTGTAAACAAAGATGCTCTATCAACAGTGGCAACTAAATCGTTCTTTTTAAGTTTTAAAACAGTTAACTGATCTCTTGGAAACAAAGCAGAAGTATCTGGATAATTCCCTTCGATCAATCTAGTAATAAAAGCTATATCTTTATAAATAATCAATGCTTTATTACTTATTAAGTAGATAAAAACATCTTCGCTTTTATCAGATAAAATTTTTTCTAATTCTTCTAAAGCTTTATTTGGAACATTTATTTTTGTATGTGGATATTCCTTATCTAGGCGTATTTCCTTTTTGGCTAATCTATAACTATCAGTTGCAATGACACTTAATACATCTTCATTAATCTCAAAACAAACTCCAGTTAAAATTACTCTGGCTTCAGATACGCCTGCCGCAAAGTTTGTTTGTTTAATAGTTTTCTTTAACATATCGCTTTTTACTATGATAGGGTCTCCTATTGTTTCAAAACTGATAACAGGAAAGGCATCTTTATCTAAGGCTACCAAAGTAAAATCTGTTTTTTCTGTTGTTATCTTTACTGTATTTTCTTCGAAAAGTACAAAGTTGATTTTTTCTTCTTCTATTTTTTTTGCAATTTCAATAAAATATTTACCAGGTACAACACATTTACCTTCTTCTTCTATCTCAAAATCAGAAGATTTATCTAATTTAACTTGAACTGATATTTCCCTATTACTAGTTGTAAATGTTAATGAATCTAAAAAAGCATCAATTTTAATACCGGTTAAAACAGGCATAGGTGTTTTTGAAGATAACCCATGAGATACATCATTTAATACATTTAGTAATACAGAACGAGTGATGCTGAATTTCATTTTTTTAACTCCTTACTTATTTTTTAATTTTAATTATTATTAACAATGTGGATAAGTGGATAACTTATCACAAGCTTTCCGTCCTTATTATATAGAAGTTGATTTTTTTATTCTTTATCAATCAACTTTAGAATATTTTCTACATCTTGTTTGATTGTCCAATCTTCTTCGATAGATTTTTCAATCTTGCTACATGCATGAGCAATTGTGGTATGATCTCTAGAGCCGAAATAATCTCCAATACGTTTTAAAGGTATATTAAACTTGTTTCTAATTATGTAAATAGCAATTTGTCTTGGAAAAACAACTTCTTTTTTTCTAGTAGAGGAAGATAGATCAGTCACAGAAACGCTGTAATATTTAGAAATTGCTTTTTTTATTTTATCAATGTGTTTAAAATCAGATTCTTCATTAGATTCAGGAACACTAACAATTAATGAATCTAACGCTGTTTTAGCGTTGTCTAAAGAATAATCAATACAAAACGCAACGCAATAGTTAACAAACCGTCTTAATGCCCCTTCTAATTCTCTAATATTATTGTAAAAATTTTCTGCAATAAAGTTAATTGCTTCATCAGAGACATCGTCAGGATTGTTTATTAAAGAACAAAGTTTTTGTTTTACAATCGCTTGTCGTAATTCGAAATCAGGTTTTTGAATATCTACAGGATTTCCCCAACTAAATCTTGATTTTAAACGAGCCATAATATTCTCTAATTCTTCTGCTTTTCTATCAGAAGTAATTACCATTTGTTTGTTTTGACTATATAAATATTCAAACAATTTAAAAAATTCTTCTTGAGTAGCATTTTTGTTTGCTAAGAATTGAATATCATCAACCAACAATACATCAGCAGATTTATAAAAATCTGAAAATTCTTGCATTGCGTTAGGATTTTTCTTTGTGGTAGCATTAAAATAATCTTCTGTAAACTGTTGCGCTGTAGTGTAAATCACATTTGCAGAAGGATTTTTATCAAGTATATAATGACCTATAGCTGTCATTAAATGTGTTTTTCCTAAGCCAACGTCACCAAATATGTATAAAGGGTTTATAGTGACTACAGGAGATTCAGCAACTTTTGAAGCAGTAATAAAAGCGAAACGATTAGTTTTGCCAGTAACAAAATTCTCAAAAGTATACTCACCACGAAGATTCCGTTGATTTTTATTTAACTCCAAAGAACTTACTTTGTTAAATTGAAAGTCACTTTGTGTTTTCTTTTCTTCTTCAATTTGTTCATGAGTAATAAGTTTAATTCTTTTATTAATTTGTGAAATTTCAACAAAAAGTTTATTGATAGACTCTAAATAAAATTTTTCCAATCTGAATTTGACTAAATTATCCTTTACTATTAAAAAAACAGTTGTATTTGTTTCTTTATATATTTCTTGTATTGGAGTAATTAATTCATGAAAAACTTCAGGAGCTACAATATTTCTATTTTGTAGTTCTTGTTTAACCAAATTCCACGCTTGAAGTGTATTTTCCATATTTCAAGTGTCTCCTTTTCATTTATCTTATAATAACACAAAAAACAAAAAAAATAAACTAAAACAAGAAGAAAAGTTATCCACAATATTTTTCCACAAAAACATATGTGTACAACTTTAAAAAGTTATCCCTCAAATTATCCACAGTGCAAATGTGTAAAATTAAATAAATCATCTACTTGCATAAAAATAAAAGTTATGATAAAATACTTAAGAATTAAAGAGGTATTATTATGTATAGAGAAAAAAGAATTAGTCCGGCAACGAAAATGGTTATTTTAGCTGTTTATACATTTATTCTGTTTGCAATAACTATTACAATAATAACAGCTACATCTATTAATGAAGCTAAAGGTTTTCACTCTATGTCTAGAGATGAAAATATTCAAATTGTAGCTAAATTAGTAGAAACAAGAACTTCAGA
Organism: Bacilli bacterium; assembly: GCA_017501465.1. Lineage (GTDB taxonomy): Bacteria > Bacillota_I > Bacilli_A > ML615J-28 > CAG-313 > UBA1231. Next base: position 102,740 of record JAFVWY010000001.1, read on the forward strand.
TTATTTAAAGAAAAATACAGACAAAGAAAAAGCATCTTGGAAAATTAGTTATCAAGTAGCTAAAAATAATCCAAATGTAGATGTAAAAAATATAGAAATTTTTACAAAGGCAGTTACTGAAGAAGATAAAGAAATATATTTTGAGACAACAAAGAAAGCATATTCTTCATACAAAGGAGACCCTTCTACTAATGGAACAGCTTTACAAAGTTATCCAAAGTATACTTATTCAGAAACACAAATTGAAAAAACAAACAAAATTAATACAAAAGACAATACATATACTAAAGCAAATTCACAATTATCAATAGTGTATGTTACAGTTTTTTATCATGTCGATAATGTACAAAAAGAAATGAAATTTTATTTTATTCCTGCAAAACCAGATCAATACAATTTTGAAAACTTTACTGAAGAAATTGATTTAACAGAAAATAAAGGAAAGAGAATTGTTTTTAACAAAAATGGTTATACAACTGTTTCAATCACTCCAACAATTGAAACAGAAACTTCTACATCAGAAACAACTATTAATGATTCAATTTTGTTTGAATTGAAATGTAATGAAAAATTCTTAAAAGAAGAAGGATTATTTGTAACTGATGCCAATGTTACTTTATTTGCAAAAGTTAAAAATGACGCTAGTGATACTGAAAACTATTTTTCTGATTATATTACAGTAGTTGATTTACATGGCACATTTGTTGATGATAACAATACAAAAGCTTGGAGTGATCATCAACGAATTAATTTACCAACTTTCTATACTTCAAATTGTTCAATAAATACAACTTACGAAGTTTCAGAATTATATCTTATTGTATCTTATACAACAAGTGATGGCAAAACACATACTGATCATTTAAAAATAAATTTAAATATTAAATAATTTAATTAATTAAAAATTTGACAAAAACAGCTAGCATATTGTATAATATATTAGCATGGTTTAAATGGAGGTGCTGATATGAAAAGAACATACCAACCTAACAAACGTAAACATAGTAAGACACACGGATTCCGCGCTCGTATGGCGACTGTAGGAGGCCGTAAAGTGCTAGCACGCAGACGTTTAAAAGGTCGCGCAGTATTAACAGCTTAATAAAGAAACTTGGACCACTTATGTCACTTTATTGTGTAGGAGTGGTCTTTTTCTTTTGAAGGGTATATTATGAAAAAGAAAATCAGATTAAAAAATAGTCAAGAAATAGGAAAGATAGTTTTAAAAAAACAAAGAATCTCTTCACCTTTTTATAATTTATATTATTTATATAATCAACCAAACACTAAGATTGCTATTGTTGCAGGAAAAAAGTGTGGTGGTGCTATTGAAAGAAATTATTTAAAAAGAACAATGCGAGAGATAATTAGACCTAATGTTGAAAAATTTGAAAACATCCATGCAGTTTTAATAGCAAAAGAAAAAGCATTAGAAATTTCCTATACAAAAAAACAAGATGTAATAAATAATATGATTTTACAATTATTAGAAAGGATCAAAAAATGAGAAAAATTAATGTTAAAAACTTTGCGTTGATAATCGCAATGGTTTTGTTATGTTTTTTAACAGCGTGTGGATGTGGTAACGATGGAACGATTACTTATTCAAATGCAGAAAATTCATTAAAAGAAACACAACTTAATAGTTTAATTAATAGAACACAAACAACACTTAAAAATAATGGCGTTTCTGATGAAGAAGTAAATACTAGAATTAACGTGATCAGAACAACTTTTAATGCAACAAATACTAAAGAGGTTTTAACAACTGCTTTAGAAAATGTTAATGGAATTAACAATATAGAAGAAGAAGTTAATAATATATATGGTTTGATTGTTGAAGATGTAAAAATTACCGCTGTAAATTTATTAACAAAATTTTATAATTTAGAGGACTTAAAAACACATTCTAAGGAACTAGTGTCAAAAGTAGTTCAAGAAACAGAAATTGCTATTGCTTCTGCTACATTAATAGAAGCTAATGCGGATAGTTCTAAAGTTATAACAGAAACAAGCAATTTATATCAAATTATTGCAAATCACGCTTTAAATATAAACACAGCAAAAACACAATATTCTCCAATCAGATGGTATAGTGTAAAAGAAGATGGTTTCTTTTCAATGATTTTCAATAACTTTTTAGTTTTCCCAATAGGGTGGCTATTACAAGCTATTTCTGGTTTATTTGGTGGTTATTATATTATTGGTTTACTAATTGTTACAATTTTAATTAGAACTTTAATGACTCCTGTATACAATTCTACAAATAATATGTCTTTAAAAATGCAATTAATGCAACCGGATTTACAAAAATTAGAAGCTAAGTACGCCAACAAAAACGATCAAGAATCACAACAAGCAAAACAAATGGAACAAATGAGAATTTATAAAAAATATAAAATGGGATTTGGTGGTTGTTTTTCAATGTTGTTACAATTTCCTGTATTCATGGGTGTTTATCAAGCAGTATCTAGAATACAATTAACTGATGGTACAGTATGTAATTCTCCAAATTGGATTGAAGGTTTAAAAACTACATTTTTAGGAGTAGATTTGTTTAAAACTAGAGGCGAAGCGTGGTCAGGTCAATTCTGGGGTGTTATGATTATTTTAGTATTAGTTGTAGGAACACAATTAGTTCAACAATTTTTAACACAAAGGGTTCAAAAGGCTACTTATGCTAAATCACAAGAAAATATTCCAGAATATAGAAGACAAGCAATGCAACAAAATCAAACTAATGGTTCAATGAAGTTCATGATGTACTTCATGATTGTTATGATGGGGATCTTCGTATTCCAAAGTGCTGCAGGGTTAGGTATCTATTGGTTAATAGGTAACTTCTATTCATTAGCACAAATGTATTTTAACTATAAGAATTCTGATAAAAAATTAGCAAGATTAAAGAAAAAATTAGGAATAGAGGAGAAATAGTGCTATGAAAGAAAAGTTATATAATGGATACACACTAGAAGAAGTTGAAAAACTTGCAGTTAAGGAACTTGGTGTTCCGAAAGAAGACATGTATTTTGATGAAATTTCAGAAACAGAAATAAATGTTATTGTTGATGCAAATCCAGTAAAAAAAGGGAAAGATTTTTTAGAACAATATTTAAAAAACGCAAATATTTTAGGATTTGTTGAACGTAAAATGAGAGATAACGTTGTAGAATACTCAATTACTACAGAAGATGCCAACGCGGTTTTAATTGGAAAAAACTCTAAAACATTACTTGCATTACAATATGTAACATCGTTAGTTGTTAATAGATATTTTGACTTAGAAAAAGAAAGTGGACTAATTGTTAAAGTAGATGTTGGAGATTATCGAAAGAAAAGAGATGAAAATCTTGAAAAACTAGCTGTTAGAATAGCTAAAGAAGTTGCGAGAACTAAAATCCCAGTAAAACTACGCGCTATGAATGTTTATGAAAGAAAAGTCATTCATACAAAATTAGCCGACTGGAAACATGTCACAACACACTCTGAGGGTGTTGATCCAAATAGATGTTTGATTATCGAACCAAGAAAATAAGGCTTTTGCCTTATTTTTTTCTTGTTTAATTTGTGTTACTGTGTTATAATTAATCAAATACGAGGTGTTGTATGCAACAAATATATATATTAGACGATACTATTGTTGGTATTTCAACAACAGTTGGCAGAGGAGCCATATCTATTGTTAGGCTGAGTGGTCCACAATCTATTGAATTAGTATCTAAAATTTTTAAAGGAAAAGACTTAACTAAGGCTAAAACACATACAATCCATTATGGATATATATATAACTATGAAACCAAAGAAACTATTGATGAAGTTTTAGTGAGTATTTTTAAGAAGCCTAAAACATACACAAAAGAAGATTTGGTTGAAATTAATTGTCATGGAGGACAATTGGTCACTCAAATGGTTGTTGAACAGTTAGTAATGCTTGGAGCTAGAATCGCACAAGCCGGTGAGTTTACAAGAAGAGCTTTTTTAAATGGTAGAATAGATTTAGCAAAAGCGGAAGCTGTTATGGATATAATTGATGCAGAAAATAAAAACGCATTAAAAATGGCAAACCAAGGAATAACAGGAGAATTATCTGCTAAAATCAAAGAAGAAAGACAAAAACTTTTAAACGTTATAATGCAAATAGCAGTGAATATTGATTATCCCGAATATGATGATGTTGTTGAATTAACAAAAAAAGAGATTTACCCAATTCTTGATGAGGTTTTAAATGATATTGACGCCTTACTACAAACATCTAAAGACGCCGTTAAAATAAAAAATGGTATAAATACTGCATTAGTCGGTAAACCGAATGTCGGAAAAAGTAGCCTTTTGAATGCTCTTTTACAAGATAACCGTGCGATTGTTACTGAAATTCCAGGAACTACTAGAGATGTTATTGAGGCTAAGTTAAATTTAGGTGGCTTTGCTTTAAATTTAATTGATACTGCAGGAATTAGAGAAACAGAAGATGTTATAGAAAAAATAGGTGTAATAAAAAGTAAAGAAAAAATAGAGGAAGCCGATTTAATATTAATGATTTTTGATGGCAGTAGAGAAATCGAAGCTGAAGATTTAGAAATTTTAAATAGTGTTAGAGATAAGAAACATATATGTATTGTAAATAAAAGCGATTTGGAACAAAAAATTGATTTATCAAAAATACCTAATGCAATTATTATTTCTACAAAAGACTCAAACTCTATTAAAGTTTTATCCGATGAAATTAGTAAACAAATCTTTGAACAAGATATTAATTTAAATACTAACATATATATATCAAATGCCAGACAAATTTCTAAATTAGTGGCTGCTAAGGATTCTTTAAATAAAGCAATTGAAGATATCCGATCAGAACAGTTTATTGATTTTATTGAACTATCAATAAAAGAAGCGTGGATAAGTTTAGGAGAAATTTTAGGAGAAGTTAAAGATACAGAATTACTAGATGAGTTATTTTCAAGATTTTGTTTAGGCAAGTAAAATACAAATTTTCTTGACAAAATTTAAATATGAATGTATACTTTGATTAATAAAACGTTGATTAGGACTAGTAATAAACAAACTGACTATAGTGATTTAAGGATAGTGGAAACTTAAAGTAAAGCGTTTATGAAAGAACACCTATGAGTGATGGAAGAAATTTAGTAGAACCATCCGTATTGCTGGCGTTAACGGCATAGAGTGAAAATAAAATTAAAATGTTATTTTATTTTAATTAAGGTGGTACCGCGGATTATTTCGTCCTTAAGAGTTATTCTTAAGGACTTTTTTATTTGAAGGAGGAATTTATGAAAAGAATTAAAATTAAAACCCTTTTTAAAAGCAAGGATGAATTTTCAGAACAACACGTGATTATTTGTGGGTGGGTAAGAACAAATCGCTCACAAGCCCAATTTGGGTTTTTAAATGTAAATGATGGATCATTTTTTGAAAACCTACAAGTAGTTTACGACACTAAGTTAGATAATTTCGAGGAAATTTCTAAGTTTAGAGTTGGTGTATCTGTTATGGTACAAGGAATTGTTAAATTAACGCCCGAACTTAAACAACCATTAGAATTACATGCAACAGAAGTTGTAATGTTGGGCGATTGTCCTGAAAACTATCCAATTCAACCTAAAAGACACACTAGAGAGTTTTTAAGAGAAGTAGCTCACTTAAGACCAAGAACAAACTTGTTTTCTGCTGTTTTTAGAATTAGAAGTGTTGCAGCATACGCTATTCATTCATATTTTCAAGAAAGAGGATATATATATGTTCATACACCTTTAATTACTTGTGCCGATTGCGAAGGTAGCGATCAAATGTTTAAAATTACTACGCTTGATATGAAAAACATTCCTTATACAGACGATAATAAAGTAGACTTTAGTAAAGATCTATTTGGTAAGCAAGCTTTTATTACTGGTAGTGGTCAACTTCATGGTGAAACTTATGCGATGGCTTTTGGAGATATATATACTTTTGGTCCTACTTTTAGAACTGAAAATTCAAATACTAAAACTCATGCAAATGAATTCTGGATGATTGAACCCGAAATGGCTTTTTGTGATTTAGAAGGATTAATGGACATTGAAGAAGAAATGCTAAAATATGTTATTGGTTATGTAGTAGATCATTGTCCGGAAGAAATCGATTTTTGCGATAAGTTTGTAGAAAAAGGTTTAAAAGATAAGATCACTTCACTTCTAAACAGTAAGTTTGTCAGAATTACTCATAGAGAAGTAATAGATATTTTAAAGAATGCTAAAGTGAATTTTGAATTTAAACCAGATTATAATGAAGATATAGCTAAAGAACACGAAAGATATATTACAGAATATTTTAATGGTCCTGTCTTCATTACTAATTGGCCAAAAGACATAAAGGCATATTATATGAAATTAAATCCAGATAATGAAACTGTCGCAGCTGTTGATTTGGTTGTACCTCAAGCTGGTGAATTAATGGGAGGAAGTCAAAGGGAAGAAGATCTTGACAAATTATTAGAAAGAATGAACACCTTGGGTATTGAACAAAAGGGTATTGAGTGGTACCTTGATACAAGACGTTATGGAGGTTGTGTACATTCAGGTTTTGGAATGGGGTTTGAAAGACTTATTATGTATTTAACAGGAATTGAAAACATTAGGGATACAATTCCATATCCAAGAACTCCAAAAAATTGTGAATTTTAGGAATAAAAAAACACATTAGATATATCTAATGTGTTTTTGTTTTATCTTTTTTTATTCTTGATGTTTTTATTTGTAACTTTACTATCTTCTTTAAAATCAACATTCCATGTTTTATAGAACATAAATCCTAAGAAACCACTAATTACTAAAGCAATTAAAGAGTGAATTAATACAGTTTTCCAAATATATTCTGTATATCCAGCATTTCTTAAACTTGTTAATGTAGCTAAAGTATATCCGGGTTGAGTTTTATTGTTTTTTGTATAAGCATCAGCACTAGAAGCAATATTAGTAATTTTTCCAGTAGTTATAATTTCTAAACTATCTGTTGCTCCATCTTCATCATATCCTAAAAAGAAGATGGCAAATTGGCAGTTTCCAAGAGCAGCTAATGATTTTTGACTATTGAAAGTGTTATTTGGAGCACAATAGTATAATAATCTATTGGCAGCAATCCCATCAACTATTTTAGCTGTTCCATCAACATCTTCAATTAGCTTTCCACTAGTGAAAAACATATTTTTTGAAACCTTGTTTGTGTTTTGAGCATATATAGACATTGTAGATGTAGAACTAGAAGTAGGATCCCAGGCTAGGAATTCATCTTTGTATTTATCGATTTCGGCAGCAAGCAATGTTGTATCATTAACATCAGTTGATTCAAATAATACAAAAGCAATTTTAGACATGTCTACGTTTGAATTATCAATGTCATAAAAGTAGAAGTTATAACTATATTTGTTGTTTTCAGCATCACCAAGCAATACATAAGAAGCCATTTTAAAGTTTTCAAATTGGAAAACTCCATCTGAGTTAGGTTTTGTTGTAGTATTACCAGTCGCGTAATTATCAAAAAGTTCAATATTAGCAGTTAGTTTATTGTAAGAACCTGAATTAAATTTAACGTATTCTTCGATTCTTTCGGCACTAGTAGCTTTTTGATCAAAAACATAGTCTATAAATTTTTCTTGATTTTTAGTCCAATCTCCAATAGCTCCATAAGAATACATTGCTATTAAAACAGTGATTATTAGTGGTACTACAATAGAGATTGTAATAATGGAATATTTATTTATTTTCATTGTACACCTCGTTTTCTTAAGTATTATATCATTTTACTCGATTAATTTCAATAAATATATATATGTGTTTTCTATTTAAGTAAATAATAAAGAACATAAAACTAATTTAAATTCTTTTGTTTTCTTATAATTATATATATAATAAGGAAGAGAAAAAAACAATAAATTAAAAAAGTAGATATTTCAACAATATAATATGTTATTATATATAAATAAAACATTAAATAAAAATAATAATTAAATAACCCGACAAAAAAACTGAAATATGGTATAATAATAAAAAATGGAGGTAGCATAAAAATGGCTTACAAATCTATATATAGAAGATATCGTCCAGTTAACTTTGATGAAGTAGTTGGACAAAAATATATAATACAAACAATTAAGAATTCTATTGCTAATGATAAATTAGGCCACGCATATATTTTTAGTGGACCTAGAGGGATTGGGAAAACAACAATTGCAAGAATTGTTGCTAAGGCAGTCAACTGTTTAAATCCTCAAAATGGCAATCCATGTAATGAATGTGCTGTATGTAAGGCGATTAATGATGGAAGCGCAATAGATATAATCGAAATCGATGCCGCAAGCAACAATGGCGTTGATGAAATGAGAAATTTACTAGAAAAAGTTAATTTCTTACCTGCTTCTTTTAAAAAGAAAATATATATAATCGATGAAGTTCATATGCTAAGTATGTCAGCTTTTAATGCACTTTTAAAAACATTAGAAGAGCCACCAATGCATGTAATGTTTATTTTAGCGACAACAGAACCACACAAAGTTCCTGCAACTATTCTTTCTAGATGCCAAAGATATGATTTTAAACCTTTAAGTAATATTGAAATTAAGTCACAATTAACAAAAATCAAAGATATAGAAAATATCAGTATAGATGATGATGCTTTAGAAGTTATCGCGGAGGTTGCTGAAGGCGGGATGCGAGACGCTTTAAGTATTTTAGATCAAGTTTTTGCGTACGGAAAAGAAAATTTTAGTGCCGAAGATGTAAACAATATAACTGGTCGAGTTTCTACTAATGATATTATTAAGTTGTTAAATATTATAAATGATTCAAAAGTTAGTGATGCTTTAGATTTAGTAAATGACATTTTAAACACAGGAAAAGAAGTAAGTACTTTAATCCACTCTATGTTGGTATTATGTAGAGATGTTATTCTTTATCAAAACATCAAAAACGCTAATAATGATAAGACAATTTTTAATAATCAATCTTTTATTAATTTAGCTCACAGCATCAAAAAAAATAAATTATTTAAATTTGTAGATATATTAAATGATATTCAAAATAAAATTAAACACAGTAACACTCCTAAAATTTATTTAGAAGTAGGTATTGTAAAAATGGTTTCAAATGAAAACAACAATATAAATAATCAAGTGGTTGAAACTGTTGATTTATCTGATATATATGACAGAGTACAACAACTAGAAAGTTTAGTTATGAATCTTAAAGATGCTAATATAAATAACGATATTAATGAATTTAAGGATTTCACTCGAAGTAAATTAGAGTTCTTAGAGGAAGTTGTTTCTAGATGTGCCGTTCCACCTAAAGATTTAGAAGAACGAATTGAGATTTTAGAAGAACAAGCCACTAATGAAGAGTTAGACCGTAGATTAATTGTTATTGAAAATAAAGTATTAAACACAGATTCTACAGATTCAGTTGTTAATAATACAAATTTACCAACAGATATTACAGAAAGATTATATAAACTTGAAGGTGAATTACAACAAGTATTGATGCAAGAAGTTTCACAAAACACACAAAGTTTTGATAGCGAAGAAATAGCGGGTAGAATTCAAGATATATCTTTACAACTTGAAGCTTATGAAAATATTTTTGTTAAACAATCAGATCTTGCTAGTCAACTTCAAGATATAAAGGTTCCAGAAGTTAATCTTGAAGATATATATAGCAGACTAAACGCACTAGAATCTCAAACAACTAGTATTACACCAATTGCTGAGATAGAAGAGTTTAATTTAGAAGAACAACAAACAGAACATATTGAAAAAGTAGAAAACGAAGACTTCTTTAATACATATGATGATACATATGTTGATGCTAGTGAATTTGAAAAAATGAACGATAATTATTTAACGTTATTAAATAAGGTTATTGAATTACAAGCCAATATTTCAGAAGAAAAAGAAGAAATTCAAAAATATATTAGTTTATTTAATGAATTACACGAATATGTTTCAAACTTGCCTACTAATAATATAGACGAAGAAGTAATTGCTAAGTTAGAAGAACAAATTGCTGAAGTTAAGGAATATTCAATTAAGGTAGGATCTAGATGCACCGCTTTAGAAGAAAAATATAAAAATTTAAAACAAGATAGTGAAGTCATCAAACCAACAATTCAAAGAAGACCTCAACCTTTTGAGACTCCATTAAGAGAAGAACAACAAGTAAGAGAACAAACTATTGTTCCGGCTGTTGAAACAAAAGTGGAAGAAGAAGTGGACGTGATTGAAAAATTACCTGAAGGTCAAATTGATGAAACTGCTAAAGCTTATGATATTAGAGTCATTGAAAATATTTTACATCAATCAAGAGATCGTAAGAATATTGAAGATAAAGACAAAATTAATTCGGTTTGGTATAGATTATCTAGTTTGGTTCCACAAAATTTAGCTAGTATTGCAGCAACACTTAGTGAAGGTAAAGTAGTGGTTAATGGTGCAAATTACTTTATTATTGTATATCAAAAAGCATCAATTTGTAATTATCTAATGAATGCTCAAAATCATTATGAGGCTAAAGAAGTTTTAAGATTAACTTTACAAAAAGAATATGATTTTATAGCTTTACCAATGAATACTTGGCATGAAAAATCAACAGAATACAAAGGACAATACCACATGGGTATCAGATATCCTAAACTAACTCCAATTAATAACCCAGAATTGAAGGTTATTAATATGACTAAAAATCCATTCCAAACACAAAGCTCTCAAAATTTAGACAAAGCTACTCAAATGTTTGGAAAGACTTTAATTAGAGAGGTTAAATAATATGAATCAACAAGCAATGTTAAGAAAAATGCGTCAAATGCAAAAAGAGTTACAAGAAACTCAAGAAGAAATTGCCAATACTGATTTTAAACAATCAGCAGGTGGTGTTGTAACTGTTACAGTTAAGGGAACTAAAGAAATTGTAAGTGTTGAAATTTCAGAAGATTTTGAGGCTGAATCTAAGGAAGATTTAGAAATGTTACAAGATATGATTGTTGCTGCATGCAATAACGCATATAAGGAAATTGATAAGACTACTGAAGAAAAGATGGCTAAATATCAAGCTTTCTTTGGTGGAATGGGTGGACTTTTCTAGAATGAAAGAACTAAATTTTTTAAACGATTTAGTAGATTGTTTTGAAAAATTACCCGGTGTTGGTAGAAAAACTGCTACAAGATATGCTTATTATGTTATAGAAAATTATAGTTTAGAAGAGGTAAAAAATACTTGTAGCATCATAGTTGATACTGTAAAAAATATACATAAATGTCCTAACTGTGGCATGTATACTTCTGAAGATATATGTGAAATTTGTGAGGACAGCACTAGAAATCAACAACAATTAATGGTTGTAAAAGACCCTAAGGATTTAATTACAATTGAAAAAAGTGGTCAATATGACGGATTATATCATGTTTTAGGCGGTTTAATTTCTGGTTATAATGGCCTTCAATTTAATGAAAATAACCTAGATTTGTTAGAACAAAAGGTTAAAAATAATAATATTGATGAGGTTATTTTAGCTCTTCCACTAACTCCAAACGGAGAGGTTACATCAAGATTTATTGAGAAAATATTATCCAAATATAACGTAAAGATATCTAGAATTGGCTATGGATTACCTGCAGGAAGCGATTTAGAATATGCTGATGAAATGACCATTAGACGTGCTTTAGAATATAGAATAAGCACAAAAGAATAGGAAAAAATCGATAATCAAAATATAAAAAAGTGGCTTTAAATGGCCACTTTTTTATTTCGAAAAAAAGAAAAAAATTCCAAGTAATAAAAATATGTTTTATATCATTTGCAAAAAATGTCACTTTATGGTATAATAAAAACGATTATAGGGATACCCCAATAAAGGAGGAAATTATGGACATTAAAATAGTTCATTTAACGAAGGTTTTTGCTGATAAAGACCAAGCTGAAGTTAGAGCCGTTGACGATTTAGATATCGTTATACCTTCAGGAAAATTAATAGGCTTATTAGGTCCTTCAGGATGTGGAAAATCTACAACTTTATATATGATTGCAGGTTTACTATCTCCAACTGATGGACAAATTTATTTCGGTGATGATGACGTAACTAAATTATCACCTGAAAAAAGAGGAATTGGTTTAGTTTTCCAAAACTATGCATTATACCCTCATATGACAGTTAAACAAAATATTCTATTCCCGTTACAAAATTTGAAAGTCCCAAAAGTAGAGGCACTTGAAAGAGCTCAAAAAGTAGCAGATTTAGTTGACATAGGTTCTTTAATGGATCGTAAACCTAGACAATTATCTGGTGGTCAACAACAACGTGTTGCTATTGCCAGAGCTTTAGTAAAAGAACCAGACGTTTTACTTTTAGACGAACCATTATCTAACTTAGATGCACGTTTACGTTTACAAACTCGTGAAGAAATTAAACGTATCCAAAGAGAAACAGGTATTACTACAGTATTCGTTACTCATGACCAAGAAGAAGCTATGAGTATTTCAGACGAGATTGTAGTTATGAAATTGGGTGTTGTACAACAACAAGGTAAACCTCAAGATGTTTATAATAACCCTGTTAATAAGTTTGTCGCTAAATTCTTAGGTACTCCACCAATTAACATGTTCAACGCAGAAATCGTTGATGGCAAGGTTATGATTGGTGAAGAAGCTATTGCAGAAGTGCCATTCGAAAATCAAGAAGTTGAAGTTGGTATTCGTCCAGAAGGATTCGAAGTGGTTGATGGTGCAGATAGTGGGGCTTTTAGTTTTGTTGTAGAACAAATTGAATTCATCGGTCGTGACAAATCAATCGTTGCAAGACACCCTAATTGTCAAACTGCTTCATTTAGATTTATTATTGATGCCGATATTCAAGGGGTTGAAGTTGGTAAGACAATAAGAGCAAATGTTAAACCTAACAAACGCTACATTTTCCATAAAGTTACAGAAAAGAACATGGAATTAAGTAGTCCAGAAGAATTAGAAGTAGTAGAACAAGTAGAAGAATTGGGAGAATAATTATTATGGAAGTCAAACGTAATCAACTCTCTGCGTGGTTATACTTGCTGCCTACAATTATTCTAATGGCAATATTTACTGTTTATCCATTAATTAGATCATTCTTTATGGCTTTTGCTGAAAACTATAACTATATGACTGATACTTGGAGTTCAATAGGTATTAACAATTTTAGAATTATTCTTGGAGAAGGTTCAGAATTCTTACAATATTTAAAAACAACATGTTTAATAGTTATTATTTCTGTACCTATTTCCGTTGTTTTATCTTTATTGATTGCAGTAGGTCTTAACTCAATTAAGAAATTAACAAAGTTATATCAAACAATATTTTTTATGCCATATGTAACTAACTCTATTGCTATTGGTATGGTATTCTCAGTTATGTTTGCTGGAGATAAAAGTATTGTCAACTATGTTTTAGAACTATTAGGTATCGGTGGACAAAACTGGTTGGGTGGTGTTTCTACATACGGAAATCATGCCAGTTATGTTTCACAAATGACAGTTTTACTAATTTATATTGTTTGGCATTCTTTACCATTTAAAATCTTAGTATTATTAAGTGGTTTACAAGGAATTGATAAACAATATTATCAAGCAGCACAAATTGACTCTGCTTCTAAATTCACAGTGTTAACTAAAATTACAGTTCCACTACTATCTCCTCAAATTGCATTCTTAACAACTACTTCATTTATTGGTGCGTTTAAAGAATACTCATCAGTAATTGGTTTGTTTGGTGCAAAAGAAGGTGCTACTGGTGGCCACTACGATATGAGAACTATCGTTGGATATATCTATGCCAGCTTAACTGATTTAAACGTTGGTGAAGCTTGTGCTGGTGCTGTAGTATTGTTTGTAATTATAATGGTGTTTACTCTACTAAAGAATTTCATTAGTAGAAAACAAATCCATTATTAGGAGGTAATTCAAATGCCTTTATTAATTATATTCTCATTGATTATCGCTTTATTCGTTATTGTGATAATTTATAAAACAATTGAAAAACCATCTAGACGAGATGGAAGATTAAATCATAATTTAGTAATTGATGAAACTATTGAATTGGAATATCAAAAACAAATAAGAAGAGAAATAATTGCAAAAGTTGTTAGATATGTTATTGCATATTCATTGCTTACTGTTGCAGCTTTCTTAGTTGTATTCCCTTTTTACTGGATGTTTGCTACTTCTGTAAAGAGTGCAGAAGAAGTTATGAAGATGCCTCCAACAATCTTCCCACACGAAATTCATATTGAAAACTTTAAAGTGGCAATGCAATCTGCTAATTTCGGAAGATTCTTAATTAACACATTAATTGTAGGTGTATTCTCAACTCTTGGAACTTTAGTGACAACAGTAACATCTGCATTTGCTTTTGCAAGATTAAACTTTAGAGGTAGAGATTTATTATTCTCTATGTTTATTGCAACAATGATGATTCCTGGTGAAATGATGGTAATTACTAACTTCATTACTATCATGGAATGGGGTATGTATAATACATATGCTGCGATGATTATTCCTTTCTGGGTAAGTACATATTATATTTATCTATTAAGAAATACATTCAAACAAATCCCTAATGAATTGTACTATGCTGCGAAAGTGGATGGAACATCTGACTTTAAATATTTATTAAAAGTTATGCTTCCAATTGCTTCCCCAACAATTATTACAATCACTATATTAAAACTTATGGGTGCATGGAACTCATATGTATGGCCAAACTTAATCACAGATGAAGATATGCGATTAATTACTAATGGCTTAAGAGGTTCGTTCTCAAGCGAAGACGGAGCGACTGTACACTTACAGATGGCTGCAACTACAGTAGTTACAGTTCCACTACTTCTTGTATTTATTTTCTTTAGAAAGTACATTATGAGAGGTGTATCTAGAAGTGGTATTAAAGGTTAAAAATAAAAAATTAAAGGAGAAAACAAGAAAATGAAAAAATTATTAGCTTTTGTTTTAATTTTTACTGCAATGTTTTTAACAGTAGCATGCGGTGGAAATGGTGGCGGAGGTAATTCAGTTAATGATATTCCTGAATATACTGAAGAACAATTAAAAGATTTAACTGCTACAGTTACTTTCTGGCATGCAATGGGTCAAGCCAAAACTGAAATTATTCAAACAATGATTAAAGGATTTAATAAGAAATATCCTAATATTACTGTTGAAATTCAAAACCAAGGTGGTTATGGTGATTTAAGAGATAAAATCACTAAGAGTATTCGTACTGGTGACCAACCTACAGTTGCTCAAGTTTATCCAGACCATGTAACTTTATATATGTCTGGTAATGCAGTTAGAGAATTAGATTCTTATAAAGATCACAAAACTTATGGTTTATCTGCTGCTCAATTAAATGACTACATCGCTAGTTACTATGCAGAAGGTAAAATCTATGACGATAAAGGTACTTTATATTCTATTCCATTCAATAAATCAACTGAAGTTTTATACTTCAACGCTAGTTGGTTTGAAGAACACGGATTATTAGAACAATATGGTTTAGGTACAATTGAAAAAATCAATGATGTAAAAACTTTCGTTCCTGCTGAAAATGCACATTTAACTTGGGAAGATATCGAAGCAATCGGTCAATATTATGTTTCACTTGATGAATATAAAAACAGACCTGCAAGTGAAAAAATTGATTACTATGCATTCTCATATGATTCTGAAGATAACCTATTCATTACTTTAACACAACAATGGGGTGGTAAATATACTCAATTAACTGGTGAAAATTCTGGTGAATTTGTATTTGATAACCAACAATCTAGAAATGCTATGCAATGGTATTTAAATGGACATAGAGCTGGTTACTTTGTAACTGCATCTGCATGGAATGCTGATTATACTTCTGATAAATTTGTAAGTGGTAATGTTGTTATGACAATCGGTTCATCTGCTGGTTGCTCATATAATAATCCTGGTGATAAATTTGTATTAGGTGTTTTACCTTATCCTCAAAGAGAAGCTAACATCGGTAAAGGTGTTGATGGTGGAGAATTAGTTATTCAACAAGGTACTAACGTAGCATTATTTAAATGTGAAGATCCAAATGAAGAATTAGCTGGTTGGTTATTTATTAAATATATTACTACTTGGGATCCTGAATTATCATTTGATGAACAACCTACTGCAATTTGGGCTGTTAAATCTGGTTATTTCCCAATCTTAAATTCATTAATGAACTCTGTAGAATACCAAGAATTCTTAGCTGGTGGTGATGATGGTCAAACATTAGAAGCTATCGTTGCTGAAGTTGGTTATGCTCAAGCTGAAAATTATTTCGTATCACCTTCATTCCCTGGAACTTCTAAGTGTCGTGATGAAGTTGAATTATTAGTTGAAGCTATTTTATATGGTGGTAAAACATTAGACCAAGCATATGCTCAAGCTTTAGCTAGTTTAAATAAATAATAAAATAATAAAAAATTAAGAGTTGCTAACATGAAAAAAATATTTATATATATATTAACTTTTGTATTTATGTTAGGTCTTTCAGGTTGTGAAATGGGTGGAGGCACTGGCACAGGTGGCGGTGGCGATACCCCTCACACTCATGAATTTGTAAATGGTAAATGTGAATGTGGTGAAGTTGAAGACACTGGTTCTACTGGTGGAGAAATTGACAATACAAAAGTTGTTACAGATGATCAATTAAAAACACCTTATACTGATGACTTAAAATTAACTGCATCTTATGCAGGTAAATCATTTTTAAAAGATGGTATTGGTGTTGTTACATTAACAAACGCTATTGATGGTGATACTGCTACTTTCAAAGAAGGCGGAACAACATTTACAGTTAGATTTAATGCAATTAATACTCCTGAATCAACATACAAACTTGAACCTTGGGGTAAAGCTGCTGCAAGATTTACAGCAAATACTTTAAAGAAAGCTGCTAAAATTGTATTACAAACAGATACAGTTAATACAGCTAGATTAGACTCAACTGGAAAAAGATACTTAGCATGGGTTTGGTATCAACCAACTGAGGGAGCAGATTTTAGATTATTAAATTTAGAAATCGTTGAAAAGTCATATTCATCTTCTAAAGCATCTGGCACAATGTATGCAGATGCATTACAAGATGCAGACTTAGAAGTACAAAAATTAAGAGTTAGAATTTTCAATTCTAAAGTACAAGATCCTGATTACGATTATAGTGAAACAGGTAAATATTTAACAATTAAAGAAATTAGAGAAAACGCTGAAGAATATTCTGCAAGCAATATTAAAGTTATCGTTAGAGGTATCGTTGCTCGTAAAAATGGTTCTTATTCAGCATACATTCAACAACAAGAAGATGGTGTTTGGCATATTGGTGGAACTTCATTAGAAATTAAAGCTTCTGAAGAAAACCCAGACATGCCTCAAGTTGGTGAAAATGGTAATTGGTGGATTGGAGAAGTAGATACTAACATTGAAGCCGTAAATGGTGTTGTAGGTCAAACTTTATATGCGTATTATGTAGCAAATCTTCCTGCAGGTGAAACTGCTTTAGATGAAGCTACATGGCATGAAACATTAGTCCACAATGAAATTGATGAAAATATTAATTATCCATACATCGTTCAAGATGGTGAATGGTATGGTATATATCTATATGGTGGTTTCTCTGGTCAAGCTTCTAAATTAACAATTGGTTATGAAGTAAGAGTTGGTGGTAACTTCAGTTTATATGCTGGCTCATTACAAATCACAAATGTTAATCCTGAAAGTATTGAAGTTATTAATAGAGAAAAACAAGCTCCACATATATATGAAATCAATGATGTTTCTACATTAACATTAACTAATACACAAATAATGAACTGTCTTGTTGAAGTACGTAACTTAAGAGTTACAGGCGGATATAATACAGCTTCAAGTGATGGATTCACATTATATTGTGTAGACGAAAAAGGAAATCAAATAAATATTCGTGTTGATGGTAACACAACACTTCACCAAACTAAAGAAGGCTCTTACGTACAAGTAAAAGCTGCCACTGACTCTACCGGTGAAAAAGGTTATTGGTCAGATGGTGTACTTGATGCAGATGCTTATGGTATTGTTAACTGTTACGAATTCTTCGTAGGTAAAACATTCTCTGTTTTAAGAGGTGTAGTTGGCGTTTATGACCCAAGTGATGAAGGTCAACCAAGTAAAGCTCAAGTACAAATTATGTTATCACTAGTTTCAGATATCGAATTTGCTGAATAAAACAAAATGGAGGAAATTTAAAAACATGAAAAATCGATTCTTAACAAGAATTTTTAGTGTTGTTGCTCTATTAGTTGTTTCATTAGTCGCTGTTGGTTGTGCCATCGGCGGTGAAACTAGCCAAGCTAGAGAAAAAGCTAAAGAACAAGTAAACACGTTATTAAGTATTGACTTTGGAGAAACAAATGGAAATACTGTTTTAGAAGTTGTTACTGGAAATATTGGTATTGCTACAGATGAAGATAGTAAAGTTAGCGAAGAAGATTTAGCTAATAATACTTATTCTGAATTTGCTGGCGGTGTAGTTGCTGAATATAAGAGTTCTCATCCTGAAATTATGGATGCTCAATGGATTGTATCTCAAGTAAGAGATTATCAATATGCTGAAGATGGTACTACTGTTATTGGCATTACTAAAAAAGCTGTTTATAATTTAGTATTTGTTGTTAATCGTCCAGAAGTTGATACAGAAGTAACTATTACAATTACTGGTTCAAAAGTTTATGAAGATCAAGGTATTGAATATAAATATACTAAATCTAGAGAAATCGTATTTACAGTTGCTGCAAAACAACAATTAGAAGCAGTAGAAATGACTATTGCTGAAATTAATGAATATGCTAATGCTAACTGGGATAGTTTCTCTAAAAATGGTATCGTTGATGCTGAAGGTAATAAAGTTCAAGTTGTTACAACAGGTGTTGTAACTGAAGTATTATGGGGCGATGGTTATACTAATCACTCATTTATGATTAGTGATGGTTCTGAATCATTCTATGTATATGCTCCTAAAGGTGATGTAGTTGAATTAGGTGATTTAGTACAAGTTGTTTGTACTCCAACTTATTATTATAGTATCATTGAAACTTCAAAAGATGCTCAAGTTACTGTATTATTAAATGGTCAAGAAGTTCCAGAAGCTAAAGAATATACTGTTGATGAATGGTATGCTGCATATCCTAATGGTTCTGATTTCCATGATTGTCCAGGACAAAGAGTTGTTATTGAAGGTGTATTAAAGCACAATGGTTTAAATTATATTATTGAATCAAGTGAAACTGGAAAGAAATTCGAAGTTTATTATAAAGGTTATACTGCTTATGAAGAATCATTAATCGCTGCCAACTTAGGTAAATTAGTTAAGATGGAAGCTGCTATTTATGATTATCATTCACAAGGTTATTATAGATTATTAGCTAACGTTTATGATTATCCAATGGAAGTATTAACATTAAGCGGACAAGAAGCTTTAGATGCTGACGTTTCTACTATCCCTACTGAATTTACAGTTGAAGAAGGTGCTACAATTGAATTACCAACATCATTACCAAATGGTTCTGTTATTGGTGCTTGGTCTGCTGATAAAGCTGGTCATATTGATCTAAATTCATTAGTATGTACTTTAAATGGTGCTAAAGAAACAGTTGTTGTTACTTTAACAGCTAAAGTTACAAATGGTGCATTAAGCAAAGATGTTTCAGTTGTTGTTACAATTAAATATGTTCCTGCTGCTCAAAAAGAATATGTACTTGCTGACAAATTAGAAGTTGGTGTTCCTTATAAATATGTTGTAGATCAAACTAACGTTGGTAAAGTATTATACTTTGCTGGTGCTATGGATGCTCAAGGCAAATATTTTGCTTCAAGTGAAGTTCCAAGCGAAGGCGTTGATGTATACCTAGAAGCTGCTGATGGTGGTTACTACATGTACTTCTTAAAAGAAGGCGTTAAAACATATATGAATATGGTTTCAGATGGTACTAAACTTTGCCTAGAAGCTGCTCCAAGTAATGTATGGGTACAAAATGATCAATACAATACATTCTTTACTACAGTTGCTGGTGTAGAATACTATGTAGGTATGTATAGCACTTATGAAACATTCTCTAGAAGTAAGACATCTTACTTAGCAAATGCTGGTCAATGTCCTGCTAGATTCTATGTTGAAAAAGATGGTAGTTCAACTCCAGACACTCCTGAAGTTCCAGAAGGTCAAATCTCATTAAAAGAAGCTATTGAAATTGCTAGTAAACAAGATCACAATACTTATACTACTGAAAAATATATCGTTACTGGTACAGTATCTGATTTATACAATACTGTTTATGGTAATATGCATTTAATCGATGCTGAAGGTAATGATTTAACTATCTATGGTTTATATATTGAAGGTTCTAAATATGGCGATTATGCTGGTACTAAACCAGTTGAAGGCGATGTTATTAC
>JAFVWY010000013.1 GCA_017501465.1 Bacilli bacterium
TAGAAGGTAAATGTGAATGTGGCGAAGTTGATCCAAATTATGTTCCACCTCATGTTCATGAATTCATAGAAGGTAAATGTGAATGTGGCGAAGTTGATCCAAATTATGTTCCACCTCATGTTCATGAATTCATAGAAGGTAAATGTGAATGTGGCGAAGTTGATCCAAATTATGTTCCACCTCATGTTCATGAATTCGTAGAAGGTAAATGTGAATGTGGTGAAGTTGATCCAAATTATGTGGCTCAAGAAGAAGAACATGTAGAAACTTTCGACTCAACTTTAGCAACTCATAATATGGAAGAACTAATTCAAGAAAGTGTTACTGTTGAAGAGGCACACAATGCTTTAGCTGATGAACAATTAGGGGAATTAGTTGATGTTCAAGCTCAACATCCTAAATATAAAGCGGCTAAAAAAGAAAAACACATCATTAATATTGATGTAGTTTCAATGAATTATCAAAATGGTGAAACTGTTGATTTAGAATCACTTAAAGCTAAAAATTTACTACCTAAAAAATGCAATTACTTTAAAGTTCTTGCAAGAGGTGTTTTAAATAAATCATTAACATTTGTTGCTAATGATTTCTCAAATGATGCAATTAAGATGATTTTACTTACTGGTGGTAAAGTAGTATTAATTGAAGAATAATACATATTATTTGACAATGTCATTTGATTGTGATATAATATTAAAGAATTAAATATGTAGTGAAAAGAAGAAGATCCACTTCTCACCTGATTGATTATGTCGGTAGGTAAAAAAGTCATGAATTTATTATCTTAGATAATATTATTATGTCGTTTTAAAGTGGGTTATACCCACTTTTTTTCATTCGTGTTTAAAAATTTTTGGAGGTGAAGTTTATCAGTAAGTCTTTTGAAAAAAAAGTAGACAATCTAGTTAATGAGGATATTATGTTTGAAAATGTTCTTGTTATTTCTGAAGAAGGAGAACAATTAGGTGTGTTAGACAGATTAACTGCATTAAAAATTGCAGAAGATCGTGGATTTGACTTAGTTTGCGTTGCTCCAAATGCTAAAACTCCTGTTTGTAAGATTATGGATTTTAGTAAATATCGCTATGATCAAATCAAAAAACAAAAGGAAGCAAAGAAAAACCAAAAAACTATTGAAACTAAGGAGATTCGCTTAAGTCCTACAATTGATGTTGGTGACTTTAATACTAAACAAAAAGCGGCTCGTAAGTTCTTAACAGAAGGCAATAAAGTAAAAGTTAGTTGTCGTTTCCGTGGTAGAATGATCGAACATGCTGAAAACACAATACCTTTGTTTACAAAGTTTGCTGAAGGGTTAGCTGATATAGCTAAGCTAGATCAAAATCCTTACTTGGACGGACGTAATATGTTCATGCATTTAAGTCCAAACTTAGACAAAAAGAAAAAATAATTTTTAAAGGAGAAATTAATTATGCCAAAAATGAAATCACATAGCGGTACTAAAAAACGCTTAAAAATCACTGCAAGTGGTAAAGTCCTACGTGGACAACCTGGAACAAGTCACCTTGCTCCTGGAAAAACACAAAAACGTATTAGACATTTACGTAAATCAGCGGAAGTTTGCACATCTGATCAACGCCGTATCAGACAAACAATCGCTAATATTAAGTAGGAGGAAACGAACATGCCAAGAACTAAAGGTGGCGTTGTAAGCCGCAGAAGAAGAAATAGAATCTTAAAATTAGCTAAAGGTTATTTTGGTTCTAAACACACATTATTTAAAACTGCTAAAGAACAAGTAATGCATTCATTAAAATATGCATATCGTGATCGTAAACAAAACAAACGTAATTTCCGTAAATTATGGATTATCCGTATTAATGCTGCATCACGTGCTAATGAAATTAGCTACAATCAATTAATGCATGGTTTAAAATTAGCTAATATCGAAATCAATCGTAAAATGTTAGCTGATTTAGCTGTTAATGATGCTCAAACTTTTGCAAATCTTTGTGAAACTGCAAAAAAAGCATTAGCAAAATAGTTTAAAACAAAAAGGAATACATTAAGTATTCCTTTTTTATTTTAATTATCTATTTTTTCTTAGTAAGAATAAACAACATGCTGCCATTAATGGTAGAATAGAAATCATTCCCATTTGACAATTATTTTTTTCAGTTGTTGGTGGAACGAAAACTACATCTTTCTCGCCACAACTACATACACCATTAATAAATTCATGTACATGTATATTGTTAATATTGTATGTGATTTTTTCAATAGGAACATCTTCAACTGTTGTTTTACCATAGAATGAATATGCAATTTCAAGTTTTAACATATCTTCTGTAATCGGAGTATTTGATGTAAAAGATAAAGTACCAGAAGATGGGAATCTATATTGTTTATCATTTATATATAAGAATAAGAAGGTTAAAGTGTTATGATCATTCATATCAACTTCAAAAGTTGCATTATAACTTCCAGATTCAACTTCTTCAATGTTAATGACGAAATCTTTAGGTTTTAAAGCTTCTGAATCATTAATAACTTCGATAGTTTTTTCGTATGTTTTACCATTATAATCTGTAAATGTACATACATATTTATAATTTCTATTTGGTACACCATCAGCAACTAAAATATTAGTAATACCAGGACCCATGTATTTAGATACAGTAGTATTTCTGTGTTCAACATAAACACTAATTTCTTGGACATTTCCATAGGCATTTTCAGGCCATACAACATAATTTTTAAATGTTTTGTCATTCATTTCTACATGAACTTGATCTAAGAATTCGTCCATATTAAAGTTTGGATCAGTATTAGTTTTAGTTTTTAAAGTAAATTCATCAAGCAATTCACCAGAATAGCTATAGAACTTAAATGATAGCGTATCGTTTACAATTTCAACGATTGAACCTGCATAGAATCCTTGTGGATTCATATTTGAACCATTAAGTACTTTTGCGAAGAAACCGTCATTTTTACCAGTGTATGTTTTTGCACCTGCACAACCACCAATAACATAAGTTACACCGGCTTTTGTGTTTTCTTTGTCTTGATAAATTTGATAAGTTCTAGCATAAACATGTTCGTGACCACTAATAGCAAGGTCTACGCCATATTCTTCAAAAGTATCACGCCAAATGCCCTTCATTTTAGAAGCATCACTTGCATAGACACCTGTAGAATAACATCCAGGATGAGTTACAACGACAATAAATTTACTTGGATTATTTTTAACCACATTTTTGAACCATTCAACTTGTTCAAAATATTGGTTATCTCCATTTGAACGGCTCATTGTATCTAACATAATAAACAAAGTGTCATTATATTTAAAGTAGTAAGAAGAATTCATTCTTGCATCAATACCATTTTTTGGATTATTGAAATATTGATTATAAATAGATGCATCGACATAAGTCGCTAATGAACTATGATATAATTCATGATTACCTGGAACTGTAGCTTGTAAAAATTCATGATTTAGATTAGGCATGTGTTTGTCTAAAGCATTCCATTCTTCTTCATATCCACCTCTATCAACAATATCACCTGCAGTGATAAAGAAGTTAATATTTTCGTTAATAGAATATAATTTTTTAACTAAATTATTTGAATATTGGAAATTAGATCCACTTGCTTGGGTATCACAAAGAACACCAAATGTTACCTTATTAGGATTACCTGTTTTAAAAGAACAAATTTCTGAACTATAGTCACCACATTTTACTTGATAGTAATATTTAGTGTTAGCTTTAAGGCCAGAAACATTAGCTTGACAAACATATCTTTCAGCAAAAACTGTATTTGATTGATTGTTTGTCATACCCTTAGAGTATACATGTTGTTCAACTTCATATTCGGTAGCATTTTGCATGTTGCTATATTCTGAAAGATAAAATTCAGTATCTGCAGAACTAGAATGCCAGTTAAAGCCTGCTGAAGTTGAATCAACGCCAACAGATGCTTTAAGATTATAACAATAGTTAGTATTTGCACTAATTGTTAAAGGGTTTATTAATAATAGCAAAAATGCTAAAGCAATAAATGAGATTGTTTTGATTATTTTTTTCATTTTTATCTGTCTCCTTCACATATTAATTGTATTATAAAAACAATTTATTGGCAATAAATTTATTAATTTATTAATAATTATATTATTTACAAATGAAGTGACAAATTGAACTCTTTATGGTATACTAAATATAATTGGAGGTTATTTTTATGTACAATAGAATTAAAAATAGTCTAATTGATCCTAAAAGATTATATCAATACGCAAAGGATGGTTTTGGGAAAGTAGTTGTTTATATTTTAATATTGGCTGCTTTATTTGGATTAGTTCAAGTATTTGAATTAAAATATATCCCGTCTGAGGTTAAATCTATCTTAAATAACAACGTTACTATTACTGATGTTATTGGTTATAAGATTGAAAATAAAGAACTAGTCCCAACAGATAAATTAACGCTTTATGGACATACTTATATGTATTATATCAATGTGCCTAATAATAATACAGGATATAAGTTTTTATTAGCAATTGGAGATAAAATTAGATATCACTTTATTAGTAATCCAGCATCTACTGTTGTTCTTCATTACGATACTGATGGAGTATATTTTGTAATTCCTTTATCAGATGGAAATGAAGATGGCATGGATTTAAGATATAAATTATGTGATTATCCAGAAGAAGGTTTTGATTTAGCTAATGTTAAAATTGATGGTTCTGTAGAAAGAAATAAATTATTTAACATGGTTAAACATTTTATTGATGATAAGATGGGACTTATTTATGCCATTGCAATCCCTGCTATGTTAATTTCAGGTATTATTGAAATAGTAATGATATCTTTAATAATGAGTTTAATATGTTTCTTAGTTAATAAAAAGTTCCAACTAGAGTTTAAAGTGGCCTTTAGATTAGTACTTTATAGTATGTTTCCACTTATTTTAGGACATGTTTTTAGTTCTTTCTTTAGTGGAACAGTATTTGGTATAATTATTTATTATGTTGGTTTCTTTGCAACCATTTCATATTATTTAATTGCAGTTAAACATTACTTAATTAATAAGTTTACAAGTTATAGAAAAGAGGACGATACAAATGAGTCAATATAATCATCAAGAAATAGAAAAGAAAATACAACAAAGATGGGATGATGAAAAAATATTTAGAACTGTGTTTAATTCGGACAAACCTAAATATTATGCGTTAGATATGTTCCCATATCCAAGTGGAGCAGGTTTACACGTAGGACATCCTGAGGGATATACAGCTACTGATATCGTATCAAGATACAAAAGAATGCTAGGATATAATGTAATGCATCCAATGGGATGGGATGCATTTGGCTTACCTGCAGAGCAATATGCGATAGATACTGGAAATGATCCTCGTGATTTTACAAAAAATAACATTAATACATTTAAACGTCAGCTAAAGATGTTAGGTTTGTCATATGATTGGGATCGAGAAATTGCTACATGTGATGAAGATTACTATCATTGGACTCAATGGATTTTTATTCAATTATATAAAAAAGGTCTTGCTGAACTTAAAAACATTGAAGTAAATTGGTGCGAGGCTTTAGGAACAGTTCTTGCTAATGAAGAAGTACTTAATGTAAATGGTAAAATGGTTAGTGAACGTGGAGAACATCCAGTAGTTAAAAAGCCTATGAAGCAATGGGTATTAAAAATTACTCATTATGCTGAAAGATTACTTCAAGACTTAGATTTACTTGATTGGCCAGAATATATTAAAGATATGCAAAGAAACTGGATTGGTAAGTCAGTTGGTGCTTTAATTGATTTTAAAGTTCAAAATCATGATGAACAATTTACTGTTTTTTCTACTCGTTGTGATACTTTATTTGGTGCTACTTATTGTGTATTAGCACCTGAACATGAATTGGTTTCTAAAATTACTTCAAAAGATCAACAAAAAGTTGTTGAAGAATATGTAAATTTTGCTAAAACTAAGAGTGATTTAGATCGTACTGAATTAAATAAAGAAAAAACAGGTGTCTTTACAGGTGCATATGCAATTAATCCTGCCAACAATCAACCAATTCCTATTTGGATTGCTGATTATGTGTTATCAAGTTATGGAACGGGTGCTATTATGGCGGTTCCAGCTCATGATGATAGAGATTATGAATTTGCTAAAAAGTTTAATTTACCAATTATACAAGTATTAGAAAATGATGATCCAACTTTCAATTTAGATGAGAGCGCATGGACTAAAGATGGTAACCATATTAATTCTGGTTTCCTTAATGGATTAAATAAAGAAGAAGCAATTAAGAAAATGATTGCTCATCTAGAAGAATTAAATATTGGTAAAGAATCAGTTAATTATCGATTAAGAGACTGGATTTTCTCACGTCAAAGATTCTGGGGAGAACCATTCCCTATTATACATTGGGAAGATGGTACAATTTCAGTTTTAGAAGATGAAGAATTACCATTATGTTTACCAAAAATGAAAAATATTAAATTAAGTGGTACTGGTGAAAGTCCACTTGCCAATGCAACAGAATGGCTAGAAGTTGTAAGAGAAGATGGTGTTAAAGGTCGAAGAGAAACTAATACTATGCCTCAATGGGCAGGTAGTTGCTGGTATTATATAGGATATTTATTAAAAGAAGATGGTAAGATTTTACCACTAAGTGATCCGAAAGTACAAGAAATGGTTAATTATTGGTTACCAGTAGATTTATATATTGGTGGTACTGAACATGCTGTTTTACACTTACTATATGCCCGTTTCTGGCATAAAGTTTTATATGATTGTGGCGTTGTTAAAACTAAAGAACCATTCCAAAAATTATTTAATCAAGGAATGATTTTAGGTGAAGACGGCGTTAAAATGTCTAAGTCACGCGGTAATGTTATTAATCCTGACTTTATCGTTGAAAATTGGGGCGCAGATACATTAAGAGTTTATGAAATGTTCATGGGACCACTAGAAGCCATGAAACCATGGTCAATGCAAGGTGTTGATGGTGCTAGAAGATTCTTAGATAGAGTATGGCGTTTATATACTGAAGTTTGCGTGATTTCTGAACAAGCTAGTCCAAATATGGAAAAAATTTACCATCAAACAGTTAAAAAAGTTACAGAAGATTATGCAGAATTAAGATTTAATACTGCTATTGCTCAAATGATGATATTTGTTAATGAAGCATATAAAGAAAAGCAAATGCCTAAAGAATATTTAGAATCATTCTTACAATTATTAAACCCTGTAGCTCCTCATATCACTGAAGAATTATGGAATACAGTCCTTCAACATGAGGAATTAATCGTTTATAAAGCATGGCCTAAATATGATGATTCTAAAACAATTAATAATCAAGTAACTGTTGTTGTTCAAATTAATGGTAAATTAAGAGATAAACTTGAAGTGGCAAGTGATACTTCAAAAGAAGAACTAGAAAAACAAGCATTAGAATTACCAAGAATTAAGGAATTATTAAATGGTTTAACAATTAGAAAAGTTATTGTTGTACCTAACAAGCTTGTTAATATTGTTGCAAATTAGAGGAATCAATTGATTCCTCTTTTTTTCGAAAAATACTTTTCTTTACTTTCCTTATTATATAAGCTAAAATTTAACTGGTGATTTAATATGGGATTTGTAATAGGATACTTAACTAGTTTAATAATTAATTTTTTTGTTCATAAAGAACAGGAAAGTAAATATTCACTAAAGTATAAGATATTAATAAGTGTAATAATTGAAGTGTTATTTTTATTAAGTTATATGATAAATGGTTTAACAATTAAGTATTTATATACTATTATTTTAGTAGTTCTTTTAAGCATTGTATTTTTTGTTGATTTAAAATGTTTTGTTATTCCTGATAGCATGAATTTATTACTATTTATATTTTCTTTATACTTGGTTTTGTTTACTGATAATTATTTATGGAGTCATATAATTGAAATAATAGGTGTTTTAATTTTTAATTTATTGATTTTAATTATTACAGTATTTTTTTATAAAATAAAAAATATTGAAATTATTGGTTTTGGCGATATTAAATTATTGTTTTCGTTAGGTTTAGCTTTTGGATTAACTTATTTTTCATACTCATTATTAATTTCGTCAATAACTGCATTATTCGTAGAATTAATTATTTTAAAAAAACAAAGAAAAATAATACCTTATGGACCTTATTTAGTAATTGGTTTTTTGGCAATATGGTTAATTAATATATTTTAATTTCAACTAATTTTAAAGTATTTTTCATATTAAAAACGCATAAATGGTGTATAATATAATTATATGGAGGAATTTTATATGAAAATTAGAAAAATTCTAGTATCAATTTTATCTTTTATTTTGTTATTTAGTTTAGGAGGATGTTCATTATTTGATAACGATAATGATAATGATAATTCAACAGGAGGTAGTAGTGGAGGCAATACTGAAACAACCATTCCAACTACTCCTGATCGAAGTCAAAATGTTATTATCAACGAATCTACTATTGATCATGTTCCTTCTACTATTGAAGAGACTGTTTCTTTAGTGTATGACTCAGTAGTGGTTATTAATGCTGAATCTAGAAGTGGTATAAGTGCCGGAAGCGGGGTTATGATAGGTGTTAGTGATACTCACACTTATATTATAACTTGTCATCATGTAATTGAAGGAGCAACAAATATTACTGTTACTTTAAGTGATGATACGAAGTATGGAGCATCTATAATTGGTGGTGATAAAACATCAGATATCGCTGTTATTGCTATTGAAAAAACAGGGTTAACGTTATCTAAGTTTATTGATGATTCTAATAAGGTTACTTTAGCCTCAACTGTAATTGCGATTGGTAATCCATTAGGTACATTGGGAGGTACTGTTACTGTTGGAATTGTAAGTAGTACTAATCGCTTGATTGAAATGAGTGATGGAACAAGTAAAGATTTAATTCAATTTGACGCCGCTATTAATTCAGGTAATTCTGGTGGAGGATTATTCAATGCAGAAGGTCAACTAATAGGTATTGTTAATGCTAAGTATTCAGCTGCAGGTGTGGAAGGATTAGGATTTGCCATTCCTGCAAATACAGCCTTATCTATAGCAAAAGGCTTAATTGAAAAAGGTTATGTTGAAGGAAGATATAATTTGGGTGTTACTTTTGCGGATGGATATTATAAAACAGGTGGTTTTTTTGGCACAACCTATAAAGTAGTTTATGTTAGTGAAATTGATCCTAATGGTTCATGTTATGGTAAATTAAAACTTGAAGATATCTTAGTCGGTATTTCAATCAAATTTAAAGATACAAATAAACAAGATAAAGTATTAGATAATTTTAGTGTCGCTCAAGATGTAATTAATTTCATTAATGATGTAGAACTAAGTATCGGTGATGTGATTATTTACACTGTTAGAAGAGGAACAATATCTTCACCAAATATTAATGTTGAAGTTGAAGTTGTTCAATATATTTACGATAATTAAAAAGGGGCTTGCACCTTTTTTTTATTTTAAAAAGCAAAAAAAATATATTTGTGATATAATAATTGTAATATTAGGAAGGAGATCATAGTATATGGCTTTTATGGCATTTAACCATGGCGTTAACGTTGTTGGGATGGTAAAGAATAAACAAAAATATTGTATGACATGTGCTTGGGCAATGCAAGTTGATTATGATAAAGTTATGTTGTTAATCGGTAAACAAAGTGTTACAGGACAAAAAATAATGCCAGGAGATATAATTGGTATTAGTGCTTTAAGCGAGTTTCAAAGAGAGATAGCTTTAAAACTAGGCGATGAACATTCAGATCAAGTAGATAAATTAGAAGGTATTCAACATTTAGATAATGATGGAGCAATCTACATTTTAAATGCTGCTAGACTTATGAAAGTGGAAGTACTAGAAATAATGCATCCTAAAGGAATTGAAGAGGATAATTTAATTTATGGAAAAATCATTGAAAAGATTGAAACCATTTTTCCATTTTTAAATATGAGTGATATTTAAGATGAAGAAAGTATTTTTATTAATAATAATTAGTTTAAGTTTAATTTTAATGTCAAGTTGTAAAGGAGGAAATATGATAGTTATAGAATTAACAGATGGCAGAGAGATAAAATTGGAATTATATCCAGATGTTGCCCCTAAAACAGTAGAAAATTTTTATAAATTAATTGATGATAAACATTTTGATAATGTTATTTTTCACCGTGTGATTGAAGGATTTATGATTCAAGCAGGTGCTTTAGTAATTGATGGTAATACTTTAGATTACAATAAGTCAGTTAGTTCAATTCCAGGTGAATTTACATCTAATGGGTTTGTTAATGATTTAAAACATGTTGCTGGAGTAATTTCGATGGCTAGATCAAATGATCCTAATAGTGGTGGAGGTCAATTTTTTATCTGTTCTGCGGCTTCTCCACATTTAGATGGTAAATACGCAGCTTTTGGTAAAACAGTCGATGAAGAAAGCTTACAAGTAGTTTTAGATATTAGCAAAGTTGAGACTACATATTTCTCTGGTTTTAATGATTTCCCTGTTGAACCAGTTGTTATTAAAACAATCAAGAGAATTTAATATGGTTAATTTTGAATTTTATTCACCAACTAAGATTTTTTTTGGTAAAGATGTTGAATTAAAGGTTGGTAATGTCATTAAAGAAAAGGGCTATAAAAAAGTACTTTTACATTATGGGAAATCTTCGATTATTAAAAGTGGGTTATATGATAGAATTATAAATTCATTAAAGGAAAATCAAATAGATTATTTAGAATTAGGGGGTGTAGAACCCAATCCTAAAATCGATTTAGTAAGAAAAGGCGTACAACTAGTAAAAGAAGCAGAAGTTGATTTAATTTTAGCGGTAGGTGGAGGCAGTGTTATAGATTCTGCTAAGCTAATTGGTGTAGGAGCTAAAAGCATGGTTGATCCATGGCTATACAGTATACAAAAAGAGACTCCATTGGAAACAGTGGATCTAATGGTTATATTAACGATTGCTGCAGCGGGCAGTGAATTAAGTAATTCGTGTGTTATTACAAACCCTGATGTAACACTAAAAAGAGGATTTAATAGTGAAATTATTAGACCTAAATATGCTTTTTTAAATCCTGAATTAACTTATAGTGTTTCTAAATTTCAAACAGGGTGTGGCATTGTTGATATCTTAATGCATACATTAGAAAGATATTTAGTTCATGAAGATGATGCCAACTTAACTTTTAGATTTGCTGAAGGTTTAATGAAAACAGTATTAGAAGAAGGACTAAAAGCTATTAATAATCCATATGACTATACATCAAGGGCTAATTTAATGTTAGCAAGTAGTTTATCTCATAATGGTTTAACCGGCATGGGCGTTAAATGGTTTTTTACGGTTCATAAACTAGAACATGAATTAAGTGGCTTTTATGATGAAGTAGCACATGCAGCCGGACTTTCTATTTTGTATCCTGCATGGGCTAGATTTATTTCTAAAAAGAATTCAAAAAAATTGGCAATGTTTGCACGAAATGTTATGAATATAGAAAATTCTGGTGATGATTTTGTTGATGCAAACAAAGGAATTGATAAATTAGAAGACTATTTTGAATTGATTGGTATGCCTACTAGAATGACAGACTTAGGTTTAACAAATGTAAAATTTGAAGAAATGGCTGATTCTGCAACTGATTTTGGAAAAAAATGCGTTTTAGGCATTGAAAACTTAGATAAATATGATATAATAGAAATATACAAAACATCTTATAATAGATAGAAAGGAAAAATATGAAAAAATTAGTTTTATTATTTGTTTTTGTAGTAATCGGTTTTTTCACTCTTGTTGGTTGCCAAACTGGTGGTAATGGACAAGGCGGTGGAGATACTCATGAACATGCTTATGTAGATGGAAAATGTGAATGTGGTGCAACAGATCCTAATTATGTTGAACCATCTACAAAATGGAAAGTTTCTTTCTACGATGGTAAAGAACTTTTAGAAGAAAAAGAATATGAATATAGAGAAAGTATTGAATTCCCTGAAGCAGAAGAAAAAGAAGGCCAAATTTTTGTTGGTTGGTTTGATGCTGATGATGTAGAATTCACATTAACACTTATGCCAAAAAAAGACTTAGTTTTAACAGCTAAATATGAAGCTGGTTATAAATATGAATTCGTTGATTATGATGGTACTGTAATTTCTAGTGGTGTTGTAAAACCAGGTGAAGAAATTACTGTTCCTAAAGATCCTGAAAGAGCTAAAGAAGGAACAACTATTTATACATTCAATGGTTGGACTCCAGCTGTAACAGATACTATTACTGAACATACAACTTTTACAGCTACTTATACTAGTCAAAGTGTATCTACAGTTACTTTTGATTTAGATGGTGGTAACTGGAATTATTATAGTTATGACGACGTAGTTAAAGATTTATTAAAAGATTATAATAAATTTAGTGGAAAGAGTTATACAACAGGTTCTCTTCCAAATGGTGCTTGGGAACTTATCAACTTCCATACTTTCTATTTTAATGGCTCTAATGCTGCTAAATGGAAATGGTTATTAGAATATTTAGGTGAAGTTGGTTCACCAGCTAACCGTTCTGCATGTAAGACTTTATCTAAATCTACATCTGTTAATAGTTTCACAGCAGCTAATGATAATTATAAATACTCAGTTTCATATGAATTAAGAGCATTTATCAGAGGCGAAAAGATGACTAGCAACGCTAGTTTCCCAACAGCTGATTATTCTCAATATGATTTACAAAATGGTTTCTGGGATTACTATTTACCTACAATTGAGTCTTCAATGTATAAATATGTAGATTCTTCAAAACCAAAAATTCAATTACCTGCCAAAGCTTATAAACAAAATTATGAATTTGCTGGTTGGTATGATAATGCTGAATTTAGTGGTTCTCCAATCACAAGCTATACAGTTACTGAAGATGTAACTATTTATGCTAAATTCGTACCACTTGATCCGGTAGAATCAATTGTTATTAGTAATGAAATTACTGAAATGGAAAAATTTACAGCTTATACATTACAATGGCAAGTTAATCCAACTGAAGTTAAAAATAAACAAGTTAAGTTTAAATCAAGCAACACTGCAGTTCTTTCTGTTACTAGTAATGGTGTTATAACAGCACTTGCTGATGGTGTTGCAACAATTACTATAACTTCTGTATTAACTCCATCAGTAGTTGCTACATTAGAAATTGAAGTATATTCTCCAAATCACTTTGTAATTGAATATGTTGGTGAATCATATGTAAAAGCAGGCGAAACTACTGAATTATCTGCAAATTATATTTATCGTGATGGTTCAGAAGCTGCAATTACTTGGGAAAGTTTAACTCCAAGTATTGCTACTGTTAATAATGGTGTTGTAACTGGTATTCAAGCTGGTGTTGCTACTATTAGAGCAATTGCCGATGGTAATGCTGAACAATATCAAGATTTCGTTGTTACTGTTGTTGAAAATGAATTATCAAGTGTATTACAAGCTGTATTAAATGCTCACGAAAGTAATGCATTTGTTAAATATAATTTAGGTATTGGTGCTGGAACTCCTGCTTATTACACTGATGTAATTGGTAGTGTTTCTAAGTTATTATTTGAAGAATTTGTAGTTGATAATAAATATTATGCAACACAACAAGCAAATAGTAAGAATCATGGTGGTTTAATTTCATCACATGAATTTGTTACTGTTCACTATACTGGTAATATGAGTAAGACTGCAGATGCTGCTGCAAATGCAAGTTATTTCGCAAATGAAACTAGTACATCAATTCACTATACAACTGGTAATGATGGTATTTACTATATTCTTGATGAAAAATATGTAGGTCATCATGCTGGTGATGGAACTAGTGTTAAATTTGAATGGAATCCAACAGGCGTATATTATCAAGAATCAGATCCTGAAACTCCAGTATGGGGTATTAACTCTGACTCTAAATTTACAATTAATGGGCAAGTAACAAGTATTAGTGTTCCTACAGGTTCAACTCCTCAAACTCAAAAGGTAACTGATCCAAGATGGATTAATGATATGGGTCTTTCTTGGAAGGTTGTTGATGGTCAATATTATATGGGTACTACTTGGTGGTGTTATTCACAAATATCTGAAGGTAGAATTTGTAACAAGGGTGGTAATAACAACTCAATTGGTATTGAATCATGTGTTAACCAAGGTTCAGATTTATGGTATACATGGCAAAAAACTGCTAGATTAGTAGCTGATATCATGATTAGAAATAATTTAGATATTACTAGAGTTGTAGGTCACCATTTCTATTCAGCAAAAGATTGTCCACAACCAATGTTAGAAAATGATTTAGAAATTTGGTATGAATTTATCGAACTTGTTAAAGCAGAATATCAAATGGCTACAGAATTTGCTGATTATGAATTATCATTTGAAGTAGTTGGTGATACAAATAGTGTTGATTCAACTGGTAGAATTAAACAAAGCCGTTACTCAGAAGTTATTACTTATAAAGTAACTGTAACTGATAAAGATGGTAATACTGAATCAATCACTCTTGCTACTAGTATTAATGGTACATATACTAAATAATTAAAAATAGAGCTTATGTAAAACATAAGCTCTATTTTTTTATAAAAATTCTTTTAATTAAATCTTTATCTGGAACATCAAACATGTCTAATTTATTAATCTCATTGGTTACATCATAAGGTACTTTGATTTCTTCTAGTTTTAGTGTATGGTTATCTAAAGTAAGAAGCGCAGCTTTAGCGAAACCAACATTGAGATTAGTACAACCAAGTGTACCAATATTTATGAAATTCTTATCACCAAAAACTACTGAACCGTAATGATCGTGACCAAAAATGATAATGTCAGCATCGATATCTTTGAACGTTTCACATAGTTTTTCATAAGTTTTTTCCGTTTCGATGGTAATAAAACGTTCATTTCTTCTTGCATAATGAGTTAAAGCAATAGTATAACCTTCAATATGAAAGTATTTAACAAATGGCAGTGATTTTAAAAAATCATTATGTTTGGGATCCATGGTGTTTCTAATCCAATCATGATGCTTTTCTTCTAAGGCAGCTGAAGGGTTTTTATAACCATCAAGATAATATGCTTCATGATTGCCTTTTACACTATAAAAGTTAGGTAGTGTTTTAACTATATTTAGGACTTCGTTATGACTTGGTCCAATACCAATTAAATCGCCAGCGGAAAAGATGTAGTCAGGATTTAATTTCTTGATTGTAGGAAGTAACGCTTTTATGCTTTCAGCATTTCCATGAGTATCGGTAAAAATAAAAATTCTTTTCATAATAACTCCAAAAATAAATAATAGTTGGAGTGCCTAGAGGGAATTGAACCCCCACCACAAGAATCGGAATCTTGTATTGTATCCATTCAACTATAGGCACATAGTATAATAAATTATAACATAAGAGTGTTTCTTTATCAAAAAAAACACGAAAAAAACTTTAGAGAATTTCATTTGTAATTTTTTGTATATTGTGGTATAATAAGTAAAGAAAAGAGAGAGAATTTATGAATAAGTATGAATTAAATTATCAAAAGGTAAAAGAGTCATTAAAAGACTATCCAAATATTAAAATTGTTGCTGCGACTAAATATTTAGAACCAACTGCAGCTTTACAATTATATGAAACTGGTATTAAAGATTTTGGTGAAAATAGAACTGATGCTTTTTTAGAAAAATATGAACTATTAAAAGATAAAGATATCACTTGGCATTTTTTCGGTGTGTTACAAGCCAGAAAAGTTAGATCTGTTATTGACAAGATAGATTATTTACATTCATTAGATAGTTTATCACTTGCTAGTGAAATTAGTAAAAGAAGAAAAACACCTTTAAAGTGTTTTGTGCAAGTTAATGTTTCAAATGATCCAAATAAATCTGGCATTGATGAATCTAAAGTATCTAGTTTTATTAAATCACTTGCAAAATATCCAAATATTGAAGTTGTTGGATTAATGACTATAACAAAATTAACTTTCTATGAAGAACTATTAGAAGGATATTTCAAAACAATGAAAAAACTACAAGAAGAAGTACAAGCCCTAGAGTTACCTTACGCACCATGCACTGAACTTTCTATGGGGATGAGCAATGACTATTTGATAGCTGCAAAAAATGGTGCCACAATGGTTAGACTTGGTAGAATATTATTTGATTAGGAGGATTATATGGCAAAAAAACATGATTTAGGTAAAAGCCCTTTAACTTCATTTCAATTATTAGAAAGAGTAATTGTTAGCTCTTTTGAACAATTATTAGATTTAGCTAATTTATTAAAAAATGGGAAACCATTATTATTGAGTTTTCAAATGGTAGATGTAGAAGTTGCTAATAAAATGATTGGATTCCTATCAGGTGTTGTTTATGCCTTAGAAGGTAGTACACATTTCACAGATGAAAAAACAATTCTATTTGCTTCAAAGAAAAATTTTGAAGATGGTAGTTTAAATCAATTTATTAAAGAACGTAATTAGTGGAGTATATTATGAAAAATTATAAAGATACATTATTAATGATGCAAACTGAATTCCCAATGCGTGGGGATTTAGGAAAAAAAGAACCAGATATTCAAAAATATTGGTATGAAAATCATATTTACGAAAAAGCATTAGAACAAAATAAGGAAGGAGAAAAGTATTATTTACATGATGGTCCTCCATATGCTAATGGCAAAATTCATGTAGGACATGCATTAAATAAAACTTTAAAAGACTTTATTATTCGTTATAAAACAATGAATGGTTATTATGCCCCTTTCCAACCTGGATGGGATACTCATGGTCTTCCAATTGAAAATGCTTTAACTAAGGATAAAAAAGTAAATAGAAAAGAATTATCAGCTAGTGCATTTAGAACACTTTGTGAACAATATGCAAGAGAGCAAGTTGAAATTCAAAAAGTTGGTTTTAAGAGATTAGGTGTATTTGCTGATTGGGAAAAACCATATCTTACTTTAAATAAATCTTTTGAAGCAGAACAAATTCGAATTTTCGCAAAAATGGCTTCTAAAGGTTTAATATATAAGGGATTGAAACCTGTTTATTGGTCACCATCAAGCGAAACAGCTTTAGCAGAAGCTGAAATTGAATACCATGATGTACAAAGTAATGCTATTTTTGTTGCATTCCCTGTTGTTGATGGTAAAGGTATTTTAGAAGAAAATAATAAATTAGTTATTTGGACTACTACTCCATGGACAATTCCTGCTAACCTTGCAATTTGCGCAGGTCCTAGATTTGAGTATGTTTTAGTAGGCTTAAATAATGATAAATATATAATCGCAAAAGAATTATTAAAGAATTTCTTAGAAGTTTTAGGAAATCCCGAATATGAAATTTTAAAATCATTTAGTGGTAGCGATATTGAAGACGTTACTTATAGACATCCTATTTATGAACGTATATCACCTGTTATTCTTGGTGATCATGTTACTTTAGATGCTGGTACTGGCCTTGTTCATACTGCCCCTGGTCATGGTGCTGATGACTATATTGCTGGTAAGAAATATGGCCTTGATGTGTTATGTCCTGTTGATTCTTTAGGTAGAATGACAGAAGAAGCTGGTAAATTTGCAGGCTTAAAGATTGAAGAATGTAATAATGCTATTATGGAAGAAATGACTAATAATGGTATGCTATTATATGCAAGTAAAATCGTTCATAGTTATCCACATGATTGGCGTACTAAAAAACCTATTATTTTTAGAGCAACTCCACAATGGTTTGCATCTATTGCTAAAATTAGAGATCAGATTTTAGAAAACATTAAAACAGTTTCATGGATTCCTACTTGGGGTGAAGTAAGAATTTCAAACATGATCAAAGATCGTGATGATTGGTGTATTTCAC
The DNA here is from genome assembly GCA_017501465.1 of Bacilli bacterium. Classification (GTDB taxonomy): domain Bacteria; phylum Bacillota_I; class Bacilli_A; order ML615J-28; family CAG-313; genus UBA1231. The sequence goes on from JAFVWY010000013.1 coordinate 17,851, forward strand.
GTCAAAGAATTTGGGGTGTTCCAATCCCAGTCTTCTATGCAGAAGATGATACAGCTATTTTAGATGAAGATGTTATTAATCATGTTGCTGATATTTTTGAAGAAAAAGGTTCTAATGCTTGGTTTGAATTAGAAGCCAAAGAATTATTACCAGCTGGATTTACTCATCCGGGTAGTCCTAATGGTATTTTTAGAAAAGAAAATGATATAATGGATGTTTGGTTTGACTCAGGAACAAGTCATCATGCAGCATTTAGAAAAACTTATAATGCATATCCTGCTGATTTATATTTAGAAGGTGCTGACCAATATAGAGGATGGTTTAACTCTAGTATTTCTACAGGTGTTGCTGTAACTGGAGTATCTCCTTATAAACAAATTTTAACTCATGGTTTCACACTAGATGGTGAAGGCCGTAAGATGAGTAAGTCATTAGGAAATACAATTGATCCAATTCAAGTATGTAATGAAAGTGGTGCTGATATTTTAAGATTATGGGTATCTTCAGTAGATTATCAAGCAGACTGTCGTATTTCTAAAGAAATTATAGCTCAAAATAGTGAAGCTTACCGTAAAATTAGAAATACATTCCGTTTCATGTTAGGTAATTTATTTGATTTTAATCCAGAAACTGATGCGATTGCTTATGAAGATTTACCTGAAGAAGATAAATTTATGATGATTTTATTACAAGATTTAATTAGTAAAACGCATGAATCTTATAATAAATTCTCATTTGATGAAGTTTATAGAAATATTTTATCTTACATGACTAATCAATTATCATCTTATTATTTAGACTATACTAAAGATATTTTATATATTGATAAAGCTGATTCACATGCTAGAAGAAGTATTCAAACTGTTATTTATCATACTACTTTTGCTCTAGCAACTATGCTTACACCTTTAATTCCTCACACTACTGAAGAAGTTTATAAATATTTTGTAGGTAATAAAAAAGAAAGCATTTATTTAGAAAGAATGCCAATTGCAAAAGTATATTCTGATAGTGAAGAAATTAAAGAAAAATATAATAAGTTCTTAGTATTAAGAGATGATGTATTAAAAGCTTTAGAAAATGCTCGTAATAATAAAGTAATTGGTAAGAGTTTTAATGCAAAACTTGTAATTAAACCAACTGAAGATACTAAAGAATTATTATCTTCAATTAAGGTAAATTTACAAAGAGTGTTTATTGTTTCTCAATTAGAAATTACTGATGAAGCAATTAATGGCGAACAATTTGAATCTGCTACTATCTTAGTTGAACCTGCTCAAGGTCATGTTTGTAGTAGATGTTGGCAAGTAGTTCATGAAATCAATGAAGATGAACTTTGCGAAAGATGTGCAACAATTTTAAAATAAGTTGGTGATATTATGATGACTATCAATTTTTTCAGAAGTAGAAACCTTGAAAGAATTGATTATGCCGATGTTATCTTATATTTTGAAAAAGATTTAAAATGTGAAGTAATATATGGAGAAGAAGATGTAAAATTCATATATAAAGACATTGTATTTAATTTAGAATATATTTTTAGCATTACTAAAAGATCAAGAGTTTCAAATGTTTCATATATTAATCCAGAATATGTAAATATTAGATTTTGTTTAGATGTTCCAGAAGTTATGCCAGAACAATCTTCAAGAGAGGTATTAGCATTGATTGACCAAGTGTGTCGTAGATTTGACCTAGCAGTTTTATATGGTGGAATTAAAGATGTTGAATCCTTTGATGTAATGAAAATGATGAATTATTTCAGTACAACAAGAACCTTATTCTTAGAACAAAATCCTGAATATGAATACTTCGTGTTACCTTCTAATATTCTTACCCATATTTCAAATTATCATCAAGTATTACCTTTCTTAAAGGAACAAATTAAAGAAGAAGTAGAAACAAAACAATATATTTTTCTAAGTGATGGTTTATCACAAAATGCGAAACTTGCAATTGAATGGGAAGTTGGCACACCGCTAATATTTCCACCTCATTTAGATTATATAAAGATTATTGATGTTGAATCTACGCAATACTTACCTGCAGATATTTTCTTTAAACATTTAATTAGACATATGTATGAACTTAAAAATTATATACCAGATGTAAGTTTATTAATGCTTTGTGGAAAAGCGGTAAAAAAATCACTTTCTAAGGTAAAAAAATTTAAAAAACATTATTCACAGGAATTGATGTTTAAAGAAATTAGTGCAACTAATTTAATTGAAAAATAGGAGATATAAATGCAAAAAATTAATAAAATGATTGACCATACTATCCTAAAAGCTTTTGCTACTTCAAAAGATATTGAAAAATTATGTGAAGAAGCTATTAAATATGATTTTAAGAGTGTATGCGTAAATCCTGTTAACGTTAAGTATGCTAGTGAATTATTAACAAACAGTGATGTATTAGTATGTACAGTAGTTGGTTTTCCACTAGGTGCTAATACTAAAGAAATCAAAATGTTAGAAACATTAGACGCTATTAAAAATGGTGCTGATGAAATTGATATGGTAATTAACGTTGCCAAAGCTAAAGAACATGATTACCGTTATATTGAAGAGGAAATCAAAGAAGTAGTTGCTGCGGCTGGTGGTCATACAGTTAAAGTAATTTTAGAAACTTGCTATTTATCTGAAGATGAAAAAGTAGCTTGTACTTTAGCAGCTGCACGTGCTAAGGCTAATTTTGTAAAGACTTCTACTGGATTTGGTACTGGTGGAGCTTTAATTACTGATATTGTAACTATGAAGGCTAATATTACACAAGATATGGAAGTTAAAGCAAGTGGAGGTATCAAGACTTTAGACGATGCTTTAGCAATGGTTAAAGCTGGTGCGACACGTATTGGTACTTCAAGTGGTATTCAAATTGTTGAAGCCTATCTTGCTCAAAATGAAGGTGAATAGAATGAAGGCTACACCTCATATTGAAGTCAAAGAAGAAAATGTTATTGCGAAGACTGTTTTAATGCCTGGAGATCCTTTAAGAGCAAAATATATTGCAGAAACTTATTTAACAGATGTAGTTTGTTTTAATAAGGTTCGTGGTATGTTAGGTTTTACTGGTTATTATAAAGGGGTTAAAGTATCAGTAATGGGTAGTGGTATGGGAATGCCAAGCATTGGTATTTATTCATATGAACTATTTAGCAATTATGGTGTAGAAAATATTATTAGAATCGGCTCTGCGGGTGCTTATACAGATAAGTTAAATTTATTTGATGTCGTACTTGCAAAAGATGCTTATTCTGAATCTTCATTTGCGTATGCTCAAGCAGGTATTCAAAAAGAAGTGATGGAATCAAATAGCGAATTAAATGAAGTGATTAAAAAAGCAGCAAATTCATTAGGGATTAAAATTAATTTTGATCGTATTCATTCATCTGATGTTTTTTATCACCAAGAACCTGTTCATGAAAAATTATATAATGAAAAAGGTTGTACTTGTGTAGAAATGGAATCATATGCTTTATTCCATAATGCTCAAGTGTTAAATAAAAGAGCCGCTTGTCTTTTAACTATATCTGATTCTTTAGTAACTCATGCTGAAACAACATCAGAACAAAGACAAACTGCATTTAATCAAATGATGGAAATAGCACTTACTACTGCAACTTTATTATAAAAAAACTCTCTAAAATTTTAGAGAGTTTTTTTATGGAGTCAAAAGGTTAATATTGTATTTGAAATTTATTGAAGATAAATCAATTTTATCAAGTTTTTTTAAACTTCTAAGGTAGTTTATGTTAAATATATCAATATCTTGTTTTAAACAAGATTGATACAATTTAGTAATTTCCTTTTCGATCGATTTTTTTAATGTATCTTTGTAGGTATACATATCATACTCTTTAGAATTAATATAATTAATTTCAGCATTTATATCAAAAGTTATTGTATTATCTTTATTAATTGTATATTCAATATTATAATTATCAACTAAGAATTCTATATTGTCAATTTTTAATAATAAATTATTAAAATCGTGGATTAAATACATACCAGGATATTCATCATATGTTAGAAAGTGTCTGTTTGCATATTCATCAAAAAACATGACACCGGTGTTTTCTGTTTTTTGAAATTCCTTTTCACCATTTTGAAAGATATCTTTAGATACGCTAATGACTGGATACCCTAAATAGTAATCTGGAATCAAAATATCATTGACAAACTCGTAAAAAGTAACTGCTTCATGAGTGTGGGCTTTTTTAGTCCCTGTTAAAATAGTATAATAAAGGGTCGATTCTTCAAATACTTGAACGTTAAATAATTCTTCTATTTTATTTGGGGTAATATAGATTTCAAAACTGGGATATAATAAAGGGCCATTTTTAAAAAAAGTATAGAAATATTCTCTATTTTCTAAAGTTAAAAAATTTTCATTGATAAAAATAGTTTTCACATGTTTTAATTCTAGAGTAACATCAACATTTGATGTTATTTTTTTTAATGCCTCTGTAATACTTTGGTCTTTATAGATACCAATATAAGAAGAAGTATCAATTGATTGATTATCACTTTGTGTTAGGTTAGCATTATTAATAACATAAACACTCACTTCATATAATTTATTAGTTGGATCATAATCTAATCCCATACTTAGGACGAAACTAATCTCATGAATTTCTGAATATCTTTTACATCCATTTAAAGTTAAAAACAAAAGTGATATTAATAAAAGATTAAATATTTTTTTCATTTTTTTGTTCCTTTGGCATAAAATAATTGATATTTTGTTTAAATTTTCGTGGCCTTAAACTTAAGAAAAAGTCTTCATTAAATGTCTTGATGCTTAAAAGATAATAGATAATAAAAATAGAACTAACTAAAAACCCAAATAAGCCAAAAATATATGAACAAATAATAATTATTATACGAAAAATGGACAACGTGGTTACCATATGAAGATTATTTGTAAAAGCATAAGTTGCAAGATAAGAAATAGAGGTAATTAATAAAATTAAATGACCGATTAATCCACTTTTAATAGCGTTTTGGCCAATAAATAATCCTCCTAAAAAGATGATAATATTTTGAATATAACCATTAGATGACCGACTTGTGGCATACCTATATAAATCAAATAAAAGTAAAACAATCAATATTTCAGATAACATAGGTAAAGTAGTTCCTCGTTCTGTTAGTTTAAGGTTAGATAAAGCATAGATTGTTAAACTTGAGGAATGAAAATTAGTAATTGCTACATATAGACCTAAAAGAAAAACTGCAATAAACATAAAAAGAAGAACGAGAGTTCTAGAAAGTATGGAGTAGTAAATTGGTGTATCTACATCGTTTTTCATTGTTGAGAAATACAAAAAATTAACAGGTATAATACATGCAACTGGAGAATTATTTAAGATGATAGCAGTTTTTCCCTTGGAAATTGATGTTGATACATTTTGTGGTGAACTTGTAGATAAAGTTAAAGGGAGTAAATGTTTTTTTTGAAATGCCTTACTAATAGTATTTATAGAGTTAACATTAATTACATTTATAGTTGATAATTTATCTTTAATTTTTTGATTTATTTTGTTATCTAAATTTAATATAGCTACTTTATTATTGCATTTGGTAGGTAGATCTACTATTTCAACATTTAAATTTTTATCTCTTAAATGTTTTCTAACTAGGGCAATATTAATATCCATATTTTCAATAAAGCCATCCTGGGAAGAATATAAATCAACAGGATCAATGACAGAACTAGTAATAGTTCTTGAATTTGCTTTAGGTAGTAAAAATTCATAAGTTAAAGTAGGTGTTTTAATAACGATAAAACCATTTAACATACTTTTTTTCATCGTATCTAGATCATTATCTATTACATTTATTAAATAAGGAAAGACATTTAAAAGATTGTTCTTGATATTTAAACATAGTTTATCGTAGTAAAATTTATTAAATTCATCTATGTCGGCTAAATCTTTATTAAAAATTATTAAAATTGGTTCATTTTGTATGGTAATGTTATAAGCTAAAACATCATCAGATGTCTTTAATTGGTTGATTAAACTTTGATACATCTTTACCCCTCCTACTAAAATATATTATAAGAATTGTATTTATGATAGATAAGCATATTGTCAGATACAAAATAGGTTCTAATAGTTTTGTATTTTTTACAAATATAAAACATAATGTTATAATTAACAAAAAATATAGAGTTGAAAATAGAATTTTATGTTTTGTTTTAAATAAATTTTTAAGATAAATCGCATTAAAAGTAGACTTATAAAAAGTAGTTGTTAAAAGAATATATAATAATAAAATGTCTAAATGTTCAAAAAATCTTCTACCATTATGACTAAAGTATCTATTGAATGCCAGAATTTTAATTTCTAAATAGTAACGGTAATTAACAATGGTATAGCTATCAATTATTTGTAAAGTAACTAATATACAAATAATTAATCCACTAAATATGATTTTTCTTCTACTAATTGGTTTTATATAATTATCATTAAAAACTGTTAATATAAAAAGTTCACTAAAAATTGAACTAAAGTAAAACCCTTTTAAAATATTAAAGTCTATTTTGTTTGGAATGATGTCAATGTATTTTTGATTAGTAAATTCTATATCAAGAAAAAAAGGGATAAAAATTAAGCTACCTATTACTAATATAATTCCTAGTCTAACAATTTTATTAAAGTCTCCAAGTGATAAGATAATAATAACAATACTAATTAGAACAACAAATAATCCACTTGAAGAAATTTTAAAAAAAGCATGACCCATCATAATTGAAGTTATTGCTATTAAAATTGATGTGTTGATAAGTAAAGTTATTAACATTAGAAATTTATAAAATATATTTTTTTCAATCATTTTTTTAAAATTAGAGGGTTTATAAAAAAATGTTAAAATAAGAAGAGGAATAATATTCATAAGTGGTATCATCCAAGCTGATTGTTGAAAGTCTTTCATTAACAACGATGTTAAGGTCATTGTTGATATATTAATCCCGAAGAAAATTGTTAGAATAACAAAGAAAGCATTAGTAATTTTTTGATCATTTTCCATTTTATCACCCTTTTACTATTTTTTCCCAAATGTTTAAATTTATGAATTTTATTTTATTTATTCTTATTTCAAAAAAATAGGTTATTTTTCTTACTATTTTTAGACTTTATTAGTAAAAGTTACTATTTATTTATTGTTCAAATAAAAAAACGAATTTTTATTACATCATAGCGTACTTTTAATAATGATAGTAAATTGGTATAATCTTTCTGCAACCTATTGATAATATATAAGGAGGTAAAATGTATAATAGTGTTTTAATTATTGGTAGAACAACAGATAAACCTAAAATTAGACAATTAGAATCTGGCCTTGTAGTTGGTAACATGACTCTAGCTGTTAATAGGCCGTTTAAAAATACGGATGGTGAGTATGAGACTGACTTTATTAGCTGTACCATGTGGAACTCTATTGCGACATCAGCAAATGAATTTTGTAAAAAAGGTTCATTAATAGGGGTTAGAGGTTATGTTGTTAATAAAGAAGAAACGGTAACTGTTTTAGGGGAGGGAGGAGAACAATACAAGAAGACAATTAAGGTTTTAGATATTAATGTTGATAAAGTTATTTTTTTAAAATTATAAAATTATACTTTCTATTAGTTTTTCTAATAGAAAGTTTTTTTTATTATGATTACAGCATACAAAATTTATTTTTTTTGGTATAATAACATAAAAGAGGTAGTAAATATGAAACAATATTTAGATTTATGTAAAACAATATTAAATAATGGTTCAAAAAAAGATGATAGAACCAACACAGGTACTATTTCATATTTTGGGTATCAAATGCGTTTTAATTTAGAAGAGGGGTTTCCACTTTTAACTACTAAACGAGTATACTTAAGAGCAATCATTCATGAATTATTATGGTTTATCAAAGGAGATACTAATATTAAGTATTTAGTTGATAACAATGTTAAGATTTGGAATGAATGGCCATATCAAAAGTTCACAATGAGTGAAGAATATAATAATGAAACTTTAGAAGAATTTGTTGAAAAGATAAAAACTGATGAAGAATTTGCGTTAAAGTATGGAGAACTTGGACCTGTTTATGGTCATCAATGGCGTCACTTCGATGTTGAAGGATCAAAGGATTTTGTGGATCAACTAAAAAATACAATTGAAATGATTAAAACAAATCCAACATCTAGAAGATTAATTGTTTGTAGTTGGAATCCCTTGTCAATAGATAAAATGGCTCTACCTCCATGTCACTCTTTATTCCAATTCTATGTTAATGAGGGTAAGCTATCTTGTCAACTTTATCAAAGAAGTGGTGATGTTTTCTTGGGTATTCCTTTTAATATTGCCTCATATGCATTACTTACAATGATGGTTGCTAAAGTATGTAATTTGGGTGTTGGTGATTTTGTTCACACTATTGGGGATGCACATATTTATAGCAATCACTTAGAACAAATTAATTTACAACTTTCTAGAACTCCTAGAAGTTTGCCAAAAATGATTATCAAGGGTGAACAAACTAATATTGAAGATTTTAAATTTGAGGATTTCGAATTAGTTGATTATCATCCATATAGTAGTATAAAAGGAGCAGTCGCAGTATAATGTTTTCTATTATTGTTGCTATCGGTCCCAATAATGTTATAGGAAAAGGAAATGATTTACCTTGGCATTATCCTGAGGATTTAAAATATTTTAAACAAGTTACTTTAAATCATCCTGTTTTTATGGGATATAATACATTTTTATCTATCTATAATAGACTAGGTAAACCACTACCAAGAAGAACAAATTATGTTTTAACATATGAAAATGAACTTCCAGGTGGAGCTATTCCAATTAAAGATATCAAAGAATTACCTGATGAAGAAATTTTTATCATTGGTGGTAAAATGATTTATGAAATGATGTTGCCATATGCTGATAAATTATATATCACACATGTTAAAAAAACTCATGATGGTGACGTTTTCTTCCCAAATATTAACTATGATAATTATGAGCTAGTTAGTAAAGTAGAAACAGTTGATTTAGATTTTTGCGTATATGAAAAAAAATAACTAGAATTTAATATTCTAGTTATTCTTTATTAATATCAATAGCTGCATGTAAACATCGTTTGAAGTCATTAAATTTTAAAATACTAACACCTGCATTTAGGGTTTTAGTATTGAATTGTAGACTTTTAATATAAGGTTTCATACATGCTTTTAAAAAATGTGAGTGTGTAACAACCATTATCGTTTTTCCAGGATATTTTTCTAAAAGATTGTAGATAAAATGTTTGGCACGTTTTAAAATTTCGAATTCTGATTCCTGGTCAATAAATTCATTATTCATGATTTTTTTGTAGTTCTCATCTGTTAAAGGTATGCCTTCAGCCATACCAAAAGAACGTTCTATAACATTATCGTCGATAATGATTGGTTTTCTGGATGGATAAAATGATCTGATGATTTGAGCGGATTCTAATGCTCTTGAAAGCGGGCTACTTATTAGGATATCGAAGGTTACTTCCATTTTTGCTAGTTTTTTACAAGTTTCTAGAATTTGTTCTCGACCAGTATCATTTAATGGTGTGTCAATTCGGCCTTGGAAAACTCTTAATTTATTCCCATCGGTTTGACCATGTCTAACGATATAAATTGTTGTTGTCATAAGTCACCTCATATAATAATATTTTATCATAAAAATCAAAAAAATTGTATAAATATTAAAAGAAAGGTGTTTTAGTATGTTTAGAATTGTTGATTTAATTATAAAGAAAAGAAATAATGAAGAATTTACTAATGAAGAAATTAAATTTATTATTGATGAGTATGTTCAAGGCAATATTCCTGATTATCAAATGTCAGCTTTATTAATGGCTATTTATTTTAATCCATTAACTGAAAAAGAAACTCTTGATTTAACGATGGCCATGTTAAAAAGTGGTGATGAAATTGATCTATCAAGTATTAATGGTATTAAAGTAGATAAACATTCCACTGGAGGAGTAGGAGATAAAACAAGTTTAGTTGTTGCTCCTATTGCTAGTGCATTAGGGGTTAAACTTGCAAAAATGAGTGGTAGAGGATTAGGCCATTCAGGTGGAACTTTAGATAAGCTAGAATCTATTCCTGGTTTTAAAATAGAAATGAGCTCTACTGATTTTTTTAAACAAGTAAATGAAATTGGTTTAGCTATCATTGGCCAAAGTGCAAATATTACACCGGCAGATAAGAAATTATATGCTTTAAGAGATGTGACTGGTACAATTGAGTCTAAAGGGTTAATTGCATCATCTATTATGTCTAAAAAGCTTGCTAGTGGTGCCGATCACATTGTTTTAGATGTTAAAGTAGGCAGTGGTGCTTTTATGAAAGATTTAAAAACAGCTAAAGAATTAGCTTTAGCGATGGTGCAAATCGGAAAAGGTGCTAAAAGAGATACTGTTGCAACTTTAACTAATATGGATCAACCACTTGGGTGTGCTGTTGGTAATAGTTTAGAAGTAATTGAAGCAATTGAAACTCTAAAAGGAAAAGGACCTGAAGATTTTACTACATTATGTGTAGAACTTGCAGCAGAAATTGTGCTAGTTAGTAAGATTGCAAATAATATTGATGAGGCAAGAAGACTTGTTATCGATACAATTGAAAATGGTAAGGCTTTAGATAAATTAAGACAAATGATAATTTATCAAGGGGGTAATCCAGAAGTAATAAATGATTATTCATTATTTAAACAAGCAGAAGAAGTTTGCGAATTAGTTTATGAAAATGATGAGGAAATGTATGTTGATTCGATTGATGCACTAAAAGTAGGACAAGCTAGCGTTTTATTGGGGGCTGGAAGAACTACTAAAGAAGATGAAATTGACCATTCTGTAGGTATTTTAGTACACAAAAAAATTGGTGATAAGGTTATTAAAGGAGATAAGATTGCGACAATTTATAGTAATGGTACTAAAACTAACGAAGCATTAGAGCTATTATTAGAAGCTTATGTTTTAACAAATAAAGAAGTTGAAAAACCTATCATAATTTATGAAACTGTAAGATAATAAAAAAACCGTTCTAAGAACGGTTTTTATTTTTAGTCTAAATCACCTAAGTTTTCTAACATACTCTTTTTTTCTTTTTGTCTGTTATAATCTCTTTTTTCAATTACGAATAAGAAGATTAATAATGCAATAATCATTGTAACAAATGAGTATACGTATAATAATCTTAAACCTGCAGTATTAAAAGACATAATTAAACCAACTAAAATTGGTGTTGCAGTTTGTGCAATCATAGAAGCAGTATAATAATAACCTGTAAATTTACCAATATTATTTTTATTAGACATCTCAACAATCATTGGATAAGAGTTGATATTAACTAATGCCCAGCCAATACCGATAATAACTGTTAATAAATAGATGGCCCATACATAATTAGAAATATTTTCTTTTAGAATGTAAGTAATTAATGTCATTAGACCAATACCTAAAATTAATAGTCCAAGACCTAATATGATTGTCCATTTTCTACCAATCTTTTGAGCAAGGCCTGATAATAACATAAATGAAGCAATTGAAGATACAGTTAAAATAATTGTAAATGTACCATGAATTCCTGAATTTTGTAGAATTTCACTACAGAATAAACTATTAAATGTTTCAATAGCATTAAATGACATAAACCAGAAGAATACAGCAATTAATATAATAAATAAATTACGTAAATCAAGTTTACTTAAAGGCTTATCTACTTTAATCTCTTCGATTGATTGACTTAGTTTTTCACCAAGTTCAATATCTTCTTTAGTTTCTTCTAGTAGTTTAGGTTCATTAATTTTAAAAGATAAAATAATCATTGCAGCTAACATAAAAACAGAAGAGATAATAAATGGCCATAGGTAAGTTAAACCACCAGTTTCTCCAGTTTTAACTTTAAATACCATTGCTAAAGCTCCTGCAAGAATAGCTCCAATGTAACCGACTAGGTTAATGATACCATTAGCAGTGCTTCTTAAAGGTTTAGGTGTAACGTCAGGCATTAATGCTACTGCAGGAGAACGATATCCTTGCATAATAATTAATACTAATCCCATTAAAACAACTACACCAATTAATGAATTCATAATATAGAAAGCTGCGATTAGAGGGAAAGCGATAGCAGATGCTAACATACCAATTAGGATGTAAGGCATACGTTTTCCAATTTTTGTATGTGTTTTATCAGATAAATTACCGAATAAAGGCATGATTATTAAAGCCACTAAATTATCCATAGCCATAATTATACCAATTACGTAATTTAATCTATTTGTATCTCCTCCAAAAGAAGAATTTAGTAATTCCCTTAAAATTAAAGGACAATATGTATTATAAACTTGCCATAACATTAGTATTGCAAAGAATGCAAGACCAATAAAAAATGTGTTTTTATAATTTAATTTAAGTTTTTTATCTTCCATAAAGACTCCTATAAAAAAAATGGTGCCGGTGGTCGGACTCGAACCGACACGAGCTCATCACTCACTGGATTTTGAGTCCAGCGCGTCTACCATTTCACCACACCGGCTTGCCATTAATTATTATACTATTTTTATCATTTTTTTTCAACTGTTTAATTAAATTAGTAATTTGATATCATAAAGGATAAAAATATGGTAAAATATATCGAGGTGCAATTATGAAAAAGATATTTATTTATATTAGTTTATTAGTATTTTTATTTGTGGCAACATCTTGTAATGGTGGTGGAAATAAAAATAAAGAGTATAATAAGTTAAAAGTTTTATCAATTAATGATTTACATGGTGCAATAGATCAAAATGACGACAACTATGGAATGTCTGGTATTTCATGGTATGTAAATGAACAAAGAAAAGTTGAAGGTCAAGCAGTATTAGTTTTAGCTGCAGGTGATATGTTCCAAGGTTCAGCAATTTCTAATTATTACTATGGTCAAACTGTTGTAGAATTAATGAATGATGTAAAATTTGACGCTATGACTATTGGAAATCATGAATTTGATTGGGGATTAGAAGAAGTATTAAAGTATGTTGATGGAAATGAAGACAATTATGAAGCTAATTTTCCTTTTTTGGCTTGTAATTTATTAGAAAAAGAAACAAACGAATTACCTGATTTAATTGATCCTTATACAATAGTTGATTTTGAACAATTTCAAGTAGGAATTATTGGCTATATTGGTGTTGGAATAGAAACTGATATTTCAGCATCTAAAGTAGAAGATTATTATTTTGCTGATCCAGTACCTTATATTTCTAATATTAGTAAAGATTTAAGAGAAAATAAAGGTTGTGATCTTATAATTGTAATGGGACATGATGATAATTCGACTACTCAAAACCAAATCGCAGCATTAAGTGGTAGTTCATCTGTGGATATGATAATTGCAGGACACACACATGTTACTTATACTAGATATTTAACTAATGGTAATGGTGTAGAAATTCCATTAACTCAAGCAGGTACTGCAGCTGATGCTTTAACGGATACTTCGTTCTTATATAATAAGGAAGATAACACTTTTGGTGAAGGTTATGCTGATACTGTTGATTTATGTGATTATGAAATTGGCATTGATGAAGCAATTCAAAATAAAGTAGATCAAATGAATGATAAAATTGAACCAGTAATGGGTGAGGTTTTAGGCATAGCAAGTAAGAATGTTAATCGTAGTTCAGTTGGAAATTGGACAGCAGATGCTATCTTAGCAAGTATTGATTGTGATATAGCAGCTATTAATTCAGGTGGTATTAGAAGTAGTGCATTCCCAATTAATGAGGGATATAGTGTTACAGTTAAAAAAATTTATGAAGTTATGCCATTTGATAATTTTATTAAAGTGTGTGATTTGACTGGTAGCCAATTGATTAATATCTTTAAACGTATACAAGACATTCATATTTCGTCTAATTTGGTTATTGATGGCAATTCATATTACCTTAATGGTGCACTTATTGAAAATGATAAAGTTTATCGTTTTGCATGTGTAGATTATTTGTATGATCGAGATGCAGAAATTTATGAGTGTGGTACAAATGTAGAATTTACGGGTATTTTAGTTAGAGATATAATGATAAATACTTTAAAGTTAGAAACATCTAATGGCAAGAAATGGTTAGAAGACTAATTTAAAGAACTCAGCATTGTAAGCTGAGTTTTTTTAATAATCATTTAATACAAAAAAAAGAAAATGTGTGATATAATATATAAGATTTATATAGGTGATAATATGAGAGAAAAACGTTCTAATAAGACACATTTAATATTAAATGATAAAAATATTATCAAAGGCATTTTACTATTATCTCTTCCAATAATGTTGAATAACATAATTAAAGCGTTTCATGACGTAGTAGATACTTTTATGATTTCTAAAATGGATGAACTTCCTGAAATTGTAAGTGCTCAAATGGGAGCTATTGGATTTGTAATGCCGATATTTAATATTTGTCAAGCTTTAGCGATTGGGATGATGACAGCTGGTACTGCTTTAATGAGTCAATACATTGGAGCAAAAAAACCGGAAAAAGCAAGTAAAGTTAGTGGACAATTATTACTTTTATGTGCGATAGTAGGGGTAATATTTAATGCTATACTATATTTTTTAGCGCCAACAATCTTAAGATTGATGAATGCAGAAACATATTTATTTGATTATTCATTACAATATCTTAGAATAAGATCATTTGAATTATCTTCATTATTTATTTTTTATGCATATCAATCTACAAGACAATCACAAGGAGATACAGTAACACCAGTTATAATTAATTCTTCATCTATTGTTGTTAATATTATTTTTACTGCGATATTTATATTTGGATTTAATCTTGGTTTGGCCGGAGCTGCTTATGGGACATTGATTGCTAATATAGCTATTGTTCCAATCTGTATATTACATATGGTAAAATCAAGCAAAATTAGATTAACAAAAGAGACTATCAAACCAGATATCAAGTATGATAAAAAAATCTTATCACTTGGAATTCCATCAGCAATTGCACAAGCATTTACAAGTTTAGCCTTTTTAATTATTAATGGCATGATGGCTGGATATGATAATGGGATATTAACACCAATTACTGTTGGGAATAAGATTAATTCCATGATGCTATTCCCTGTTATGGGAATTGGAACTGTCCTTGCAACATTTGTAGGACAAAATATTGGAGCTGGTAATATTAAAAGAGCTAAAAAGTCCTTCTTTAGTGCAATTTTTTTATCTGTTTTAATTACCACAATAGGTATGTTATGCCTATTACCATTTAAACCACAACTTGCTAAAATTTTCTTGGATATTCCATCAGAAATAGATATTTGCGTTGAATATTTAAATTTCTTATTATTAGGTTTACCTTTAATGGGAATTTTCCAGTGTTTCAACGGATTATTCCAAGGAGCGGGAAGAACAGGTATTGTTTTAATCTTTGCAACTACTAGACTTTGGATAATGCGTGTTCCTGTTTTAACTTTATTATTAAAAGTGTTTGATGTTGGTTATCCTGCTGTTTGGATTTGTATGGTAATAAGTAACTTTGGTGCAGTAATTCTTGGTATTTTTTTATATAAATTTATTGACTTTAAGCCAAAAATTAATAAAATGCATCAAAAAATTAAACAAGAACTTAGTCGAGGTTAGTTATGGCAAAAAACAATATTGTATTATTTGAACCTGAGATTCCTCAAAATTCAGGAAATATTATGAGAACATGTGCGGGAACAGATACTCAACTACATTTTATCAAACCTTTAGGGTTTAAACTTGATGATGCTCACTTAAAGCGATGTGCAGTCAATTATGTTCCTAATGTAGATTTTAAAGTGTATGAAAATTGGGAGGATTTTACTTCTAAAAATCAAGGAAAAATGTATTTTTTAACCAGATATGGATTAAAAACTCCACATGAATTAGTTCTAGATGATAAAGATGAAACATATTATTTTATCATAGGGAAAGAATCTACCGGTATTCCAAAAGAAATCTTACAACAACATTTAGAAGATTGTATTAGAATTCCTACCAATGATAAAATTAGATCACTTAATATTAGTAATGTTGCTGCTATATGCATCTATGAAGCATTAAGACAACAAGATTATAATGATCTATCTAGATATGAACCTGAAACTTTAAAAGGTAAAGATTTCTTACTTAAGTAAAAAATACCAATCATAAATTTCCTTTTAATATTAATAATATTAAAAGGGAGGTATTATGAAAAAAGATAAGAAAAGATTAAAAGAACAAGAACAAAGGTTTAAAAAATTAGATTTAGGTAATGATATTCACTCTAATTTGTATATTGATAGTAGAGAAAGATATGATTTTTTAAATAGTCAATATATGGAAAAAACCAATTCTGTTAAAAGAAATAACGATAGAACTTTCTAAGATTACTTAGAAAGTTTTTTTATCATTTTCTAATTATTTACATATACATAAAGTAGGGGTGATATTGTTGAATATTTTAGAAATTTGTCATGAATTTAATATTTTTAATGTTTTAAAAGTAGAAAATAATACTAATGGTTTAATTAATAAAAGTTATATTATTAAGACAAAAGATAGAGATTATATTATCCAAAAAATAAATAATAGCGTATTTAAAGATCCTTTTTTATTGATGAATAATATTGAAAAGGTGATTAATCATCTAAATGAAAAAAGACAATTTAAATGTGAAAATTTAGAATTAATATCTACAAAGGTAGGCAATAATTGTTTAGAAAATGATGGAGAATTTTATCGCTGTTATAATTTTGTTAATAATTCAATAACATATGATTTTGTTGAAAATCCTAGTCAAATCTATGAAATGGGAAAAGTGTTGGGTGATTTTCAAACGAGTTTAAGTGACTTTAATCCTAAAGATTTAAAAATTACTATACCGGACTTTCATGATACTAAAAAAAGATTTGAAAAATTAGTTGAAACTTTCAAAAATGCAGATAGTTATAAGCAACAAGAAGTAAGTGAATTATATTTTTACATTATTAAAAATATTGATCAATATAGTCTAATTACAGATAATTTAAATAGAGGTATATTACCTTTAAGAGTTGTTCATAATGATACAAAATTAAATAATGTTATATTTGATAAAAACACTAAAAAAGCAAAATGTTTGATAGATTTAGATACAGTAATGCCGGGAAGTTTACTTTTTGATTTTGGTGATGCAGTTAGAAGTTTTGTATCAAACACATGTGAAGATGCCAAAGATTTAAGTAATATAGGCTTCGACATGAATTTATTTTGTTATTTTGTAATAGGTTATGCATATAAAGTTAGAAACATTATTACAGATGAAGAAATAGCGTTATTAATAGATAGTATTTACATTATAACAATGGAAATAACCATAAGATTCATAACAGATTATCTAGAAAACAATAAATATTTTATGGTTAAATATGACAAACATAATTTAGACCGCGCAAAAAATCAAATAACTTTAGCTAAAACAATTGAATATAAAAAAGAACAATTAAGAAAGATAGTAAAAAATGTTTTTACTCGCTTTGAGTAGTTGTTTTTATGTAATAATTCTTTAATTGCTTTAAAAAAAAGATAATTTGTAGTATAATAAGATAAGAAAAGAGGTGTTTTTATGAGAAGTAAAGCTTTAAAAACATGTTATTTTATATTATCGTTATTTTTTATCTTTTTTATTAGTGGTTGTGGAATAAATATTAATTTAGACCCTTATAAAGATGGAAAAACACCCGAAAATGATTTCACTTTAAGTAATTTCTTAAATAATAATATGATTTTACAACAAGACAAGGAGTTTACTATAAGTGGAATTAGTGAAAAAGGGGTAGTACTAACAGCTTCAATTTTCGATGAAGAAGGCGATATGGTTTCACAAACAATAACAATTGCAGGTGAACTTGGCCAATTTGAGTTAAAGGTTAAAGGTATTGCTGGTAGCAATAAACGTTATCGTTTAGAAGTTAGTGATGGTTTTCATACACATAAGTTTAAAAACATTATGTTTGGTGAAGTATGGATGATTTCAGGTGAGTATAAAGATACTTTATCTTATAGTATGGATACTGATGATGCTAATTTAGATAATATTAAATTTGTTCAATATGAAAACGAAAGTTTAAAATGGTATTCATACGAAGATGCTGTAAATGTTAGTGATAATATTAAATCATTTGCTGCATATCTTAATACAAAAGTTAATATCCCAATTGCAATAATTGATGCATCTTTAGATGAATGCTATGCAGATGCTTGGCTTAAAGAAGATATTGCTACTAATTATTTAAATATTAAAAAATATTTAACATCAATTAATCGTTATAATACATCTAACTCTACATCTAGTACTAATAGCTTAGGTTCAATGTATAATATTTTCATTGATTCGTTAAAAGATTTTAGTATCGCTGGGATTATTTGGAATCAAGGAACAAGCGATTTTAAACATTATAATAGCCAAAATCGAGGATCTTTTGTAACTAACTATAGTTATTTATTATTACAAATGTTTACAGAGTTTAATAATGTATTTGGTAATGATATTGATATTTATACTATCCAGGAAACTTATCTAGATGAAGCTTTTGCTAATGATTTAAGATTTGCACAAGCGATTCCATCTTATCAATTGGAAAATGTTGAATTAATCGTAACTTATGATACTTATTTATTAGAAACTGAAGAGCTAATTAATGAAGACATTGAATCAGAACAAGAAGGACAATATGCTTTTTCAATTGAAAAATACTTATTGAGAGTATGTGAAAGTGTATATCAAATAACTTATAATAAAAATGCAATGTTTAAATCTCCTGCATTTAATGAGGTACTTACAAACAATAATGTTATTAAAATTTCATTTAGTTTTGGACAAAATTTAGAAAATGTTGATGAATTATATGGTTTAAGTGTTCAAAATTCATCAGCTGAATTATTGGAATACACTTACCAAATAAATGGTAATAGTATTATTATTACTTTAGTATTAGAAGAAAATCAAGACATTAATGATATTGAATGTATTATAACTTATGCGTATGTAGAAGAAATTTACTTATGTAATTTAAAAACTATTAATGGTCTACCTGTAGTACCATTTGAAATAAAAATCAACTAATCGAGGTGTATCATGAATCGTCATGCTTGTAGAATAGTTATTGTAAGAACTCTATACGAAATAGATATTCGTAAATATGAAAACTTAGACAATGAACTATTACATAATATTATTAATTTTGCGTTTGATCCTACAAATGAAAGTAGTGAAGTTGCTTTAAAAGAAGAAGACGAAAATTATCAAGAAATAAAAAACACCATAGTTGGTATTATGGAAAAACAAACAGAAATTGATAAGATTATTCATAATAGTTTAGATAAATATACAATTGATCGATTGAATTTTGTAGATAGATCAATTATTAGACTTGCTGTTTATGAAATGCTTAATACTAATCTTGCTAGTGGTATAATTATTAATGAAGCTGTGGAGATTTCCAAAGAATACACTAATTTAGATGATGGATTACAATCTAAATTTAACAATAAGTTATTAGATAAAATTAGTAAGGATTTAAGAAATGATAAATAATGATGAACTAAAACAGGCAAAATTTTTGTCTGTTTCTGCTTTAAATAGGTACCTTTCTTATAAATTTGATATGGATATTCATCTTCAAACGGTATATTTAGAAGGTGAAATATCTAATTTTAAAATTTCTGGTAAACACATGTATTTCTCTATTAAAGACGAGTTTAGTGAAATATCTGCTATGATGTTTTACCCCAATAATACTAAATTGAACTTTGAAGTAAAAGATGGCTTAGTCGTACAAGTAGTAGGAAAAGTTGGAGTTTATGAAAAAAGAGGGACTTATTCCATTGTAGTTAATAAAATGATTCAAGCCGGAATTGGTGCTTTATATCAAGAATTCTTAGAATTAAAAGATAAACTTAGTAGCGAAGGTTTATTTGATGAAAAGCACAAAATTAAACTACCTGAATTTCCTAAAACAATTGGGGTCATTACTTCTTCCACGGGAGAGGCTATTAATGATATCTTATCCACTTTGAAGAAACGAATGCCTAATGTTAAAGTGGTATTATATCCTGCATTAGTACAAGGTGATGATGCTCCTAGGGATTTAATAAGAGCGTTAAAGGAATCTTATGAAAATCAAGAAATTGATTGTTTAATTATAGGCAGAGGTGGAGGCAGTTTTGAAGATTTAGCTTGTTTTAATGATGAAGAATTGGCTAGATGTTTATTTAAAGCCCCTTTCCCCACAATTTCAGCAGTAGGACATGAAGGTGACTACACTATTTGTGATTTTGTTGCCTCACTAAGAGCACCTACGCCAACCGGGGCTGCCATGTTAGCGGTTAAAAATCAATTTGAAGTTTTAGAAAGTATTAATATTTTAAACCAAAGATTAAAAAGTTCATATCGTGTTTATTATAATAAATTAGAAACACGTTTAAAATATCAAGTTAATTCTTATGGATTATCACAATTCGATAAAATTATTAATAATTTGAGTGATAATACCAAAGTATTAACCGAAAGATTAAAACAACATTCACCTATTCATATTGTTTTAAATAAAATTGATTATCTAAATAGTTTAACAAACAGTATGAATTTACATTTTAATAAACAAATTGATGTTTTAAATAATCAATTTAATTTAAAATACGATAAATTATTGAATAATTATTTAGTAAAATTAGAAAAAACAGAAGTAAACTTACAACAATATTATCAAAAAATTGTTATTTTAAATCCTTTAAATTTAATGAATAAAGGTTATTCGATTTCTTACCAAGATAATACTGTGATAAGTTCTATTAAAAATATTGATTTGAATAAAAATATAAAAATTAGATTTTCTGATGGAGAAGTAGAATCTAAAATTATTAAAATTAAAGAGGACTAAAATGGAAAACTTAACTTTTGAAGAAATGATGAAAGAACTTGAACAAATAGTTGAAGAGTTAGAAAAAGGAACATTATCTTTAGATGATGCGGTTAAAAAATATCAAAGAGGAATAGAATTGAGTGTAGAACTTAAAAAGAAATTAGAATCTGCAAAACAAGTTGTGGTAACTAAAATGGGAGATCAAGAAATTCCTTTTTAAGATAAGAGGTTTTTATGAAAAATATTAAAGAATTGAATGATAAAGAACTATTTACTTTATCGGAAGATATTAGACAAAAAATAATTTCTACCGTAAGTTTAAATGGTGGGCATTTATCATCAAATTTAGGGGTTGTAGAATTAACGATTGCAATACATAAGGCCTTTGACTTACCAAAAGATAAAGTGATTTTTGATGTTTCTCATCAAACTTATACCCATAAGATTTTGACAGGACGTGAGGAAGATTTCACTACTTTAAGACAATTTGGTGGTATTAGTGGTTTTTCTAATCCTAATGAAAGTGAATATGACCTTTTTTCAATTGGTCATTCATCTACTGCTGTTTCTTTAGCAATTGGTCAAGCTATTAGGAATAAACAATTAAATATTGAGGGAAATATTATTGCCGTTGTAGGTGATGCGAGTGCTACTAATGGTTTAGCAATTGAAGCGTTAAACTACTTAGGAGCTCATCCAGAATTAAAAGTTATCATAATAATTAATGATAATGATATGAGTGTTTCTAAAAATGTTGGTGCAGTAGCTAGAACTTTTAATAAAATTCGTATTCGAAGAGAAAAATCATTTATTTATAAAATTACACCAAGATGTCTACATGGTTTTATTGATAAAATGAAAAATAGTATGAAAGGTGCTATTTACAAAAAGAACTTATTTGATTCTTTTGGTATTAAGTATTTTCCTGGCATTGATGGTCATAACTTTAAAGAACTAGATAAGTATTTAAGTTTTGCCAAAAAATACTCAAAATCAATTATTTTACATGTTAAAACTAAAAAAGGTAAAGGTTATAAGTATGCAGAAGACGATACAATTGGCACATGGCATCATGTAGGACCATTTGATATTGAAACTGGCCAGTTTATACATCAAGAAACTATTGAACCAGTTGGTAAATATTTAGGAGATACTTTAATAGAAGAAGTAGAAAAGAATCATAATGTAATGGTGGTTAACGCTGCAATGACATTAGGTAATTCGCTGATTTCTTTCCAAGAAAAGTGTCCAAGTCACTTTATTGATGTTGGGATTGCTGAGGAAAATGCGGTTACTATAGCTAGTTCTATTGCGTCTAAAGAACTTATACCAGTCGTATTTATTTATTCTACTTTTTTACAAAGAGCATATGATCAAATTTTGCATGATGTTGCTAGATGTAATAAACATGTTATATTTTGTATTGATCGCAGTGGTATTGTTTCTAATGATGGTTCTACTCATCAAGGAATTTTTGATATTTCTTATTTATCGCCAATTCCTAACATGATGATTATTGCTCCATCGTGTGTTGAAAATGCTCAAGAAGCATTAAAATATGCTTTGACTTGCGATCATCCTGTAGCAATTCGTTATCCAAAATACTTACCTAGTAAAAAAATATCTTGTTTTGAACCATTAAAATGGATAGTTGAATTACCGCTAAGTGATGTAAACATAATCACATATGGAACTGATGTGGAAGAATTAAAAGAAACATTGAAAGATTTAAACGTAGGTTTAATTAATGCATTGTTTATTAAGCCAATTGATGTCAATATTTTACATCAGATTGCTAATTCTAAGAAAATAATTATTTATGAACAAGCGAATGATATTGCTGGCTTATTTGATTTAATTAATAAATATTATGCTAGCTTGAACATAAAAGTTAATCTTAAACATATCGCATTATCGAATACTTATTTGACTGAAGGTAATGTTGAAGAATTAAAAAAAGCCTCTAATATATCAATAGATGATGTTATAAGAGAAGTAAAATAATACCATAAATTGTAAATAACAAAAAGTGTCTCTAATTCCAAAAATTAGAGGCACTTATTTTTTTATTATTGGACATAATAATATAAGGATATAATCCTAGAAAGGAGAGTATATGAAACGAATTAAAAAAATAATTGTTGGTTTCTTTATATTATTAGCTATTAGTTTATCTGTTAAAGTATCAACATACGCAAATAACGATAAAATGGTATATTTGGGTGGAGAAAACATAGGTATAAAATTAAATACTGGTGTAACAGTAATGGGTAAATATGAAGTTGATACCATAAATGGTAAATTTAGTCCCTGGAAAGAAAGTAATATAGAAGTAGGAGATGTTATAATTTCTATTAATAATTTAAAAATCTCAGATAATAATAGTTTATTAAATATTTTATCTAATGTAGAAGAAGAAGTTGTAAGTGTAGAACTCTTAAGAAATAATCAAAAAATTAGAACAGATATTTTTGTTTGTAAAACAATTCAAAATCAAAAATCACTTGGTCTTTATATTAAAGATAAAATACTAGGCGTAGGGACTTTAACATTTGTTGATGTAAAATCAAACCGATTTGCTTCCCTTGGCCATGGTATTTATCAAAATAATAAATTATTCGATTCTAAAAGTGGTTTGATTCTAGGTTCTAATGTTGATGAAGTAATCAAAGCGGTTCCAGGTGATGCTGGAGAGATTAGATCTACAATTAATAATAAGGTATTAGGATATATAACCAATAACAAAAATACTGGTTTATATGGTAAAGGGATCAAAAAGAATAATCGAGATTTAATTGAAATTGCTGATATTAATGAAGTTAAACTTGGTAAAGCCCAAATTGTAACTACTTTAACAAATAATCAAAAAGAAAAATATGATATAGAAATTATTGAGTTACAAGATCAATCTTCTGTTGATATTAAAGGTATTAAAATCAGAATAACTGACCCTAAACTATTAAATATTACAGGTGGAATTGTTCAAGGAATGAGTGGAAGTCCTATTATTCAAGATGGTAAGTTAGTTGGAGCAGTATCACACGTAATAGTTGATAATCCTACTGTTGGATATGGTATTTATGCAAAATGGATGCTAAAAGATGCAAATATTTAGTAAAAATCGACTATTTTATACAAAACTATTGTTATAGAAAAGATATTTTTGTAAATATAGATTTTTTTGTGTAAATAAAATGTCGAAAAATACCCCTTGTTTTATAAAAAAATATGTATTGTTTGCTTAATTTTGGATAAAATGATAGAATATTTAGGTACAGGGGGTGTATGTATATGAATAAAATTAAGCTGATGATTGCCAGCGAGGCTTTAGAAGAAGCTGAAGCAATCAAAAATTATTTTAAAGATCTCAATAATGTTTTAATTGTTGGATCACACACAGATGGTAATACGATTTTAAATTCTTTACGAGTAACCGAAGTCGATGTTTTGTTGATTGATTTGTTTTTACCTCATTGTGATGGTATGCGAGTGATTGAAGAATTAAAGACTAAAAATGACAAATATCGTTTACCAAAGAAGATAATTGTTATGACACAATTTGTAAGTTCTTTTATTACTTCAAAACTAAATCAATTTAAAGTTGACTATGTTTTAGCAAAACCGATTGATTTCGTTAGTTTATATGAAATAATTATGTATAATGATAATGTTTCATCAAATAAGAGCAAAAATGAGGATATTATCGATTTAGATACTGAAATAACATCTATTTTACATGAAATTGGAGTCCCTGCTCATATTAAGGGTTATTTATATATTAGAGAAGCAATCACAATGGTATATGAGAATATTGATCTATTAGGTGCAATTACGAAAATATTATATCCTGAAATTGCTCAAAAGTATTGTACAACAGCTTCTCGAGTTGAAAGAGCGATTAGACATGCAATTGAAGTGGCATGGATAAGAGGAAATGTTGAAGCTATAAGTGATATTTTTAGCTATACGATTAGTTACAATAAATCTAAGCCAACGAACTCTGAGTTCATTGCAATGATTGCTGATAAACTTAGATTAGAACATAAAAAGAAGAAATTAATAAAATTTGCATAAAAAAAGCATGATTTAGAATCATGCTTTTTATTTTTTATTAGTGAAATAATGAAACAATTGCAGCAACTACTGGTAATAATAATGTACCTATTACAATTATCCATACTAAGATTTTTCCAGCTAATGTTTTAGTTGGACTTTTTCTAATTGCGTATTCTTCTTTATTTCCTCTAGTTTTTTTAGTAATAAACTTTTCATTTTTAGCCATAATTTTTACTCCTTAATCAGATAGTATTTAAACTCTTATATATTATATCACAAATCTCTAAAAAGTAAAAGTATTTGATAAAAATAAATTCTATCATTTTACAAAACTTAGGTATTTATGATAAAATATATAAGGAGGTGCATTATGGCAAGAATAATATTTCATATCGATATGAATAGTTTTTTTGTTAGTTGTGAAGTAGCAGAAAATCCTGAACTTTATGGTAAAAATGTTGCTGTAGCCCCTAATGCATCAAGTAGAAAAAGTATTATTTTGGCCGCTAGTTATCAAGCTAAAGCAAAAGGTGTCAAAACGACGATGCATATTAATGAAGCACTAAGAGTGTGTCCTGATCTAATATTAGTTGAATCAAAACACCATTTATATAGTGAGTATTCTAGGAAGTTTTTTTCTTATTTTTTATCAATAACTCCCCTTGTTGAACCTGCTAGTATCGATGAAGGTTATTTAGATGTTACAGATCTTTGTAAAAATGAAAATCCGATTGATTTAGCGGTTAGAATACAAAAAGAAATATTAGAGAAATTTAGTCTACCTTGTAGTATTGGGATTGCACCTAATAAGTTTTTAGCCAAAATGGCTTCTGATATGAAAAAACCATTAGGAATAACAATACTAAGGAAAAGAGAAATTAAGGATAAAATGTGGATATTACCAATTGGAGACCTCCAAGGTGTTGGCAAAAAAACAGTTCCCCTTTTAAAAGAATTGAAAATAAATACAATTGGTGATTTAGCAAACTTTAAGAATATTAAGATGTTAGAAGAAACAATAGGTAAAAATGTTGCACATAGCTTAATAGCGCATGCTAATGGTGAAGGAAGTAGCATAGTTGATGTAAATCGTTTTAATGATGCTCAATCAGTCAGTAATTCAACGACTTTTGATGCAGATGAATATGATGTAGATAAAGTTAAAGTGACATTAAAGGCTTTAACGCACTCTGTTTGTAATAGATTAGAAAAAACAAATGTTAAAGCAATGACTTTTACTGTACAAATCAAGTATAATAACTTTAAAATGTATAGTAAATCTAAAACTTTAGATACGCCAATTAATGATTTTGAGAAAGTTTATCTTCAAATTGAAGATTTATTTGATGATCTGCATGATTTGCCATTTGGTATAAGATTAGTTGGTGTAGGTGCAAGTAAATTAAAACCTTTTAAAGAAAAGCAAAAACAATTGACCATTTTTGATAGTTTTGATGAAAATGAAAAAGATATACAAATTAATAAACTAATTAGACAGATTAATGAAGAATTGGGTAGTGAATTATTAAAAATCGGCGTAGATAAAAAAAGTAAATAAATTAATGATAAAAATAGTAAAAAAATGCTATAATTAAATAAGAAAGGAAAGTATATTATGGGATTTATTAGAAGACAATTATTAAAAGTTATTGAATGGAAGGATAATTCTAACGATACTATCGTATATAGATATCCAATGACAGACCGTGATGAAATTATGAATGGCTGTCAACTTGTTGTAAATGAAGGTCAAATGGCAATATTATCTAAAGAAGGTCAATTTGCTGAAACATTTGGTCCAGGAACTCACAAATTGGAAACTAAAAACTTACCAATTTTAACTGCAATTGCATCATGGAAATATGGATTTGATTCTCCGTTTAAGGCGGATGTATATTATATTAATACAAAACAATTTATTAATCAAACTTGGGGAACAAGTAATCCAGTCATGATGAGAGATAATGATTTTGGTATGATACGAGTTCGTGCTTTTGGTAAATATACATTCCAAGTAAATGATGCAGCTACTTTAATTAAAGCTGTTGTCGGTACTAATGGAATTTATACAGTTCATGACTTAAAAGATCATCTTAAGACAATGTTTGTTACTTCATTTTCTGATGCTTTAGCCACTTCAAAAATCAGTGCTTTAGACATTGCAACAAAATATGAAGAATTATCAGACGCGTTAAAAGAAGCCCTACAACCATCATTTAATGAAATGGGTCTTTTAGTTGTTAAAGCTTACGTTGAAAATGTTTCATTACCAGAAGAAGTAGAACAAGCAATTGATAAGAGAACATCTTTAGGTATTTTAAGTGATAAAATGGGTACATACGTTGCTATGGAAACTGCTCAAGCTATGAGAGATGCGGCTAATAACCCAAGTGGTTCTGGTTTGGCTGGTGCTGGTGTAGGCTTAGGTGCTGGTGTTGGTATGGCTGGTATGATGATGAACAATTTACAAAATGTTAAAGATGAACCAGTACAAAAAAATGATGATAAAATTACTTGCCCATTCTGCCAAGCCCAAATAGATAAAGATAGTAAATTCTGCAATGTTTGTGGAAAGCAACTTCCAACTGATAATTTCTGTAGTGAATGCGGTTCAAAAATTGCAGCAGGATCTAATTTTTGCTCAAATTGTGGTAAAAAAGTAAATTAATTTTAGGAATTAGTATGGCAGATGTTGAATTAAATGAAGAAGAACTTCTAGAATCAGATAATGAAATTTATAAGTGCCCAGGATGTGGAGCAAATTTAAGATATAATTCTTCAATTCAAGGTTTACACTGTGACTATTGCGGTTTCGAGATGACAATAGATGGTTCAGCATCTTCAGAAGAGTTTGATCTAAATTTTGATGTCATGGGTGAAACCTGGAACGATGAAGTTAAAAAAGCTGATTGTTCTAATTGTGGAGCGACTATTTTATTAGAAAAACACGTTTTGACAGCAAAATGTCCATTCTGTAATACACCAATGGTAATTTCTACTGATGATATCATAGGATTAAAACCTAATCGTGTAATTCCATTTAAAACAGATCAAAATGATGTTATAGAAAACTATCGAAAATGGATAAAGAAAAAATTTTTTGCACCTCGCAAATTAAAAAAGAATTTACCAAATCCTAGTTTTTATACAATTTACTCTCCTTCTTGGACTTTTGATACTAATGTTACTGCTCCATATCAAGGAAGACTTGGAAAAAGATATACAAAAACTGTAGGTAGTGGTAAAAATAGACATACTGTTACATATGTAAGATATTTTAGAATTAGTGGTGTTCATCAAAAAATAGTTGATGATGTGGTTGTAATGTCTGGTAAAAAGATTTCTCAAAAAGAATTAAACATGATTTTACCTTATGACACTAATAATTCTTTTGTATATGATAATAGATACATTATTGGCCATAATGCAGAACATTATAGTATTGATTTAAAAGAGGGATGGAAAATAGGAAAAGATATTATTGAAGATACCATAAAACGAGAAATTTTAAGAAAATACCATTATGATGTAGTTGATTACTTAAAAATTATGCCCAACTATTATCAATCTAAGTACAAATATGTTATTTTGCCAATATGGATTTGTCACTATAGTTTTCGTAAAAAAGATTTTCGCTTTATAGTAAATGGCGAAAATGGAAAGGTTTATGGTAAAACACCTATTTCAATATTTAAAGTATTATTATTAGTCACATTAGGAATATTAATTATAATGTTAATATTTTTAGCATATGTTTATCAATAAAGAGAGGATAACATGGAAAGAACTTTACAAAATATAATACATTCAGCAATCCAAGAAGCAAGTAAATATCAAGATAAAGTGTCTAGTCTGGTTATTAATAACAAACAAGAATGTTTTGTAACATTTTTGGTTAGAAATTCAGGCATTGTTTCTGGTACAGAAGTAATAAAAGAAGTTTATAGACAAATTAATCCTTCTATTACAGTAGAAATTTTAAAAGAAGAAGGATTTTATATAAATAAAGGTGATGCTATTGCATCGGCAAAGGGTAAAATGATCGATGTTTTAAAAGGTAGTAATGTTGTAATAGGTTATTTGCAACATTTATCTAGTGTTACTAGTGCTGCGGATAAATACTTACAAGAATTAGTTAATATGGATTGTGAGTTAGTTATTGATAATCAATATACCCCGTGTTATCAATCTTTAGAGGAAAATGCCTTACTTAATATTGGCTGTGTTCTAAGAGTAAATGATGATAATACATTTATCATCAATGAAAATCATCTTTTGATTAACGGTAGTATAAGAGAAACTGTTGAAATGGTTAGAAAAAAACATAATGATGCAATAATTGAACTTGAAGTTAAAACAAAAGACGAATATATGGAAGCTTTAGATACATCCGTTAACAAAATTACTCTATTAAATATGAAAGATGAAGAAGTTAAAGATTTAGTTAACGAATATCATGAAAATATTAAAATTGGTGTAAGTAATACTTATGCAGTTGGTAAAATAAGAAGTATTGCCAAAATGGGTGTTGATTATATTATTATTAATAATTTAATGAGTAATACTAAAGGTTTAGATGTTTATTTAAAGGTTTATAAAAGATCAGTAAAAAATAAATAGTCACTAAGATATCTTAGTGACTATTTTCATTTAATAAAATATTAAGTTCCTGACAAAAAGCTTCAAGTAAATTATCATCATCAACTTTTCTAATAATTTGTCCTTTTCTAAAGATAACAGCTTGGTTTTTACCGCCAGCTATACCTAAATCTGCTTCTTTCCCTTCACCGATGCCGTTAACGACACAACCCATAATTGCAATTTTTAGAGGTTTTTTTATTTTTTCAATAATAGGTTCAACTTGATTAATTAAATTTTCCATATTATATTCTAGTCTACCACACGTTGGACAACTAATTAAGGTTGGACCATTATAAAGATTAAATATTTTTAAAATTTCTTTTGCAACTTTGATTTCATTGATAGGATCCCCTGTTAGACTTACTCTAATAGTATCACCGATCCCTTCATTTAAAAGGGTGCCTAGCGCATAACTTGAACGAATACTTCCAGATTCTTTAGTTCCTGATTCAGTAAGTCCAATATGTAGCGGATAATCATAAAGTTTACTTATTTCTTTATTAGCTTCAATAAAAGTAGAAATATCCGTTGCCTTAATACTTAAAATAAGATTATGGTAGTCTAGACTTTCAATAAATTCAATTTCTCTTTTCATTTCTTCTACTAATGCCTTAGAAGAAGTACCATATTTTTCAATGATATCTTTACTTAATGACCCTGAATTTACGCCTATTCTTATTGGAATATTGTATTCTTTACATTTGTTAACTATAATTTCTACTTTGTCTTTATTAATATTGCCAGGATTAATTCGAATCTTATCAACTCCATTTTCAATTGCAGCAAGAGCTAATTGATAGTCGAAATGAATATCAGCAACAATTGGACAAGTGACTTGATCCTTAATTTTTGAAATTGCAATAGCATCATTTAGGTCTTTGACAGCAACTCTAACAATTTCACACCCAACATTAACTAATTTATTGATTTGTTCAACTGTTTTTGTAACATCACTAGTTTTAGTGTTAGTCATTGATTGGATGACAACATGTTTTGTGCCTATTGGAATTTCTCTAACATAGACAATTTTCTTCATATAAAATAAAAAGTTCTTAATAAATTAAGAACTTATTTTCCTTTCTTGGTAGTTTTAGTAACAGTTTGTTCTACAACTACTTTTTTCTTATGTATTTTTCTTTGTGGACTACGTATTCTACCACGTCTTAAGAAGTTATAAATAGTACTTCTTGAAGCAGTAACACCATAATTATCTTGAATTATTCTTGCAAATTCAGAAAAATTAGTTCCGCGATATTCTTTACGATATAATTTACAAATCCATGTACTAAGTTCAGGATTGTAAGTATTATAAGGTTTATATTGTTTGTTTTTGTGTACAACACCACCTACACCTTCTTCAAGTACTTGTCTTTTTAAGTTTCTTACTTGACGTGTTGTAATTTTTAATACTTGTGCAGCTTTTGTGCCATTGATTTCTCCATTAATTAACTTGATAATAGTACGCATTTTTTTACGTTCTGCTGGAGACATTTTTTTTCTTCTTTGTAAATATTGTTCATATAATGTTAATTCAGGCTCAATAACTTCAACGGCAGCAACTGGTTGATTAAGTTGTTCATTGTTTTCCATATGTATACCTCAAATTTTAAATTTCTCTTGTTTATATATTATCATAAAACTAAATTTTAATCAATTAAAATGATGAAATTTTTCTTTATTAAAGTGTGAAATTTTTCTTTAGCATTTTTTTGTATTAATTGCAAAAAAATATAATTTTTGATATAATATATTAGGTGATAGATATGAAAATTGATTTTAGCAAATTAGTCTTATTTGAAGATAATCATTTATTAGTTATCAATAAACCAGCCAATATTTTATCTCAAGAAGATAATACAAAGGATTTAGATGTGGTAAATTTAGCTAAAAATTATCTTAAAGTGAAATATGAAAAACCTGGTAATGTCTATGTTGGATTAGTACATAGATTAGATAGAATGACTGAAGGTGTGATGGTTCTAGCTAAAACATCTAAATGTGCAAGTAGACTAAGTGTGGATATAAGAAATAATAATTGGTCTAAAATGTATATTGCTGTGGTTCACGGTATAATAGAAAAAAATTCTAGGCTTACAGATTATCTAGATCATATTGATAATTCTAAAAAGATGAAAGTTGTAAAACCTGGTAGTGGACAAAAAGCTGAACTTGAATACAGTGTTTTAGGCCATTATGATGGCAAAACTATTTTGTTAATTAAACTAATAACCGGTAGACATCATCAAATTAGAGTACAGTTTTCTAATTATGGTTATCCTTTAGTTGGTGATACATTATATGGAAATCCGAAAGAAAGATGCGATTTAATGTTATCTTGTTATTCAATTAGTTTTAAACATCCAACCTTAAATGAAACTGTAACATTTAAAGATTTGCCACGTGGAAAGAAGTGGAAAAAGATTCTGGAAAAAGGGTTGATTTAAGTAGCTATTCACTTGTAAAAAATAGTTATTTAATGTATAATATTAAGGATTAAGAGGTGAAGTTATGTTAAATAGAATATTTACATCTGAAGCCGTAACAGAGGGACATCCTGATAAAATTTGCGATCAAATTAGTGATGCTATTTTAGATGATATTTTATCACAAGATCCTAAATCACGTGTTGCATGTGAGACATGTGTAACAACTGGTTTAGTCCTTGTTATGGGAGAAATCACAACAAATGGATACTGTGATGTACAAAAAATCGTAAGAAACGTTGTTAAAGAAATAGGTTATGATCGTGGTAAATACGGTTTTGATGCTGAAAATTTAGCGGTTTTAGTTTCTATTAATGAACAATCTGCTGATATTGCATTAGGTGTTGATAAAGATGGTGCGGGAGACCAAGGGATGATGTTTGGTTATGCATGTAGAGAAACTGATGAATTAATGCCAATGCCAATTATTATAGCTCAAAAATTAGCTAAAAGATTAACTGATGTCAGAAAACTTGGTATCGTAAGTGGATTAAGACCTGATGGTAAAACTCAAGTAAGTGTTGAATATGATGAGTCTGGTAATCCAGTTAGAATTGATTCAATTGTAGTTTCTACTCAACACGATGAATGCATAACACAAGAAGAATTAAGAAAAAACATTATTAGTGAAGTTATTAACTATGTGGTTGATAGCAATTTAATTGATGAAAATACTAAAATTTTTATTAATCCAACAGGTAGATTTGTTGTTGGTGGTCCCAAAGGTGATACTGGTTTAACAGGTAGAAAAATAATTGTTGATACTTATGGTGGTTATGCAAAACATGGTGGCGGAGCATTTAGTGGAAAAGATCCAACTAAAGTAGACAGAAGTGCAAGTTATATGATGCGATATGTTGCAAAAAACATAGTGGCTGCTGGACTTGCTGATAAAATTGAAATTCAAGTGTCTTATGCAATTGGTGTTGCTGAACCAACTTCTATTTATGTTGACACTTTTGGTACATCTAAATTAAGCGATAAAGAATTAGTACAAATAATTCGAGATAATTTTATTTTAACTCCTAAAGGCATAATAGAAACTTTAGATCTTAGAAGACCTATTTATAAAAAAACAGCTTGTTATGGGCATTTTGGCCGCACAGATATTGAATTGCCTTGGGAAAAGACTGATAAAGCTGAAATTTTAAAAAAATATAATAAATAAGGAGAGAGAAAAATGAAAATTTGTATTATTGGTGCTGGTAGTACTTATACACCAGAGTTAATTGAAGGTTTAATTGCAAAAAAGGATACACTTCCTGTTACAGAATTATATTTAATGGATATCGACGAAAGAAAGTTAAATATCGTTGGTGGTCTTGCAAAAAGAATGATTGAACATGCAAATATTAATTGCAAAGTTGTATTATCAATGGATTATGAAGAATCTTTAACTGGTGCTGAATTCGTTTTAGCTCAAATTCGTGTTGGTAAATTACCTGCTAGAAAACTTGATGAAACAATTCCTCTAAAATATAACCTTATCGGACAAGAAACTTGCGGTATGGGTGGTATGTTTAAAGGATTTAGAACTATTCCAGTAATGCTAAAAATTGTTAAATTAATGGAAAAATGTTGTCCAAATGCTTGGTTAATCAACTTCTCAAATCCATCTGGTTTAATTGCTCAAGCTTTATTAAATCATACTAATGTAAAAATGATGGGTCTTTGTAATGTTCCAATCAATATGATTGATGGTATTAAGAGAAGACTAAATTTACCAAATGCTCAAGTTGAATATATTGGATTAAATCACTTTACTTATGTTACATCTATCGTTGATAATGGACATGATTATTTAAATGAAGCTTTAGAAGCTGGTGTTAATAGTGAAGCGATGAAAAACATACCTGCTAGTGGATTTACTGCAGAACAAATTAAAGCAATTGGTGGTATTCCATCATCTTATTTAGAATATTATTATTTACATGATAGCAAGTTAGAAAAACTTAAAAAAGCGGAAAAAACTCGTGCACAAGTTTGTATGGAATTAGAAGAACAACTTCTAGAATTATATTCACAACCATCTTTATATGTTAAACCAGAACAACTTTCTAAACGTGGTGGTGCTAGATATTCTGAAGTTGCTGTATCTTTAGTTAATGCTATTTACAACGACTTACAAGAAGTACATGTAGTTAATGTCTTAAATAATGGTGCATTAGATTTCTTAGAAGATAATGATGCTATTGAAATTCAAGCAGTTATTGGTAAAGATGGTGCTAAACCTATTAAAGCAACTCATGTTAATAGTGATCATATTAAGGAATATATCCAAGCTATTAAATGTTATGAAAGACATGCTGTTAAAGCGGCTATTACTGGTGATAAAGAAGAAGCTATTAAAGCTATGATCATGAACCCACTAATGAATGATTTAAATACTTCTTTAGCTTGCTTTGATGAAATGTTAGAAGCTCATAAAGCATATTTACCACAATTTTTTAAAGATGAAAAATAGACAACTAATTTTAGGTGTTGATGGTGGGAACACTAAAACTGACTATTTTCTATTTGATTTAGAAGGTAATTATGTTGATGCCATCAGATGCGGTACTTGTAGCCATGAAGCTTTAAGAGATTCTTTTGCTGGTACTAAACGAGTAATGTCTGAACATTTAAATAAATTATTTGAACGAAACAATATTACAGTAGATAATATTGTTGGTGCTGCCTTTGGCTTAGCTGGAGCTGATGTAATTACTCAAAAAGTCGCACTTAGAAAAGTTATTACTGAAATTGGTTTTAAAAAGTTTGAACTTGAAAACGATGGCTTTTTAGGTGTTAAAGCAGCTTCACCAAATGGTTTTGGTGTTTGTTCAATCAATGGAACTGGAACGGTAACTGTTGGTGTTGATGATTTTGGTAATTTCTTACAAGTTGGTGGTGTTGGATATATTTCAGGTGATGAATCTGGTGGTGCATTTTTAGTTAGAAGAACATTCCAAGCCATTTATGATGAACTATATCGCGTTGGCAAGAAAACAAGTTTAACATCTAAAATTTTTGAATTGTATGAAATTCAAGATAAAAAATATTTTTTAGATAAAATTGTTGAACTTACAGATAAAAGATTAATTAATAGAACAGAAATTATTAAAATGTTATTTAATGAAGCTAATAATAATGATAGTGTTGCTATTGAGATTTTAGAGACTTCTGGTACATGTATGGGTTTATCTGTTGCAGGTTGTATTAATAATTTAAACTTTAAAGATCTTGTTCATGTTATTTTAGCAGGTTCTGTATGGTCTAAAGCAACTGCAATGCATATGCTTAATAAATTTAAAGAAGTAGTTGAAGAAAATACAAACATTGATATTAACTATATTATTTTAAATGCTGCTCCTGCATGTGGTGCTGTCATTTGGGCATTAGAAATTGCTCATGGTGAATATCCAAAAGAAGAATTAAGACAAAAAATTGTAT
Source organism: Bacilli bacterium (assembly GCA_017501465.1). GTDB lineage: Bacteria > Bacillota_I > Bacilli_A > ML615J-28 > CAG-313 > UBA1231. Next base: position 53,384 of record JAFVWY010000013.1, read on the forward strand.
CAACTGTTGAAGAAATTCAAGTTGGATTACCTACAACATAAATCATAAATAGAAAACCTTGTTACTATAATGTAATGAGGTTTTTTTATGTTATTTTTTATGTTGTTATTTTTGTTTTGTGCTGTAATTAATACTATTTATTTAAAGTTTCCCCAATTTAAAATTTTTAAAAATATTAAAAAATCAACAAATAAAAAAAATAGACAAGCTTTTTTGTTAGGACTTGCTACAAATCTTGGTGTTGGTAATCTAATAGGAGTTGGGGCTGCTATTTATTATGGGGGACCAGGTGTAATTTTTTGGATGGCATTGTTTGCATTTTTTGCTAGTTCATTTGCATATAGCGAAACGAAATATGCTTTAAATGCACAAGAATTTATTTGTGGTGAAACAAGAAGCGGAACAAGTTTTGTTATTAAAAAATATTTTAATAATAAGATTGGCTTAATTTTAAGTATTATTTTTGCTATTTTTTTACTTTTAACAAATTCGATTTTCTTTCCTCCCATTCAAATTCATTCAATTATTAAGTGTGTTAATAAAGACTTTCAGCTGATTTTGGGTATTTCTTTATTCTTATTTATCTTATTTATAACCAATAAAGGAACAAAAACGATTTTAAAATTTACAGATTTGATTGTACCCATCATGTCAATAATATATTGTGTAACTATTATAGTGTTGATAATTTTAAAAATAGATACTTTGGTTGATACATTAAAACTTATAATATCACATGCTTTAAATTTTAGGTCTTTAGTTTCTAGTGGAATTTTAATAACAATTGAATACGGAATTAGTAAGAGTTTATTCTCCCATGAGGCAGGATTAGGCACAATGCCATCATTAATAGGAGTTGCTGAAAAAGAAGAACAAAATCAAATGTGTAGTTATCAAGTTTTAAGTGTCTTAATAGATACTGTGTTACTTTGTACCTTAACAGGTATTTTTATTTTACAAGTGACCAAAGGTGTATTTTTATGTGAAGTAAGCACAGTTTTAAGCTATTGTTTTGAATTGTTATTAGGAAAAATTGGATTGGTAATTTGTTCAGTATTTATTTTTACTTTTGGCATGGCATCAGTTGTTGGTCAGTTCTACTTAGGACAAACAAATTCATTGTTCTTTACTTTTTTAAGTAAAAGACATCAAAATAATTTATTTCATATCATATTTAAAGGATTATTTTATTTAGGCATCTTACTAGGTATATTTCTTAGTTTTGATAGAATAAATAAGATTTTAGATCTTGGTATGATCTGTATTGGAATATTAAATATTACCGTTATTTTTATAATTCAATGGAGAGAAAAAAAGCACATAAAACACTTGAAGAATAAAAGTTAAAGTGATATAATTTAATTGCCTGGAGAGTTCGCGTTTTCTAATATCTGCGACCCGAACATTTCACTTATTGGTTGTTGAGGATATTCTGTGTTGAAAGCCTGCTGCGAGTAGGAATCCTAATGTAATATCAAATAGAGACGACCGCCCTTAACTTATGCGGTTGACGCATCTTGATAACGGCTCATCTGGGTATTTTTTTTATGAGGAAATATTATGATACTAACAGATAAATATATTAAGGATCCGATTAATACATTACCGATACCACTTTGGAAACATAATGTTACAGCCATTAGACAAGACATGATGTATGTGTTAGATGCTAATTATAATGAAACACTATATCGTGACTTTCAGGACACTTTATATCTAAGACTACAACATAATTTATTAGATCTAAAATTAGGTAAATTACCGGCTCATTACTTTTTAAGTTCTTATAAAGAATCAGATGGAGCATTAATTTATAATTTAATTAAAGAATGTTATGGTTCTAATGTTGAATATGATAGAGTTGATCATCTTGTCAAAGATGAAACATTTAATGATTTACTTTGTGTATTTTTATATAATGATAAAGTGTTTAATTTAGAAAATATGATTAATCTTCGTAAAAATAATCTTGGTAAAGAAAGAAATTATAAACCAATTGGAATGGTAATTGCTCAATTTGATCAAAAAACTAAAGAGGCATCAATTGAATATTTATGCGTTAGTGAAAAATTTAGAAATAAAGGACTTGGCTCGCTTCTACTACAAGAAATTCTTCTTAGAATTAGTAATATTGCTGATTTTGCAACCGTATCTTTTGAAAAAAATAATAATGAACATCTAGAAAAGATGTTTAGAAAATACGGATTTGAAGGAAATGCTATATGGCATATGTTGAGAAAACAATAATGTAATCATTATTGTTTTTTTATTTTGATATTACTTTTGACTTTTTAAACGATTAGTGGTATAATAAGTTTAATATTTTATATTAGGAGAAAAATTATGATAAATAGTTTTTTAGAAAATTTAAGAAATGGTATTAAAAAAGCAATCGAAGAATTAGGAATTGATACAACAGGTTTAGATATCGTCTTAGAAGTCCCTAAAGATCAAGCTAATGGTGATTACGCTACTAACGTGGCAATGCGTCTTGCTAGGGTTGCTAGAAAAGCTCCCGTTATGATCGCAAATGACATTGTATCTAAGTTAGATAAAAAAGCTTTAAATGTATCAAAAATAGAAGTTGCCGGTGCTGGTTTTATTAATTTTACAATTGACATTGAATATTTGTTAAGTGTTGTAAAAAAAGTTTTAACAACTAATAACTATGGTTTTGTTAATCTTGGCAATAATCAAAAAGTTAATTTAGAATTTGTATCAGCAAACCCAACTGGATACTTACATATCGGACACGGAAGAGGAGCCGCTTATGGAGACTCTTTAGCGAACATTTTAACAAAATGTGGATACTTAGTTACTAAAGAACATTATGTTAATGATGCAGGTAATCAAATTACTAATATGGCTTTAAGTGTTTATGAAAGATATAAAGAACTACATGGTATGCCATTTGAATTAAAAGATGATTACTATCATGGTAAAGAAATTATTACAATTGCTCAACTTTTAAAAGATGAGTATCAAGATAAATTTTTAAATGAATTTGATTTAAACTTCTTTAAAGAATATGGAACAAAGATTTTACTAAATAATTTAAAAGTTGATTTAGAAAAATTTAATGTTAATTTTGATGTTTGGTTTAGTGAAAAAAGCTTATATAGCACTAATGCAGTTCAAAATGTCATTGAAACTTTAACTGATAAAGGATTCGTTTATGAAAATGAAGGTGCTAAATTCTTAAGAACATCTGATTATAATGACGAAAAAGATCGTGTAATTATTAAAAGTGATGGTAGTTACACTTACTTTTTACCAGATATCGCATATCACGCCAATAAACTATCTAGAGGATTTGATCACTTAATCGATGTATTAGGTGCAGACCATCACGGTTATGTTGATAGATTAAAAGCGGCGGTTAGTATGATTGGTGGAAATGCTGATTTAATTGACGTTGAACTTTTACAAATGGTAAGAGTAATGGAGAATGGCGAAGAAGTTAAAATGAGTAAGCGTAGTGGTAAAGCTATCACTTTAATCGATTTAATTGATGAAGTAGGTAGTGATGCTTTACGTTATTTCTATGTTTCAAAAGCTTTAAATACACACATGGATTTAGATCTAAACGTTATGAAAACTAAATCTAATGATAACCCTGTATTCTATGCTCAATATGCATATGCAAGAGTTGCAAGTGTATTTAGAAAATTTAAAGATACTAACAATGAATATCATCCAGTATTTGAGTTTAACAATATTAATAAAGAAAAAGTTAAGAATATTTGTTTAACACTACTTAAATACCCTGTTGTATTAGAAGAAGCTGGTTCAAAACATTTAGTTCATAAAGTTGTTCATTATATAGATGAATTAGCATATCAATTGCATAGTTTTTATAATGAAGAAAAAATTATTTGTGCTAATGTTAGTGAAACTTTAGAAAAATTAACAATTTTAAATGCATTACAAGTAGTATTAAAAGATGCTTTAAACCTACTTGGCATTAATACTTATGAACAAATGTAATAATTAATTTGATTTTTTATTGTATAAATTGTATAATAAGATTAATATAATGATTTTTCGGTGATTGAGCTGACAACTCAGGAGAAAACGTACCCAAAACGTTAAAATGGAATAAAGAGCAGAAAATCTGAAATAAGGTGGTACCGCGGAGTAATTCGTCCTTATAATGTTTTTTTGCTCGTTTTTTTTAGAAAGAGAGGCGTTTAATTATGAAAATTAATAAATTAAAAGGCGTTTTAGATTATTATGGTGAAGATGCTAAAAGATTTCAAATAGTTAGAAATGTTTCTACTGAAATTTGTGAAGCGTATGGTTATAGTGAAGTAATCACTCCAATTATTGAACAAAGTGATGTTTTCATTCGTTCTGCTGGTGAACAATCAGATATTGTTGGTAAAGAAATGTATATTTTTAAAGATCGTGGTGATCGTGAGATTGCATTAAAACCTGAAAGTACAGCATCAGTTATGCGTATGGTTGTAGAAAATAAACTATATGTTAATCCTGGTGTAAAAAAATACTACTATTGTTCTCCAAACTTTAGATATGAAAGACCACAAGCTGGTCGTTTTAGACAATTCTATCAATTTGGTGTAGAAACAATGTGTGAAGAAAGCCCTTATTTAGATGCAGAAGTTATTGAAATGGCTTACCGTATTGTTAAAAAATTAGGTATTTCTAAAGTATGTGTTTATATTAACACATTAGGTAGTGATGAAAGTAGAAAAGTTTATACTAAAGAATTAAAATCATATTTTGAAGGATATTTAAATGAACTTTGTCCAGATTGTCAAAGAAGATTTGAAAAGAATCCTTTAAGAATGTTAGATTGTAAAGTTGATGCTAATACTACTATCATGAAAAATGCACCTAAAATTGGTGATTATTTACAAGAAGAAGATAATGAGTATTTTAATAAGTTATGTGCAGCACTTGATGCTTTAAATGTACCTTATGTTATTAATCCTAGACTTGTAAGAGGATTAGATTATTATACTAATGACATATTTGAAATCATTTATGAAGAAGAAAATAGCCCTTACAATGGTTTAGCATTAATTGCAGGTGGCAGATATAATAATTTAGGCCAAGAATTTGATGGCCCACAAATCCCTAGTATTGGATTTGGTATGGGTGTTGAAAGAATGATGGGAGTTATATCTGAATTAGATACTTATAAAGATAATGAAAAATGTAAGGTAGCAGTTTTAACTTTAAGTGAAACTTGTAAAGTTGAAGGCTTATTACTTGCTAATTATCTAAGAGAAAATGGCTTTTTATCATTCTTAGATTATAAAAATAATAATTTAAAACCACAATTTAAACTTTGTGATCGTGAAAATGTCGATTACATCTTAATTATTGGTGATGATGAAGTTAGTAATAATGTTATTAGAGCAAAAAATGTTAAGACTAATGAACAAATCGATTTACCAATTGAAAAACTAAATGAATATTTCGGAATAAAAAAGGAGAAAGCATATGCGTACAAACACTAATGGTGAATTAAGAATCAGCAATGTGAATGAAGAAGTTATCTTAACTGGTTGGGTTGCTAAAAAACGAGACTTAGGCGGTTTAGTATTTATTGATTTAAGAGACCGTTATGGTATTACACAATTAGTCGTTAATCCCGACAATCAATATTATGATGTTGCAGTTAGTTTGAAAAATGAATACTGTATCAAAGCCAAAGGTAAAGTTGTTGAAAGAAGTAGTAAAAATAAAAATATTCCAACTGGTGATATTGAAGTTGAAGTTAGTGAATTAGTAGTTTTAAGTGAAGCAGAACTTCCACCACTTTTAATTCAGGATAAAACTGATGCATTAGAAGAAACTAGAATGCGTTATCGTTATTTGGATTTAAGAAGACCACAAATGCAAAATAATTTAGTTATCAGACATAAAACTTGTATTGCGATTAGAAATTATTTTGACCAATTAAACTTTGTTGAAGTTGAAACTCCTATGCTAGGTAAATCAACACCTGAAGGAGCTAGGGACTTCTTAGTACCATCTCGTGTACATGAAGGTTCTTTTTATGCTTTGCCTCAATCACCTCAATTATATAAGCAATTACTAATGGTTGCAGGAATGGATAGATACTTCCAAATCGCTAAATGTTTTAGAGATGAAGACTTAAGAGCAGATAGACAATTAGAATTTACACAAGTTGACGTCGAAATGAGTTTTGTTGATGAAATTGATGTCCAAAATGTTACTGAAGGTTTACTTAAAAAGGTAATGAAAGATATTTTAGATATCGATGTCGAAACTCCATTTGTTAGAATGACTTGGGATGATGCTATGAATAATTATGGTAGTGATAAGCCTGATACTCGTTTTGAAATGACACTTAAAAATATTACAGAGTGGGCTAAACAATTAGAATTCCAAGTATTTAAAGATGTTATTGCAAATGGTGGTGTTGTTAAGTGTATTGTTGTTAATAATGGTGCTAGCAAATATTCTAGAAAAGAAATTGACAGATTAACATTATTAGCTAAAAAATACCACGCTAAAGGTTTAGCATGGCTAAAATATGAAGATACTTTAACAGGTTCAATTGCTAAATTTGTGAATGAAGAACAACAAGCACAATTAGTTAATGAATTGGGTCTTGTTAAAGGTGATTTAGTATTAATCGTTTCTGATCGATTAAATGATGCTAATAATGCGCTAGGTGCTTTAAGAAATACTATTGCTCATGAAATGGATTTAGTAGATCCAGATAAGTTTAATTTCTTATGGGTAGTAGATTGGCCATTATTTGAATGGAGTGAAGAAGAACAAAGATATACTGCTGCACATCATCCATTTACTTCACCTAAAGACGGTCATGAAGATTTAATGATGGATCATCCAGAATTAACTTATGCTAAAGCATATGATATCGTTCTTAATGGATATGAATTAGGTGGTGGTAGTATTAGAATTCATAATCAAGAAATTCAAGCCAAGATGTTTAAAGTTTTAGGTTTATCAGATGAAGAAGTTCAAAATAAATTCTCATACTTCGTTGATGCTTTAAAATATGGTACACCTCCACATGGTGGTTTAGCAATTGGCTTAGATAGACTTGTTATGTTATTAACAAAGAACAATAATTTACGTGAAGTTATTGCTTTCCCTAAAGCTGCTAGTGCAAAATGCTTAATGAGTAATGCTCCAACACCAGTTGCAGAAGCTCAATTAAATGAATTAAAAATTAAAACGATTGAATAGGAGTAAATATGAAAGATAAGAATTATATTTCTTGGGATACTTATTTCATGGGTGTGGCTTTATTATCAAGCTATCGTAGTAAAGATCCAAGCACTAAAGTTGGTGCTTGTATTGTTAATGAACAAAAAAGAATCATTGGTATTGGATATAATGGTTTTCCTTATGGATGTAGTGATGATGAATTTCCATGGTCAAGAGATGGCGAATATTTAGATTGTAAATACCCATATGTTGTACATGCTGAACCAAATGCAATCTTAAATTCAACAACTTCACTTCAAGGTGCAACACTTTATGTAACATTATTCCCTTGTAATGAATGTGCAAAGCTTATTATTCAATCAGGAATTAAAGAAATAGTTTATATGGGAGATAAGTATGATGGAACTCCATCTGATATAGCATCAAAAAAGATGTTAAGTGCTGCTGGTATTAAAACTAGAAAGATGGAAAAAATCGAATTATCAGTTAAATAATGAAGAATTTTTTTAAACAAAAGAGGGTATGGATTATTATTTCACTTTCTTTTAGCCTATTATTAATACTATGTAGTATTATTAAGATTGATTATGATATCATTACTCCTGGCTATATTAACAAAGTAGAATCAGTGATTGAGATTGAAAGTGATTATAAACAATTAGGGTCTTTTAATACGACATCTGTCTTAGTTAACGAAAGATGTAGTGTTTTACAATATTTACTTGCTCACTTATCTAAGGCAAGTATTATTGAAGAAACTAGTGAAATAGTTGATAATAGTGATATTAGAAATTCTAATTCTGGTGTAATACAAAAGAATGTAAGTATTACTAATGCAATAATTTGTGCATATCAAGAAGCTGGTAAGACAATTGATTATCAGTATGAAGGGATTATTGTTCATACTTTATATGTTTATGCAACAAATGATTTAAACGTTGGTGATATTATCTCTAAAATAGATGGAAAAAGCTTTTCTAATTCAGAAGAATTTATGGTTTTGTATAATAATGCAAGACTAAATCCTCAATATTTTGATAAAGAAAAGCAAATTTGTAGCATTCCTGTAACTGTTAATGGCGTAGACAAAGTAATAACTTCTAATTATATGATGACAACATCTACAGGAGATATTTATCCAGCATTTGGTTTTGATTATTATGATTATCATACTATCAAAGAAGAATCGGCTTCTCCTAGTTTTACTCTAAATAAAAGTACAACTACTGGTCCAAGTGGTGGATTGATGCAAACATTAGCAGTATTTAATGCTTTAACCGAATTTGATTACACTCATGGTTTGACAATTGCTGGAACGGGAACGATTGAAATAGATGGTACTGTTGGGGTAATTGGTGGAATGTATTCGAAAATATTTACTGCCTATTATTCTGGTGTAGATATTTTCTTTGTCCCTTATTATGAATCTAGTAGTAAAACAAATTATGATGTTGCGATGGAGGCTTACCGTGACTTAGGTAGCCCTAGTGATTTCCAAATTGTACCAGTACAAACTTTTGAAGAAGCTTTAATTTTCTTAAAAAATTATGGTGGATAAGATGAAGAAAATATTAAAAGACTGGAATTATCTATTTAATGAAATAGATAATCAAAAATTAATTAAAAAAGCAGGCAAAAGAGTTGATATCTTTGCCTTATTGATAGTTTTAATATTGATAGGTTTACCATATTTATTAATAATGTTTAATGCCTTATATATTTTTAGTAATAATACGATAATATTCCATATCTTTTTATGGACAATTCCAATCTTTTTTAATTGTTTTATTAGTATTTGGCATTTAATCACCTATCAATTACTAAAAAATTATTTAGAAGATGAACCAATCTTAAATAGCACTAATAGTAAAAAAGTATTTTTGGGAGGTTTATTGAACCCAGTAACAATCATTTTATCAATATTTATGACAATATTGGTTGAAGTGATATTATAGGAGAATACAAATATGATGATAATTTATGGATTTATATTATCTTTTATATTAGTTTTAGTTGATCAAATTAGTAAATATGTTATTTTTAATACAATTGGTTTAAATAATCCAATTCCCGTTATTGATAATGTATTTCAATTGCGTGGTGTGTTTAATACCGGAGCAGCTTTTAGTATCTTAGATGAACATTCCTTTATCTTAGTAATTATTAGTATTGTTGCTTTTTTAGCAATTACTTATTTTATGAAAGATTGTAATTTTAAAAGAAGACCATTATATAGTATTGCTTTAATACTTATTTATAGTGGTACTATTGGTAATATGATTGATAGAATATTTAATAGTTATAAAGTATTTGATTTCATTGAAGTGTTATTTATGGATTTTGCAATATTCAATATTGCTGATTCATACTTAACAATTGGGGTTATTTTACTTGCAATTTATTTATTATTCTTTGAAGCTAAAGACCCGATATCTTTAAAATTTAATAAAGAAGAAGTTTTTGGTAAGAAAAATAAAGTTGAGGAAGAAATAAATGAATAAAGTCTTAATCAAATACGAAGGTATTGAACAAAGAATTGATAAATTTTTACCAACAAAACTTAATAAAAGTAGAACAGAAGTTCAAAATTTGTTAAAAAATGAAAAAGTTCTAGTCAATGGTAAATTAGTCAAGGCTAGTTTTATCTTGAAAGAACAAGATATAATTGAAGTTGAAATTATTGAAGCAGTAAATTCAACAATTGAAAAAAAGAATATCGCATTAGATATTGTATATGAAGATAAAGATGTAGTTGTCATTAATAAACCTAGCGGGATGGTAGTTCATCCTGCTAATGGACATTATGATGATACCATGGTAAATGCTTTGATGTATCACTGTGATGATTTATCAACAATTAATGGAGAAATAAGACCAGGAATTGTTCATCGTATTGATAAAGATACATCTGGTTTGCTAGTAGCATGTAAAAATGATTATGCTCATAATCATATTGCTAAACAATTAAAGGATAAAACAACAATTCGAAAATATATTGCAATTGTTTATGGGACATTTGACCATTTATATGGGAAAATTGATGCTCCTATTTTAAGAGATCCTGCTAATAGATTAAAAATGGCTGTGGTTGAGGGTGGAAAAGAAGCTGTTACCCATTTTCGTGTTTTAGAAAAACTTGGTGATTATAGTTTATTAGAACTAAAACTAGAAACAGGACGTACTCATCAAATCAGAGTACATATGGCATATATTAACCATCCAGTCCTAGGTGATCCTTTATATGGGCCAAAAAAGAAAGCGAGTGAATTTGGTCAATATTTACATGCTAAAAGTTTAGGTTTTATTCATCCTACTTTAAATAAAGAAATGTTTTTTGAAGTAGAGCCACCAATTGAGTTTATTAATAAATTAGAAGAACTAAGAAATTTAGTAAAATAAAAAAAGAAAGCTAGAAATCTAGCTTTCTTATAGTTCTTTATTTTCAATAACTCTAATATTATTTTCTTTACAATATTCCAATACCCTTTCTGTATTAATAAACTTCTTTTTAGCAAGTTTATTTAAAATCGAAAGGCCGTATGATTTAATTAATCCCACAGCTTGTTTATCGACAGCACGGCTTGCGCCTTTAAGTAATTCGACTTTAACAAGTTTGGAAAGTTCATTCATTTCTTTTAAGAAGGCTGCTCTGGCTAAAATAGATGCTGCAGCAATACTGATATGAACTCTTTCTCCTTTTGGAATTAGGACGATGTTTTCTTCAACATTAGATAATTTTCTTAAATAATGGAAATATTTATCTTTTGTTGTAAATTCATCGATTAAAACAATGTCTGGTTTTACAGGTAATAGTTTATTTTTTAAACTCAATATAGCATTGTTATGTAGACATGCTTTAATAAAGTTTAGATTGTTATCTTCTGGTTTATGAAGGGAATTAAATTTTTCTGGTGGTAAGACTAAAATAGAATATGTTACAATATTTTTAAGTTTTAAAGCTAAATCAATAATAACATCATCCATTAGTAATTTTGAATCTTTTACGCCAAGACGTTTTAATTCTTCAATTTGGTTTTCTTTTACGAAACAACTGCAAATTACAACAGGTCCAAAATAGTCACCTGTACCTACTTCATCACATCCAATAGCGGACATGTGTTGATATATTTCGTAATTAGAAACAACTTCATCTTGAATAGGTAAATTAAATTTATGTGCCCATATATTATATTCACCAACTTCGGATTTTCCTTGGAATAATATGGTGTTTGTAGTATAGAATGTGACTGTAATATTTTCAAGCTTGGCTCTTGCAATAGTATGCGCATTCTCTCCATAAATTAAATAACCATCATAATATTCAAGCATTTCTTTAATTTGGGCGGCAGTGCCATTTATGGTTAAACTCATAATATTCCTCCATTTCACTCATATTATAACATAATTTTAAGAAAAAAATCAAGAAAGAGGTAATTAAAATGAATAAGTATACTCAAAAACTTGAATTAAATACGATCATTAGACAATTAGTGGATAATTGTATAATGACTAAAACAAAGAATATTGCATCTAATATTAAACCTAGTAATGACCTTTTATTACTAAATAGAACATTAGATGAAGTTGATGAAGCTCTTCAAATATGTCTTAGATTAGATAGAGCTCCTATTATGATGAGTGAAGAATATGAATATCCGATTAAACTTGCAAAAAAAGGTGGAATATTATCAGGAATTGAATTATATCAAACAGTAAAATTATATAACACGATCAAAGCAAATAATCAATTTGTCCAAACACTACAAAAAGAAAATATCCCAGCTATTTATTACGAAGAAAGAGTAAATACTTTATATTTAAATGAGTACTTATTACATAACTTAGAAAAAAGTATCGATGAAGATGGTTCTATTTTAGATAATGCTACACCAAATTTAGCAAGTATTAGAAGACGATTACAATTAATTGATACTAAAATTAAAAATAAACTTCAAGAGATGCTTTCGAAAGAGGCATCTAAACTATCACAACCTACTATTTCTTTACGAGATGGTCATTATGTATTACCGGTAAAAGTCGAATATAAGAACTCTTTTAGAGGAAATATTTTAGATGTTTCCGGAAGTCAACAAACAGTTTTTATTGAACCAATACAAATTGTTGAACTTACAGTTCAAAAAGCTGAGCTTATCAATTTAGAAAAACAAGAAATGGAAAAAATACTTCGCTTTTTAAGCCAAGATGTGGGAAATGAGGCAGAAGTATTATTAGAAAATTATAATTCATTAGTAAATATTGACTTAGTGTTTGCTAAGGCAATGTTAGCCAAAGCACAAAATGCAGAAAGACCAAGTATTAATGATGAACATATTTTAAATTTAGTCAATGCTAGACACCCATTATTAAAAGTAAAAAAGGTAATACCTAATAATATTTCATTTGATAATTTTTTAGGTATTGTTATTACTGGCCCCAATACTGGTGGTAAAACCGTTTTACTTAAAACAGTAGGACTTTTAGTATTAATGACTAAATGTGGTCTTTTAATTCCTGCATCAAAACATAGTAACATTATGATTTATGATATGGTTTGTTGTGATATTGGTGATGATCAAAGTATTACCGAAAATTTATCTACTTTTTCTGGCCATATGAGTAATATAGTAGAAATTATCAATAATGTTACACCTAATTCATTGGTTTTATTTGATGAAATTGGTGGTGGAACAGATCCAACAGAAGGTTCTAATCTTGCTATTTCGATTCTTAATTATTTAGTTAAAAATAAAATTGCTTTTATAACAACTACTCATTATTCAGAACTGAAAACTTTTGCGTATTCAAATGAGCTAATTGTTAACGCATCAATGGAATTTGATCAAAATACGTTAAGCCCAACATATAGATTAAGACTTGGAATCCCAGGTTCATCTAACGCTTTTGAGATTGCATCGAAGCTAAAATTAAAAGAAGAAATTATAATTGATGCTAAAACAAGAACAAAAGAACATGATAATGATGTTAGTATGATGATAAAAAAATTAGAAGCAACATCTATTCAATTAGATAAAAAAATGAAAGAAGTAGAACTTCTTAAAGAAACTTATTTATCTAAACAAAATGAATATCTTGTAAAACTAGATAAATTAGAACAAGAAAAAGAAAAAATCTTGATTAAGGCACAAACAGATGCTGATAATCAATTAGAAAAAATAAAAAACGATGCTTTACAAGTATTAAGTGAAATTAAAGAAAAAAATAAACAATCACTTAAATTACATGAAACCATCGCTTTACAAAAAGCTATATCCGAAATTAATATAGAAATTAAAAAGCCAAAAAATAAAGAAAAGAAAGTACCAAAAAGACCTTTACAAGAAGGTGATGATGTTTATGTTAAGGATTATGATCAATATGGTTATATTGTAAAAAAATTAAAAGATGGATTATTCAATGTTTCTTTTGGTAATGTGACAATGAAAATGAAAGCTGAAGATTTAGATTTAGTAGAAAAGAATGAGTCTATTCCTAAAGAACAAATAACAACATATAAAATAGCATCTAAAGGATCAATTAGTATTAGACTAGATCTACGTGGAGAAAGATATGAAGATGCTAAACAAAAGATTGACAAATATTTTGATGATGCATTACTTTCAGGTCTAAAACAATTTACAATTATTCATGGATATGGAACCGGTGCAATTAGAAATCTTGTTCAAGACTATTTAAAGAAACATAAAGCTGTTGAAAGCTTTAGATATGGTGGAGCAGGCGAAGGTGGCATGGGAGTTACGGTTGTAACCCTTAAATAAAACATTACTTTTCTTGCAAAAACTAATAAAAACAATTATAATGTAATTAATAGAAATATTGGAGGTAACTAATTATGAATTTATTAGAAAAGAAACAATACGTAAACGAGAATTTACACTATCTTCCAGTTGAAGAATTAAATAGTTATAAAGAAAATCTAGCTTATACTATTACTAAAACATCTTCATCAATTGAAGGTGAAATCGTTACTTTAGCAAATGTTATATCTATTTGTAAAGGTACAAAAGTATCTGGTGATAGTTATACTACAAGAATGGTATATAATAACTTTTTAGCATTTGAAATGATTAATAAACATTTAGAAAACAATGGTGAATTAACAGAAGAATTCTTAAAAGATGTTCACGAAAGATTACTTAATGGTATTATTAATGGTGGTTTATATCGCAATGTTGATATCAAAATTAAAGGATCTAGCCATACACCTTGTAGTTATTTAAAAGTGTATGATCGAATGGCTAAATTCTTCTATGATATTGCACATTTTGAAGGTACAGATTTAGAACTAGCTGCATATACACATTTACAAATTGCTAAAGTTCATCCATTCTTAGATGGTAATGGTCGTTTAGCAAGATTAATGTTAAATTTCCAATTAATGAAAGCTGGTTATTTACCAATTAGCTTACCTTCAAAATATCGTGAACAATACTTTAACTGTTTAGAAGAATTTAAAGTAAATAAAACTAGTCAACCATTTATGGAACTACTAGAACATAGATTAAATCGTGAATATGATCGTTTAATTGGCTTAATTGACAATTATAAAAAATAATTTATTTAAAAATAGGAGGGAATATGTAATAAATTTTAGTTAATGGGGATTAACTAAATAACTTTTAATGTACAAATTTAAAAGCACTCTTACATAAGTAAGAGTGTTTTTTTTATCTAATTGAACATTTACACTTTTCCTCCCAATAGGAGGAAAAGAATGAATACAATAATAAAATTAGTGATTGATTATCAAAAAACAAATGATGAGAAAACCTTTGATAGGTTATTAAAGGTATTTGATAATTTGATTAATAAATATGTTAAACTTTCGAAAAATAAAGATTTTGAAGATATTAAACAAGAGTTAATCATGGTTTTATATAAAATTATTAGACATTTTAAAATTAAAAATCATGAAATATCTCAATTTTATTTGGAAAAGTTTAAAACAAAATATCAAATAACAAAATTTGACTATGAAGAGTTTAATTTATTTTGTAATGAAAATGAGTTTTTAAAATATTTAGAAGTTAGTTTTAGAAATCACTTGATATCATATTATCGAAAACAAACAAAAGAAGAATGTATTGAATTTGTTGAAGATTTAGAAGATTATCCAGATATTATTTCTTATGAGGATATTAAATTTGAATTGAATCAACAAGAAATGGCTTTTTTATCTTTATTCATTGAAAATAATCATTTATTAACAGAAAAAGAGGTTGCCAAAAAATTAGGTATATCTCAACAAGCGGTGAGTAAGAGAAAAAATAAAATTATAAAAAAATATAAATCTGGTTGTAAATAACAAAATCCCATCGTGTTTATTGGTGGGAGGTGAAAAAATGAATTACAACATAATTGTATCCTTTGTTAGCTTTATAGCTTCTTTGTCTAGCATTATATTTGCCTTACTAGCCTATAAGAAAACTGAACGACAAGAACATAAAAAAGAAGGAAAAAATGAAGGTATTATTTTATCTGATATTGGTTATATAAAAGCTTGTGTTGATAGAGTTGATAAGAATTTAACTAAATTAGATGAAAAATACAAAAACATTGTTGAAAGACTTGTTAAAACAGAAGAACAAATAACAGGCTTATCAAAACGAGTTGATTTATTAGAAGGAGGATAGTATGAAACGAGAATTAATTCCGATTATTTTATTAATTTGTTATGTGATAGGAGAAACATATAAATTGATTTTTTCTAAAAATAGAGAATTGTTTAATTTATTACCTATCATTTTAACTGCTATTGGAGGCATTTTAAGCATAATTATGTATGTTATTAATAATTATAATGCATTTTATATAGCAGATTTTTTACAGGCTCTTCAGATAGGAATGATTAGTGGAGCCTCTTCAACTGGTGTTAACCAGATAATTAAGAAAATTATACTTTTACAAGGAGGAAAAAATGATATTAAAAAATAGACATGTGGAAAAACCTAATGAGTTTTTATTAAATGTATTAAATATGACTGGGGATTATATGGGCACTATTAATACATTGAAAGTAAAAATTACAAGAGATGAAGGTAACGTATATGAGGAAGGAACTTCTTTAGATGCAAGAAATTTATCTTTATTTTGTAAAGGGTATTATTTAACATATGATACTATTGAACTTATTACAAATCAAGATATTTCAAATGTGTTGTTTCCAATAGAAACAAATCAATTATTATCAATTCAAAATGTTGATACTGATGACAAAAAATTCATTTTTAGCGTACACGCTTCAACAGAAAACAGCTTAATTTTAAAATTAGAATTAAAAAATAATGTTACATTTGGCCAAATTAATTCAGGAACGTATATTAATTATGTTAAACTTATTAAAAATCCTGGTGAAATGGTAGTAGATATATTGAAAATTGTTGTTGAAGTTACTGAAGATTCGGTTTCTATGGATGATTAGGAGTAACTTATGGATTTTGAAAGAGTAAAAAAACACTTTGAAGAAAAAGGATTTCAAAGATCTAGAAGTTTACGTAAGGAATTTCAAAATAAAAGAACAAATTACCAGAGTAAAACTAAAATTATCGGCATTACCGGAAGTAAAGGCAAATCAACAGTTGCATATCTAATACATGAATATCTAAAAAGATTAAACTATAAAACTATCTTATACAGTAGTATCAAGATTGATTCACCTGCTAGTAGTTATTCTAATAAAGTCTCTAAAGACATTGCATTATATAATGAAAAAGATATTCTAAATATGATTGCAGAAGTAGAGGCATATGCACCTGATTTTTTAATTTTAGAAGTAAATGAATCGACAATTGATAAAAAATTGACAGATTTAATAGATTTTGATATTAAAGTGTTAACTAATTTTAATTCTAAGCATAACTTAGATTTATATACTGAAGAAGAATATTTAAAGATTAAAAAAGCATTTTTTAAAAATTCTTCCAAAGATACTATTTGTATCTTTGGTTTACAAGATTATACTAAAGATGTTTTAGAACAATTTTTAACCATTAATGATTGTCATAAAAAAATCTATTCTAGTCGCCATATTGCAATGACTAAAGGCGTCAATGAAAATATCGTGGATTATTTATTATATGATTTACATCATTCATTAAGTGGGTTGGACATGAAATTTTTGAAAAATAAAAAGAGTTATTTTTTAAAAACCAATTTATTAATGAATTATAACGCTTTAAATATTTTGGGTTTAGTTAGTGTTATTGATACACTAGGTTTATATGATGGACAAACTTTAACTAAATTTTTACAAGATATTAAAATACCAGGTCGTGTAGAAAAATATAATTTTAATAACTTTATGGTTATTATTGATACCCAATTATCAGCTGCCTTATACGAACTATATAACTATAAACAAAAAGGTCTAATTAATAATATAATTGTAGTAACAGGATCTTTTGGATATGGTTATAAAAACTGGGATCCAAAATTTAACACAACAGAGTTTGTTAAATTAAGACAAAAAAATAGATTTTTTGCAGCTGATATATTAAAAAAGTATGCAGATTTTGTTTATCTTACTGAAAATGAAAGTGGTAAGGAAGGCGTGTATGATATTTGTTTAGAACTTCAGAATAATTTAAACAATTATGTAAAATCTGAAATTGTTTTAGATAGGGAAGAGGCAATTAAGAAGGCAATTAAAAAAGCACAAACAAACGATGTAATCTTAATTTCAGGAAGAGGAAATCGTTCAATCTTATGTGATACAGAAACTAAAGCAAAGGTGTTTAGAGATAAAGATATTATAATAAAGCACTTTGATTGGGAGGAATATGATGGATAATAGTAAATTTTATCATTCAGAACAAGAATTCCAATTTTTTAATTTAATTGGTAGGGTAAATTTAAAAAACGGAAGATGTAAGTATTTTATTCCTACTTTATCTAGTAATTATGGTAATTATCAAATCAATACTTTTTTAGTTTACAATTCTCAAATTGATTATCGTTTTTTTAGTTCGATCATTGGGTTAAATCAAAAATGGAAGTTTAATTTTCAACAATTTGTATATCCATATAAATCAGATTATAATATTGAAGGTTTTAATGTTGGTGATTATTTATATATAGACGAAGAATGGAACTTACATCGTTTCATTTTTTATAAAGCCGAAAATAATATTTTATATTATTATGATGATGCAGGAACAAAATTTAAATTATTAGTAAATAATGATTTAATAAAATTAGAAAAAAATGATTGTTATCTATTTTTTAATAAAGATGCAGGTTATCTTGAGAAAATTTGTTCTAAATTCTATGATATTACTAAAGAATTTCACTATAATAATGGTTTAATTGATAGTATTTATGATACAAGAAATAGTAGGCATAGAGTTTTATTAAGTTATAATGAAAAAAAACAAATTAAATATATGTTTGAATCAAACACAAATTTAACTATTGAGTTTGGATATGATAAAAATGGTAATTTCAATCAAATTTCTTATAAAGATAATCCTTTTGAAAAAACTAGTTATAAATTTATTTATCAAAATAAGTTTTTAACACAAATTATTGATATTTTTAAAAATCATTCAATGGAACTTACATATAATTTTGATAAATTAACTATGGTTAAGTCAACATTAATAAAAGTTAATCATCAAAAAGATTATAATGTTCCTGAATTATATCTTAATGAAGAATCAGCAAGTGATTTAATCTATTTATCAAATAAAAAAATCGGTATTAAAAATACCGAATATTCTTATGATGAAGAACTGGATGTATATAATTTAATTAATTTAAATTACACATCATCATATTGTGATGTAACTATTGATAATAAAGATACTATTAGATATTATTTTGATACTTTAGGACGTGTAATTTCTAGTTTTAAAGTAAATAATAATTCATTTGAATTATTAAATGATCATCATGGTATTCCATTAGGTTACAATGGTAAAACTTTTAACTTAAATAATACTGACAATTATGTATCCAATCAGTTAGTATATAATAGTGATGATATCGATGATTTAAAAGAAGATTTAAAGGATGGTATTGTAGAAAATGATTATGAAAATTATCGGAGTTTCACGGTATCTTTTTTTATCTCAACACTTGCGACTATTGGTAAAAACACTAAAATTAAAATGATAATTGATGATGAAACATATTATTCTTATGTACAAAAATGTGATGGCAATGTTCTACAAATGTGCCAAATTCAAATTTTATTACCAGATACATTCTGGGATAAGTCTAAAAATCATACATGGACGATTAAGTTATCTAATGGCATGCCATTTTACATTTATGATATTAGATTGAATAAATCTTCAATTTCAAAAATTACCTTTATTGATGATTCTTATAATGTTGATGAATTGAAGAAAATGACCATTTTTAGATATTGTGTTGATAATGAATACACACTTGTTTCAATTAACAATGAAATCAATGATAATGTTGATAATGAAGATTTTTATTTTTCATTGTCTGATTTATTAGAAACATGTAAGAGTTTATATATTAGTAGAATTTCTAATAATCCTACGTTTAGTCTATATTATTGTAATTTAACTAAAATAAAAGAAGTAGAACAAGCATCTTTTTTTAATGGAGAACAATGGTTTGATTTAGGATTATTTACTAATAGAACGGCAAACGTTAGAACGCATAATGTTACTCATTTCAATGATGATTACTATCTAACATTAGAAAAAGAGTTTTCGTTTAATTTTGATGGAGGAAAAAATCAACTTTATCTAGAAACAAAAACATTTTATAATCTTGGTGTGGAACATAGCTACTTATATGATGACATCTGTAAGAAAAGTTACGTTTGGTATAATGAAGATGGTACTTTTAGAGCTTCATGTGATGAACAAAACATAATGAAAGAAATTAATTATGATAGTTATGGAAATATAGTAGAAGAACTAGTTTATAAACATGGTGAACGCAATTTGCCAGTTTCATTTGTAGAGTATTATTATGAAAATGAAATCTCAAATCGAAGATTACCTTACGCAATTAATCATAATGGAGTAATACAATCCTATGATTATGATATTTTAGGAAAAGTAAAAAGAATTTATAATGAAGGTGTATCGGATAATTCATTTAAAGAAGGCGTTTATGATGATCAAAAAATTACTTATGAATACGGTAATGATTTAGAAACATTAAAAGCTATAAAATTTGAAAGATATGTTGATGTAAATAATGAAAATGATGCTAATACTAATAATATTTCTGATTATCAAATAGTTGAAAAAAACGAAATTTTAATAAATAATCAAGGATTGATAAAAAATATCAAAAATAATTATTTAAATTATGAATATGATTATGATGAACTTTTTAGATTAAAAAATATTAAACAAAATAATCAACTTGTATTTGCAAATATATATTATCCATTATATTTAGAAAATAAGAATGAAATTAAAAAAATATGGTTGGATAATTATATTACTATCAATTTAGATGAACATGGTCAAGTTGATAAACTTTATATTGGAAAAACTATTGATACTCAATATAGAGTCAAATCATTAGAATTATATAGTGATTTACAAGCGGCTGTATCAAAACTAAATAACATAGAAATAGACTCAAATTCATTAAGTGAAGTATTAAATCTTTCAGTTTATCAAAGTTTAGAAAAAGATAGTTTTTTACAAGATTCTAAATATGTAGTAGATAAGTTTTCAAATAGTTTACATGTATATTTTAAAAATAATTTTATAGATAGCCTAAATTATAAACTTATTGATGATTATAATAATATAAGACAAGAAATTAAA
>JAFVWY010000002.1 GCA_017501465.1 Bacilli bacterium
ATCATCAAACTCAAGAACTTTCAAATGCTTAGTTTCATATTGTGTTTCTACTTTAGCCTCATAATAACTCCAAGCAGGTTCAATTTCTACTTCGACTGGAGTATATTCACAAAATTGCCATTCCCAACCATTTGAATAGTAGCCGTATTTGTCGTCTATTAAATATAATTCATTTTTAATCCAACTACCTTTAATCGTTCCTTGTTTAAATAATTTTGAAATAGCACTAATTTTTTGTTTTAGCGTAAAATCATTAACAAAACCCCGCGAATGTATATTATTTACTCTTGTTTTATCATCATTATCAAAATGAATATCTTGTTTATTTCCATTTGTAAATTCATATTTTAAAGTTAATCCCATATTTACACCTCTTGATTTTCATATATATTACCTATAATTTTCATTTGACTTAAATGCTTCATTGAAGAACTAGGTATATGTCCTTTAATTTGAAAGCTAGCATTATCTTTGTTCCACTGAATAATTCCAGTTTCGTTAGGCTTAGTCCATTCATAATCGAACATAACAATATCACCCTCAAAAACATTTCTACCATTTTTATCAATTAATCCAGTGTCTTGAGAAAGAATAAATCTTGTTGGCATAATCATCATACTTGTTAAAAACCTATATCTAGGACTTAAAGTTAAAGTACCATCATTCTCTATTTCAACAGCACCTAATTTTTGATAATCATCTAAAGAAATAAATTTTTTATCAACATTATCCCATACTCTAAAATTAATTTCTCTCATTAATCGTCTCCTCCTCCTACTTTACAACAACACCATATAAAGAATAATAGTAATAATATAATTAATTTCCAAACCATATTATTCCTCCTTCTTTTCAACTTCCTCTTTTTTATTTTCAGCCATTTTTATTAGAACATTTAAGTCCCATTGTGCTTTACTTAATTTTTCTAAAATATAATTGCAATGTGTTTCTCCATTAGTAGCAAAATCATTTTTTATAATTTGAACTTGCTCTAAAATATTTGAACACATACTTTGTATTCTTTCATTATTCTCTATCATAATTTTTTACCTCTTCTCTTAAACGTATTATGTCTGAGTCTGTTATGAAATAATAATGTGAAAATCTACGACCAATTAAACAATTAGGATATAATAAATCACTTAATGAAACAAATATTTTATTTTCGATATCATCTTCTTTTTTTAATAACATATTTTTATATTCATCAGCTAATATATTTGTATCAAATATTAATAAAATATTATCACTCGAACTTGTCATACAATATTGTAAGTAATTTAAAGCAACTTTTAAACCATCATTTATATACATAATTATCACTCCATAATTCTTATTTCTACAACGTAATCTTTTGCACCAAGTCTAAAATATTTTACTTTGCCTTCATCGGCTTTCATATTTGCTAAATAAGTACCAACTTGATATTTATATTGTTTAAGATATTTAGAAACTTCTTCAACAACCTTGCCGTACTTTTTAACTTCATTTAAATTTAATACTTCTGGATTACTTTCCAAATCTTTTATAGTAGCCATTCTTTTTAATTTAGACCTTCCAAACATATTATATTCCTCCTAATATAAACCAAATAATTTCTTTCCATTTAGGTATATTTTCTTCTAAATCAACGTGTTTTGTATGACTTTTAAATAAACCTAAACGATATAATCTATTATGTCCTATCCATTCTCTAACATATGAATCAATATTTCTAGTAACTTGATAATCTTTTAATCTTCTTTCAATAATAATATCATTAACTTTTTCAATAATAACTTTTCTAGTAATTAATAAATAACTATTTTGAATGTGTGTGTTGTCATTTGTATAAGATATTTTTAGTGTTTCCATATAAATTTCTAAAACGGTATATCGTCATATGATTGCAATTCTTCTTCGTAAGCACAATCGCAATAATCACAATAATCTAAATCTATTCTTTTTGGGGCGCCACAATGAATGCAGTTCCCTTTATAGATAATCTTTTTATTTTGCTCACTTTTTGTGTTTTGTTGTTGTATTTGATTTTCTAGTGTCATTACTTTACATAAATATTTTTCTGTGAGTTGACGATTTAGACGATTACCTTCTTCTCTCTCCTTTTTATTATTAATAATAGTTAAAATTATATAAAAAATTAAAATAAAATTTGTAATCAAACTTAAAATAAATCCCATAATTTTACTTTCCATCACTTTCAGATTTACTTTCCATTGTAGCCACAATATTATTAAGTAAAATAATATCATTATTAAATGCTCTTGTCATAGTATCTACAAACTTATTAATATTTTCTTCATTAAGTTCTTCGTATTGTAGACTTGGCAAAGTCATCTTTTCAAGTTCAATACTATTTTTTAATGTTTTTAAATTAGCAATAATTTCTTCGTTATTCATTAATTTTCCACCTCTATTTCTACAATATTACCACAATTACAGCATTTATATAATTCTGTTTGATTATTTAAGCTCCAACCTCTTGTGCATACCATTTTAGCACCATCAACAAAATTCTTTATCAAACTGAAATTTCTTTTATGTTCAGTTTCTTTGTTACAATGTTCGCAATATAATTTAATTATTTTTTCCATTATTTAATTCCTCAACTTTCTTTGGAATAATACTTATTAAAGTAATGTTTTCTGCTTTTACTATATCATTTTGATATATATACTCTTCATCTTTATGAAAACGCTCGTGTGCTTCTTTTCTTCTATCATTAATTAATTTAGATACACTTTTTGCTATCATAGATTTTATTTCATTATAATCGCTAACTTCAAAATCTTTTAATTCAAATTCATAATTGATAAAAGCATTGCCAAATACATTTTTACTTGTCGAACCAAATATATCAGCAAAGCTAAAACCTTCTTCAGAATAAACATAACTTATAAAATAACCATACATAATTATACCTCCACAATTTCTTTGTTATCATTTAATGAATTTTCTTCAATATTTTCATTATTTGATAACATAATTTCATTTTCTATTTCAGAACTGCCCACAAAATTCTCATCTGCATTTATGGATTTTCTTCCGCGTTTTCCAGTAATCATTTCTCTTAATTCAACAACAGATATTTTTCTAGGATTATATTCAGACATTAATTCTTTTTCTTTCCTAAAAAATTGTGTCATTGCAATTTTTCTTTGGTCGTAAAATGAAAATTTATTTCTAATATTATCAAAATTTGATTTAATTACAATATCTTGTTTTATTTTTCTTCTTTCCAACCTTTTCTTTTTCAGTAAATTTAAAAATTTAACGGCTTGTTGAGGAGTGAAGTTATTATTTTCTACATAATGTAGTAAATCACTAATATATAACTCCACTTCACTCAAACTTCCATTTAAATTATCAAAATATTCATCAATTTCATTTAATTCTTCATTTATTTTGGCAATTTTTTGTACCATTTCAAAGTGTTTTTGATTTTCTTCGTTATTCATCTTTATTATCTTCTCCAATCATCTCTTTTACTTTGCTTAAAAGGTCTTTATCTGCCAATAATTTTTTAATAAGTTCCATATCTTCGTGATTTTCCTTTGCTTTTTGACCCAACATAGCCATTTTAACCCTATTTTGTGTAGAGTGTGAATAGTTATTTGTAGTAGCCAAATTTGAGTGTCCCATTGAATCACGAACAGTTGCGGCATCGACACCTTGCTCAAATTGATATGAGGCAAAACTATGTCTTAACTTGTGAGGACTAAAATGTTCCCACCACTCTAATCTTCCTTTTGTTAGAGGGTATTCGTTAAAATCTTTAGCCCATTTCTTCATACTTTTTTCAAGATTTTCTCTTAAAATAACATTACCCCAATCACTTATCATCAAAATATCTGTATTTACTTTCTGTTTTTCTACAATTTTTCTACGCTTTCCATTTATGTACTTTCTAGCAATTTCTTGCACCCATAAATCAAACCAAATCGTTCTCTCTTTATTTCCTTTTCCAATAATATCGGCATAACCTCTTTCAATATCAGTGCAAGTAATTTGTATTAGTTCACAAAATCTTACACCAGTTTGAAATATAATTGCTACTGCCGTTCTAGTTCTACTATCTCTAATGAAATCAATTAAATCTTTAACATCTTCACTAGAAAGACATTTACTTTCTCTTTTTGGTACTTTAGCAAAAGGTATTCTTTGAATATCGTTATCAACTTTCATTTTTAAATCTTCATCAAGATACTTATATATTTCTTTGACTGCTGTTAATTTAGTATTTCTACTTCTTTCTGCATTACCATTATCTGCTAATGATGATAACCATAATTTAACATTATTTGAAGTCATAGATATTAAATCATCAACATTTTTTATATTATTATATTTTATAAAATCTTGAATACGATAAATATATTGATTAACACTATTTTCACTTTTACCTTCTATTTTACATTTATAATCTTTGTATGATTTATATAATTGTTCTAATTCCATTTCCTTACACCTCCTTTATTATTTAAATAATAGCATATTGTTTTATGTCTGTCAAGTAGAAGATACCATCTTTTTCTTCTATTTTTAGCTCTTTTTGGTATGCCTTAACTATTTCATCAACTTGTTCTTGATAAAATGCGTAAGCCTGTCCATTATTTTTAAGGTCATCTAATGCGTCTTTAACAACACTTTTGAAATAACCATTTTCATCTTCTAAAAAATTCTCCATAAATTATTTGTCTCCTTTCAATAATTTCCAAAACCCCACATTTTAAGAACTGCCATTTAATTAATTTTTTCTATTTTTCCATAGTCCCAATAAGACATATATCTTTGAACTTCCTTATCATTTTGCTCTATTGATTTTCGGCTATCATCTAATAAATTGCTACTTAATTCCATAATTTTTCTTTTTGCCGATATTTCATCTTCTGCAATAACTTCAACATCTTTATAAAGATTTATTTTAACCTTTAATCTTACCTTATATTTATTCATTAACTCTACACTCTCCTTTAACGATAGCCTTTATTAAACTATGACTAACACCAAATTTTTCTGCTAATTTTCTATAACTATACTTTCTTGTAGGGTTATTAAGACCATTTCCTTTATTATCTTCTTCTCCAATAAAGTATAATTTTCTTATTTCTTCAACTTCTTCATCTGTTAATTTTGCTTTTTTATGTTTCTTTCCCCATAAATACTCTTTTTCATCACTAATATATAAATTATCTAGTGCATTATTTTTAGGGTTATTATCTTTATGCTTTACACAAAAACTATGATTATTGAAATCAAAAGTATCTTGATTGAAAGCATAATAAATAACTCTAGCATATGATACACTCTTTAATTCATTATCTATAACCATTTGTATAGTTTTATGAAAAGCCATAGGTTTTCCATTTAACTTTAAAATAGTTCCATTTTCTAATACTTTATAACCATATAAATCTACTTGTTTCATATTTTTGTCATCTCTCCCTATATTGTTTCTAAATAATCTGCTAATTTATCACAACCTATATGATATATAGTAGCAAATTCCAAGTTCACACTCTCTTTATTCTTTCTGTAAAATTTAACATATTTCTTTGAATTATTGACCTTAAAACCCCCAATTTTTCTTTGTGCTTTGGCTATAGAGAGTTGCATAGGTACGAATTTACACATATCTATAAACTCTCTTTTGCCATATTGTTTTATAAAATCAATATTCTTCATCACTAAATCTCCTTAATCATCATCTTTATCTGCCATATTATTTTCCATTACATTGACCACATTGTCCATAACATTTTTCCCAAGCCACATTATTAGTAAGTTTATAATCATATTCTATCTCTCCTTATCTAATAATTCACTAATATAATAATTTCTTTCAATATTAAACTTATCTATATCTTCTATAGCATTTAAAACTTCATTATTGTATAATTCTGTTGCTAATCTAGTTAATATTTCATCATCATTTTGAATTTTTCTAAATTTTTCTTCGTTCATTTCAGTAAATTCATCATCATTTTCTAAATAACTATTTATATATATACTAATATCTTTTTTATATTCATCTATAGTTTTTCTCATACTAAACACTCTCCTTTTTAGATAATTCTTCTAAATCTTTAGGTTTTATACAATCTTCCCATTTATATTCAGTATTAAAAATTTCTTTATATTCTTCATCTGTTAATAATGTAAAGTTATTATCAATATAATCTATTTGTTTCATAACTTCATTATATAATTCTTCATCTTTGTTTTTTAGTTTATATTTATCTTCATAATCTTTTTCACTTAATCTAAAGTATTCTTTAGCACTAATCATACTAAAATCATTAAAATCTCCTACTTCTTCATAACCACCACCAAGACCATATTTAACTTCTCCATTTTCTTGAATATCAATAACTAATATTCCATTATTATTGTCTTGAAACATAGGGTTCATCTTAAAAGTTTCTTTAAATTCTTCTTTATTACTTCCCCACTCATAATCTTCTTTAACTAAATCAATTCCTTTAACATAACTTCCAATAGTAGTATTCATTTGAATTAAATTTTGTAGCATTTCAATATCTTCTCTTCTACTCTCACTATTTGCTATATTAAAATTTTCTTCTTTAAAATTACTATAACTTGCTTTTACATTTTTCCCAATAAAATCTAATAATTGATAAGTTCTATTTATCATATAGTAGCCATAATTCCATTGTAAGTGCATAGCCACTAAATTCTTTTTATTTTTATATCTAATATATAATTGACTTCTTTGTCCCATATTATTTACTCTCCTTTTCTATTTCAACTAAATTATTCCATACTGCATTAGTTAATTCTTGCCAAAATTCATCATCTTCCATTAAATTATCTATTGTTTTATCAAAATCATATTCTTTATTTTCATTTGTTCTATAATCTTCTGTAATATCATATATTAAATCTTTAAAAAAATTGTATGTATTTGTTTCTTTAAATTTCTCTTCCATATTAAACACTCTCCTTAAATTTAAAAGTTAATTGACTAGGGCAACTATCATCAGTTTCCCAAAAATAACCATATTCAATTTCACTATATTTTTCTTTATATCTTTCTATTAGTTTCTTAAAAACATTTCTTTTAGTATCTATTTGTATTTCAACTTTTCTACTTCTTTCCCATATTGTAATAGGGTACACATTTGTACTACTTCCACTTAACCAAGTTCCTTTATGTATATATTTTTGTATCAATTTATCATTATAAATTTCATCTGCAAATTTTCTCATAATTTCCATAATTAAATCTCCTTATCTAAAAACCTTTTAAATACCTTTTTAAGCCCATTTAATATCTCTGTAGGGTATTCTTCTATATTATCTGTAATACTCTCATATACCACTTCTAAACCATTTTTAAGGCTAATTTTCTTTCCATTTTCTTCTTCATCTATAAAATAATCTCTTCCAAATTCATCTTGTTGTATATAAAGCCCACTATCATATAATTTACTATCTTCTAAATAATAATCTAAAGCATTATATTCATCTTCATCTAAAATATATAATCTTTTAGATAATTCTGCACCAACTTGTGATAAATCATATTCACTACTATCACTAATTCCATTTTCTCTATTATAATCTATTTCCCAATTTATTTCTTTCCATAATTTAAATAATTCTTCATCTGTATAATTACTATATTTATTCATTGTTTACACTTCCTTTACATTAAAATTCAACATAATCTTCACACTCATAACAACTAACTTCAATATAATCAAAATCAGTTAATTCTTCACTTATAAAAGACCAATCATCTCCATATTCATAAATTTCATCTGCTCTTTTTTCTTTTGCTTTATTTATTGCATTTTGAAAATCTTGAATACTATGTTTATTATTCAAATAAACAACCCCATATATCGTATCTTCATTATAACAATCTCTTAAAGCAATAAGTGTATAATTATTTTCTAATTCTTCTAAAGCCTTTATTAAATCTTTTCTTTTCATAATTTCATCTCCTTAATTTAAATTTGTATTACTGCAAACTTCTTCTAAATCTGCTTTTCCAAAAGACCAAACATTATCTGTGTCTTTATATATATTTGCTTTAATATAATCTTCTAAACAAGCCAATTTACTACGAGTATTTACATTAAAATCACTAATTTCAAAATCTTTTGCTAGATTAATACACCACTCATAAGCAATATCGTTTTCATAAGGGAGAATATCTTTTAAATAATCTCTTCCTAGTAAAAACACCACATAATTATCATATTCATTTAATTCAATTCCAAATTTGCCCCCATTTTTATAGTGTTCTTCAATTTCTTCTATGCTATCTGCTTGACTTTCGGTATTATCTTCATATAGCATATACACTGCAACATTACATTTAAATGTATTAATTGCCGTATCATAATCTATTCCTTTCATACCTAGCCATTTATAGCCATATTTAATTAATTCATTTCTCATCTTAATTCAACTCCTCAAACCATTCTATTTCATCTTTTTCAGTCAAATCTCCAAGATAATCTCCACCTAATATAATTACTTGTTCTTTTTCCTTTGCTTTATTAAACACTTTAACTGCAATTCTTAAAGAACCCTCTAAATCATAATAAGTTTTAACTGCATTAATATTATAGTCTGCTTTTGCATTTTGAACTTTCAAATTACTTCTTAATTGCTCTGCAATATCTAATAATAAACTATTCATTATTTATCATCTCCTACTTTTCTATAAAATAGACTTCCCATAGGATTATAATAAATCTCTATTTCATCATCTTTATTTACTACACCAGTAATATAATCTTGATATATACCATTGATACACTCTAAATATAAACTAGCATTATCTTGTATGTTTTCAATTCCGTTATAATCTAAATCATCACTATCAAACTTAATCATATATAATTGATTAATAAGTTCATCTTTCATACACTCAACAACTTCTAATACTTTTCCTTTATATTCATTTTCCATTATTTACACTCTCCTTATACTAATTCACTTAATCTTTGTAGATATTCAGTTTCTTCAACAATTCTATCTTCTAAATCTTTTTCATTATCATAACCAAAGAAGTCATTATCATCTACTAAACTGCTTTCAATATCTACTCTAATATTTTCTGCACTTTCTAAAAGTGCTTGTTTTAAATCTTTTCCATTAAGGTCTATAACTCTTTCCGTATCACGAACACTATATAAACCATATCTTATAGTTAATTCATCATCTTTTAAATCATAGTCCCATAACCACTCATCTTTTACTAATTTATCTAATTTTTCTTTCATATTATTCTACCTCCATTTCTTTTAGAATAATATCATATTGCCACTCATCACAATATCTTACTTCAACACTAATTTTATTTTCTTCTTCTTTTACTTTTGCTAACCATAAATCATCTTGATTAATTTCTGCTTTTTCAAATTCAACTTTTCCGTTTATTTCAATTTCATCACATTGAAATTCTAATTCACTCATTAGCCAAGCCTTTGCTTTTAATTCATTATCAAATACCTTAACACAATCAAAATCAACTTGTAAATTATTTAAAGCAACATAATCTTTTTCTCTAACCTCATAAGCTACATATACTTTCATATATTATTCATCTCCTCTAATAACATATTCATCAATATCATTTAAAGCCCTAATAAAATCACTCATAAAAGATACCATATCGTAAAAACTTTGAAAATCTAAACTATTCATATCAAATCTTGTATTAATATCACTTTCTTCAATTTTATCAAAAGAACTTTCAATAAAACTGCTATGAATATTAAATACTTCTTCAAAATCTTTATATCTATTTTCATCTAAATGCCAACCATACTCTATCATTTTATTAAAGATTTTTTCTTTTATAACTCCAACTTTACTTTTTGGAATAACTAATTCTGCCTCAGTTACTTTTCTAGTTTCTTTATTTTCCCACTCTAAACCATATAAATCAAGAATACTACTTAATGTTTCAAGACAAACTTCCCAAATATTACTATTTAATCTTAATTCTCCTTTATAGCCATTATTTGCATAATCAATAACTTTATCAATATTATCTAACAATATTTTAAAATCTGTCATACCACATTGCAAATCATATCTCATATCAAACTCATCATCTGCAACTGCTCTAACTAAACATTTTTTTAATTCTTTGTTTATTCTTTCATCTTCATAAGTTTTTAATATAATATTATTCATTTTTTAACACTTCCTTTATATCTTCTTCAAACTCTTTCATAATCTCTTCATCTTTAATATATTCTTTAAAAGCCATTAAACACTCTGTAATACTTCCAAATATATCATCAGTTAAGCAAACATATTCTCCATTGTCTTTGGTATAAAATTCTATTTCAAACCAGTTATTTAAGTCAAATACAAGTTTTCCCTCATCAACTGCTTTTTCATAATCTGCATTATTCTTTATATGATATCTAATAATATCAATATAATCTTCTCTATAAATATCGTTTTCTTTGTCAATATAAGCACATCTCATATCTCCACGACTAGCAATATAAAATGTTCCATATTCACACTCTGCAAGTTTATAACTTTCTTGATAATGGAAGAAGTCATAATCTTTATCATCTAATAACTTTTCATCTAAAACAATTTTAATATTCATAACTTTATTTCCTTTCTTAACTATATTCATTATACCATAATTTTCTTATTGTATACACTATAAGCCATATTTTTTTAAATAAAATATGTTTTACAATTTTCATCTAATCTGCTAACTTTAAAATCTGCAATAACTTCTCCAACTGCTAACTCAAGTTCAACACTAGATTTTTTCCAAAATTCATCATTTTCTTCATATACTTCATAATCGTTTTCCATTTGTTGTCTTAAATAAGCACCATTTCTATAAACTAAATCATATAAAGTTTCTTCTCTAATAACTTTTTCAAACTCTGCCCAAGTAATATGTTCGTTTCTTCTATCATCACTTTTTCTAATACACTCAATATTCCAGTACCACTCTGTCTCTGTAATAGACCAAGTTTTTGTATATTGAATTATCTTTTCAACTAATTCTTTTAAATTATTCATCATTATCACTTCCGTATTCATCTAATAATTCTAAACTATCAAAGTTTCTTAATTCAGTTAATTCACAAGTTTTATCATAATAATCAAAATCTTTTCCTACTTGTTTACTTAATTCATTAATTTCATCTAGTGCTTTCATAAACCCATTTGCCAACCTATCATACTCATAATTAGTATGTTTATAACCTAGTTCATCAAAATACCAATTATAACCAATATCTTCACAAGTAGTATATTCACTTTCATTATACTTATCTTTTTCTATTTCAAAAGTTCCTTTTTTAACAAAATTATAATCAGTATAAACATTATTTGCAATTATAATATCACTATCAAATTCTTGTTTTGTTTTAATCTTTAATTCATCTTTATATTCACTATTTATAGCATTTCTATAAACTTTTGAATATAAATCATCAATTTGTTCTCCCATTTTCCATAAGATAGTATCTTCTTCATCATCAAATCTACCCTCGTTGTTCTCTCTTATATCGTTTAATAATTCATAACAAATCTTTAATTCTGCTAAAACTTCTTTATCAGTCATTTAAAACACCTCTTTCAACTTATTTTCTATTTTTAAATAATTCTCCTTTGTAGTATAATCTTGTAAATTCATACACTCAATAATATCTTTTATTTCATCTTTACTTCTACTAACTTCTCTAAAGTCATAATCATACAAATAATATCTGTTTCTAGTGTCTTGTCTTAATTCAAACCTATCTTTACTTGCTCTTGCAAGTATTTTATTTAATAAATCTAAATCATTATTTAAATCATAATTTTTAAATACAATTTCCATTATTCTTCCACCTCAACTACAACAATAGTATATCTTGTTAGCATATCTTCATAATCTTCTGTTTCAATATGTATTTCTCTTTCATATCTTTCTTCATTGCTTTCATCATAATCTTGAATATAATAATCTCCACCATTTGATTTTAAATCTTCAAACTCTTGATTAACTAATTCATCAAGCACTTCTTTTGCCTTTTCAAAAGTACGATAGCCAACTCTAAAATTATCATTGTATATAGTATTATCAGTATCTTTGCATAAAATCTCTATCATATAAAACTTATTCTTCATAGCCCAACACCAACTTTTCTAATTCATCAAAATCTATTGTATTAATATATGTTGTTTCTTTATCGTTCCATAATTCAATACTTTCTGCTAACTTGCAAACATTTCTATAATTATTTTTAGAAATTGTTAAGCACATATCTTTATAATTAAAATCAAAATACTCACATATATCTAAATCTACATTTGTCATACTAATAGTATTATCATTTCCCTTTAATTCTAAAATATAATCATAAACTTTTTTAATATTATCTGTATCTCCAATATTTATACTTAATTTTCTTTCTAATTGTTTATAATCAATATATGCTCTTTTTAAAATTTTCATATCTTCTTCATTATAACCATAATTCATTTAAATCATCTCCACTTTTTCTAATATTACATAGAAAACTTCTCCACAATTATCAATTTCTTCATTAAATACTTCATAAACTGCAACTATGTTTTGATTTTCTTCTTTAGCAAGTTTAATATCAAACTCCTTAATATACCAATTATGCTCATCTGTTAAGTTTAACATAATATCATCAACATATTTTTGGAGTTCATTTATTGCAAGTTTCTTTTCATCATATAGACCAATTATTTTAGTATTAAATCTTAAGTTTTTCATAATTCTAGTTTCATCTATATGACTTTCATATAAGATATATTTCATAATCTCATCTCTCCTTTGTTATATATATTATAACATACATTTACTATTATATACACTAATAGCCATATTTATTGTAGTTTTTCTAAAACTTTTTCTAAACTTTCTAGTTCCTTTTCATAATCTCCAATAGTATAATTATTTTCCTTTGCATAATCTAATAAACGACCTATTCTATCTTCAATAGCACCTTTGTTGTTTATATATAGATTATCTTCTCCATAACTATAACTAATCATATCAACTTCTCCACTAATATACCAGTCTTTTTCTTCTGTATCAGTATCAAAGTTTTTATCTATTACATATAAAGTAATATTATAAGCACTAGCCACAATAGGAATATAACCATTACTAGCCCATTGTTCTATACTGCCAATATAATCTACTCCACCACCACTTATGTCAAAATCTGCACTATTTACAAGTTCTTCAAGACCACCTTTATCAAAAAGTTCTTTTGCTTTTAAATAGCCCTCATAAGCAAGTTCATAATCAAAATATTTTCTAGTATCTTCCATACTATTCATCTCCTAACTCTATAACATAATCATTATAATATCTAAAGCTATCAAAAGTACCACCATATTTTTCACTATAATTAAATACACTCATATACTTTTTATCTGCTTTACAATTTTGGAAATAAACTATTCTATCTCCATTTTCTTTTACTAATTCTTGTAGTGATTTCATATTATTCACTCACTCTTTCTATATATCTAATATCTTCTTCATTTATTCTTTTATCTTCTATTGCTTTTAAAACTTCTTTAATAGCATTTGTAAAAGAGGAGAAAGTCCAATAAATAGTTTCGTTTTTTGGGTATCTTATTTTGCAAATACAAACTTCAATATTTTCTTTTTTCATTTAATCTTCAACTCCTATTCTTTCTTTCTCTTCTTCCCAACATTTATCACAATAAGCACTTTGATAATCTTCTTTTTCTTTCCCACAAACTAGACAAATCTTTTTATCTTTTGCAACTTCTTTAAAGTCATCAATAAATTGTCTAAATTGTTTTAACCACAAATCATAATCTCCAATAGTATATTTTTTTGCAATATCATATAAGTTTTCAAAATATTCAAATGTTTCATCATCAATATATTCATCATATTCACTTTCATTTGTTTCATAATCAACTGCACGACCTACAACTCTATCAATTACTTCATCTAATGTCTTATTTCCATTGTTTTCATCATAATCTTTGATTTCATTTGTTTGTAAGTCATAAATCATATACATATTTTCTTTATCATCACTTTTTAGAATACACCACTCATAGAAGTTCAAAAAGTCATCAAGAGATTTCATTTTATTATCTTTAGTTAAGTCATAAAGACTTATACTTTTATCTAAAATGTCCCTAGTTCTTTCAAACTCCATTTCCCTATATGCTTTTTGTTTACCATAATCTGTTATTCCAAAAACTTCTTCATCTGTAAATTGTTTTGTATAATTATGATATTCTTCAAAAATTGCATTTCTTTTTTCATCATCTTTGATATCAATTTCATCTAACTTATCAATTATCTTGCCTAATTCTTCCCATAATTGCCAAGCAAGTTTTAAATCTTTATCTGCATAAGCCTTTTTGCATTTATAAACTAATTCTTGATAATTCATAATCTCATCTCCTTAATAAATAATTTGATATATTAAATCTGTTCCTTTCACTCTAAATAAACCATTATTGTTTTCAATTTCATCTAATTTACTCATAAATAATCTAATATCATTTAATGTCATTTCTTCTAAACTAAACTCAAACTCTGTAAGATTATTTAAATCGAGTTTACCACTCTTTATTTCTTCCTCATAACTTTCATTGATTTCTTCTTCATCAACTTGAAAGTATACTTCAAAATCAACCAAGTTTTTATTACCATAGAAGTCATAGTCTTTATCATCAAAATCAATATCTATTGTTAATCTTCCCTCTTCCCATTTTCTTGTTTCTTCCATACCCTCATCTGTGAAAGATATTAAACCAAGATTTCTATTTGTTGCAAGACTACAATATTTTTTATCTTCTTCATTTAATTTATTATATTCATTTTCCATAAGACCTGCTCCAGTTGTTTGTAATAATTGAATAGCCTTAATTTCATCACTAACTTTTTCTTTTCTAATAACTTCATAAATGTTTTCAATAATTTCTTCTGCTAAATGTAAACTTGAACTTGTATAAGCACTCCAATGATAATAACTATTTGCCAATACTTTATTGTCTTTTCTTCTTTTAATTTCAATATTTAATCTTTGTCCCATTTAAATCACTCCTTATAAACTAAACTCATCTAATTCTAATAACTCTTTAGAAGTCAATTCTAAAAAATCTTCATTTTCATATTCTTCATATACTGCATATAAGTTATCACTTAATTGTGATATACAACGACAAGCCGTATCATCTAGCCATAAATCTCTTAATAATGGTATTAGTTTTTGCCCTAACTCATCATTAAACCCACTTGCTTTTAAGCAACTAAACATATATAACTCTTCAATTCTTTTATCTCCAAGTTCATTGTAAATCTCTAAAAACTTCTTTTCCATAGTCTCTCCTCTTTTCTTTACAATTATATTATAGCATAAGTTTTCTATTCTATACACTTTTAGCCATATTTTTCTTTTCTTTTTTCTTTGGTATTTTTAATTTAGTTTCCCAATAATCAAGAAAACCTTTTAAATTGTTGCCATACTCAACAAACTTTAAATCATAAGTTGTAAGCAATTTATTGTCTCTTGATATAGTTATTTTATTATCTTGTAATTTAACAACCTTAACCCCACTGCCTTTTTCTAATGATTTCTTAATCTTATTATAGCAACTCATAATATACACTCCTTAATATATTTTAATAGGTAGTAAATAACCAATTTCATTTGTTTTTGTATTCTTAATCTCTATCACATACATATAACTATTAAAACCGAACTTTGTATGGATTTCAATTTTATCTGCTTTAATCATCTTTTTGATAGTTTCTAATTTCTTTAAATCTATTCCAAAATTAATGATTTCTTTTTCTTCTTTAATATCACAAGCATATTCTTTTTTGAACTTAAAATCTTTCTCTTCTTCATCTTCACTTGCATTAAAATTATTGATTTCATCAGTTATATCAACTACATTTAAACAAAATCTATCTCTAAAATCTTCATAGATATTTTTAATTGTATCTTTTATCTTTCCATTATTTTCTATAAGCACTCCATAATCACTATTTAATAGCACCACAGAACAATTATTACTAATCAAATATCTATCATCATATTTAATATATTTATTCTCTTGTTCTGCTTTTTTATCATTGTGAATATCTTTCATAAATCTTTTTAAATATACTTTATTCATATTACTTCTTTTTCTCCTTTTCAATTTCAATTATTGCATTTTCAAACATATCATCAATAAAATCTAAACAACTAATCATATCATCATAAGTATTAAACTTATATGTTTTATCTTTCATCACTAAACAATAGTTATTAGCACCATTGTTTTTAAACTCTGCTTTAAAACTTCTGTTTTTTAATCTCTTATTTAATCTTTCATTTAATTGTCTATCAATATATTCCAATTTTTCTTTAGTTTTCATATTACCAAATTACCTCACAATTATCTAAATCTACTATTCTAAAATCTGTTCCACCACATTTTCTATGTATTCTATTACCCTCTGTAAAGCCATTTAATACCTTTGTAGTCATCTTTTGTTTCTTCCATACTGCACCACATTTAGTACAAGTTATTTCCCATTTGTAGTGAATATGTTTTGTTGGTCTTTGAATGTTAGCCCTAGCATAGATATTATTAATACTTGTTGTTCTAGTAATATTATATTCTGTTCTATTATTTACATATCTAGCATAGTATTGCCATTTTGCTTTATGTCCTATTGTATCTTTGAAAGTATGTAATATTTCGTGAATTATAGTGTTTTTGATATCTTTATCACTTCCAACTTCTAATAGCCAACTTGAGATATTAATATCACACTTATTGCAACATTGACCTAATCTTTGTTTTGCACGATAATTAATTTCAAAAGTCATATTTGTGTTTAGATTATCTCCTAACCCTATCTCCTTTAATTCTTTAACACTTTCATTGACAAGTCTATTTAGTTTTTCTTGTAATGTTTCCAAAATATCATCTCCTCTTCTTTTGTTTACATATACATTATAACATAGATTTCTTATTCTATACACAACTAGCCATATTTTAATACATTTTTTCTTCACATAATATTTTTATTTTTTTGGAATATCTGCATTTATTTCTAAACTTTCTCAAGAAGTATTCATTTTTGATATACTTCTCAAAAATAATATTCTTATCAATATTAAGTAAAGTAAGTTTATAATCTCCTAAATACTCCATATTAATCTAAATCTAACTCCACAAAGCCAATTTCATCATTTTCTTTGCTTATTTCATCTGCAAGCAATTCTTTGTATATAGCCCTTATATCATCATCTAAAACCCATATTTGCGTATCTAAATAATTTGTATTATATTCAATATCATCAAATGGAGATAATTCTTCTAGTTTTTCTAAATCTTTTTGATTATCTAAAAGTTCCATTTCATCATATTTATCACTAGCACAACAACTCATCTTATTTTCTAAATATTTAATATTTTCTTCTAGTGATTTCTTTTTCTCTTCAATTTTTTCTTCAATATTACTTCTATATAAATCAATAGCACCCAATAAAATATCATTGAACTCCATTTCATCAACTGAAGTAAAACCTTTGATATAATCAAGTATATCTTCAAAAGCATAATTACATTTTTCTAGCATTTCATAATCTGCCGTTCCACCACCGAATAAAGTCTGTAATATTTCATCTTTAAAAGTCATAATATCAATTCATCTCCTTTAACTATATACATTATATCATATATATACAACTATATACACGATTAGCCATATATTTCATATTTTTCTTGTAAGATTTTTGTTATAAACTCCAAACATTTTTGTTTTTTGTTTTTAGAGTAATAACTATTATTGAATATCTTAAAATTACCATTTTGTTCTACAATATAACCAACTTGATTTTCAATTCCGTGTTTATATGTATAAAACTTATATAGAACACAACTTTGATTAGTAGTTATGCTTTCAACATATTTTCTAACTTCATAATCTAAACCACTAAACATTGATAAATCATAATTTCTTAAATGTCCTTTTTCAAAAGTCTTTCCATTGCAAGTGATTTCATTATATGGACGAATATAAAAACTTGTTTGTCCTCCACCTACTACATTTCCTCTACTGATACAAACAATATAATTATCAAAAGTCTTATAACCACTATCAATAATTATTCTACTTCCTCTCTTATTCCATTTATAATATTTACTCTCCATAAATCTCAACTCCTATGCTAATTCATTTCTAAATAATGTTTTAACAAGTTTTCCCTTTTCTTTGATTTCTAAATAATCACTATCTGTGATATCTGCTTTTCCCTCAATACTTAATTTAATAATATCTCCATTGAAGAACTCAATTTCAACATATTTTTTCATAACATAACTTGCATTATGATTTTTATTAAACACAACTGCATTTTTATATAATCTTATTTCCTTTGTTTTCTTATCTAACATTTTAATCTCTCCTAACTTTATTTTCCCTTTATAGACCTTATAGAGAATATCAAATAGGTAGTGATATAATCAACTTTTTGGAGATGACCTACTTAATACCCTCTATAAAGCCTATAAAAGACTTTATATAAATATTATATCACGAATATTCAAAGCTATACACAATTAGCCATATTAATATTCTAAATTTTCAACTTCTTCATCTGTTAGTAATATTCTGTTTATATCTTCATCATCAAGTTTTTCAAACATAACTTCCATTAGAGCAACAAAATTAATATTTATACTTTGTTTAGTATCATAATACTTTCTAATATTCATTATTTCATCAGTTTCAAACTTGAACTCTTTACTAGAGCCTATAATCTCTTGTAATAACTCAACTTTATTCAAATCTTCCATTATTCCACCTCAATTAAGTTTCCCTCTTTATCATAAACATTATGCCCTGTAAATTCCATATAATACCACTCTTCTCCCTCTAAACCACAATTACAACATTTATAAGGGAAGTAAGCATTTTCTCCCTCTGATTGTATAGAACCATATTCTAATTCTTGTTCTTTACAATGAGGACAAACTCCCATACTATTTTTTAAATCTTTTATATCAATTTTTGGGTAGTTTCTCTCTTCTTCATCTGTATATAACATATATTATTCAACTCCTTTTAAATATATTCAATATCATAGTTTTCCATATACCAACTATTTCTTTTAACTTTTTCTGCATTGAACTTCTTTGCTTTTTCTTTATCAACATAATTCATTGATACACTTGTTTTATTTAATCTAACAATGTATAAACTTTTACTTCCTTTTCTTCTTAACACACAATTTTTAACTGCATATTTATTGATTTCATCTTCATATTTTTTAAATACATTGTATAGTTCATAATCTTGTCTATTTTCTTTTGAATAAACTTGTCTAAACTCTTCTGTAAAGTTTCCATTTCCAATATAATCAAAACTACAAACTAAATCTTCATATTTTCCATTGCTTGTATGAATATTTCCACAAATAATGTCATAGTATAGATTAGCAATTTTATCTTCAATTACATTTAATTTTGGGTATAAATCTTCTATGCTTTCATAGATAAACTTATCTTCAAAATCTCTCCAGTTGCTATCTGCTAAAACTCCACTAATTTTATTATTTTTTCTATCAATTTTTATGTTTTTTGCTTTATAATAACCCATAAATCATTTCTCCTTTTCTCATTTACAAATATATTATAACACATATTTTGTATTCTATACACTTTTAGCCATAAAAACTTTATAAAGTTTCATCTCCATAATAACTATCTATAAATTGACTATATAAAGTTCTTGCCATACCATAATCATCATTGATTTCAAAAGAGCAACCCTCTTTTCTATCAATTACATTGATATATTTATATTTAAACATATCATCATTTTCTTTGTTTAGTTGTCTTTCTATTAAACTACAAATTGTATCAAAACTCCCAACGCATAAATCGGTAGAATAATCAATATAAGTACAACTATAAACAAATCTATCTGTTTTGTCCATTATAATCACTCCTTAATAACAATATGAGACAATTTTACCACTACTTAATTGTAAATAGTTTCCAGTTTCAAGCAAATCATTTCCAAACTCTTCATCATTAAAATATGGTACTTTGTCATAACCTAAACTGAACTTTTCTTCTTCAACCATTTCATCAAAATCTCTAAAAACATAGCCAACAATAGCCCTATCTTGATATTCAAGTCCATAGTTTTCAAAAATAGTTTCAACTTCATCATCTGTCAAATCATATTCATTTTTAACATATTCTTTTTCATCTGCAATTACTTTTTCAAATAGTTTTTTATTTTCATCACTTAATAATCTTTTTTCAATAGTGTTTTTATATTCTTCAATGATTTCTAGTCCTCTTTTATATTTATCACTATCTTTTTCTATTCCATAGCCTAATTCATTTAATTCATCATCAAGTTCAAATATTTTCATAAACTCTTCTTTAGTTAGAATAGTCTCTAAATCATCAAAATTGTTTTCTACAATATCTCTTAATTCTTTTTCAAAGCCACAGAAACAAGCCCCGTGAATATGTAGTCCACCAAAATAATGATTACACTCAAAACCACTAAACTCAATATATTTTACGATATCTCTATCATCATCATTTTTTATTTTTGCTAAAAATAATTTTTCCATAATTTTCACTCCTAATTAATTATAATTTATTATATCTTGTAAAGTTTCCATTGCCGATACAAGACTTTCCAAATCTTCATTTTTAATGATATAGTTATTTCCTAAATCATAATTTTCTTTTTCATCTGTTAAGTCGTTCATATATTCAATATCATTGATAACAACTCCAATTAAATACTTAACTGCATTTAATATCTCTAAATTATCATAATTGTTTTCAATTTTTTCAATATCTTTATTAATCATAATCAAATCTCCTCTTAATAGTCCATTAAGTCTCCATTTTCTGCTAAATATATGCCAAGTGGTATCAACCTATTGTGAGCCTCTAACCACTCTATATTGCCATTTAAATAGTCTTTAATAATGTCTAAATGTTGTTCTTCTAGTTGTCTAAATCTTAACTTATATTGTAAAGTTCTCATCAAAATCACTCCTTAACTGAATTGTCTAGTTTCTATTGCTTTATATAATTTATTTAAATCTCTAGCAATTTCTGTCTTTTCAAAATCTTTGATAACTTGTTCTTTTTCTCCCTTTTTAAATCTATCAACATTGTTTTTATATTTATAGCTTTCAATAAATCTGTTAAGTTCATCTGCTTTTATGTTATTTACTGCTTTAAACATATTACTTTGGTATGTATAACTTTCCCAAGTTCTATTTAAGTATTTTGTTTTTGTTTCTCCAAAATCAAAGCCGTTTCTTATAACATTTGTTTTATGTCCCCAACCACTTGAATTACTCCAACTTTCATTGACTAATTGCCAAACTCTTTTTCCAATTTTTAATGTTCTAATTTCCATAATATCATCTCCCTTTACATATTAATTATAACATAACTTTTTTATTCTATACACATTTAACCATATTTTTATTAAAAATCTAGTAAACAATGTAATTTCCATTGTAAATGGTCTTTGTCTCTTTCATCTACAATTTTAATAACTACATACATTATTCCTTTGTTTTCAAGTTCTT
Source organism: Bacilli bacterium (assembly GCA_017501465.1). Taxonomy (GTDB): domain Bacteria; phylum Bacillota_I; class Bacilli_A; order ML615J-28; family CAG-313; genus UBA1231. The sequence continues at coordinate 21,615 of JAFVWY010000002.1, forward strand.
TTACAATATAGTCCAATGTATCTTTATCTTCTAATTTTAGTGTTTTTATATAATGTTCTTCTTCAAATCTCACTTCATATCTGCATTTCATAAGATTTCATCTCTCTTTCCTTTTCTTTACAATTATATTATATCATTTATTTTCCATTATATACACATTAAGCCATATTTTCTTTGCAATTTAATATTCTTTTTGATATAATTTCCAATTCCTTATCATTGAATAATTTTTCAATTTTTTCATTTTCTATAATTAATGAATTAAACTCTTTTTTGATATTTTCAAAATCTCCTCTTATATCAAAAACCCAATTACTATAACCAAGTTCAAAACCAATATTAGCAAGTTCAAAACTATAATTTAAGCCGATATAAGCAAGTGTCCCACAATTTCCCTCTAAAAAATCATAATCTTCTTCAATAGTCTTTTCTGTTTCAACTAAATCTTTTTTAAACTGCATTATATAATCTAAAAATCTATTTTTTTCCATTTTCTTCATCTTCCTTTGCTTTTTCATTGTCAAAATTATAGTTTTTATGTCTTAATTCAACCATATCTGCATAAATATTCATTTGATAGCCAATTCTCAATAAATAAGCCAAAGTGTCATATTTAATCAAATTATTATCATCTACTAAAATATATTCATAATTATTTTCTGCATTGTATTTTACTGCTTTTTCAACTTCATCTCTATGTTGTAAACTTATTTCCAAAATCTTTTTAATTTTCATTATTTTCAACTCCTATCTTTTTATATTCATCTTCAATATATTTCATATAATCAATATACCATTTTTCATTTTTAAATACTTCATCACAACCAACTTCAATATAATCTTCTTCAATTAATATTCTCTTGCAATAAAGTTCTTTCTCTTGTTTTTCCTTTTCTGTTTGTTTTTCAACATTTACCATTAAACTTGCAATTATTCCAAGAATAACGATTACTCCACAAAATATTAATAAGCCTTTAATAATTTCATCTGTTCTTTCATAACTGCCTTTTTGGTATATACTCATTTTATTTTCCCTCTACTTTCCATTTTAAGCCAAATCTATAATATCTGCTAGTCTTATTCTTTTAAAGTCATTTTTTCCGTTTTCATCTTTAAAATGTAGCATTGCACTCATTGTATTATTTTCTAAATCTTTTTCAATTTCAAACATAATATTTGTTTTTGGTCTTGTATAATATTCATATACATAATTTAAGTGCATTGTTCCAATATATCTGTTAGTTCTACTCATAGATACATTATAGCCTTTATTCTTTAATTCTTTTCTTATTTCCTTTAAAAAGTCGTTTGTTTCTTTGCATATATTTAAATCAAACATAGTCTCATCTCCCTTAACTAATAACATTATATCATTGTTTTTCTATTCTATACACTCATAGCCATAATTTTTTGATATTTTTGTTTATGTTTACAATTTCTACAAAATACATTTGCTTTCCTTATTTCAAAATAATTATGATATAGTATTTTTCCGTTTTTAGTGATTATATCTCCCACTTGTCTATGATTTCCCTTTAATACTTGTAAAACTTCCATTTTAAAAGTATGATTACATAAGTTTCCAAAATACTTGTTTTTGATAACCTTAATAAAATAATATTCATATCTATAACTTTTTTCCGTTGTATTATATACATAAAGCCTTAATATGCCTTTAGAATTGTTAGCAATATCATTTGAATTATTATAGTCCAGTTCATCAAAATTGCTTTCCATTAGAGCCGTATCTAATAAGCCACGACTATTTACTTTCCATTTATTTTCCATTTTCCTACACTTCCAATTTTTTTCCATCTTTTTTGGAGTTTTAAACTCCCACAAAATCAAGTTAAGCATTTATGGAGAACTTGACTTTTATTTTAAGCCAAGAACTCCACAAAACTCTTTTTATTCTTCATCTTCTTTTGGTAGTTCTCCATTTTCATCTAGTCCAAGAGCCTCATATATTTCATCTCTTTCAAACCAAATATAATCATTTAAAGTTGTATCTTCAACTTCTTCATCTCCAAATAAACCCTCTAAATAGTCCATAAATTCTTCTTCTAAATCTGCATTTTTAATATCATCTAGTGTATCTCTAGCACCACTCCAAGAATTATCATATAAGTTATAAAAATCATTTTTACTATATTCATTTCTAGTTATAATTGTCATAATATCATCTCCTCTTTCATTGACAATTTTATTATATCATATATTTTTTATTTTATACACTTCTAGCCATATTATTTTAATTTTTCTTTTGTAAAATCTGCATTAAAATCTTTGAACTTCTTAAACTCAATACCTATATTATCAAGTAATTTATAAAAGTCTTTTGTATCAAGTCCTAACTTCTCCAAATTATGAATAGCAATTTTAATATTTACTAATTCATTGTCAACATTTTTAATATCTTTATAGATATTCATTAATTCAGTTTTTACTTCTTTATTATACATTTTTCTTCTTCTCCCTTCATTTGCTTTAATTATATCATATATTTATGATACTATACACGATTAGCCATTTTTTTGTTGCTTTTTTTGAAAAGTCCACCACAATTTTAGAAAAGCCATTTAATTCTAGCCACTCCCCACAAAACAAGCCGTGCCGTTTTAATTCTCCCACATTTTTAGCCGTTGCATTTATGGAGTTTTTGGAGTTGGTAGCATTTAATAATATCAAACATTTGTTTTATAATACTTTTGTTTGTGTTTTCTTCTTCTGCTTGTCTTGTTTGTTTTATGGTCTCATCTCCTAACTACAAAAACATTATACCACCAAAAACAAGAACTATACACAAACAGACACAAAAAAATCAACTTTACAATATAATGTAAAATAATAAAATAAAATGTAAATATTAACAAAAAGTACTTGTATTTTATCTTATAAGTGGTATAATAATATTAGATAGAGACAAAAAGGGCTTTTCACTCTATCAATTAAAAGGGAGATGATACAAATGAAAAGACAAAAAAAAATGGAGATTAAAAAAGGAAATCAAAAACAACTTGAAAAAGGCTTGTAAAATTGCTTGTATATTGTTTGTTGTTTGTTCTTGTATAATATTATATAAGGAAATAAAAAACACACAAGCAGAGAACCAAAAAAGACAACAAGAGACAATACAACAATATAAACAATGTATATACAACCAACACAAACAACAAGGCTATATCATTAGAAGTTATTGTTCTAATAACTGGAGAACACTAGACACACAAGCAAAAATACAATACAAACAAAAGGGCTTTGATATTTACTTAATAAGTATTGACAATTTAGAAATATAAAAAAACTTTCACAAATTAACAAAAAGTACTTGAAATTATTTTTCAAAGTGGTATAATATTATTAGATGAAGAGAAAAAAGACTTCATCAAAGTGTAAACAATAAGAAAGGGAGATGATACAAATGTTTACAGAATTACAAAAAGAAATATTAAGAAATGGAGGGGCAACACTAGACAAGAACTATAAACAAACAAACTTAACAACTGGCTTTATGGTCTCATTGTTTGGCTATGAGTACACAACAAACAATATTCAAGACGCAATACAAAAAGGGCTTGAATATAAAGAACTTATACAAGACAAAAACGGCTTGTATCTCGGCTTTTGGATAGACACAGAGGACAACAACAAAATATATGTGGATATATCAAAACAGATTAACAATTTAAGAGATGCAACAAAAACAGCAAAAAAGAACCTACAAAAAGGAATATACAACAACAAAACACAAAAAACAATATATCTTGATTATAAAATAAGTTATTATACACTATATAAGATTATAAGAGACAATACAAATAAAATACTAGATTATAAGTTTATAAAACAAACAGACACAAAAAGAGAAATAGAAAGCAATTACAGAAACGACAAAAATAATTATTTTATTTCTTGCGATTATATAAACATACAAGAACTATAAAAAAGAAATATTAAGGAGATGAAAAAAATGAAAAGATTAACAAATGATGAAATATTAAAATACTTTGTAAATAATACATACATAAGCAATAAAACAGATTTAACAAACAACAACAATACTATATATTGTTATTATAAAGATAATATAAGATATTTAATAAATTATAATACAATAATAAGTAAAGTAAACACAAAAGAAAACTACAAAAAAATATATATAAACAACAAGAAATATTCACACACAACAAGCAAGATTCAAAACAAACTTTTGAGACTAGCACAACAAAACGGCTTTGAAATAGTACAAACAGAAAAAGACTTGTAAAAGGTCTTTTTTTTGTGGCTTTGTTAGTGTATCGGCTTTGTTGTTGTTTTTGTTTGTTGCCTTTTGGGGCTTTCTTCTTTTATAAGAGAAAAAGAGAAAAGAGCAAAAGAGGGGACTAATGCATTTTATTGTATAATATAATGTAAATATAGGGGTATTTTACAAAGAAAAACCAAAGAGCCAAGCATTTATAAAGGTAGCACATCACCTTCCGTGCCTATAAATCAACATAATAACATCATCCTACAGAACACTTTAAAATCAATGTTTCCCTGTGGTTACATTTTCACAACGCTTTCACGTTACATACTAAATTACCAAACGTATACACTACAAATCACCGAATTGTCGTTTGCGAGCCATCAAAAGCGAAGCAAAACGACTTCCACATAAAAACGCTCATAACGCTTATGCCTTTTGGAGAGGCAACGCTATGAGCTTAACGTGACCATAAAACTTTACACAATTTTACACTTTAACTTTACACGTTTTTTCAGTTGGGTTTTTCCTAAATGGGGTATTTTAGCACCACTAAGGTTCTAAAATTTTAAAAAAGTCCTTATTTTATGCGGTTTTCCGGAGGTCTCCCTTAAGAATATATAGGACACATTTTAATTTTTTTTAGAATAAGTGTAAAGGAACTAAAATCTGCACCCAGACGGCCAAGCCGAACAACCAACCCTTTTTTTGGTAAGTATGCATTATATTACAAAAATATACATTATATTATAATGAACACTATTTAAACCCTTATTTTATAAGGAAATAAAAAAAAAGATGATAACTAATACCATCTTCTATTACCTTTTCTGGAAAACGATTGAGATAAATATATTGCTCTCTTTGTTCCAGGTTTATTATAATTTTTTGTCGTATTAATTGCAAATAATGCAAATGCTAATAATATAGCCATAATTATTCGTTCCTCCTTTTTATGAATATATAATAACATATATTTAGAATCTTGTCAAGTTTTTCTTGACAAATTAATTAATTTATGATAGTATTTAATTATGATAAGGTGGCACACCAAAATGGAAGGAGGACAAAGTGAACGATTATCACAAGTTAACAACTCTTAAAAGATTAGAATCATATAAGAGAACTGGAGATAGGGATATATTTAAATTATTTGAAGAATTAAATAATATGAAGGATAAAAACTCTAAAAATATAGTAATAGTATGTGAAACAGTTAAAGGAGCTAAAGAAGCAATGAAATTAGTAGCTCTTGATTATATGGATAAATGCACCATACATAAATTTGCTATGTATTTAGAATTTGAAGATAGAAACATATATTTTATACCAATGTCAAGAATAAGTGAATTGGTAGAAATTAAATATAAAGAATATTATATGGAGGGTATGTTAAATGAAACTAAAGGTAAAGTTTTTTAAAGAAAGAGAATTAAATGAATTAGAAGCTAAAATTAATGAGTTTATTCAAAGTGACGAATGCAAGATGGTTGTTAATATTCAATATGGGACTGATGGCACTATGGTTGTATATAGTGACCAAGAACCAGAAGAACCAACAATTATAATTAATAATGATGCACAAAATACGTCAACATCAAAAGAAGGAGAATAATATGACTAGAAAAGATTTAGAGAATGCTTTTAAAGAAGCAAAAGAAAATAAAAGTGCTATATGTGCGGAAATAGAGATGCCGGGTCAATTAACAAACGAACTTATTATAAACTCATATGAAGCACTTGATAATAAATTAAATTATTATCTTAAAACATACGATGAAAATTTAGTACATTGTATGAATGATAGAATTAAAATAGTGGATATATATCCTTGTGATTATTATCATCCAAAATTCAGCAAAGGAGACAAATAATTATGATGAAAAGAGAATATTTAGTAGAAGTAACTAAGAAGACAAGATTGTGGGTAGAAGCAGCAGATGAAGATGCAGCTAAAGAACTTGCCGAAAATATGGAAGAATCCGATGATACTGATATTGAATATGTTGAAGTATTAGATGAAAGAGAAATAGAAGATAACGATTATTTTGATGACGAAGATTTAGAAGAAGAGGAGTGGTAATTAATGAAAACAATTAGATATAAAGAAATGGTTACTGGCAGTCATAACCAAATCGCATCAATTGAAATATCTAATTATGGTGACTGCCTTGAATGCTCCACTTATAGATTGAGTGAAATTATGAAGAATAAAGCCAATGCTTGGATTATTGATGGAGAACCATTTCATCAAATTGGTGCTTTGTATGAATTATTAAAATATTTGAGAGAAGAAAAAATATTTATACATATCAAAAGTAAAGATTATGATTATGGTATTTTAAGAGGAACATCTGTAACCGATGAAATATTAGATATGTGTGATGTATTTACCGGAAAAGATGGTAGAACTATTGATTTAAGAATTGGCAATGGAATCTTTTATTTGGAGGTGGATAATGAATAAAGAAGAATTACAAAAGGAAATCATTGAGACATTCAGTCCAATATTTAGAATAGCTGAAAGAAATGAAGTGGCTATGTTTCAATTAATAGAATTATTGAATAGCAAAGGTATTATAACCAAAGAGGATTATGAAAAATATCTAAGCAATAATGCTATTAATAATAAAATTAAAGAAATGGAGGTTGTTCTTGGTGATGAATATAAAATTTAATTATAATAAAAATGATTTTAAAGATTGTAGTGGCGCTGTTAAAGTAAGCGACGAGGAAATTCAAAAGAGAATTGATAAAATATGTAGAGATTTATCTTTAGAAATTGGTAAAGCAGAAGAACCAGGATATTATTTTATTTGTAGTGGAAACACTTATGTAATTGGATTTATAGATGATGAAGATGGTGACGGTGCTCTTGATAATGTTAGAATACTTGTATGTAAAGATTTTGAAGAAGCTGAGGGATGGATTAATAAAGATGGTGTTTTTGAAAAAATGGATTGGCTAGAAGCCGAAGAAGAAGATAAATTATATGATTTAAGCAAAGAGGAGTTAATTGAAATAATTAGGAGAGATATTCCTTATAATCCTCGTAGGGAGGTATAAAATATGAATAATTATTATCAGGTTATTGAAGAACCAAAAATTATTGATATATTAAAAGAAATATCTGAAGGAACTTTAGGAGAAGGAACTAGCTTTGATTATAACGGATATCGATGGATATATGATAAAAAAGATGAATGCATTAGAACTGATGAATTAAATTATTATGATGCTGATGTAAAAACATATTTATATTTAGAAGACCAAATAGATTTATCGAATTTAAACGATAAAGTATCAAATTTTCAAAGAGTATATAATGTAAAATTAACATCTACATCTACATCAACTTGCTCATCATTAGATTCCAAATGTAAATGCAATACGATTGTAACTAAAATTAAACCAATGATATGGCACTTTACAACAACAAGAGAAGTAAGGTGCTGTCCTGTTTGTGGTGGTAATGGAATAGTTTCTAATGGATTTTATAATCATACCGGTAATACTTGGGTTACATCTACAACTGCACCTGAGCAATGTAGAAGTTGTGGCGGAAAAGGTTATGTAGAAATATGATATATTTAACAGATATAAAATATGGATGGGCTAGTTTAAATGTTGGATATTGTAATTTTCAAGTCAGTTATTTAACTGATTTAGTTGGAGAGATAGATTATTTGTTAGACCTTGATGAAAATAAAGATGAAATTGATTGTAAAAAATCTTATTTTGAAGGAGAGGGGCAAGGAGATTTAACTTTAATATCATATTTAACTTATGAAGATATAAGTGATGATAAAGAAAGACAATTTGGATATGTTATAAATATTGTGTGGCAAAGATTATTTTGTGGAGAACAAGAAGGTAATAGTTTTGCCTTATTAAAATTCCCTTATCAAAAATTAAAAGAAGAATGGAAGAACCACAAAAAAGAAATTAAAGATAATTATATAAAAAATTTTATATGTCCTCAGGATGAGGAAGAATATAAAGAAGCTTTAGAAAATTATTAGGAGGATAAAATATATGTTAAAAAGATTTATTTCGATAACTTTTATTTTTTTAGTATTAGCTCTTTTTGCTTCTCCGTTTTGTATAATGTATCTTATTTGGATAGGTTATCCTGAATCCGCCGTTGATTTATATTATTGGAGTAGAATTTCTATATTGTGGTTGATTGTAGAAATGTTTGGATATTTAGAATGGTGTATCCACAAATAAACGAAAAAGACGAATAATTATTCGTCTTTTTCGTTTATCCAATTTTTTAATAAGTTTCTCATTCTTTTAGATGGTACATATATTGTTATCGGTTTGCCATCTCTAATAGCACTACGATATATGAATTGTATCATTTCAGATAAAGCATATCCATCTTCGTCTACATTAATATTTTCAGATTCAAAGAAATGCTTAAGCGTTGGTTTCATATAACGATTGGCTATATATGCTACAGCTATCGTATCTTTATAATCGTTTGTAGCCCTTATATTAATAGGAACAAAGGCATTGGTATATCCTTTACCTTTTATAATATCTTTATATTCTTTGAATGTTGTCCATATCTTTTGATTAATTGGAGTTCCGTTCATAATGTTCTTAAAAAAATTATTGATATTATTTTGAAGTTGCTTAATTAATACTGACTTTGAATTTCTATAAAACCAAGACATTGACAATGAACCATTCGGTTCACCAATAGAATTAAGTTTATCATCTTCTATAATTGTTATTAATTTTTTCTGCTCATTATAATTATATTTTTGTGGTATATTTGTTATTTGATAATCGCTATCTACATATAATTTATTAATGGATATATTATGATAATCATAATACGCTTTTTGGCCATTAAACATATAAGTTAAAATATATACTTTTTTAAATGCTTCAAATATAAATGAAGGAAAAGTCCATACTAAAGAAATTATTTCACCAGAATCAGAACGATGAGCTTTGACCCCTCCCATATCTATCATATGTTTATAATCGTCAAATCTTCCTTCATAATCTTTTTTTTCTTCGTTCCACACAACACTCATATCATCTTTAATAGTTATATATTCTTTAACTATGGTTTTTAAATCATTTTTTGTAATATCTATTTCTTCTATTACATCCGCCGCCTCATCAACAATTAAAATGTAATCATTAAATTGTGTTAAATCTAAAACTCTATCTGTTAATTTTTGGAATAGGGCGTGTGTTGAAACGACATTATATCCTTTTTCTATCAACCTAATTAAATCCTCGGTTTTAGTTGGCTTTTCTATTGGCTCTTGAAAATTTTTATTTTTACAACTTTTTTTTATTCTTTCAACTTCTGTTAAAAAAGGAGTTATATATAAAAATCTTTCATTGTCTTCACTTTGATTAATTAAATTAATCATTGCTGTTGTTTTACCAACTCCACATCCCGCATCTATTACATTTATCTCCATTGCTATTCTCCTTTTCTATCCCAACCATTTTTTTAATTCTTCAACTATTTCTTCCGGGGGATTATTTTGGTATAGTTTATAAATTAAATCATATCCATTTCTTTGATAAATATATTGATATCTCGCATTGGGGCATCTAAAGCCAGTACCAAAACATTGTCTACATTTATCATTTAAGTGTTTTTGAGATAATCTACTAAAATATTTTATTGTATTTGGATAATAAAATCCACAGATTTCACATCTTTTCCATAATGTTTTTTGCGTTATGCTTTTGTCATTTGTCAAACATATTATGCTCCATACATCGTAATTTGATAAATCCGGTTGAAATCCTATAAATTTAGGAGGCGTAGAACTATTTAAGGTTGTGACTCCTAATAATGATTTTGCTGCCGCCTCATATTTTTCTCTTATTTGATTTTTTCTAATTGTGTCGTTTAGAGGTTTAAGATTAGAAAGTATCAAATAAAGTCCTTCTTCATTAATAAACCAAGTCTTTATTTGCAATCCTTTAACCGCTTGATTTGGATGCTCTGAACTTATAACTCTCATATATTTATTATAAAATTCATTATCTCTATAAGATGTTATATTTACTTTTCTGAATAATGCTTTTTTAAAGAAATCTCTTAGTGGGTACCAATATATCCCGGTATCTTTTTCTTTTAATCGATATAATTCAGAATCTAATATTTGATAATAATCAATTGAATATTTATCCATAACATCACCCATTGTTATTTTAACATATATTTTTTTTATTGTCAACAAAATACATTGACAAACGGAATATTTTTTGATATAATGTTGTTAGTAAAAATAGAGAAGGGAGGAGCTAATTTGAAGACGCTTTATTTAGATTTTGATAACACGATAGTTGAGAGCAACAAGAGAATTATAGAAATTTTAAATAAGAGATATAATCTTTCTAAAACAGAAGAAGATTTAAAAGATTATGGTTATTCGTCTATTTACCCTATTTCTGAAGAAGAAAAAATAAAGATGTTTGAGAGTGACGAATTTTATAATGGATTAAATTTTAAAAGTGGCGTTTTAGAAGTTTTAGATAAATATAAAAATATTTACAATATTGTGATAATAAGTAATGGCACTGATAATAATTTATCAAAAAAAGAAATTTGGATAAAAAATAATCTTCCTTTTGATTGTAAGTTTATCAAAGCTGGTAAGAATCTTTTAAATAAAAACAAAGTAAATATGAAAAATTCTATACAAATAGATGATAATTTAAAATGTTTAGAAACAAATGCGTCATTAAAAATATTATATAAAAGTTTTAATGAATTTCCTTGGCAAAAATTTTATAACAATCAGGAGTGTATTGTTGTTAACACCTGGAAAGAAATAGACGATATATTAAATTTTTATAAAGATTACAATTGCGAGACATTAGAGAAGGAGTGATTTTTTTGAAAGTACTTCAAAATTTATATTACGTATATAAAATCCCATCAAATAAAATTAAAAAGATAAAGAAATATACTTTCAAGGAAGCTTCAAGAGATGGTAATGTTGTTTCAATAGGAGATAATCTAGTATTTGCAAAAATAAGAGAATATTATGGGGAGACAAGTGACCACATTTCTTTATATAACAAAGTGCAGGATATTAGAAAAGAAATGAAATTAATAAAGAAAATGCCCACCACTCAGGAAAATATCAACAAAATTAAAAATTTACAACAACAATTAGATAATATGTTATTTATTGATGATATTGTCAATATAAAGGTTATAACTAAAAAAGAATATCGAGAAATCGCTAGAACTGGTTTTGATTTAAATGGAAAACATTATGTTAGGTTTATGGTTGGGTCTGGACAAATGAGAAGAAACACTGTAAGTTTTATAAATGAAGAATTATATGATTATATGCAAGAACATTTAATGTGTGGTCTTGATAAAAAAATTAGAAATATAAATTTGGCAAAACTTAGTGCCTATTTTGCATTGTCTTTTTCTTCTGTATTATGGGTTAGGGAACCAAGAGTTTGTGTTATTAAAGATTTTGATACAATTGTGCCTAATCAAAAATTAAGTTTTATTTATAAAGATGAAAATAAAAAGAATCAAATTAAAGAAATTTATAAAGACTTAAAATTAAATAGCTGTGATGGTCAGGGTTTAATTAGCCCACAAATGGCAAAAAACTGGGCTGAAGATATGCACTTAAATTATACGCCTTGTTCTTTTGTTGTAAGAACGGCTTTTGTTAAAGGGAATCTTGTGACTTTTGATTTTCAGGAATATGCGAGAGAAAATGGTGTTTCAAAAATAAAAGATAGATATGGCACAGAGTATAATATAGATGATATAGATATATTATTATCAGAAAGTCAATTTAAAATGGCTAAATATTATTCTTCTTGGGAAGGATATTTAAGTTATCATCATTCTTATCATTTAAAATGGGGCGTTGCGAGATATAATAAAGAATTTGATGATGAATATGTTCTAACGAATTATCAATATATTCAAGTTCTTAACTTAGATAAAGAAGACATAAAAGGATTAGTTTCAGAAACTACAAATTGGTTTAAAAAAATTTGTAATGGAGATAAAATATATTCTTTGGCTTACAATATTGGAATTAAAAATCAAAATGATTCACTCGATGATATGATTAGTTCTTGTGGTAGTTCTTTTACAAAAGCAATAGTAAAAAATTCTAATATGCTTAACGATGGATATGTGCAAAAGAAAATATATAATTCAATAAAAGAATCTGTTAGACAAGCTAAAATTGGGAGAATATGGATTAAAGGTAATTATCAATTTATGATAAGTGACCCTATTGCGCAAGTAAGGAGTGCTCTTGGATTGGAGATTGAGGGTGAGTTGAAAGCTAATCAGGTATATTCCAACTTTTGGAATACGAGAAAAATTGATGGGGAAGTTTGTTTGATGAGAAGTCCTTTAACGCATTATTCAGAAATTAATGTTGAAAATTTGGCAAACACTGAAGAAATGAGAAAATGGTACAAGTATATTTATAGTGGTATCATATATAGTATTTATGATATAGCAACCGTTAAACACGCTGATTCTGATTTTGATGGAGATATAGTATGTTCAACAAATAATCCTTATTTTTTAAAAGGGGCTATGAGGGATGAAATACCTATTACATATGAAAAAGAAATGGTTCCAACTCAAAAAATAACTCTTCCAAATTTTATTAGATGTGATGTTAAAGGATTAGATACAAAAGTCGGTCAAATAACAAACTATTCAACAAGTATGATAGCAATGTTACCTTTATTTAAAGGAGAGGGCCAACAAGAACAACTACAAGAAATGCAAAAAAGAATTAAATTATTAAGGGAAATTCAGGGTGCGGAAATTGACAAAATAAAAGGAACCACTCCGCCGCAATTTCCTAAAGAATGGCGTTATTGGGTTAAAATAGATAAAGATGATGATGATATCACCAAAGCAGAAAAGTATAAGTATAATTCAATGGTTGTTAAGAAGAAACCTTATTTCTTTATATATTTATATTCTACTCTAATGAAAGATTATAAGGCATATTCAAAGAATTTTAATAGCATAAGTTATAAATATTTTGGAATATCTATAAAGGATTTATTAAGAAAAGAAAATAAGAGCGATGGAGAAAATAAATTAGTAAAAAAATATAGGAAATATTCGCCTGTCCTAGAAACAGATTGTGTTATGAATAATTTATGTAGAGAAATAGAAAATTCTGATAACGATATAAAATATCATCCTAATAAAAATAGTTTATTAGATGATTATGCTGATTTTTCTAATATAAATCAAGAAAAATTAAATAAAATTATGGATATTTGCAAAAATTATAAATCGGAAAAACAATATAAGGGATTTTATACAATGATAGAAAATGAAGGAATAGCCGATGATGATATGCAAGAACTTATGAATCAAGTATTATATGGACATAAAGATAAATATAGGGATGAAGTTCAAAATATTTTTAGTAATTCAAAGGAATTATTCAATCATTTGATGATGATGTGCCAAATTAAGCATATAAGTCACGATATTATTTGGGATATTATGGGGGATGATATTGTCGATATTATTCCAATTCAAAATCCGATTATGTTGATAGATGACGAAACCAATGGCTTAGAATATTTAGGGCACAAATTCAGTATACAGGAGGTTAACTACAATGTTAGTGTTTGATGAAAAAAAATATGCTGAAAAGTTATTAAAGGATAAAAAATTTCAAACTTATAGGCAAAAGGATATAGAAAGATACATTTTAATCAGATATTTACACGAAAAAGGATTAAATAATGATGAAATTAGGCAAAAATTAGACAAATTCCCACTAATTGGATGTGAATATTTAGATAAAAAGGATGTAGATTTAATATACGAAAGAATTTTTCAAAGAGCATTATCTTGTCCTCTTGTTACAAACGTTGAAATAAAAATATATAAAGAAGAAATTGATGCCATCAATTCTTTAGATGATAATTTCGCCCAAGATTTATTATTTGTATTATTGGTTTATTATAAGTGGGCTATAAATCAAAATTATTTATATTTTTTTAGCAAGCATAATAATGTTAAAATGGTGATGACAAATGATATAGATATTTGGAAATATGCAAATATTATGAAACTGAGAGTTAGTGAAAGACATCAATTAAGTAATAAATTAATACTAAATAATTTATATATTGAAGATAATTTTAAATCTTACAATTATTTTTATTTGCCTTTCATTAAAAATGATGGTGATATCGCATTTACTATTAATAATTATGATAATATTTTAGGAGAATTACATATTTATAATAATCCAGATGATTATAAGAGATGTTCGAATTGTAAAGTCGTCATAAAAAAGACTCGTTCACCAAAGAAATATTGTAACAATTGTGCTAAATTAATTAAGAATAAACAAAATAAAAAATATTATAAAAATAAAATTTAGGAAAAACCCAAGTTGCTAAAATCCTTTTAAAATAAGGGTTTGTTAACATATTAAAAAAATATTATATATATGAGAAAGAAAAACAAGTTTTAACAATTAAAAGGAGTTTTGAGAATGAATTTAGAAAGAAAAGAAGGAGAAACTGAGAATCAATATATTTGGCGAATTGGTCAAATGATAGATGCTGGTCAAATTGATAATTGGAAAACTATAGCGCCAATTTTGAATAAGCAGTTAAGAAATGACGAAACTGAATATAGAGATGAAAGTGCATATAGAAAAAAATATCAATATGCAAAGATGTTCTATGAAGATGTATTCTCAAAAAGAGAAAGTGATGAATATTTACAAGAACTTGAAGAGCAAAAAATAGAATTAAAAAAAGAGAGAGTTCGATTACAAGATGAAAGAACTAATAAAAACAAAAATATTAGAATTGAAGCGCGTGTCGAACAAAAACTTGATTATTTAGAAAAAATTATTGCTAATCAAGGTAAGATAGATTATAAACCTTTAAGACCAGAGCAAAGGAAGGAAATTCAAATTAAATCTGATAACGACTTAATAGTTATGTTAAGCGATTTACATATTGGGCAAAATTTTGCTTCTGCTTGGGGAAGATATAATTTAGAAGTTGCTAAAGATAGAATGGAAGAATATCTTAATAAAATTATTGAAATTAAAGATAGACATCGTTCTGAAAATTGTTTTATATCATTGCAGGGCGATATGATAAGTAATTCAATTCATAAATCTATAGCTATTACAAATAGAGAGAATGTAATAGAGCAAGTTATAGAGGCTAGTGAAATGGTAACTTCATTCATTGCTGAATTAAGTAAACATTTTAATCACATTACTGTTGCTAGTGTGGCAGGAAATCATTCAAGAATAGATAAAAAAGAAGATGCGTTAAAAGATGAACGTTTAGATACTATTATAGAATGGTATGCAAAAAGAAAATTAGAAGCATTTGATAATATTGAATTTATAGATGCTTTTGATAATACAATTACATCATTTGTTGTTAGAGGGAAACATTATGTTAGTTGTCACGGAGATTATGATTCAATGAATCAAAATGGACTAGCTAAATTAAGTATGATGATAGGGTATTTTCCTTATTGTGTTTTACTTGGACATAAACATTTTCCAGCAACAACAGAAATTAACGGAATTAAAATGGTTCAGTCAGGAAGTATGCCTGGTTCAGGAGACGACCATACTATTGAATTAAGACTTAGTGGTAAACCATCTCAAACAGTATTAGTTTGTAATAAAGATGGAATAGAATGTAATTATACAGTAGAACTCGAATAGGGTTCTTTTTTTATGACGGGAGATAGCAGCCCCAGCCTAGCTTCGGCGACCTGTATGGTAAAACACAAAATGGAAGGAGTTGCTTTGCAACACACTTGCCGACTTTTGTCGGCTGCTGCTTAAAATTAAGAAAGAAAGGTGTTTAAATGGCGACTAAAAACAAAACTGTTACAAATAGTCTGCCAAAAGAGCCAAAAAAGATTTGTCAAAACAAAGATTGTAATGCTATGGGTAGATATCAACCAACAAGTAATTTTTATAAATCAAGAAATGCTTATATTGGATATCATCCATATTGTAAAGATTGTATAAAAAAAGTTATTAATATTGACAATATGGAAACTATTTATGAAATCTTACAAACCTTAGATACACCATTTATTCAAGATATTTGGAGAGAGGCTCTTGCAAGCGTAGATGGCGACTATATTGAAACATATTTAAATTTAATAAATTCCACTTATAAAACCAGATATGAAAATGCTCGATTTAAAGATAGCATATATGAAGATTCAACTCACATAGAAAGAGATGAAGACGGTAAAGAAATAAAAGAGTGGAATGATGAATGGCAAGGATATTATTCAAAAAGAGAAATTGATTATCTAAACAAATATTATCAAGATTTAAATAACGATTTCAAAATAATTACGACAAATCATAAGGATTATGCTAGAAGAATTGCACAAGCATCATTAATAATGAATGATACTTATAATTTTATGAGAGATAATCCTGAAGATAAAGATGCGGTAAGTGCATATAATACTGCTGTATCAAATTTTGATAGATTATCAAAATCTGCACAATTTGCAGAAAGTCAAAGAAGTGCAAGTGATGTTTCACTTGGATGCTTTGGTAGAGTTTTTGATGCTGTAGAAAAACATAATTTCGTTCCTCAACATATACCAGAAGATAAAGATATGTTTGATAAGATTATAGACCAATTTATGAATATTAATAAGAGTTTGTAATATGGCTGTAAATGTAAAAAAAGTTCGTAAAGGAGTTGAGGCTCAAAAAACGTGGGGATATGATAATACAGATTCTCCATTGAGTTACGACCCTATTAACGCAGAAAAAATTGATTATGAAGAATGGACTAAATTCTTATCATATTATAGATATTATGTTGATGAATTTGCAGTAGATATTTTAGGGATGACAAATTTATTCCCATTTCAAAGATTATTGTTGAGAGCAATGGGAAGGTTCCCTAACATAATGTTTATTATGTGTAGAGGTTTAACTAAATCATATATTGCTGCAATATTTATTACTTGTATGGCTATTTTATATCCTGGAATTAAAATAGGCATAGTATCTGGTAATGGTAATCAGGCAAGAATGGTTATAAAACAAAAAATTGAGGGAGAATTAATAAAAAACGAAAACATAAAAAGAGAAATTTCAAATATTAATACTGGGCAGGACAACTGCATTGTAGAATTTAAAAACGGAAGTTCAATTAGAGCTTTTACCCTAGGTAATAATCAAAAAGGGGATTCGAGTAGAGGATGGCGTTTTCAATTAATTTTAGTTGATGAAGCTAGATTGGTAAAAACGGAAGCATTAAAAGAGGTTTTAATTCCTATGACAAAAACGCCAAGAGAAAATGCAGTAGAATTAAGAAAGAAATTCCCAGAAGCACCATATGAAGATGGGAGAATGGTTTATATATCTTCTGCTTGGTTAAAAACTTGTGACCTATATCAAAGATTTTTAAATTTTTATAGTAATATGGTTTCTGGTGATAAAAATTATTTTGTTGCAAGTCTTGATTATACGGTCGGTATTGACGCTGGTTTATTTACAGAAGAAAGTATGATGCTCGAAAAAAATGACCCTGAAATGACATTGGACAAATGGGCTTATGAATACGAAGGTCGATTTGTTGGTAGTGCAAATGATAGTTATTATCCATATGATATAACTTCTAAATGTAGAGTTATCGATAGGTGTGAATTAGAGCAACCAAAAAAATGCCAATATTCATATATTGTCACACACGACGTTGCCGTGTCTGGTAAATCTGGCTCTGATAATGCCTGTACGCACGTTATCAAATTAATACCAAGAAAAAATGGTACATTTACTAAACAAATTGTTTTTACAAAAACAATGAATGGTGCAACATTAAAAGAGCAAAGAGATTTTTTAAGAGAATTAATACATATTAGATTCCCAAATACAGAAAAATTGGTAATAGACGCTCAGTCTGCTGGACAAGGTTTATTATCATTGTTGGAAGAACCTTGGAGTGCAAGAAATACAAGGGGAGAAATGGAAGAGTTTCCACCATTAATTTGCGATGATGATGAAGAAGCACAATTATTGCTTCCTGATGCATCTCCAGTGATTAGAGGAATCACCGCAACACAAGAATTTAATAGTACTTTTTATCCTTATATGAAAACTGGATTTGAAGATGGAAGTCTTCAATTGTTAGTTGATAGTAGTGAAACGGATGAGGAATACAAAAATGGTAAATATAGACCAGAAGAACAGGTTATTCACATTGAACACGATAATCTCGTTCAGGAATTAAGTAATATAAAACAATCTTATTCCGAAGGTGGGAAGATTATTTATACAAGAATAGTAAAAAGTAAAAAAAGAGACCGTGCTACCAGTTTAATGTATGGATTATCCGTAGTATGGGAATATGAAAAACAAGGTAAGGCAGATATGTATAAAAAGGACATTGATGCTTTGTCTTATTTAAAAAAATATATTTATTAGAAAGGTAGGTGAATAAGATTGAGCAATAATAAAGTTAAATTAACCGAAAAACAAGTCAATGAAGTTCTGCAAGCATTAGATAATGCATTAAGTATTAGAGACGAACAAATAATGAACGGAACTTTTGATATACAAAGTTTTTCAAAAGGTATGGCTGATGCTGGAGCTTTTACTCCATATACACAAAATGAAATAATGAAGAGAATGAATATTGCAACAAATAGTACACCTGATGGAAAGAAAATAGACGAAGCATTATCAAACCCTATTGAAAATGAAGGTAATATAGTTAATTATGGACAATCTTATTATTTTAGCAGCTTAATGTATAAAAGGAATCAAGAATATTTAGCTAACCTACCAGCATTTGATTTGGAAATTTCTTGTAAAAACGCAAAACCAGAAGATTATAAAACAAATAAATATAAAAATGATTATGAAGAAATTAAAAAATTTATAAATGCATTTAATTATAGAGAACAATTCAAAAATATAACTTGGAACATTGTAATGAATGAAACATATTATGCAATGTTTAGAGAATTAGGAGATAAATCTGTCATACAAGAATTCCCATCTCAATATGCTTTAATTACTGGGAAATGGGAATATGGATTATTGTATGACATTGATATGAATTGGTTTCTTCAGGGGGAAGTTGATATAAATTGTTATCCTGATTGGATAAAGAAAAGATATTTGGAAATGTTTGATGGGAAACAAGTAAAACCATATATACCAAGTAACAAAATAAATAAAAGAACTGGTAGTTTTGCATTGTGGACACAAACAGACCCGGCAGATGGATGTTGGGTGTTTAAATTTAATCCAAATCATAATTTACAAATTCCATTTTTCTCAGGAATGTTACCAGAAATGGCCGCAATTCCTGTAATGAGAAATCTTCAAATTAATCAAAGTATGGCTGCAGCAAGAAAATTATTAGTTTCTTCTATTCCATATTTAAACGAAAAGAAGGCCGCTAGTGTTGCTAATCAGTTGGCTATTGACGCCGATACTTTAGGTAAGTTTATTGGTTTGGCAACTCAAGGATTAGAAGCTGCAATTAAAGTTTTAGCATTACCAACCGAAGACATTAAAGGAGTAGAATTTAAAAATACTGATAATGATACATATGAAACATTTATGAGTATAACAAGTTCTTTACTAAGTGGTGGTAAAGTTATATTTTCTACAAAAGAAAATCAGAATGCAATAGAAAGCCAATTTTCTATAGATATTGATAGAATGTTGGTTAAATCAATATATCCACAATTTGAAAATTTTTTAGAATATTATGCAAATAAACATACTAAAAAATTTAAATGGAGTTTTAGATTTGTTGGAACAAACGATAAATTTGACAGAGAAGCTAGACAAGATGAAGCTTTTAAATATGCTGATAAGGGTGTAGTATTACCAAATAAGATTGCTTCTTCATTAGGTATGAATAAAATAGAGCTTGAAAGAGAACTTGAAGAAATGAATGCTAGTGATTTTATTGAAAAATTAAGACCAATGATTAACATTTATACACAAGGTAATGTTACGCAGGGTTCTACTCCAAATAATGGAGCTGGTAGGCCAGCCTCTAAAGATAGCGACTTGACAGATAGTGGTGAAGAAACTAGAAGTAGAGGGTCAAATATAGAAAAGGGCGGAAATCAATAAAAGGAGGAGTTATATATGTTCATAAGTAATATTAAAGATATGAATTTTTCTAATGTATATACTTGTGGTAAAACACTTGGCAACTTCTTATTAAAAAAAGGATTTCCTTTATTAGGTAGAGATGGAGATAAGATGAAATTCTCTAATACCAAAGAATTACAAGATACCTTATCTCATTTACCTGTCAGATTTGAAATATTAAGAAAGGCAGGGGTTATAAATGGATAAGGAATTAGAAAAATTCTCTATTGATGTAGCTAGTTTTGAAATAGTTCCAGAAGAATATTCTGACAGTCAATTAGCTGTTGTAGAAATTTATGTGTGCCACGATGGCAATAATAGACATAATGTTCCTATAACAAGAGAAGCTCTAGTAAGAGCTAAAGACACATTAAAAAATAAATTTTTAGTTGCTGGTTTTGATGGCAACGATTTTGAAGGTCACGAACCTGATGAACAAATAGTTGGATTTTTCCCTGAAAGTTCAAAAATGAAATTTGAAAAAAGAAAAGGGAGAACATATTTAGTTGCTCAAGCTATAATGTCTAAAGTATATGCAAATTGGGCTTATGAGATATTTAAAGAGAAGGGTAACCATAGAGATGTATCTATGGAAATTACAGTTCTTGCTGGGCAAGTAGATGAAAATGATAACTTATTAACTATTGAAGAATTTGTCTTTAATGGGGTTACCATTTTAGGATTAAACCACGTACCTGCCTGTGAAGGCAGTAGTGCATCTATAATCAAATTCGACTGCGAAAATGCACTAAAAGTATATAATGAACACCGTGATAATACAATTGTTACGGAATTTTCAGGAAAGGAGGAAAAAGGTACAATGGATGAAACTAAAGAAGTAGAAGTAGTAGAAGAAGTTAAAGTTGAAGCAGAAACAAAAGAAGAAGTTGTTGAAGAAGAAACTAAAACTACTGATGCTCAAGAAGAATCATCTAAAGAAGACGACGAAACTATGTATTCTGAAGATGATAAAGAATCTGAAGATGATAAATCAGAAGATGATGACGATGATGATTCAGATGATTCAGATGACGAAGATGAATCTAAGGAAGATGTAGAGAAAGTTGAAAAAGAATGCAAAAATGAATGCAAAGATGTCGAAGAGGAATGTAAAAATGAAACAGAAACATCTGAGGCTGAAACTGAGGAAAATCTTCCTACTGAAAATTGTGAAGTTGATGAACCTGAAAAAGAAGAAGACTTTGAGACTGTTAAAGCCGAAAGAGATTCTTTAAAACAAGAATGTGGGGTTTTAAAAGAAAAGGTTGAAAAGTATGAAGAACAAGAAAAGTCACTTCAAGTAGAAAGTATAATTTCTGGTGTACGTAGCGTGTTTGATGATAATGAAATTTCAGAATTAAGAGAAGAAGCAAAGAAATATTCATTAGATGAATTAAACATTTTTAGCAACGAAATTAAAGCAAAAGCATTTGATAAAATGGAAAGCGGAAAGAATTTCGAAGTTAAAGAAAATAAAATTACAAGAATGGCTGTTAACGATGTATTAGTTAATGAACAAAGTACATCAAGTAAATATACGTGGAAATAATTAAAAAATTAAGAAGGAGGAAATTAAAATGGCAAAAATTGTTTTAATACCAAGTTTAGTAGCTGCTAAAAACATTGATTCATTAAATCAAAGTTTCTTAGATAGCGCTAATGATTATGATAATGGTATGGTATTTAAGGCTGGAGCTTATGACTCTGCAAAACAAACTTATACACCTGCTGCTATCGGAAGTGGTGAATTACACGATGTATATATGGCATTTAGTCCAGAAGATTCAATTATGACAGACGAAATGGGAAATCAATATAAAATTGGTTTAAATGACCCAAGAAACTTTACTAACTCAAAAGGATTAGTATTTAGTGCTTATAGACCACAAGTTGGAGATAAAATTTTAATCTCTGCTGACGGTATTGAAGGAACTGCTGATGATTATGCTGTAGTAGCTGCTGGAGAAAATAAATTACAATATGCTAGTGCTGCTGTATCTGGTTTAAGCTACAAAGTATTAGATGATTCAGCATACATTTCAATTGGTGGAGCAAGCGCAATCGGAACTCAAAGAGTTGCTGCTGTTTTACTTGAATGTGTTGCTATTTAATTTAGCAAATAAATTATAATATATAAAAATTAAGAAGGAGGAATATAAAATGAGATTACCAAATAGTGTTTTAAATTTCACAGCAAATGATGAAGAAAGAAAAAATGCTTATTCTAAATTTGTTGAATACTATGAATCATATATCAATGGTAAGAAAAGTAGCGCCGCTGGTACTACATTCGAAGAAATGAATAGCAAAATGTTAAAATTCTATACTGACGAAATCGAAAGAATGTCTGGAAAAAAAGTTTCTGATTACAATGATTTAGCAGTTTTCTGCAATTTCTCAGACGTTAAAGAATCTGCATTTGCTATCATCGGTATGATTACTGACTTAATTATACCTGATACATTAATCAAAGACTTAGGAGTTATCGCAGAAGTTAAAAATGGTGCTTGGGGAGATACTCTAAAAGTTGAAATTGAACCAAGAGATTTATTTATTGTTGCTAAAGGTGGAAGAGCTAAAAGAGATTTCGACATTACTAGACAATTTAGAGGAGAAAAGACTGTAGTTCCAGAAGTTCACGCAATTTCTGTAGGTATTTCTTTATATGATGTATTAAGAGGTGCTTATACATTAGCTGAATTTGTAAGAAAAGCTGTATTATCTATCGAAACTGAAATGAGATATGATATCTACGATGCTTTTGCAACTATGATGAATAACTTACCAACTTCAGGTAGTGCTGCATTAAAAATCAGTGGATTCTCTCAAGATTCTGCTATTGCATTAGCTCAAAAAGTTAGTGCTTGGAATGGTGGAAGAAAACCTATTTTCTTAGGAACTAAATTAGCTTTATCTAAAATTTTACCTGCATCAACAAACACAAGAATCTTATTAGGTGATGAATATGTTAAGGTTGGATACTTAAGAGATTTCTTCGGAGTATCTTGCGTTGAATTAGAACAAGTTGCTGATTACAAAACTGAATTTGCAGTTAAATTAGACGACGAAAAAATTTATGTTTTATGCCCAGGAACTGATAAATTAGTTAAAGTATTTGTTGAAGGTTCTACATTAGCAAATAACGAAACTAATTTCTATAATGCTAACTTACAACAAGTTGCTACATTATACAAATCTTATGGTGTAGGTGCATTTACTTCAGCTTTAGCTGGTGAAATAGCTCTATAATTTTAAGAGAGTATATTATTTGAGGGGTATAAAAGCCCCTCTTATTTTTAGTAAAAAAGGAGAGATATAGTTATGGCAAATACGAAGTCAAATACAAAAAAAACAACAACTAAAGAAACTATTAGTAAAAAAGATTATGAAGATATGCAAAAGCATATGAAAGAAATGGAAGAAATGATTAAAAATCTAACTGCCAATTCTCAACCAAGTAATATACAATATATTACAAATGTCAATGAAAACAATAAAGATGTCACCCTTACATCGTTAACAGTCGGTGAATTAAATCTTTCAACAGAAGGATATGGTCAGGGGGTTATTTATACTTTTCATAATTATGGAGAAGAACAAACAGTACCATATGATGATTTGAAAAAAATTATTAGAAATAATAAAAAGTTCATTGAGGGTGGAAACGTTTTTATTAATGACGAGGACGTTATTCAAAGTCAAAGATTGGCGAACGTATATAAGAAACTATTAAGTTATGAAGAAATGAATAAAATTTTTGAAGAAGATAGAAATACTTTTGAAAAAATTTTTAAAAATATGACCAAAAATCAAAAAGAAACTTTAAGAGGAATTATATTCGAAAAGTTAGAGAAAGATGCTAAAAGTGTAGATATGAATATTGTTCAAATTTTAAATGATGATATGAATATAGACATTGTGGCGGATGTAAAAAATAAACAAGAAATATTTAAAGATATAAACAAATAGAAGGAGGCATATATATGACATCATATGACGATATATTAGACCTCGCTTTAGTTTCCATTGAAGATTATCATTTGAATAGATTATCAGTGGATTCCCCAAAAGATTTTAATATAGTGTTAGAGGGTTTTATGGTAAGAGGATTAGCCAATTTTGAAAATTGTAAACACGACTTATCTAATAGAAATGATGAGGAAAGAGTTTTTAATTTTGAATTATCAGAAATTGAAAAAAGCATTCTTGCTGATTATACTGTGATAGCGTGGTTAGACAAAGAAATTAACGATGTTAGACAAATTACAGGTATGATGCAAAATAATAAAGAGGCTCATAGATATTCTGAGGCTAATAATTTAAATGCTAAAATAAATAGGAGAAATCAGTTAATCGAGGAAGTTGCTACGAAGAAAACTACATATAGTTTCAGCAAATCTAATTGGTTAAATGAGCACGCTTTAACATAATGAAATATGATTTTAATTTAGATGAAAAATCTACTATAGAATCATTAACTATATTAATTAATCAATGTTGGAAAACACTACCAATATTTGAGGGGAAAAATAAAAATGGCGAAATCGCATATTCCCGCGATGAGGCTTATGAAAATTATCAAAAACATCTTTTATTTTTAAGTACTAAATTACTTGGTGCTAGTGAATTATGGAAAGACAATCAATATTATGTTGAACTTGTTTATATGATTGAAGGTATGAAAAAATTTAATGCCGATGAGCACGATAGGGTTAAATATATTGTCAATCATTGTACTAATTTGATTAATAGTATGAAGGACGAGGTAGCAAAAAATGTCGATGAAGTATTACAAAGCTAGTCAATCTATAAGAAACACAAATCCTACAAAGGCTTATTATGATGATTTTGTTGCTATTAGTAACCAAACATTTGATAATGCACCAAATGTTAAATATAATGAAATAGAATATGAAGTTCATTATGGAACAAGAGATTTTAAACCAATACCTATGGTTAGGGTAGAGCCCGTTGTAAATTATAATACTGGTGTTCAAGTCGGAGATGACTTTCAGGTATTTATTTTTACTCCAGATTTCCCAGAACCATATTATGGTATGAAATTTAAATG
The DNA here is from genome assembly GCA_017501465.1 of Bacilli bacterium. Lineage (GTDB taxonomy): Bacteria > Bacillota_I > Bacilli_A > ML615J-28 > CAG-313 > UBA1231. The sequence goes on from JAFVWY010000002.1 coordinate 47,092, forward strand.
GGGTAAAAATTATTATTTAGTTATTAATGTTGATAAGGGTTCTGGTTTATCTACAAGTGCCGAAGTTCGTAGGTGTAATAATACATTAAGATTTTTTGATGAAAATGGGAATAAAATTTATGAACCTTGCATTTTAGACCAAGTGTTAAGATTTACAAATAATAATGATACTATGACCATTGTTACTGGTAAAGCGGAACAATACATATGGTGTCAACGTAATAGTAGAACCGTAAAATTAAAGCCTAATGATAGATTCTTATTTGGTGTTCCAGAGCAACGAATTGGGTTTAGGCTATATGCCGGAGGTTTTGGTAACTCGTTAAATACTATTACGGGAGATGATAATTCTCCAACTTTAACACAATTTTATGTTGAAGAATATGAAATCAATTATCAAGAAGATGATATTGAAAATGGTTTTGCTAATGCTGAAAGATTTAATTATAGTATAGATATTAGTGAAAATAATACATATTTAAATGTTGGAACTTCTATGAATTTAAATGCTGTCGTATATAATGGTAAAAATATTGTTGACAAGAAAGTTATATGGGAATCTACGGATGAAAATATTGCAACTATTAGTAACAATCAAATTACCGGAATATCTCCTGGAGAGGTTGGCATAATTGTTAAAATGGTAGATAATGAAAGTGTACGTGGAGAAATAGTTATTAACATTTTAGATAGCCAAGCAGGCGATAATTATGATATTTTAATCAGTCCAGATATTGATTATGTTTTAGAAAAAGAAGAAATAACAATAAATGCTTCTTTATATAAGAACGGAATTATTCAAGGAAATTCTTTAAATATAGTTGATGTTAGTGAGGGTGTTCCAAAGGATAATTATTCTATAGTTATTGATGGCAATAGTTTCACAATTAAAAACAAATTTAAATATTTAAAGAATAAAGTGAAAGTTCAATGTTCTTATGATGATGAAAATATTGTTAAAGTATTTGAGTTCACATTAAGGGGGTTATATTAATGGCATATGATATGAAAATGGTCAAAGATGCTTATGCAACATATGATGTTATGCCAACTTTGAGTTATAATATTATAGAACATTTAATGACCAATCCTGATGCAGAAATTATTTGGAAATTATTGAAATATAACGATTCAGATGCTTGGGAGAAGCCAAACTTAACAAGAGATGAAAAGGCTAAAATGATTTATAATGGAATGGATGGACAAGATAATTTTAATGTTTATCTTGATTATTTTATGGATGAAGCAACAAATAAAGAAAAAAGCTTTTTAAGAATTTATCCTGCAGCTGTATATCCAACAACAAGGACATATGGAATTTGTTGTGTGAATTTAGAGGTTTTAGTTCATTCTCAAATTAATCATTTATCTGATTATACGACAAGACTTGATACTATCATTCAAGCTTTAATAAAAGTATTAAATGGTGTTGAGGTTAATGGTGTTGGAGTTTTATATTTTGATATGGGAGCTAATAGATATAGCAGAATAGCAACTATAGGTGAAAAGCCTTATAAAGGTAAAGTTATAACAATGGGAGTTAATTTATCATAATGAATATATCTGATAGTTTAGAATATTGTTTATTTTATGATAAACCAGTTAAATATAAAGGGTTGGAAATATATCCAGTTTTAATGAACGATTATTTACCATTTCATTTATATGTTCAAAGTTTATTATTAGATAAAAATAGTACACCAAATGTTAAGGTAATTAGTATGACATATCTTGAATTTCTTTATTATTTAGTAAATGAAACACCAAATTTACCTTATTTATATATGCTTAAAGAATTACTTAAAATGGTTCTTCATAATAATGATGATAATGATTATTATTTTGGTACTGATGAAAAAGGTAAGGCGTTATTAAAAATAAAAGGGGAAACCTATACATCAACCGATTTTGATAATATAGTAGATATTATATTTAAACAAAACGGAATTGAACATATAGATGACTCTATTCAAAAAGAAGTTAGAGACGCAATGGATAAAGCAATGGATTACAAAATGCAACAGAATGCTTATAAAATGTGTTCTTTAGAAGAACAAATGATTTGCGTTTTAATATCTACATCTATGAAATTAGAAGATATATATAATTTAACGATTAGAAAGTTTTCTAAAATATTAGAGCGTGTAGATTATAAATTACATTATCAAATTTATAAGAGTGCCGAGATGTCTGGAATGGTATCTTTTAAAGACGGAAATCCATTCAAACATTGGATGGCTGATTTAACCAAATCTGATAAATACGAAGAAGTTAAAGTTGATGCCGAAGAAATGCATAATAAAATTGATAATATTAATAAGTAAAACAATTATAATCATCAATTCTTTGAATTATGGTTATAATTTGGAATAGTGATTATAATTATAATCCAAGGAATTGATGAAAAAAAATAATTAAAGAGACTACTAAAAGGTTTCTTTTTTTATAAAAATAATTTAAAGGAGGAATAACAATGAAAAAGTTCTTAGTTTCAACTGCCAATGTTTTTGGATATGATTCAAATGACAATTTATTATTTACTGGTACTACATTAATGGACAGCTCTATTGAAACAACTTTAGCTAATACTGATGTAAGAGCTGGACAAGGAAACCAATTACAATATATTTATTATCATACAGCTGAAATGAATATAACAATCAATGAAGCTCAATTTTCATTACCATACTTAGCATTAAACGTTGGTTCTGCTATCACTACTGGAGCAAATGTTTGGACTACTGAAACTGTAACAGTAACTGCTGGTGCTGGTTCTGTAAGTAAAACTCCATTAGGAATTTCTGGAACAACTTTATATGGTTGGGTAACAGACAAAGATGATAATGTTCAAAGAGTTGAATTTACTGGAAGTTCATTTAATATGGCTGATAATACTTATAACGGTGATGTATGTGTAAGATATTATGCTACTGATGCTGCTGCTCAAAAAGTAACAGTTTATGCAGATATGTTACCATCAACAATTAGATTAGTTATGGAGGCACAATTATGTAGCTCTGATTCTACAACAAATAGAATTGGTACATTACAAATTAATGTTCCAAAAGCTTCAATGACTGGTGCATTTACATTATCAATGACTCCAGATTCAGTTGCACAAACTCCATTATCAGTAAGAGCATTATCTTATACTCCAACTAACAATGGCGGATGTACAGCTAATAGACCAATATATGCTGAAATTATTGAAATCCTAGATGGTAGAAATTGGTATGACAATGTTGTAGCATTAGCTATCGAAGGAGGAGACTTCTCATTATCAGTATCTGGTACAAAACAATTAAAAGTATTCGCAATACCTAATGATGGAACTGCCGCATTCTTAGTTGATTCATCAAATATCACATTTGCTTCAAGCGCAACTGGAAAAGCGACTGTTAGTGCGAGTGGTTTAGTTACTGGTGTAACATCTGGAGATGCAACAATTAAGGCTACTGTTACAGGTAAAACTGACATTGACGCTAACGTTGTTGTAACTGTTGCCTAATAAAATATGAAGGAAGAATGTCCTTATAGCCAATTAAAAAAGTCTGGTTTGGAACAAAGTCTTCTTTGTTCCAAAACCGGACTTTTTTGTATGAAACAACGTTATTGTAATACTAAAAGGGAACTTGTTAATACAGAAGATTGGCGCTCTTGTACTCATTTGAAGAAGGAGGAAGTACAAATGGCAAAGAAAAATTCTAAACTAGCCAATGATAACGAAAGAGCATTCGTTGAGTCTTTCGATGAATCATACAACATTAATGAAGTCGAAGAAATAAGCGAAGGCGATATTAATGTTGAAATTCCTAATGATTCCGAGTCTGAATACGAGATTGTCTTGGCAACCCCATCATACTTTATTATTAATAGAAATGGAGAAAATGAGGTTATCAACGAAATAAATACTTATAAGAAAGGGGATATAATTAAATTATAATTATCCCTTTCTTTTTTATTTTTTAGAAAAATCAAAAGGAGCTGAATTATGGGACAAATAACTTTAGAACAAATAGCCATAGCTTTAGCTGCCATAGCTGGTGTAATAGGTTCTATTACAGTAATTGCGAAGTTCATAATTTACTTTATAAATTTAATCAAGAAGAATAGAACTGAGAAAGAAATTAATCCTATTTTGGAAGAAATTAAAAAAGTTAACGATAATGTTAATAGTGTTCGAAAAGAAATGACAACAAAAATGGAAGAAAACTATAAAAAACTTAATAATAAAATTGATTCTTTAGAAATAAATCAATGTAAAGATGTAATTATAGATTTTATATCAGATGTTAAGTCTGGTAAAAATGTTTCTTCGAAAGAAGAACGTGCTTACGAAGCTTATGATAAATATACAAATGTTTATCATCAAAATTCTTACATCCATAAATTATGGGAAGAGAATATCGACGTAGACACAAAAAAGGAGTAGATGAATATTTGGAAACCATATTGATTATAATAACATTATTATTTATTGGATTTATAATAATGCCTGTTTCTGTTAGAGTTTGTAAACAACAGATTTGGGAATTTGTTAAAGAAAATATAGAGAAAGATGCGAAATATAAGAAGATGGTGAGAGATATGTTGAAAGGAAAATAAGGAGTTATGAATATTTTAGGAATTGACGCTGCAACTAAAAAAACAGGTTATAGTATTATAGATTATAGAGATGGGAGTTTAGTTGAATACGGGTTAATTAAAACTGACTCTGATGACATAAGGGATAGAATGAAAGAAATTTATTCTAATCTTAAAAATATTTGTCAAAAAAAAGATATTAAGGTAGTTATTGTTGAGGACGTACCAGTCAATAATCATTCAAATTTAAAAACGGGTAAAGATTTATCGATACTACACGGAGTCATATTAGGATTATGTTTTGAACAATGTCTACCTTTTGTCGCGTTTTCTCCGTCTTCTTGGCGTTCAGTTGTTGGAACATATAACGGTACCAGAGAAGGGATGAAAAGAGAAACGCAAAAACGTTTAGCGGTAGACAAGGTTAATGAATTATATAAATTAAATTTTAATTATTATACCAGAGACACTAAAGCTAAACAAAGTGATGATGATATTGCAGAGGCAATATTAATTGCTAGAGCTTATTATTTAGAAAAAAAGGAGGATTAATTATGGGAAAAGTGAATTACAATGGATATGATTATACTACAAAAAGAGATTATTTAACTGGAGGTCAAGTATCAAATTTAGTATCTGAAGCTATTAAAATTTATATGGGTGGAGGATTAATAGATGATTATGCTTTTAATCCAGTTGATATGGAAATTAACTTTTATGCTGGATTGTTTTATTTAACAATTGAAAATTATGAAATTGATAATAATGAACAATTTGAAGAATTATTTAGCCACGGGGTTCACGAAAATTTGTTACACGATATCAAAAACGCACAACTTGCTTATGATTTGATGTGGAAAACTGCTAACGAGGTAAGCAATTCTATAGGTTCTATATTATATAAAATTAAAAGATTCCTTGATAATTTACCAGAACAAGAAGATTTAAATAAACTTATGGAAAAACTACCAGAAGAATGGAAAGAAGTTAAAGAAAAATATGACGATATCGTTGGACATAATAAATTAGAGGGGGATAATGAATAATATTCTACGCCCTCTTTTTTTTAGAAAATAACAAAATTTGAAAGGAGATGGCTTAATGGCTACACAAATTTTTAATAATGAACAAGAATTAAAAACTTATTTTGATAGTATTATGCAGCAAGTCATAGAAGCCGTTTCTAGTGATTTGTTAAAAGATTTTTTAGGTCATTTAGACAATACTATTTATGCTGCTCCAAAAGGAGAATATGATAGATATTATAAACAGGGTGGTTTTTATTCTGGTTGGAAAATATCAGAAGATGTTTCTAAAGCAACGCAACAATATGTTAGGTCTTTAATATTTGATGGAAGTCAATTGGTTGCTCCTCAAGATGATATGAAAAATAGTCAAATGTCACACGGTGGGGATACTGGTGCTGATTTTAGAAATGTAATGATGCAAATTTTAAATGACCCTGATTTAAACTTTTCTTATTCTTATAATGGTGGTGCAAAATATTTTGAATCAACAAATCAAGGATATTGGGACTCTTATATTATTGATATAAAAGATAAATGTGAAAAATGGTTTAATAAATATTTAAAGCAATACGGGATAAGGGGGTGAAAAATAAATGGATAAAAATTATAGTGTTAAGATTGGTATTACATTAGATGATAAATCTGTTTCCAATATAAAAAAAGAAATAGAAAATAAACTATCTAATGAAAAAATTGAAATTAAAATTGACACATCTAATTTAAGTGATTTATCAACTAAACTTAATAATGTTAATACACAACTAACTAGCATTTCTAAACAAGATAGTTTCAAACAAACAAGTAGCAGTGCGAAGAAAGCAAAAGAGGATACGAATAAATTAAATGCAAGTTTGGAGCAAACTCAAAAACATATAAAAAATGCTACTTTTGCAACAGGTAATTGGGCCTATAGTTGGTCAAAAGCTATGCAGTCGTTTTTAACATATATGTCTGTAACGCAATTATTCAACACATTTATGAATGGAGTTAGAGATATGATATCTCAGGTTAAAGAACTTGATGATGCATTAGTTGAGTTACAAAAAGTTACTGATTTAGAAGGCGAGTCGCTAGATAGATTTGTAGATAAGGCATATGAAGCAGGAAAAACTGTAGCAAAAACAGGGACAGAAATGATTGAAGCCGCAACAGCATTTGCTAAAGCAGGTTTTAAAGATGATGCTTTAGAATTAGGTACGGTTGCCGCGATGTATACTAATATTGCGGACGAAGCAATAAGCGCAGCCGATGCTGCTGATATGATTATTTCTCAAATGAAGGCTTTTAACATAGAAGCTGGCGACACAATGCATATTATTGATGCTATAAATGAAGTATCAAATAATTTTGCCGTGTCAAGTGCTGATATCTCTCGTAATTTAGGAAAAGCTTCTGCTGTAATGGCCAATGCCGGAAATTCAATGGAGCAATATATTGGTTTAATGACGGCAGCTACAGAGGTTACAAGAAATGCCAGTAAAGCGGCTAATGGTCTTAAAACTTTAACTTTGCGTTTGCAAGGAATGAACGATGAAGGAGAAAAAGACATTGAGTTAACGGCTCAGATGGAAGGTTTATTTAAAAAACTTGGTATATCTGTTTATGACACCAACGGGGAATTAAAAAATACCTATGATATATTAGCGACTTTAGCCCCAGTATATCAAACTTTAAGCAATGCCGAGAAGGCATTTGTTACAGAGACGATTGCAGGTAAATATCAAGCACAGAATGCGGCCGCTATTCTTTCTAATTGGCAAACGGCAGTTGATGCTACAACCACCGCGTTAAATAGTAACGGTAGTGCTGCAAGAGAAAATGAAAAGGTTTTAGATTCTATTCAAGGTCATTTACAAAAATTGAATAGTGCTTGGGAAGAATTATCAAAAAATATATTTAATAGTGATGCATTAAAATTTATCGTTGATTTAGGAACGGGATTTTTAGACTTTGCAAATTCAGGTGTTGGCCAAGCAATAATTAAATTAACAGCTTTATTGGTTATTTTTAAAACAGCATCTGGTTTATTAAGTACGGCACAAACAAAAGTTTTATTATTAACCAATAGCGTCTTAAGAAATACCATTGCTGTTGTTGCTAATAAAAAAGCAATACAAGGAGTAAATCAACAGACTAGAGATTATATTACTAAATTATTATTAGAAAAAGGAGCTATAGATAAAACAACTGGAAGTATAAACACTCAAACTTTAGCTAAAATAAAAGCAAAATTAGCATCTGAAGGTTTATCAAAAGCTGAGCAGGCAGAAATTTTAAAGACAATTACTATGACGGCTACTCAACAAGCCGCCGCTAAAGCGACTATTACATTTTCTGGTGCTATGAAAGGTTTGGCTGCAGCTATGGCAGCAAATCCTATAGGCGCTATTTTAGTTGCTGTAACCGCTCTTGTTTCTGGTTTAAAATATTTATGTGAGGAAGCTGATAGGGCCCAAGAAAGATTTGAAAATTTACAACAGGAATTTCAAGATGCGAAGCAAAAAGTTGAAGAAACTAATGATGAATTAAAAACGACAAAAGATAGAATTAAAGAGCTAAAGACAAAAGGAAGTTTAACTTTTACAGAACAAGCAGAATTAGATAAGCTTGAAAATGCCAATAAAAAATTAGAAACGCAAGCAAAATTATATGAAAGAATTGCTGAGGCAAAAGAAAAAGCCACTAAACAAGCGGCTAATGATGCCTTTAATGCTGAATACAATAGTTCTTGGAGTTATAGAAAAATAAATAATAAAGGCGAAATAGAGGATACAGACTGGACTGATTATGTTCTACCTTGGAAAAATATTCCTCAAATATATCACGCTATAAATGGTGACTTATCCGATTATGGTTATGATGAAGATATTATAAATAAAGCTGTTGATGCTTATTTAGATTTAGCAAATGCCGAAAGTTTAACGGCCGAAGAAGCAGAAAAGATGACTAATTTAGAGAATTCTTTAGCTAAAGAACTTGAGTCTTTAGAAGAAAGAATTCCTAATTTAACAGGAACGGCTTTAACAGAGGCACAAGAATTAAGAGATTATATTGTTCATATGCTATACCCTGCTATATATCAAGAAGAACAAACAAATAAGTTTTTTGGTATAGACCCAGATGATAAAGAAGCCCAAAAAATAAAAGAACAATTTAAAGATATTCAAGAGCAAATGGATTCTTTATATCAAAAAGGGGAATTAACATCAAAGAAAATTTGGGAACTTAGAAAAGATGCTGATGGGCAATGGAATGATTTAGATAAATATATGCGAGATAATTTTCTTGATAATGAATCTATTATTAAATATTATGAAGGAATTTATAAATCCGCAGAAGAAAGTTCTGAGAAAGAGATAGATGCATATAGAAAAGCGGCGGAAGCAAGAGAAGCTGCCGGAACCGCTTCAATGACAGATAAGTCTTTTTTAGGATATTTATCCGGAGAATATCAAACTAATGCCACTACAGTTTTAGAATGGTATGATGCATTAAAAAGATTAGCAGATGGCGGAGAATTATCTGCAGATTCTATTAGAAAATTAGATGAAGAATTTAAATTCTTGGCTAATGATGAATATGCGTTAGAAGATATAGCGGGAATTTTAGATTATTTTTCTTCTGATGCACAGGATACATTATCAAATTATTCAACGGAGCTAGATAATATAACTAAACAATATAATATGTTAACGGCTGCCGTTGATGAATATAATGAGGCAGGATATTTAAGTTCAGAAACGTTAGCAAATATTATTAATAATGGTTTATTGGATTATTTGTCATATGAAAATGGACAATTAATAGCTAATACTGGGGAATTATATAATAGCGCTGAAGCCAGTAGAATATATGCTTCCCAACAATTAACTGCTGCTATGACTGCCGATATGCTACATATTGCGATGGGAGAAGAAGCAGAAGTTTCCGGATTAGCGGCTTCTGCTATTGCTAATTTAGGTAATAGCTCAGAGGTGGCTGGTAATCAAGCAGCTAATTCGGTAGGGAAATTTATAAGTTTTGCAGAAGCTGTTGACCAGGCAAATAAAGCATTAGCAGGAAAAGAATTAACTTCTGATATACAAAACAAAATTAGCGCTGTTCAAGGTGCATATAAACCGTATTATGATTTATTATCAAAACCAATACAAATTAATTCTAAAAAATATACCGGTTCTGGAAGTGGTTCGGGTAAAAAATCCAATTCCGGTTCATCTGCCAAATCACAAAAAGAATGGTGGGAAACTGCTCTTAGTGACCTTAAAGACCAATTTGATAATAACGAAATTACGGTAGACCAATATATTAATAGTTTACAAAATTTATTAGGAAAAGTTGGTCAAGGAACAGAAGCTTGGAGAAAAATAAATAAAGAACTACAAAAACAAAAATTAGATAAGGTTAAAGATGATTATGATGCTGGTCGTATATCTCTTAATCAATATATTATATCGCTTCAAAATTTACAAAAAGCATATGCGGCCGGTACGGATGCTTGGAATGATTTAGCAAAAGCAATTAAAAAGGCAAAACTTGATAAATTAAAAGAGCAACAAAGCGACCTTAAAAGTGCTCTTTCTGCCGTTACAGACACTTTAGATAAACAAATAGACAAATATGAAGAATTAAAAGATGCGGCAGATGAAAAATATGATAGCGAAATTGATAAATTAAATGAAGTGAAAGACCAACTTGATGACGATGTTGATGATTACGAAAGAGCACAAAAAGCTGTTGTTAAGTTTTTAAATGAGCAGCTTGATGCAATTAATAATCAAAAAGATAATGTTGAAAATTATTATACAAATGTCATCGAAGCATTAGAGAAACAAAATGAGGAACAACAAGAGGCTATAGATTTAGCAGAGGCTTATGATGCATTAATTAATGCTATGACACAAAAAACTAAAAAAGTCTATCGTGAAGGACTCGGTAAAAAATTAGCCGAGTATAAAGATAACTATATCGGTCAAATGCTAGGAGTAGTAAAGACCGAGGTAAGATTGAATTTAAGGTGGTGTGTTTATGGGTAAAACAATAAAGAAAACACATCAAGAATTTATAGAGGAAATGAAAATAAAACATCCAAATTTAGAAATTACAGGAATTTATTATAATTCTTCGAGTAGGATTTCTTATATTTGTAAAAATTGTGGCTTACATTGGAGTGCTAAGGCTGCTAAACTAAGTTTAGGTAGAGGGTGTCCTCAATGTGCTGGCAATAAAAAGAAAACTACTCAAGAATTTATTAGAGAAGTGAATAAAATAAATCCAAATATTAAAGTTTTAAGCGAATATAAAAGTACCTCAAAAAAGGTGCTTTTTGAATGTAAAAAGTGTGGATATAAATGGGAGACTTTCCCTGGTAGTATATTACAAGGTAAAGGATGTATGATTTGTGGGAAGAAGAGTATGGGGAATAAATTAAGGAAATCCCATAAAGATTTTGAAAAAGATATTTCACTTATTAATAACAATATAGAATTAATAAGTGAATATGAAGGACAAAGAAATAAAATATGGTGTAAATGTAAAAAATGTTTATATGAATGGAATACATTTCCAACTGTGCTATTAGAAGGTCACGGATGCCCAAATTGTTCTTTATCAAAAGGGGAAGAACAAATTTCTTTCTATTTAAAACAGCACAACATACAATATGAAACTCAAAAAAGATTTCGAGATTTAAAAGGAATTGGTGGAAATTTATTATCATATGATTTTTATATTCCATTTTTAAATCTTTTGATAGAGTATCAAGGGGAGCAACACAAAAAGCCCATAGATTATTTTGGCGGAGTAGAAACTTTTGAGAGGCAAAAAATTCACGATAAATTAAAAAGAGAATATGCAATTAAAAACAATTATAACTTTTTAGAAATTTGGTATTATGACGATTTAAAAGAAAAATTAAAACAAACCTTAAATTCAATAACCGTAACGACTGCAGGGGCTTAATGGTAACATTAAGACTGAAGTTATCGCCTTATTACCCTATAAGGTTAATATACAGTCTGGACTGCGAATATAACAAAATGAAATCGTAGAATTAGGTTTAACGACCTAGTCGCCACAAATAAGTGGTCAGTAGCCTATATGGTGAAAGTAACAGTTCGTGGGTTTGGGAAGCTGACCAAGAAGCTATTAAAACTGCTAAGAAAAACTATGATGACCTTGTTAAAAGCTCTAGTGTAAAAGAAATTGAAAAACAAAAAGATACCGCCGTAAAATCATTAGAGGAACAAATTGAAGAATTGACTAAGTATATAGATTCTTGGGATAAAGTTTTCGATAAGTTTGATAATGAAAAAAATACAAATCTTGCTAATTTATTATTAGGTGAGAATTGGACGGAGATGGTATCTCAACTTGACCCACAAGTAGTCGATGATTTTTCAAATGCTTATTATGATTTACAAGTTAACCTTGAGGAAACACAAAAGCAAATTGAGGAATTAAATAAAAAGAAAGAGGAAGAAGACGAATATTGGGATAAATTAATTAAAGATTTACAAGATTATAAAGGCGAATGGTCAGATGTTGCTAATATATATGAAGAAGCCCAAGATAGACTTAAAGCAAGTCAAATTATGGGTGCAAATTGGGAAAAAGAAATACTTGATAAGAGAATTGACGTGTTAGAGAACTTTAAAAATAAATATAATGCAATTCTTGCTGAGATTGATAAAGTTGATAATATGTCAACAAATCAAGCATCTAACTATACTCCTTACGCATTACCTGGTTATGCTGATGGAGGGGAAGTTAATTATACCGGTTTAGCAATGTTACACGGCACACCATCAAAACCAGAATATGTATTAAACAATGACCAAATGAGAAATTTATTAAGCAATTTAGTAAATCCACGTGTTGTATCAAATGTTACTAACGGAGGAACTTCAATATATAATTATAACTTTGACCGTATTGAATTACCAAATGTAAGTAATGCAAATCAATTCTTAAGAGAATTAAAATCTTTAGTTAATACAACTCGTAATCAATAGGTAAGGACATTAATATCCTTACCAAAATGGTGGCGACATAAATGTCGGTACCATTAATTATATGTTGTCGCCGACATTTATGTCGGTGACTTCAAATCAAAAAGGAGGTAAAAGTATGATAAAAATTAAACATATATTCCACGATAATACAAGTACAAGTGGTAACGGAACTGATTATCATATTTCAAATAAGAGCGGTGATTCTTCAATGGTTATCTCTTGTGGTGATTTAAATGAAACTCCAACAGCAACAACTGCCACATTAACATTCTATGGTAAAGCAACTGGAAGTAATGTGTTTGTTGCAATTCAAGCAATTCAAGCAAGTGATTATACTTTAGTTAGTACAGGAAGCATTAACGAATCTTATTTGATTGATATGTCGTCATATGAAGATATTAGGGTTGCATTAAGCAATGCTGATGGTAATGTTACTGTTATCGGGGAGGTTGTTGAATAATGGCAAAGGATACTATAGCAAGAGCTTTAGCCATCCACGCTATGAGTGAACCAATAATACCTCTTGCAGGAGATGGTATTGACGTTTCCGGAGGAAAAATTAATGTTAAATATGATAAAGATACAATTAATACTAACGGAAGCGGCGAATTAGAGGTTAAACCTGGCAATGTGGCAGCTTCTTTAACAGGATATGATGCAACAAAAAATCAAATTTTAAAAAATAATAATGGAACATTAACTTGGGAAGATATAGAAGTTTATATTTCATTAAGTTAAATTTAAGGGAGGAGGAATTATATGATTTACCAACCTAAAAATATACAACCAACTCATAGGTCTATAGATGGTCTTAAAAATAATGAAATATCTATGGTAATGAATACGACAGAATATGTTGATGCGTACAAGTTGACTATCTATAATATGGATAATACTATTTTTTATGATGGCGCTAAAACTAATTTCTCCGACAATTTATATAACGGAGAAACTGGTTATATTAGTTTACCTAATACATTAAATTTAGTAAATGGAGAAAATTATAAATGGACTGCAAAACTTTATCAAAGTTCAAGTAATATGCTTATAACTTATGGCAACGTAATTTCTCCAACTACATATACATATACGGTTGGTGGTGGCGGATTAACTGCCAAGAATTATCATTTCATTATTGATAACGACACATATATATTTACCGTTGTAAGTAATTTAGTATCTAGTGATGTTATATCTTTTGATACATCTTCCGAAATAACTTCGCTTATTTCTTCATCAAGTCAAAGTTCTTATTATTTACCAACGACAAAAATAACAAATAGTTCTTTTGGTACTATTACATTAAATTCAAATACATATACGGTCGGTAGCGGAGGATTAAGTGCTGGAAAATATCATTTTAAAGCTAGTGGTATTGATTATTGGTTTAATACTTTATCAGATTTGGTTTCTGGAGATACGATTGTTTTCAATCCATCAACATTTACAATAACTCAAAATCACTCTGGTATTGCTATTTCATTAAATTATGTATCAAGTACTCAATTAACAGCAACTCAATCTCTAAATACTACTACTCAAGTATATTTACAAAGAAATATTAATATAAAATCACAAATGACTCTTGAAATAAATAATGAAACTAAGACAATTAGTTCTTATGATTCAACAACAGGATTAGCCGTAGTTTCATCGGCATATACAAACGTTCCAACATCTAGTGATACTTATAATGTATATTCTGATTTTATAGAAACTATGCCTGAAAATTTATTATATGTAAGAGCAACTCCTGTGATAACCATTACTGGAGCAAGTGCAACATTAACAAGTAAAAGCGCTAGTTTTACTGGAGGATATGCTCAAAGCGATAATGTTCCATTGGTTTATTATTTATGGAATTTGTATTCAATTGATGGTAATGGTGAAACCTTAATTAAAAGTTCAAGAAAAACATATAGTGCAAACATTGAATTTGAATATGACGGATTTAAAAATGGAGAAACATATGCTCTTGAATTAATTTGTGAAAATGAATTTGGTATTATTGCAAATACAAAGTCTATATTTACAGTTAGTTATGATGAAGTAACTTATGATGAGCAACCAGTGGCCGAGCAAACAGATGAGCAAGGAATTAGAGTATCTTGGTTAACAACTGTGTTAACAGAACCTTATTCTTTATATATTAAAAATGCATCAGGGTATGTTCAATCTGATGACAATACATTATATAGTTTATGGTTAGAACCAAATCAAGATATTTATCCAAATACAACTATAATTGTTGGTTTAACCGCATCGGAAGGGTTGATTGAAAGTTATGATATTAATACTGGTTTCACTATGTTGAGTGAACCATTAAATTATGTACCGACAACAGGGGAATCTTACTATATTTATTCAGAGCCAAATTATAATTTAAATGGTATTAATATAGAAACAAATGTTCCATATAGTGGCGTTAATACTGCGGCTATTGGAGATAACCACTTAGTTTATTATAAAAACACTGGTTTGGCAACATATCCAACAGATTTTCAATTGACAATGCAATTTTTACTTGATGATAACTTTTTCTATGGAGACAACAATGTTTATCAAGATATGGCTTTAATTGCAAGATATGAGGGGAATGATGCCCTTGGATTAGAAGACTTAATGATTTTTGCTAAAGATTATAATTTTTATGCAATAACTCCAAGTGAAAGTAGTGGTTCATTAGTTGGTGGAACAATAACTGGAGTAGAACCAGATGGTTCTGCTATTTATGTAAGCACCGGCTATACAATTGATATTACAAAACAAAAATTTGTATGTTTAACTGAGCAGGAATATATAGCGTATATTATTTCTTATGATTCTTTAACAAATAAATTAACATTAGAAAAAAATATACCTAATGAATATATTCCAGATGTAGGAGATACATTCTTTTTATATGATACGATAACAGCGTCTTATTATGATGCTCCAAATAATGTTTTTTGTTTACAGGCAACAAATTTCATAAGTCCATATGCAGATTATGTATGGACAGATTCTAGTAACTGGAATGACGCTTATTATTGGCTTGAAGGCGGAACTCCAATTGGTAGAGCAACTGAGAACTGGTGGAAATTACAAATTACACCTAGTGGAATGATTATAGCGAGAGGAGGAGTATAATATGGGAGTATTACAAAAAGTCACTTTTTATAGTCACGTTAATTTAGATTTTGCGCATTTAGAAAAAGAAGAGCTTGGACAAAATTCTAATATTTTTGTTGATGCTTATAAGCCTGTTGCAAACAATTATACTCGTTCTTTGGTTAGTTTTGAAAATGGCGTAAATTCTCAAAGTGTATCAGATGATGCTTTGGGTTATACCTTTTCAATATATAGATTAGATGAAGATGGAACTACTTTGATTCCTATTTCTTCTAAAAATAACGATAAACTATCTATTGTAGATTATAATGTTAGAAATCAAAAAAAATATCAATATTACATTTTCAAAGAAGATTCAACATCTATTTCTAAAGCATTATTATCCAATGAAATAACAACTTGTTGGTGGGATTATTCTATTAGTGGATTAACATTGGAAGATGTTGCAACAAATACTTATAAAATTAATCCTAATGATGTTTGGTTATTTGGGTCAAATGTTGAAAGTGATAGCACATCACAAAATTTTGCAAAGACAACATATCAAAATTTAACTAAATATCCACAAATATCAACTGGAAAATCAAATTATGCTAGCGGTTCGTTTTCTGCATTAATAGGAAAAGTCGAAAATAATGATTATAAGGAAGATGTTTTATTATTAGATAAGTGGAATGAATTTTGTTCAAATAATCAACTTAAATTGTTCAAAGATAGAAAAGGGCACAAATATATTGTTGATGTGACAACATCCAGCAACAATACTCTTGATGAAACAAGGCAGCAAGCTACTGTTGTAACAGTCGGATGGACTCAAATAGATAATGCTGATGAATATATTATTATAGGTGATTAATTATGCATAATAGTATGTATCAAATTCAAGCATTAGCGGATATTGCTAATGAATATTTAAAAACAATATATGGGGAATTTCTAATTGTTAATAATTCAAATATGTATAATTTTGATATGATACAAACGATTTTGAGAAAAGGAAAATATACTTCAAGATATCGTTTATTTTTATTATATCCAGATGAAAAAATTAATTATGAAATTCCTCAATCCGATATTATCAATGATGCTGGCAATTATACTGAAAATTATCAAAACGGGCAAAGAAGAAACGCAAACATTTCATTAGTTAATATTAATGGGCAATATACTCCTAATATTAATTCTATTTGGATTTATGATAAATTTAGATTGGATGTTGGTGTCGAATATAATGATGAAGTATTTTGGTTCCCACGTGGAATTTACATAATGGGAAACCCAAGTGTTCAACACAATGATTCCGATAAACAAATATCTTTATCTTTGGTTGATAAATTTGCTTTATTAGAAGGTCATATGGGAACTCTTGAAACAACATATGAAATACCAGAAGGAACAGATATCGAAAGTGCTATAAAGGCAATTTTAACTATAGATTCTGGGAGTGGATATGCATTAGATTTAAAGCCAATTATTTATGACCATAGCTTTAAAGGTAGAAGAACGCCATATACAATCAGAAAAGATGCAGGTTCTAACTTTGGAGAAATTATATTAGAATTAGCCAGTATCTTGGGTGCTGAATGTTTTTATAATGATATTGGCAATTTATGTTTTATTCCAATCAATGAAACCGTAGTTGATGAAAACAAACCAATTATTTGGGATTTTAGTGATGAACAAAAAGAATTTATATCATCTAATTCAAATTATGATTTTGAAAATGTGATAAATGAAGTTGATGTTGTTGGAGATAATATTAATAATAAAATTGTTTCAGCTGTTGCTAGAAATGAAGACCCTGAATCTCCAATATGTATACAAAGAATTGGAAGAAGGGTTAAATACTTGAATGATGCGGCGATATATAGCGATGAATTGGCACAGGATAGAGCCAATTATGAACTAAGATGTTGTAGAATTTTAGGAACAAAAATATCAATATCAACAACATTTAATCCTTTATTATTTGTAGACAATATTATTACGATTGAAGATAGTTATTATAAGTATAAAAGAGAAAAATTTTTAATACAATCAATATCTTATTCTCTTGGTAGTAGCAATCAAATGACTATTACTTGTTCTGCATTATCCAATCTTAATACTTCAGATGAAGAAACTAAGAGTTATTTGGCTGATAATGCTCATAATTTCATAACAACAGTATATCAAGATTTTCTTGTTGTTACTAGAAGATAGGAGGAGATTATATGGATTTTGATTTAAATTATTTAGCACAATATAAAAGTGTTATAGAAGAAATTGTAAGAGCCGAATTAAAAAAGCAAAAAATACCAACATTTATTTCGGCAATAGTACATAGTGTTAACCAAGATGGCACTGTCAATGTATATCTTCCTCCTAATAAAGATAATATAGTTACTAAATTATTAAATAAAAGCGGAGAGATATTAGAGTCTAATGATAGTGTTGAGATAATGGCTAAAGGCGGTAATTTATCAAATGCCTGGGTAATGGTTAAACACGGAAATTAATAAAATGAAAGGATGTGAAAAGTATGGCTCAACAAACAATAAATAACTTGGAATCTGCTGCTACAGTAAGAAGTAAACTTAATAGTAACTTTACAGATTTATATAACAATAAATGTGCTACTTCTCACGCTTCAGTTAATACTACTTATGGTGTTGCCACTGGTTCGGTTTATGGACACGTTAAAGTTACGGCCGCAAATGGTTTAACTTTAAATAGTGGTACTATTAGTATGAATGCTGCAAGTACAAGTCAAATTGGTACTGTGCAGTTAAACGATACTTTGACTTCTACGTCTACTACACAAGCATTAACTGCCAAGCAAGGTAAATTACTTAATGATAGTATTTCAAGTTTATCTAGTGGTAAAGCACCAACAAATCACGCTTCTTCGGCTACTACTTATGGTGTTGCCACAACATCAGCATATGGTCATATTAAAGTAACTACCGGTAATGGTTTAGCATTATCCAGTGGAACACTATCTATGACTGCTGCGAGTACAAGTGCTGCTGGAGCAGTACAATTAAATAATACATTGACATCTACTTCAACAACTCAAGCCTTAACTGCCGCACAAGGTAAAGAATTATATGATAATAAAGCACGAGCTTATTATGGTAGTAGCGCGCCAAGTAGTAGTACAGGCAAAAATGGGGATATATATTTCTTAATATCATAGGGAGGTGAAATAAAAAATGGCTAGTATATCAGAATATTCTTTAACAAATACCGGAGCAGAAGTTCAACAAGCAATTACTGATGCATTAACAAATTTACCTTATTTAATTAATCAAAAAGTTAGTGTAACAGACGTTTTAACAAAGACAAATACGACTGCCTATACTCCAACATCAGCATATCATCCAGCAACAAAAGCATACGCAGATAGTTTAAGACCAGAAATCACTGTTGGTACTACAACTACTGGAGCCGCTGGAACAAATGCAAGTGTTGTTAATAGTGGAACTAACACAAACGCTATTTTAGATTTCACTATTCCACAAGGAGTTAGAGGTTATAATGTAGGTTCTGTTTCAAGAACATCAGGAACTGGTGCTCCTGGGACTACGGATACATACACAATGTATTTAAATGACCCTGGTACAACATCAATAGGAACATTTACTGTATATAATGGTACTGATGCTTCTATATCAGTAGGGTTAAACAATATAACAGATAGTTCATTAACAATTACAGGAAGTCCACTTACAAGTAGTGGAACAATTAATATAAAACACTCAAATTCAATTACTGCACAAACAACTCAAGCAGTATATCCAATTAAAATAGATAGATGCGGACACATTACAAGTTATGGTAATGCTGTGTCTATTGGAGATATGTTTAAAAATGTATATGACGC
This sequence comes from Bacilli bacterium, assembly GCA_017501465.1. GTDB lineage: Bacteria > Bacillota_I > Bacilli_A > ML615J-28 > CAG-313 > UBA1231. The sequence continues at coordinate 66,690 of JAFVWY010000002.1, forward strand.
AAATAATAATAATATAGTTGATAGAGCAGAACATTTAGATAATGGCTCAGACCAATTATATTTTGACATTTCATAAGAAAGGAGAAATAATTAATGGCTTATGTAACAAGCGCTTCTTATGGTGGTCGTTATCTAAAATTGGAATGTTGGGAAAATGCAACTGACGTAGTTCAAAATTATTCTCAAGTAGGTGCTACATTATCATCAATCGGTGGTAGCGTTGCTTATTACTCAATATATAACTGGGGAGGAGATGTTAATGGTAATCGACTATGGGGTATATCTACAACATATTGGAATAGTTATGCTTTCCCAGCAGCTACTGGTAGTGATACTAAATATATAACTGTATATCATAATGCGGATGGCTCAGTTGGTAATGTGGGATTTACCTTATATGGAAAAGTATATTATGGTGGAACAGCATCTTTTGATGGGGCATTAGGATTATCACAATTTAATCGTGGAACGACAGTTTATCAATCATTAAATAGTAAAACGCCAACATCAATAACAATGAACTGGTCTACAACTAACACCGCTGATTATGTTTGGTATTCTATAAATAATGGTTCTAGTTGGACTGGTGTTTGGAGTGGTTCTGCTTCAAGTGGAACTTATACAATTAGTGGGTTAAGTCCTAATACATCATATAATATTAAAACTAGAGCAAAACGTAAAGATACACAAAGAGATGGTAATTATAGTGGAACAACCGCTATATCAACATATCAATCATATAGTACTGTTACATCTGTAACTACAGGTAATTTAATGCCATTTACGATGACGGCATATTGTACTTCAAGTAATGCTGGTAATACAGATTCTTATGAATATTCATTATGCGATTCTAATTTATCAGTGTTGCAGACATATACGACTAATTTAACATATTATAATTTTACTGGATTAAATGAAGAAACAACATATTATATTAGATGTAGAGTTAAATCTACCGATTCACAAGTATGGTCAGGATATTCATATAGTTCAGCATTTACAACTCCAGCAGACCAATCTAAAGGATATATTAAAATAAATGGAACTTGGACATTAGGGAAAGTTTATCATAAAGAAAATGGTGTTTGGGTTAAGGCAAAGAAAACATATTTAAAATATGGAGACTCTTGGCATATTTCAAAGAATCCATAGAAAGGAGGAATAAAATGATAGATAAATTACGTAGAGATATTTATGTATATCAAGGAACAAATTGTGATTTTACTTTTGATATTAATGTATCAGGAGAAAGATATAATTTAGAGCAAGAAGATAAATTAATTTTAACTGTATTAGATTATCGCGATAATAATAGTGTTGTTATCACTAAAGAAGTGACTGGCTCTAATTCTATTGCTTTTGTACCAAGTGATTATGAAGACTTAGATATTGGGTATTATACATATAATGTTAAATTAACACAAAATGCCACAGGATTTATTTATGAAGTAGTTTCTCCTAGTACTTTTTGGATAAAAGCAGGTGAATAATTATGGATGAAAGAACAATGTGGTATGATATGGGAAAAACTGATAAGGTAAAAAGCCCGATAAATACTGGCGTAACAAATATCAGTGTAGGAATAGAATTTGAAGTGGAAGTAAGTGGAAATACAATTAATGAGAATGAATAATGAAGAAAGGAGAAAAATTTTATGTCAAAAGTAAAATTTTATAGTGATTCGGCTAAAACTAATCAGGTATATCCTGAAATTGATTTGGGTGAAAATCTTGAATTAGGTTTAGAGAATTATTTTGCAATTACTGCTGACGATGGAATATATGGTCTTGAATTTGACCTTTGGAACACATCACATACTTCAGCAGGAACAAAAACCGGGAAGAATGCTGGTCAAACAATAACACCAGGAACAAATACTGTTTATGAAACAAGTTCATATGGTGCTGCATTCGATTCATATGATTGTAATGCTTTTGTTGATAGTGACGGCGTTCAACATATTACATATTTAAAAGGTATGCCTGAATATGGTGATACTGAAGACACAATTAAAACTTATACATATAATGGAACAACTTATTTACAAGATGTTTTTGTTATAAAAAGAACTTATTATGAAAAATGGTACAATAATGGTACTAAACAATATTACGAAAGAAGTTATATTCCTAGAGATGGATTTACTCCAGTTGCTCACGCAATTAGAAAAGATGGAACTGTTAGTCCTTGGTTCTTGACTGCTAAATATGTAGCAGGATTAGATAGTCAAGGAAGAAGACGTTCATTAAAAGGATTAAAACCAGCAAGAAATAATTCATATAATAATGAGGTAACTAACTATCATAATAGAGGAACTTATTATACTGGTGGATTAACAAGTGAATATAAAGATTTCTTAACTACTTTCTGGTTAAAATATGGAACTAGAAATACACAATCAGTTATGGCTGGATGTACAAGTTATAACTATCAATATGCTTTAGCTGCCGCTGAAAGTGATGTTAAGAGAGTTAAAATCACGACAGCGCAAGCTGCTAATTTAGTTGTTGGAAGTTCTGTATCTATTGGTAATGCAGGAAGTTCAACAAATCACGATAGAGGACAAGCACATATGCATAATATTGCTGATAGTGTAGTTATTACATCCATTGTAGAAGATGAAGAGGATAATACATATTCTTATGTTTATGTTGATGTTGATGATGCTTTCTCAATTACAGAACCAACAACAACTTATATCAGTACAATGCATTGGCAATCTGGATTTAGTGATAATGTATTAGGTAGAGATGGATGTCCAGGAAATTTAACTAATGGTAAATTCCCTATGGTATTAGATGGAATTGAAATGATGGTTGGTGGATATGAAGTTGCTGGAAATGCAATTATGGACATCGTAAGTTCAACAGGACAAAGAGAAGTTTATGTAACTAATGACTCTACTAAATTAACAACTACTGTAGCAACTATTAAATCAACTTATAATAAATCAAGTTATTCAATGCAACCAACTACATTAAATGCTTGGAATTATATCACTGCAATGCAACTTGATTTAGCTAATGGTGTTGCTATACCTACTGAAGCTGGAGCATCACAATCTGGTTCAAGTGTAGGATATGCAGATGGATTATATGTAGATGCTGGAACAAGTGGACAAAGAGAGTTCCTTCTTCTTGGCTCTCTGGATGCTGGTGCGAATGCTGGTCTTTCTTGCTTGTATGCTGGCATTGGCTTGTCGACTGCGGGCTGGCTTTGCCTTGCGCGCCTTTCTATAAATGCAACAGGTGGCACTTTAGCGTAACATAACTCCTATAGGGGTGAATTGGCTGTAAAGCCAAGAGGGGATTATCCCCTCGCAAAATAAATTTGGTGTCAAGACCGTGCTGATAAAGGTCTTTTCACATATATAAGGATGTTGAGCCAGCTGGGTCTTTCCTTCTTCTTGGCAATCTGAATAATGGTACGAATGCTGGTCTTTCTTACTTGAATGCTAACAATGGCTTGTCGAATACGAACTGGAATTACCTTGCGCGCAAATCAAAGCAACCTAAAAAAATAAATAACTAGCTACATACTTATCTTTTTAAAAAAAATATAAAGTATCTGTCATTTGGCTCAACATCGCACCTAAGAAGGGCATAAACGAAAGTTTATCTTTAGTCTTGGTTAGGCTAGAAGTTTAAAGCTGAAAGGAAAGGGTCTAGTAGAACACCTTCCACTAAGAAAGAAAAAATCAATGCAAACAATCCACATACGTGTGTCAGAACGACCTTGACGCTTTGAAAGGAATAAGATATATGAAGACATATTTGAGAAAATTCCAATTTTCATATGCATTTGTTCGTAGCGCTATTTACGATTGTTTAAGACGTAATCGTTGGAAGAGACAAGACACATCATACTTTTTTGCAGATTATGCAATTGAAGTTATGAAAAAGCATAATAAAAAAGTTCCAAATAGAGCAACTGTAGCACATTATTTAAGAAATATTGCATATGAAGATATTACAAAGTTATTTCCTTTAGTTGACTATATTGCATATAGGATGTATCAAGAAATAAAACACCAAAATATGCATATGAGTCCAATAGAATACCAACAAAGACACGATGGCTCTAGTGGCAAAATACGTGAAATTGGTATTGCAAGCATAAAACAACAATGTTATGACTACATAGCCGTTGAATCTTGCCAACATATGTTTTTAGCAAAAGTTGGCTACTATCAATGTGCTAGTTTACAAAATAAAGGTCAAGTCTTTGGCAAAAGCGCTATAGAGACTTGGATAAGAACTAAACCCTACGAATGCCGTTGGGTTTTTAAATGTGACATTCGTAAATATTATCCTAGCGTTAGTCACGATAAAATTAAACAATTATTGGCTAGAGATATTAAGAGCAAAGAAGTATTATATCTTTTATATTCATTAATAGATACTTATAAACAAGGATTAAGTATAGGCTCTTATTTATCTCAATTTTTAGCTAATTATTATTTATCTTATTTATATCATTATATAAGTGAACAATTGTATACATATAAAAGAAATAAAAGAGTTCGCTTAGTTCATCATCAATTATTTTATATGGATGATATTATTCTTTTTGGTTCAAATAAAAAACATATGAATAAGGCTATTAAACTAATAAAAACATATCTAAAAGATAATTTAGGGTTAGAGCTTAAAGAAAATGAGCAGTTTTTTGAATTAGATAGCCGAGACATTGATATGATGGGATATAGAATAAGAACAAATAAAACATCCGTGAGGAAAAGAATATTTAATCGAGCTAATCGTTTATATAGAAGCATTCAAAGAAACGGTTATGAAATGGATTTAATTACGGCATATAGAGCCATAAGTTATTATGGTTATTTTATCCACAGCTGGAGTTATAAATATTCTAAACAAATCAAATTAGAAAAAATTATTAAAAAAGCAAAGGAGGTTATTTCAAATGCGAACAAGAGAAGCAGTATATACTAATGAACAACCAGCATACATTTATATGAAATTGCCAAAAAGTAATTTGGCAGATGTATGGATTAATTCATTTGTAGAAACAAGAAAAACCGAAGAAGGCACAGAATATGTATATGACACTAATGAATTTAGAGTATCTCAAAGTCATATTACAGAAGAAATGGTAAAAGCAAACCCTATGAAATACTTAAACTATTCACCATCAGGAGAAATTACAGTTAATGATAGAATTGATGCTCTTGAAGGGGCTGTATTAGAAATTATGGAGGTATTAAATGGTTAAGTTTTATTATTTACAAGTTAAAATGGGTAAAATTACTATTGATGATGTGCCAGAAAAATACAGAGATAAAGTTCAAGAAATGTTAGATAACGATTAAAAGGGGGATTTATTATGCCAGAATTTGTACAAGTTATAGTATCTTTAATTTGCCTAATGCTTGCAAACATACTTATAGGAACAAAATTGGCAGATTTAAAACAAGAATTTAATAAAGAAAAGTTAGTTAGTGGAATTAGTAAGGCCGTATTTACTTTAATCGGGCTAGCTTTAATTTATGCTTCTACAATCGTATTCCCTATGGAAGTTGCAACAATTAATGGAACAATGGTTACAACATTAACTGGAACGACTATTCTATTAAAGGGTGCCAATTTAATATATGCAGGCAAAGTATTATTAAAAATTAAAGATATTTTTATGTTAAATATACCTGTTGAGGTATTAAGTAAAGACGAAGAAGAAAATAATGAACCAAAAGAAGAATAACTTAGATTAGACATATAATATAAAAGAAACAACAGGGGGGTTTGGCTTTTATATATATCTATTATGTAACAAAGGAGGATTTATATATGGAAGAAGAAATCAAACTTAATGAAGAATTATTAAAAGAATATGAAAATCTTGAAAATGAAGAACAAGGCATTCAAACTACTTTTAACGAAGATTCTATTGAAGATTTAAATGATTCTTCTATTGATGCTCAAATTGAAAATACCAACGAAGAAGAAATCGAAGGTATCGGTGCCGAAGGCTTTTCAATGAGAACAACTAAACCTAGTGGTAATTTAAATTATATGACTACTAGCACAGGGGGATGGTCAACTTGTATTAAAGGTAGTCCAAATGACCCTAAAGCAACAGTTTTAGCGAATTGCGTAGGATATGCAAGTGCGAGATTTAATGAAATTATTAATTTATGTAGAGGAACAAGCGGATGTACTTATAAAACATTAAACTGTAATGCTGAAAACTTCCCAGAAAGAGCAACTGCTGCCGGATTAAAAATTGGTTCTACACCAAGAGTTGGTGCAATTGGTTGTGCAATGAAAGGTTCAACATTATCTGGTTCAGATGGTGCTGGTCACGTATGGATTGTTGAAAAAGTTAATTCATCAAGTTCAACATACACATCAGAATCAGGATATGGTTCTTCAACATTGTTCTGGAATCAAACAAGAACTAACTCTAATGGACGTTGGGGATTAGGTTCTAGTTATAAATTTAGATGCTTTATTTATTTACCAGATGATGTTCAAAAATGGGTGGATGGAAGTTCAAGTGGAATTACACCAAATGTTGATAAAAACATTTATAAAAATCAAATTGAAGTTAAAATTTCTGACCTTAGAGTTAGAACTGGAGCAGGAACAAATAAAAGTATTTTAGGTTTTGCATCTAAAGGATATTATAATTTTTATGAAACTGCTGATGCGAGCGGATATAAATGGTATAGAATTGCAGATGGACAATGGATTGCATCAAGTGATAATTGGACAACTGTATATCCAGCACAAACACCAACTTACAAATATAAAGAAGGAGATAAAGTAGTTATTAATGGTGCTTTATATGTTAGTTCAAATGCTGCTAATCCAAGTGGTTCAGTAAGTAATAAAGTAACTAATATTACAAGAATTGCTGTTGGTGCAGCACATCCATATAATACTACAGGAGACCTTGGTTGGATGAATGAAAGTGATATTAAACCATATGAAGAACCAACTCCTACACCACCAAGCCCAACACCAACGACTGAAAGAAAAGGACTTGACTTATCTAGTTATCAAGCAGGAATAAGTTTTGATGCAATTAAAAATAGCGAATATAATCAATTTGTTATTTTAAGAGGTGGATTTACTGGTTGGGGAACTGGAGTATCTTATAACAAAGATTCAAGTTTTGAAACATTCTATTCACAGGCCAAAGCAAAAGGAATACCTGTAGGATGTTATTGGTACAGTTGTGCTGACACTCGTGAAAAAGGTGTTACTGAAGCAAACTTCTTATATGAAAATTGCTTAAAGGGAAAACAATTTGAATATCCAATTTATATGGATGTTGAAGATTCTCATTGGCAAGTTGGTAAGAAAGACGGTGTAACTGCTGCAATCAAAGGATTTTGTGAAACTTTAGAAGCAAAAAAATTCTATGTAGGTATTTATGCTTCTGATATTTCAGGATTTAAAGAAAAAATGAATATTGACCAATTAACAAACTATGATAAGTGGGTTGCTAGATATGGTTCTAAACCACAATATGTAACTTCTTATGGTATGTGGCAAACTTCTTCTGAAGGTAGAATTAGCGGATACGGAGAAAATCTTGATACAGATATTGCTTATAAAGATTATCCAACAATTATCAAAGAAGCTAAGTTAAATGGTTATGGAGACGAACCTCAACCAACACCTCCAACACCAGAACCACCTACTCCTACACCTCCAACTTATAAATATAATATTGGAGATAAGGTTGTAATTAATGGTCAATTATATGGTAATGCCGATGGAGGTAATCCTGGTAGAGTTGTATCTAATAAAGTCACAAATATTACTAGAAGAGCCGATGGACATCCATATCCATATAATACAACTGGTGATTTAGGTTGGATGGCAGAAAGTTCAATTTCTCCATATACCGCTCCAGTGGGTTTTGCCGTTGGAGACAAAGTTGTACCAACTAAATTGGTAAGTTATACTGGACAAAAATTAGTTCAATATGATGATTATTATTATATTACTGATTTAAAAGGTAACAGGGCTGTATTGAGTGCAAAAAGAAATGGCAAATATGTTGTTTGGGCAGCAATGAATACGGCAAATATAAAAAAAGCATAATGAAGGGTTATCCCCTTCTTATGCAGAAAGAAAGGATGATTTAAATGACAAATAAAAAGAACCAAGCAAAAAAGGTTGAAAAAATTGAAGAAGTAAAAGAAACTAAACCAGAGGTTAAAGAAGAAAAACCAAAAACTATTAAACTTGGGACTAAAGTAATTGTTAATGGAAGAACATTTGGTAGTCATACTTTAGAAGCACCAATGAAAACATTAAGAAATGTTGAATCAAAGATTATTGGTATCAGTGAAGACAGCTATGAAGTTAAAGAAGGCTTTGTTTCTAAAGATTCTGTAACAATTAAATAAAATAGAAAGGGGAACAAAAATAAATTAATTTTTATCAAAGTTCCTCTTTTTTATCAATTTTAACTTGACATATTTTTTATTTTGTGATAGACTTAAGGCAAGATAGAGGATGATGGTTGAGGGAAAGGGGTTTTAAAGGGGAGAAGGAGAAGACAAAATTTAACATTTAGTATAGAGATAATAAGTTTACATTTATTATTTGTATAGTGAATGTCAAGTAAGGAGGTTTTTATTGTGTGATGTCTAAAGAAATTTATGCATATAGACGATATGTTGCTTGTTATTATGATAAACATTATATGAAAGCAATGTATTACTATTTAAAGTGGAAATATTATGAGAGATTGAATGAGAGGATGTGGATGAAATGAGAAATGAAAATAAGATTTTATATACTCAAGATAAAACTAGATTTTTTCTTAATGAAGAAAACTTTAATTATTTAATAAATGAAATAAAGAAAAAAGATGGTATATTAACTGAATTAGAAGAATGGTTAAAAAAAGAAATATATGATTTCAAACAAGATGGATATGATAATAGTGAAATAAGAAAAGATAGCTTATGGTTAACAGGAGTTTATGATGAAGATAGAGTAATTTTAGATAAAATACAAGAATTAAAAGAGAAATATAAAGAAGAAACAACATCCCCAACCGAAAATATAATAGAAAATATACAATTAGAAATTAAATTCAATAAGGCTGTGGAATTATTAAAATATTTAAATGAAAATAAATTTGATAAAGTAGTGGAAATATTGGAATATTTAAATGAAAATGATTTATTTCAGGAGGAGACAAATGAAGATTGAAGTTAAAATAATGCCAAAAGAAGAATTTGATGAAGAAGGATTAGGATGGTCTAAACCAGTCGAAATCGACCAGTTTATATTAAATCCGGACGACATTGAATTTGAATGGGATGAAGGTTCTACGTTACCATACAATGATTTTATATTTTTTGGAAATGAATATTATTATGGAATATTTATAAATGGTGAACACGTAGAATAAATTATTTTAGGCATAGAGGGTTCCTTTTATTAACAAATGATAGGTGAATTTGGCTTACCGTAAAGCTCTTACCCTTCGCCAATATTACGTAGGCTGAAGTATTTCCGCCGACCCTCTTCGGAGGGGTTAATTAGAAAATAAGGAGAATTAGATATATGGATAAATATATTAAATATTTTAAAATTAAAGATAGCTGGGATTTGAATAATCTAATTGTACTAGGATTCGAATGTGTTGATTATAGTAAAGGCAAAGTTGGATATCGATGGAAAGGTATTCAATATGAGATAAAAGATTATTATCCTATTGAAGATGATGGAACTCAATATATTAATAATTGTGACGCAAATTATAATTCTATAATATCTGTAAGTGAAGAGACAAGAGTTATATGGATTGAGATTTTTAACAATGATTGCTCTTATCATAACGAAGGTGATGAGGTTAATTTTATAGCTAATATATTCTATGAATTAACTAAAGCAGATGCTATAGAGAGGTGTGAACAATGAAAAAGATTAGAATTATTAATGATGATAAAGAAGTTGTTATATCTAAGGGTGAATATGATAAATTTAAAAACAAATTTGATGAACTTAGCAAAGAAGTTGCAAATTTAAAAGCGGATAATATTGTTAGAATATATAAATATCAATGTTTCCCAATTACAAAATCACACGATAGCACTAAGGATGAATTATTAAATATAATTAAAGATATATGCACTTTTGTTGAAACTCATTCGGTGCCATCTGATGCAGAATTTGTAATACATTATAATCCTAATTCTATAAGTTCTTTATTTGCAAATGGTGACTGGGATAGAATTACTAGAATAAGAACTTTACAATCTTTAAAAAGGTCTATAGATGCTTACAATGAACTTTATAAAGAGAGGGAGATATATGAAGAAGATTAGAAAGAATACATTTGAAACCAACAGTAGTTCTACAAATTCATTAAGTATAGAAAATAGCAATATTGAGATACCAATGAAGTTAACTATATTAGACAACTATTATGGCGGTGGTAGAGATTTTGATTTAGAAACTACTGATGAAAAATTTACTGTTATGGTTAGTCTTTGTGATTCAATGGAAGAATTTTTTAAGTTGTGTTATAAAATGTATAAATTTGGAGTCGCCATTATTAATTTACCTAATCCTAAAACATTTAAACCACATTGGGATAAAATAAGTTTTATTGTTAGTGCTGGTGGAGAAATAGATGATTCTTATGATGAATTAAAGAGTTTGTTGGAAGATGAAAATGAAGAAGATTTAAAGGCTTTTATATTCGGCCAAGATTCTTATGTTTCTGGGCACAATAATGAATATGATGATTAAGCCAGTTGTATTTTTAGATATAGATGGAGTTGTTGAAACTATTTATTGGGAAAAGGCTAGCGATGGAACGTGGTCTTATAATGTGCATAAATATGGTCACGAAGAATTAAATAATAAACAAGCTATTGGATGGCTTAATGAATTATATAATAAAGTCCCATATGATATAGTGATTAGTAGTTCTTGGAGATACAAAATGAATAAAGACCAATTTCAAGAATTATTAGTGAAATCAGGATTCAATCCTAATATAAAAGTAATAGATACAACGCCAATATTATATCAACAAAGAGGATTAGAAATACAAAAATGGTTAGATGACAATAATTTTAAAGGTAAGTTTATAATTATAGATGATGATTGTGATATGTGCCATTTAAGACCATTTTTAATTAGATGTGATTGTCAACTTGGATTTACAATTTATGAATATCAAAAAGCATTAGAAATATTAAAGTAAGAAAGGATTTTAAAATGAGTATAGTAATAGGATTAAAATATAAAGATGGTGTTCTTTTAGCAAGCGACACTCGTGTTGTTTCAAGAGGACATTTAGCAGAAAGAAATGTTGATGGCAAGATTTTTAAATCTCAATATAGTAATACTGCTATAGGCTCTGTTGGATATTTAAGAGATTTAGATATTATAAGCTGTACGGAAGAATGGTTACCTTACAAAGATATTTTAGATAAGAAAAAAGTGGATAAAAAATATATAATTGAAAATATAGTTCCTAAAATTTTTAATACGCTTAGAGATAACCATAGAGTTAATCAAAAAGATGGTTTTGAATATACTGATTCAGAGTTTATATTCGCCACGCCATCTCATTTATATCGAATTGATGAGGATGGTTCTGTATTGGAATTTGATGATTATATTTCTGTAGGGTGTGGAGAAGAATTAGTGCGCGGATATATGACAAAAGTTTTTTATAATGGTTATAAAGATTTGTCATTAGAAGAGGCAAAATTTATTCTTAGAGAATGTATTAAAGAGGCTTGCAAAGATGATATTGGGATTAATGACGAAAGTGTATTTATTAATTTAGAGAAAGGTGATTAGATATGAATATATATTTTATTATATTAGCTTGTTTAAATGTAATGGGCATAGGCGTTGCTTTAGGTAAACACGGGGAGCCAAGATACAAAGAAAATGAAAAATATAATTTTTTTACTACATTGATTGCTTCTATAATTCAAATGGGCTTAGTTTATATGGCAGTAAAGGTTGGATTTTAATATGGATTTATGGATTAGAAGTCAAGATAAAATGGCACTAGCAAAATTTGATTTATGTGTTTTAGAACAATATGAAGGTAATTATATGTTTATAGCAGACCATTACAAAAATATGGGAGTATATAAATCAAAAGAGAGAGCATTAGAAGTATTAGATGAGATACAAAAATTATTAAATCCAATTTGTTTATTAAATACAGATTTAGATAAATTAGGATTAAAGTATCATTTAAGTCTCGATGATATTAATAAATTAATGGAAAATATTACAAAACTTTGGGAAAAATATACTGGTTCAAAATTAATAATCAATGGTTTATCTAATGATATGAATTTTACTAATATAAATAATGTTATTTATCAAATGCCGGAGGAATAATATGACGGTTCAAGAATCTATAAATCTAAATGGAAAATGTCCTTATTGTCGTACAAGAGACTCTGAATTAAAAATATACGGCAAAACAATAAAAACAGAAGATTGGAAAAATACTGCTGGATATCATAAGAAATACATTCCAGCAATAGATGATTATGCTGTTGATTGGCTTGAAGCTTTTATTTTAAAAGGTGCTAATGATGAAAAGGCTGGTTTAATGATTAATTCTGGCAATGGTTATAGGTTTGTTGATATAAATTATTGCCCATTTTGTGGGAGAAAATTAAATAAGTAAGAAAGGATAATTATAGAAAATATGTTAAGGATAAAAGAATTAATAAAAAGTTTTATAGAAACACAAAACAAAATTAATGCTAATTTAGAAGGTTTAAGAGAAGATTTAAAGCCAAAGTGGGATAGTATCAAAACAACAGGAGATATGTTAAACACTTGTATTACAGTAGGTAAGTTAGATAGCTATATAGAAAGTAATATTTATACTAAAGAACAAACATTAGAAACAATAAATAAAGAATATGATTATAGAAAAGAATATGAAAAATGTTTAAAAGAAAATGAAGATTTATTAAGAATGATTGAAACATATTGCAAATATGAAAATAAATATGATGTTTTAAAAATATTTGAGGCAATAGGCGAAAACTACGATGTAAGAAGAAAACATTAAAGAAAACAAGTGGAGGAATAAGCAATAATGTTAAAGATAAAAGATGATGTTGATTTAAAAGAATTGGAGAAATTTGGATTTGAATTTGAAAAAGGTAAATATTTTATAAAAAGTGTTAGAAAGCCTATGCCTAGTGAATATTATATTAAAAAACATTTAGCATATTCAATTCCTAGTAAAACTAGAAAAATAAAAATACATAAAAATAATATATGTTGGGAATATGATAATGGATTGGATATTATATATGACTTAATAAAAGCCGATTTAGTAGAGAAGGTGAGCGGTTAATATGATAATTAAAGAGAACACTTATATCAGAACTAAAAATGGGAAGATAGATAAAGTTATAGATGATTATCAATTTAGTGGTGGTTTATGTGGAAATTATATATTGTGTCTAAAAAGTTATTATAATGAAGACGAAATAAAACTTTTTCTGACGATATTTTTGATTTATTAGAGGATGGAGATTATGTAAATGGTCTTCAAATACATAGAATTTATATGAGAGATAATTTAGAAGAAAAAATATTTCATTCATATAATTATGATGTTGAAGATAAAAGCATTCATACATATGTGTTTACTAAAGATGGTGGATATCCCATCAAATCTGTAGTTACCAAAGAAATGTTTGAGGAGGTAGGATTCGATGTTTAGAAAACATAAATATATTAACTTTGACCGCAATGCAACAACACCTCCTACAAGGCACGTTCTAGCCATTTTAAGAAAGATTTATCGTGAAGGGTATAATAACCCTAGTGCAGCATATTTTGGAGCACAGAAGACGGCTGAGGCTATTGAGAGAGCACGTCAGCAAGTTGCTACGGCTTTAGGTTGTGATTCTAATGAAATTATATTTACAAGTGGAGCTTCTGAGAGCAATAGTTTGATACAAGCTAATTTTATATTAGATGTTGACGATAGGTCACATCATTCATTTGCACGAATGGATTATAATTATAATGGAAATATAAAAGCCATTCCAATGATAGTGAGCGAAACTGGAGAATGTTTAATTGATGAAGTAAATTCTAATCCAACAAAACAATATTTTTTAGATTTAACACAGGCTATTGGTAAAGTTCAAATAAATTTACATAGTATGCCAAATGTAATGTTTGCTAGTGCGAGTGGTCATAAATTTGGAGGAATACTTGGTTGTGGTATTCTTTATATAAATAAAAATTTTGATAAAAAAGATAAAATAAGACCTTTAATTTATGGTACGCAAGAAAACAATTTAAGAGGTGGAACTTATAACGTTCCAGCCATTATATGTTTTGGAGAAGCTATCGAGGAAGCGGCTCAAAATATAAATAAAAATCAGGAACAAATAAATAAAATAATAGATTACGTTTATAGTTATTTAGAGGATAATTATAAATCATATTATAAAAATAATGATGATGGAACATCGTTTGTGAAAGTTGTATTTAATGAATTAAAATTTAGAAAACATTATAATACAATTAATATTACATTTAATAATTTGTTAGCAACAACGGCTGTACAAATTTTTAATAAATATGGTATTTATATTTCAGCAGGGAGTGCTTGTAGTTCTGGTGAAGAAAAGCCGTCTAATGCTTATTTGGCTAGTGGATATACTTACGATGAAGCAATGAGAACCATCCGAATATCTGTTGGAATCAATAATACAATAAGAGAAGCAAAGAAATTTGTTAAAATTTTACAAAAAATTATTGACAATTATGATATTTCGTGCTAATCTTATTATAGTAGTCTCGGGCACGCCATATGAGACCACTTAATTTGTAAGGAAGGAGAGAGAAAGTTAATGGGATTTGAAGTTAAAAAGGCGAAAAGAGAAAAGATTTGTGTTAAAGTTGCTTTAATGGCTCCATCTGGTGGAGGAAAAACTTATGGTGCATTAAGATTAGCAACAGGTATGGCAAATGAAATTGAAAAAGAAACCGGTAAGAAAGCAAAAATTCTTATGGGGAATACTGAACAAAAAAGAGGATATTATTATGCTAATGAATTTGATTATGATATCGTTGATGTAGAGGCTCCTCATAATCCGGAAAAATATGTTGAACTTATTAATTTTGCGGTAGAGCAAGGTTATGATATTTTAATTATCGATTCAACATCTCACGAATGGGAAGGAAAAGGTGGATGTTTAGATTTACAAACACAAGCCGGAGGAACTTATCAAGCTTGGTCTAAAATTACACCAAGACATAATAAATTTATTGAAGCACTTGCAGAAAGCCCAATTCATATTATTGCAACAATGAGAGGTAAAGACCAATATGAAGCAACAAAAGATGAAAAAACAGGTAAAATGTCTGTTCAAAAGTTGGGAGTTGGAGCAAAACAAAGAGATGGCTTTGAATATGAATTTACTTGTACATTCTTAATTGACCAAAAAACAAATACTGCAGAGGTTCAAAAGGATAACACTCATATATTTGAGGGTCAAGGAGCCACATTATTAACTGAAAAACACGGGGAACAAATTATTAAATGGGCAAATTCGGGAGAAGAACCAGAAAAGAAGCCAGTCCCTAGAAAAGCAGTTTCTAATAAAGAAGTAGTTGATGATAATTCTGATTTATCTAAAGTAAGAAAAGATATTATTGCTGTTGCTAAAGAACTTGGAGGAAGCAAAAATCCTGATGTTAAAAAATTATGTGAAGACGAAATTGGAACAATCAATCCAAATAATGTTGATGATTTAGATAAATTAAATAGTTTATTAATAAAACTACAAGATTTAAAAAATAAAGAAGGAGATAAGTAATTATGAGAGCGTTTTCAGATAGTAGATTTAAAATTTGGAATATCGATGATAAAAATAATTTTGCGTTAGTTGATATGTCTACTAGCCGTAAAATTAACGAGGATATCGCTTCTGATAAAGCAAAGGTGGAACATAATATTGCAAAAAATGGTTATGTTAGTGAATCTTATAAATATGTTAGATTTGTTGGCAAAGCATATAATCAACTAAAAAAACATATTGAAGTCGGGGATACCATTACTAATGTTCAAATGCAATTAGATAATGAAGGTTTCTGGAACGAAAAAACAAATGCAGTTGAGTATCCAAGAAATACTAAAATCACTGTTTTTGAATTTGAATTACCTGGTAGCAGTAATGAAGATGGCAAACCAGCACAAACACCTCGCAACATTGATAGAGCGCCAAGAGTAGAAGACTCTGAACCAGAAGAATATGATGATGATAATGATTATTCTGATGATGAAAATCCATTTTAATATTGAGAATGTAGAGAGATAGGAGGGCTAAAGATGCTAATTCCACAAGAAAAAATAGATGAAGCTAAAAGAATCTATGATGGTCAGGCTATGGAAGAAATAGTCGAGTATCTAGGAGTAGCCCGTTGGGATGAAAAATCTAAAAAGGGTTTATGTCCTTTTCATAAAGATATAAACCCTTCATTTATATGGAATGATAAAAATAATAGTTTCCATTGTTTTGGGTGCAATCGCAATTATGGTATTATTGATTTATATCAAGACCAAGGTATGACATATATCGAAGCTGTAAGAAAGTTGTTTGAAAAAACGAATATTGAATATAATTTTAGTATGAAAGGTGTTCATTCAAAACCAACTTATAAATATCCGCTACACGAAGATAAAGAGCCTGAAAATAATACAATATCATATTGGAACAAGCGAAAAATTAGCAAAAAAACATTAGATTATTTAGATATTAAAGAAGATGATAAAGGTAATACGGTATTCCATTATTATGATGATAATGATGTATTGTTATCGACTAAATATCGTCCTTCGAGAAAACCGCAAAAAGGTGAACCTAAGTGTTGGTTTCAAAAAAATGCTGATTTTACACCAATTTTATTTAATATGAATAGAGTTGACCCGTCTAAACCTTTGGTTATTACCGAAGGAGAACCAGATTGTATGTCTATTATTGAGGCTGGTTATATGAATGTTGTTTCAGTTCCAAATGGTTGTAATAATATGAAGTGGATAGAACAATGCTGGGATTGGTTAGAACAATTTCAAAAAATAATTGTATGGGGAGATAATGATGAGCCAGGTATTAGAGCGCGAAATGAAATTTGTAATCGTTTAGGTACTTGGAGAACATATTATGTAGAAGTTACCGAGCCAATTGATGATTTTGGAAATCCATTAGATGGTAAATTACCAAAAGATGCCAATGAAGTTTTATATTTTTTTAACAAAGAAAAAGTTCTTGAATATGTATATCATCCAATAGAACTTCCAGTTGAAGGCGTTCTTGATTTAGCAAAAGCTGAAGAATTTGACATTCAAAATGCTGAAGGATTATTGACCGGAATAACAGATTTAGATAATCAAATATATAAATTAGTATTTGGAACGGTTAATATAATAACTGGTAAGTCAGGCGAGGGTAAATCAGTTTTTGTTAATCAAGTGGCTATTTGTCAAGCATTAGACCAGGGATATGATGTTTTCGTATTTAGTGGCGAATTACCAGCTCCGGTTTTAAAAAACTGGGTTGAAACTAATATGATAAATAGAGAGCATATAACCCTTAAAGATGGAGGGCACGTTCGTTGCTTTGACCAGCAATCAAGATTAAAAATGGAGCAATGGTATTCCGGAAGAGTTATGATTTATGATGATAGTGTTGATACAACGGCATCTACATTATTGCATAAAATGGAAGAAATGGCTCGTAAATTTGGAACAAAAGTATTTTTGATTGATAATTTGATGATGGTTGATTTAGAATGTGATGAAGAAAGTCGTTTGCAAGCAGAAAAGAATTTTATTAAAGATTTAATTAATTTTGCAAAAAAATATAATGTATTGGTTTTTTTAGTAGCACATCCTAGAAAAACTGGAGAAGTAAGAGTAACGAAAGAAGATATTTCGGGAAGTTCTAATATTGTTAATTTAGCTCATATGGTATTTAGTGTTCATAGATATTCAGATAGTGAAAGAGCAGGAGAATTAAATGAACGAGGTAATTACAAAAAAGGTAAAGAACCAATTAAATATGAAACGGTAGTTGAAGTTCTTAAAAATCGTATTACTGGTTTAGTTCCTAAAGTAGACCTTTATTTTGATTACCCTAGTTATAGATTTTATCGTACTCCAAGAGAGTTATGGTATAGATATAAATGGGATTGGGATAATAAAACTCCTGAAAGAACAGACGACCCTAATGAGCATCAAATACCGGGAAGTGAGAGCCCTTTAGATGACTAAATTTGATATTAATTATGTTAAGCAAGAACTTAAAAAATTTGAAAGATATACATTTTATGAGGAGCCTCATATATATACTTATTTAGAAGATGATGGGAGCGAATATCAAGTTGGCATATCAGTTACAACTTTAATTGGAGAATATGAGCAAGAATTTGATGAAGATAGAATTGCAACATTTAAATCTATAAAAGATGGAATACCAAAAGAAGATTTAATTAATATGTGGCATTATGACAGAGATTTTGCTTGTAGTAAAGGAACTTATACTCACGCTTATAATGAATTTTTATGGCGTGGAGGTGAATTATATAATTATAATAAATCAGAAGTAATCAGGGAATTTGGCTATGATGTGATAGCACCAGTTTGGGATAAATTAAAAAGTCTTTGCGAAAGTTTTTATAATAAATTCAAAGATAAACTTATTGTTATTGGACTCGAACAAATAGTTGGGAGTAGAGATTATGATATTGCAGGGGCAATTGATTTCCTTGCTTATTCTAAAAAACTTGATGCCATTATTATATTAGATTATAAAACCAATAAAGATATTCAATTTGAATCATATAATGATAAGAAAATGTTATATCCATTAGATAATATACCTGATTGTAATTATTATCATTATTGTTTACAATTAGCTGTCTATAAATTTATTTTAGAATATGAAACTAATCTAAAATTAAGCGATAAGAAATGGCTAATATGGATGAATGAAAAAAAC
Source organism: Bacilli bacterium (assembly GCA_017501465.1). Taxonomy (GTDB): domain Bacteria; phylum Bacillota_I; class Bacilli_A; order ML615J-28; family CAG-313; genus UBA1231. The sequence goes on from JAFVWY010000002.1 coordinate 85,702, forward strand.
GATGATTATATTCTATATGAATGTCAAAATTTAGATAAAGAAGCTCAAAAAATATTGGAAATAAGGAGAAAACAAATTAATGAAAAATAATAAAGAAAAATTTATTGCTCTTTGTAAACAGTGGATTAAAAGAGATGGCTTACAAGACCTATTAAATTGGTTAGAAGAAACAGATTTTTATGAAGCACCCGCTAGTACTAGATTCCATTCTATGTTTGAAGGAGGATTATGTTCTCACTCTATCAATGTTTTTAATAGAATGAAATATGAATGTGAGAATGAAGGTTTATTTGAATATAAAACCGCAGATGAAACACAAAGGTTAATGGAAAGCATTGCAATAATATCTTTATTCCACGATATTTGTAAAACAAATTTTTATAAATTATCTACAAGGAATGTCAAAGACGAATATGGAAATTGGACTAAAGTTCCTTATTATATTATTGAAAATCAAGGTATTTTAGTTGGACACGGATATAAGTCGGCAAGACTTGTCAATAAATATATAGATATTACCGACGAAGAATATATGGCTATTGTGCATCATATGGGCGTTGAAAGTGACTGGAATATAGCAGAAGTTAGTGAATGCTTCAGAAAAAATAAATTAGCTTTATTATTACATATTGCTGATACAAAAGCCGCATATATTGATGAGGGTATAGAATAAAAGGAGATTAATAAATTATGTTTGAAAATAATATAGTTCAAAAAAGATTATTAAAAAGAAAAGGATTAATGGATAACCTTGAAAAAGCTAAAGAAGAAAATAGCTCTTGGAAGATTAACCAATTAGAATCTAAATTATATGAATTTAACAGAAAATATTATCCAACAATATTTTGGAATAGTTCTGAAAAAGGTACATATATTAAACCAAAGGAGGCTAATTAATTATGAATATAGATGAATTAAAGGGCTATGGCATAGCCGAGCAAATAGCAAGAGTTGTAGAAGAAGGATTTAGCTATAACGAAGAGACTGGAGAGGTTTATTTCACAACAGAAGATTTAGACGCTTTAAATATGGCATTTGAGGAAAAAATAGATTCATTATCTGGTTTATATGAATTATATACAGATAGGGCGAAATCATTAAAAGAAAGAAGCAAAGATATTGCTGAAAAAGGTAAAAGATTTGAAAACAAATCTGAAAGTATTAAAAGGTATATAGATTCATTAATGCACATTGCTGGAAAAACAAAATTAGAAGTTGGAGATAAATCATTAAAATATACAAAAAGTACTGCTAGTGAAATTTATGATGAAGATTCTTTAAGAAAATATATTGAAGAAGATAAAGAAAGAATAAAAAGTTTTTATAAAGAATTATCTAAACCTGATATTAAAAAAGATGAACTTAAAAAGGCTATAACAGCTACAAAAAAAATAGATGAAGATGGAAATATTGCGTATGATTTAAAAATACCGGGATTTAGATTAATAGAAAATGTTAATTTACAAATTAAATAGGAGGATATATGGATAGTGAAATTAAATTAAATTTATATTTAACTCCAGATGAAACCGATGATGTTGTTGCTGCTTTAAAAATATATGGACAAAGACTAATTAAACTTTCCGATAAAATATTAATGACTGGTCAACAACAATATGCTTCAATAAAAGGAATAAACATTCCTCAGGCAGAAGAAAATTCGAAAGAAAATAATCAAAATAATGACGTTGAAGTTTTAAATATTAATGAAGAAGAAAAAGGAGAAATTAAATAAATTATGTCTGAAAAACAAGATAAAATTATAATTTGTAGAAATTGTGGAAAAGAATTTGTGTTTAGTGTTGGAGAGCAAAGATTTTTTGAAGAAAAAGGCCTATCAGAGCCAGTTAGATGTAAGGACTGTAAGGCTAAGCGCAAAGAACAATCTTCTATAAAAGAAGAAAATACAGAAAAGAAACAAAGAGAACATAAAGAAAACAAAAATGATTTTGAAGAAATGTTACGTAAATTCCAAGAAAATACTATTCTTTTTGAAGAAGAAAGAGTGCGTAGAGAAAATAAAAAGAAAAGAAGATAATAAAAGCCAAGAACAACTTGACTTTTTTTCTATTTTATGATAGTATTTATTTATAAGATAGGAAAGGGTGAAGGGAATGAAATACTATAATTATCACTGTCATAATATGTATGGCAACCCTATTTCAATGGATGTTATTGTTAGTATGGAAGATTATTGCAAAAGAGCGATAGAATTAGGTCACGATGCTTTTTTTACTACTTGCCACGGTTTACAAGGAGATATTTTTCAAGCAACAACTTTGGCACACCAATATGGTCTTAAAATGATTGTTGGCGCGGAATTATATTATGTTAAAGATAGATTGGCAGTAGATGAAGAAGGCAAAAAAGATAGAAGCAATAAACACATTATTATTATTGCTTTAAATCACGATGGTATTAGAGATTTAAATCGAATTATTACAGAATCATTTGAAACTGGTATGTATTATAGACCACGTATCGATGAAGAACTACTGTTTTCTTTGAATCCCAACAATGTAATGATAACTACCGCCTGCGTAGCTGGTTTATGGAACGAAGAAGAATTAATTATAAAAATGAAAGATTATTTTAAAAGTAATTTTTTCTTGGAAGTCCAAGACCATAATGAAGATATTCAAAAAGAAGTCAACCGCAAGGTTTTACAATTATCTCAAAAATATCATATTAGAATTATACACGCAAACGATAGTCATTATATTTATCCTGAAGATGCAAAGTATAGAGATTTATTTCTAAAAGCTAAGGGAATTATATATGAGCAAGAAGCAAATTTTATTCTTGACTATCCTGATTATGATACTATTGTAAAAAGATATGAAGCACAAGGTATTTTAAATAAAAATCAAATACAAGAAGCATTAGAAAGTACTATGATATTTGAAAATATAAATTGTGATGATTATATAAATGACGAAATTAAATTACCTTCTGTCGCAGAAAATCCCAATGAAGAATTAAAAAAGGTTATTACGGCATCTTGGAATGAAGATAAAGAAAGAATACCAAAAGAAAAAAGAAAAGAATATTTGGAAGCAATTAGATATGAGTTCGATATTATTGAAAAGACAAATATGGCTAATTATTTTTTAATAGATTATAATATAGCAAAAATAGCAAAAGAAAAATATGGAGGAGTTTTAACTAATACCGGGAGAGGCTCCGCACCATCATTTTATATAACAAGATTATTGCATTTAACCAACATTGATAGACTAGAATCACCTATTACGCTATTCCCAACGCGATTTATGTCTATTGAAAGAATTTTAGGAGCTCGTTCATTGCCTGATATAGACCTTAATACAGCAGATGCCGAACCATTTATCCAAGCCAGCAAAGACCTTTTAGGAGAGAATAACTGTGGATGGATGATTAGTTGGAAACCATTACAAGAATCATCCGGGTTTAGGCTATATTGTAAAGCATTAGATATAGATTATGATACGGTTAATGAAATAGCAAAAGATTTGGATAAATATAGGGACGACCCTAAGTGGGCTCCTATTATTGAAGAAAGCAAACGCTTTATTGGCGTTGTCGAGGGAGTATCTGAAAGTCCTTGTAGTATGCTTTTATATTCGAAAGATGTTCGTAGTGAAATAGGAATGATAAAAACGCCAAATGGTAAAATATGTTGTATGCTAGATGGATATAATTGCGATAAATATAAATATCTTAAGAACGATTATTTAACAGTCACTGTATGGGCAATTATTAGAGATGTTTGTAAATTGGCAAATATTCAAATACCTAGTATTAATGAGTTAGATAAGTTGCTTGATGATAAGACTTTCGATGTTTATAAAAAAGGATTAACTTGTTCTATAAATCAAGCAGATTCTGATTATGCTACTAATTTAGTTATGAAATATAAGCCAAAATCATTAGCCGAAATGTCATCTTTTGTTGCAATTATTAGACCGGGATGCGCTAGTTTATTGGATGATTTTATTGAGAGAAAATCTTATACGACTGGGGTTCAAGCTCTTGATAACATACTAGAAGATAGTGAACATAGGCTTATTTATCAGGAATCTATAATGAAATACTTAATTTGGTTAGGTATATCAGAACCACAATCTTATGATGTTATAAAGAAAATTGCAAAAAAGAAATTCAAAGAACCGGAATTAAAGGCTTTAAAAGAACAATTATTAGAAGGATGGCAGAAACAAGTTGGAGAAGAAAAAGGTTTCGAAGAAACTTGGCAAGTTGTAGAAGATGCTGCTAAATATTCTTTTAATGCTTCTCACTCGCTATCTTATGCTTATGATAGTTTATATGGTGCATACTTAAAATCACATTATCCATTAGAATATTATACGGTAGCATTAAATTATTATAGTAATGACGCAACAAGAACAGGGAAATTAACAAGCGAGCTAAAATCATATGGAATAACTTTAGAAAAACCAAAATTTAGATATTCAATAGATGAATATTTTATGGATAAAGAAAATAACAAAATATACAAAGGAACTGGAGCTATTAAATTTCTCAACAAAGAATGTTCTTTATATTTATATAGTTTAAAAGATAAACGATATGATAGTTTTATAGATTTATTAGAGGAAGTTACAAATGCGAAAGATGAAAATAATAAAGCATATGTTAATACTAGGCAATTAGATATTTTAATAAAATTACAATATTTTCAAGAATTTGGTAATAATAAAAAACTTTCTATTATTTATGATTATTTTAAAAATTTATATGGAAGAAAATTAATAGCAAAAGACAAATTACGAGATTTTAATATACCGGATTATGCATTAAAGTTAGAAGGTATATTAGAGACGGAAAAACAATATAAATTTGATAATATGTGTAATATACTAAAATTAATAGAAAAAAATATACCTAATGAGTCTTTTGATATATCCGAGCAGGTATCTTTTGAGATGGATGCTTTGGGTTATATTAGTATGACTTATGATGTCAAAAAAAATATTTGTTTTGTTATTGATGTGGATACTAAATATACGCCAAGGTTAACATTATATTGTTTAAATAATGGGAAATCAGTTATATGTAAAGTTAACAAGAATACATTCAAAAATAATCCCATAAATAAAAATGATATTATTAAAGCTATTAAGTTTGAAGAAAAATATAAACAAACATTGGTTGATGGTAACTGGAAAAGAAGCGATACAAAAGAATGGTGGCTTGTTGCTTATAACAAAACAACAATAGAGGGGGAGATAAACAATGAAAATTGATTTAGGTGAATTTAAGAAAAATATTATAGAATATTTAAAAAAGCAAGAAAGTAAGGAGAAAAAGAAAAATGGAGGTAAAAGTTCTAAAGATAATAAATCAAAATAATAATTGGAGAGATATTTTATCTGCTGAGCCATATAATTTGATTATTAAAGAAAAGAATAATTTTGTATTATTAAAATATGACCAATTAAATAGTGATATGTCTAATGAAATTGTCCAAGAATGTAGAGGAATTATTTTAAGAAATATTAATAACAAATATGAAATCGCATCAATGAGATTTACCAAATTTTTCAATTATGGGCAGGAACAAGCAGCAAAATTAGAATTTCCCTGTGAGGCTTCACAAAAAATAGATGGTAGTTTAATAGGCGTTTGGTATGATGAAATGACTGGATGGCACGTGTCTACTTCTGGGAATATTGATGCTGAAGATGCCCCAATAAATATAAGTAATATTAATAATTATAGAGAATTATTTAATATTGCCTGGGGAGATTTAGACTTAAACATATTAGATAAAAAAAATACTTATATGTTTGAGCTTGTAAGTCCATATACAAGAATTATAGTACCATATAATGAAACTAAATTATATTTATTAGCCATTAGAAATAATGAGACATTAAAAGAAATTTCAAGAAGCGAATTACCAATTATTGCGAAACAGTTATTTGGCAATAAAATCGAAGTACCAAAATCATTTCTTTGTAATAATATAGAAGAAGTACAAAATGCCGTAAATAAGTTAACGGAAGATAGTGAACATTATGAAGGATTTGTTTTATGTGACAAATATTTTAATAGGGTTAAAATGAAATCATCAACTTATATGGATTTGTTTTTTATCAAAGGAGAGGGAATATTTAGCGACAAAAAAATATTACAATTAATCTTAGACGAGCAAGATGATGATATACTAGGACATTTCCCAGAATATACAGATGATTTTAATAGAATTAGACACGGCCTATGTTTATTTATAGCACATCTTAAAAAAGATTTACACGATATAAGTAAATATCAAAACTTAGATAGAAAAGGTTATGCTCAAAAAGTTCAGGAATATAAATATAAAGATATTTTATTTAAAGCATATGGATGTAATCTTTGGAATAAAGATGAAGATTACTATTATAATTTTCTAAAAACATATATAGAAACAATCCCAATATCTAAATTGGTTGATTGGGTGGTGGAAGAAACAAATGAGTAAATTATATTTTAGATATGGGGCGATGAATAGCGGAAAATCAACGGCTATTTTACAAGTAGCCCATAATTATGAAGAAAAAGGAATGAAAATCCTACTAATAAAACCATCTATAGACACTAAAGGAGATAGAAATATTGTCAGTAGATTAGGTGTGGAAAAAGAAGTAGATATACTTCTTACGCCTAATGATACTATTTTAAACAGTATGTCGGAACAATTATCAAGCGTTTTTAAGCCATCTGCTATTATTGTTGATGAAGCACAATTTCTAATGCCGTTACAAGTAGATGAATTATACGAAATAACAAAAATATATGATATTCCTGTACTATGTTATGGTTTAAGGTGTGATTTCCAGATGAGAGGATTTCCCGGGGCAACTAGATTATTAGAAATTTCTGATGACATTGAAGAATTAAAAACTATATGTAAATGTGGCAAAAAAGCAACTCAAAATATTAGGTTAATTAATGGAAACCCGGTTTTTGATGGTAAACAAATTGAAATAGATAATCAAGACAATATTCAATATGAAAGTGTTTGTGGTGGTTGTTATTTAAAATTAAAAAGAAAATAAGGAGAAAATATGGATAAATATATTTATAATAGAGTTGAAAAACATTATCATTATTTAGAATCATTAGGTTATAATGTTGTAGCCGTATTTGCTCAAGGTTCAATGAATTATGGTTTATATGTAAATGATGACGAATATAAAAGCGATGTAGATACAAAAGCTATTGTATTACCAACATTAGATGATTTAGTTAATGGGAATAAGATGGTATCCACAAAATATGATTTTGAAGGGGAACAAATTGATGTTAAAGATATTAGGGTTATGATGGATATGTGGTGTAAATCTAACCCTGCATATTTAGAAATATTATTCACCCAATATTGTATGTTTAATAATAAATATGAAACATATATAAGACAAATTTTAGAGATGGGCGATGACATTGTTAAAATGAATTTCCCTCAATTAGCGAAGTGTATAAGTGGTATGAGTAAAGAAAAGGTTGCTGCTATGGAACATCCTTATCCTAGTTTAATTGATAAAATCGAAAAATATGGATATGATAGTAAACAATTACATCACATTATAAGATTAAATAGATTAATTATTGAAGTTTTTCTTAATGGTATACCTTTTGGAGAAGCATTAGATATATCAGAGCAAGAAAGATTTAAAAATTTCTTAATAAACGTTAAGAAAAGCAAATATAGTTTGGAAATGGCTCGTAGAATGGCTATTGAGTATGATGAAGATACAAAGCAAATTAAAGAACAAGTTATAGAACAGTATAAAGATTTTAAATTTGATTCAAACACTTATAACAAATTAAAAAATATTATACATAAAATGGTTAGATATAATATTGTAGAACAAATTAAGGAGGAAATATAATTATGAAAAAGAAGATATTCGCCGTGTCAGATATTCACGGTAATTTTCCTGCTCTAATTGAAGCATTAAAAGATGCTGGATTTGATGAAAATAATGATTCACACCTATTAGTTGTTTTAGGAGACCATTTTGATAGAGGAGAATATTCTGTATCAGTTTATGAATATTTAAAAAAATTAACCGATAAAGGTAAGGCAATCACCATTATGGGTAATCACGACTTAATGTTTATAGATTATTTAGAAGGAACCGTTTTAGACCCTTTTAATTATTTCAGAAATGGCGAAAGGGAAACCTTTGCTGATTTTTGGCATCGAACAGCACCATTTGAAAGTTGGTGTCTAATTGATGAAAATATTCCAGAGACAGAAATGACTGTTGGCGATTTTGCACGCTGGTTAAATATAGTTAAAAAAGACATTAATGAAGAATATCCAGAATTATTAAATTGGTTAAAAAATCAACCTTATTATTTAGAAACTAAAAAATATATATTCACTCACGGTGCAATAGATACATTAGCAGAAGATTGGCACAATCCGCATTGTTTTAGATATGGATATAATGATTGGGAAGCTCTTACTTGGGATGATGGTAAGTTCTTTGGTAGAAATATAAATAATACAGAAAAAACTGTTGTTATAGGACACTTTGGAACAGACCATTTACGTAATATGTATGGATTAAAAAAAGATGATAAGGAAGATTTTTCAATATTAGAAAGAGAAGATAAAAGAGTAATAGCATTGGACTCTACATCTATTCTATCTAATAAAATAAATGTCTTGGTAATAGAAGACGAATTATTATAAAAATATTAAGAAAGGGGAATTTATATGAAAAAAGTTATTAAAAGAGACGGAAGAACGGAATTATTTGATAAAGAAAAGATAGTTAGGGCTGTCGAGCTATCGTTTCAAGATATAGAAAATGAAATATCTGAAAAAGCCCATTTAAAAGCAAGAGAAATAGCTAATTTTATTGCAAATATAGAAGATGATTTGACAGTAGAACAAATACAAGATATTGTTGAAGAAAAATTAATGGCAAGCAATTATAAAAATATTGCAAGAAATTTTATTACTTATAGATATGAAAGAACTAAAATGAGAGAAAGAAACTCTCAATTTATGAAAGATATTTCGGAAAAACTTGCAGCTTCCAATGTTCAAAATCAAAACGCTAATGTTGACGAATATTCATTTGGTGGAAGAATGGGAGAGGCTAAAAATTCCCTTATGAAAAAATTTGCTCTTGATTATATTTTATCTGATATGGCAAGAGAAAATCATCTAAATAATGAGATATATATTCACGATTTAGATGCTTATGCAGTTGGTATGCACAATTGTTTAACAATTCCTTTTGATAAATTATTAGAGAATGGATTTAATACTAGACAAACAGATGTTAGACCAGCTCGTTCAATTAATACAGCCTTTCAATTAGTAGCCGTATTATTTCAATTACAAAGTTTACAACAATTTGGTGGCGTTAGTGCTTCACATTTAGATTGGACTATGGTTCCTTATGTTAGAATATCATTTAGAAAACATTTTAATGAAGGAATGGAATTTATTGAAGAAAGCGATTTAAGATGCGAAGCCGACTTATCCATTGAAGATGATTTTTATAAACAATTTCCTAGAGTTTATAAATATGCAATGGCTAAAACAGAGAAAGAATTAATGCAAGCCGTTCAAGGTATGTATCATAACCTTAATTATTAGGGCGACTTAATAGTAATATTAGGAACTTAGTTATCTAAACGGGGAAACTCTCATAGAGACAATCCCGTGCTAAATTTGTATCATTAAAAAGAAGAAAAGGGGTGGATAATATGTATTCTGTTTATTTGCATAATAATAAAATAAATAACAAAAAATATATAGGTATAACTAAACAAAAACCAAAAAACAGATGGGGTTTAAACGGTTATAATTATAATAGTAGTCCTTATTTTTATGCAGCCATACAAAAATATGGTTGGGACAATTTTGAGCATATTATCTTATATAAAAATTTAACAAAAGAAGAAGCGTGTGAAAAAGAAATAGAATTAATAAATAAATATAAAACACAAAATAAAAAATATGGATATAATATAATGGAAGGTGGAAGTGCACCTAGTTTACCAAAAGAAGTAAAAGATAAATTATCAGAAGCTTTAAAAGGTAATCAAAATGGCAAAGGCCATCCTTGCGATATAAATAAAAGAAGAAAAATAAGTGAGGCACAAAAAGGTAGAAAATTAACAGAAGAACATAAAAGAAAATTATCATTAGCAGCAAGCAAAAGACACGTAATATGTTCTGATGAAAAGAAAAAACTTTTATCTCAAAACTATCCATATAAAAAGAAAATATATTGTATTGAAACAAATATTATATATGATTCGGTACAAGAATGTGCAAGACAACTTAATTTACACGCAACAAATGTTACAAAAGTATGTAAAGGTATCCATCGTACAACCGGTGGTTATCATTTACAATATTATAATGATACAATAAATGCCTAACGACTATCCACATAAAACGTGGAGTAGGCTCAAGCGAGTCGAAATGGTAACCTCCTCACTAGAGGATGAAGATATAGTCTAATCTTTATGGTGACATAAAGAAGTTCATAAGAGAACTGCATAAGATTAGCGACCTTATGTGAATATTAATGTAATACATTACAATCAAGAAGCGGAAATCAACTACCATTTACGTCAATTAATTATGGGACTTGTACTTTACCAGAAGGTAGAATGGTTATTAAAGCATTATTAGAAGGTTCTATTGAAGGAGTTGGTAAAGTAAGAAAGACTCCTATATTTCCTTGTGGAATCTTTCAATGTATGAAAGGGGTTAATAGAAAACCTGGAGACCCTAATTATGATTTATTCCAATTAGCATTAAAATCAACATCAAAAAGATTATATCCTAATTATGTTAATGTAGACTGGTCTACCAATGTTGGATATGATAAAAATGACCCAAAAACATATGTAAGCACAATGGGCTGTAGAACATATAATGGGGCTGATATTAATGCTGAAGAAGGAACTAATCCACAAACAAAAGATGGTCGTGGGAATATTTGTCCAGTCACAATTATAATGCCTACGCTTGCAATGGAAGCCGACAGAGATGTAGATAAATTTATGAAATTATTAGATAAAAAAATTGGAGAGGCAAAAGATATGCTTATTGAAAGATATAATTATATTTGCTCACAATCTCCAGAATCTGCTAAATTTATGTATGAAAATGGCTTAATGTTGGGTTATGATGGTAAAACAGTTGAAAGTGCAATGAAACACGGTACTTTGGCTCTAGGGCAAATTGGCTTAGCGGAAACACTTCAAATATTAATCGGTAAAGACCATACGACGCCTGAAGGTATGGAGCTTGCTAAAAAAATTGAACAATTATTTAAAGATAGATGCGCTGAATTTAAAAAGAAATATAAACTAAATATTGGTGTATATTACACTCCTGCTGAAAACTTATGCTATACTGCTATGAAAAAGTTTAAAGCTCAATATGGAGAAATAGAAAATGTTTCAGATAGAGACTATTTTACAAATTCAATTCACGTTCCTGTTTGGAAGAAAGTATCGCCTTTTGAAAAAATAGATATTGAAAGCCAATTAACTGGTTATAGTAATGCTGGATGTATTACTTATGTAGAATTAGATAGTGGCGTTCAAAATAATCTTGAAGCTTTAGAAGAATTAGTTAATTATGCTATGGATAAAGATATACCGTATTTTGCTTTAAATGTTCCAAATGATACTTGTTTAGAGTGTGGTTACACAGATGAATTCAATGATGAGTGCCCTATGTGTCATAGTAAACATATCCAACAATTAAGAAGAGTAACGGGTTAACCTGTATGATAAGCCCGCAAATTGACGTAAACTTATATTAATTATAAGGTTTCCTTAACCAGAACCCTCTTCGGGTTCAGAAGTAAAATAATAATTAAGGAGGTATCGAGAGATGAAAAATAATTCAAACCTCGAGTTTCGTAAAATAAAATCGCTTAAATATTTATATGAAATAAATGAAAATGGAACTGTTTTTAGAAATGTTAAATCTAAAAAACAAAATAAAATTGTTTTAGATATGCACCATTCAAAAATAGGTTATTATAAAACTATGGTTCACCTAAAAGAAGGAACTAAAAGAATAATGATACATAAAGTTGTTGCCGAATGTTGGTTAGGAGATTGTCCTGATGGTTACGAAGTAGACCATATAGATAGAAATCCCCATAATAATGATTATAGAAATTTAAGATACGTCACTCATAGTGAACAAATGAAAAATAGAGTATTAAGTGACAAAATAATAAATCAAGCAAAACAAAATTGTTTAAATCATTCATTAAATGTTTTAGCAAAATCAGTTAAAATAAAGAGTGATAATGAAGAATTAACATTTAGGTCTATGACGAAATGTGCAGAATATTTAGCGGAAAAATATAATAAGACAAGTGAATCAATTAGATATAAATTAAAAGCAAGAAGACATCATATATTTGATTATGATATATTTTACGAAATGTAGAGACTGGACACGTCAGCCTTACGGGGCAAGGAACAGTCCATAATAATTAAGATATTATGTATCTTACAGGAAATTATAAAACCGCATTTAACTATGGTAAACAAAAAGAAGTAGAAGATAGATATAAACATAGTAATAAAATGAAGAATTGGAAGAGTAAAAATGAGGTATAATTCAATAGATAAATGTGAGGCTATCAATGGAGAAGGGTTTGGAGTATCCTTATATACACAAGGATGCCCCTACCATTGCCCTGGATGTTTTAATCCAGAAACTTGGGATTTTGACAAAGGAAAAGAATGGACTCAAAAAGAAGAAGATTTAATTATAGAATTATTAAAACCAGATTATATTAAAAGATTAACTATTCTTGGAGGAGAACCTCTCGTAGAACGCAATATAGAGCCTCTTACGGCACTTTTAAGACGAGTTAAATATATTTATCCAAACAAGAAAGTTTGGCTCTATACGGGCGGTAATTTTGAGTTTGAAAGTGCTAGATGTGATAATTTAATAGAACATACCGATATCGTGATTGATGGGCAATTTAAAAAAGAACTTAGAGATATAACATTAAAATGGAAAGGCTCATCCAATCAAAGAGTGATAGATGTTCAAAAGAGCTTAAAAGAAGGAGAAACAATATTATATGAATAATTTAGTTGATATATTAAAAATAGTATTCCCAGCATTAATGGTAACTGGAGCCTTAGGAAGTTTGATTGTAAATATTTTTACAAAAGGAGATTGGCCAGTATCGTTACAATGGTTTGGTGCAATGCTTTTATATACTGCATTATTGTTTAGAAATAAATAATTTAGAAAACAAGGAGACACTTTAATCAATAGTAAAGGAGTCTTGCTTATGAAAGAAATCACACGCGATATGATTGCGGAATTTAAAATTAATAAATTAGGTTACGATTTTATGGGATATACATTTCGTAATAATAAAGAACTTAGTTTTCATCACTTAATTGTAGCTCGTAGATATTGCAAAAGAATGGGTTTAGGAGATGGTTATTTAAAATGGAACGGAGCTATTTTAAAACAGTCAACTTCACACGATTATTTGCATTTGATAGAAAGAATAGATGAAGAAATATTTTGGTTATTAACAAGTGAAATGATACAAGAAAATATAAAAGGTGAATTAAATATAGAAAATCTTAAACGAATTAGGGAGTTGCTATTATATTTTGAATATAAACATCAAAAAGATGAAGATGATAAAGGACGCAAGTTAATTAAAAAAGAATATATACATAATAGAATAGATTTGTAAAAAAGGATATTTATAATTATTATAGGGAGGTAATTATATGTATCAAGATGAAAAAATAAAACAAATTTGTGATAAAATTTATTATATGGCAAAAAAAAAGAAATCTTTTGTTCAAATTTGTAAGGATTTAGAATTAAAAGATTATGAGGTTGCCGGTTTAATTACAATGATGCATCAACAAGGGTATAACATTGAATATGTTAACGGAGAGATTATTGTGATGAAAACTCCACCAAAACATAATGATGTTTATGAATTACCATATAATTTGGAGCATTTAAAATTACTATTAATTAGTGATACCCATTTGGCAAGCAAATATGACAGATTAGATATTTTAAAATATTTATATGATAAGGCTGAAAAAAATGGAGTTAAACATATATTGCACTCTGGAGATTTCACAGATGGCCGTTCGAATAGACCAGAGCAAGTATATGAATTAAGAGAACCATCATATGAAGGTCAGGTTGAATATTGTGTAGAAAAATATCCTACATTTAGTGGTAAAACTTATGTTATACAAGGAAATCACGATGATTGGTGGTATAAGTCAGCGGGAAGTGAAATAGTAAAATCTATAGCACAACAAAGAGATGATATTGAATATTTGGGTGCTGATGTTGCCGATATGAAAATAGGTAATCTTAAAATAAGATTATTCCACGGTTCTGGTGGTTCTGCTTATGCTAAATCATATAAATTACAAAAATATTTAGATTCTATACCTCTTGCCGAAAGACCAGATATTTTACAAACGGGGCATATTCATCAAAGTTTCTATATGAAACAAGATAATACACATTGTTTCCAAACAAGTTGTTTAGAAGACCAAACACCTTATTGTAGAGGTAAAGGTTTGGCTAATGATAAATCTTGTTGGTGGGTTGATGTCGATTTTGATGATAAAGGAAACATCTATAATATATCCCCAGAATTAGAAACTTTTGGCGATAAAAAAATGTCTTTAAGAAGGAAGAAATAAATTTATGTATCCTTGGGAGCTTGAAAGATTTATCCGTGAAAGAAATTATTATCTAGGAGGAGACGATTTGATGAAGGCAACTTCAATACAAGAGAATCCTCAATTAATTGGCATAGAATACAAACCTTTTGACAATAAATATTATATGTGGGATAATGAAGGAAATACATATAGTTTCACGGCAATGCCATATAAAGAAGCACAAGAAAAAGGCTTGGTTAAAAAATTAGTAAAAAAGGAGATGAAGAAATGAGAAAGTTTGAAAAAATTAGTAAAGAGCAATGGACTAAAGATGAAATAAGCGGTATTGATTATGAAAAACATCAAATCCCTAAAAGAGGGTCTAAAAATAGTGCCGGATATGATTTTTTTAGTCCAATTGACATTATTATTCCAGCTCATAATACGGCAAAAATACCAACAGGAATAAAGGTTATTATGGAAGCAGATGAAGTGTTAATGATATATCCAAGAAGTTCTATAGGATTTAAAACAAATATAAGACTTTCTAATACAACAGGCATTATTGATAGTGATTATTATAATAATCCAGATAATGAAGGTCATATGTGGATTAAATTTTATAATCCTATGGATATTGATTATAAAATTAATATTGGAGACAAAATAGCTCAGGGAATATTTACTAAATTTCTCATAGTTGATGATGATAAAACCGATAGTGAAAGAGTCGGTGGTCTTGGTTCAACTGGTAAATAATGAAAATAAGGAGGAACAAATAATATGGAAATTAAAAAAGATTTATTAGAAAAAGAAATCGAACAATGGAAGGGTTATTATAATAATTACAATGATTTATCATTACAAATAGTTGCCGATGTGTTGGCTTATTATAAACCGGAAGAAAGAGAAGATTTTTTTAAAAAAGTTAATAATTTTTTAGAAACGTTCTTAGGTGGAGTTAAGAATCCTATTGGTGGAGCAGAAATGGTTGATGCTATTAAAGGCGATATAGAAATGTTCGATAGAAAAAATGATGAAGCAGCATTTTCATTAAGAACATTGGAATGGATTAAATCTATCGAAAATGTTGAAGAAGCAAAAATAGAAGAAATTGAAGAAAAAGTTGTTGACAAAGAATAGCGATATAATATATAATTAACCCTAGGAGGAGATTATATGGAAATTGCTATAGCAATAGTTACTTTAATTCTATTATGTATATTAACATTAAATGCATTATATTTCTTTATTTCAATGATTATATCTGATTGGAAAGCAAATAAGGCAGCTAAAGAATTATCTAATTTATTTAATAAATTGATAGAAGAAAAGAAGACAAATAAAACGACAAATATAGATTATTCTAAAATGAATATAATTGATTTAAAGAAAATAGCGCAAAAGAAGAAAATTAAAGGCTATTACAAATTAAGTAAAGATGAATTACTAAAAGTTCTTAGAGAAACAGAAATCTTAGCAAAATAAGAGAGTATGTTTCTCTTTTTTTTATTTTTTATTCTTGACAAAATATATTTATTTTGGTAATATAGTATTATAGAGAGGTAGATAAATATGAATAAAACAAAAGATAACATTGGAAATCGAATGAAAGAATATGAGATGGTTAGCAGAAATTATTTAACTAGAAGAACGCCAGTAATAATTCGTTTAGATGGTAAAGCATTTCATACATTAACTCGTGGCTTAGATAAGCCATTTGATGAGCATTTTGTTAGAATTATGCAAACAACTATGTTAAAATTGTGTGAAAATATTCAAGGATGTGTATTAGGTTATACTCAATCAGATGAGATAACATTAGTTTTAGTAGATTACCAAAATAGAGATACTTGTGCTTGGTTTGACAATCAAGTTCAGAAAATGGCAAGTATAAGTGCTAGTATGGCTACATTATATTTTAATCAAGCACTATCAGAGATGTTAAGAGAATTAGAGGATGATATGAGAATGGCAGAATACAGTATAATTCAAGCTAATTTCTATCAAAAAAATGAAGCATTGTATGATAAATGGAGCAATAAAGAGTACAAAGGAGTGTTTGATTCAAGAGTATTTAATATTCCACAATATGAAGTTATTAATAATTTAATTTGGCGACAACAAGACGCCACCAGAAATAGCATTAATGCTGTTGCCCAAAGCTTATATCCTCACAAAGAACTTCAAGGTATTAATAAGAATGATTTGCAAAATAAAATGTTAACAGAAAAAGATGTAAATTGGAACAATTACCCAACAACTCTTAAACGCGGGTGTTGTGCAATCAAGGATTCAGAAAGTAAATGGTATATAGATAATGAGATTCCTATATTTACAGAGAATCGAGATTATATTAATAAATTAATATTTTTAGATGGGGAATAAAACCCATCTATTTTTTTTTATAAAAAAAAAGACTATAAGCACGACAATCTTATAGTCAGAAACAAATAATTATGAAACGCTCAAATAAAGCGTTCAATATAAATTATATCATATTTTAAATTTTTGTCAATATATTAATAATCTTTTCTATCTTTATCGTAATATTTTGTCTCCCAGGTATTTGGATTATATTCTCCAACAACTTCATCAAATATATTAATTATATGATTACCGTTTCCATCTAAATATGTATCACTTTGATGTTTATATAATACATCGTAAGCCATATTAACAAATTCATCTATTAATCTTTTGCATCCCTCTAAAGAATTTCCATATCCATCATAATCATAACCTAAATCTATGATGCTTTGTAATGTACGTCTTAAACATTTAATTTCTCTATCATTATTCATATTACCATCCTAAATCATAAAAATATGTTTTAAATAATGCAAGAGCTCTTTTTTGCCTTTTAAATGCATTATGAGATTCTTCTTCTTTAATCATTGATGCAAACCCTTTTATCATTTCATCTAAAATAGATTCCCATTTTTCTTCAGTCAATCTTGCTGGATAGGCACATCTTTTTGTATCTTTAAATGTTCTTAGATAAGTATATATAATCATTGCCAAAACTCCATCCATACTCCAAGTATGTGAATTTGGGATGCCGGTATCTTCGTCTGGAATATATCTATCATCATCGTGTCTAAAATAAAAATTCTTTTCATCTACGCCAAGTTCTCTTAAATATCTGTTAAGTTTAATCATTAATTAATTCCTCCTCATATCTAACTATTAATTGTTGAGGATATAATGCTTTTATCCCTATTTTTTTACATTGTTGTAATATTTCTTTTTTATCGTCAATAATAGTACAATCTTCTAATTTCATATTATTAGATATAGAATATTCATTGATATAATCTGCTTTTGTTTTAATATCATCACTTGCAATTAAATATGGAGAATTAATTAGAAATGATTTTGGAAGATGTTTTCTCATCCAATTTATTTTTTCTTGTTTGCCATCTTCTCCTCCAACATATCTACTTATGATAATTATATTAGCAATATCTCTATAATAATAATCAACTAAATGAATTATCTCTTTAATAGGTTTTTTATTTAAATACAAACCTTTTGTATAGGGAACATCATCACAAGTTTCATTTAAAGCAAGCGTATTATCTAAATCAACAAAAACAGTTTTCATAATTTCATACCTCTTTATTTCTATATTTACGACCTTTTTTGAAATGTTCTTTTGCATATGCTTCAGCTGCTTCTTTTATTTCTTTACCCTTAGCTGTTAAATATTTAGATGCCATAGGATTTCTTTTTAACTTTTTGTTAGTTTTACCTTTTTTATCTAAATTAGCTTGAGTAATGATATAATGTCCTTCACCTGAACCAGAACTGCCTTTTCTTTTACCCATAACCAAAACCCCTTTCTTGATGTATTTTATAATTGGCTGCCAGGACTGGATTCGAACCAGTGCATCCTAGAGTCAAAGTCTAGTGTCTTACCGCTTGACTACCTGGCAATAATAATGGTAGAGGTAGTAGGACTCGAACCTACGATTTCTGCCTTATCAGAGCAGCGCTCTAACCGACTGAACTATACCTCTATATATAAATAGGATAACGCTTGTATAGTAAAGGGTCGACCACACATTCTATACACACCCTACGTTTTACTTAACTTATTCTATTAGTCTCGTTAGTGTCATTGAGCTATCAGCAGTTGCTCCATACGTTTCTGCATCAAAGTTAAAACCTAATATTATCAATTTGGAGCCGGTGGTCGGACTCACGACCCGTCATCCGGCATATATGGAGTGAGTAATGAGAATCGAACTCACATTATCAGCTTGGAAGGCTGAAGTCCTACCATTAAACGATACCCACATAATTTTGGCGCTCCAGACAGGCTTCGAACCTGTAACCTTTCGGTTAACAGCCGATTGCTCTACCAAACGAGCTCCTGGAGCAATATTAATTAGGAACCTTGAGTTCTATTTATTCCTCTTTTAGTTCCTCGTAAACAATATTTACAAGTGCTAGTAAATTTATAATATGATTCTTCCATCATTTTGTCTATTTTCACTAGAATATCTTTATCATTGATGTCTATATATTCATCCTGTGTCATATTTTTAATATCTATTAACCCTAGATTTACAGCTTGAGCAAATCTTCCACAAGCATATATTCTATCTTTCATTAATGTTAAATATCTAAAATCACAAAATTTTATTTTTGGTTCTTTATGGTCTATGAAATCGCCGTGTTCTATCCAATCATCATCGTCTGGTCTAATAACGTGACTTATATTATATTTAGTAAATATGTCGCATAATTTCTTTTTTACTGTTTCATTACCATATCCTCCAATTATTATATGGAATTTGTTATTCATTGTTTTACATAATTCTTCTATATAATTTGGATATATAGTTCCGTTTGTAAATATTGCACATTGGTCTATATCTAAATCTTTAATATAATTACATATTTTAACCAAATCAGGATATAAAAATGTTTCTCCGCCAATTACAGATATCGTTCTATATTTCTCTAATGATGGTTTAATTTTATTCATATTTGCAATAATTTTATCTGCATCTAAAAACTCTCCATCTTTATATTTATTAAATAAATAACAACATCCATCACATTTTAAGTTACATTTTGTGGTAAGTATTACATCCATAATTAAACCTCCAAATTGGTAGAGGCGGTAGGATTTGAACCCACGACCAGAGAGATATAAGCTCCCCACTCTAAACCGCTGAGTTACGCCTCTATGGTGGTTGCTCCAAGAGTCGAACTTGGTTCTACGGATTTTCAGTCCGTCGCTGAATGACCGCACTAGCTCAGCAACCATTGGTACCCTGTAAGGGACTCGAACCCTTGAATGTCTGATAGAAAGTCAGATGTGTTAAGCCGCTTCACCAACAGGGCATTTATCTTATTGGTAGCGCCAGAGAGATTCGAACTCTCGACTTCACGGGTATGAACCGTGCGTTCTAGCCAACTAAACTACAGCGCTATATGTAAAAAGGGCGGGTCGTATCCCGCCAGAAAAATAAGCTAAAGCTGACAAGCTATCTTTTTCTCACTATTTATAACTAGCCAAATACGATATTTGCTTTGAAAGAAATTGGTACTCCGAGAGGGACTTGAACCCTCACGAGATTGCTCTCAACGGATTTTAAGTCCGTTGCGTCTACCGATTCCGCCACCGGAGTAGGATTGATACGGCACCAACTATATGAAAACCTCTATTGAGTAAAATATAGCGAATCCTTAACTTAAAGTCATAGTATCGTTGTCTTCGACTTCCATACCTAAAATTAATTTCTAGGCTTCTCAATTTATTTATTATATGAGCCATTTACTGGGTGTCTTTATTTTTTTTAACTTAATAAATCTATTAATGTTTCTTTTGATATTGCTGATGTTGATAAATTATAGTCTACTGGGAATTCTTTTTCCTTCGTTGTTGATTCTTTAATGTTTCCGTTTTCATCAACAATTTCTTTGACAACTGCTTTAAAGACAGTTTCTTTATCTGTTAATATCGCTCCAGCATCTTTTAATAAATCATTTAATTTTAATTGAACTTTACTATATGATTGTAAGTAATCAAACGTTCCCATTGTTACATTATCTTGCCTTGAAGTTCTTTGAGCTCCTTGACTAAAGTCATTGAAGTAAAATTTTATCGTATCTCCAATTACAATGAATCCAACTGTCTTTTGATAATTGTCTTTTTCTACAACCATATTAACCTTTTCTAATATATTATTAGGGTCTACAACATAATTAGTTCTATATTCTGGTCTATGAGTTGCTTTTGCAATAACAAATTCAAATGGGATATTTGCATTATTTTGAGTAAAATTATTTAATGTAACTAAGAAAGCACCATATCCATAATTTTTTCCAACATAGAACAATTCTGTAGCACCTTTTGGTAATGGTGCATCTGTCATATCGCCACTAAACAATATATCACTTGTAGAACTTCTATATGATGCATCCCATCCAAATACTTCTGACTTATTCATTTGTTTAAGGTCTAAATCAACTCTTTCGGTAGATGTTGTTATTGAACCTTCTTCTCCATAAAATCTACTATTTGATTTTTTAGATAATATATTAGTCCAATGAATACCATAAACCATATTATCTGTTCTAGGAATTTCTAAATAAGAACCATCTGGAATATTCCCATTAAATTGTTTTTCACTTGTAGGAGCGGCATACGTAATATTTGATGGTATATAAATAGTTTTACCAGAAACTTTTGTCGATAATCTATTTATTAAGTGATTATACACTATCCTATGTAAATTTTCCAATCTTGATACTTCATCAGATGTTTTATTTTCAAGCACTCTAACATAGGATTTACCATTTCTAATTCTATGAACAATATTATTTGAACCATATAACCTATAAGAAATACCATTTAATATTCTTATTTCTCTAAATATAGTTATATCATTTAACATATTTGGTAATTCATTTAAATTAACATTTAAATTTTTATCAGTTAAGCAATCTAATATATTTTTATTTAAAGGCTTATGATTATTTATTGCTAATTTTCTTAATTTATTAATAATCTTATTCATTTCTATTTTATAAGATTGATTATTTTTATCGGCTTTATCAACTTTAAAAGCTAAAAATATCTTTTTATTTCTTAAAAATATAGATGATAATTTTTCGTATCCATTTGGTGTCTTGTTAATATAAGAATTAATCATTGATAAGACTTTATTCCTATCTGTTGCATTAATCTTTTTAAACATTGCAACATTTTGAATTTTCAATGTTTCACCGGTTGTTTTAAAAATTAGATATCTTAAAAATTCTTCGGGATTTCTTGGCATTATATTATATTTATCATATAAAGTTGTTTTAATTTCTCTATTTACAATTTCATCAAATCTATCTTTATCAATATAATCGGATAAAACCATAATATCTGAAACTGTTTGTTTTGATAAAGCAATTCCACTTGTTAATAAAATCATTAATTTTTCAGTTAATTCTTTTTCTGTAATAGGCTTAATAGGTAATAATTCAATACTATCAACTACTAATTCTGGGATTTCTAATTTTTCCTTTGGTAAATATACTAAATCTTGGTCATAAAATCCTAAAGATTCAAATCCATAAGTTGTTATATAATGAATTAGTTGTTGCGCAATTAAATCTTCAATAGGAGCATTCTTTACAATTTCAAAGTCTTTGTGAAAAGTCTGATTCCACTTTTCTCCATCTTTGCCATATTGCTCTATTGCTTCTTTAATTATTGTTTTATTGGCAGTATCTGGAATTAATAATCCATATTTTAATCCTTCTTTAGAAAAATTTTCTGATTTTTCTCCTAAATAACTTTTAAATAATCTTAAAACCTCTTTTTCCATAATCTCTAAATCTCTCTCTCTTTTATTTTTGTGTCGATAAGTAGTTTATCACAAAAGTGAACGGAGCGTCGCAATAGCCCCAAAGGCGCGTTAGTTAAGGAACTTACTATGACACATTTATATTAATAAGGCGAACGGTAATAAAATATACTGGTGTGTTAAACGCTTCACCACTCCCCGATATAATAATAAATGGTCGGGGAGGTTGGATTCTAACCAACGCGTGCCAGTTCCCTGAACTTTTATGAAGGAACCGTATTAGCCTATTAATAACACTTTAAATAGACGTGAAGTAATTTAGCTTTTAACCTGAATACGCTAAAATGGCGCGTATTGATGGAATCGAACCATCTACTGTAATAAAGGAACTTCATTTGTCTATATTTTATTATTTTATTGGCGAATGGTAATAAACAGCGCTCAACCTCTGAGCTATTAAGGAAAACTCCTTAAGTTGGATTCGAACCAACGTCCTCTGGCTTAAAAGGCCTACAATAGGAACCATTTTTGCCAATATATATTATATATTAATTGACGAAGAGTAACCTGCTCTACCTATTGAGCTACATCCGGCATTCGCAAGATGATAGGATTCGAACCTATAACTCGGGGTTTTCAAGACCAAATTAAAGGAACTCTATTAGTCAATAATATAACAATTTAATTAGGCGGAAACTAAATAACCATATATCCTAAACATTTTCTTTTTTAATAGGAAGTTTCTATGCCTATATATAATAGAACGAAGAGTAATATAGTATTTGGAACGAAACTTTGCCCTTCCGCTAAGGATGTAATATAGGAACTCTTTGTGTTCTATTTTATAACAATTACATTATATCAAATTTATAATGTTTTGTCAAGTATTTTTTTGGTTGCGGTGGGTCAGATTCGAACTGACGACCTCCAGGTTATGAGCCTGGCGACTTAGACCACTTGTCCACCCCGCGATATATAAGCAGTGCCCCCGTATTCATTATACGGGCTGTAGGAGCGACCTACAGGTCTGATTTTCTTATCGTCATAGTCGTACGCCTATTATTTTCAACTCTGATTCCAGCACTATAATTTTATTAATACCAACCTGTACGTTGTGAATGTGCCCAAGCACCACTTGGACTTCCATATCTATTTTTGATATATTTTAATCCCCAACGAATTTGTGTATAACCATTGGTATAGTAATCAGCCCCCTCGCTAGCCATTTTACTAGCAGGTAAGCTTTGTGGAACTCCGTGTGCACCAGATGATTTATTATGTGCATTTGGATTCCAACCAGATTCTCTATTCCATAATTTTACAAGGCATTCGAAATCATATTCTGACCAACCATATGTATTAATAACTAAATTATGAGCATATGATTGTAATTCTGCAACACTTTGTGAACTCGAGCTATTATTTGTTGTGGATTGTTGTTTTTTAGCTCGTTCTTCGGCTGCTTTTCTTCTTGCTTCTTCTTCTGCCTTTTTCTTTTCATATTCTTGTTTTTTTATATCTATAATATCATTTATTTCATTTTGTGAAGTTTCATTTTTAATTAACTTCTTAATCTTATCTATTGAATATTGATTATTATCATACTTATTAATATTTTGAATAAACGTTTTAGCACTATCCTCATTCTTAAATAAATAGTTCTTTTCTCCTATCACTACTTTATAATAAGTTGCATAATAATCATATCTTTTGATAATCATATCATCTAAACTCTCTCCTGGTTGCCTTGTCATATTAATTTGGATATGATTTTTTTCTGAAAATTCTATAATTGCACTTGTTTTATAAGTTATATTTTCATATCCGTCTTTTTCTAATTCTTTAACATATTTCTCTACAATCTCATTTCTAAACCTTTCTTGCTCTTCAGCAGAAATGCTTTGATTTTGATTTGTTGATGAGTAAAATCCAGTTAAAAATAATAAACTTGCTAGAAGAATTATTAATAAACCAATGACTTTTCTGCTAAAAATTTTCCTTATTCCCTTACGGGAGGGGAAACTTTCTTTTGTCA
Organism: Bacilli bacterium; assembly: GCA_017501465.1. Classification (GTDB taxonomy): domain Bacteria; phylum Bacillota_I; class Bacilli_A; order ML615J-28; family CAG-313; genus UBA1231. Next base: position 110,224 of record JAFVWY010000002.1, read on the forward strand.
TAAATATTATCCTTTCTCCACAACTATAAAATAAAATCTGGTGTCCCCTCAGAGATTCGAACTCCGGACAAACGCCTTAGAAGGGCGTTGCTCTATCCAACTGAGCTAAGAGGACAATTATTTTGGTACCCACCCAGAGATTCGAACTCTGAAACACTTGATTCTAAGTCAAGCCGCTTTGCCAATTTGCGTAGGCGGGCATATTTTTATGGCGCCGTGCACAGGATTCGAACCTGCAAGCCCTTTCAGACCAACGGTTTTCAAGACCGCTCCCTCACCGCCCGGACACACGGCATAATATAAAGCCTTGGGGCGCTGTGCCGTATCCCAAGGATGGACTTACATAGAGGCTTATTATTTACCCTGAACCACAGCAACTCTCAATAATCGTTTCTCTAACGCCTCTTGTCGTAATTTTTATATACTTTTTACGACAAATTATCTACATTCTTCTTTAATGTTGTCATAATTATTTAACCATACATCTCCATTATGTGTTAATGTATTTGGTATCGAAATATTATACACATATAAAATATCTTCTAAATGTTCTTCAATGGTCGGATTTAAAGGGAATACGCGCTCCATAAAATCAGCATCTTCCATATTGCATAAATTTGTATTGAAATGCAAGTTATTGTTTTTAACAAAATCTGTCTTTATAACTTTATCCCATAAAGATATACTAAAACATATTGTACCACCAATAGGGTAAACCCTAACACCAAAATGATGAATATCAGCCATATTGTTATCATTTATATATTGCATTATTTTATCAAGATAATTTTCTGATATTAAATCATCCGCATCAATAAATATAAAATATTCACTGTTAACATTTTGCAGTGCTAATTCTCTTATAGAACCAGTTCCTAAATTATGTGGTAAATAATTTTTCTTTATGTTTGTTCCCTGATAATCTTTTAATATTTGGTCTATAATTTGTGTACTATTATCGGTAGAACCATCATCATAAATATGCACTTCTACATCATTATTATATTTAAGAAGTTGTTCTTTTAACATTGTTATTATATAAGATATATATTTTTCTTTATTATAACAAGTTACTAATATGTTTAATTTTGGTTTCATATTTTACTCCTGGTGCTCGTTGAAAGACTCGAACTTCCGACCCCTTGCTTGTAAGGCAAGTGCTCTAACCAACTGAGCTAAACGAGCATTTAGTTAGGTATTTATTTTTTTATATTATTCTTTCTATTGTTTTTCCTTCATCATTCATTAAGAATACGTGTTCATAATTGTCAACCCAAGCATTATTTTTTAATGTTCTTAATATAAGAACCAATTCTCTGCCATCTTTAAAACACAATTTTATATTTTCTGTTTTTTCATCTTTATGTTCTAAAGGTAAACTCTTATTTATATAATCAATATCAGCAAAATAATCTGTTTCTAAATATGTCTCACTTTCTGTTGAATTTTCAATATCATATTTTCTTCTTTTAACTGTCTTTAATACCATAACTATCTTTCTCCTAACTTCTATCTATCTACCTAACTAAATTGGAGCACCTAACAGGATTTGAACCTGTGTTCACGGAGTTGCAGTCCGTTGCCTTACCGCTTGGCTACAGGTGCATTAATGGTGTGAGCATAGAGAATTGAACTCTAATAACTGGTGCCACAAACCAGCGTACTACCATTGTACTATACTCACCATATGGCGTCCACTAGAGGGCTCGAACCTCTGCTTCGGTAAAACCGAACTAACAGTTTAGCAAACTGTCCTCGTCGCCAACTTGAGTAAGTGGACATTTATGGTGGCGTTCCTAGGTATCGAACCTAACCAGCTTTCGCAACAGTTTTACAGACTGCCCCGTGTCCTTAACGGAATATAACGCCAAATTTATGGTGGAACGTGCCGGGGTCGAACCGGCGACCTCTACCTTGCAAGGGTAGCGTTCTCCCAATTGAACTAACGCCCCATAAAATAAAAAGATTAAGGATTATTTTGTGTAGTTTTATCTCTTATATTACTGATTATTTTGACCTTTTGCATTCTTTGGTATAATCAAACCTTAATCATAGAGCCCTTCTTCTAATGCAATTTAACTACGAGGGGCGTTTATAATAATAGGAAGTAAAAAAATGAAAGTATCTTATTAATGGTCGGGGAGACCCGACTTGAACGGGCGACCTCTAGTTCCCAAAACTAGCGTTCTACCAAACTGAACTACTCCCCGATGGTGGAGCTGACGAGAATCGAACTCGTGTCCAAAAATATTCTACTAATCACAAATCTCATTCTGCCTTACAAGTTTTAATACTCTATCTATATAAGACTTATTCTTATCCATTTATCTTGGCTGAGTATAGCTTCCGTAAATGGCTCTACGCATCACAGTAAATCACTTTATATTCCACGGCTAGAGACAGTCAATAAAGCGTCCATCTTTGCATCGTTAATCGACTATACTTTCTCTGATGGCTTCTGATACTCATATAGAAGTCTCTTTTGCTCTCGACTAAGCGAAAGCCACACTATTTAAAGTGAATAAAGATTTAACTTTATTAGAGAATTGTTTTAAAATGTTTCCATTTATTTTTGGTTTTGTATTTTACGTTTACCAACGACTTGTATTGTGACTTTTCAATCATTCCTGTCGAAACCAAAGCAGCCCCATATGGTGCCGACTGACAGAATCGAACTGCCAATAGATGCTTACAAGGCAACTGTTATACCTTTTAACTAAGTCGGCATTGAAGCGAAACTAATCGCTTAACATCTTTGAAATTGTTTTACTAATGTTTTTCATCCATAACATTATATTTAGTAATATTTTTATTTAATTTTTCTTTAACTCTTTCATAAGTTTCTGTTGCAGTATTTAATAATCTACGTTCAACTTTCGCATAGTGTTGTGCAAACTTCCTTTTTGCTCTTAAATATGCCAATTTTTCACCAAAATCTTTATCGAACTTATCTTCTTTTGAGCATTTGCTTTTGCCAATAAATTCTCTTCCAAGTGCATCATAAATTTTAAATACTATGACACCAGCATCTTCATTAATAAATGTTTTTGTACTTTTAATTTTAATCATCTAAATCACCTTTCTTTCATACCCTTGTTGACTCTTTGAAAGACAACAGGGGTATTTTGTCCTTCAAACAGCCAACAAGGGCTGTATATATATTTACACGTTGAACTTCAATATCAATGATATTTACTTTTAACTATTATAGTTAATCTGCCGTATAAACCAAATTTTAATGGCGAGTCGTAGGGGTAACGCTCCCCTCATCTTCTGCGTGACAGGCAGACGTGTTAACTTCTCCACTAACGACCCAACTGGCAGGGAACTAGGGACTCGAACCCCAATCAATGGTTTTGGAGACCACTATGCTAGCCATTACACCAGTTCCCTAAGAAAGAGGTATACCTCTATAAAGTAAAGAGGTGATTGAATGAGCAATAAGCGATACTAATATTTTGTCCTACCAAAATATATTCTCTAATTCATCTTTTGTGTCCCGATTTGTATGATGAAACTTACTTATTGAAAGAGCGTTTTTTGTTCTATACACCGCTCGAGCCGGCTATTCGTATAGTAACTTGTTAGGAGTCTTTTGTTTGACCACGCTCTAACGCCTCTCTATTTTTATGATATACAAAATCATTATATCATATTTTTATTTATTTGTCAATAGATTTTTTATATTTTGCAGTTTCTTCGTCAATTTTTCTCTTAGTTTCTTCATCTAATAAGCCGTTTTCATACTTTAAAGATATACTTACAGCGCCTAAGCCTTTTATTAGATGGTCTAATGTTTCTATTGCCGTGTTATTTTTTGCATATTTCACAATATCAATAAAAGTGTCAATACAATTTGTTATATCCTCTTCCTTATCAAAGCCAAATTCGTATAAAGTATTTTCAATTTCTTCTTTCAAAGCAATTTGTTCTTTCCCTAAATCATTTAAACATTTTTCACAAGCCCATTTGCCATTTTGTAGTTCTTTAAATTCTGTTGGTTCACCACAATGTAAACAATAATGTTTCTTTTCTTGGCTAGTAAGCAAATCATCTTCATCTATGTCCATAGCACGAATTGATTCTAAACATTCATTTAACATTGTAGCACATTCATCTGCTGAAATTTCTCTATTAGCTTGTGGGTCTCTTTTGCAATGTTTATACCATCTTACTTTATAATCTTTCCATTTAAAATTATATTTTTGGTCATATTCATCATCCCAACTATATGCCTCAACTTCAAACACATCATTTTTAAATTGTTCTCCTGTATTACTAAATGGACTATCAAATTCTTCTTGATTTATATTCCACATTACTCTAGCTAATTCTTCGTCAATTAATGAAAATGCTGCTTGAACATAATCAGGAACATCACTATGATATTTTTCTTCATACATATCATATTTATAAGTTTCATAACATTCGTCATTAGATTCTTTTTCTTGTTTTTCATTGTAATTATCATATATATCAATAAATATAATATCATCTCTAATATCATTATGTTGATATTTATTGTCAAATTCAGAATTTCCATCTTCCCAAGGAACTGAAACATATAAATGAGTTCCGTCTTTATAAATCAAATCAAAATGAGTAATATCATTATGTTTAACTCTTTCTTTTAGACTATCGTCTTCATCATCGCCATACATTTCATTCCAAGAACTTTTTAAATTCATTCCTTTTTTATTTATAATGATGGAAGCGTATTCACAAGATGTGAAATTAGATGTTTCTCCTGGTTTTGTAAATTCACTTAATCCGTTAAAGTGTAATACGGTTTGAAATTTAATATTATCAACCGTCATACGGTATATACAATCAGCCGGAACTTCATATACTTCACAATTTTCAAAAACAATATCTACTCTTTCTATTTCTCTATCTAGGAAATTTAAATTATTCATCTTTATCTCCTTCCCTGTAAGCATCAGCTTCCATTAATATTTCTAATTTTTTGTATAATTTATCACCAAGTAATTCCTTAGTTTTATCTAAGTTGCCAATAAATTTATCCATATGATGATATATTAACATTGAAATATCCATTGCATTATCATCTAACTCTAGCATATAGAAACTTTGATGTGGGTCATTTTTAAACTTCCAATACATTAAATATATATATGCACTAATGGTATGATGATTATAATATGTATATTTTTGCTTTGTTTCATTCCACTCTCTTGAATATGGTTTGCCTATATCGTGAAATCTACCGGCTATACCCAAACATTCATCTCCATCACTTAACTCAAAAGCTCTTTTTGATGTTAGTTCAAGATGTTCCAATACGGTTGCATTATGATGTTCATTATGTTGGTCATAATCTTTTCCTATACTCATTATCCAACTAATAACATCTCCATACTCTTCATCAACATTATTTGAATAACTAACAAATATTTTATTATATCCCTCATATTTCATTGGAATGCTCATAGTTTTGAATAACTGAAATAATTTATCTTCCGGAAGTTTTCTTTCTGGTCTGGTGAAATTACGTTCAATTAAAGTTCCTATTGTAGCAATACATAAAACGGCGTTTATATTTGTGGCATATTTTTTCATTTCATCAATAAGATTTTTTCTTTTTTTAATGTTTAGATTGGTTGCGTTATATATAACATTTTTACCTTCTTGTAAATATTGTTTGCATCTTCTATGCATTTCCTGGAATACTTCATTATTATGAGTTTGGTCTTCCCATCCAAATAATTCTAATCTAATATCATCACTTGATAAAATAACTGTTTCTATAGATGTCATTTTTTCATTTTGTTTCTTCATAACTTTTGCTAATGTATCTTTACCAGAACCAGGCAACCCTATCATAATATATAAATTACTTTTCATCATCTACCTCCTCAAAATAAAAATCATTTTTTGCATCAGTATCTAATTCTTTTTTATAAACAACTGGATATTGACCTCTATATAAATATTTGATTTCTCCTTTGTCATTTAAAATCATTAAATTTGGAGAAGTTTTTAAAATAGCAAGTGTTTTAGCACATACCATAATTTGTAAAAGCTTATCTGATTGTTGTTGGTTTTTACTTAATTCAATATCCAAAATCGACAGATAATCGTTGTCGGTTAATTCCATTATTCAACACTCATTTCTTTGACTTGTTCGCTTTTTACTCTATCTAATTCAATAAGTGCCATTATAGAATAATTAGCCAAATCAAGCAATGTATCTTCAATTTTTTCGTCTTTAACTTGTTGTTCGGTTGTAGATTTTTTTGTTAATGTAGCAACCCTATTTAATTTATCTTCAATTCTCACAAGGAATGAAACTAAACCATATTCATCAAATGTTTTTGCAACGGAGTTGCCATAATCAGCATTTTTTCTTTTGTATAAATCAAACATATTTGTTGTAATTTGTTCAAATTTTTGTACTCTATTATAAGCCATATTATCTAGCCTCCTTAACGGCATTCATCCATATTTCATTTGCTATATCCAAAAATTTTTGTCTGTTAGCATTTTCATCATTATCTAACATTACAAGGGAAGCATAATATAATAATGTATATAATAAGAAGAAATATTCTCCTTCTATAACTTCTTTCTTTATTTGAATATCTGTTAAAATAGGACTATCATTATTTTCTTTTAAATATTTACCTTTTATAATAATTTTAAATTTTTCGTATTCATCATCCCAGTCGAACATTATCGTTCCTCCTTATTTTGATAAAGCATAATTACGATAATCAACTTCTTCAAGTTGACGACCTTTTAACACATTAGAGCTTGGTTGTAATTCTGGATACATATTTTGTAATTTAGGTCGAGTTCTACGGACTGTTTCAAAATATGGTAATTTATAATGTTTATGATTCATCATAACTTCTTTAAAACTTAATTCATCAATATTAGGTACAAATTTTTTAAAAACCTCATAAACAAGAGTAAAATCATCTTCTCGAGTTGCTGGGTTTTCTTCTAGCACTCTTTTTACCATTGGTTCTATAACAGCGCATTTACTCATTTGTTTCTCCTCCTTTATCAATATTTTTATCAGCAATAAACAACTCCCAAATTTCGCTATTCATCATACCAAGTCTTTCATTTTCATTTATTAAGTTATTATTTTCATAAACCAAATGATAATTTTCTTGTTTTAAATCATCAATTTTTTGAGTGTTCTGTTTATTGCGTTCAATATATAAAACTAAAAAGATGGATTCTATAAAAATAATCACAAATAGTATTAATTTTATTATGAAATCTTTATTTTCTTTTATCATATTCTTTTACCTTCATTCCAAAATATTCCCTACATTGTTCATCTTTTAGTGCTTCTGTAAATGGTATATGGTCACATTGATACATCTTAGTCCATTTATTAACTAAATTAAATAAAGCTGCTATTAAAATAAATGAAATTAAAACTGAAATAATTAAAGTAATAATATATTTATATTTCTTTATAAAATTCATAACATCACCTATTCAATATCCCATTTATCAACTTCAAGAACTTTATATAAATATGATGATTCCTTTTTTATCATTGATTTTGTAATCGATAATTTTTTACAAGCACTCGCAATACCTTTAAGCGGCAAATCCTTATCTATAAAATGTAACCTAACAACATAAGCTAAAAAGTTATCATAATCATCACATTTTTCTAATGATGTTACCGGTTCTTTAATAAACAATCTACCAATTACATTATCATAATCTTTTAAATCACTTTTGATATCGTTTACTTCTTTGCGGGCTTCTTTTTCATCTGCCTCTGCTTCGTTGGCTTTATTTTGATAATATAAATATTGATTGAACCCCTCTCCTTTTTCCTCAAGAATAGCCATATATTTATCTCTATATAAATCTCTTTCATCGGCTATATCTTTAATTGTTTTTTTAGCTTTTTTTAGCTTTTTCTTTGTTTGCTTCTCTTCTAGTTTTTCATTCTTTTTAGGTTCCATTTCAACCTCAAATTCATTAACCTTATTGTTAATCCAATCTGTTAATTTACTCATTTCTTTATCCTCCTCTATCTTAATTAAAGGATAACACAATTATTTCTTCTTGTCAAGTTTATTTTTGTATTTTGTCCAAATTTTTAATGTTTCATTATCAATAGATAATTGCCAACGTAATCCATCTTGAAAAATAATATCATAAATTGGTATACCATTTTGTAATATAAATTGTGTTGGTAATATATCTAATATATCTCTCATATCTACCAATATAGTATGATTATCTTTAAATAAACCTATATATTTTGCACCTTTATTAATAATATCGCCCATTAATCGAGATATGGACTGGTAACTACAAATTTATATTTACACATCTCATCATCTTTATTTAATTTATCAAATGTATAATATGATTCATACCAGAACCTTTCATCATTATATTTTTTATCGCAATGAGTTAAAGATTTAGTGCAAAATTCTTCAATAATTCTATCTATATCGTTTGGTAAATCTCCGGAAACAATAATTTTATATTCTAAAACACTATCTGCATAAGGTCTTGGTTGCCCAGCTCTTACAGTTTCTATTTCAATGTTATATTTCATTATTATCACCTCCAAGGAATTTTATGAAATTCATAATCCATATTTTTATTGCATTTAGGACATAATAATGTACTAAAATCTTCCCAGGGATATTTTTTAGAACATCCACATCTTTCACAATGAGTTTCTGGTTCGTTATATGATTTCATAAATCTTCTTCTATAACCATTCCCTTGTATCATTCCACCGTGTTCGTGTTCAATATCCTCTTCTATACAATAAGAAAAATCTACGATGTCTTTCTTTATCATCTTACCAATTATACTTTTACTGCGACTACATACGGCTAAATTTAAACTTCTAATTGCAAGAGGGGTACTTTGAGTTGATGCTTTTCTAGGAATTGCAAAATCAAAATTTTCTGTTAAATCTATATTCCTCTTCATTTTCTTTTAAATACTGATTTAATTTTTTTGAAAAATGATTTCTTTGGAGCATTATTTACTATCTTCATATCATCATCCAATCTATTTAATTCAGCTCTAATCTCCTCTATATTTTTAGGAGTTCCAATTGTCTTTAATTTATCTTTACCAGCTTCCTTTAAGAATTTATCCATTGTTAAATCACAATATTCATCAACCCAATCTCCCAAGAAATAAAATCTATCACTCATAACTATTTCTGTTCGATTAAAATTATTTGTTCCAGTATTTTTTTGAAAGCTACCAAATAATATTGGGTCTTTATCTCTTCTTTCTTTTTGAACTTGTTTCTCTACCTCTCCAGTATAATCAGTAAATACTACATAAAATTGGTCAAAAATATCTTTAGTTTGTGCGATAATATCTACAATCTTATCTGGTATTTCTCTTGGATAATTTTCTAATTCAATAATTTTTACTACATCTTTAGAAATTTTATCGATATATTCTTCAATATCCTCTCTATATACAAAAGAATTTACACCTAATTTTACTGCTTCTCTCTCTTTTTCAACACAATCAACTAAAAATCTTAATTTTTGTATTACTCTTTTTTGTCCAGTAATTTTATATTTTTCTACAAGAGATAGACATCCGTGATAAAATTCCACCAATTCTTCATCTGTAATATTTTGAACCTTACTTTTTAATCCTTCAAAATATTCAGTCGGTTCTAATTCTTTGACATCTTTCTTTTTAGCCATTTTAATCACCTTTCTTTTTTAAAACTAATTTTTTAACTCTTTGCTCATCATAATAATCGTATCTCGCCATAACATCATTTTGTTTTTCTAACGGCATATCTTTAAACATATTATTATAATATTGGCAAGTTCCAAATGGTTCAACACAACCACCACAACGAACACATTGAGGAACTAATGACCACGCTACATCTTGGTCATATTTTCTGATTTCTTCGACCAAAGCTTCCATATATTCTCTTGTTGTTGGGTCTGCGCACATACAAAGACGTTTTTCTGCTATATTCATTAATGCTTGAATATTAGCGTCCATTTCCATTGGTACATAATTCATTTGACTTCTTTGTGAGCGGTCTTTAACCTCTGTTCTATCCGCTCTTTCTGTTCCAATAAATTTTTCACACCCCTCGTGATGTCTAGCAAAGTGTGTACTAATTGCATAAGGAATATTATCCCATTTCCAACTAATAATTCCTCTTCTTATTGGTGAATGTCTGCAAATTAATAACTTACGCTTCCATTCTCTTGGAGGTTCTTTCTCGCCAGCCTTTTTAGAAATAGTTGTCATACAGGCAGATTTAATAGCTTGCCAATTTACATTAAAATTTGTAATTTTAGTTGTGGTATCATATTTACTCATTCTTTTTCTCCTTTTCTTCATAATAATCATAAAAATTATCTTTTGGTTCTATGCTATGTTCTTTAATATATTTATCCACGGCTTTTTGTTCTTCTTCTGTGAAATAAATAAAACCATCCCTATCATTTAAAAATCTATTAAAAAATCCTACATTACCAAATAATTGTTCTTCCCTAAACGGTTCGTCTATTTTATATGTTTCTAATACATTTTTAATAATATAATCAATATCTACTGGATGATAATCCAAATAAGCGTTGTCTTCATAATCATAATCTAATTCACTATATTCAGGATTATATGCTTCTATATCCTTGATAACATCTTCAAAAATTTGTTCCGTAAAAGCTAATCTATTAGATTGTAACCAACAAGCCTTAATTTCTCCAGCCCAATTGTGTTCTAAACATCTTATTTGGTCAATCAAATCATCTTTAGACATAGATTTTAAAGTAGAATCTTTATAAGGTTTATAACCTTGAGTAGCTAAAGCATCTTCATCTTTTGTGTCATAAATTGTTATACTCATTGCATACCTCCTCTATCTTTATTAAAATAATATCATAAGAATTAAATTTTGTCAATAAAAAAAAACGCTTAATTGCGTTCATTAAATAATTCTAATAAAAATGTATTTCTATCAACTGTTTTATGACGTGTCACGGCCATATTAATAGCTCTTGTTTGTGCTACTATATAACACATACTTTTGGCTCTTGTAACGGCCGTATATAGCCATTCATTAGATAATAGTATATATGATGAATTATCAAAGCCAACAATGGTTACTTTAAACTGAGAACCTTGAGAAGAGTGGCAAGTAATTGCATAAGCAAGTTCAAGCCCTTCATAATATTCTTTTGGTATAATAATTTCTCCTTCATCAAAGAAATCAACTATAATATAATTAGTAGATATTTCTTTAACTATTCCCATAGAACCATTATAAATACTTGTTTGTATTCCATCTGGAGTTTCTACATCATAATGATTTTCTCTATTAATAATCTTATCATTAACTCTTAGAACATTTTTATATTTAATTTTAATTTCTAGGTCTGACTCATATTTTTTAGGATTTATTCTTTGTTGTATTTCTTTATTAATTTGGTCACGTGCCAAAGCAACTTTTTGATTTTGTGCAACTATTATTTGAATATCTTGTATGTTTTTACTTCTATTGTATTCTTCCATAAAAGTTTCTATCAAAACATCAAATAAGCAATCTGCATCAACTCTTGCTTTTAAAGTTAAATCTCTTAGTTGCCCATAAGTTTCATCTCCCTCAAAATCACTAGAAAGTAAAAATAACTTCTTTCTAATTTTTTGAGATGTTGTAATAATTGCAGACTTTTCTGCTTGCCTATGAATTTTAGTTAATTCAACAAAATTTATTTTTTGAGATAACATTAAATCGTTAAGTAAATTACCAACACCAATTGGAGGTAATTGACCGTTATCTCCCAACATTATTAATTTTGCTCCTCTAGGTATAGCTTGTATCAAATTCCAAAATAATTCCAAACCAACCATAGAAACTTCATCTAAAATAATTACATCGACAGGGAGAGGATAACTTTCTTTATATGTAAAATTTTCTCCTTGCCAACCTAATAATCTATGAATTGTACTACTAGGTTTATCTGTTGCCTCATTTATTCTTTTAGCTGCTTGACCAGAGAAAGCACATTGTCTAATAATAGTATCATAAGGGAATACTTGATAAGCCCCTTTAATTATACTTGTTTTACCAGTGCCAGCCAAACCAACAACTAAAGATACATTATTTTTTAATAAAGATTTTATTCCTTCTGTTTGCTCATCTGTAAATTCAAATCCTTGTTCTTCTTCTGCTCTTTTTATTCCTTCTTCTATTTCTTCATCTGTATAAGTTTTGCATTCGGCTTTTTGTAGACTAATTAGTTTATTAACAATATTGCATTCCAAGTCATAATAATACATTAAAGCTATTTGATTTTTTTCTTCGTTAAAATAGATTTCTTTTTCCTTTGTCATTTCTTGAATACAATTCATTACAATATCAATGCCTATTTGCAATAATTCTGTAATTTGAGTTTTAAAATTATCAAGAGTTAACCAAGTTGAACCTTCATTATTAGCAATATCTTTAAATAAATATCTAATACCGGATTTAATTCTAAAAGGGTCATCAGGTTTAATGTTATATTTTAATGCAATTTCATCAGCTCTTAAAAAACCTACGCCTTTTATATCATCTGCTAATATATAAGGATTTTTTTGAAATTTTTTAATAGCGTTTTCAGCGCTTCCATATGTACTGCATAGTTTATTTATTAATAATGGGGTAACGCCAAGCGGCTTAAAGAAATTATATGCCGGAGCCAAATCCATAGTTGCTTTAAATTTATCTATAATTCTATTTGCTGTATGTTCACCTATATATTTGGCTATCATTAATTTTGATACATCACCTTGTTCAATGTATTGGAAAGGGTCTTCAAATGTATTGAATAAGCTTTCAACTTGACGTTCGGTTAAAATTTGCTCTAAAAATAATCTTTTTTCTTCTAATGTATCTAATTTAATATTTTCATAACCGCCATCTATTTTAAACTGCCATCCCCATTTTTCATCTTTTTCATATTCTCCCATTATGATATACTCACCTTTTGCTTTTGGTTCAAAAGAAATGATTCCTGCGGCTTTAATTGTATCCATCATTTGAACTAAAACATTAACAGTATGATTTTGGGACTCTTCCATAATTTCTTTAACTTCAACGATTAAAGAAGCCCAATTTGTATCTGGGCTATAATACTTAATATCATTTTTGGTTTTAATTCTGACTCTTAGTTTCATTTTTAACCACCTCAAACATTTCTTCTATAGTATCTTTTAATTTATATCTAGTAGGAGATGTTGAAGTTCTTGCAAATTCTTGTTTAACACCATCAACATACATTGTCATAGTTCCATCATTACCTTGATAAAACTCGTTCCATTGGTCTTCTGTAAGATTTCTTTTTACATCTAGTTGATTTAATGCTAAATTATCAAATGAAACAACTTTAAATTTGGACATATATTTAGATAGATTTTCTTTTAGCCAATTAATTTTATCCTCAATATCTTCTCCTATTTTAGTATTTTTAAGTAACTCAGCACCTCTACCCCAATTTTTATAACCTAAAATTAATATTTTGCAGTTAAATTGGGCTAGATAATCAAAAACATCTTTCCCGTGAATACCGGCAATTAAATGAACTACAGCATTTTCATTTTCAGATACGGCTTTCCACAACATATCATATTTTGTTAAAAATGAAACTCCTAAACCATAAATCAAATCTTCTTCAATTAATTCATTTATAAAAGTTGCTTTATCAACAAACTCATTTTGATGAACCGTAATACTAGGAAGAACTCCTTGTTTTTTTAATTTTTGTAAAAACTCTTTTAATTGTGGATGAGATGTAACTTTTCCACCTCCAAGAGCCATCTCTGTTCCTGCTTGTAAACCATCAATAAATTTTAAATTCATTATATCTCCTGGTTGCCCTTCAGGATTTGATTTTTCGTGACACATTGGACACATTTGGTCACACCAATTTGTTATTTTAAAATCCATACTAAGTGGAAATTCTAAATTTGGTTCCTCTCCATCTGGAATATCTATAATACGTGTGCCATCATCAAAAATTTCCACTTTAATATTACCATCTTTATATTTATTTAATAATTTCATTTTTTCACCTCTCAATTTTAATTCCTAATACCTCATAACTTTCTTTAAATAGTTCATATACAAACTTCTTTTTAACTGGAGACATCAAATCTAATTCTTTTTCTGTTTCGTGATAATAGCTACCATAAGGACAACCTTCACATCCAGTCCTCTTTATATGATTATATATTTCTGGAACTTCTATATTATATTTAGATATAATTCCTTCCAAAATATCATCTGTTAAATTATGTATTGGTGTGAATTTACCATTTTTAGAAAAGCAAGTTGTATACTGTCTTTTTCTTAAAGCAGATTCCTCACTTCTAATACCTAGTATTGCTTTTTTGCCACTTTCTTTTTCAAAATCGTGAGCAGGCTTCTTTTTTAAATAATAACAACATAAATGAGTTATATTATGAGCATTGCCACTTTTAACATAATCTCTTGCTTTTTTGGAAATACCACTAAATCCTTTATCATAAGTTCCATCTATTTTTTGTTGTATTGTTTTTGATGGCTTTTTGCCTTTTCTAAGAGCATTTTGATAATAATAAATATAAAAGTCTTGTTCTTTACTAAAACACGGTATACCATATTTTTCTTTAATTTCAAAAGGTTTTAAAGACGGAAACAAAACTTTGTCACAATTTTTCATAATTCTTTTTAAAATCTGCGGATTTTCCATATAAGTGTTAATACCAACAATCATAATTTCTTTATCCTTAAGATATTCTTTGATAAACCAATATAGTAAATGACTATCTTTTCCTCCAGAATAACTTAAATAATAATCTTTAGGATTAATTTGTGCAAATTTTATTTTTAAATCTATTAAATATAAGTCTACGTTGTCGTACCCCCCCCCACTTAAGACATCATTAACGCGTTTAATATCTTCAAGCTCAATAGTTTCTTTATTAATGATATCTGTAGGAGTAATACAAATCCCATTAGGATATTTTCTATCAGATTTAATAATTTGTATAATATATTGATTGTCCATTAATAATCATTTCCATAGTAGCCGAATGCTACCACTGTCTCACCACTATTGGTTGTATATGAATCTTCATATTTTTCATACTCAAATTGGTCGTCCCATTCCTCATATGTCAAAGGAATTTCATAATAATCGCAATCTTCTAAATATGTTTCAATTTCTTCCTTTGTAATTTCTGATAAATTTTCTTCAGTGCATAGCTTATCTATTTCTTTATATGGAACAATTACATTTTTATAAATATAATTCCCATTATCATATTTGGCTTTTTCTTGAATTATATTTTTCTTTATTACTTTTTCTCTTCCTTCTTCATTATAGAAATTCCCATCATCTTGGCAATAATAAAGTTCTCCGTTCTTCCATTTATCAAAATCGCTTTTATTACACATCGTTATTGAATGTGTGCTTGAACTATTAGTTTCAAAAGTATTTCTTCTTATAATTTTCATAAATCCTCCTACCAAAACTTGATTGTTTTAATATTATCCCAACCAAGTTCTTTTTGAAATTGTTTAATTAATTTAGTATATTCTTTTTCTTGACTTGTATATAATATTGAAGTTCCAACATCCTTCCTATCTAAATAAAAGAAAAATACTCCATCATTTTCACTTACAAATTTGATTAAATTATTTTCAGCAACTAATGAAAATCCTTTTTCTCTAAATTTTTCTATTGCACTCATATTCCCTCCTATTTAAATAAATTTCTTGCAACTTCATTACCAAAACCTAAATCGATGTATTTTTGCAATATTTCTTTAGCTTCTTCATCATAATTAATAGCATTATACACATCATAAATTGTTTCGTTTTCTCTTGATAATACAACAATTAAATCGGAAACTGCTCGAGTGGAATATGCTATAGGTCTTTTATCTTCGGGGAATTTTGTATGTGGCCTATACCACCAAACATCTCCTTTAATATTTTTTGTAGCCATATTAATTACCTTTTAAGAAAACATCGTTCTCTTTTTCATATTCTTTTAGCTTATTCCAAAACTCTCCAACATCCTCATATTGAGGGCATTCTTCTGTTCCGTTATTAATATAATCACTTTCATAATCATATTCATAACCAATAGTTTTAATATTATAACCACGATATTCATCTCCACCTATAGTTATATATGATTTTCTATTAAATAAAAATTTCTTTAAAAATTCATCATCAGTTTTTATTTTTTCTATAAATCTTTGGTCTATATTATTGGCGTGGTCTACATAACAACCATATCTATCCATTATAATAAAACAACTATCATCACCCGTTAAATTTCCGTCATCTCCATCTCTATCAATATATCTAAAGATATCTTTGGGGTTCGGATGTCTAAAATCATCTTTATTAGTATTTAGATATTCTTTCTTTTCTTTCTCAATCTCTTCTTGAGTTAAAGGAATGTGTTTCTGAGCATCAATATCATATTTTGTCTCATTTGATACAACCATATTAACGACTTCTTCCCAAATTTTCCATACCCTATCTTTAAAATTATCGAGTTCTTCTTTTGATGTAAATACTTCTGGTTTCCAACTTTCATTGCTATTAGACCATTCATAATTTGTTTTTAACAACATATAAGCGTATGCCAATTTTTCATCCCAATCTTCAATTAATTTTTCTGGGCTTCTTCCATAACTATAATCGTGGTCTAGGCTATCAGATAATGAATAATCATCATCTTTGACATTATGAGGCACGACAAGTGCGTGAGTTGAAGACGAATTTGTTTCAAATGTTTGTGGACGAATTATTTTCATTTTAATCCCTCCCAAACTGAATATCTTTTCCATCTTGTAGTACTTCTCCAAGATAATCTCTTTCTTCCGTTAACATATCCTCAATAACTTCATCTATGCTATGGTTCCAGCTAATAAGCTGATGATTAATTTCAATCATATCTTCAATATCTCCATCATATCTTGGGAACACTATATCTTTATCAAAATTCTCTTTAACATATCTTTCAATTCTTTTGAAGTCCCAATTATCTTTTACTTGTTCTATTAAATCTTCATAATCTTCGGCATTATAAACATACCAACTTGCAATGTGAGATACTAAATAAGAAACTTTTTCTTGTAATGTTGTTAGTGTATTTTCTTCATTAAACCAATTTATCTTTAGATTTTTTCCATAAGGAACATAATCTTTTCCTAAAGCCTTTCCTATTGTTAATGCGTGTGTTGAACTTGAATTTGTTTCAAATACATTATTTCTTATTTTTTTCATTATATTTCTCCTTCCATTCGATATATTCATCAACCCTTTGTTTTATTTTTACTTTTTCTTTATCAAAATTCATTAAAAACCATAATATATCCTCATAGTGTAAATGTTCTATCATTAATATATCATCAATACCAAACGGTTCTTCTACAAAATCTATTTTATCATATTTATCTATTTTACAAAATTGACTGTCATAAATATAAACATCTATACCTCCATTTTGCCATCTGTCATAATGTAATTTTGTTGTTAGAGCGTCGGTTTTATTATATAAATAATTCCCGATTTCAATGTCTATAAGACCTTCTATTTGGTCTGCAATAAAAGAATATATTTCTCCACGACATTTCTTTTCTTTTTCAATATTTTTATGTCTTTTCTTCCAACTATCCATTAATTGCACCCTCTAATCTTGCAATGACATCTTTTGGAGTATGTCCATCAAATTCATATTTTGATTTTTCATATTCTGGTATTTTAAATAAATCCCAATCTTTCATTTCATAATGATTACTTATTTGCCCAGTCGGTAATATTGCCACAACAATAAACCACTTTCCATCAAAACAATCTTCTCCATCAAAATGCTTTTTAGATTTATAAACTTCGTATTTCCCGTTTTCAGCCCACTCATTAAATAAAGCTGCATTATAAATCTTTCTAAATTCGTATAACTCTTTAAAAGAATGATAACCATCGCTAATATCTTCTATTTTATCAGCATCAAATATAAATCTAGCCATTCAAAAGCCTCCTATCTTATAAATTAATGATAACATATTAATATTATTTTGTCAATATTACTTTCCAAAATACACCCACCATTTATAAATTGTTTTATTCATTTTTTCTTCTTTTAATTGAATTATTTTATTATTATTTTCTATATATAAATTTATTTGTTGTTGAACTAATTGGTCAGCTTTTAAGTCTGGATATAAATTAATAAGTTGAATATAACTATCTGTTTTTAATTCTTTATATGTGTTGCCTTCATATTCCATATAATTTTTAACAACAATTTCCATTTTTTCTTCTATTTCTTTATTTTTATTTTGATATAACTCAATTCTTTGGTCTATAACCCTTGCTCCGACCAAACTACTTATACAACATATTAAGCCTATTATTTTAATCACAAATCCTATAATACCAGCACCCGTAATAAATGTACCAATTTCTTCATCATTTGGATAAACAAACAACCCTAAAATTATAATTGCTATAGATATTAAAATTAATATTATTAACATTGTTCTTCCTCCTTTGGATTTTCTTCTTCTGTTATAACATCTTTAACTTCTTCAAAAGTATCATAATAATTATTTTTATATACAAAACCATTTTCTAATTTTTGAATATTTTTATTTAAATATTTAATGACTTCTTCATCAATTTTTTTATGTACTTCATCTTTAAATTCATCATATCTATCCGCACAGCACTCTAAACCATCAGTAAAAACTTCAACATAATTATTTTCAGTTATTCTAACGCCATAAAAAGTACCTTTATATTCTAAATAGAAATTTACTTTATCTTTATTTTCATTAATTGAAAATTCATAATAAATGTCATTATAAGATTTTTCGTAATATTTTTCCATTGCTTCTTTAATTAATTGGTCTACTTCATTTTTCTTTTCATCGTCTAGCAAATTATATAAATCATCAAACTCAAGAACTTTCAAATGCTTAGTTTCATATTGTGTTTCTACTTTAGCCTCATAATAACTCCAAGCAGGTTCAATTTCTACTTCGACTGGAGTATATTCACAAAATTGCCATTCCCAACCATTTGAATAGTA
>JAFVWY010000014.1 GCA_017501465.1 Bacilli bacterium
TTACCATTTTGTTTAAGTCTTTCAATATTGATATTTCGTTTAATGACTCCCCCACCAGTCGCAATAACAACGTTTGACTTTTTACTTAATTGTTTTATTACTTCTTCTTCAATATCCCTAAATTCATTTTCGTTATCAATAGTTAGATAATCTTTGATTTCACACCTAATTATTTTTTCAATTTCTTTATCTGTATCAAAAAATTCTCGATTTAATTTTTTTGCAACAATCTTACCTAAAGTTGTTTTTCCACAACTTGGCATGCCAATTAAAACTATATTTCTTTTTGATTTATATATATTGCTATATACTTCATCAATTAACTTAATATCTGTTTCTTTATCTAAAAAAATACTACTTGCATAAACCGCTTGAGCGACTAACATATATAACCCACTAGCACATTTTAAGTTTCTTCTTTTAGCACTTTGAATAAGCTTTGTTCTTAAGGGATTATATATTACGTCTAATACTCCACAAAGTTTATCGAAATATTTAATGTCAATTATTAAATCTTCATTATTAGGATACATTCCACAAGGAGTAGTATTAATAATTATTTGTGAATCACAATGATCTATAACTGCCTCATCATAAGTAATAGTACCTGGCTCATGGTTAATGGAAGCATGAATTACTTCACTACAACCCATATTTTTTACAACTGCAGTAGCAGTTTTAGATGTTCCACCAAAGCCTAAGATAAGAACTTTCTTGTTGTTTATATGAATTTTTTTTCTTTCTATCAAAGATTTTAATCCAAGATAATCTGTATTATATCCATATAACTTACCATTTTTATTAACAATAGTATTTACTGCACCAATTTGTTCTGCAACAGGATCTATATAAGACAAATATGGAATTACTTTTTCTTTATAAGGAATTGTTACATTAATGGCTTTAAAATCTTTATTTTCCATAAAGGTATTAAATTCATCTTGATTAAGTTCTAGTAATTCATATTTATATGATGCTATCGATTCATGTATTTCTTTGGAAAAACTATGTCCAAGTTTTCCACCAATTAATCCATATTCCATAGTATCACCTATCTCAAAAAGTCATCGCCATATTTTGTTTTTAGTAAATCACAAACAACAATTGCTGTGATGCTATCAATAACAACAGCAATTCTTCTAATAATCGCTGGGTCATGTCTTCCCGTAATATTTAACTTAACATTTTCATGTGTTTCTAAATTTATAGTGTCTTGTGTTTTAGCAATTGATGGTGTTGGTTTTACACATACGTTAAATACAACTGGCATACCATTTGTAATTCCACCATTAATACCACCATTATTATTAGTCTTAGTTTTTACTTTATTGTCTTCTAAAATTAAACCATCATTAGCACAAGAACCAACCATTTCAGCAAAATTAAATCCTGCACCGAATTCAACACCCTTTACTCCGCCAATAGAAAATAATGCATTTGATAACATTCCTTCTACACTGCTAAACCAAGGATCACCAAGACCTATTGGTAAACCAACAATAGCTGTTTGAATAACTCCACCTATTGAATCTTGATGTGACGCGGCTTCTTTTATTTCACTAGTTATTTTTTCTTCTAAATCATTTAGCAATTTAAAAGACTTATTTTGTAAACTTTTTACTTCTTCTAAACAGTCGATTGAAAAATCTTTATCAATAACTTTACCACACTTTTTAATGTGTGAACCAATATATATATTTTTATGTTCTAAAGCTTTAATCAATATTGCACCAATACATACTATTACTGAAGTTAATCTACCTGAAAAATGTCCACCACCTCTATAATCGTTATAGCCATGATATTTTTCAAATGCAACAAAATCAGCATGTGATGGTCTTGGTGTATTTTTAAAAGATTCATAATCTTGACTTCTTGTATTATTATTTTCTATTAAAACACATAGTGCTTCACCTGTTGTATATCCATTAAATACACCACTAATTATTTTAAAATTATCCGCTTCAACTCTAGATGTTTCAATACCTTGTTGAGGTCTTCTTTTATCTAATTGACTTTTAATAAATTCTTCATCAATTTTGATACCAGCACTTAATCCATCAATCACTCCGCCGATTGTATCATTATGACTTTCACCAAATAAAGTAAATCGTACATTATAACCTAGTGTGTTTTTCATAGAAAACTCCTCCTATTAATTTTAAAAGTAATTTAATATTTCTTCAATAAAGATTTCTTTAAATTCAAATTCACCAATCTTATTTACACTAACAATAACGAGTTTATTATTGTTTCTTTTTTTATCTAAACAAATATATTTGTAAAGTTCTTCTTTATTCGCAATATACTGTGTTGGTAAATCATATTTATTTAATACTGTTAACAGTTCTTTTTTAACATTATCACTACACATATAAGTCATTCCAATACCAACACATTCTCCATGTAGTAAGGCACCACTATGACTTTCAATCCCATGGCCTATTGTGTGACCAAAATTTAATACTCTTCTTAAACCTAATTCATTAGGATCTAATTCCACAACATCTTTTTTGACTTGTAATGATTTTATAATAATAGTTTCGATATCTTCTAATAAATTAGTAGAGTCTTTTATTAAATTAAATAAGGTTTTATCACATGTTAAACCCATCTTAATTGATTCAGCTAATCCAGAGTATAATTGTCTTTTATCTAAAGTCTTTAAAACTGTTGGATCAATAATAACTTTATGAGGCGGATAAAAAGCGCCTATAATATTTTTAATACCTAATTTATCAATTGCAGTCTTTCCACCAATTGAAGAATCAACTTGTGATAGTAAAGTTGTAGGAATATTGTAGAATGGAATTCCCCTCATGTAAACAGATGAAACAAATCCAGCTAAATCACCCACAACACCACCACCAACTGCAATAACACAGTCAGTTCGCGAAAATTCATTTTTAATTAAAAAATCTAGAATCTTTTCAAAATTTATAAAGGATTTACTAGCTTCTCCTTGTAGTATTGTGTAAACATATGGTTTGAAACATTTTTTATAAACTTTATCTATATATTCATAGGGTATTCCATCATCAGTAAGAATCAAGACTTTTCGATTTAAATCTAAATATTCTTCAATGATATCTAAACTATTTTTTTGAACAACCACATCATATGTAAAATCTTTCATCTTTACTGGTAATATCATATATACTCCTTTTTTAGATTGTATAAGTTCCCACAATCTTTAATTTATCACAAAAAACTTGTAATGCTCTTAACATTTCTATACCATTATTAGAATTAATATCACCTTCTAATTCTGCATAGAAATAATAATTCCATAATAGTTCTTTCATAGGTCTACTTCTTAGACTTCTCATATTAAACCCGTATGAGCCAATAATATTTAAAGTTTTAGCAAGTGCACCTGCTTCATTTTTAACTGTAAATACTAAAATGAACTGACTGTTCATTTGGTTTTTATTTGTATTATTTAAACATCTAGTAAATGCACCAAATCTTGTTGTATTATTTCTTTTTTCATTAATATTAGATTCAATAACTTCTAAGCCATATAATTCTGCTGTATCGCTAGAGGCAATTGCAGCTATATTTTTATCTAAACTTTTTGAAACCATTTGAGCAGCTAATGCAGTATTCTCAACTTCTGATGTTTCAAATTTGTGTTTATTGATAAATTGAGCACATTGATTTATTGCTTGTTGATGACTTATAACTTTCTTAATATCACTTAATGTTGTTCCACTTTTAGCAAGTAAATTTTGTACTACTTCTAATTCAATTACTTGATTAATGTATAAACTTCCTGAAAATAATAAATCCATTACAACGCCGACTTCACCAGCAAAACTATTTTCTAAAGGTAATACGCATACATCACATAATCCTTTTTCAACACTTTTGTATGCTTCTTCAAAATCATGATAAGAAACATATGTGGCATTAGGAAACATTTTCTTTGCAGCAATATACGCAAAAGCTCCTTCTACTCCACTGTAGGCAACTTTAATTCCTTCAATAATTCTTGATTGATACTTTTTAGAAATATTCATTGTTTCTTTAAGAAAACTAATATAATATTCTTTAATTGTTTCATCTTCTATTAAAGCTGAATTTCTTTTAATCACTTCATTTTCTCTATTACCATCAAAAATTGGCAAACCATGTTCTAACTTATATTCAGCTACTGCTTTTGAAGCATTCATTCTTTCTTCAAATAGTTTAGCTATCTGTTCATCAATCAAATTAATTTTTTTTCTTGCATCATCTAATTTATTCATGTTTTACCTCACGAGAAAAATTTTCAATTAATTTTTTAAATTGTGGTAAAGAATTAACTATTTGTTCTTTAGACACACAATACGAAATTCTAACAAATCCGCTATATCCAAAAGAGTCACTAGGTACTAATAATAATTCATATTTTTTTGCATATTCAGAAAACTTAATAGAATCATCACCTAATGCTTTAACAAACAAATAAAAAGCTCCATCTGGTTTAATAATTTCATATCCATAACTCTTTAACTCATTATATAAGATATTTCTGTTTTCTTCATAAATAGTTAAATCACTTGTATGTCCTAAACATCTAGCAACCAGCTTTTGGAATAAAGAAGGAGCACAGACAAAGCCTAAAGATCTGCCCGCACCACAAATCGCATAAAATACATTTTCAACATCATTCATTTTTTTTGATAATACAATATATCCAATTCTCTCACCAGGAAGTGACAAAGATTTGCTAAAAGAATAACATATGATTGAATTATCATAATAATTACTAACGAAAGGATAATCGATATCTCCATATATTAATTCACGATATGGTTCATCAGAAATTAAATATATATCATGATTATATTCAATTTGTTTTTTATTTAAAATATCAGCAATCTTTTGAATTAAATTTTTATCATAAACTATACCAGTAGGATTATTTGGAGAATTTATAATGATGGCTTTAGTATTTTCATTAATTGAATTATATAAGCAATCTAAATCAGGAAGCATTGTCTCTTTTTGTGGATTAACAATTATAACTTTTCCATTAGCCTTTTCTATAAATACTTTATATTCTGGGAAATAAGGAGCTAAAACAATAACTTCATCGTTTTCGCTTATTATTGCATTTAAACTAATAGTTAATGAAGCTGCCGCACCACAAGTCATATATAAATATTTTTCATCTAAATCAGCAATATATTTATTATTTAAATAATTAACAATTGCTTTTTTGACATCTGCATCACCAGATGCTGAGGTATAACCATGTAAACTAACTGAATCTGTATTTTTAATTAAATCCATTAATACTTCATCTACAATTTCAGGAGTAGCAACACTTGGGTTACCAATACTAAAATCAAAAACATTTTTTTCACCTATTAAAGCTTTTCTTATTTTGCCATATTCAAAAAGTTCTCTAATAGCTGATGAATGAAGTCCTAATTCTTTCATTTTTGAATTTATCATATTATTACTCCCAATCTAATATTTTAGTCTTATTATACTATATTTTCCTCATTTTGTCCATACATTAAACTTATTACAAACAAAACAAAAAGGAATACTTTTTTAAACAAAAGTATTCCTTTATTTTTAAAAGATTTTAACCAAAGAAATTAATTAATAATCCAGCAGCAACTGCACTACCGATAACACCGGCAACATTTGGTCCCATTGCATGCATTAATAAGAAATTAGTAGGGTCTTCTTTGACACCTTCTTTGTGAACAACTCTAGCTGCCATTGGAACAGCAGATACACCAGCTGCGCCAATCATAGGATTAATTTTACCTTTAGTCAATTTACACATTATTTTACCAAATAATACACCAGCAGCAGTAGCAAATGAGAATGCAATAATACCTAAACCAAAGATCATTAATGTCTTAGTTGATAAGAAGTTATCTGCTGATGCAGTAGCACCTACACAAATACCTAGTAAAATTGTAACAATGTATAGTAACGAATTTCCAGCTATTTCACAAAGTTTTGGAACAACACCAGATTCTTTAATTAAGTTACCTAACATTAGCATACCAACAAGCGGTGCACAAGATGGAATTAATAATACAACTACAGCAGTAACTAAAATTGGGAAAATAATTTTTTCAGTTTTAGATACCTCTCTTAATTGTTTCATCTTGATCTTACGCTCTTCTTTAGTAGTTAATAATCTAATAATAGGTGGTTGAATAAATGGAACTAAAGCCATATATGAATATGCAGCAACAGATATTGCAGGTAGTAGATCCGGTGCAAGTTTAGTAGTAGTAAGAATTGCAGTTGGACCATCAGCACCACCAATAATACCAATAGAAGCAGCCTCAGCACCATTAAAGCCTAATAATAAAGCTCCCATGAATGTAACGAAAATACCAATTTGTGCAGCAGCACCTAATATCATACTCTTAGGATTTGCAATTAATGGACCGAAGTCAGTAGTTGCACCAATTCCTAAGAAAATAAGACATGGATAAATTTCGTATTTAACACCTAAATAAATAACACCTAATAAACCTTTATATTCATATGTAGTAAATACTTTAAATATGTTTAGTTGTTGAGCTTCAGTTAAACCAATTGAAGTTAAACTAGTTTGTGCTCCTTCAACCCATGCTCCATTATTTACTAATTCAGCAACTATACTTTTTAAAGCATATGCTGCCTCAGGATCAAATCCAATGCTAGTAAATAACAATTTAGCTTGTTCTACACTTATTCCTACATAATCTGCGAATGCACTAGCAGTAAATACTGTATCTGCATTAGCAACTTGTTTTAAATAAACATCACTTTCAGGTAAGTTAACTAATAACATACCAAAAGCAATTGGTATTAATAAATATGGTTCAGCTTTTTTAAATATAGCTAAATATAAAAGAAGAATTGCAACTAGGATCATTATAAATTGTTTCCAGTTATCTCCTTCAAATAACATTGCTATTCCAGTTGAACGCAGAAAATCTTGTACAATTTCCCAAGCCATTATTATTACCCCACGATAATAATTGCATCTTGATTATTAACGCTTTGACCTTTACTTACAACAACTTGTTTAACAGTACCACTTACAGTTGATACTATTTCGTTTTCTAATTTCATAGCTTCTAAGATTGCGACAACTTGACCAGCAGCTATAGTTTGACCAACAGCAACTTTAACATCAAGAATTGTTCCTGCCATTGGAGCAACAACTTTATTTCCATCACCACTAACAACAGGTGCTGGAGCAGCTTGTTGAGTAGGAGCAGCTTGAACTTCAGGTTGAGCAATATGACCTGCTTGTTCAGTTACACTTTCAATTTCAACTTCATAAACTTTTCCGTTAACTTTAACTTTATAAATTTTCATTTTCTTAATTCTCCTTATCCAATTTGTTTAATTGATACTAATCTAGCATCAGTTTCTTTTGTTTCTTCAACAAATTCTGCTGTAGCAATTAATGCCGCAACCATCATATCTTCATCTTTGATGTCTTCAATAGTAATTCTTTTATGTTCAACTATTGGAGCTTGTACTTCTTCTTGTTTTTCTTGTGGTTTTTTGCCAATCTTAAATTTTGCTAATAACTCAACAGTTAATACTAAGAATAATAAAATAGTAAAAACAATTAATATAGCAATAATTGAAAATACAGAACCTTCAGAAATATTAATATCTACATTTTTTAATAAAAACATATATATCCTCCTATCCCACAATTAGATTAACTTCAACGATTTCATTTGGATTATTTCTCTTTGTTAAGAACTTAACAGCCTTAGCTTCAAATAATGCACAAGTCAATACGTCTTCATCACTTCTAATTAAATCTTTATATTTTTCTTTAAATTCTTCGAATTGAGGATTAATCTTATCAGCTGGACGATATGTAATAACTTCATCATCACCAATAATTTTCTTTTTAACTTCTTCATTAACAGGAGCTGGTGATTTACCATAGAAACCATGTAAATATTCTTTAATTTCTTTTGGAACCATTTTATATCTTTCACCTGTTAATACATTCATAACGGCTTGAGTTCCAACCATTTGAGATAATGGAGTAACAAGTGGAGGATACCCCATATCTTTTCTAACTTTTGGTACTTCGTTTAATACAGCTTCATATTTATCCATTGCACCTTGATCTTTTAATTGATTCATTAAGTTAGATAACATTCCGCCTGGAACTTGATATTTTAATATATTTGGATTATAACTTAAAGCTTTTGGATTTAATAATCCATTACTTAAATATTTATCTTTAATTTTAGTTAATTTTTCAGCAGCTCTATTTAAAGCTTTTACATCTAGTCCTGGATCATATTCAGTACCTTCTAAAGAGTATTGGAATGCTTCAGTTGAAGGTTGACTTGTTCCACCAGATAAAGGAGATAAGGCAGTATCAATAATATCGATACCAGCTTCAATTGCTTTTCTGTAAGTCATTTCCATAATACCGCCAGTACAGTGACCGTGTAATTCAATAGGAAGCTTAACAGCAGCTTTTAGTCTTGATACTAATTCATAAGCATCTTTTGGTAATAAAACACCAGCCATATCTTTAATACAAATTGAGTCAGCACCCATTTGTTCAATTTCTTTAGCAAGATTAACATAGTAATCAACAGTATGAATTGGAGATGTTGTATAAGATAAAGCGATTTGACATTCGCCACCGTGTCTCTTAGTAGATTCAACGGCTTGTCTTAAATTTCTTACATCATTTAACGCATCAAAAATACGAATTACATCAATACCATTTTTTAAAGATAATTCAACAAATTTATCTACAACATCATCAGCATAGTGACGATATCCTAAAATATTTTGTCCTCTAAATAACATTTGTAATTTAGTGTTTTTACATTTTGATTTTATAAGTCTTAATCTTTCCCATGGATCTTCATTTAAGAAACTAATACATGAATCAAAAGTTGCACCACCCCAAACTTCTAATGCATAATAACCAGCATTATCAAGTTCTTCTACAACTGATAAAATTTCTTCAGTTGTCATTCTAGTTGCAAATAAAGATTGATGTCCATCTCTTAAAGATGTTTCAACAATTTTTACACCCATTTTATTTTCCTCCTTTTATTAGCTATTTAAAAAATCCAAAATTACAACTTATTTTATCACACTTAGAATTTTTTTTCAAGAAAATTAGAAGATAAATTAAAAAGAGCCGTTTTTATAACGACTCTTGATTTTCATTAAAGTGAATATTTTTTTCATATTGGATCTTATACAATTTATAGTATTGACCTTTTGTTTGAAGTAATTCATGATGTGATCCGCTTTCAATAATTTCACCTTTAGATAAAACTATAATTTTATCAGCATGTTGAATTGTAGATAATCTATGAGCAACCATAAGCATAGTACCAATATTCATCATTTTTTCAAGTGAAGCTTGAATTAACACTTCAGTTTCAGTATCAATGTTTGCAGTAGCTTCATCAAGAATTATTACTTTTGGATCATGTACTAAAGTTCTAGCAAACGATAATAATTGTCTTTGACCACTCGAGAAGTTATTACCACGTTCTCTTACAATTTCATTATATCCGTTTTCTAATTTTTGAATAAATTGATTTGCTCCAACATATTCACAAGCTTGATAAACTTGAGCATCAGTAATTGATTCTTCGTGCATTTTAATGTTATCCATGATATTTCCACTAAATAAGAATACATCCTGTAACATTTGACCAAACTTACTTCTTAATGAATCAAGTTTAATACGTTTAATGTCAATACCATCAATTAAAATTTGCCCTTTTTGAATATCATAATTTCTTACGATTAATTGTAAGATGGTTGTTTTTCCGCTACCTGTTGCTCCAACAAAAGCAACAACCTCACCAGGGTTAACATGGAAAGATACATCTTTTAATACCCAATTATCTTCTTCATAAGCAAACCAAACATTTTTAAATTCAATCTCACCTTTAATTTCTTCTAGTTCAATTACATCATCTTCGTCATAAATAGTACTAGGTGTATCTAAAATTTCAAATATTCTTTCACTAGAAGCTAAAGCAGATTGTAAAGTATTTAATTGTTCTGCTAATTCTTGGATTGGTCCAAAAAATTTATCAATAAATAAATAGAACGCTAATAGTGTTCCAATACCAGTTAAATCTCCAGTATTTATAGCAAGTTCTAAAGCACTCTTGCCTCCAAACCAAAATACAATAAACAATGTTGCTGCATAACAAACATACATAAATGGACGATAAATTGCCATTAACAAAATTTGATGACTATAACTTTTCTTTAATTTATTGTTACGTTCTTTAAATTCACGATATTGTTTTTCTTCAGCATTAAACGCTTGAGTAATTTTCATACCTGATAAATTTTCAGATAAACTGGCATTTAAGTGTGATAAGTTATGTCTAACCTTACGATATGCTTTTCTTGCAAAAATATCAAAGAAGAATGTTGCAAACAAAATAACTGGCATAATAATTAACATATATGAAGCTAGTCCCACATCACATGCAAACATAAAGATAATAACGCCAATAATTGTAACTACACTTCTTACAAGATTTACAATAACATCTGTAAATAGCATATTTAAAGTAGCAGTATCATTTGTAACCCTTGTAACTAATTTACCAATTGGAATTTGATTGATTTGTTCTATTGAAGAATATTCAATATGTCTAAATACTTCATTTCGAACATTATAAACAATTCCTTGCCCTGCACGTTGTAATATCATTGCCTCAATAAATTGAATAATTGCTGTTACAATAAACACAATTACCATTAAACCAGTACATGCTAAAATTTTTCCAAGATCAACTGTATTATTAGTCATTTCAGCAGTAGCTTCTTTATAAAGTAATGGTGTAGTTAATTCTAAACCAACCGCTGCTAAGATTAAAACCAAGGCTAAAATAAAGTGTTTAATAAAAGGTTTTAAAAACACAAAAAGCTTTTTAAATAATTCACGATTGGACATTGTTCTTTCGTTATCTAATTGTTTACCCATTATTGTACACCTCCTTCTTCATCATCAAGTTGTTGAAGAAGTACCATGTCTTGGTAAATCTTTGATGTGGCAAGCAATTCATTGTGCGATCCTTGAGCAACTATCTTACCTTCTTCTAAAACAATAATTAAGTCTAAATCTTTGACAGTAGAAATTCTATGAGCCACAACTAATGTAGTTTTGCCTGCTCTTTTTTCTTTTAAATAACCAATAATTTTTTCTTCTGTTTCTGTATCAACAGCTGATACTGAATCATCCATTACCAAAATCGGTGGATTTTTAATCATTGCACGAGCAATCGAAATTCTTTGTCGTTGTCCACCTGATAATGTAACACCTCTTTCACCAAGAATAGTATCATACTTAGCTGGGAAGTCTTCAATATTATCAGCAACCGCTGCGTATTCAGCATACTCTTTTGCGATATCTAAATTATTTTCTTCTAAACCAAAACATATATTATCTTCAATAGTTTTACTAAATAAAAAGTTATCTTGTGGAACATAACCAATAGATTCTCTAAGATTATGTAAATCTATATCCATCAAATCAACTCCATCGATTAAAATTTGATTTCTATCGATATTGTATAAATGTAATAATAAATCAACCATTGTTGTCTTACCACAACCAGTTCGGCCTAAAATTCCTACTAAAGTACCTTTTGGAATTTCTAAATTTATATTTTCCAAGACATTAATATCTCTACCTGGATATTTAAAAGTTAAATTGTTAAACTTAATAGATCCTTCGATATTAACATCAACCGGATTGTCAACTTTTATCTCAACTTCATAATCTAACATTTCATCGACACGTTTTAAACTTGCTTTCCCTTGACTTCTTAAATTAACAAGTTGAGCAATCGCCATCATTGGCCAAATAATAGTTTCAAAATATAAAATAAATTCAATAACTTTATCAGCATGGAATACATCAGGACTTGTTGATCTAAAGTAACCTGATAGTGCTACTATTAATACAAATATTAAGTTAATCAATAAGTTCATAGACATCCAAAGAATCATGGAAAATCTAACATGATCCAAATTCTTATCATGATTCTTTTTATTGATTTTTTTAAATCTCAATAATTCCTTAGTTTCTTTAACAAATGCTTTTACAACAGTAATACCTGAAAAATTTTCTTGCGTAAAATCACTTAATTCTGAATAAGCTTCTTGTCTTGCTTTGAACTTTGCTCGAAGAATTTTTCCTATAAAGAAACTTAATACCGCAATTAAGCTAAGAGGTATAACTGCAAAAAATGCAAGTTTGTTATGAACCTTATACATTTTATAGAATGAATATATTCCTAAAAATAATGAATCAACTAAAGTTAAAATACCATTACTAAATGTAGCCTTTATAGCTTGTAAATCATTAGTATATAAAGCCATGTCTTCACCAACTTTATGAGTATGATAATACTCTCTAGATAATTTACAGCTATGTAAAAACATCTCATCTCTTAAATCACTTTCAACTTTGACACCAAGGTTAAAGATTGTTATACGCCATAAAAATCTGCCGCAAAACATTATGCCCGCAATAATAGGTAATCTTAATACTAGGTCTTTTAATACTTCTATTGTTAAGTAATCAGCTTCCACTTTATCATTTGTATATCTATTTAAGCCTCTAACAATATTACCGACTATATTTGGAATTTCTAATTGTACTACATCTACTAGAATTAACATAGCAATACCAATAACAATTAGATACCAATACTTCAAGTAAAATTTATTTATGTGCTTTCCAAATATCACGTTATCACCTTCTTTTCTATAAATTATATCACACTTTTAATTATGTAGTATTTATATGATAAAACTTTTTATTTGACAAAGTCAATAAAATCCTTTAGAATTAGAATAATAGATGTTCCTGATAACCATCTATTAAAATAATAAAACAAGGAGTTACAATGAAATCAAACGAATTAACAAAACGCATTTCTTATAATGCGATTATTTGTGCTTTATATGTCGCACTAGTTTTTATTTTCAATTTTATGTCATATGAATCTATTCAAGTTAGAATAGCAGAAGTATTAATATTCATAGTTTTAATTAATAAAAAATATACTATTGGTATTACTATAGGATGTTTTATTGCTAACCTAATTGGTCCTTATGGATTAGTAGATGCATTAATAGGATCTTTTGCTACATATTTAAGTTGTGTGATGCTATCAAAAACTAAAATCCCATGGGCTGGTATTTTTATTCTACCAATTTGTAATATCTTAGTAGGTTTGGAGATATCATACTTTGCAGGAGCAACATATGAAGCAAGCCTAATCATAATTTCTTTTGTAATGTTAGGTGAAATCATTACAGGTATCTTAGGTACATTAATTTATAAAGCAATTATTAAGAAACAAAACATCATTGATTTAGTTAATAGAATATAAACATATAGGTAACTATATGTTTTTTATTTTTAAATAAAAAAAAGATATTTCACAAGAAATATCCATTAAACTCTATGGAGCGGATAATCGGGATCGAACCGACATCTTCGCCATGGCAAGGCGACATAATAGCCATTATACGATATCCGCGTTTCATTGCAACATTCATTTTGCATAACTATTATATCAAAATAGAAAACAATAGTCAAGTAATTAGTACTTAAAAAAAGAAAAAAGATTAAATTTGTTTTAATCTTTTTTTTATTTATTCAGCAGATTTATCTTTCTGTATGAGGACGATTAAAGTAATGGTGTCTTTCTTCATTATCAAGATGAGGATATATTAAGGCCATCATCCCACTAATTAAAGTAAATAAAGTTCCAATACCACCTAATAATAAATAAGGAACAGCATTCACTTTACCTATTAAAACTCCCACTACAAAATATTCAGCAACCGCAAAAAGCATTAATACTCCAGCTACTTTAGAATTTTGTAATACTATTGATGATCCAATTAAACCTATAACAGGACCAGCAATTGCCATTATTGCAATCAATAACCACATTCTTCCAAAATCAACAATTTCAAACCCTGGAACTTTTCCACCCGTTGCTAAAAAAGCAATTATAAATCCAATAATAACTGAATAAATTGATCCAATAATTCCTAAAATCATTGGCCATCTTAACTTATAAGATTCCATATAACCTCCTATATAAGTCCACTAATATTATGGTTTTATATATTTATTATATGTATTACATTTTATGGTAAAAAAATAGTCTACATAACTGTAGACTATTTAATTTCTTATTTGTTATAGAATTCAACGATAAGATTTTCACGAATGTCAGGTAAAACTTCACTTCTTTCAGGAAGACGTACATAAGTACCTGTCATTGTATTTTCATCATAGCTAACAAAAGCTACTCTTGAAACTGTTGCTTCTAAAGCATCTTTAACAATTTGTAAACCTTTTGAAGCTTGTTTTAAACTGATAGTTTGACCAGGTTTAACAGTAATTGATGGGATATCTGCTTTTTTACCATCTAATACGATATGACCATGATTAACTAATTGTCTAGCTTGTCTTCTAGTAGCAGCAAAACCTAAGCGATATACAAGGTTGTCTAATCTTGATTCTAATAAGAATAAGAAGTTGTCACCTTGTTTACCAGGTAATTTAGCAGCTCTTTCAAATAAGTTTCTAAATTGTTTTTCATTAACGCCATAATAGAAACGAACTTTTTGTTTTTCTTGTAATTGTAATCCGTATTCAGATAATTTACCTCTTTTTTGGCCATGTTGACCAGGGGCATAAGGGCGTTTTTGTAATTCTTTACCAGTTTCTAAAATAGAAAATTTTAATCTTCTTGATTGTTTCCAAGATGGTCCAGTATAACGTGCCATGTTTTTTTCTCCTTTATTTTTTAAAATTTATAGTGGATAAAAAATTCAATTCTGTAATAGGAAAGATTATCTTATTGGTTTCACCTAAGCAGCGAGGCTACTAACATCACTAAAGTGATAATCTAGGATCTATTATTCACTGACTGCTGCTTTTATCGCACCTTTAGTATTATACTACTTTTTTATTAAAAAGTCAAGCATTTAGTGTTTTATACTCACTTCTAATATTAGTCTGTCTTTTCTTGTTATATTTACGACATCTTTGATTAATATTCTACCATAATGTCTAATACTTATTAAATCATTACTTTTCAACTGATAACTAATATTATCACATACTATATGATTAATTTGAACTAATCCTTTCTTTATTATCTCATTAGTATCATTTCTGCTTTTATTAAGTATCTTAGATATTACAGCATCTAATCTTTTACTTGCAACATTAATTAGCTGAGTTTCTTCTTTAAGCTCTGTTTTAAACTCCATCAAATCAACAACACTACAATTAACTGCAATTTTATTAATCTCTTTCAATTGATCTAATAGTAGATTAACTATATCACTGACAACAAATATATATATTTCGTTTTCATTAACAACTATATCACCGATTGTTTCTCTCTTAATACCAAAACTCATTAAAGTTCCCAACACATTACGATGAGATATTTCTCTAAAATCTGCTTTTAGTTTTACTTTAATTAAAGATATTTCAAATTCATAATCTTGAGGATCCTCTTCGTTTTTATCAATAATGATTGCCCTTACTCTTTCAGACTCTATAAAGCCACCATTATAATATACTTTAATCAAAGGGTTTTTTACCTTTCTTAAATCACTAGACTCAGTTGTATCTAAAAATTTAGTTAAAGCAAAACCCTGGATTTTTGCTTTTTTAATATAGTCATTAATTGTTGCCATAACAACCTCTTCTATAAATTATATATATTTTTGAATTTTGTTTTTAAATATTCCACAAAATACTTGGCATCAAACGATTCCCCAGTTGCATAATTTAAAATTTCATCTGGTGTTTTAGTTTGACCAAATCTATGTACTTTATCTTTTAACCAATCATTTATTATTTGTAAGTTATCATTTGATAATGCTTCATTAAAATCAATATCTTTTTTCATAGAATTTAAAAATTGAGCACCATATGCACTACCTAAGGCATAAGTTGGAAAATAACCAAATGAACCACCTGCCCAGTGAACATCTTGTAAGATACCTAATTTATCACATGGAACATCAATACCTAAATACTCTTTATAAAGTTTATTCCAAATAATTGGTAATTCGTTAACATCAATGTCTTGTTCAATAATCATTTTTTCAATTTCATATCTAACCATAATGTGTAATGGATAAGTTAATTCATCTGCCTCTGTTCTAATAAGAGAACATTCAACATAGTTTGCGCATTTATAAAAGTCTTCTAAAGTAACATCTTTCAATTCTTCTGTAAATAAGTTTTGAAGAACTGGATAATGTCTTTTCCAAAACTCATAACTTCTTCCCACAATATTTTCGTAAAATCTAGACTGTGACTCATGCATTGCCATAGAAGTTCCACCTGTTAACAAAGTTTCATCAAGTTTACTATCACATTGTTGTTCATAAGTGGCATGCCCTAATTCATGTATTGCTGAAAAAATACTTGATAAAATTAAATCTTCATAATAGTGATTAGTTACACGAACATCACTTGTACCAAAGCCTGATGTGAATGGATGTTCACTTTCTTTCATTAAACCTCTTGTTTTATCAAAACACATTACTTTCATTAAATAATCTGCAAAAACTTTTTGTTTGTTAATATCGAATAAACGATTTGATAATTTATTTTCTTGATTAGGTAAGGAATTAATTTGTTTAACTAATGGAACAATTTCTTCTTTTAATAAATTAAAGAATTTATCATATTTGTCTTTAGTCATACCTTCTTCATATTGATCAAGCAATACATTATATCCTTTTAACTCTTCTGTTTCTAAATACTTTACCATCTTTTTATTAAAATCAATAATTTCTTTTAAAGTATCTTTAAATATATTATAGTTCGAACTTAACTTAGCGTCTTTCCAAGTGCTATGTGCCTTAGATAATAAAATACTGTATTCTACTAATTCATTCATTGGAATTTTAAGGCTTTGCATTAGTTCTTTATGTACTTTTTTTATTTCAATTTTTAATAAATCATCTAATGAGTCTAATTCTTGATATAATTTTTTTACAATATTTATATACTCTTCTGATCTTTCAATTTCATAACTCATTTGTGATAACATACCTATTTGTTTACTACGTTCTTCTACTGAATTAATGGGTGCTTCAGTTTCAGCATCCCAACTAATCATATATTCAGCATAACTTATAGCTTTCATTCTGTCTCGATAATCTTTATATTTTGTAATCATTTCTTTTAATTCCATATATATACCTCATTACTTATTTATTATACCATAAAACAAGTCATTATTCTATTTAAAACAAATTATATTTTGCTTGTTAACGATTACATGATTTATTCACTTGTTTTTTTAATCATTTTTCTTTACAATAATAATGGAGGTTCATATGAAAGGTGCATGTATAGTAGGACAATCTGGTGGCCCAACTGCTGTTATTAATGCAAGTGTAGCAGGCGTTGTTTTAGCCAGTTTAAAAAATGAAAATATTACAGAAGTCTATGGAGCATTAAATGGTATAGAAGGTATAATTACTGAAAACATTATTGATTTTAGACAAGAAAGTATTGAAGAAATAGAACGTTTAAAGTATACACCTAGTGCCGCATTAGGTTCTGTAAGATTTTTCTTAGATGACTTTAAAAAGAATGAACTAGTTTATATACAAATATTAAATATATTTAAAAAATATAATATTCGATATTTTTTCTATATTGGTGGTAATGACTCAATGGATAGTTGCCATAAAATTAACGAATATTTTAAATACATTGGTTATGAGTGTAACGTCTTTGGTATCCCAAAAACAATCGATAACGATTTACGCTTAACCGATCATACTCCAGGGTACGGATCTGCTTGTAAATTTGTAGCAACTACGATATCTGAAATATATTTAGACATCAACGCATATAAAAAAGGACGTGTAACAATTGTTGAAGTTATGGGTAGAGACGCAGGATGGTTAACTGCTTCTGCAAAACTAGCTAGTTTGAATGGAACAGAACCTGATTTAATTTATCTACCTGAAACTAATTTTGATATTAATCATTTTTTAGAAGATATTGATACAATATATAAAGAAAAACAAAAGGTTTTTGTTGTAGTAAGTGAAGGAATTAAAGATAAGGATAGAGATTACATTTTAAAATATCGAAACTTTAATAATAATGATTCTTTTGGACACTTACAACTAGGTGGAGTTGCGGCTTTCTTATGTGAGATAATATCTCATAAATTTGGATATCCAGTTAGAGCAATCGAACTTAACTTACCTCAAAGATGTGCTTCTCACTTATCTTCAGAAGCAGATATCAATGACGCTTATATGTGTGGATTAAAAGCAGTTGAATTCGCAACAAATAATATTAGTGGCAAAATGGTGTCTATTGTAAGAAAGGATAATAACACCTTTGATTATGACTACGTTAATCTAGAAGATGTGGCAACATTAGTAAAAGAATTTCCTTTGGAATATATAAATGATAAAGGCAATAATTTAAATGATGACTATCTAGATTATGCTTTACCATTAATAAAAGGGGAATCACAATTAGAATTCGTTGATGGAATTCCAAGATTTGCTAAACTTAATAAAGTACTTGTAAATAAAAAATAGCTACTATTGTAGCTATTTTTTTATATTTCTTTAATGTTATCTTCAATATAAATATTAACATCTTCATGATTAGATGTTGCAATTTTTTCTAAAGGAAGTTTAACATAAACCGCTTCAGCTTCAGCTAATACTATACCATCTAAAGTTTCTATTCGTCCTACCCCTTTAAATAATCGAGATTTATTCTCTATAATATTTCCTATAGCTTTTAAAGGTGTATTATATGGGACAGGTTTTCTAAATTTAGTAGTAAGGTTTGCAGTAACACCCCAAGTATTTGGTTCATAAACCCATATTGCTCTTCCGATTGTTTCATCTAACATAGCAGTAATCATACCACCATGTGTTCTTTCTGGATAACTTTGATGAATCTCTTTAAAGTTAAATAAAGCTATTACACTTTGATCTTCCATTTCATAAAAAGATGCTTTTACACCAGCATTAGTTTCAATGCCACATATTATACACATTTTGCTATTAGTTTGCTTCTTTAGAACTTTCATATTAACACATCCTTTCATATATATTTTACTATGATTTTATAAATTGGTCAAATTTAAAAGAAAAACCTGATATAAGATATCAGGTTATTTTTTATTAATTAATAGCAGCTTCTACAAAATAAATAAAATTATCAGCTTCTAAACTAGCGCCACCAATTAAAGCACCATCAATATTAGGTTTAGCCATTAATTCTTTAATATTATTTACTTTAACACTACCACCATATTGAATTCTAATTGCTTCACTAACTGATTCACCATATAATTCTTTAACAGTTTCTCTAATAAAACCACATGTTTCATCAGCAACTTCTGGAGTAGCAGTTTTACCTGTACCAATAGCCCAAATTGGTTCATAAGCAATTACTAATTCTTTAGCTTGTTCAACAGTTAATCCGCTTAAATCTTTTACGATTTGTTCTTTAATAACAGCTTCTGTTTGTCCAGATTCTCTATGTTCTAACATTTCTCCAACACATAGAATTGGAACTAAACCATGATTAAATGCAGCATGTAATTTTTTATTAACTGATTCATCAGTTTCATTGAACATAGCTCTTCTTTCAGAGTGGCCAATAATAACATATGTTACACCAGCATCAACAAGCATTTTAGGAGCAACTTCTCCAGTGTACGCACCTTCTTCAGCAAAGTGCATATTTTGAGCACCCACTTTTAAATTAGCGCCTTGTCTTTTAACCAAATCTCTTAAGTATAAAGCAGGAGCACATACAACAGAATCAACTAAATCATTTGAAGGCATTTTTTCATTTACAGCGTATACAAATGATAAAACTTCATCACGAGTTTTATACATTTTCCAGTTTCCGGCAATAATAGGTTTTCTCATTATATTGTCCATCCTATTTATCATCTAGGCAAACAACACCTGGAAGTGCTTTACCTTCAAGATATTCTAAACTAGCGCCACCACCAGTAGAAATGTGACTAAATTTCTTTTCATAACCCATTGAAATTGCTGCAGCAGCAGAATCACCACCACCAATAATAGTAGTTGCACCTTCTAAATTTGCTAAAGTTTCGCAAATTGATTTTGTACCAACAGCAAATTTTTCAACTTCAAATAC
Source organism: Bacilli bacterium (assembly GCA_017501465.1). Lineage (GTDB taxonomy): Bacteria > Bacillota_I > Bacilli_A > ML615J-28 > CAG-313 > UBA1231. Next base: position 20,207 of record JAFVWY010000014.1, read on the forward strand.
GCCAGCAGGACCATTCCAAACAACTGTTTTTGCACCTTGTAATTCTTGTTTAAATACATTGATAGTTTCAGGACCGCAATCTAAACCTTGCCAATCAGCAGGGATTTCTTTAACACTAACAACTTTAGTATCAGCACTAGCAATAGCTCCAAAGAAATCAGCTGCACATGCTTCATCAGTTGGATTAGCAACAACTACATCAACTGGTAAAACAATCTTACCTTGAGCTTTTTCTAATAAACCTTTAGCATATTCAACGTAATCTGCTTCACATTTACTCTTACCTACTTCATAACCTAAAGCTTTATAGAAAGTGTATGCCATAGCACCACAAATCATTATTTTATCAGCTTTATTTAATAAGTTTTCAATAACTGAGATTTTATCTGAAACTTTTGCACCACCTAAGATAGCAACAAATGGATGTACTGGATTGTCGACAGCACCACCGATAAATTGAATTTCTTTTTCTAATAAGAAACCACTAACACTTTCGCCTTTAATATTTTTAGCAATACCAGTATTTGATGCTGCATCTCTATGAGCTGTACCAAATGCATCATTAACAAAAACATCACCTAAACTTGCCCAATAAGCACCTAATTCAGGATCATTCTTAGATTCCTTTTTACCGTTTAAATCTTCATATCTAGTATTTTGGAACATTAAGATTTGGCCTTCTTCTAATTCAGCAATAGCTTTTTCTAAAGCTTCGCCTCTAGTTGCATTAATAAAAGGAACTGGTTGTCCTAACATTTCTTCTAATTTTCTAGCAACTGGTGCTAAATCATTTTTAGCAAGATCGGCTTCATCCTTAACACGTCCTAAGTGAGAGAATACAACTAGTTTTGCACCTTGTTCTAAAGCATACTTAATAGTAGGTAATGCTTGAACGATACGGTTAGTATCAGTAATAACGCCGCCTTTCATAGGAACGTTAAAGTCAACTCTCATTAAAACTTTCTTTCCTTTTAATTGTACATCTTTAATAGTTTTCTTTGACATTTTAAAAATCTCCTTTTTTGTCTTTTTATCCGTTATATATTTTATCACTTTTTATTAAAAATTGCAAATATAATGTTTTTAATCTTTTGATATGATACTTGCCCTTTTGATATAACTTTTAATAGTTCTAATATTTTTATCAACATTTAATATTTGATTATCTTTAAATGTTATTGTCGTACAACCAGTCAATGAAGATATTGAATGTATATTGATATAAAGGTTATTAATTGATTTTTTATTACAAATTGGTATTAAACATAATCCAAGATCAATATATATAGGAACTAGTTTTCGATAATTATACTTTTCTTTAATAGAATTTATTCTTCCTTGATATGTAGTTAAATCTTTAATTAATAAGTTATTAATATATTTTTCAAAAGTTAGGTTTATTATTTTTTTTCCATTAATTTTGATTTGTCTATTTAGTATTTCAATGTAATTTATCATAAAGAAATTATATCATATAAAAGTTTTAATTTTAGATTTTATATTTTTCGAAAAAAAATACTCAAGACAAAATCTTGAGTATTACCGTTTTTGATCCCATAAAACTGGACATGATGGATAAACATTCCAATAAGAAGATACCCAACCTGAAGGTTTAGAGCCAGCTTCGCAATATATAGTTAACTTACTACAATTTCTAAAAGCATATGCCTCAATAATATTTACTGATATTGGTATATATATACTTTCTAAATTCACACATAATTCAAATGCACTTGTATTAATACTTGTAATACTATCATGTAAATAAACATTTATTAGATTCTCACAATTTTTGAATAAACCTTCTTCAATAATTTCAACATTATTTGGTAGAATACATGACTTTAAATTACTACAATAAGAAAAAGCAAATTTACCAATTGTATTAACCTTATCATTAAAATGAATTTCTTCAATATATTTGTTATTTAAAAAAGCCCCATCACAAATAATTAAAGTATTAGGATTAATTGTATAAACAGAATCCTTTTTACTACATGGATAGCTTATTAATTGCTCTAGATTCTTTGTATATAAAACCCCATCAACCGATTCATACAAATCATTATCTAATGTTATGAACTGTTCCAAACTTAAAAGATTATTTAATGACTCAGTTCCAATGCCTTTTAATTCATTATTTATTAAGATACTAGTAACACTTTTAAAACCATATAATTGAAAATCATTTAAATTTGTTACTTGTTGTGGAATTTCAATATTAATTAGTTCTTCATATAAATTATCATTTTTATAAAAGAAATGACTGCCATAATACATAGGAGTAGAGTATTTAGAATCTAATAAAACATTAAACCATGAATCATAATATCCATTAAAATAAACTGTTTCTAGATTTATACAATCGTAAAAAGCATTTTCATGTATTCTTACTAATGATTCAGGCAAAACAATATTGTTTAATTGTTTACAATTATAGAAAGCATTTTTTTCAATTTCAACTAAATTTCTAACAAATTCTACAGATTCAATATTTGTACAGTTACTAAACGCATTTTTTAAAACGTTTGTTTCTTGAGTAATTTTTATTTCTTTTAAACTATTTGGAACAGATGAACTGTTGTATGATGAAGATTCGGCACCAAATAAATAACCGATATATCCACCATATATATATGGCATAGTAATACTTTCAATCGTATCTACACCTTTTAAAATATTCTTACCAACCATAATAATACTATCAGGAATAATAAGTTTTTCTAAATTAACAATATTTTTAAAAGCAGCATCTTTAATGGATGTAACTGGTAGACTATTATATTCAGAAGGGATAATAACTTTTGTATCTAAACATGAGCCAATTCCAACTACTGAATATGATAATTGATCTTCATTTAAAACATATTCTAAATTATTCGATGTATAGTCTATTTTTTCACCACATCTTTCACATATTCCGTTTATATAAGAATGTTCTAGCTTCAATGATTCATTATCTTGATATTGGTCACCACAATCACATACATGTAATATATACCCGTTACTTGTACAAGTCGGATTAATTACTAATTCTTTATATACATGAGTATGTTCTTCTTTACATCCTGTTAATAATAATAAAATAAATAAAAAATAAATAATCTTCTTCATATATTTCACCTACTTAATATATATAATTTTAACATAATAAAAAAAAGATTACAACTAAATATAATTGTAATCTTTTGATTTTTATTTAAATGAAATTATTCTTCAACTGCTTCTTCTTGAGTGTCTTCAGCTTCAACAGCAACATCTTCAACAACTACTTTTGCAGTTCTTTCATAATGTTCTTTAATTCTTGGTTGTCCTTCAGCTTCCATATCGAAGAAATGACACTTATTCATGTCTAAAGCCATTGTGAACATATCATTTGTATGAACATCAGTACGAGCTTTTACTTTTGCAGTTAATAATTGGCCAATTGAATCACGTCCTGGGAATTTAACAGTAATTTGAGATTCAGCACCTAGTAATTCAGAAACTTCAACTTTTGCAGTTACTTTAGATTCAGGATGTTTTTCAATGAATTCAGGTTCATCATGACAATCTTCTGGACGAATACCCATTAATAATTCAACGCCTAAATAACCTTGAGCTTCTAATACTTTATATTGTTTTTCAGGAACTTGGAATCTGAATACACCATGACGAGTTGAACCACATTCGAAGTAACCATCTTCACCAACTCTACCTTCAACAAAGTTCATTGGAGGAGTACCAATAAATCCACCTACGAATACATTATTTGGATAGTCATAAATTTCTTTTGGTGCACCAATTTGTTGAATCCAACCATCTTTCATAACAACGATTCTAGTTGCCATTGTCATGGCTTCAATTTGGTCATGTGTTACATAGATAGTAGTAGTTTTTAAAGATTCATGTAATTTAATTAATTCTGATCTCATTTGTACACGAAGTTTAGCATCTAGGTTAGATAGAGGTTCGTCCATTAAGAATACTTTAGCATCACGAACGATAGCACGGCCTAAGGCAACACGTTGTCTTTGACCACCTGATAATTGTTTAGGGCGACGATCTAAGTAAGATTTTAAACCTAATTTTTCAGCAGCAGCTTGAACACGACGATCGATATCATCACGTGAGAATTTACGTAATTTTAAACCGAAAGCCATATTATCATAAACTGTCATATGAGGATATAACGCGTAAGATTGGAAAACCATGGCGATGTTACGATCTTTTGGAGCAACGTCATTCATGATTTCATCATCGATTAATAATTGACCACTTGTGATTTCTTCTAAACCAGCAATCATACGTAAAGTAGTAGTCTTACCACATCCTGATGGTCCTACGAATACGATAAATTCACGGTCACGAATTTTTAAATTGAAATCAAAAACGGCTTGAACGTTATTATCATAAATTTTATTAATATTTTTTAATTCAACAGTTGACATAATTAATCTCCTTTTTATTTTTTGTCATTTAATTATAACATATAATTACGAAAATAAAAATAGGCAAAATGCCTATTTATTTTTTAAAAACATAAACTTTTTGTTATCTGCTATTAATTATAAATAAAATGATACATGCTATTTTAAATGATTGAATATTATATCCTATCTCTTTAGAAATACTTTCTAAACGATTAATTAAACTATTTCGATTTAAATATAAATCTTTAGCACTTTTAGAAACATTCAGATCATTTTTGAAATAAACATCTAATACATTTTTATTATTATTTTTATTCAAAATTGGATTAAAATAAACTTCTTTTAATTCTTTCATTAATGAGTTAACAATACTTGATTCTCCCATTAATACTAAATCAGCAAGATTAGAATAGTCTTGAATCAAACATTTAGACTTTATTAAAACACCTAAATAATGAGCTATAATTTCACCTTTTATATTTTTATTTATAATTAAACCTTCATGAACAAATATTTGTCTTCCAAAATCATCAGAAATTGTTTGAAAAACATCTGAAATATTTAACATGCCATCATCTTCAAAAAAAACAACAGAAATACCATTAAGTTTTAGAACTTCTAAATTTATAAATAAATCCTTTAATAATGTCATTACATCGTTTTCTAAAGTACCGTTAAGTACCAAAAATCGATTTTTCTTTGAGAAAGGATACTTACCATTTTCATATATATATTTATATATTGCTTCACTTTTAGAATTACTGTGATTAATTGTTTTTTCTAAATAAAAAGATTTAATTAATTTATATTCATTAATTGTAATAGATTTTTCTATACCAAATAATCTACCATCTTCACCATAAAAATAATAATACTTAGTATTATCAAAATCTATGGGGTTGATAACTATCTTATCTTGATATATTTTAAATAGATTATTATACATAATGCTCACCCATTTACTATTATACCATAATTTAAAAAATAAAGAAAATTAAAAATAAAAACTATTACAAATTTTTACTAAAATCATCAAATCTATTTTATACAATTAAGCGAGGTGATTAAATTGAAAGAATTAAAAGAGATATCAGTATTAGATTTTTATAAATATTATCAAACTAAAAATGATTTTAGAATTATTGATGTCAGAGATCCTATGGAGTATGATAGTTTTCATATTCACTCTTCTATAAATATACCAGCAAGTTTATTAGTGTATAAACATAACCTATTCATTAACAAACATCAAAAATATTTTATAATTTGCGGCAATGGCACGAGAAGTAAAACAGTTAGTCTTGCATTAACTTCATTAGGCTACTATATATATAATGTAGTAGGAGGTATTGAAAAATGGCCAGGCTTATTAGTTTCTAGTAAAAGATTTAAATTTTAAGTTGTCTTTACTTTTAGAGCAATTAGAGTTGCATCATCTTTAACTTTGATTTTATTATTCATGGTATATTGTAATATTTCATATACAATTTTTTGAGGGGTATTCCCTCTTATTTTTTTTATAAATTCGTCTAATTGTTCATTACCTACAAGATTTTCAAAAATGCCATCACTACTCATCAATATTAAATCATTATCTTCAAGAATATATTCTTTGTTATCTACATAATCTTCTATTCCAAATGGCAAGTTTTGATTATATATTTTATTTATAGTTCCATTATGTTTAATAATATAAGAAGTAGTAGCACCCATTTTAAAAAATTTAGCAAGCTTAGTGTGTCTATTGATTTCTAATAAATCTAGTGTAGAATATCTTTCTAGATACTCTTGTATAGCATAATAGGTATTTAAAATTTCAATAGCAGTAGATGCCTCTAAATTTTGTTCTAAAACCGTTGATACTAAATTTAAAGTTTCATTACTTTCTTTAAAAGCATTAAATCCGCTTCCCATACCATCAGATATTGCAGTAATAAACTTCCCATTACATGTTTCTTTGATGATATAATTATCTCCACATATATTGTTATTGTTAGCTGATAAAGTACCAAAACCATATTGTATATTTATTTTTATTTCAGGAACAATTTTAAAATAAGAGATATCTTGATCTTTTTTTTGAAAAATAACACTTACTCTTTCTTTTAAAACATTATTAATTATTTTTGTTAAGTTATTAATAACCTCATTTTCTTCTTCTTTGTGAATACCAATTTCAATGACATAATCATCATCAAATGGTTTAATAACTTCTATATACGTAAGATCATACCCAAAATTTAAAATATCTTTTTTAATTTCAAAAATAACTTTAGCATCTAGCTCTTTCTTTGAAACAATATCTATCGCATATTTTCGAAGAGAATTAGAAACCCCTATCAATTGAACAATTAAACTAGAATTATGCATTGATAATGAATCTAAACTGAATCTTTTAGAAAGAGTATTAGATAAAGTAGTTAGCTCATTTAATTTAATACAATTCTTTTTGAAATATAAATATTCCTCATTATTATTTTCTTTTTTTAGTAACATTTGTTTAAATATAATATATAAATTAGATTTAAAATAGCTTTTACATTCTTTAAATTGAGAGCATTGTTGACAACAATTATTCATCATTGTTTGAATTGAATTATGAATTAATTTATTATATTCGTTTGAGTCTTTAAAATTCATTATGAATTTATCCAAAAAGCTTGCAAATCCAAGTACTTCGTTTGTAATATTTGAAGTGATTTGAGAATATAATTTACTAATCACTAATTCATCACTTAACTGATCTTTAATCAAAAAGCGCTTTAAAACTTCAAATATTATACTGACAACCATAATACTTAATAATAGTTCCTGATTAAAATTTGTTGGTATAAAAATCATCATTGTTGAAAAAAGTGTTGTTAGTATAATAGGATAACTAAATTTTGATATATAAAAAGAGCTAATTACTAAAATTAATAACGCATCTAATTCTTTATAAATAAACATTAAAATAAAAGTACTTATTAAAGCATACAACGTTGAATATATATTTTTATAATTCATTCCAAAATACATTGAAAAATAAATGCCAACAATTATACCTAAATTTATATTAAATAGTTTAAATTGGGCAGCTCCAACAATTGCTATAACACTTATTATAATGCTTACATACGCATTATTATAAAAATTATTGTTAGGCGAAATAGAATCAATTAAATTTTTTTCTAAAAACAAATATAATAAACAACTAATACCAAGATAAATTAAAAAAGGTAATAATTCATCAATTCCTTTAAAGTAAATGAACTGCATAAAAATATTTATAATTACTATGAATAAATAAACAAAATACGATTTTGAAATTTTATTTAGAATCCATATAACTAAATACATAATAATCATCAAAAGTAAAAACGGAACTAAGATCGATATTAATAACTTTTGAATATTTTCTATGTTATTTAAGAAAGATAAAATTAAGCTTGTTATCCCCGATATTGTAAATATATAAATATTTTTAATATTTCTGATTAAGTAATAAAACAATAATGGTATATATAACATATATCCAATCTTTGTATAAATAGTTAAAATAGAAAAACACCCAATTAAAAACACGTTTATTTTTTTATACATATAATCACCATATTTATTATAAATTAATGGATTTGTAGTAATATGTAAAAAAAGAGAATAAAATCACTTATTCTCTTTTTTGATTTTCATTCTTTTATAAACATCTAATCTGGAAATCATAATTTGATGTTTACATGTAGTACATTCCAATTTAAAATCAATTCCAATTCTTAGAACTTTCCATTCAAATCCACCACATGGATGGGGTTTTTTAAAAGTTATAATATCATTAACATGAATGTTTTTATCTTCTTGTGTTAGCATCTTTTTCTAATAATTCCTTTGCTAATTCTCTGTATTCTTTAGAACCTCTAGAATTATATGAGAATTGAATTACACTTTTGCCATGCATTGGAGCTTCTTGAATATGGCTTGAAACACTAATAACTGTTTCAAATGTATTATAAGGGAACATAAACTTAACTTGTTCAACTATTTTATAACCTATAGTGTTTCTATTATCTAACTTAGTCAATAGGATTCCTTCAATTTCTAAAGTTTTTACTTTTTGAACTTCATTAATTTTATTTACCATTTGAGTTAAAGCGTCATATGCGTAAAAACTACATTCAACCGGTATAATCACTGAATCACTTGCGTATAACGCATTATCAATAATTAAACCAAAAGCAGGAGGACAATCAATCAATATGTAATCATATATATCTTTTAGAGAACTTAATTTATTGCTTAATAAAAATTCTTTATTTTCTACTTGATGAGCCATTTGATCTAAATTAGAAATTCTTAATGATGCACAAACTAAATGTACATTATCAACATCAGTGTGAATAATGTGCTCAATACTAAGATTTTCATCAAATAAAAAATCTACAATATCTTTTTGAACGTCATCTCTTTTAATTCCTAATGTAATTGTTGCGTTGGCTTCTTGATCAAAATCTATGATTAAAACTTTTTTATTTTCTAAAGATAATGATACTCCTAAATTAACAGTTGTAGTAGTTTTCCCTACTCCGCCTTTTTGATTAACAATTGATATAACTTTACCCATGTCGATCTCCTATAATGGTTGTTTTAATATTTTTGCATATGCTCTTGGGTATTTTGGATGATTAGCTTTTGTTTTTGTAAATTCTATAATAACTCTCTTACCTAGATTATTAGGTAAATCAAAATGATATATATGTTCAATATTTAAATTCAATTCTTTAATTGCAAATTCTGAAGCCTCTAATTCCTCTTGATATGAACTTCCCTTTAAACTATAAAACTTGCCACCTACTTTTAATAGTGGAGCAATTAGTTCTATTAAAATATTTAAAGGAGCAACCGCTCTTGCAGTAGCATAACTATATGATCCCTTAATATTTTCTGCTCTATCTGCAATTACTTTAATATTTGTTAGATTTAATTCTTTTTTAACATTTTCTAAAAAATTAGCTCTTTTTTTAGTAGGTTCCAATAATGTAATTTTTAAGTTTGGATTATTGATTGCTAAAACCATGCCTGGAAAACCAGCACCGCTTCCAACATCAATAATGTCATCTAAATTATTATTACATTTATTTAATAATAGTGAATCATAAAAATGCTTAATATATACATCTTCATAATTTGTTATTGATGTAAGATTCATGACCTTATTTGTTTCAACTAGTAAATTATAATATCTATCATAAAGTTCATACGTATCACTTGTAATATTAAATTCTTCTAATAGATTATTCATGTTTATTCCAACTTTCTAAAAAAACAAGTAATATAGATATATCAGCAGGATTAACACCACTAATTCTCATCGCTTGTGAAATTGTTCTAGGTCTAATCTTAGTTAACTTTTCCCTTGCTTCGCTTGCAAGATTAGGAATTGCATAATAATCGATTGTATCAGGTATTAATCTAGATTCTAACTTCAAAACCTTATCTGCATCTTTATAAGCTTTATCAATATATCCTTTATATTTAATTTCAATTGTAATTTGATCCTCTATTTCTTTTGTAACATAGTCTTTCTTTTCAAGATTAGCCATTATATATATATCATTATAATCAACTTCCGGACGTTTCATTAAAACATCTGCATATATACCATCTAATAAAGGACTAGATGATTTAGATTCTAAATATAAATTAACATCCTTTTTAGGTGTAATTTTTAAAGTTGATAAAAACTCTTTTTCTTCTTTGATGATTCTTTTTTTATCTAAAAAGCGTTGATATCTTTCCTCTTTAATTAGGCCAACTTGATGACCATATTCAGTTAAGCGTTGATCAGCATTATCATGTCGAAGTAACAAACGATATTCAGCTCTAGATGTTAGCATTCTATAAGGATCATTAACACCTTTAGTAACAATATCATCTATTAGTACACCAATGTATGCCTCATCTCTTCTTAAAACTAAAGGATCTAAGTTTCTTAATTTTAAACTTGTATTTATACCAGCCATTAAACCTTGTGCAGCTGCTTCTTCATATCCACTAGTACCATTAACTTGCCCTGCAAAAAATAATCCTGAAACTTTTTTAGTTTCTAAATTTGGTTTTAATTCTAATGGATCAATTGCATCATACTCAATTGCATATGCATATTTTAATATTTCAGCATTATCAAATCCTGGTAAACTCTTAATCATTTGATCTTGTACATATTCTGGCATACTAGTAGAAAAACCTTGTATATATGTTTGAGAAAAATCACTAGATTCTGGTTCTAAGAAAATTTGATGTCTTTCTTTATCAGAAAATCTAACCAATTTATCTTCAATTGAAGGACAATATCTAGGTCCTACTCCCTCAACAATTCCTGAATACATACTAGATTCGTTTAAATGTGCTTTTATAATTTCATGTGTTAATGGTGTTGTATATGTTAGATAACATGGAACTTGTTTTTCAAATGGTAACGTATCTTCTGGTTTTGTTTCATAACTAAAGAAAGCATCCAAATTTGTTCCTGGTTCTAATCTTGACTTTGAAAAATCAATTGTACTCGATTTAATTCTAGCTGGGGTTCCTGTTTTTAATCTTAAAAGTTTAAAACCAATTGATAATAAAGATTTAGATAAACCATAATTAGTTTTTTCTCCATCAGGACCAGCTGGATAATATTCTTTTCCTCTTAAAATTCTACTTGATAAAAATGTTCCTGTTGCAATTATTACAGATTTTGTGGCATATTTAGTTTGATCTTCTAATACTATACCACTTATACTATTGTCTTTAACAATAAGTTCATCAACAAACCCTTCATGTATATCTAGATTGGCAGTATTGCTTAAAACATTTTGCATATACTTTGAATATGCTGGTTTATCAGATTGAACTCTTAAAGCTTGAACAGCAGGACCTTTAGATAAATTTAACATCTTAAATTGAATAGCAGTTTTGTCTGCAGCTTTGCCCATTTCTCCACCTAAAGCATCAATTTCTCTTACAAGAATTCCTTTGGCTGGACCACCTATAGAAGGATTACAAGGCATATTACCTACTTTTTTAAAGTTTCCACAAACAAGAAGGGTTTTATGTCCTAATCTTGCAGTTGCTAAACAAGCTTCTATTCCCGCATGACCTGCACCGATAACTACTACATCATATTGTTTTAACATTATAAAATTACCACAACTACTACAATAACAATAATTATTGCAAGTAAAGCGGCTACCATCCCAAATATTTTATCTTTACTATTTTTTAACTTTTGTTGTCGTTCAAACTTTTCTTTCTTTTTAATTAGTTTTTGTCTTTCTTCTGTCATTGGAAGTTCTTCCATACAAAAATCACAAGTTAAGTTAGTATCTGGGTTTACATTATGACATCTTGGACACAACATTTGCCTCACCGAATCCTTTCTTTAAACATTTCATTATTGCTTATTATATCACATAATCTTTTTTTTGTTTAATATTTGTTAAATAAATTAAAAAGACTTTAGTTAACTAAAGTCTTTAAATACTATTTTACGATTTGTCCTAAAGTTCCAGGGGCAACTAAACCAGCGTTAGATTCATCAGTATCAATATGCATTGCAAGAGCATAAGAATCACTTACTCTAACTACAACATCACCAAAAATAATGTTTCTGCCTTCAGATTCAACTTGAACAGATACAATTTCTTTATCAACAACATTTAATTCTTCAGCGTCTTTTACAGTTGCATGAATATGTCTTTTAGCAACAATAACACCCTCTTCAATAGTAATTTCACCACAAGGACCTTGAATAGTACAGCCAGGAGTACCTTCTAATACACCAGATTCTCTAACAACAATTGGTAAACCAATGCTTCTAGCGTCAGTTGCAGATAATTCAACTTGAGTTTGTTTTCTAAAAGGACCAAGGATTGATACGCCAGCTAAAGATTTTTTAGGACCAACAACAGTTACTCTTTCTTCACAAGCATATTGTCCAGGTTGTGATAAAGCCTTTTTAACTGTTAATTGAGCATTTTCTCCAAATAAAATTTTGAAATGTTCTTCAGTAATATGAATATGACGTGCTGAAGTTTCAACTAATACTTTTTTCATTTTATTAATCTCCTTTTTCTTAATTCAATTAATTATAACATAATTAAATATTTTTTTCTATTATTTAAACTTATTATTTTAATTATGATATAATATATATAAATGCGAGGTGATAGTATTTTATGAAACTAGGACTTATATCTTTGGGTTGTGCAAAAAACAAAATTGACTCTGAATTATTTTTAGGTCTAGCAAAGAAATATCAAATTGAAATTACAAATAATATTAATGATGCAGATATTATTGTTGTTAATACTTGTGGATTTATTGAATCATCTAAACAAGAATCATTAGACACTATTTTTGAAGTTTTAGACTATCAATCTATTGGAAAAAAAATAGTTGTAATGGGGTGTCTTGTTGAAAGATATCTAGAAGATTTAAAAAAAGAAATACCTGAAGTGGATTATTTTATACCAATTAAAAACTATAATGAACTGCACAACTTCTTTAAAGAGATTACTTCATCAACTGATATATATAAATTTAATTATGAAAATAGAATAATTTCTACACCAGAAAATACTGCATATTTAAGAATTGGTGATGGTTGTAATAATAAGTGTAATTATTGTGCTATACCATTGATTAGAGGATCATATAGAAGTCGACCTTTTGAAGACATTATGGCAGAAGCCAACATGTTGGCGGATAAAGGGATCAAAGAATTAACTTTAATTGCTCAAGATACTACTGCTTATGGTAGTGATTTAAACGATATGACTTTATCAAAGTTATTATCAAGAATTGCTGAATTAAATAAATTTAAATGGATTAGAGTTTTATATTTATATCCAGATGAAATAACATTAGACTTGTTAGAAACTTTTAAAAAGTATGATTCAATTGTTAATTACTTCGACATTCCTATTCAACATGCTAATGACAAGATATTATCAAAAATGAATAGAAGGGGTAGTAAAGCTTTAATTCATCACTTAATTACAACAATCAGAGAAATGATTCCAGATGCTATTATAAGAACAACTCTAATTGTCGGTTTTCCAGGTGAAACAAAAAAAGAGTTTGATGAACTTAAATCTTTTATTAATGAAATACAATTTGAACATTTAGGTGTTTTTACATATTCTGATGAAGATGATACTGTTGGTTTTACTATGTATCCCAAAGTTAGACAATCAACAATGGAACAAAGAAGAAACCAAATAATGTCTTTACAATTAATTATTAATACAAATAGACTATCTAAATTGATCGGCACAACCGTTGACGCAATTGTTGATCATTATGATGAAGATATTAATATGTATGCATTACGTTATTATGCTCAAGCATTAGATGATGTAGATGGTTATATATATGTCAAACATAAATATCTAAATATTGGAGAATTCTATCAAGTCACAATTACCGATTTTGATGATTATGATTTAATAGGAGAAATAAAAGAGGAAGAATAATCTTCCTCTTTTTTTATTGCATCTCTTCAATATGACTTACATATTCTAAGCTTTTTAATGCAGTAATTATTTCACTGTGTGTTTTATATTTTTTTAATTCTTTACTAAAAATTGAAACTGATACAGAGTATACACTAAGACCAGAATTATTGTAAGCAGGATTTGATTCAATATCATCAATCCTTAAACCTAATTCTCTAATAGTAGTAACAAAGTCATGTAGATATTTAGCATTTTTAAGTTCAAGATGTATTTCAAAATGATTAGATCTGTTTTTTAAATATATTTCAATTTTAGGAAATAACGATAAGCTTAATAATAAAGCAACATAACTAATAATAGTAATGGTATAAAATCCAGCCCCTAGAGTTAAACCAATAATACCACTTGCCCATAATCCTACTGATGTAGTAAGACCTTTAATTTGACTTCTTGAAGTATAAAGTGTTGTATTAGAAGATAAAATGGCAATACCAATAACTGCACCAGCTGATAATAAATATAAACCAAATCCGTATTTTTCTAATATAAATATATCTAACATCATAACAATAGTTGTTGCCAAACTTGTAAGAATAAACGTTCTAAGCCCGGCAGCATGTCTTTTACTAGATCTTTCACACCCAATAATAGCCCCTAGAAGAATTGCTAATACAATTTTAAATAAGATACTATATATATTTTCATTATCTTGACTCCACTCACCAAGCAATTTTGCAATTGGATCTACAACAGTATATATCATAATTATTTACCTCTCCACTTTCTAAATTTTTGAAAATTTAAATTTGGTTGAACATAATCATATTGTTCTTCAGCAGCTTCATCAAAAGCAGCTTCTTCTTCAGAAATCTCAATCTTAGGAATATCTTCCCTAATTTTGTTTATTCTTTCAATTAACTTATCAACCTCAGATTTAGTTTTTCCTTCTTCATTTAAATCGTCAACTACAACTAAATCCTCTATTTGGTTACTATAAGAACCAGATAAATATAAAGACATTTTGGCACACAAAGGTCCAATTAATTCATTTAAAATATTCGCAGCTAAAATAATTGTTAACAAAGCGCTTCCAGTATTTTCATCTAAAGCTCTACTACCAAGTGATGCTAACCCAATTGCAACACTAGCCTGAGGAATTAGAGCTAATCCTAAATAATTTCTAATTTCCTTAGGCTTTTTTACGACTAGACATCCTAGGAATGCCCCTAAATATTTACCTATTATTCTAACTATTAGATATAATACCCCAATAACAATTAATGGTGTACTACCTAAAGTATTCTTTTGAAACAATGCAGATAAATCAAAAGTCATACCACTTCTTACAAAAAACAATAGTAAGAACGGTGGACTAAAATAAGCTAATTGTTTAAATAGTTTATCATCTTTTGAAATATTAGTATATATCATTCCCATTGACATACATCCAAGCAATGGAGAAATATCAAGTAATGCACAAATACCACAAAAAACAAACAATGTGCCGATTGAAATAATTAATCTATTATCTGTACTTCTAGAAGTAGGCATAAGCATTTTTAATAAAAAGCCAAATAACCCACCAATTAAAATAACTCCAATGTTGATTAATAATGGTTCTATAATTGTAATAAAACTTAATTTTTCATCACCAACTTGGGCAACAGAAATCGCGATACTAAAAGTTAATAATGCAATAATATCATCCAAAGCAACAACTTGTAATAGTGTATCAACAAAATTTCCTTTAGCTTTTGTCTGTCTAATAGTCATCAATGTTGATGTAGGTGCTGTTGCACTAGCAATAGCAGCCAATATAATACTAAATGATAAACTTAAATTGAAAACTAAATACATTAATATAAAAATAACAACAGCTGAAATTAATGCTTCAAACAAAGTTATTATAATTACATTTGGACCATTTTTCTTTAAAGATTTTACTTTAAAAAATTCTCCAGTGCCAAACGCTATGAAAGCTAAAGCAATATCTGATAAGAAATCCATGCCATCTATTACTGTTGTTGGAACTAACTTAAAACAAAAAGGTCCAATTAATATACCAGTAATTATATATGCAGTAACAGATGGTAACTTAAGTCTCTTAGTAATTCTAGTCATTGCAAAACCAAAAAAGATCATAATTGAAATTGCAATGATAATCGTTGGAACTTGACCCATACCGTCATATATACTCAAAAACATATTAACTACTCCTTTCCATTTAATTTATATCTAAATTAGAATTTAGATTAACTATTTTTTATTTTATTTTGTAAACCCCACAATACCTCGACCATCGCCCAAGTATCTTGTTGACAATATTTTCTTAAAGCTAAATATAGTCGATTATATTCATCTACTGTTAAAGTAGGCAGTAAAGCGTAAGTTAAAATGGCCTCTGTTCCATTTTTAACTGTCAATGTACTATATGTTAAATTTGTAAATAAAGGCAAAACCTTTTTTATAGAAAAAGATCCGTGTAAACCATTATTATAATAATTAAACAATTCACATCTTCTATTTTTTTCTTTAACGCTTAATTCATTAGGTAATAATTTAAAATTTAAATCTTTTTTCCCTTTTACGACATCCATCAAATCAAAAACAGCATTTCTTATTTTTAAAAGAGCAGGAGCCAAATCGGGAAATATAATTGCTAACTCAGCAAGTCTGGATTTTTCAAATGCAGCGTTATAAACTAATACGCTTCCACCATTAGATAAATCTATATATTCAATCATCTTCTCACATAATTCTCTTCTATGATCTTCATGATCTTTTGCTAAAAATTCAAAATGGTCTTTTTCCTTATCACAGAAACCTTTGTTTTTTTCAATATGAAGAGAAAATTGAAATACTGATTGAGAATAGGGATGTTCACCAATATATCTAGGAATCGGGCAGTTAAAACTCTCAAAATCTAAATGATATAACGGATAGTTAATTTCATTCATCGTCAAACTAACTAGTTCTTTATCAATGTATTCAACATTATTTTTAAGACAGTTATATTGTAGTATTTGTTTAGGTTTTGTAATTAAATACTCTGGAACATCAAGTATACTGTGATATCCTTCTCTAATTAATTCGAATAAAGAATACTTCTCTTTTTTATCAGCAGACTCAAAACTCTTAACTGTATTTTCTAAAATGGACCCATCTTTTAAAACTTTATCAAAACAAACTTTCTTAAACTTGCATTCAGTAGTTTTCTTATTTTCACAATGTTCTGAAATACAACACTTATCAATTGTCTTTCTTTCAATGCATTCACATATATATTTCTTTTCTTCCTCTATTATAGATTGATATTCCTCGGTTATCTTATCTAAATTAAAGCATACAATTAATTCATTTCCTTTTAAATCTTTCGGATATTCTAATGTATCTGTATTAATTGTTTCAGCCAACTCATAATCAGCATTTAAAACAACCAAATAATATTCAATGTCTTTATTTGAGATTTCTTTATTAATTTTTAATGAATTTTCAACTATGAATCTTTCTATTGCAATATCATATACATACTTACCTGTACCATCAGAAGAGTATCTTTTAAAAAGTTTAGCACGATTATCAATATATTTCTTAAATTCTTTAGGAATAACATAATCAGGGTTTGTATTTATCTCATTAACTATATAAGCTAATTCATTATCAAACTCCTCTTTAAGATAATATATTCCATTATTATTTTTTATAAAAATCGAATCATATAGTTCAGATTTCGAAATATTTAAAAGTGGATTAGCTTTTTTTGCAGCATCCAATTCTGCATTTTTTTCACCAAGTTTTAGAAATTTACCTGATGTAGTTGCCTTTACTTCGAAAATACGAATTTTACCGTCATCACACTCATTATAAATATCTAAATAACAATAATATTCATGTTCCCCTTCAACAAAACTGAATTTCTTTTGTTCTTTAATGGATTCCCCAAAAGTTAGTTTTCCTGGGAATAACTTTTCAATTGTCTTAGCAGCCATTATTTCTAGTCTTGAAAAATATGGCATCATTGCTTCCAATTGAGCATTAGTGACTTCTGTTAAGTCTTCGCCAGTTTCTTCATCAAACATATTTGAAAATATTTCTAAAGCTTTTTCTGTTTGTTCTTCAAAGATACCAAGAGATAAATCTTCAATTCTTTTGTTTATATCTTTTTCCTCATTATAAATTCTATAAATGTGATGCATATTTCTAAATGTATACATATCATACAAACTTGCAAAGTTATCACATCTAGATAAATTCTTAAATAAACTCTTAGAAATTTTCATTTTGTCACCTCTAAAAATATATTTTGCTAAACAAATATTTCCTATATTAAGAGAATAAATCAAGCGTTTTTTAAAAAAATTGAAGCACAAATACTAGTTATTTAAATCTACTCTATCAAAAATAATATGGTTATTTTTATCCAATAAAGCAATTTTTATATACGAAATATCTACCTCTTTAAACCATAAAGAACCTAAAATTTTCTCATCAAATTCAACCTTTTTTATCTCTTTTAATAAATGATTATACACATAAATAGCATTATTTTCTACAATATAAAAATAGTTTTCTACCTTATTAAATGTCAAAATATTGTTAAATTTTTTTAATGTTTTTATCTCTAAAGTGTTATTATCAATAGAATAAATTGTATTATCATAAGTCAAAATAATAGTCTTAGAAACGCCGAAGTAATCAATTACTAATGCTTCTTTAATGTTAGATATTGATGTTAAATAGGTGTTAATAGAAGAATTATTTATAGTTTCAGACCCTGTGATTTCATCTATAATTTTTGTTTGATTAGTCTTTTTAATATAAATTTCATCGTTTATTTTATAAATGATAACATCAGATTTATATACTGTAGAAATCTTATTATTTGTTTGAGAGTCCAAAATTGAAGATACATATAATATATTTTTATTTTCTATGCTACTATCTATTTTTTCATCATCAGTATCAAATAAACTAACAAATTTATTAGTGCCATAGTAATAAACAAGTTCTCCAAAATCATTTTGTAAATAATTATATGAGAAATCATTAATTAATTCTTCATCAAAAGTTGCACCCTGAAGACCATTTTGATCAGAATAGAATACAACATTATTTATATAATTATGCAGTACACAATCACGATCTTCAATAATTGTTTTGTAATTTAATTCACCTTTATATAATTTTCCTTCTCTTATCGTAATTGAATTTCCATCAATAATTTTAGTTATAAAACGATTACTTTCTCCATAACCATATTCATTTTGTAGAAATATAACTGACATTGTTTCATTATCTGCAAGCACAACACTTTCATTAGATGTTAATGTTTTATAATAACATCCATTTAAAGTAACTAAAAACAATAACAATAAGAGAATATATATACTCTTTTTCATACAATTCACCTTATGTAATTATAACAATTTATTCATATTTTTGCAAGTAGTTAAAAAATAGAGTTCACTATGCGTGAACTCTTAATTTTCAAATGGTGGCTGGGGCCGGGGTCGAACCAGCGACACACGGATTTTCAGTCCGTTGCTCTACCAACTGAGCTACCTAGCCAAATGGCGGTCCCAACGAGACTTGAACTCGCGATCTCCAGTGTGACAGACTGGCATGTTAACCACTACACCATGGGACCAATTTTTGGTTGCGGAGGAAGGATTTGAACCAACGACCTTCGGGTTATGAGCCCGATGAGCTACCACTGCTCCACTCCGCGATTTAAAAAAATGGCGGAGAAAGAGGGATTCGAACCCCCGCGGCTGTTACACCCTGTCGGTTTTCAAGACCGATCCCTTCAGCCAGACTTGGGTATTTCTCCGTCTAAAAAATAA
This sequence comes from Bacilli bacterium, assembly GCA_017501465.1. GTDB lineage: Bacteria > Bacillota_I > Bacilli_A > ML615J-28 > CAG-313 > UBA1231. The sequence continues at coordinate 39,938 of JAFVWY010000014.1, forward strand.
AAACTTTAAATATATGGTGGACCTTCAGGGACTCGAACCCCGGACCGACCGGTTATGAGCCGGGAGCTCTAACCAACTGAGCTAAAGGTCCATTTTAAGTCGGTATCATAATTGGTAGCGGCGGAGGGATTTGAACCCCCGACCTTCCGGGTATGAACCGGACGCTATAGCCAGCTAAGCTACACCGCCATATATTAAAATGGTGGATCCAAAGGGATTCGAACCCTCGACCCCCTGCTTGCAAGGCAGGTGCTCTCCCAACTGAGCTATGGACCCACAAAGAATTGGTGCCTAAGGCCGGAATCGAACCGGCACGGTATTGCTACCACAGGATTTTAAGTCCTGCGCGTCTACCTGTTCCGCCACTCAGGCATATATTTTAAACTGGTGTCCCCGAGACGATTCGAACGTCCGACCCACTGATTAAAAGTCAGTTGCTCTACCGGCTGAGCTACGAGGACAAAAATGGTGCCGACTATAGGAATTGAACCCACAACCTACTGATTACAAGTCAGTTGCTCTACCGATTGAGCTAAGTCGGCATAATGGTGGAGGATGACGGGCTCGAACCGCCGACCCTCTGCTTGTAAGGCAGATGCTCTCCCAACTGAGCTAATCCTCCAAATATTTATGTCTTCTATATTATAACACCAATTTAAAATTTTGTAAAATGATTTATTTTTTTAATTTATAGAAAGGAGCTGGCAGCTTCCTATTTTAGCTATTTCTAACTATCGTCGGCGTTAAAGTGCTTAACTTCTGTGTTCGGCATGGGAACAGGTGTGTCCACTTTGCTATCGCCACCAAACTCTCTTTCAAAATTGAA
>JAFVWY010000015.1 GCA_017501465.1 Bacilli bacterium
AACTGCAATCTTAACAAATAGTCAGATTTGCTGGATTGCTTCATCTATTTTAAGTGTCATTTTGTTTAATTTCATGTTTACTTTTCCACATTTTTCTTTAGTTGCTTATGGATAAGGGTACCCAATTACTTTTGCAGTTATGCTAATAGTATCATTAATTACAGGTAGTATTTCTAATAAGATGAAAAGTCAAGTTAAGAAATCAACTGAAACAGCTTATAGAACTAAAATATTATTTGATGCAAATCAATTAATTCAAAATGCTAAAAATGATGAAGAAATAATTGGTGTGACAATCAGTCAAATTAAAAAATTATTAGATAAGGAAACCTTTGTATATTTATCCAAAAATAAAAAATATTATACTAAAGTATTAGAATCTTTAGAGGAAATAAAAGATTTGGAAGAAGTTAGTAACGAAACCATTCAGTTAGTTCTTAATAAGAATATGAAAGCTGGATATGGTACTGAATATTACAAAAATGATAAATTTGCATACATTCCACTTAGTGGTAATAAAAATATCTTTGGTGTTGTTGTGATAAAATTGAAACAAAATCCAATAGAACCATTTGAGAATAGTATTTTGTTATCAATAATTGGAGAATGTTCTTTAGCTATTGAGAATTACTATAATTTAAAAGAAAAAGAGTTAAATGAAATATTAGCAAAAAATGAGCAAGTAAGAGCTAATTTATTAAGAGCAATTTCACACGATTTAAGAACTCCTTTAACCTCAATTATAGGAAACTCAGATAATTTATTAGTTAATAGTAAAAGTCTAGATGAAGAACTTAAAATGCAGATGTATTCAGAAATTTATGAAGATTCATTGTGGTTATTAAATTTGGTAGAAAATATTTTATCAATTACAAAATTAGAAGATGGAAAAATTAAATTAAATTATACTACTGAACTTATTGATGATATTATTGATGAAGCATTAAAACACATTAATAAAAATGAAATAAAACATAGTATTATTGTAAAAAGATTTAAAGACTTACTTTTAGTTAATGTTGATGTTAGATTAGTTATTCAGGTGTTTATCAATTTAATAGATAATGCGATTAAATATACGCCAGAAGGATCAACAATTATTATCAGTGTCACTAAAAATGAATCTAAAGTGATTATTAATGTTATTGATAATGGTCCAGGAATAAAAGACATGGATAAAAACAGAATATTTGAGATGTTTTATATTGGAGATAACATTATAGTTGATGGTAGGAAGAGTTTAGGACTAGGTTTATCATTATGTAAATCGATTATCAATGCACATGGATGTGAAATTAAAGTATCAGACAATAAGCCAACAGGCACGATTTTCACTTTTGATTTGCCAATTAAGGAGGTAACAATACATGAATAATAATCCCTTAATATTAATTGTTGAAGATGATAATCATATTAAAAATCTTATTTCAACAACTTTAAAAGTTAATAAATATAGTTATTTACTTGCTACTTCAGGTAATGAAGCAATTATGCTTGCTGTTTCGCATAAACCAGATATCATTCTTTTGGATTTAGGACTTCCTGATATGGATGGTGTAGAAATAATAAAAAATATAAGAGAGTGGTCAAATATACCAATTATTGTTATTAGTGCAAGAAGTGATGATAAAGATAAAATTGATGCGTTAGATTTAGGAGCAGATGATTATATAACTAAACCATTCTCCGTAGAGGAATTACTTGCTAGAATTCGTGTAGCCACAAGAAGGCTTAATTGTATGAGTGACAAACAAGTTGAATCAGTGTTTAAAAATGGGGATTTAACTATAGATTACAGTGCAGGTTGTGTATATCTATATGAAAAAGAACTTCATCTTACTCCAATTGAATATAAATTATTATGCTTGCTTTCCAAAAATATAGGAAAAGTGTTAACACATACATATATTACAATGGAAATTTGGGGGACAACATGGGAAAGCGATGTTGCTTCATTGCGTGTTTTTATGACAACATTAAGAAAAAAAATCGAACCAAATTCTACAGAATCAAAATATATTCAAACACATATTGGTATAGGATATAGGATGTTAAGAATAGAATAATCATTAGAAATATACATAATTATAAATGGTGTTTTAACAGGTTTTTTTAAAATCTGTAGGTCTTCTGAAAAGAGGATCTTTTTTTTATTTATATAGGGTATTTTAGCTGAATATAGATAGATTTCTATATTTTAAATATTAGATATTTAGATTTGATAACCATAGAAGACTAGTAATGGATAATACTATTATTTAACCAAAATCCAATATATAAAATATTTAAATTAAATGAATTTAAAAGACTCTTCATTTGCAACTATCATTATGATTGATTTTTTATAAAAAACATGTTAAAATATATTTGTTTTAATATATGAAAATTGGTGGAGTCTGTCAGTATTTTAAAAGAATGTATTGACGACTTTTTTATTTGTTTTAATTTAAGATTGGAGACTAAAGATGAATAAAAAAATATCTCTTTCCACAACACATATTATATTATTAAGTTTTTTAATTGTTATATTAATTGGTAGCATTTTATTAAGCTTTCCAATTAGTAGTAAAAATGGTTCTAGCGCAAAATATATTGATGCTTTGTTTACAGCTACTACATCAACTTGTGTAACTGGTCTTGTAACTGTTCCTACATATTCTACATGGAGTTTTTTTGGCCAAATTGTTATTTTAATTTTAATCCAAATCGGTGGATTAGGAGTAGTTGCATTTATGTCAGCATTTATGATAATTTTACATAAGAAATTAAAACTTAAAGATTATCAATTGATTCAAGACGCATTTAACCTTAATACTATGTCAGGATTAAAACAATTTATCAAACATGTTTTTTTGGGTACTCTATTAATTGAGTTAGTAGGTGCAATTCTATATATGTTTGTTTTTATACCTGATTATGGGATAAAAGGAGTATGGATTTCTGTTTTTAATTCAGTTTCTGCATTTTGTAATGCTGGTATAGATGTGATTGGAGAAGTAAGTCTATGTGATTATGCTACTAATCCATTAATTAATATTACTACTTCGTTATTGATAGTCCTTGGAGGCTTAGGGTTTATTGTTTGGTGGGATGTGTTAAGAGTTCTAAAACAATTTAAAAATAAAAAGTTTAAGTGTTTTAAATCACTAACATTACATAGTAAAATTGTAATTACCTCAACTTTAGCTTTAATCTTTGGCGGTGCATTACTAGTGTTTTTATTTGAATATAACAATGTAAATACCATTGCTAATTTTAATATATTCGATAAAATACAAATTTCAATGTTTCAATCAATCACAACGCGAACTGCAGGATTTGCAACTATCCCTCAAGAGTATCTTACTGATCAATCAGTAATTGTATGTTTGATTTTAATGTTTATAGGTGGTTCACCGGTTGGAACTGCCGGAGGGATAAAAACTATAACTGCAGTATCATTAATAGCTATTGCAATTGCATCTATTCTAAATAAAAAAGAAGTTGTATTATTTAATAGAAATTTGTCTAGCGAAATTACAAGAAAAGCAGTTGCTGTTACAGCAATGTCTTTTATGATAGTGATAATTTCTACGATACTTTTAAGTTTAACAATTGATAGATCTATTGTTGACATTTTATATGAAACCGTAAGCGCAACTGCCACTGTTGGTTTATCAAGAAACTTAACTCCTTATTTAAAAGATATTGGAAAGTTTATTATCATTATTACAATGTATTTAGGAAGAGTTGGGCCAATTTCTTTAGCAATTGCATTTAAATCAAAAAAAGCATCAACTAATATAATCTTAAATCCCACTGAAGAAGTAAGTATTGGATAGGAGGAAAAAATAATGAGTATAAATAAAACATATGCCGTTTTTGGGCTTGGTAGATATGGATTATCTGTTGCCAAAGAGTTAGTGAATAATGGAGCTGAAGTAATTGCTGTAGATTCAAATGAGAATATAGTAAATACTGTTGTAACTGAACTCCCTTTTTGTAAATGCGCTGATACAACAGATTCAGAAGTCTTAAAAAGAATAGGTATTTCAAATGTAGATGTAGTAATTGTAGCTATGGCGGGTAATATTGAATCAAGTGTTATGACAGTAATGCAATGTAAAGAACTTGGTGTTCCCACAGTAATTGCTAAATGTTCAAATGAAATGCATTATAAAATTTTAACAAAAGTTGGAGCAGATAAAGTTGTATTTCCAGAAAAAGACTCAGGAATTAGAATGGCAAAAAACTTACTAAGCTCTGGATTATTAGATGTTATCGAATTATCTAATGAAGTATCAATGGTTGAATTAGAAATGAAAAAAGAATGGGTTGGCAAAAATTTATTAGAGTTGAACTTTAGAAAAAAATATTCTTTAAATGTTATAGCAATTAAGGAAGATGAAATTATCAATATTAATATAGACCCTAATATTCCCCTTAACGATAAAATGAAATTAATTGTAGTGGGAAATAAAAATAAAATCTTTAAAATGAAATAATTAAAATATAAAAACCACCAAAGCTAATATTAGTCTTGATGGTTTTTTATTTTAATGTTATATTTACTATTTTTACAATGTGCCTTATTATACTTCTTATTTGATTGATCGATGGAAACTAATTTTTAAAAAAGATATTTGTAAAATAGTACTATATTCTTGGAAAAATAAATATATAGTGATATAATTTAAAAGAGGTATAAATATGAAAAAATTTATTTCAATTTTTTTGGTTTTTAGTATGAACTTTCTTTCGGGATGTGGAATCATAAAAGAGTTATCTGAAAGTAAAAATGAATCTATTAAAATAATAGAAAATTTCTGTATTGCATTATCAAACTCTGATATTGAAACTGCCAAAACTTATTTACATCCTGATTCTATGCCGAAAAAAGCAGATTTGGCAGCCTACGTTACTATTTTAGAAAATCGATATAATATTGACTTTTCAGATGGCGTATCATTTTATGATCGCAAAAGTATTGAAAGTACTTATTACGATAGTTCATATGATGGAACGATACATAAAATTGAATATGAAATTGTAGTAGGAAATGTTCATACTGATTTTTATTTTAATGTATTAAAAAATGATGCAGGATTTGGAATTTATAATTTTGGTTTAACCTATAAAAAATAAAAAGATATTTTAATTAGGTAATATACGTAAATTTAAAGAAAATATTTTTGTCATTTTTTTAATAAGTTTATGATATAATAGTAATAATATAATTATTATATTTAAAACATATCTAGGGAGGAATTATGGAACTTCTAAATTTCTTAAAACTTCTTTTTGATAAACCCATTTTACTAGTTGTTGTATTATTGGTTTCTGCTGTTATCATGATTAATGGTTGGACAGATGCTCCAAATGCGATTGCCACATGTGTTTCAACTAGAGCAATGTCACCTAAAAAAGCAATTATAATGGCAGTTGTCTTTAACTTTTTGGGTGTTTTAATAATGACAATGATTAGTAGTAGTGTAACTTCTACAATTTCTAATATGGGTAATTTTAATGGTGATCCAGAGCAACAATTAATTGCAATTTGTGCTGGGATGGTCGGCATTGTTGTTTGGGCAACAGCTGCCTGGTTTTTTGGGATACCAACTAGTGAATCTCATGCCTTGATTGCTGGTATTGCTGGTGCTGCGGTTGCATTAAATGGTTTGGATGGCTTTACTGGAACTGGACCTGCGTGGTTAAGTGTATTATATGGTTTAGGTATTTCTACAATTGTTGGTTTTGGACTTTCTTTTGGTGTTACTAAATTAGTACAATTACTTTTTAAAAAAATAAATCGAAGAAAGGCTAATAGAACTTTTGCAAGAGCGCAAATTTTCGGAGGTGCTTCAATGGCATTTATGCATGGAGCCCAAGATGGATTAAAATTTATGGGTGTATTTTTACTTGCAACTAGTTTTGTTGAACCAAGTGTAATAGGAGCTGATGGATCGTTTGTTATTCCTGTTTGGTTAATGATTTATTGTTCATTAATTATGGGACTTGGCACATCTATTGGTGGATATAAAATTATTAAAACTGTTGGTATGGATATGGTTAAATTGGAACAATACCAAGGATTTGTATCAGACATCACTGCTGCATCTTGTTTGTTTTTCTCATCAATTATGGGGATTCCAGTATCTACAACACACATGAAATCAGCATCTATTATGGGTGTAGGATCTGCTAAAAGATTTAAATCTGTTAAGTGGAGTGTTGTTAAAGAAATGGTTATGACTTGGATTATGACCTTCCCTGGGTGTGGTTTGTGTGGATTCTTAGTAGCCAAATTATTTTTATTTATATTTTAGGAGGATAATATGAAAAAAAGAGAAGTAAATTTCTATTTTAAAACATTTGCTGAATTATTCCAATATACTAAAAATGCGTCCATTTATTTAAATGAAGTCATATCCAAATTTACAAACGGGATTTCAGAAGAACAAAAAGACATAATGCATAACATTGAACATAGTGCTGATTTATGCTTACATGATGCTTTAGAAAAATTAGCAAAAGAATTTATCACTCCAATTGAAAATGAAGATATTTTATCTATTATTAAAACAATTGATGATGCTACTGATGTGATTGAAGAAACTTTAATTAGAATGTACATTCACAATATCACAAAAATTCCAACTGCAGCAGTTACTTTTGCAAATATTATTCAAAAAGAATGTATCGCTTTAGAAGCAGTATTAAATGAATTCCCAAATTTTAAGAAATCAAATACTTTAAAAGATTTAATAATGGAAGTATTAGATATTGAATCCGAAGGCGATAAATTATATATTTCTTCAATAAGAGAACTATATGAAAAACCATATAGTTTTGAAGAAAGATATTTAACAGAAAACTTAATTAATAGCTTAGAAGAATGCTGTGATGCGATTGAAGAAATTGCACAAGTAATTGACGAAGCTGTAATGAAGAATATGTAAGTAATTTAAAACCTTCTTAAATATTAAGAAGGTTTTTGTATTTATTCCATATTTTATATGCAATATATAATAAAGGACGTGACATTATGGAAAATAAAGATTTAACAGTTAGAAACTATTTTGATGAAATTTTAGATATTATTAATTCTAATAAATCTAATAGTATGAAAAAACAACTATTATCACAATATCATGAAAGTGATATTGCAGATGTATTAGATTTATTAGATGATGATAAAAGAAAAGAACTATACAAGATATTAGATACTGAAGCACTAGGTGAGGTTATCTTACATTCTGATGATTTAGAAGAAATAGTAGAAGACATTGAACCAGAAGTGTTAGCAGATATCATTGAAACAATGGATGCCGATGATGCTTTAGATGTCTTGGAAGAATTAGATGAAGAAGTTCGTTTAGAAGTTGTTGAATTAATCGAAGATTCGGAAATCAAAGAAGATATTGAGACGCTATCTAATTATTCTAATGAAGTAGTTGGTAGTGAAATGAGTACAAATTATATTTGTATTAGTACGATAGATTCGGTTAAATCTGCTATGAAAAAAGTTATTAAAGAAGCTAGTGATAATGATAATGTTTCTACTATTTTTGTATTAGATGAAAATAATCTATTTTATGGTGTATTGGATCTAAGAGATCTAATTATTTCTAGAGAAAATGATGATTTAAAAAAGGTGATTAAGACAAACTATCCTTTCTTTTTAGATACTGATTTAATAGATGAAATTATTCCTCAAATTAGAGATTATGGTCTAGACTCATATCCGGTGTTAAACGCTTCTAAAGAATTAGTTGGGGTATTAACACACGATGATGCCTTAGATGTAACATTAGAAGAATTTGAGGATGATTATGCAAAACTTGCTGGTATTAGTGAGGAAAATAACTTAAATGAAGGTATTTTTAAATCTATTAAAAAAAGAATTCCTTGGCTTATTATATTATTGGTATTAGGTCTTGTCCAAAGTTTCTTAATGACTGGCTTTGAAGTTGTAGTAGCAGGCTTACCAATTATCGTTTTCTTTCAAACTTTGGTTTTAGGGATGTCTGGTAATTCTGGAACTCAGTCTTTAGCGGTAACTATTAGAAGCTTATCTAGTCAAGATATGAAAAAACATGTTTTAAAAACTTTGTTTAAAGAATTACGAATTGGCTTTTTTAATGGTTTCTTATTAGCATTACTTGCTTTTAGTTTTGTTTTTTCATTTTTATTTATCAAAAAACAAGGTGTTACTAGCGAAGTTTTTACAATAAATGAAGCTATTAAAGCATCATCTATTGTTGGTTTAGCATTATTAATATCAATGACCATTAGTTCATTCGTTGGTGCAATCGTACCTATCTTCTTTAAGAAAATAAAAATCGATCCAGCCGTTGCTAGTGGACCATTTATTACAACTATTAATGATTTAACTGCTTTATTAATTTATTATGGTTTAGCAGCAATTTTATTTAATATCATATTATAAAAAAAGATTGTACAATTGTACAATCTTTTTTAATGTCAAATTCTAACAAATTATCCTATTTAACTATGTTATATTAATAATAGGTGATATTATGAAAAAAATTTGTTTTTTATTTATCTTTTTTATTTTTTGTTTTAGTAATGTTTTAGTGGTAAACGCAAAAGAAGATACCATTAATGTGATCTTTAGTAAATATAATGTCGTAAAAGAAGAAGAGTTTTTAATTACCATTAATTATAATAATATAACAGAAGTTAATAGTTTACAGTTAGTATTAGAGCTGAATGAGTATTTTGATGTAGTAAATGATAAAGCTTGTTTTGTTAGTGGGAATAGTTATTTTAATGAAGATGAAATTTATGTTAATGAATACTTAGATGATATTATTCGTTTTGTTTGTTTTAAAAAATCAAACATTAATAGTTTCACTAATTTATGTTGTATTAAATTAAAAGCTAAGACTAATATTGTTAATTTATATACCTACTTTGAAAATATAAAAATTAACCTATTTAATAAAGATTATGAACTTATTGAAACAAAGATAAATATAAGTGAAGGGATGGATATAAATTGGCAACATGAAACGTATATAATAGAACTTAATAATAAAATACCTAATTTTATAGATGATATTAAAGTTTTAAATAGACAAGATAGCGAGTATTTATTAAATATTGAACACGATATTGATACTTCAAAAGTTGGAAATTATATTGTTACTCTATACTTTTATGATTATACTAATAATCAAACGATTATTAAAAGTAAAAGTGTAACTGTAGTAGATTTGGTTAAACCTATCATTAAAGGAAGTAATACAATTAATCTTTTAGATGTTGAACTGGATTTAAAAAATTTGTATCAGTTTGAAGTTAGTGATAATTATGATGAAACATTAAAGGTTAACATTAAGTATTTTGATCAAGATCAAAAAGAAATAAAAGATTTAGAAGAATTTTATAACTATTTAAAAAATAATACAATAGGTGTGATTAAAGTAACTGCAGAAGATAGTAGTAAAAATGTAAGTGATGAGTTTGTTCAAACAATTAAAATTAGTGATACTTTAGCTCCTGTTATTGAATGTGGTGATATTTTAGTATTAGATACAAAAATAGATGATTTTAAATTATTAGATTATATAACTTTAGTTGACCAATATGATCCCAATCCTAAACTTACTTATCTTATAAATGGGAAAAGTGATGAAGATATTATTGAGCTTTTAAAAGAAGAATACGTTTTAAACATTAGTTTAGTAAGTATTGATATGTATAATAATTGTAGTATAGAACACATGATTAAAGTATCACTTGTTGATACAAGCCCTCCTGAAATTATTAAAATAACGGATATTGAAATTAAAGATGTTGATTTTACAACCCTAGATGATGTAATAAGTAAATCTTATAACTTTGTTGATAATTTTAAAATACCTTTAAGTTTTAATTATACTTATTATTTAGAAGATACTATTTCAAAGGATGAATTAATTAATGCTTTGTTTAGTAATAAAACAGGTAGTGTAAAAATTAAATCAATTGATTCTTTTGGTAATGAATCTAATATAATTGAGGTAAAGATAAAAGTTGTTGATACTTTAGCTCCTATTATAACAGTTCAAAATATCGAAGAAAATAAGAAATATCTATCAATTTCTAATGTTACCTATGATGTTCAAGATAATTTTAATAATCCAGTTGAGATTAATATATATTTAGATGGAGAAATATATAAAAACAATACAATAAGTCAAATAGGACAACATCAATTAAAAATAGAAGCAATTGACCAAAGCGGGAATAAAAGTATAAAAACGATTAATTTTGAAATCATTAAAAATAATTTAATCGGATGTGGTACGGATACTAGTTGTTATAAAGATAATTATATTGATATAATATATTTTGCAATATTATTATTTGGCTTATCATTATTTATTGTGGTTATTAGTATTGCAGTTAAAAGAAATAGAAGAAGAAATAAAGAAATTTAGTTATTGTTTTTTAAATATAAATAAATTTTAGTAAGAGCTCTTTTTTCTATTCTTGATACATAACTTCTACTGATATTTAGTTTATCTGCAATCTCTTTTTGGGTTTCAATAAAATAATCATTTAAACCATATCGTCTAGATATGATATCTAGCTCTCTTTCATCTAATGTATCGAGGGCTTTTTTAAGCTTATTGTTGTATTCTTCTTGTATAAGTTTTGAACTAATAGAAGGTGTAGGATCTTCTATGATATCACAAAGTCTAATTTCATTTCCTTCTTTATCTTCTCCTATTTTTTGATAAATAGATGTAGTATCTTTATTTTTCTTATTTTTCCTTAAATGCATCAAGATTTCGTTTTCAATACAACGAGACGCATAAGTTGCAAGTTTTGTTCCACTTGATAGTTTATAAGTATCGATGGCTTTAATAAGACCAAACGCTCCAATTGATAACAAATCGTCTTTATCGATTTTAGTGTTTTCATATTTTTTTACAATGTGAGCAACTAATCTTAAATTATGTTCTACGAGTTTATTTCTAGCATCTAAGTCTTTATTTTCTGCTTTTATTAATAATTCGTGTTCTTCTTCAGGTGATAAAGTTTCTGGGAAACTTTGAGAATTGATGGCACCAATTAATGGCATTAATAATAATGATAAAAATCCAAACATATTTACTCCTTTTTTATATTGTTAGACAAATTTACTAAAATTTAGTATAATAAGATAGGTGATAGTATGAAATATATACCAAAAGTAGTAGTAAATTCGTTATATGATATTGACTTTACTACATTATATGAAGAAGGTTTTCGTTTTATTATTAGTGATTTGGATAATACTTTAGCATCATATAAAGAAGAAGTTCCATCTTTTGAATTAATTAATAAAATAAAAGAAATTAAAGAATTAGGATTTAAGTTTTATTTGGTTTCTAATAATAAAAGTCAAAGAATAGAGACTTTTACTAACATGTTAAATGCTGATGGCTTTTTAGCAAAAGCAGAAAAACCAAGAACATTTAAAATGGAAAAGTTTTTAGAACATGAAAATATTGATGTTTGTAAACTAATTGGAATTGGAGATCAATTAGTTACTGATATTTTAGGTTTTAATAGACTTAATGCCTATTCTATTTTAGTTAAAACCATCGATAAGAAAACTCAAAAATGGTATACTAAGATAAACAGATTAAGAGAAATTATAATTATTAAAAGAATTAAAAAAGAAAATTTAGAGATAGGAAGCAAAATAGAAAAACTATGAGTAGATGTATAGGCTGTGGAGCTGTTTTACAAACAACTGATGAATTATTACCTGGTTATATTCCGGCATCAGCTGATGCGGAAAGTAAAGCATATTGTAAAAGATGCTTTATGATTAGACATCATAATTTAGATTATAGCGAAGATAACCTAAGTTTAATGAGTTCTAAAGAAGATGTTGAAAAGAAACATAAAGAGTATTTAAACTTACTACAAAATGTTAAAAATGAACATTGTTTAGTTCTTTTAATGATTGATGCTTTAGATATTTATACCGGTTTTATTCCTCAAATTAAAGAAATTGTCGGTAATAATCCAGTATGGATTTTAGCAAATAAAGCTGATTTATATCCAAAAGATATGAAAACAAATAGAATTAAAGAACAAATTGAAAAGATTTCTAAATCTTGTGGATTAGATACTAAAAATGTTTTCTTTATTTCTTGTTTAAAAGAAAAGAATGTTGATATGATTATGGATCGTATGTTTGTTAATTTAAATAAGAAACATTATCCTTCTAATAATATTTATGTTATTGGATCAACTTCTGTTGGCAAGTCAACATTTATCAATTTAGTATTAAAGAAGTATGCACAAACAGTAGATTTGATCACTACTTCAATGGAAGCAAATACTACGATGAATTTAATAAAAATTGGCGTAGGCAAAAACAATAAAGGGAATGATTGTTATTTAATTGATACTCCAGGGTATTTAAATACCCAAAGTATTTTATCATGTGCCCCTTTAAAAACATTAAAAGTTTTAGTTCCAAAAAACTTTATTCGTGTTAAAACTTATCAATTAAAAGATGAACAAACTATCTATTTAGGTGGTATTGTAAGACTAGATATTAAGTCAGTAAAATGTAGTTTATCATTTTATGTAAGTGATAAACTATATATTCATAGAACTAAAACTATGAATGCAGAAAAAGCATATGAATCACTAAAATTTAAAGAATTAGTACCTCCGTATACTATTGAAGAACAAGAAATGTATGGAAATATTTATCAAGCAAATTATACAATAAATCAACCAACTAACCTTTGGATTTCAGGTATTGGCTTTATTCACATTAAAGGAGATTGTGAAATTTTAGTTCATGCTCCTAGTATGGTTAAGGTTACGGAGGATAAAATTGAACTATAATCAAATCTATGAAACAGTTGAAAAACGTTTTAGTCATACAGACAAACAAATCAAAAGATTTAATCATTCGAAAGAAGTAGTTAAGATGGCTTTATATTTAAATGAACACTTAAATTTAAATTTAGATATAGAACTTGTAAAAATTACTGCAATCTTACATGATTATGGTAAAAATATACCTGAAGACGAACAATTAAAACTTTTAGAAAAATATCTTACAGTTGATGAAATAAATCATTATAAAAGCTATTTACCAGTAGTTCATTCTATTCTGGGCGCATATTTAGTAAAAGATGAACTACAAATAGATGATGATAGCATCTTTGATGCTATCTATTATCACACTACAGGAAAAAAGAAGATGTCAACTTTAACTAAATTAATTTATGTTAGTGATGCGGTTGAACTATCTAGAACATATCCTAATGTGGAACATTATCGCAGATCTTGTTATGAAGATTTAGATAAAGGGGTTTATGAAATCTTAAAGGGTTCTGTTGAAAGTTTAAAAGCTAGAAATCTACCGATTGAAAATAATACAATAGAAGCTTTAAGATATTATGAGGAGTATTTAAATGAAGTTTAAAAATAAAGAATTAGACATTGTTTTAAAATGTTTAGATAAAGCAGTAGCCCATAATGTTATCGTTTATGATTTAACACCAATCACTCCCTTTTTTGATTATTCTGTTGTGGTTAGTGTTGATTCATCAAGACAAGGCCATGCTGCCGTTGAATATTTAAGAGATGACGCACAAAAGAATCAAATGATTGTAAAGGGGTATGCAGATAATCCGGATTCTAGATGGTATTTAGTAGATCTTAATAATATTATCGTTCATATTTTTGTTAAAGAAGAACGTGAAAGATTTAACTTAGATGGATTGTATTATAATTTAGACAAAAAAATAATTGAGGATTAGTATGAAAAAAGAATTTAATGATCGCACATTAGGTTATTTATTAATAACTGTAATGTATATAGTAGCATTTTTCACAGGTTTAATACTATATGACTTAATAGATGGTATTCACATTTTATTAAGAGTTTTAATAATGACAGTATCATCAACCTTTGTTTTATTTTTATTTTCTTCTTTAATTAGTAACTCTTCAGTATATGATCCATATTGGAGTGTATTCCCGGTTGTTACTGCATTCTTATTATATGATTATGGAGGAGAGGCTCATCCATTATCTAAATTAATGTTAGTATTTATCTTTATTTGGGGATTAAGATTAACAGCTAACTGGGCATATACTTTTAAAGGATTAGAATATGAAGATTGGCGATATACTAAGTTTAGAACAGCTCATCCTAAACTTTGGCCTATCATTAATTTATTTGGTATTCATATGTTTCCAACTGTGGTAACGTATTTATTAATGTTAGCACCAATTGAATTTTTTGAAACTGTTAATAAAGGTACAGTTACTAATCAATTTAATGTATCTAGTATCTTAGCTATTTTAGTAATGGCAGTAGCAATTATTATCGAATTTTTAGCGGATATTCAATCACACATCCATAGAAGAAGACATCCTAAGACAATAATTAATACTGGTCTTTGGAAGGTTAGTAGACATCCAAATTACTTTGGCGAAATTGCTTTTTGGTTTGGAACTTACCTTTTATTAATATCTTTAAATACTTCAATGTGGGTACTATTCTTAGGACCACTTGTTAACTTATTAATGTTTGTATTCGTTAGTATTCCGATGATGGAAAAACGAATGATGAAGAAATATCCTGAGTATTTAGAATATCAAAAGAATACAAATGTCTTAATTCCATTAAAGAAAAAGCAACAATAGTAGTATTGTTGCTTTTTGATTTTTTCCTCTTTTTTTTTTTTTTTTCGATAAATGAAAACACTTTCATCTTATTTTCAAGGTATTATTCTTTACAGTGTTTACAAAATGATGTAAAATGTAAACTGTGCTTTGTGAATTTTAGGTGAAGTTTTTCATTAAAAAGTCACAATTTAAAGTTAAATTTTACCTTTTTTAGTTCAAAGATTGACAGAATTTAACTAAATATAGTATAATATTTATACAATTACTTACATTTTTATTCGTTATTGCCTGCCAAATTAGTACTTTGTTTGCAAAAATCGAAAAAAAGTTGTAAAATAAGCCATGTATAAGCTATAATGGGGAACTTTAATTTCTCGTTATAGTTTCATATTCTTTAGGAGGAATATAAAATGGAAAATCAAAAGAAACTTAGTACTCTTAATATTGTAGGTATTATACTAATTGCGGTATTCCTACCAATTATAATGGTTAACTTAACAATTGTTGTAAAAGGTTGGACAAACCCCGATGAAATTCCTATGATCTTTGATACTGCGCCATTAATTGTTATTTCAGACTCAATGACAATTGATAAGAAAAATGATACTGGTGCGTTTAATAAAGGTGATTTAATTTTTATAAAAAAAGTTGATCCTGCCACTTTACAAGTTGGAGATATCATTACTTACATTTCTAATGATAAAGAAGGAAGTATTATTACCCATAGAATTGTAAGTATTTACGAAGATGGAACATTTGAAACTAAAGGGGACTATTCTCCTGGCTATGATAGAGACCCTGTCACTTATGAACAAGTAGTAGGTAAATACTCTGGTAGAATTGCAAGAGCTGGTGATTTAGCATTATTTTTCCAAAAACCAGTTGGTGTAATTGTATTACTTGGTGTTCCTCTAGTTGCAATTCTTGCAATTGATTTCTTCCAAAAACGTAAAGAAACAGATAAAGTAAGTTCAGAAAAAGCAGAACTTGAAGCTGAACTTGCAAAACTTCGTGCTGAAAAAGAACAATTACAACAAGCTGAATCTACTGAAAAAGTAGAAGAAGAGAATGCTGATAATTAATTTTTTTCAGTATTAATTAAATTTTGGTATAAACGTGGTCACAACGTTCATACATATATTACAAGTTTTATATAAACTTTTTATAAATTTTATATAGGCGAAAAATTTTTAGAAAGGAAATAGACAAACATGAAAAGAAATAAATTATTTATTTTAGGTATCTGTACTGTTATGGTTGCTTTAGTTTCTTTATCATTAGTATCTGGCACTTGGGCTAAATATACTTCAAGCATTTCAGGTGAAGATCAAGCTAGAGTTGCTAAATGGTCAGTTTTATTTGAAGATAAAGATGCTGCTACTGAAAGTTCATTTACTGTTGATTTATTTGGTACTATAAAAGATACTGATGGTTCTGCTGAATCAGATGTTTCAAGTGCTAATTTAGATAAAGTAATTGCTCCAGGTACACAAGGTTCTTTTGAATTTAACTTAGAAAATAAATCTGAAGTTACTGCTGCTTATGCAGTTGATTTTACAGTAACTAATGCTAATAATATTCCAGTTCAATTCAGAATTGCTGACGGTGAATGGAAAAATAGTATTGATGACTTAGACATTCCATTTGATAATAGCGATGCTCCTACTAGTAATCCATTAGCTGCAAAGACAGGTACCGCTTCATTTACTATTGAATGGAGATGGATCTATAATGGAGTTGATTCTACAGATACTGCTTTAGGTACTGCTGGAACAGCTACTATTAAAGTTGAAGTTGACGTAACATTCACTCAAGTTGACTAATTCTTTTTAAAAAGAAAATATATCAACAACAATTTTTATGGCTACAAATAAAAATATGTCACTAGGTATTTTGTGGCTGCCTAGTGACTGTTGTTGTAGCAAATTTAATATGAAAGTGTTAATCACTTTCTTATCAAAGTATATAATATTTAAATGTATTGTATCTTTTGATAGGAAAATGATTAATTTTTGATTTTTAGGGAGGGAGGAAAATTATGGCTAGAAAACGTAATAAGCGAATGCTTAGCTATTATGCTTGGTATCGTAAGGTTAGAACACCTAAATTTAAGCAAGTTGCTGTGATGCATGGTTCTAAATTAGAAACTACTGATCCTGTATTTATTAAAGCTATTCAAGTTAAAAATACTCTAAAGTTAGAAAATCCTCCACTACTTTCTGAAAACAGATTAAGATTTAATGTGGTAGATAAAAATAATGATAGAGTTATTGCTAAAGTTGATAAAGCTTTAAATATCTATACACTAAATGATGAATATGTAGGTACTTTATATAATCAGTTTAAGATTATATTAAGAATAATTGCTTGGTTAGTAATTTCCCTTGCTGTGATATTATTAGGTTTTGCATCTGTACAACAGACTGGATTCTTTACTCATGCTAAAGATGTTATAATAAGTGAGGTTAAAGAAGGACAAGCGAATATTGTAACTGAAGAGTTTAATATCTTAGTAGATCCTTATGGAAATAAATTAATTGCTCCAGGAAGAGCTACTTCGTATTATTTTAACTTAATCAGTGAAAACTATACTGATACATATGTTAATTTAACATTTGATGAAGTTAATGAAGCTAATATCCCTATGAGATTTAGATTAATTTCAAATGGTGAATACTTAGTTGGTAGTGCAAATGAATGGGTAAGTATTGATGAATTATATGCATATGATTTATGTATTAAAGCTTATGAAGAAGAATCATTTAGACTTGACTGGATTTGGGTTGATAATGATGGATTTGATACTGCGTTAGGTATTAAAGGTACTGATACTTATACTATTAAGTTTACTGTAGAATCATTCTTTAAATAAATGATATAGAAAGGAGTCACTAAAATGATAAAATTCTTAAAAGATAAGTGGATATTTTTAGTATTTGTTTTAGTTGTTACTATCATTTTATCAGTTAGTGGCAACATAAATCAATCTACAAGTAATGCTAAATATCGTTCAGAAATATCTAGTAGTGATGAAACAGCTAGAGTTGCGAAATGGGACATAAGTACTATTTCAAAACAAAATGGTGCAACATTAGATTTAGATGCTGGTTTTGCTAAAACACTTGGTGAAGAAACAGAAGGGAACTGGTTTATTGAAATCGGTAATAGTTCTGAAGTTAATGCAATACTAGGTACTGATACAACAATTAGATTAAGACTAGATCAAGATAATTTTTCAGCTAGTAGTGTTGATAGTATGGGTTGGAACTTTATTAGTGGTGCAACAAACCCTGTAACTATTGAAATAATAGTTTATAAAGGTTCTGTTGATTCTATCGTTACTGGTTATAAAAAAGGTAATGCAGCTGCAATTACAAAAGATGCTTTTAATGCATTAAGTGCTGCTGATAAAAAAGATTATGTTGAAGTAATTAGCGCTAGTGCAGAAAAATATACATTATTAACAACAACAGCTCAAACATTCACTAAGGATGTTGAATCAGTTGAAGGTAAGCTTGTATATTTCTACTACAAAGATTTTAAACTTAGTGATTTAAATACTATTATTACAGATGAGGAAGATAGAGAAGAATTTACTACTATCGATATGAATGATGCAAGCACTAACTTAACAATTTGTGTAAATTGGAAAGTTGCAAGCAGTGGTTCATCTGGTGGTGATGCAAGTTTAGAAAATAAAAAATATCGTACATATGAAGTATTTGCGGAAAGTCTTCCTACAGGATATACAAGTGTTTATACTACGTCTGTTCCAAAAGTTGGAGAAAGTGGCACTATAACTTATTATATAGGTTATAAAGAAGTTGGTTTCTTTGATTACCAAATCTTCACATCTGGTTTTGGTGGAGATGGCGAACCTAGTTTTAAATTTAAAGATGATGTCAAAGGCACTGTTAATATTATGTATTATAGTGAATTATTAAGAGATTCTGATAAACTAAATGCAGTAAAAAATTATAGTACAACTCCTACTACAATAGAAGGATTTGAACAATATTGTGAAAGATTAAGATTAGGTGTTCATGAAGAATTCGTTGATGACAATGAAGCGTATCAAGAATCTTTAACTTATTTAGACTACGGCCTAAAATGTGCCGTTGAATTCAAAATTAAGGTAGAACAAAAAGATTAATTATGTTAAAAACAATTATAAAGATATTTGAAAAAATATTATTTGGTCTATTTATTATTTTAATTATTATTTTTGGTTATTACATTATTCAAAGAGTTACTAATAAAGATAAACCTGCAAAGATGTTTGGTTATTATTTATATGAGGTTAGTAGCTGGAGTATGTATAATGAAGAAAGTGAACATTCACTTTCTAAAGGTGATTTAATTTTCGTTAAAAAATTAAAAGATGATGAATATCAAGTTGGAATGGTAGTAACATATGATACTGGTAATAACATTCCAACAACTCACATGATAATTGATCGAAGTGGTAATACTATTACAACACAAGGGATAAATAAAGAGGGAAATACTTCAAGTGATGCTCCATTTGATGTATCAAAAATTATTGGTGAGGTTCAGGGAGTTTATAGAAACTACCGAAGCCATATGAATTTGATTACTTCGCCACTTGGTATTATTTTAGTTTTAGGTATTGGATTTATTATTATTGAAGGTACTACAATTATTAATAAGAAATTAAATAAAAATAATGATAATAAAGAATTAAAAGAAGAATAAATTTTTTAGAAAGGAGAGATGATGTATGAAAACTAGAAAAAAATTGATCCTAGCTTTACTTTATATCTCACTTGTAGGTGTTGTATATTTAACATCATCTACTCTATCAAAATATATTAGTTCAAGCAACACAACAGGAGATTTCACTATTGGTGAAAAATTATACTTTGATTACACTCGTGGTGATTTATTCCGTGGTGACCAATTAATTGTTGGTGTTCCAATTGAGGAAAACATTTATGATGAGAATACTCATGAATTAATTAAAACTAAAAAAAGAATTGAAACAATGAACGTTGCTCCTGGTGATATATTGAAATTCCACTTTTATGTAAGTAACGTTAATGAAGAATTAACTGAATATAATGGTATTGAAGGTGAATTCCACGTATCAGCATCTGCTTTATTAAGTATGCCAGTTAATCAAGCTGACTATCAACTTGATTGTACTATTACTTATAGAGATGTAACAGATTCTAGTAATATTGGAGCATTCACTGACCTTGCTAAAGATAAAAATATTGATTTATTAAAATATGATGGTACTTCTGCGTCTGTGAGAAAGTATGAATTCCAAGTATATGTTGTATTAGATGACCAAGTTCAAGCTACATCTAATGATGACTATGTTGGTGCTACTTTATCAATCTACTTATTCGTAGATGCTGCTAACAAGTAGGAGGTGCCCAATGAGTGAAAGAAAAAGATTTTTTAGATTATTATCTGTTTTAGTCGTTTTAAGTTCTGTTTTACTTGTTATGGTATGTTCAATGTTGGTAACAGGAACAAAAACAAGATATATTAAAAGAGAACAAGATGAGGTTAGAGCATATTATACAGGTTTATATTTTGCTGAAAATGGAGATGGCTCTCCAGTCGCATTAGAAAATAACGTAGGTTATGTTGATTTCCAAATTATGAACTATATTGATGATGACGTAACTAAACGTGATATTACTTATGATATTACAACAGTTTCAACATTTTATGATGGTAGTGGTAATGTAATAGCAGATCCTAGTTCATCAAGTGTAACTGATCTACACGTTAAAGACGTTTGGAATGCTCCAGTTAAAGTTGGTAGAGATTCATATAAATACAATGTATCTATTACTAAAAATGATGGAGAAACAAGAACTGAATCTGTTAATGGTGTAAATAAAGAACTATATTTATTCTCTTATGAAGAAAGAGATGAAAGTGCTGTAGGTAAAATCCACAATGTTACAGTTAAACTTGAAAGAAAACCTGATGCTGGTGCTATGAGTGGCAGTACAGAATCTGTCTCTTTAGTAATTCAACTTAATAAACCTTATAAACAAGTTTATATTGTTGATATTATAGTTTCTAATAGATTAATCGTATTTGGTTCAAAACAAGTTAAAGAATTTGATATGGATTTTACAAAAGTAAATGCTCAAACATTTGATATTTTTTCTCATTATCTAAATGGAACTAGTTATGCAGAAAGAGTAAATGCTGCACTTACTAAGTTTAGTTCACGTGCATTCAAAGTTGTTTTCGAATGGGACAATATGATTATTAATGAAAATGATTTTAAATATTTCCACAATAATCCAAATAGTATCTTAGCAGGTACTCCTGATGCTGAAGGATTAGACTTAAGTAGACCATACTTAGTTAGTATTACACAAACTGCTGATAGTGGAACTTTAACAATTTATGTTCCGCAATCTAGTGATTTTGAGTTTGGTTGTTTGATAACAGATACTAATGCTTATTTAAAAGCAATGGTTTACATTTGGGATAATGCTACTGGTCAATATGTAGTTTATGATCAAGTAGGTTGGGGTGGATATACTGATAATAGTACCCTTGGTTTGGCGGAAATAATCAAGTAGTAAAATTGACAAAATGAAAGGAGATAGACCATGAAGAATGGCACAAAGAAATTTTATCTTTTAGGTTCAATAGTAACTTCAATGCTAATCATCTGCGTAGCAGTTCTGATTGGTGTATTGGCCATTAAAGATAGAAGCGTTAAAGCTGAAACAACTGATTCTTATGAAGTTGTTATCGAAAGAGTTTCTACAGTTACAGTTTATGTTGCAGGTTCTGGTGTAAAACTTGTTGAGTCTGCTCATCCATCTGATGATCACTCAGGTGTTATTCATGATTTATATCATGTAGAAAAAAATACGCAAATTAGTTTAATTGCTGTAAACGAAGCCAAAGTATTTACAAGTTGGAACGTTTTAGAAAAAGATGGTGAAACTTCATATGGTACTGACATTAATGGAAGTACTAGTCAAAAATTAACATTTAATGTTACAAAAGATGCAGTTGTTAGTGTAAATAGAAGAGATACTACTACATCTGATATGGGTAGATACATGACTAACCGCTTCATTATTAGTGAGGCTAAAGATTTATACTTACTTCAAGAAGCATTTGAACTTGGTAGAAATGTAACTACAAATACTAAGATTTATGATTCATTAGTAGATTCTGAAGATATTACGATTATTGATTACTATGATTCATTATTTAAAGAAGATGAAACATGGCAAACTTATACTACAAACAATCAGAAAATAGCTGCTATTAATAGAGCAAATACTGGTTATTTTGCAAGATTACAAAATGGATACTATTTAGTATCACAAAACTTTGCTTACTTAGATAAAGATAATACAATGCCATTTGTTGGTATTGGTAATGAAACTTACCCTTTCCAAGGTGTAATGTGTGGTTTAAATAATAATGCAATTTCAACAATTTCATTAATTATTCAAGACACTCAAAAAAATGGTACTAGATACTATGGTTTATTTGGTTATCTTGGTGAAAATGCAGTTGTAAGAAATTTAAGCGTTCAAACATCAATTGGTATTAGTGCTGCAGCTACTGCAACAACTTCTACTATTTATGCTGGTGGTTTAGCTGGCAGAATGAATAAAGCATTCTTATACAATGTAGATGCATTATCAAGAAACTCAATTGATATTAATGTTAATGGAACTAGTACAGTTTATTCTGGTAGTATTGCTGGTTATATGAATGGTGGTATTGAAGAATATGCTGAAGTAATAGCTAATGGTACTGATGCAGGTTGGGTTATCCAATCTAATCATACAAGTACTAGTATTTATACTGGCTTACTTGCTGGTTATGCAAGTGATACATATGTTAATGATATTGAATTAAAAGTTGCAGGCTACGCTGCAACAGTTAAAAATTCAACAGACAATAATAATGATTTTAAAGTATTCATGGGTAACTTATTTGGTAGATATGAAACAACTACTTCTAACCCTGATACTAATAAATTATACTTAAGAAATATTAGAATAACTGGTAATGCTGCTCAAAATTTAACTGCCTTAATTGATAGAGGTAATGCGTATGTAGCTGGTTTAATCGGTTATGTTAATTCAACTAATGAAAATATTTTAATTGGTAAAGTTAATTTCCAAATTACAAATAAAGATGTAACTTCAAGAATTACTGCAACTGCAATTGACTCTGAGAGCCAAGCTAATATGTATACAGCTGGTTTATTTGCAGAAGTTGTTTCTAATAAATTATCTGCTACAGATGATTTTAAACAAGGAATTACTCAATTAGAAGTAGATGGAAAAAAATATTATAGATATGATTTTATTTTTAATGGTAATTATTATATTGAATCTATCAATAATGGTGTTTGTAGTACAACTACAGGTAAAACAATTAGTGCTGGTTTAGTTGCACATGGTTTATTTAATATTAATGGTACAGATGATAAAAAATCTAATATTTTAGTTTCATCTGAAGATTATGATTTAACAATTAAAGCTACTCAAACATCAATTTCAAATGGTGGTTCTCATACTGTTGATCATTGTATGGCTGCTTTATTTACTGCTTATATTAGCACTAGTGCTTATGATTATACATTTAGTAATATTAATATATTTACAAATAATTCTAATGTAACCACTACAAGAGAATTAAGTTCTAAAGCAATTGGTGATTTACACTCTGGTTACTTTATGGGCTATTCGAAGGATACTAATTACAATAATATTAATCTATATGTAAATGATTCAATACTACGTGTAGATAGTTTATCTTATGATGCTAAATTATCAAATGTTGGTAATAGTGCTTTTGCTGGTGGTTTTATTGGTGAACTTGATGGCGATTCTAATGCCAACAAAGCAACAATGACAAATATAATTCTTACTGGTTTTGATTATAAAACTGGATTTAATGATGATGGTTCAATTAAAAATCCTGTTGGTACAACACTTCAATTAACTGCTATTCAAAATACACAAGCAGGTGGTGGTGACTATCGTGGAGAAAACTATTGTGGTGGTTTAATTGGCTTAACTAGACTTTCAAATATTAGTAATTCACAATACATTGGTTCCGAAAGTGATGTAGATTTTATTCAAATGCAAGGTCACCAATCTCCAGATTCTGCTTTTTGTGGTGGTTTAATTGGTTTTTCTAAGAATGAATTAACTAGTGGAATTACAATAGAAATTACAAATTGTAAAGTTAAAAATGCTAATGTTTATGGGGCTGCTACGGTAACTACACAATATGACAACCCTGATATTTATGTTGGTGGTTTATTAGGTGCTATTTATTATAATAATACCGGTACAATTTCTATTAATAATTGTAGTGTTCAAAACTCTAAAATTCAAGGGATTGCTAACGAAAGAATCGAATTATTCGTTGGTGGATTGTTAGGATGTTTCACTTGGAATGGTACATGTAATATTAGTAATTCATATGTATATGGATGTGAAATTTCCGCTAATCAAAAAACTACTTCTAATGTAGATGATCATAATGCTTATGCTGCTGGTATTTCGGCTAGAAGTCACTATTCTTGGGGCTCTAATTGTAGAACTAATATCGAAAATTGTGCAACAATAGATACAAGTATAATTGCTAATGCCAGTGTTGATAATGCCATAGCATCTGGTATTAATGGTTATATGTATAGAGGTTCTATTGTAAATTGTTATAGTAATGCTAAACTATATGCATCAAGTGGTGGAACTGCGAGAAAGTACGGTATTGGAGGAAATCCTAATGTTACACCTTCTAACTCTTTCTATGTAACTCAAAACGCTAATAATCCTGTCAGTAACGGAACTGGACTTGATTTTGGACCTAAGGAAATAAATGGAGCTAATAATAATACTGCTGTTGACTTATTTACTGCGATGGGTAATGATTATAAAGGTTCTAATAAATATTATATTGTTTTAGAAGATTCTGACATTTTTAAAGTAAATATTCCTAATAATGGTAATGTTACTATGTCTCATGATGGAGATAATAACATTTCAAATAATGCTGATATTTGGATTAATATGCTAAGTGGTGGTAGTGCAACTGCTCCTACATCTGCAACTTATCCAAATGATGAGGCTCGTCATGATGCTGGTTGGTTTAAACTAGGTACTGTTTTAACTTATAGAGGAGAAGCTAAAATTGGTGGAACTATTACTAGTCCTACTGTTACATATCCTCAAGGAAGTAAAGAATTTGTTTATAATGCTTCTCTTAATAGATTTGATAACTTAAATTATCCATATGATTATGTTGCAAACACTCAATATGAAAATATTGGTTATACAGAAGCTTCATCTACTACTACTTTAAATGGTGTATTATTTGGAAATAAATATACAATTAAAGTAAGAGATAATATTCCTCAAATTAAATTTGTATTTAGTTTGCCTACTACCACATCTACTTTAACTCCAGTATTCTTTAATAGTACTGGTGGAACTTTAGATTTAACAAGTAGTATTGGTACTTATACATTTGAAAATACTGTTGAAACTGATAAAATTGTATATGAATTAATTTTTACTCCAAATACTGAAATTGAAAAAGATACAATTGTTAATATTGCATTTAAAGTTGGTACAACTGATGATTACTTAACTAATGGTTTCCAATTAGATATTAAAGCAAATACAAGAAGCATTAAATATGTTACATATGCTGAATATACTCCACCAATTAATTATCAAAATAAAGTCGATGCTGATGGTGATGTTCTTGGTAGTGCTGGTAACTATTATATGTTAAAGAGAGGTTCTACTACAAAATTAATTCCTGTATTTACAAGAGCAAACGATTTACCAATTGGTTTTGATACTAATGGTGATCCAATTTATCCTGAATATAATAGTGAATTAAACGTTGACTATGTTACATATACTTTAAGTAATAATGTTGGTACAATGAAAACCAATGGTGAGTTTGTTGCTTCAACAAGTACTGGTAATAATAATACATATAATATCAAAGTTGCCTTAAAAACCGGAAGTGATAGTGAAACTGTTTACTTTAAGTTTGTTGACAATGTAAACGTAACATATACTTCTATTGGTAGTGATATTAGTGCATTAACTTATGCTACTAAAGATGCTGATTATGTATTAGAAAGTAAGAATTTAGATCACTATGGTGGTTTACCTAAGTTATTCAATGTAACAATTAATGATACAGTTTATAGTGCTAGTCAAATATTGACTTTAGGTTGGATTCAAGATGAATCTGGTAATAAGCTAAGTAGTTGGGATCTTGAAAGAACTTATTATAAGTTAGTAATTCCAAGTTCAAGTATCAATGGTAATATTAGTGTTGATATTGAAATGAATGTTGTTTATACAATTAAGTTTGATTTACAATGTGCTACATTTAATTCTAATTATACAGGTAATCAAGTATTAGAATTTAAAGTAGTTGCAAATACTACATTTGCTAACTTCTTTACAGCTGAAAAATTAGCAGAAGTTGAAGCTTTCCAAAATGGCGCAACATCTGTAATACAAGGATATTTATGTACTGGATTCTTCTTAGTAAGTGAGGCAAATTCTAGTTCTTCATATGGTGTTAAGTTTGATGAATTAAAAGCATCTTCAATTGCAATTAATACATCTTATACATTCTATGCAAGATGGAATTTCTTAATTGAATTAGTAGAAGCTCCAGGTACACATATTCAAACAAGTTTCTCATCATCATTCATGTTAGAAATTACAGAAACTGAATATGATGAATATGTTAATAGAACTGTTGCAGTTCCAATTAACGCTAAAAAAGGTTATGTATTTACTGTAGTTAAAGATGAAGGTTTCGTAGGTGAGGCTGATGTTAAAGCTTACATCATCTCTAATAAAGGAACTGGAACAGAAACAATTACGGAAATCACGGTTGAAAAATATCACGAAGATATGTATTTATACTTCATACCACCAGAAAAGATTACAGGTTACTTAGTAATTGTTACATCAGTAAGTAATTCTGAAGTTATCGTTGGTGAAAATACTTCACAAGTTGTTGATGAAGTATTACCACAAGATGGTATTTATACATTTAAATATGCTGTTAACCACAAGAATACTGTTGATGAAAATGGTTTTATTGATCAATCATTTATCTACGATAGTGGAATTAGTGGTCAAAAGAATAGAAACTTAGGTTTAACTAAAGATATCTTTATTCAATTTATTACACCAGTATTTGATAATACTAGTAATAAATTAGAAATTACTGATAAGTATTTGCCTAAGGGTACGATAATTGAAGTTTATTACAATTTATATGTTGATAATAATCTTACTCCTACTAAGTCAGTTATTGGTTCATATGTTGTTGATAATACTACAACTAAAAATGTTTTATTAAGTCAATTTAAACAACTTAATAATGATACAGCTGCTTTTGGTGTAGAAACATTTGAGCAATTCCTAAGTGGTAAAAAGTATGCATCTGAAGTTTATTACTTTGTTGTTACATTACCTAATGGATATGATGTAGCTGCTAATGAAGATGGTTTTGGTAATATTAATAATGAATTAATCCTTGTTGGTTATTATGATCCAACAAAACCTGCTGAATTAAAGACAGAAGGTTTTGAACAATATGACTATTATGTAGAAGGTAAGAGAACAAGTAAAGAATTTGCTAATATTCCAATCGAAGGAAATAAAGACAAATTTGATGTTTTCACAAGTGAAACTTCTCTTCAACAAAAACTTTATTCTGCAACTCCTTCTAGAGATACTTACCTAGAAAAAGATGGTGATACATATACATTCACAGATAATAAGAATTTTAATTACATGAATGTAACAGTATCTAGTGGTAGCGTAACTAATGGTAAGATTAATATGTATGATGGTGTTGTTGATGGCTCTGTTAAGAATACTGTTGTTACATCTGGTTTAATTGAATACGGAATTTCTAAATTAACTTTAGAATTAGGTTATTCAATAGGTCAAGTAGAAATCTTAGGTAGCATCGATGGTGTTACATATGAACCTATCGAAACTATTAATGTTGATGAGATCAGTTATAAAGAATACACAGTAGACTTTACTAATAAAGCTGAACTATATTATTACTTTAAGATTGATAATAAAGCTTTAAGTGAAATAAGAATTGGTAAGATGATTTTAACTGATTGCTATTTCGTTCGTGACTATGATATTTCACCTACTACATTTAAATATGTAAAAACTACTGGTAATGATGCATTATATAATGTAGTTCAAACAATTGTTGGTGACGTAAGACACGATGGTAAATTATTCATGCTTGCAGTTCAATTTAAGAACTCTTCTAATATTGTACAAAATATTGATGATATTACACCTATTGTTTTAAATGTTACTTATGTTGATGAAACAGGTACTACTAAGAATACAACAATTAGTTGTAACTTGGAAAAAGTTCCTGGTAAGAATGTTTTATACTTTAATTTAAGTAACTTAATTAATAGTTTAAATATCACTTCATTTGATTTTACGATTAGTGCTTTACCTAGTGGTTATTCAATTAGTACTGTTCAATTAATTGAAACAAGTATTGCTGAAAAACCAGCTATGGGTGAAGTAAGAGTATCTTATATTTACTAAGTCCCCCACATCAACAGGAAGAAGAAATTCTTCCTGTTTTTTCTTTTTTATATTATTTAGTATCTTTTTTTTACAAAATATGATATAATAAGACTGCATTAAATACGAAAGGGGGATATTTAAAATGCCAGAATTGCCAGAAGTGGAAACTGTAAAAAGAATCTTAGAAACACAAATATTAGGAAAGACGATCAAACAAGTCAAAGTTTACTATGACAAAATTTTAGAAAATGTCGATAAAGAAACTTTTTGTCATGAACTGGTAGATGAAGTTGTTTGTAGTTTATCTAGAAAGGGGAAATATTTAATCATTGTTCTTAAAAAACATACCTTAGTAGTTCATTTAAGAATGGAAGGTAAGTTTTTTATTAAAAATGTTGATGATGTCGTTGATAAACATGAACATATTGAATTTATATTAGATTCTAATTGTTCTTTACGTTATCATGATACTCGTAAATTTGGTAAAATTGCTTTATTAAATACAACAGAATATGACGAAATTATTAAATATGCTCCTTTAGAAAAACTAGGAGTCGATGCTAATTTAGAAACTGATTATATTAAGTTATTTAATAAATTAGTTTTCAAAAAATGTAGTGTCAAAGAAGCATTACTAGATCAAAGTGTAATTGCGGGACTTGGCAACATTTATGTTGATGAAGTTTTATTTATGAGTAAAATTCATCCTAAAACTAAGGGTTATGAACTAATCATGCGTGATGTTCAAAACATTTTATTAAATAGTAAAATAGTCTTAGAAAAAGCTATTTTACTTGGTGGTACTACTATTAGAAGTTATACTAGTAGCTTAGGAGTTACAGGAAGATTTCAAAATAGTTTACTAGTTCACTGCCGTGAAGGTGAAAAATGTTTTACATGTGGTGATACTATTAAAAAAATTAAGGTAGGTGGAAGAGGTACTTACTACTGTCCTACTTGTCAAAAGATTAAACCATATGTTCGTGTCATTGGTGTAACTGGAGTCATTGGTAGTGGGAAAACAACTTTAACAAACATTTGTAAAAAGTTAGGATATTTTGTTATTGACTGTGATGATATTAATCGTGAACTACTTAGAAACGATCATCCAATGTATCCTAAACTAGCCCAAGTTGTTAAAGAACATTTTCCTAGTTCAGTAGAGAATGATACTATTAACAGAAGAAGAATAAGAGATATAATTTTCCATAATGAGGCTTTAAGAAAATTATTTCAAGAAATTGTTTTTGGTTTTGTTGAAAGAGAAGTTGATGATTTATTATTAAACTATAAAGAAAGTATTATGTTTGATGGTGAAAATAAAACAGTCTTTTTATCAGCACCAATGTTATTTGAAAGCGGTCTTCATAAAAAGTGTGATGAGATCATTATTGTTGATAGCAATATTGAAACTATGATTAATAGAATTATGAAACGAGATAATTTAAATCGTGAGGAAGCTATTCACGCTATTAAAATTAGACCAACTGTTGAATCTCTTGTTCTAAAAGCTCAAGCAATTAAAAAAGATCCAATTCTTATTATCAATGATAAAGATGAGGCATATTTAGAAAAAACTTTATTGAGTGTGATTAATAAAATATCTAAGGAGGATTAAAATGGGTTTTAGTGATTTTTTTAGTAATGATTTTGAAACATCAAATAATCATTCAAATAATAGATTAAAAACAAGACATTACCGTGGTGAATATAATAAAGTAAAAGCTGCAGTAATTGTGGCGTGTGGTGTTTTAAATCTTGAAGTCCAAGAAGTTAATGAAGAATATCATGAAATTAGATGTGATAATAGAAAACAAGAAATGATTATTGATATCTTTAGTAATTCTTATTTTGATCAAGCTGTTGATGTTAAAGTAAATACGAGATATTTACTTCCATGTGGTAGAGGTATAAAACTAATTGAAGAATTTTATTCACTATTAGATAAGGCATTAGTGAAATTAGACTAATGAATCTTAATGTTTCTTTAAAAGACGAGTTGATTTGTTGTACAGATCAACCCTTATCTACTTTTACACAAAAATTCTTTACAAAGTTTTATCAACCCCTATTAACTTTAGGAGCTGCCAACCTTTATTTATATTTCCATAGTTTAATTAACTATGGCGATTTAGAATCTAAAAAAATCACCCACAACACTCTTTTTAAAGCCTTAAATAATTTAAATATAACTGACTTTTTAAGTTTTCGTTATGAACTTGAAGCTTTGGGATTAATTGAAACTTATGTTTTAGAACAAAAAGAAGAAGTTAATCAATACATGATTATCTTAAAGAGATTACCACTTGCTTTTGAATTTTTTAATAATGAAGTATTATCAACAATGTTAAAAAATAAAATTGGCAGTGAGGCTTATAATGAATTAATATCATCTTTTTTAATACATTCTAGAGATATTTCAAATTTTAAAAATATTACTAAATCCATTGATGAAGTGTATTATGTCGATGATGTTAACTGTACTGATGTTAGTAATTTTTGGATTAATACTGATTACTCTTCTGTTGAATTTAAAAATACTCATTTTGATTATGAATATTTTATTATTCTTGCGAGTGCAAAAAATTTACTAAGTCAAACAGAATTAAAAAGCGTAACTTTATATGAAAATATTAATCGTTTATCTTGGATGTTTTCTTTAGATACAGAAAAAATGGTTAAAGCCTTACAATTAAGTATTCAAGATGGCGCAATTGATTATGAATCATTAAGACTAAATTGTAAGAATTTAGCAGATTCCAAAAAAATGGAATTAAAGAAAGTTACAGTTAAAGAAGAAAGTAATAGTAAGCTAGTTAATACTTTAAATTCAATTACGCCTTTGGTTTTAGTTCAACATAAGTATAATACAACTCTAACACCTGCTGAAATTGCAATGTTTGATAAATTATTAGTATCAACTGGTATTAGTGTTGGTGTTTTAAATGTGTTAATAATTTATGTTTTAGAAAGTAAAAACGGCGAAATTCCAAGTTATAATTATTTCTTAAAGATTATTAACACTTGGATTAGAAAGGGCGTAAAAACCACAAATGATGCCTTAGGTTTGATTTCTAATAGTACTGATAAAGTTAAAAAGAAACCAACAACATCTTGGTATCAAGAATACGTTGAAGAACTTGATAAGAAGAAAGAATCGATTGAAGAAAAGAAAGAAAAGACAGAATCACTTAGTGATCTAGAAGAATTCTTTAATTCTAAATAAAGGTAAATATTATGAAAAAACAAAATTTAAGTGAAAGAAAGTTTATTCAAGAACTATTAAAAGATCAAGATATTGTGTCTTTTATTGATGAATATAAAATAAGCGATGATTTATTTGATACATATTTAGAGACTTTCATGGCCTATTATGTTAAAAAAAGTGCATGTAAAAATTGTCAAGGATTAAAAAATTGTAAACAAACAAGATTTGGTTTAGCACCTATTTTAGTTAAAGATGGTGCTTATATTGATATTGATTATTTTGAATGTAGTTATAAAGAAGAAAATAATAAATTCAATAGTCCTCATCTACATTTGTATAATAGTAGTTTTATTAATGTCAATGAAAAAATATTTGTTAATGAAAATAGAGATGAAGTATTAAGATTTTATAAAAAGTTCTTAGAAAGTTATGAATCTAATCCTCATCAATTAGGTATGTATTTACATGGAAGCTACGGAACTGGTAAAAGCTATATTATGGCAAGCCTTGCTAAAAGCTTAGCTGATAAACACGTTGATTGTGCCTTCGTATATTATCCTGATTTTGTCAGAATGGTTAAATCAATGATTTTAACAGGAGGGGTTAATAAGCTTGTTGATGAACTAAAAAGAGTTCCTGTTTTATTCTTAGACGACTTTGGTGGTGAAAGTAATACTAACTTTATAAGAGATGAAGTATTATTACCGATTTTACAATACAGAATGGTTAATAAATTACCTTTATTTATTACATCTAATCTAAGTGATAAACAAATTGTTGATCATTTAGCTGAATCTTCAAAAGATATTGATGTCATTAAAGCATCAAGGGTATTTGAAAGAATCAGATCTTTAGTAGTATTTAAAGAATTAAAAGATAAGAATTATCGATAAAAAGGAAGTGTATACTTCCTTTTTTTTCTATATATAGATGAATCATTTGAAAAATATGTCGAATAATGGTATAATAGGAAGTAATATTTATATATTTTGAGGGAACTTATGGAAAATATAAATAAGATAATTAGAAACCATATGAAGATATTAGATAACTCAAATAAAAGCTTTCAAGATATCTTTGAAATTGTTTTTAGTTTAGAAAATAATATCTTTTTTGAATTAACTGATGGTTATCGAATTAAGAAAGTAACTTATAAAGAAGCAAAACAAAATGCTATTTTAATGGGATGCTATCTAAAAGAGTTATTAAAAGATAAAGAACAAAATAGTTTTATTGGTTTAATGATGGATAATTCACCACTTTGGGTATATACATTTTGGGGCTTATTAATGGCTGGTTTTAGACCAATGTTAATAAATATTCGCCTTGGCGATATGTTAAATAATGATATTATCAAAATGTTAGATATCCAAACCATCATAAGTGATAATAATTATGAATTAAATTGCGAAGTTATTAATATATCTTTAGTTGATGTTGAAAAAATAGAATCAAAAGATATTTTATTTAAGTGGGCTAATGAAATAGCGGTATCAACTAGTGCTACGACTTTAAATGTGAAGGTATGTATTTATAAAGGTCAAGACATTGCTTGGCAAATTAAAAATACCAAAAAGATTGTTAAAACTAATAATCATATTAAAAAACCTTATAAAGGTTCCATTAAGATTATGGCCTTCTTACCTTTTTATCATGTTTTTGGTTTGATTGCAACTTATTTTTGGTTTTCATTTTTCGGTAGAACTTTAGTATTCTTAAAAGATTATTCGAACGATACCATCTTAAAAACGGCTAAAAAACATAAGGTTACGCATATTTTTGCAGTACCAATGGTTTGGAATGCTGTTTGTAAGGGTATCTTAAAAGAAGTTAATACTAAAGATGAAAAAACCAAGAAAAAGTTTGAAAAAGGTCTTAATATTTGTTTAAAACTACAAAATATTTTTCCTAATTTTGGTCTTGTCTTAACGAGAAAACTAATGAGTGAGGTTCAAAACCAAGTTTTTGGTAAATCTATTAAGTTTTTAATTACTGGTGGAGGCTATATTTCACCTAATACTTTAAGAGTATTAAATGGGGTTGGGTACCCATTATATAATGGTTATGGTATGAGTGAAATAGGTATTACATCGGTTGAACTTCGAAAGAAAGCTAAATATCGTTTATTAGAATCAATTGGTAAACCTTTTGAATTTATTGATTATAAAATTGAAAATCAAAAACTATATGTTAAGAGTTTATCTTTATGTAGTAAAATCATTTCTAAAAATGGCGTAATTGATGTTGACCATGATGAATGGTTTTGTACAAATGATTTAGCAACTGTTGATAAATTAGGTAATTATTATATTTTAGGCAGAAGCGATGATGTTATCGTATCTTCTAATGGAGAAAAATTTAATCCTGATTTAATTGAAAAGAAGATGGTTTTTAATCATGTTTTAAGATATTCAGTACTTGGTATGGAGGAAAATGGCGTTTTAAATTTAAGTTTAATTTTGGAAGTAAACAAAAATATGTCTTCTTTAAAAATAAATCACCTAATTGAAGAAGTATCAAAAAACGCTAAAAATAATAATATTGAAAAAATTTATTTTACTTATGATGAAATAGCAGCCAAAACGGCTATTAAAGTAAGTAGAAGTATTTTAAAGAAAAGAATTGAATCAGGTATTGTTAATTTAATTTCATTTAATGATTTTAAGAAGAGTTTGGAAAATCTTAATGAAAATCTTAATGAAGAATTAATTAATGAATTAAAGAAAATATTCGGATATGTTTTAAATAAAGATTATCAAAGTATTGGTGTTGATGAACACTTCATCTTTGATCTTGGTGGAACAAGTTTAGAATATTTAACACTTTTGGTTAAATTGAAAGAGATCTATGAATTAGACTTTAATTCTACTAATTCTGCAAACTATACTGTATTAGAATTCAGTAAATATATTATGAGTAAAGAGGGAAAAGAATAATGAAACGAAAAGTTACTTTAGATAAGAAGTGGAAAGAGATATTATTTGGTGCATCTGGGTTTGGTCCTAACCTTATGATGATTTTAATGGGGGCATTCTATAGTGATGCGGTTAATCCGGGATCTTTAAATACTAACGTATTACAAAGTATTACTGGAACATGTTTAATTTTACCAGCTGCATTTTCTATTTTAATGATGCTTGCTAAAATTTTTGATGGTATTATCGATGTTCCACTAGCAGCTTTAACAGATGGAATTAAGAGTAAGTTTGGTAAGAGAAGATTACCAATTGCAATAAGTTTTATTCCAATGGTATTATCATACATTGCTTTATGGATTCCACTTAGTCAAACTAACCAAACAGCTAATACTATTTGGTTTGTATGTATGACTATCATTTTCTATGGAACATATACAATGGGTTTAATTGCTTTTTATGGTAGTTTATCTACTGTTTGTCATGAAGAAAGTCAAAGATTAAGAGTAGCAAGTTTTAAATCTTTCTTTGATACTATTACTTATATTATTGTTTATGCTTTAGTACCATTACTACTTGGTGTATTTAATGTTCATATTGATAAACTTGCTTTAATGCTTACTCCTTTAATGGCTACTTTAATTATTCCTATCTTTATGATTAAAGAAGGAGAAAAATATGAAAAGAAAGCACTTGAAGAAGGTTATGATATTACTCCACTTGTTGAAGAAAAACATGTTGGTATCATTGAAAGTATTAAATTAACATTTACTAATAAACCATTCTTAAAATGGCAATTGGTAAATTCATGTACATTCTTTGGTTTACAAATGTTCTTAGTTTCAATGAATGCATTAATTGTTGGTGGTATGGGCTTATCTAATGGTCAAATGGCAATTCTTAATACTTGTGCATTCGCTCCAGTTCCTATTATGCTTTATTTATTTAATAAATTAAAAGCTAAAAAAGGTACTAGATTTACTTATCAATCTTGTTTAATTTGTTTTGCTATTTGTATTATGAGTTTTGTCTTAGGTAATGAATTTGTACTTGGCGAAGGACATACTACATTAAAGATTATTATTGGCTGCTTAGGTGGCGTTTGTGGTTCTTGGTCAATTGGTACATTCTTTATGATGCCATATTTAATTCCAAACCAAGTATCTGCAGTTGAAGAAAAACTAACTGGTAAAAATCACTCTGCAATGTATTTTGCTGGTCAAGCATTATTTTCAAGCGTAGCTGGTGCTATTGCGGTTGCTGTATATGACATTATTAAGAATTATTTTATTACTAAAGATTTCTCACAAATCGTCTATGCTGAAGGCACACAAATTGCTGGGAAAGTGGTTTTAGCAAGAGATGTTGCTGCGATGAAACTTGGTGTACTTTCTAATCAAGTATTTAATCTAGGAACACTTGTAGTACCATTTGTTGTTTCGCTATTTTGTTTATTTGGTTTCTTATTAGCATTTAAGATGACTAAGAATGGTTCACCAAAAGAACTAGCTATAGAAATGAATTTAGAAAAAGAATATGAAGAAAATAAACACTTATTCCCAGAAGAAAAATCAACAATTTATCCTGATGAAAGTTTAATTGTTAATACTGCCTTATGGGTATTAAGTGGTTCAATCTTTGGTGTTGTTTGGAAACATGGTATTATTAAATCAGTTAATACATTCAACAATAAGAAGATTCATTGGCTACATTGGGTAATTTCAATTCTTCTTCCACCTTATAGTGCATATGTTCTATATCGCGTAGAAAAAGATGTTTTATCTCAAACATTTAGTCAAATAAAATTAAAAGATTATAGTATCCTTTGTTTAATTTTTGGATTCATTGGCCTTGGTATTGTTCCAATGTTTATCATCCAAAGACAATTAAACAAACTAATCCAAGATCATGAGTAAACCATTTTCTTGGTTCACTAAAATAACTGGTTTTATCCCTCAATTATTTTACTTAAGAAGAAAAACAATCTATGTAAATAAAGAAATTCAAAATAGAAAAATCAAAGAACCAGCTGTTATCATTTCTAATCATACGGATTTATTTGATTTTGGCGTTTATATGTTTACTTTTTTTAATGCGACGATTTGTCCATTAGTAGCTGAAATAACATATGACAAAAACAAAATTATGAAGTTTTTAATGAAACACTGGGGAGCTGTTAGAGTTGATCGTGAGTCATATGATTTTAGTTTCATGAGTGAATTAATTGAAAAATTAGATACTGGCAATTCTATTATAATTTTCCCAGAAGGAAGAATTCCTAAAAAAGATGAGGGATTATTGCCTTTTAAACCTAGTTTTATTTATGTTGCGAAAGAGGCTAATGTGCCAATCATTCCAACTTATACAACAGGTAAATATGGTAGTGGTAAAACAAGAGTTGTTATCGGTGAAAAAATATACGTAAATGATTTATATGATAAGAATTTATCAGAAAAAGAAAATATAAATAATATTTGTTTATATTTTGAAAATTATGTTAAAAAATTAGGTGAAATTGCTAATGAAGAAAAAAAGTAAATTTTTACAAATATTTGATGTAAGTATGTTTTTATATGATTTTTTAAAGCTATTAGCTGTTCCATCCGTTATTATATTTAATCGATTAAAAAGATATTATATTGATAAAAACGTAAAAAAAGATTTAAGAAGAAAACCCTATCTAATTACTTGTAATCATACAGGTTATTTAGATGTTATAATTGTTTCAAATACTTTTTGGAATCGAAGAATAAGATATGTTGCGACAAAAGCCTTATTTAGTAACTGGTTTCGTAACTTAATGTTTAAAATATTTAGATGTATTCCCATTGATAAAGATAATGTATCAATGGCATCATTTAAAGAAGTGAAGAAAACTATTGATTCTGGTCATTGTGTGGGTGTATTTCCTGAAGGTACCATTGAAAGAACGGGTGAACTTATGCAGTTCAAATCAGGAGTTGTGTTGATGGCTATTATGTCTAAAGCTCCAATTGTTCCAATGTATATTGAAAAAAGAACAAAGTGGTATAAAAGACAAAGAGTTGTTATTGGTACCTTGATTAATGTCAAAGATTATATAAGTGGTCCAGTAGCAACGATGGATGAAATCAATAATATTGCAAAAATGTTATTTGAAAAAGAACAAGAACTTAAAAATAAGTTAAATTAGGAGAATATTAATGGAAAACATTTTAAAATATAGTCAAGTAGAAATATTTGAAAAGTTACCAAAGTTATCACATATGGCTAACTTTTTAGAAGATATTCATTCGTGCTATGGTGATAAGGTTGCAACTATTGATGCCTTTGGTGCTAAAACGTATAATGATTTATACACTGATACTTCTAAAATTGTTACAATTTTAAATCATATTGAGGCTAAAAAACATGTTGTTGTGTATTGTCAAAATAACTACAATTTTGTAAGAGTTGCTTTAGCTATTATGGCAAGTGGTAAAGTTGCGGTATTATTGCCTGCTCAATTAGATGATAAAACTTTATATGGATGTCTTATGAAATATCAAGCATCTGCTATTGTTTTTGAAAATGCTACTAAAGCAAACACTATATTTGCTAGTCAAATGTTACAAAATGTAGAATTTTATAATATTGATGAAGTTGACTTTGATAGTATCGAACAATCAAGTTATAATTTTGATATTAATGAATTAGATCCTGCTTGTATTGTGTTAACTGGCGGAACAACTGGTAGATCAAAAGGTGCGATTCTTTCTCATAAAGCATTACTTACTGGTACTAAAAATGGTATTTATGCGGTTCCATATGTATTTGATGAAACATACTTTTCTATCATTCCTTTGACTCATGTTTTTGGATTAATCCGAAATTTACTAACATGTTTATATACTGGATGTAAAGTTGAATTCTGTATTGATATGAAAGGAATGTTTAAACAACTTCCTGTTGCTAAACCTTCTATTTTAATCTTAGTTCCAGCTCTTGCTGAATTATTTTTAAATTTAATCAAACAATTCGGTATGGGTATTGTTGGTGGTAATTTAAAAATGATTATCTGTGGTGGTGCTAGTGTTCCTCCATATTTAACACTTGAGTATGATAAACTTGGTGTTAAAATGTTCCCAGGTTATGGCTTAACAGAATCTGCGAACTTAGTATCAGGTAATCCTAATCAAATTGAAAAACCATTTTCAGTTGGACTTTTATATCCAGGAATTGAGGTTAAAGTTGTTGACCAAGAGTTATGGTTAAAAGGCGATAATATGATGAGTGGATATTTCAACGAACCAACAGAAAATGAACTTGCATATTCTGATGGATGGTTTAAGACAGGGGATTTAGTTGAGTTTGATGAAGAAGGTTTCTTATACATTATTGGCCGTATAAAAGATATTATTATTCTATCAAATGGAGAAAATGTATCTCCTGCCTATGTAGAAGCTAAAATTAATGATATTGAAGTGGTTCAAGATTCACTTGTTAGATCTTTTAAAACAGAAATTGGAACAGAAGTTTTAGCAGTAGAAATCTTACCTAGAAAATCAGAAGTAGTTAAACTTGGTATTACTGATTTAGAAAGTTATCTTCAAAGTGAAATAGATAAAGTTAACGAAACTTTACTACCACACGAAAGAATTCAAAAAATTATTATTAGAACAGAAGACTTCAAGAGAAGTCCAAGTATGAAAATTATTAGACCACGTGGTGAATAAGATGACACAAGATATAATTATTGAAAAATTAAAAAATATTTTTAAGCTAGTAGTTAATCCTAATGCTAATTTAGATGATGTATCAATAGATGCCAATATCACAAAAGATTTAGGAATTAATTCTGTTGGTTTAATTTATTTAGTTGTTGGTATTGAAGAAACATTTAAAATCGATATGAGTGATGTTACCTTTAATACTTTTAATACTATTTCTGAAGTAGTAGAATATATTCAAAAAAAGGTGAAATAAAATGAAAAAGTGGGATATGATAGAACCATACTATGGAGCGCACATTAGAGTAGAAATTGGGAAACTATATCATCATGGTATTTATGTAGGAAACGATGAAGTAGTTCAATTTGGTCTACCAATGGATGTTTATCGCGATCCAAAAACCGTAAAGGTAATTAAATCACCTATTAGCGAATTTCTTGGCGGGGGCTTCTTAGAAGTTAGAAGATATGATAGAAAAGAGTTAAAACAAAAAAACTCTGATGAAGAAATTGTTAGAATTGCTTTATCAAAGTTAGGTGAAGGTGATTATAATATTTTAACAAATAATTGTGAACACTTTTGTAACTTTTGTATCTTTGGTAAAAAGATATCTACCCAAGTTGATTCTGTTCATGATGAGGTTAGAAAGAAACTAGGATTATAAGATGTATAAAATCTATATTAAGAATGTTTCAGAAATTGATACATCTTTACTATCTATTAATGTGTTAGAATATTTAAGTAAATTTCATGATCAAAAAAGATATCTTCACAGTTTAAATGCCTGGTATTTATTAAGTTCTGTTTTACTTGAAGACTTTAATATTGATATTAGTAATAAACAAATTTTCATAACGCCAAATGGTAAGCCCTATATTAAAGGAATTAACTTTAGTATAAGTCATTCTAATAATTTAGTTGGTGTTATTATTTCAGATTGTATTTGTGGAATTGATATTGAAATGATTAGTGAACACATTAATCACTCTAAATTATCTTCATTTATTTTAACGAATAAAGAACTTACTTTATATAAACTAAATAAGAATAAACTAGCTTATTTTATAAAAAAATGGACCCAAAAAGAAGCGTATTTAAAGTGTTTTAATGATGGTATTAATAAACTTTCTGATTTATTGATTGAATGTAATACAAAAACTCTTAAACTAAAAGATTCTAAGGGTAATTTATATTATTTATCATATATAGTTAAAGACCATATTTCATAAATATGGTCTTTTTTCTTTTAATAAAATACTTTTTTTGATATAATATTGTTATATTAGGAGACGCTATGAAAAAAAGACTTAAAACATTATTAAAAGGTATTATGGGTGGTGTGTGTAATAGCATTGGGGGATGGTTATTCCTAAGAGCAAAGACTGATTTAAATAGTATTGCCTTTGCATCTTTTCTTTTTACAACAGGATCTTTATTTATATCTCATTGGTATTTTTATCTTTTTACTGGTAAAATTGGTTTCTTATTAGAAAAAGATGATGATTTAAGAACAAGTAAAGCTATTGATTTAGTGTTTGGTTTGTTAGGAAATATTCTTGGTTGTATTGTGATGGGCTTTTTAATTAGATTTGCTGCATATGATACTAATCATATGTTATTCCAAGATTTACAAAAAATCGTTGATTTAAAAATGAATCATGACTGGTATGAAGCTTTAATTTTAGCGTTCTTTTGTGGTTTATTAATTCATATTGGTGTTGATGGTTTAAGAAGAATTGATAATCCATTAGGAAGATACATTGTCTTATTCTTATGTATCGGTGGATTTACACTTGCTGGATTTGAACATGCGATAGCGAATATGTTTTTTTTCGCATTAAATAATACTTATACATGGCAAAGTTTTTTATCAATATTTATTTTCATTATTGGTAATTCTCTTGGTGGTTTAGCTGTCTCTGGCGTTAGATTGTTAGTAAGTAAAGAATAAAAGAAACTAATTAAAATAGTTTCTTTTTTTTATTAATTAAAAAAATATGTTATAATTGAAGATATCAGGTGATATTATGAAGCTTAAGTTATATAATGGAAGTTATGCAAAATTCAAACATAATAATGTATTTATTAATATTCCTCAATATAAATTTAATAAAAATGATTTGAGAGGTTGTTGGATATCAAATGTTAATAATATTGATACACCAATTTGTGTAAACGTAAATGAATATCAAGCATATTTAATTGGTATTTTAGATAATATGGCCGCTTTTAATTTAAATCATGCTTTTTTTCAAGTAAGATCTTGTAATGATAGTTATTATCCATCCAAACTAAACCCTTGGAGTAGGTTTATAACAGGAAAAGAAGGAAAAGATCCTGGCTTTGATGTTTTCAAATTTTTTATTGATGAAGCAAAAAAAAGAAATATATTAGTTCA
Source organism: Bacilli bacterium (assembly GCA_017501465.1). Taxonomy (GTDB): domain Bacteria; phylum Bacillota_I; class Bacilli_A; order ML615J-28; family CAG-313; genus UBA1231. The sequence goes on from JAFVWY010000015.1 coordinate 41,455, forward strand.
TGCGTGGATCAATCCATACCGAGTTACTAAGGATGATATATCCCAATTTAATATGACTAAAGATGAATATTTAGAAAGCTTAAGTTCGGATAATTTTGCTAGAAAATTTAAACATCATACCATTATGGATAATGCTAATCAGATTATTCTAAGACCATCTCATCCTGAAGTTATATCTTTTATTAATGAGACCATTAAAGAAATTATCGAAAATTATGATATAGTAAGTATTCATATGGACGACTTTTTCTATCCATATTCTAAACTTAATGATTTAGATGAAATGGATGATTATTTAAAGTATCGAGAAAATGAAAAAACTACTTTAAAAGAGTTTAGGATTAATAATGTTAATAAACTAATAAACAGTGTAAATAAATTAATTAAAAATTATAATGAATTAAATAATAAAAATATTATGTTTGGTATTAGTCCTTTTCCAATTTATAGAACGCATTCAAGTATTATTGAGACAGGTTGGGAAAAAGGTTCTTATAATTCTAAAAATTGTTTTCAATGTTATGAAGGACAGTACTCAGATGTTTATCGATGGATGAAGGAAGGTTGGATTGATTATGTTGTTCCTCAAGATTATTTTTCATTTGGTCGAAGTGATGTTACATATCATGATATTTGTGATTGGTGGAGCAAGATATGTTTAGAAACTAATACTATCCTTTATATTGGTCATTCATTACATAGGGTGGGAAGTGTTGGAAAACATAGTGAATCTTGGCAAGACCCTAAGGAAATTTATCATCAATTATCATTTAATCAAAATTATCCTAATATTTCAGGATCTATTATGTTTACCTATAATAGTTTTATTCAGGGTAAAAACAAGATTTTAGATCAAACACTAACTATTTTAAAAAAGATTTGGAAGGAGTAAGGTATGTTTGCTTTTTTAGTTAATGCGTTAACGGTGGTTATTGGTTCTATTATTGGACTATTATTCAAAAAAAGAATTAAAAAAGAAACTTGTGATCAAGTATTAAAAGCTTTAGGTATCATTGTATTACTAATTGGTATTTTTGGTGTTATTGAAAATATGGTATCCATTATTGATGGTAAGATTAGTTTTGATGGAACCTTACTTTTGATCATATCTATTACTATTGGTACTTTTATTGGTGAGGCCTTAAAAATTGATGATGGGCTAAATAAGATGGGATCAAAACTTGAAAATAGATTTAAAAAAGGTAAAATGGCTGAAGCATTTGTCGTTTCTACCCTTCTTTATTGTGTGGGATCAATGACGATTGTTGGTTCGCTAGAATCTGCTTTAGGCAATCCAGAAACTATTTATCTAAAAGCTGCCCTTGATGGTATAACTTCCATTGTTTTAGCATCAACACTTGGCCCGGGTGTAATATTATCTAGTATTTCTGTAATTCTATACCAAGGTTTATTAACTCTTTTATTTGTCATACTTGGTGATTTTTTACCGATGGAGTTCATAAAAGGTCTTGGTATGGTAGGTTATGTTTTGGTTGCTGGAAATGGCTTAAACTTCTTAATTAAAGATAAAATTAAGGTTGCTAACATGCTGCCATCTTTTATCATCATAATTATAATTCAATTAATTTTGTATTTTATTTAATAAAGTATTCAAAATTGTTGATAAAATTTATAAATTAGTGTATAATAAGTACATAAATGTAATGATTAGGACATGGTTATTAAACACCGTTTTATTAGTGAAGCTTGATAGTGAAAAAAGCTAAAAGAGGATTAATAATTACTACCTATGAACAGCTCTAAGAAATTAGTGGCCGGTACAACCCGTTATCGTTGAATAGAGGAAAGAATATTTATTCTTTTAAATTAAGGTGGTACCACGAAAATTTTCGTCCTTATAGATTTATCTATAAGGCGTTTTTTATTTAAAGGAGGATGTATGATTAAAATTAAATTTCCTGATGGAAAAATAGCTGAATTTGAAAAAGGTATTTCTTCTTTAGAAGTTGCTAAATCAATATCTGTTAGTTTAGTTAAAAAATGTATCGCAGCAAAAGTTAACGGTAATATTGTAGATTTATCAAAGCCAATTGAAGAAGATGCTACATTTGAATTATTAACACAAGATTCTAATGAACTACAAGATGTTTTAAATCACTCATGTGCACACTTACTTGCTCAAGCAATTAGAGAATTGTATCCAAACTCATTATTTGGTGTAGGTCCTGCAATTGAAGAAGGTTTTTATTATGACATTGATTTAGGTGATGTTAAATTAGATTTAGAAGATTTAGCTAAAATCGAAAAGAAAATGAAAGCTCTAGCAGAAGGTAATTTTGAAATCGAAAGAAAAGAAGTATCGAAAGAAGAAGCGCTAGAATTATTTAAGAATGATAAATATAAATTAGAATTAATTAATGAATTACCTGATAATGAAACAATTACAGTTTATTCGCAAGGTAAGTTTATGGATCTTTGTCGTGGCCCTCATGTATCTAGTACTAAATGGCTTAAGAATTTTAAATTGTTAAGTGTTAGTGGTGCATATTGGCGAGGAGACGCAAAACGAGAACAACTTCAAAGAATTTATGGTTGTTGTTTCATGAAAGAACAAGAATTAAAAGACTATTTATATATCTTAGAAGAAAGAAAGAAAAGAGACCATCGTAAACTTGGCAAAGACTTAGAATTATTCATGTTTAGTGAATATGGACCTGGTCTTCCATTTTGGTTACCTAACGGATATCAATTAAGACGTACTTTAGAAAATTTCTGGATTAAAATCCATAAAGATCGTGGCTATGTGGTAATTAACACACCAATTATGTTAAATAGAGAACTTTGGGAAACAAGTGGACACTGGGATCATTATAAAGATGATATGTTTACAATCGAAGTTGAAGAAGGAACATACGCGATTAAACCAATGAATTGTCCAGGTGCAATCCAAGTTTATAATAATAGCCTACACTCATATAAAGAATTACCTCTAAGATATGCTGAACTTGGTAACGTACACCGCTATGAAGCAAGTGGAGCATTAAATGGTTTATTTAGAGTAAGAGGTTTCACTCAAGATGATGCACATACAATGTTAATGGAATCACAAGTTGGTGAAGAAGTTAAACGTATTATTTCTTTATACGATTATGTATATAGTATTTTTGGCCTAAATTATTCAATTGAATTATCAACAAGACCAGATGATTTTATTGGTGATATTGAAACTTGGAATGAAGCCGAAGAGGCTTTAAAAGAAGCTTGTTTAGAAACAGGCCATGATTTTAAAATTAATCCTGGTGATGGTGCATTCTACGGCCCTAAACTTGACTTCAAATTAAGAGATTCAATGAATAGAATCTGGCAATGTGGTACAGTGCAATTGGATATGCAGCTACCTGGTAGATTTAATTGTAAGTACATTGCAGAAGATGGTACTAAAAAAACTCCAGTAATGATTCATAGAGCATGTTTTGGTTCTTTAGAAAGATTTATCGGTATTATTACAGAAAACTATGGTGGAGTATTCCCATTATGGTTAGCTCCTGTTCAAGCAAGAATCGTTCCTGTTAATAACGAATATCATTTAGAATATGCAAAACATGTTCAAAATGTTTTAAAAGATATGGGTATGAGTGTTGAATTAGATGATCGAAATGAAAAAATGAACTACAAGATTAGAGAATCACAAACTAAAAAGACTCCATATACTTTAATTATTGGTGACCGCGAAAGAGATGAAAACCTAGTAACTTATCGTGTTCATGGTTCTAATGAATCTGTAACTATTTCATTAGAAGAGTTAGTTATTAAATTTAAACAAGAAATTGAAACTTTCGGTAAATAATTTAAAATATTAGTCAAAATTAAGCTAAATATAGATGAAACATATTCAAATATTATATTTGATTATAAATATATCTTATTTAGCTTTTTTCTTATGTCGAAAATATATCATTATTAGGCAAATGTTTAGTTTAGTTAAATGAACTAACATATACTAAAATGAAAGGACTGATAAAATGTATTCAAATTTAAATCCTACATATGTTGAATATGTGGTAAAAAAAGACGATAGTTTATATTCTATCGCAAAAAAATTTAAAACAACAATTGCTGAGTTAACTGATGTTAATATGTTAACCAATACTACTATTTATCCTAACCAAATATTAATGGTACCACACAATAATAATAGTAATGATTATTTGGATAAGTACACTATTAAAGAAGGCGATACTTTCGAATCAATATCTAATAAGTTAAATGTGGATATTATTTCTTTAGGAGAAGTTAATGATTTTGGTAAAGTGGTATTAAAAGAAGGGTATGTGATAAATATACCATTAAAAGATAATACCTATATTATTAAAGAAAATGATACCATTAGTAGTATATTGAAAAATACTAATAGAACATTAGAAGAATTATTTGATTTAAATATAACTCCTAATATGAGAATTAAAATATAACAAGACAATTTTGTCTTGTTTTTATTTTGTTATTTTTTGAAAATATGTTATAATATATTGGTTTAAATATTCAATTTAAATTCAGAATCAAGTATTTACTTAAATTAATTAAATATGTTATAATATAGTTGAAAAGAGGTACTAATAATGAAAAAAATAGTAAAGATTTTTGGTTTATTAATAATTTTGTTCGGCTTAGCATCTTGTACAATTGGCGGTGGAACAGATGGTGGGCATAAACATTCTGAAAGCGCAGAATATGCATTTGATGATGTTAATCACTACAAAGAATGTTTGGATGAAAATTGTTTAGAACAATTAAAAAAGGCTAAACATACCTTTGATGAAGGGGTTATTATCAAAGAAGCTACTTTTGAAGAAACTGGACTAATTGAATATAATTGTACAGTTTGTGATTACAAAAAAACAGAAACAATTGATAAGTTAGTTCATACTCATGTATATGATATTGAAAAATATAATGAAGAATATCACTGGTTAGAATGTAGCTGTGGGGGTAAAAAATCTATTGATATTCATACTTTAGGTGAATGGATAACTGATGTTGTTGCGACTGAAGAAAATACTGGACATCGTTATAAAGAATGTAGTGGATGTGACTATTTTATTGAAGAAACTCTAGATAAATTAGAACATGTTCATGTTGCGATTGACGAATGGCATACTACTTTTGAAAAACACTATCATGAATGTAAGTGTGGTATCGTCATGGATGAAAATACACACACATTTGATGAAGGCGTTGTTACAATTAAACCGACACCAACAACAGAAGGTGAACTTACATATTCATGTAGCGTATGTAATTATAAGAAAACTGAAACTTTAGATAAAGTTGAAGTTAATTACCTTTCAATTAATGCATATAATACTCAAGAAGAAACTAATGGCTTTGAAAAATTTTCTGGTATTGAATTATTTAAAAATGGTGTTTCCATTGGAAGCAGTAAGTACTGGCATAAAGTACTGTTAGTTAAAGTTGGTAGTGTTTATCAAGTTAAGAGTGTAATTGAATCTGGTAAAGATTTGAATGAAACATATGATTATGTCTTATTATCATATAGTAGTGAAGAAACAGGTAGTTATGATAAACTTGTATATTATTTAAAACCTGGTGATTATGTTAATTTTTCAACTGATATTGAATCTTTAACAAGTGGTAGTGTTAACATTACTTTATTTAAAACTGAAAAAGTAGATGAATTTGTTATCAATTATGATTTAGGATATCAACAATTTGATACTAAGATGGATTTATATAATGCTTTCTTTGGTGAATTTTATTATTTCTTATTGAATCAAGTTAATTATAACTTTAGTGATCTTGGAATTTCTAGTGTTGATGATTTCTTAAATGTATGCTTTGATTGGAATGCCTTTGGCAGTAGTAGTTTTTATGGTATTGGTAATATGTTTGGACCATACTTTTTAACAATTGATGTTGGTGGTAAGCTAGAAGATCAACCAACAACTACTTTTATTGGTTATTGTTATCAAAATAATAAGTTTATGGATTTAATCGAACACTTGGAAGTATTCTTTGCTTATTGGCGTTTTGATGAAGGATACACAACAGATACGAATAATGGCAGTGATTTCTTTGCGAGTGCATGGGCATCTATTGTTGATACTTGTAAATTCTTCTATTTTACATCAGAAAACATTACTGATACATATAGCTGGTTTACTAAAGAAAAATCACCAAGAGTACACTACATGTTAGATAATATTCCGGGTGTTGGTAAAGTAGATTTAGTAAAATCTAGTACAACTACTGTTATGTTACCTGAATTATCAAGACTAACATATAATTTTATTGGTTGGTTTGATGAGGCTGGCAATGAAGTTGAAACAGTAGCTCGTAGTATGAATGTTTATGCTAAATGGGAAAGAAGAACTCACACAGTAACTTATAATACTGGAGGTCAATCTGAAACCTTTATTGTTAAAGAAGGTAGAAGAAGTCCATTTACATCATTTAAAGTAAGTGGATATCAAATTAAAGATTATGTAACAAGTAATAATATAAGCGTTGATGTATGGAATGCAGTATATGAAGATTTAGATTTATATATTGTTTGGGAAGCAATCTCTAAAAACATGGGTACTGTAACAATTGTTGGGTATAACTCTCAAGCACAAGTTAATGATGCAACACAATATAATGGATTAAGACTTTATAAAGCAGGTACTGCTCTTGATAGCTCACTTTATTGGTATAAAGTTACTTTGGATTTAGTTGGTGGCAAATACATTGTTACTAATGTTGTTGGTAGTGGTAGTGCTACTCCTAGTGATTATGATTATATCTTGCTTGTTTTTAGTGGTGACAATACTAATACGTATAATGAAATGATTGGAATGGGTATTGAGGTTGGAGCAGAATGTGTTTTTTCAACGGATATATCTAGTTTAAGCAAAGGAACATGTAATGTGACTGCAACATTTAAATTTGATAATCAAGGTTATAATTTATATTTAGAATCAAATGGTGCTAAACCATTTACATATTCTCCAGTAGTTGATAAAGGGGAAGAATATATTTTACCAACTCCTGAAAGAACTGGTTATAAATTCATGGGATGGTATGATAATAGTAATTTAACAGGTGAGGTTTTAACTAAGTTTGTTGGTTATAAAGATATTACTCTTTATGCTAAATGGGAAGCAATAGTAATTGATGATCCACTAGATTATGTAAGTGATATTGTAACATCATATACAATTGATGAATTACCGGGATATTTTAATGGTAACAAGATTACTTATGCATCAAGTGATAATGGTTTATACACAATTAATAATGGATTAGGTTATACAAATCGTGCTAATCAAACTCACCAAACTCAAGAAGTAACAATTACTGCAACTTTATCAACTGGTGAAGTGTTTGAAAAAGTAATTACAATTAATCCGGTTTTATATGATGAAATGGAACATCCTAAAGCAGTTTACTTTGCGGTAGGATCAGCTAGTAGTTATAAAAAATATAATGAAAGATACCTAAGTGAGGGTACATTATTCTCTGATAAGTTTAAAGAAAATATGGATATGGTATATTATGCTTTTGCTGTTCCTCAAGAAGATGGTACTTTAACTATTAATACTACATACATTGAAGAAGTAATGGCTCTTAAGAATTATGGCATTCGTGTAACAATGGTCATTGATGGTGCCAACAGTGCTCCTTTAAAAGCGATGGTTAAACTATGTAATAATGCTTCTACTAGAGCAACGTTTGTTCGCAATATCTTGAATTTAGTAACTACTTATAATTTTGATGGTGTTGATATTGACTGGGAATTCCCTGGTGTTTTATCTAGTCAATCAGGCTATGAACAATATACAACTAGTGTTGATATTAAGAATTTAAATAGCTTATTACAAGAGTTAAGAGCAGGCTTTAATGAATTACAAGAAGCAGGCGGTAGTAATTATATTTTATCAGTTGCTACTCCTCCAACATATTGGGGCGTAGATCGATATGATTACAAAGCTATTAATACTTATTGTGATTATGTTAATATGATGAGTTATGACTTAAATAAATCATCAACTGCATCACACCTTACTCATGTTTATAAACCAAGTAATAATTATAGTTATCAATTCTGTTGTGAATATGGTATTTCATATTATACTTCATTAGGACTTGATAAGAGTAAAATCATTTTAGGTAGTGCTGCATATGGTAAAGCTTACAAACTAACAGGAACAGTTACAAACTCTTCTTTACCAGGCCTTGGTGTTAGTGGAACTTTAGGTCAAGTAACAGGATATAATTTACCTGGTCAAAGCATAACTTGGAATTCCGGCACAATTTATTATACTGGTATTAAGATGTTAATGGAGAGCGGTAACTTTATTCAATACAATGAATATAACAATAATGGTAAACTTGTAGGATCTTACCTATATAGTGCTAAAGACAAATACTTTATTACTTTCGATAGTATTTTATCAGTTCAAGAAAAGTGCAAACTTGCCTTAGAAAATGAAGGTATGGGTATTATGGTTTGGGCATATGGTGAAGATGCTACTGACACTATCATTAATACTATTTGTGATAATTTATAATAATAAAAAAGATGAAGAATTCTTCATCTTTTTCTTTTTTTCTTATATTGACTATTTTCGTAAAAAATGGTAAAATAATCTTACTTAAGGTATAAAGGTGATAAATATGAAATACGCTTTGACAAATGTCAACATTATTACTGGTCTTAATACTGATAATGTATTAAAACATAAAGTAATAATTATTAATAATAATAAAATAATTAGCATTCAAGATCATTTAGAAGAAAAAATTAAAACTATTGATTTACAAGGGAAATACTTAATGCCGGGACTAATTAACTTACATGTTCACTTACCGGGTAGTGGGATGCCAAATCATAGAAAGAAACAAACAAAAGAAAAAGTTAAAAAGTTGATGAAGTTTGGTATAACAAGAAGAATTATTTTTAACATGTGTAAGAATTTTGCAAAAACCGAGCTTTTAAGTGGGGTAACGACTATTCGTACAGTTGGCGGGTTAAGCAATTTTGACAGTAGAATTGCTAATCTGGTTGAAGATAAAAAGACAATTGGTCCTAGAATGATTACTTCTGATATGGCCATTTCTGTTCCTAATGGACATATGGAAGGGATATTGGCGTATTCTTGTTGTAATCCTTTAGATGCAATAAGATATGTAAAACAGATTAATAATGGTACTGTTAAATATATTAAATTAATGGTAACTGGTGGAGTGACTGATGCCTTAATTGAAGGGGAACCAGGTGTTTTAAGAATGGCTCCAGAAATTGTGAAAGCAGCATCAATTGAGGCTCACAGTTTAGGATTAAAGGTTTCTGCACACACTGAATCGACAGAAGGTGTGAGAGTTGCTTTAGAAAATGGTGTTGACACTATTGAACATGGGGCTAAATTAACACCAAAAGAAATAAGTTTATTTCAAAATAATAAAGCTAGTTTGGTTTGTACTTTGTCTCCTGCTTTTCCTATGGTATATTTAGGGTATGAACAGACTCATTTAACACCAATTGAAAAAACTAATAGTAGAATAGTCCTTGATGGTATTATTGAATGTGCTAAAACATGTCTTGAAAATAATATTCCAGTCGGTCTTGGTACTGATACTGCATGTCTATATACAACTCATTATAATATGTGGATAGAACTAGCATTATTTGTTAAATTAGTAGGAGTTAGTAATAGTTTTGCTATTCATACTGCAACTTTAAAAAATGCACAAATTTTAGGTATTGATCATATTACAGGAAGTATTGAAGAGGGAAAATCAGCCGATTTCATCGTTTTAGATAATAATCCACTAGATAATTTAAAAGCTTTAGAAAAACCTTATATGGTGGGATTTAGAGGTAAAATCTTTAAAAAACCAAGAGTTAAAAGATATAAACAAGTAGATAACATTTTAAATAATGCCTTAAATTCGATTTTGACAAAATAATTAAAAAAGAGTATAATATATTAAAAAAGGAGATAAAAGTTTATGCAAACAGTAACGGTTATTGGTGCAGGTCTTGCGGGTAGTGAAGCTGCCTATCAACTTGCAAAACGTGGCTTTAAAGTAAAACTGTACGAAATGCGTCCTAAAAAGTATACATCTGCCCATAAGACTAGTGGGTTTGCTGAGCTTATTTGTAGTAATTCTTTAAGAGCATCCTCTATTGAAAATGCGGTTGGTCTTTTGAAAGAAGAGATGAATCGAATTGGTTCTATTATCATGGAGGCAGCCCTTCAAACTAAAGTTGAAGCGGGAGGTGCTTTAGCAGTAGATCGTGATTTATTTAGTGAATATGTAACAAACAAATTAAAAAGTATGGATAATATTGAAATTATCACAGAAGAAGTAACGAAAATCCCAGATGGGCCTTGTATTATCGCAAGTGGGCCATTAACTAGTGATGATTTACACCAAGAAATTCAAAGCCTAGTTGGAGAACACTTATATTTTTACGATGCGGTTGCTCCTATTGTTACATATGATTCTATTGATATGGATAAAGTATTTTTGGCCTCTAGATATAATAAAGGGGAAGCTTCTTATTTAAACTGTCCAATGACTAAAGAAGAGTTTGAGAAGTTTTACCATTATTTAATAAATGCCGAAACTGTTCTACCAAAAGAATTTGAAATGAAAGTATTTGAAGGCTGTATGCCAATTGAAGACATGGCTAAAAGAGGAATGCAAACATTACTGTTTGGCCCTATGAAACCGGTTGGATTAGATGACCCTAAAACTGGTAGATGGCCATATGCTGTTGTCCAATTAAGACAAGATAATGCTGCCAAGACTCTATATAATCTAGTTGGTTTTCAAACTCATTTAAAATTTGGTGCTCAAAAAGAATTAATTAAATTAATTCCTGGTTTAGAAAATGCAGAAATTGTTAGATATGGAGTAATGCATAGAAATACATATATTAATTCGCCTAAACTTTTAAATTGTGGATATCAATTTAAAAAAAGACCTGATTTATTCTTTGCTGGACAGATGACAGGGGTTGAAGGTTATGTTGAATCAGCATCTAGTGGTATGATTGCAGGAATTAATATGGCAAGATTTTTAAATGGTAAAGAACTTTTAGACTTGAATTATAAAACTTCAATTGGTTCTTTAGCATGTTATGTTTCCAATCCATCAGTAACAAGTTTTGTTCCAATGAATGCAAACTTTGGTATTTTTGAAGCATTTACAGGAAGAACACCAAAAAAATCAAGAAAAGCAATGTATGCTGAAAGGGCATTGTTAGAGCTTGATAATTTATTAAAAGAAATTGGGGAAGAATAATGCGTAAAAAAATAAAAAATAAAATTTTAACCCCTAGTAAAATAAAGAGAAAAAGATCCTTTGAAGACGCTTTAGAAGTTTATGAAAATTATTTAATAGTTGAAAGATTATATTCTGATTATACAACCTTGAATTATATTAAAGATATTAGAGATTTTAATGACTTTGTAGAAAGTGAAGGCTTTGGGGATGCTTTAAATTTAGAAAGTAATAAAATTTCTAGATATTATATTTCTTATTTATCTGATAAATATTCAAAAAGAACTATTAATCGAAAATTATCATCTTTAAGAGGTTTTTATAAACTAATTCATGAAAGAGGTTTAATTGAGTTTAATCCATTTGAAGAAGTACAATCAATTAAAACCGATAAACCATTACCTCATTATCTTCAAAAAAATGAAATTGAAGAAATGTTTAACAGCATTAATAATGATACTCCACTTGGTATGAGAGATGAGGTTATTCTAGAATTGTTATATGGTTCAGGACTTCGTGTTAGTGAATTATGTAGCTTAACATATAAAAGTTTTGACTTTGGTAATAAAATGATTTTAGTGTATGGTAAAGGTGCGAAAGAAAGATATGTACCGATGAGTGATAAAGCAATTCAAGCTATTGATGTTTATAGAAGTATTGCAAGACCTATTCTACAAAAAAGAAATACTGAAAATATTGACCCTAATGAATTTATTTTAAATAATCGTGGTGGTGCATTAACCCCAAGAGGTGTTAGGGTAGTTTTAAATAACATTATTACTAAAACATCTGATACATTTAAAATTTCACCTCATATGTTAAGACATACATTCGCTACCCATTTATTAGATGGTGGAGCAGATTTACGAAGTGTTCAAGAAATGTTAGGACACGTAAACTTATCCACTACCCAAATTTATACTCATGTATCAATTGAACAAACGATGAAAGCTTATATGGAACATCATCCAAGACAAAATAAGGAGTAAATTAATGAAAAGAAAATTTGAAAAAATTAGTTATGAATCATTTAAAAAAGCATTCCCCAATATTAGCGATGAAATAGTTAGAAGAATTTATAATGAAATAAAAATTCCCGTTCGTAAAACTAAATTCAGTGCCGGCTATGATTTTTCAACTCCCATTGATTTTGTCTTAGAACCAAATGACTCATATATTATTCCTACCGGGATTAAAGCTTATATGAATGAAGATGAATATTTGGGAATGTATATTAGAAGTAGTTTTGGTATCAAAAAAGATATTATTTTAAAAAATGGCGTAGGTATTATCGATTCAGATTACGTAGATAATGAGTCAAATGAGGGACATATTATGGTTGCGATAAGAAATATTGGTGATACTACTTTAGTTGTTAAAGCTGGTGAATGTGTATCACAAGGTATTTTCCAAAAGTATTATACGACTGTTGATGATGAATCAAATGATGTAAGAACTGGCGGAATTGGTAGTACTACAAGTGTTTTAAAATTAGAAAAAGCCTTAATTGAAGATGCTAGCCAAATGTTAGAAATTCAAAAAGAATCTTTTAAAGGATACAATAAAAAGTATGGTAAGTTTTCATCTAACCCTGCCTCAATGTCACTTGATCGTATGAAATTTAATATTAATTATCGTTTAGGTGATTACCAAAAAATCATTTTAAAAGATAAAATTATTGGTGGAATTTTTAGTTTCATTCTAGAAAATGAATCGACTTGGCATATTGCTCAATTCTATATTCATCCTGATTATGAACATTTAGGATACGGAACGCAAGCTTTCCAAATGTATCTAGACAACCATAAATTTGTTAAAGTTTGGTATGCAGACACTATTAAACAAGAAGTAAAAAATGTTGAATTTTATCAAAAGTTTGGTTTCAAAATTATTGATGAAGAAGAAGAAAATGAGGGTTTAAGTTTTGTAACTCTAATTAAAAAGTAGGAAAATATCATTAAGCAAAAAAGAATTAATAAATTGTTATTAGTTCTTTTTTTGACTAAATAAAATAAATTCATTAAAAGTCTTAGTAAAAAATAATTAAATCATTTGCTAAAAACCGGGTTTTGTAGTATAATAATTACGGCAAAAAAATACACACAAAGTAGGAGTTATTTTACGTATTGCACTATAAAGTGTTGTAAAATAGCGTTGATTACGATGGAGGCCAAAAATTATTAGACAATAAATTGGAGGAAAAAGAAATGTCAGTAATTACAATGAAAGACTTATTAGAAGCAGGAGTTCATTTCGGTCATCATACTCGCCGTTGGAACCCTAAAATGAAGGAGTATATTTTTAACTCAAGAAATGGTGTTTACATCATTGACTTACAAAAGACTGCAGATAAACTAGAAGAAGCTTACGCTGCTTTAGTTGATATCGTACGTCAAAACAACAAAGTACTATTCGTTGGTACTAGAAAACAAATTCAAGATATTATTCGTGAAGAAGCAACTCGTTGTGAACAATACTATATCGACAAACGTTGGTTAGGTGGAACAATGACTAACTTTAAAACTTTAAGAAAATCAATTGCAAAACTTCACCGTTATGAACAAATGGCTGAAGATGGTACATTTGAATTATTACCTAAAAAAGAAGTTATCGCTATTAAGAAAGAACAAGCACGTTTAGAAGGATTCTTTGGTGGTATTAAAGATATGACTGGTCTTCCAGGTGCAGTATTTGTAGTAGATCCAAAAACTGAACACAATGCTGTTGCAGAAGCTCGTAAATTACATATTCCAGTATTCGGATTAGTTGATACTAACTGTGATCCAGATGACGTTGATTATGTTATCCCTGGAAATGATGACGGTGTTAGAGCTGTTAGATTAATCGTTGGTGTTATGGCAAATGCTGTTATCGAAGGTAACGGTGGTGCTGTTGAACCTTATCAATTACCAAAAGAAGAAACTCCAGAAAAACAAGAAGAAGCTCAAGCAAAACCTGCTAGACCAAAAAGAGCTCCAAAACCTAGAGCACCAAAAGAAGAAAAAGCTGTAGAAGTACCTGCTGAAACAGCTCAACCAGCTGAAAAAGCTGAAGAACCACAAGCTGAATAATTTATTAGGAGATAATTAAATATGATTACTGCTGCATTAGTAAAAGAATTAAGAGAAAAAACTGGCGCTGGTATGATGGACTGCAAAAAAGCTCTTACTGAATGTAATGGCGATATCAACGCAGCTGTTGACTGGTTAAGAGAAAAAGGTATTGCAAAAGCTGCTAAAAAACAAAGCAGAATTGCTGCTGAAGGTTTATGTGAAGTTGCATTCGATGGTAACTATGCTTACTTATTCGAATTAAACTCTGAAACTGACTTCGTTGCTAAAAATGAAAAATTCATTACTTTATTACAAGAAGTTGGCGCTATTTGTATCGCTAAAGGTGCAAACGATGCTGAAACTGTTTTAAATAATGGTGGTGAAGAATTAATCGTTAATGCTACTGCTACAATCGGTGAAAAAATCAGTTTAAGAAGAGTTCAAAAAGTTGTTAAAACTGATTCACAAGTATTTGGCTTCTACAAACATATGGGTGGTAAAATTGCTACTTTATGTGTAGTTGAAGGAACTGATGCTGAAGTTGCTAAAGATATGAGTATGCAAGTAACAGCTACTAAACCTTTATATTTAGCAAAAGAAAATGTACCTGCTGATTACATTGAAAAAGAAACTCATATTCAAATGGAACTTTGCAAACAAGATGAAAAATTAGCTGGTAAACCTGAAGCTGCTTTAGCTAAAATTGTTGAAGGTAAAGTTAATAAAGGCTTAAAAGAAGTTTGCTTATTAGATCAAGCATTCGTTAAAGATCCAGGAGTAACTGTTGCTCAATATTTAGATAACAAACATTCTAAATTAGTTGAATTCGTTCGTTATGAAGTTGGCGAAGGTATGGAAAAACGTAATGATGATTTCGCAGCTGAAGTTGCTGCTGCTGCCGCTGCTGCACAAGCTAAATAATTAACTTATAATTAACCAATAAAACCAAGGAGGCAATATGGAAAGAGTTATTGTCAAATTAAGTGGTGAGGCATTTGCTGGTGGAAAAGGTGCTGGTATTAATGCTTCTTCCGTAAGAGAAATAGCTAAAGAAATTAAGGGGTTAGTTGATTTAAATTACCAAGTTGGTATAATCATTGGGGCTGGTAATATTTGGAGAGGTAGAGATGCTGCTGAAAATGGTATGGAAAGAGCAAGCGCTGATTATATGGGCATGCTTGGTACTATTTTAAATTCTCTAGCTTTACAAAATGCCTTAGAATCTTTAGGTGTTCCGACAAGAACAATGACAGCAATTGAAATTCCGAGTGTTGCTGAACCTTATATTAGAAGAAGAGCTATACATCATTTAGAAAAAAATAATGTTGTAATCTTTGGTGGAGGAACTGGTAATCCATTCTTCTCAACTGATAGTGCTGCGGCATTAAGAGCTGCTGAAGTAGGTGCAAAAACTATTTTAATGGCTAAAAATGGATGCGATGGCGTTTATGATTCAGATCCTAGACAAAATCCTAATGCTCAAAAATTCTCAAAAATTAGTTATCAAGAATTAATTGAAAGAGAATTACAAGTGATGGATTTAACTGCTGCAACTTTATGTAAAGAAAATGATATTAAAACAATTGTTTTCGATATGAATGTAAAAGGAAATGTAGTTAAAGTTCTAGAACATCCTGAAATCGGTACAATAATTGAAAACCAATAACAAGGAGAAAATATAATGCCTAAACAAGTATTAAATGCTGGCGAAGACAGAATGAAAAAGAGTATTGAATCTCTTAAAAAAGAATTCGCAAATGTTCGTACAGGAAAAGCAAATCCTGCAATTTTAAATAATATTCAAGTTGAATATTGGGGTGTTGAAACTCCATTATATCAAGTAGCTAGTATTTCTGCACCTGATTCTCAAACAATCACAGTTAAACCTTATGATAAAACATTAGTAAAGACTATTGAAAAAGCTATTTTAGTAGCAAATTTAGGTTTAAATCCTAATAATGATGGTGAAATGGTTAGAATTCCAATTCCACCACTAAATGAAGCTACTAGAAAAGATTTAGTAAAGGAAGTTAAAAAACTTGCTGAAGAATCTAAAGTTGCTATTAGAAATATTCGCCGTGATGTATTAGAACAACTTAAAAAGATGGAAAAAGATGGTGTGATATCAGAAGATTCACTTCGTCAATACTCAGATGAAACTCAAAAATTAACTGATAAATATATCGGTGAAATTGAAAGTGCTGCAAAAGAAAAAGAATCTGCAATCATGAGTTTCTAATTAGTATAATAACGTTGTGGTAACACAACGTTTTTATTTCATAAGAAAGGAGGCACTAAAATGGAAAATGAAAGAAAAGTAATGATTTGTCCTAAATGTGGAAGTGTAGTAGAAATTTCAGAAAACCAAACTTTAGGCTTATGTAGCTTTTGTGATAGCTTAACACCGTTACCATTTTTTATAACTAGTAAGGATAGCTTTGATTCAGAAACTTATAAAAATATGTTAAATAGAGTAAATAAAGCTAACTCATTTAGTTTAACTCATCAATTTCATCGTGCTTTTAATCTTTATGATAAACTAATTAAAAATTATTATAATTTAGATATCGAGGATTATTATCCTTATTTTGGTAAAGCTCTTGCTCAATATGGGGTTACGTATTCTATAAACGAAAAGTTAGAAAATGAACTAATTTGTTTAAAAATCGTTAAAGAAAGTATTTATGAAAATGAAAACTATATAAGAGCGATTGAATTATCTGATATTAATACAGAAGCTGTATTAAAACAAACGGCTCTTTTGATTGATCAATTCCAAAAAGATGTTAAAAAAGAATTAATAAAAGCGACGCCAATTGATGTATGTATTTTAGTTGATGATACATCTAAAAACAAGGATGCAAAAGTTGATAAAGCTTTAGCTTCTAGAATTTTAGAAAAACTAACTAAAGCAGGATTCACATGTAGTATTACAAATGATTTATTAGATAAGGTAAATAAAGAATTTGTCATTGATATTCATAAACAATTATTAATGGCTGAACATTTAGTGGTTGTCTCAAGCGATTCTACTTATTTAAATGAACCTTTATTTAGACATGCTTGGATGAGCTATTTTACAGAAGATGAACTAAATGAAACTATTCTTAAAAGAATGAGTGTTGTTACTAATAATATTGATATTAAAGAAGAATTACCAATATCAAATGTGGAATTTTTCTTAACTACTAATTTAGATGAACATGTAAATTTTGTAGTTAATAGTTTACAAGAAGTTTTAGTTGATAATGAAAAATACCAATTAGAAATTGCTCAATATAGTGAATTAAATAAAAAACTTGAAAATAAAGAATTTGATGAAGTTCGTAATGAATTAAATAAAGTATTAGAACAAGGGAATTTAGATTATCACCAATGGTGGATAATGTTTTTAGCAAAACATAAGATTAGTAGTATTACTGATATTGAAGATAAAGCGATTAATTTGCAAGACAGCTACTATTTCCAAAAAGCCTATATCACATCTCCTAGATGTATTAAAAAACATCTTCATGAATATTATTTAAAATGTATGGCTTCATTAGAAAAATTATCAGCTATTGATGAAGAATATGATAATTTAGTTTTAGTTGCACAAAAGAACTTATATAAAAAATCAGTTGCATTATTATATTTATCAACGATTCCAGTCATATTAGCAAGTCTTCTATGCTATCTTACTATATCGGTAGGAAACATTACACAAATATTATTGATGATTGGTATTAATGCAGTTGGATATTTCTTCTTTGTTAAAAAACTACTTAATGTTTTAAGCCTTGGTAAAGTATCAAGAGCGTTATCTAATGAAGATGAAAAAAACAGATATTTCCAACAAATTAAAAAGGCTTTAAAACCAGAAGAAGCGGCTAAATTTTTACCAAGTAGATATGGTAGAAAAATGCATTTAGCTGGATATGTATTACTAGTGATTTGTGTCTTAATGACTTCTTTTATTGTTATAAAAGAATCAGTGATTAAGGTTAAAAATAAAAATTTAGATTACTATTATATTTTTAATTCTGTTGTTATAACAGGTGGTAGTGGTGAAAAAATTATCGTTCCTTCCATTATTGGGGGAAAAGATGTAATTAAGATTGATGATGAAGCTTTTAAAAGTGATAGTGATTTAAAAGAACTTATTATTAGTAATGGTATTAAAGAAATTGGTGATAATGCATTTAGTGATTGTAAGAAATTAGTAAATGTTACTGTTCCAGCTTCTATTAAAAAATTAGGTAAAACTCCTTTTGAAGATAGTATCTATATAAAAGAGTTTTTATATCAAGGCAAGTATTTTTCACCTGCTGATTTCTTAGGAAATGATTATCAAAAAGAAATGATTGTTGAATTTATTACACCAAACAATAAGTAAAATAAAAAAACCGTTATTATTAACGGTTTTTCTTTTTATTTATCGTAATTAAATATGGAGCATTTACTTGATTAACTGGTTTAAAAGTAGTTGCGAGATATAATTTACTATCAAGTGTTTTAATATATTCATCAATCGCATTACTTTCAATAAAACCATTGTCATGACCAGGATATGCAATAATAAAAATAACCATATCTGGATTTACATCAAATGAATTAACTAAGTTTGAAATAGCATTAATGGTTTGATCTTTAGTTGTGGTAATGTTTTTATCTCCATTTGGTAAATAACCTAAATTGAACATTACACAACTACAATTAGAAACATTAATATTTTCAAAAGAAGTTAAAAAGAATTCAATATTATTGCAGTCCTTTGTTAGTGCTTTCGAATTCCTAATTGCTGTTTCTTGAATGTCATATGCTAAAACTTTGCCATTTGGTACTAGTTTTGATAAAAATAGTGTATCAAATCCATTCCCACAAGTGGCATCGACTACTAAATCGTTATCCTTAACGTGTTCTTTAATTAGGATGTGTGCTAATTCGTATGTTTTGTACATTGGTCACCTTGATATATATTTAATATTCTCATATATTTATCGATTTCATTTAAAACAACAAACTTTTTTAAAGTCCACTTTGGGGCAAGTAATAAATCTTTTGGTGCATCACCTGTTAAACGATGGATGACAACACTTGTGCTAAATAGTCTTAGTTGTTCAGCTGTGATTGTAGCATATTCATCTAAAGTAAGTAGTTTGTATGGAAGTTTTTTATGCCTTACAGCCATTGGTGTTCCTTCCATTATGTGAAGCATATGAATCTTAATGCCAAATAGATCTAATTGACTTAAAAACTTAGCGGTATTGATCATATCATATAATGTTTCATCAGGTAAACCATTAATCATATGGGCAATTACTTTGATGCCGGCAGCATTTAACATGTTGACAGCATTAACGAAGTCTTGATTAGAATATCTTCTATTGATTTTGATTGCTGATATTGGATTGCTGGTTTGAAAGCCTAGTTCAACCCAAACTTCACATTTTTCATTAACTTCTTTTAATAGTTCTACAACCTCACTGTTGATACAATCGGGTCTTGTTGCAATAGATAGGACTTTAATGTTTTCATCAAGATTGATAACTTCATAGTAAACTTGACGTAGCTTTTCAATTGGAGCGTAAGTGTTGCTGCCTGCTTGTAAATAAGCAATGTATGTAGTACTTTTCCATTTTTTTGATTGCATCTCAACGCCTTTTTGGAATTGGGTCTTCAAATCATCATTAACATTACCGGCAAAATCACCGCTTAATAATTTACTACAAAAACAACAACCAATGGTACTTTTAGTTCCATCTCTGGTTGGACATGTAAAACCTGCATTAAGGCTTACTTTAGTTACTTTATCACCGAATCTATCTTTTAAATAATTATTTAAAGTAACGTAGTGTTTTTCATGGTTCATTAAATGTTTCATATTATCCCCCTTCATTAATATAGTACTATTTTACTACAAAAAAAATTTTTTGTCACAATTTAAGATTATTAACATATAATAAGGTGAGGTGTTTTAATGAAATTAAAAGAATTATTAGTTAAAGATGTAATTAATGAATATGATGGATTAAAGTTAGGACGAGTAAACGATTTGGAAATAGATATTGCAAGTGGGAAAATTTTAAATATCCGTATTAAAGATGGCAAGATATTGCAAAACTTGATTAGAAATACGCAAACGATTGAAATACCATGGCAAAAAATTATTAAAATTGGTAGTGATGTTATCATAGTGGATACAAATAATAATTTAATAAATTCTAAAGCTGATTAAAATAATAGTATATTCACTTTTATTTTTTTACATAATATGGTATAATAAGATGTAAAAAATAAGTGAGGTATTTTATGATTAATTTAAGATTAGATCCAAATTTTCAACCAATGATTTTAAAATTAAGAGAATTCAAAGCAAGAGTTGCTGAAAGTGAATCTAAAGTTCCTGTAGCTTTTTGTGTAGAAAGAAATAATGGTTACAAATATCGTTATGATATCGATGTAATTCCAGGTGATTCTGAAGCTATCGGTGTTATTGAAAGATTAATTAAGAGTGTATTATGGGTTGTTGGTGGCTTTAAAGTTTACTTTGGTGGTGATCGACAATTAGGTGAAGAATTAAAGAAACATTTCACAAAAGGTGGCGCTAGAGACTTTGATGTTAATTTCATGGCTCAAGTTTACGATAATCCTTTTGAATTTGTAGTTGTTGATTATAAAGATGTTCCTGAAAATAAAGCATCATCAATTTCTGTTGGTGGTAATTTAGAAGGATGTAGAATCGGTTTTGATGCTGGAGGAAGTGACAGAAAAGTTTCTGCAGTTGTTGATGGTGAAGTAATTTATAGTGAAGAAGTAGTATGGCTTCCAAAAGTTACTGAAGATCCTCAATATCATTTAGACGGAATTATTGATTCATTTAAACGTGCTGCATCAAAAATGCCTAGAGTTGATGCTATTGGTGTATCAAGTGCTGGTATTTACATTAATAATGAAGTACGTGTTGCATCTTTATTCTTAAAAGTTCCTCAAGAATTATTTGAAAGTAAAGTACGTAATATTTATAAAGAAGCAACTAAAGCAATTGGTGATGTACCGCTAGAAGTATGTAATGATGGTGATGTAACTGCATTAGCTGGTGCTTTACAATTAAAAGATGTTAATGTTTTAGGTATCGCTATGGGTACAAGTGAAGCCGTTGGTTATATTAATAAAGATGGTAACATTAATGGTTGGTTAAGTGAACTTGCATTCGTACCAGTTGACTACAATAAAGGCGCAATGGTAGATGAATGGAGTGGAGACTATGGTTGTGGTGTAAAATACTTTAGCCAAGATGGTGTTATCAAACTTGCTGAAGCTGGTGGCTTTGTATTTGAAGAAGGTTTAACTCCTGCTGAAAAATTAAAAGTAGTTCAAAAAATGATGGCAGAAGATAATCCACTTGCTCAAGAAATCTATGAAACTATTGGTACATATTTAGGTTATACACTACCTTATTATGCTGAATTCTATGATATCAAATACTTATTATTATTAGGACGTGTTACTAGTGGTAAGGGTGGCGACATCATTATTGAAAAAGCTAATGAAGTATTAGAAAAAGTATTCCCTGAATTTAGTATTCAAATTACAGTTCCAGATGAATATACACGTCGTGTAGGACAATCTATTGCAGCTGCAAGTCTTCCAAAAAGTAGATAATGTTCAAGATTGATACCTTATACGATAATATCTGGTCTAACACTTATATTGTAGGAAACGAATTTGAATGTATTATTATCGACCCGTCAAATGATAGCCGAAATATTAAAAAAATTGTGAATAATAGAAAAGTATTGGGTATCTTTTTGACACATGGCCATTTTGATCATTTTAGAACGTTAACAGACACATTAAAACTCTATGATGTTAAAGTTTATTTGCATCGTGATGCTTTATTAAAATTAAAAGACCCTAATCTTTCATGTAGTAGTTACTTTGGTTATAATTCAATGATTGATTTAGGTAGCGAACGCTATGTTTTATTACATAATGGGGACAAGGTTATACTTGGTTCTTTAGAACTTAAAGTATTAACTACACCTGGTCATACTAGTTGTTCGGTTTGTTTAATTATGGGTGACTTGATGTTTTCTGGTGATACATTATTTGAAACTGGTGTTGGTCGATGGGATTTACCAACAGGAAGTGTAACTGAACTTACAAAAAGTATTAAAATGTTATTAAGTTTAAAAACGGATTATTTAGTATATCCTGGTCATGGTGATACAACTACAATATATAAAGAAATTAAGACTAATCCTTTTTATCAAAGAGTAAAATAAAAAACTATAAGAAGTTATCTTCTTATGGTTTTCTTTTAGTAGAGGTAAAAAATGAAAAATAAGTATAATATAATGGTAGTAGGTCCTGGTAGATGGGGTTCTTTTCTTACTTGGTACTTAGATAAAATTGGTAATAATGTTACTTTATATGGTAAAAGTGATTCTATTAATGAACTTTTAAAAACAAGAACCAATGATTATGTTACTTTCAATGAAAAGATTTTAATTACTGATAATTTAGATTATATCAAAGAACAAGATATTATTGTTATATCAATTCCTTCACAAGCCTTATTTGGCTTTACTGAGGAAATTAAAAAATACAATTTACAAAATAAAACTTTTGTTCTTTGTATGAAAGGAATAGATACAAAGAAAAACAAGAGATTATCAGAAATTGTTAGTGAGAATGTTGATTCTAGTAACTCTGTTTGTGTTTGGATTGGACCAGGCCATGTTCAAGAATTTTACAATGGAATTCCTAACTGTATGGTTATAGATTCAAAAGATAATGAAAAGAAGGTAGAACTTGTTAATAATTTATCAAGTGATTTAATTCGTTTCTATATTGGCAATGATTTAATTGGCAATGAAATTGGTGCTGCCAGCAAAAATGTTATAGGGATTGCTGCTGGGATGTTAGATGGTTTTGGTTTATCTACTTTAAAAGGCGCTTTAATGTCTCGTGGAACTAGGGAGATTGCAAGATTGATTAAAGAAATGGGAGGTAACGAGTTATCGGCTTATGGCTTGTGTCATCTAGGTGATTATGAAGCAACTGTCTTTTCTAAGTTCTCCCACAACCGAGCTTTTGGTGAAATGTTTATTAAAAAAGAACCTTTTGAAAAATTAGCAGAAGGCTATTATACAGTTAAATCTATGATGTATTATTCAGAAGTATATAATGTTGATTTACCGATATGTGAGGCTGTATATAATATATTATATAATAAGGAAGATCCAGAAGAAGTCTTTAAGAAACTATTTTCTAGACAAATCAAAAAAGAATTTTAGATTGAAAAGTTATCTTTTCAATCTTTTTTTATGCATAATTATGTGAAGTTTACGTAAAATAATTATGAAATTAGCACTTTTCTCTTGACAGTGCTAATAAAAAGTGTTATAATGTTAGCAGTAAGGTAGATTGAGTGCTAACAAAAAAGGAGGTCAATATGTTATCTTCTAGACAAATATTAGTTTTAAAAGCAATCATAGAAGAATATGTTAAGACAAATGAACCTGTTGGATCTAGAACATTATCAAAAAGAGAAGAATTAGCTTTTTCGCCAGCAACTCTTAGAAATGATATGGCTGATCTAGAAGACCTAGGATATTTGGAAAAAACTCATACTTCAAGTGGTAGGGTTCCGTCTATTAAAGGATATCATTATTATGTTGAAACTTTAATGAATGAAAAAGAACAGATCGATTATTCCTTCCCAATGATTGATGAAATCTTTAGTCGTAAAGATTTATCTAAAGAACAAGCAATTAATGAATCGATGAATCTTGTATCACAATTAACAAATTATGCATCTTTAGTTCTTGGTAGTAGTGCAAGTAGTCAGCGTATTAAAAAGTTACAATTTGTAGGACTTCAAGATCGTTTCGCATTAATTATTATGATTACTGATGCAGGTCATGTGGAAAGTAAAAAAATTATTGTTCCTGAAGAATTGAGTTTTAGTGAAATTGATAAAGTTGTTAAAATTCTTGATGATATCTTAAAAGATTCATTAGTTAGTGAAATCCAAAAAACTCTACAAGAAAAGCTAAATAATGATGATATAATGGAATTTATGGTATATAGAGAAGACTTAGTAAATGCTATTGTTCAAGCATTTAGAGAAATGGCTACTGATAAGTATCATATTTCTGGTCAATCGAATATCTTATCACAACCTGAATTCCAAGATATTGAAAAAGTAAAAGACTTATTCTACGCTATTGAACAAAAAGAAATATTAAA
Source organism: Bacilli bacterium (assembly GCA_017501465.1). Taxonomy (GTDB): domain Bacteria; phylum Bacillota_I; class Bacilli_A; order ML615J-28; family CAG-313; genus UBA1231. Next base: position 65,997 of record JAFVWY010000015.1, read on the forward strand.
AGTATTAAAGTATGATGAAACGGGTATAACAGTAAGAATTGGTAATGAAAATGAAATTAAAGCATTAAAAGATTGTACAGTAATTACAGTGCCATATTCTACAAAAGCTGGAGAAAAAGGTGCAATTTCTATTTTTGGACCAACAAGAATGGAATATTCAAAAATTATCCCGCTATTAGAGTATATATCTAAAAACATCAATAGAATTTTATAAAAGAGGTGACTAATGGAAAATAATCGTTATCGTGAAGAAGAAAAAGAAGAAACTATTTCATCTGAAGAACAAACTGAAGAAGTAAAAGAAGAGTTTGTTCAAAAAGAAGAAAATGTTGAAAAAGAAGAGAGTGTTGAAAAAAGTAATAAGAAAAATAAATACAAAGAAAAGATTAAGCAATTAGAAGAAGAATTAGCAAATGTTAAAAATGAAATGTTAAAAGATCGTGCTGAACTTGAAAATTTCAAAAGAAGAACTAATGAAGAACGAATAAAAGATCGTATTTATGCAAATCAATCATTAGTAAGTGATCTAATCGAAATTACGGATATTTTTGATAAAGCTGTATCAAAACAACCGGAAGAAGAAATGTTAAAGAAATATTTATTAGGTTTTTCAATGATAAATTCACAAATACAACAAATCATGGAAAACTATGGCGTAAAGAAAATTGATGCTTTAAATAAACCTTTTGACCCAAATTATCATGAAGCGATTGAAACTAAAAAGGTAGAAGGGGTTGATTCTAACATTGTCATTGAAGTTGTTAGAGAAGGTTATATGTTTAAAGATCGTATTATTAGACCTAGTATGGTCAAAGTATCTGAATAATTAAAAAAAAAGAAAGAGGTATATAATTATGAGTAAAATTATTGGTATTGACTTAGGTACAACAAATTCATGTGTATCAATTATTGAAGGTGGCGAAGCTAAAGTTATCGCGAATCCAGAAGGTGCTAGAACTACACCATCTGTTGTAAGTTTTAAAAATGGAGAAATTACTGTCGGTGAAAATGCTAGACGTCAAGCTGCTACTAACCCTAATACTATTTTTTCAATTAAGAGAAATATGGGTACAGACTATAAAGTAGATGTTAATGGTAAAAAATATACTCCACAAGAAATTTCTGCAATGATTCTTCAAAATTTAAAGGCTACTGCTGAGGCTTATTTAGGTGAAAAAGTAACTGAAGCTGTTATTACAGTTCCTGCATATTTTAATGACTCTCAACGTCAAGCGACTAAAGATGCTGGTAAAATTGCTGGTTTAGAAGTTAAACGTATCATTAACGAACCTACTGCTGCTGCTTTAGCATATGGTTTAGATAAGAAAGAAAAAGAACAAACTATCTTAGTTTATGACCTAGGTGGAGGAACATTTGACGTTTCTATCTTACAACTTGCTGATGGTACATTTGAAGTATTATCTACAGCTGGTAATAACCGCCTTGGTGGTGATGATTTTGATATTGCTGTAGCAAATTATTTAATGGCAGAATTCCAAAAAACTGAAGGTGTTGATTTATCAAAAGTTAGATCATCTGCATATCGTGTTAGAGAAGCTGCTGAAAAAGCTAAGAAAGAATTAAGTGGTATGACTAGTACTGATATTAACTTACCATTTATTGGTATGAATGCAAATGGTGAACCAGTGCACTTACAAGCAACATTAACTCGTGCTAAATTTGATGAATTAACTCATGATTTAGTTCAATCAACAGTAAAAGCTGTTCGTCAAGCATTAAGTGATGCTAAAATTACTGCTAGAGATTTAGACCAAGTATTATTAGTTGGTGGTTCATCTAGAATTCCTGCTGTCCAAGAATTAGTACGTAAAGAACTTGGCAAAGAACCTAATAGAAGTATTAATCCTGATGAAGTAGTTGCTATGGGTGCTGCTATTCAAGGTGGTGTATTAAGTGGTGATGTTAAAGATGTATTATTACTAGATGTAACTCCACTTTCATTAGGTATTGAAACATTAGGCGGTGTATGTACTAGATTAATTGAAAGAAATACAACTATTCCTACATCTAAATCACAAATCTTCTCAACTGCAGCAGATAACCAACCAGGTGTTGAAATTCACGTGTTACAAGGTGAAAGACCAATGGCTCAAGATAATAAAACATTAGGTAAATTCCAATTAACTGGTATTCCTGCAGCACCTCGTGGTGTTCCTCAAATCGAAGTTAAATTTGATATTGATGCTAATGGTATCGTTCATGTTAGTGCCAAAGATTTAGGTACTGGAAAATCTCAAACTATTACTATCAATGATAACAATGGTTTAAGTGAAGAAGAAATCGAAAGAATGGTTAAAGAAGCTGAAGAAAATGCAGAAAGCGATAAAAAACGTAAAGAAGAAGCTGATTTAAGAAACGAATGTGACCAATTAATGTTTAGTGCTAAAAAATCTATGGAAGATTTAGGTGAACAAGTTACACAAGAAGAAAAAGAAGGTGTTGAAGCAGCAAGCAAAAAATTAGAAGAAGCTTTACAAGGTAGTGATTTAGATGCAATTAAATCAGCTAAATCTGAACTTGAAAAAGCTGCTCAATCAATTGCTGTTAAAGCATACGAAAAGATTCAAAAAGAACAACAAGCAGCACAAAGCCAAAATAATGATAATAATTCAAATGATGATGGCTCAATTAATGCTGAATATGAAAATATTGACTAATAAATAAGATCGAAGGAGGCTTTTATGGCTGAACGAGATTATTACGAAATATTAGGAGTAGGTAAGAACGCAACAGATGAAGAAATTAAAAAAGCGTATAGAGGTTTAGCCAAAAAATATCATCCTGATATCAGTAAAGAACCAAATGCTGAGGAAAAGTTCAAAGAAGTTCAAAAAGCATATGATTGTTTAAGCGATCCACAAAAAAGAAGCAATTATGATCAATTTGGAAGTGAAGAAGCTAATCCATTTGGTCAAGGTGGTGCAGGTTTTAGTGGCTTTGGCGGATTTGAAGATATCTTCTCTTCATTCTTTGGTGGAGGAAGAACATCAAGAAGAAATCCTAATGCTCCTCAAAAAGGTAAAGATTTAAGAACAAACATTACTTTAACTTTTGAAGAAGCTGCATTTGGTGTTAAAAAAGAAATTAATTTACATCGTTATGAACAATGTACAATGTGTGGAGGAACTGGAGCACATAGTAAAAACGATATTCAAACTTGTACTAGATGTCATGGTAGTGGAACTGTGGTTGTTGAACAAAATACTATTCTAGGTCGTATCCAAACCCAAACTACATGTCCAGAATGTCGTGGAAAAGGACAAAAGATTCTTCATACTTGTAGTAATTGTCGTGGTGAAGGTAAAATTCGAAAAGAAGCTAAAATTAGTGTAAATGTTCCATCAGGTATTGATGATGAACAAACATTAAGATTATCAGGACAAGGGGAAGCTGGAATTAATGGTGGACCTAGTGGTGATTTATATATCAATATTAGAGTTAAAGAACATGAATTCTTCCAAAGAGATGGAAATGATATTTATGTGGAACTTCCACTAACATTTAGCCAAGCAGCTTTAGGTTGTACTATTGAGGTTGAAACCCTTAATGGAAAAGTCGCTATGAAAGTACCTGCTGGTACACAAAGTGCTACTAAATTTAAATTATCTGGTAACGGTATTAAGAATCAATCAAGTGGTAGAACTGGTAACCAATATGTCATTGTTAAAGTTATTACTCCAAGTAAATTAACAAATGAACAAAAAGAGTTATTCACAAAATTAAGTAAGACAAATGAAACGGCATCAAATTCAATATTTGATAAAGTTAAAAAGTTTTTCTCCAAAAAATAAAAAAAACAATGAGAGAATTCTCTCATTGTTTTTTATTTACCTGAAATTTGAACTTCTTTAATTTTTAAACTTGGTGATGCTACACCATTAAAGTTAGGTTCAGTATTGTTTCCAATCATTTCAACCATATTTAACATTTCGAAGAAGTTACTAGATAATACAAATAATGTAACAGGTCTTGAAAGTTTACCATTTTCGATGACAAAACCAGTACTTTGAACGTTAAAGTTACCTGAGATTGGATTTAAGCCAGCATGTAAACCTTGAACATCAGTTATTAATAAACCTTTTTCAATTGATTTAATCATATCTTCTTCTGAGTAGTTTCCTTCTTTGACATGAAGATTAATAGGACTAGCACTTGTGCTTGCACCACGTCTAAATCCATTACCAGTAGGAGCTTGATTAAAGAATTTTGCAGATCTTAGGTTGTGTAAGAAACCAGTAAAGACACCATCTTTTACTACTTCTATTGTTTGACAAGGTACACCTTCATCATCAAATGATTCTTTAAATAAAGCCATATCAGTAAATGGGTCATTAATGATAGTAATATTTTCTCCGAATACTAAAGTATTAACTTTATCAGTTAAAATTGATAATTTACGCATTGCAGCTTCTCCTGAGAATACTCTGGAGAAAGCACTGATAATACTAGATGCAACATCTCTAGATAGAACAACTGGATATTTACCAGTTTCTACAAAACCAGCACCTAAACTATCAATGACACTTTTAGTAATTTTATTATAAACTTCATCAGCATCTAGCTCTTTGAATTTAGTACCTACACCTGCTTCAAATTTTGCGGCTGTATTTTGTCCATCAGCAGCAACAACTTGTGCATAGAAAACCATATATGAATATTCTTTTTCTAAATCAATTCCGTAAGAATTAATAATTCTTTGTTTTGATGCTTTTTCTATAAAGTCTAATTCTACATTAACAACTCTTTTATCAAAGTTGATTAGTCTTTGTTCTAGATTTTTTAGGAATGCTACTTTTTCATCAAATGATACATCTTCAAAGTCGGCTTTTTGATTAGTTACTTCTTGGTAAGTTGCTCCACCTTCAAACATAAAGTCAACATCAGTACTTGATAAGTATTTAGCATTCATTAATACACAATTTAAACATTGGTTAATACCTTCATCAGAAAAATCTTCTGTTGAAGCATAACCCATTTGACCATTATATTTACCTCTCATAGAAAGGGTTTTAGTATTACTTAATGTATAAGTATTTACTTGATTTTGGAAATATGTTATTTGGTTACTAATACTAGAGCTTTCGAATAATTCGATTTCAGTTAAGCCTAAGCTTAACCCTTTTTCAATAATAGCTTGATAATTCATATTAGTTGCCTCCTTTTCCACCAACAGTCATATGTGAAACTCTAATTGTAGGTTGGCCAACATTTGTTGGGATACTTCCACTTAAAGACCCACACATACCTTGTGAACAAGATAAGTTGTTAGCAATCATGTCGATATTAAATAGAATATCTTTACCACTACCAACTAAAGTAGCTCCTTTTACAGGTCTTGTAATTTTACCATCTTCAATTAAATAACCGACATTAACTGCAAAATTAAATTCACCTGTGGCAGGATTTACTGATCCTCCACCCATTGATTTTGCAAATAACCCATATTTAGTATTTTGAATAATTTCATCAAAAGTAGATGTACCATTTAAGAAATAAGTATTAGTCATTCTTGAAGTAGTTTGGTATTTATAAGTTTCTCTTCTTGAATTACCAGTAACAGGGTGATTCATGATCTTAGCATTTCTTTTATCAACTAAGTATGATTTTAAAACCCCATTTTCAATTAAAACATTTTTTTGTGATGGAGTTCCTTCATCGTCAACATTAATTGAACCCCATTCATTTTCATCGACACCAGTATCAACCGCATTAACAATGTCACTAGCAATTTTTTGACCAAGTTTACCACAAAATACTGATTGATTTTTTGCAACACTTGTAGCTTCTAAACCATGTACACAAGCCTCATGTAATATTACACCACCAAAGCCATTATTGATAACAACAGGAATATCGCCACCAACCATATCTTCAGCATGTAACATTTCAACAGCATCGTGAGCAGCTTCATGAGCATATTTTTCTACATCAATATTATCATACATTTCCATACCTTGGTTCATACCCCAACCATATGCAACATTTTGCATTGATTTGCCATCACTTGCTATAGCATTTACAGTAAATCTTGTATTATCTCTCGTATCTCCTTGCCATGTTCCATCACTTGCAAATACAAACATTTCTTGGATTTTCTTAAAAGTAGTACAAGAAACTTGAATAATTTCTTTGCTATATTCAAATGCAACTTTAGTAGCTTTATTAATTAATTCAACTTCAAAATCGAAGTTTTCATATCTAGGTGTAATAGTTTTAGTGATTTGTTTGATTTGTTTTTCTACAAAAGGTTCAACATTTGTTGTTTTTTCACCATTAAAACTTTCAGATAGTTGTTTTGCGACTTCTTTTAGTTTTTCTACACTACATTCAGTTACAGAAGCATTTACTGCCATATCACCTTTGATGACACGTACAGCAGCACCACTAACTTTACTAGTTGTGATGTTTTGAATTTTACCTGACATCGCACTTATATTTTCATTAAGTGTTGATTCCATATAAACTTCTGCAAATTCGCCACCAGTTGATAAAGCAATTTCTAAGATTTCTTTAGCATCAGCTTGACTAATACCAAATTTATTAATAATTTCTTTTGCCATTATAATTCTCCTTTCTTTTATTACCTTTATTATATTATTTATTATATAAAATAAAGAAATTAATGCTTATGAAAACATTTACATTTTTAATGAAAAAGACTTTTAACGAATACTTGGTAAAAATTAACAAATTATGGTAAAATAGATAAGAAGAGGTGACATTATGCAAAGATATTTTGTCCAAAAAGATTCTATAAACTATCTTAATAATACTGCATATATTATTGGTGATGATGTTCATCATATCAAAGTAGTAATGAGAATGAATGTCGGTAATAAAGTTTATCTTTGTGATAATGAAAAAACTTTTATTGCAGAGATTTCATCAATTGAAGAACACTTAGTAACATTTAATTTAGTTGAAGAAGTATTAGATAATCCTGAACTTGATATTGAAGTAACTATTGCTCATGGTTTAGTATCTAGAGAAAAGAAAGAAGAGACTATTCAAAAGATTACTCAATTAGGCGCTGTAGGCTATATACCGGTTCTTATGAAGAATTCAGTTGTTAAAATTGTTAAGGAAAAAGAACAAAAACAAACAGAAAGACTTCAAAAGATTGCTAAAGAAGCATCAGAACAATCTCATCGTATCAAAGAGTTAGTGGTAAATAATCCCATTACTTTTAAGGAGTTATTAAAATTAACGTCATTATATGATGCATGTTTATTTGCATCGACTGTTGAAGAAAAGGATAGTAATAATTTTAAAAAGATAATTAGAAGAAAAGATATTAAAAAAATTTTAGTTCTTGTTGGACCTGAAGCTGGTATTGATAAGAGTGAAATAGAAATGTTGAATAATTGGATTCCTATTTCACTTGGTCCAAGAATTTTAAGAACTGAAGTTGCGCCTTTATATATTTTAAGTGCAATCAGCTATGAGAAAGAACTTGGTGATTAATATGAAGTTTTTAATTAGTAGTTTAGGTTGTAAGGTAAATATTTATGAATCAGAAGCGGTTGCATTTGATTTAAAAAATAGGGGTTGGGAAATTGATGAAGTAAATCCTGATGTTGTAATCATTAATACTTGCACAGTTACTCAAATGAGTGATGTTAAATCTCGGAAACTAATTAGACAATTAATTAGAAAGCATCCTAATGCTATATGTGTTGTCATGGGTTGTTATTCTCAACTAGATTCTAATAATGTTAGTTTAATTGATGGTGTTGATATTGTAATCGGTACCAATAATCGCAAAAATATTTATGAATTAATTGAAGAGTATCGTTTATTTAAAAAACCAATTAATAAAGTAATTGACTCGAAAGCTTATACGACTTTTGAGGATTTAAGATTAAATGAATTATCAATTCATACTAGAGGATTTGTGAAAGTTCAAGATGGATGTGAAAACTTCTGTAGTTATTGCGCGATTCCATATTCAAGAGGTCCTATCAAATCAAGACCACTAGAGTCTGTTATTAGTGAGATTAAAGATTTAGTAGATAGTGGCGTTAAAGAAATTGTTTTAGCAGGTATCAATACTGGTACTTATGGTAAAGATTTAGAAAGTATTACCTTAGCAAAACTTATTGATGAAATAATAGAAAAAGTTCCTAATCTTTACAGGGTAAGACTATCTTCCATTGAATTAATGGAAATTACTGATGAACTTTTAGATGTTTTAAAAAAACATGAGGATAAAATTGCAAATCATCTTCATATTCCTTTGCAATCTGGATGTGATGAAACACTAATTAGAATGAATAGAAAATATTTGATGAAAGATTACTTTGAAAAAATAGGTTTGATTAGATCAATGTTTAATGATATTGCAATTACAACTGATTGTTTGGCAGGATTTGTTGGTGAAACTTTGGAAGAATTCAATACTACATATAATAATATCATAAAACTAGGTTTTGCTGATTGTCATATTTTCCCTTATTCTAAAAGATTAAATACTAAAGCTTATGATTTGCCTAATCATTTAGATCCTAGTATTATTAAAGAAAGAGCTCATAAATTACAAACGCTTGCTAAAGAATTAAAATTAAAATACTATAATCAGTTTATTGGTACTGTTCAAAGTGTTTTGATGGAACAGCTAAAAAATGGTTATTGGTATGGGCATACTAGCAATTATTTAGAAGTTAAAGTTAAAGATAATTCGATTAATTTAACTAATCAAGTAGTAAGAGTTCGATTAATCAAAGTAATTAATGGTACAATATTAGCAGAGGAGGAAGCATAATGAAATTTAGTGAATTAAATTTTAAACCTTTTATTTTAGAAGCACTAAAGGAATTAAAATTTGTAGAAGCAACTACTGTTCAAGAAAAAGTATTTGAACAATTAAAAAGTAATTCTAATATTATTGTTCAAAGTGCAACCGGTAGTGGTAAAACTCATGCTTTTTTACTACCAATTTTTAATCAAATAAATGAAAATGATAAAACAGTTCAAGCAGTTATTATTGCACCTACTAGAGAATTAGCTACTCAGTTATTTAATTGCGCTAACCAAATTGCAAAATTTAATGATATTGATGTTAGACTCTACATTGGTGGTGCTAATCGTGATGATGAAATTAGAAAATTAAATATTTCACAACCACAAGTAGTGATTGGCACGATTGGTAGAATTCATGATTTAGCAATTAATCAAAATGTTTTAAAAATTTATTCTGCCAAAAACTTAGTTATTGATGAAGCTGACATGGTTTTTGAAGAAAAAGAAATCGTAGAAGTAGATAAAGTTTTAGGAATAATTGTTGATAATCCTAAATTTTGGTTATTTTCTGCAACTCTTACTAAAGGGTTAAGAAATTTTATCAACAAGTATTTAACTGGTACAGAAGAAATAATTTTAGAAGAAAAAGAATTAACAAAATCTAGTATCGAACATATTTTCATTCCATGCAAAGCAAAACAAAAAGAACAAGTTTTAATGGAAGTATTAGATATAATTAATCCATATCTTGCTTTAATATTTGTTAATACAAAAGAAAAAGTTATTGCATTAAGTAAATTTTTAGCTGATAATAATATTAAAGTAGCTACTCTTCATGGTAATTTAGATGATAGAACAAGAAGACAAACATTAAAAAGAATTCAAGATATGCAGTATAAATATATTGTAGCAAGTGACATTGCATCACGTGGTATTGATTTACCAGGCGTTAGTCATGTTATTAATTTTGAGTTACCTACCGATATTGAATTTTACATTCATAGAACGGGTAGAACAGCAAGATATGATGCTAAAGGTTCAGCAATAGCTTTGTATGATTATGATGATGAAAAGTATGTTGAATTCCTAAGAAAAAAGGGTTTGAATGTTAAGTTTAAAAAGATAGTTAATAAAGAACTAGTTCAAACTAAACTGGAAAAAGCACGTGGAACTATTATCATAAAACAAAAAACTGATGCTGTCCACGCTAAATATCCAATGCCTAAAAAGGTAAAACCAGGATATAAGAAAAAAAGATTAGAAAAAATTAAAAAAGAGATTAAGAAAATCGAAAGAGAACGTATAGAAAACATCTATCGTAATAAAAATAAAAAGAAATAAGGATAAAAAATATTTGGAGGAATTATGAGTAATATATGGTTATGGGTAATACTTGCAATATGCTTAGTTGCAATGTTATTTGTATTTTATAATTTTATTGTCATTAGACGCTTACCAGAAGGAACAGAAAGAATGGTTAAGATGAGTGATATTATTCGTCAAGGTGCTAATGTATTTATTAAAAAAGAGTTTACTACTATTGGAATTGTAGTATGTGTTATTGCAGTATTATTCACTTTATTTATTGAAAAATTTAGTGGTATTACATATTTATTAGGTGCAGGTATGAGTAGTATTGTTTGTATTCTTGGTATGAAGAGTGCAACTTATGCTAACGTACGTACAGCTAATAAAGCTAGAGAATCTTTATCAGTTGGACAAACTGTTAAAGTTGCTTTAAAAGGGGGATCAATTAGTGGATTAAGTGTTCAAGCATTGGGTCTACTTGGTCTTGTATTAATTGTTATTATTAGTGGTGTGGGACCACAAACACTTGAAACATTATCAGGTGTAGGATTAGAATCATTAAAAACTTATAATGGCAATGGTTTAATTCATATCAAAGCATTACTAACTAATACTTCAATTATGAGAATTACCTCATATTCATTAGGTTGTTCAACTGTAGCGATGTTTAATCGTGTTGCTGGTGGTAACTATACAAAAGCTGCCGATATTTCAGCGGATATCTTAGGTAAGATTAGAAATGATTTACCAGAAGATGATAGTAGAGTTCCTAATGTTATTGCTGACTTTATTGGTGATAATGTTAATGATATTGCTGGTAACTGCTCTGACTTACTTGAAAGTTTTGTTGCGACAGTATCTGCAACCATTATTGTTGCAATTGGCTTTTTAACAACTAAAGGGGTTAATTTAAGTGTTGATTTATTCAATTCTACTTATATGTATCCAGTAGTTATTGCTGGTGGTGGCTTACTTGGTTGTGTAATTGGTATTCTAATTGTTACTATTAGAAAAATGGGTGATAAACCTAATAAAGAATTAAATCTTGCAACTTATATTTCTGCCGCATTAAGTGTTATTATCTGTGGTGTTGTTTCATATTTAGCATTTGGTAATGCGAATTATGATTTAGCAAGTTTAGGTTGGAAACTTGGTTGGGCTACACCTTGGGTATGTAGTATTCTTGGTATCGCTTCTGGTGTTGCTATTGGTATGATTACTGAATACTATACAAGTAGTGATTATAAGCCTACTAAGGAATTAGCTCAATATTCAGTAGAAGGAGAAGCATTTGTTGTTACAAAAGGTGATGCAATTGGTTCTAAATCTTGTTTATTCCCTATTTTAATTATTGGTGCATCATTAGTAATATCTGGAGCAATTTGTGGTTTATATGGTATTGCAGTTGCTGCTTTAGGTATGTTATCATTTGTAGGTACTACTGTTACAATTGATGCCTTTGGTCCAATTGCGGATAATGCGGGTGGTTTAGCTGAATCTTGTCATTTAGATTCAAGTGTTAGAACAATTACAGATAAACTTGATGCCGTTGGTAATACAACAGCTGCTATTGGTAAAGGTTTTGCTATAGGTTCTGCAGCTTTTGCAACCGTTTCATTAATTTGTGCTTATGTTAGTAACTTTACTGATGTTCCAAGAATTAATAGTTATTTAATTATTGCTGGCTGTATAATTGGTGGTGCGCTAATTGAATTCTTTGTCGCTATCTTAACAGACAATACAATTAAATCAGCAAAAGAATTAGCTAATGTGGGTGATAGACAATTATCTGATCCTGAAATTATGGCAGGAAAAAAAGATCCTGATTACAATGAATTAGTATCTCTTGCTACTAAAGCTGCTTTAAAGAGAATGTTATTACCATCTATTATTGCATTAGTAGTTCCATTTGTTTGTGGTGCAGTTTTAGGACCTGAATTTGTTATTGGTATTTTATTAGGTGCTACTATTACAGCAATTCCTAGAGCAATCTTTATGGGTAACTCTGGTGGTGCATTTGATAATGCTAAAAAATATGTTGAATCAGGTGCATTAGAAGGTCACGGTAAGGGTAGTGCTGCTCATAAAGCTACCGTTACTGGTGATACAATTGGTGATACAAGAAAAGACGTTGTCGGTGTAGCACTTGATATTTTCATTAAAATGATGTCTACAGTGGCAACTACTTTATTTGTAGTAATTAATGCTTTATATATATTCCTATCAGGATTATTCTAAAAAATAAAAATATCTCTATTATAGAGATATTTTTTTTCATATAATATTCACCTACAAAAGTAGACAAATTAGACAAAATGTGATACAATTAAAAGGAATAAAAAGGAGTTACCTATGAAGATAATTCAAAAATTAATTATTTTACTTTTAGTATTACCATGTTTATTTTTAGTATCTTGTAAAGATAAAGATAATGATAATGATTTTAAACCTACTTTAAAGATTGATGAAACTACATATCAAGATAAATATTATTATTTAGATTTTGATATTACTTCTTTAAAAGTCATTGAAACATATGATACTGATAAAACTAACATTATTAATGTAACTATAGATATGGTATCTAGTGAAGACTTATTAAAACTTAATACAATTGGTAGTCATGAAATAGTTATAACGTATAACAATTTAAATTGTAGTGTTATAATTAATTTAGTAGACAAAGTTCACGTTACTTTTACTGCCAATAACAAACTTATCTATTCTCAATATTTTCTAGCAGGATCAACTGTAACTGATGTGCCAGAAGTTCCAAGTATTGATGGATATGTAGGTAAGTGGGATGTAAATGATTTTTCAAATGTTACAACTGATTTAGCAGTAAATGCAGTTTATATTAATAATCAAGCAAATACTTTAGAAGAGGTTGTTGCATATCTTGATCAGTTATTAGATGGAATTAAAGTAACAAGCGATTTAGTTCTTGATCAATATATTGGTAAATGTCATATTACTTGGAGTAGCGATAGTGAATATATTAGCGATACTGGTAAGTATAAAAGACCATACCAAACTAGTGTAGTTAATTTATTTGCAAAAGTAACTGATGGAACTAATGTTTGTAATCTTACTTATACTTTTACTTTAGATGGTTATCGTTCTCTTGATAGTAATATTGCATCTGGATATGTATTTAGAAGTTATGGAACTTTAAATGATGAATTCTTTGAAACAATGGATATTATTTATTGTGCATTTATTGAAGTTGATGTTGATGGTGACATGATTGGTAAGAATGCATATGGTGATGATATTAAACAAAGAAACGATGCTGTTAAGGATAAGATTAAGACATTTATTATTCCAAAAGCTAGAAAACAAGGCTCATATGTTGTAGCATCACTTGGTGGTGGTGGTAATGAGGTTACCGCAACTTATCGAATCGTTGCTGCTAGTGAAGAATTGCGTAAAAAATATGCTCAAAAAGTAGTAGAAGTTATTAATGAGTGTGGACTTGATGGAGTAGACTTAGACTGGGAAACACCAAGATCATCTGAGGCTAAGAATTTTACTTTATTAATGAAAGAAATATACACACAAGTAAAAGCAAATAATCCAAATCATATTGTGACAGCTGCTATTGGTGGTGGTTCACAATGTAGTAGATTTGATTTAACAAATTCTGGACAATATTTAGATTTTATCAATATTATGAGCTATAGTATGTATAGTAGTGGAGGTTATTATCAAAGTAATCTATACAATAGAAGTGGCTACCATAACCCTACAGCTAAAGCAGGTAGAACTGGTGTTTCTATCCATGATTCAATTAGAAACTTTAATAACTTAGGAATTCCTAATAGTAAATTAATTATTGGGGCAGCTTTTTATGGTAAAGTTCAAATGAATACAGGAAGCTATTGGACAAGTGGACATAGTATGGATTATTCATTGATTAAAACAAGACTATCTTCTGGTTATTATGAATATTACTATGACGAAGTAGCCGAAGTGCCTTATTTATTAAGTGTAGATGGTAAAGAATTTATTTCATATGATGATCATCGCTCGATTGTTGCGAAATGTAATTATATTAAAGAACATAAACTTGCCGGATTAATGTTTTGGGAAAGTGGTTGTGATATTACAGGTGATTTAGTCCACGCGATGAATGTTGGTTTAAAACAATAAAAAAATGGAAGCTATTCATTAGCTTCCATTTGTTCATTTAATTTAGCAATTTCTATAGCAATTGTTTCACATAAATTATTCTTTTCCATATTGTATGCTTGTTTAACACAATTATATACCGAAGTTGCTTTGCTACTACCGTGACCCTTAACAACCGTTTTCTTAATACCAAGAACAACTGCCCCACCATAGTTGTTGTAGTCCATTTTATCTTTTAATTCATAGATGCCTTTTTTAAGAAGAAGAGCTCCCATTTTATTTTTGAAACTAGAAGTGAAAGTTTTCTTTAATAATTTCATTAATTCTAAACATGCCCCTTCTGTTGATTTTAATAATACGTTACCATTAAAACCATCACAAACAATTAAGTCATATTCTCCTGTTAATAAGTCTCTACTTTCCATATTACCGACAAAGTTTACTGTAGGTGTGTTGTTTTTAAGTAATTGGAAAGTTTCTTTTGAAAGGGCGTTGCCTTTTTCTTCTTCAACCCCAACATTTAGTAAAGCTACTCTAGGGTTTTCAATATTGTATGCTTTGTTTAAATATAAACTTCCCATTATAGCAAATTGTTGTAAATATTCAGGTTGACAATCAACGTTTGCTCCACTATCACAAATAGCAACAATGCCATCATTCATAGTTGGTAGAATTGGGCAACAAGCTGGACGTTTAACACCAGGAATTCTACCTACTTTCATAACACAACCAGCAAGTATAGCACCAGTAGAACCAATACTAACAAGTCCTCTAACATCATCTTCATTTCTTAATAAGTCAAAAGCTTTTACTAAAGAACTGTCTTTTTTTCTTCTAATTGCATCTGTTGGAGTATCATTACAAGTAATAACCTCACTAGCATGCAAGACTTCAATTCTTTCCTTATCATATTCATATTTTGAAAGCTCACTATTAATAGCTGCTTCATCGCCTACTAATATAATGTATAAGTCTTGAATTTCTTTTAATGCATTAATTGCACCTTCAATATTTGCATATGGGCTTCTATCGCCACCAAAACAATCAACTGCGATTTTAATCATAATATTTACCTCTTATTTAATTATATCATAGAAATTATAATATAACAAATAATTATTTATTAATTTTAATAATTCTTATAGTATTTGTAATACCGTGAGCTTCTGCAAAACCTGCCGCAATTAAAATTTTGTCATTTTCTTTAAATCCTAATTCGTCTGCGACTTGTCTTGTAGTTTTATCACACATATTAATGTTATCAACATATTTTGCAATAACTGGGTGTATACCCCTATAAAAAGCTAGTTTTCTAGCTGTACTTTCAGTATTAGTACAAGCAATTACAGGAACTTTTGGACGGTATTTAAACATACGTTTAGCTGTACCACCAGTTTCTGTAAAAGCAAAAATAGCTTTGATATCATCCATCTTAAGAGCAATTTCACTAGCAGCCATTGCGATAGCATCATTAATTGTTTTTTGATAATTATTAATGGCTTTTTCTAAAGTTTGTCGGTGATCAATCATATTTTCAGCAATCGTAGCGATTCTGGTCATATATTCAACACTTTCTAGTGGGTACTTACCGATTGCAGATTCACCGCTTAGCATAATGGCATCACTACCATCCAAAATAGCATTTGCAACATCGCTTGCTTCTGCTCTAGTTGGACGCGGATTTTCAATCATTGACTCTAACATATGCGTTGCAGTTATAACTATTTTACCATAAGCATTAGCTAAAGTAATCATTTTCTTTTGATACATTGGTACTAATTCAGGTGCGACTTCAACCCCTAAATCTCCTCGAGCAACCATAATACCATCAGATACTTGAATAATTTCGTCTAAGTTTTCAATACCTTGTTGACTTTCAATTTTAGAAATAATTTCAATATTTGGATTATTAAATTCTTTTAATAAATTTCTAACCTCTAGTACATCCTCTTTTGTTCTTACAAAAGATAACGCAAAGGCATCAACGTTATTTAAACAACCAAATTTGATATCTTCATAATCTTTTTGTGAAATAAATGGCATTGATAAATTAATACTAGGGGCATTAATGCCTTTATGGTTTCTAACAATTCCACCATTTAAGAATTCACAAGTTATTTCATTATTTGATACTTCTAATACTTTTAAAGAGATTTTTCCATCATCAATTAGTAAGGTATCATTATATTTAACATCATTAAATAATTCCTTACAAGTAATGTGAAATCTTTCTTTATTACCAAGTACTTCATCTTTAACTAATTTAACAATATCTCCTTTATCGTAATATACACCATTGTTTTCAAATAAACCTGTTCTAATTTCTGGTCCTTTAGTATCTAACATAATAGCAATATGTTTTTTTGCTTTTTTAGAAGCATTTCTAATTAATTTGATCTGATCAAGAGCTTTTTCATGGGTACCATGTGAAAAATTAAGTCTTGCTACATTCATACCAGCATTAAACATTTTGATTAACATTTCTTCATTATCGATAGCTGGGCCTAACGTACAAATAATCTTAGTTTGTTTTTCCATACTTGTCTCCTATAATATTTTAATAATAACTTAAAATATTATATCATAAAATGTGGTAAAATTCAAACCTTTTTAACTTAATTCAAGTCAAAAAAAGGAATATATGATATAATAAATAAAAATAGAGGTGTTTTGATGAAAATTAACAAAAAAGTATACACAGAAGAAAGAAGTCTATTTTCGCAAAGCGATTTGATTGTTGATGAGTGTTTATTTGAAAGCAGTATTGGAGAATCTCCACTTAAAGAATGTAACAACATTGAAGTCAATAATTCTACTTTTAATATTAGATATCCATTATGGCATTCTAATAATGTTAAAATTAAAAATTGTCGTTTTTCTATTAATACAAGAGCACCTTTTTGGTATAATAAAAATATTAACTTCTATGATTGTTCTATTCAATCACCTAAAGCATTAAGAGAAGTAGTTGATGGGTTAATAATTAATTGTAATATTATTGGTAGTGAGTTTGGTTGGAACATTCGAAAGTTTAATATTATTGATAGTACGATTGAAACTGAATATGGTTTCATGAACAGTAGTGATTTAGATATTCAAAATATCAAATATTCTGGTAAATATTCATTTCAATATGTTACAAATTCAACCATTAAAGATTCTATTTTAGATACAAAAGATGCCTTTTGGCATAGTAAGAATTTAACAGTAATAAACTCGGTTATTAATGGTGAGTATTTAGGGTGGTATTCAGAAAATTTACATTTAATCAATTGTAAAATTAAAGGTACGCAACCTCTTTGTTATTGTAAAAACCTTGTGCTTACTAATTGTACAATGATCGATTGTGATCTTGCTTTTGAATATAGTAATGTTACTGCAACTATTAATTCAACTATTGATAGTATTAAAAATCCTTTCGATAGTACAATTAAAAGTTTAGGTATTAAAGAAGTTATTTTAGATGAATTTAGAAGAGATTCAGGTAATATTGTTTTAGAAGATTATAAAAAGGAGGAATAATAATGTTACTTTGTTTAGATATTGGTAATACTAATATTGTGGTTGCAGAAGTAAGTGATAGAATTGAAAACTTATTTAGATTTAGTACAAAAGCTAAATTTACTAAAGATGATATTATTAGTAAATTAGTATCTAAAAATTATGAAAATATTATTATATCTTCGGTTGTACCTTCTGTTAACCAAGTAATCGAAGAAATTTTTATTGAAGCATTTAATATTAAACCATTATTTGTAGATATAAAAATGATTCATGGTATTGATATTTTACTTGATAATCCAAGTGAACTAGGTAGTGATTTGTTAGTTGCTAGTGTTGCTTGTAAGGCCTTATATGGTGGTAATAATATCATTATTGATTTAGGGACAGCTAATAAAATATTAGTATTATTAGGTAATAAATTTTTAGGTGGAGCAATAACTCCTGGTTTTATGTCTTCTTTTGAAGGTCTATTTAGTAATGCGGAATTACTTAATACGATCCCATTAGATATGCCTAAAAAAATCGTTGGAAGTAATACCATTGAATGTATTCAAAGTGGTAGTATTATTGGTACAGCTTCAATGATTGAAAAGATGGTAGAGAAGATGAAAAAAGAAATCGAAATTAAATATCAAGAAACAGATTTTCACATTATATTAACTGGTGGTAATAGTATCTATGTAAAAGATGCTATTGAACTAGATTTTGAATATTGTCCTGATCTATTAATTTATGGATTAGTAGAACTTTATAAACTAAACAAATGAAAAGAATATTAATTCTTGGTTGTGCTGGTTGTGGTAAATCAACTCTTGCTAAAAAGTTAGGCAAAATGTATGATTTAGAAGTCTTGCATCTAGATACCATCTATTGGAAAGCAGGTTGGATTGAAGAAGATCCGAAGGTATTTAAAAAATTACAAGAAGAATTCTTACCAAAGCCTTGTTGGGTAATTGATGGTAATTATCGTGAAACTTTAGATTTAAGATTAAACTATTGTGATACGGTAATATATTTAGATTATAGAAGAAGTGTTGCAATCAGAGGTATTTTTAAAAGATATTTCCAATATAAAAATAAAGAACGTGATTCTATAGCAAACGGATGTCCGGAAAAAATTGATCGTAGTTTCTTTATGTGGGTATGGCACTTTAATAAAAAGGCAAAACCTCTTATTATGGAAAAAATTAATAGATGTGAAAATGTTGATGTTTATGTGTTTAAAAATAGAAGAAGTTTAAATAAATTTATTAATAATTTGAATAGTCATAAGTAGTATTAAAGTATTTGTTTGTCGTGCTTTTTTCTCTATTTGTGACTTTAATTTTTTATTTGAAAAAATCATCAATAAATAGTATAATATTAATATAATAGAAAGAGTTTAGTATTATGACAAGACCTAGATTTCAACAAGTATATGTAGAAATAACTAATATTTGTAATTTGAACTGTCCTTTTTGTGTTGAAACAAATAGGAAAAAAGATTATATGAGTGTGGAGAATTTTAGTCTTATCTTGGATAAAATTAAAGATTATACCCATAGTGTTTATCTTCATGTTAAAGGGGAACCTTTAATTCATCCTCAATTTGATCAAATTATCAAGACCTTAATAACTAAAGAGATTAATACAAAAATTACCACCAATGGCACAAAATTGGCTCAAAATTCGAATATATTGTTAAACAATCCAAATATTTCGAAAATTAACATATCTTTACAATCAATGTTAAATCAAAACAAAAGTATTCAAGATGAGTACTTTAATAATTTAAAAACTTTTCTAAAAAGTGTAAAATCTACTCATATCTATTTACGTTGTTGGGCTTTAGATGATGAACAAAACTGTATAATAAAGGCCTATTTAAAAAGTTTTTATCCTAATGCTAAATTATATGATGGGGAATTATTAGATGAATATATTCACTATTCTTATCAAGAAAAATTTGATTGGCCTAATTTAGATTTAGAAAAAGTGGAAAAAACCAAATGTTTAGGTGGTAAAAATCAATTAGGTATTTTAGTAGATGGTAGTGTTGTCCTTTGTTGTTTGGATAATAATGGTGATACTTTAATTGGTAATATTTTTAAAGATTCACTTGAAGATATTTTAAATAGTGAATTATATCAAAATGCGGTTTCTCAAATGCCATATTTTGAGATTTGTCAAAAATGTACATACCGAACAAGATTTAAAAGAAAAGGAGGTGCTGTATGAAAGTAGAAGTAGTAATCGATCATGAACAAAATGAGAAAAAAGTTATTATTAAAACGAATGTTCATGATGCAACAGTCGATAAGATTTTAGCGGCATTAAATAATATAGATTCTTCTATTATTGGTAAAATTGATAATGAAAACTTTGTCTTAAAGCTAGAAGATGTTTATTATTTTGAAGCTGTTGAAAATAAAGTATATGCTTATTTAGAAGAAGAAGTCTATGAAGTAACTTATAAGATTGCTGAATTAAATGATTTGTTGAAACATTCATCTTTTATTCAAACAGCACGGACAGTTATTTTAAATCTAGATAAAATTCAAAAGATTAAATCAATGGTTAATGGCCGAATATTGGCTGTTTTAAATAATGATGAAAAAATGATTATTACTAGAGTTTACGCTAGTGGATTTAAAAATAAGATCAAAGGAGGAAAGTAAAATGAGAAAATTTTTAAAATTTTTAACTAGTTTTATGATAACGTTTATCGTAATTTTTACTATTACCTTCTTATCTAAATTATTAATTGACGCTTTAATTTTCTCACAAAGGGCCGTGAATTATAAATATATTATTATTTTAGTACCGATTGTTATGGTGGCTTCAATACTGCTTACATTATTCTTTCAACTTAATAAAGTTACTGTTTTTATACAAGCATCTGTTGTCTATTTGACTCTTATATTAGTTATCTATTCTTTTGGTATTATTAGTGGATGGTTCACTTTTGAAAACTTAACTTTTTCTGGTATTGTGTTGGCTTTTAATATTTTAGGTTTTACTATTGTTGCGTTAATAATAATGTTACTAAAGAAACGTTTAAATCTAAAACTAAACGACCAATTAAAATTATTTAAGGAGCGTGATCAACATGAAAAGAATTAGCTTCTTAATTACTTTATTATTTATTTTATTAACTAGTACAGTTAGAATTTACGCTAAAACTATTTCAACTATTAATTTAGAAGAGTTAAATGTTCATATCAGTGGAACAAGTGTATCTGTCATTGAATTATCATTTGAAACCGAAGAACCATTATTTAATTTAAATATTTGGATTAATTATGATAAGAGTGGTATTAAGTCAAAAGACTTAATTTATGGCGAACGTCAAGAACCTAATCCAAGATGTGAGGTCATCTCCCGTGGAGATCTACAAGAAAATAATAAATATTTGTATCGATTTAAATTTACATCAACAGAAAAAATTTCTACTTTTGATTTTGTCTTTAAATATGAATTAGATGGTAATGAAATATCACAAAAAATTTACGTTACTAATGGAAATCCTAATATTGATGATGATGTATTTAGTATTGGAAATGCTATTATCATAGGTTTAATTTCTAGTTTAGCAGCAGGGATTGGAACTTATATCATTATAAGACTTAGTGAGAAAAATGCTCAAGTAACTGATGAGGATTAATTATGGGTTATGCTTATTTAGAAGATTATAATATAATTAAAGTAATAAGTGATGCTTATAATAAAAATTCTCTAGTTCGAATTGTTAATGAAAATATAGAATTAAAACTAATTAATAAACAAATTGAAGGTAAATTTCATCATTTATATTATGAAACTAGTCAAAATTTAGAGACTAATAAAGATTATCAAATAATGGTTGATTATGATTTAATTAACCTCCATTTAGGAAAAATTACCAGAAGTAGTTTATTTGATGAATTAAATTACTATGATGGTGATTTAGGCTTTATTTATTCGAAAAAGCAAACTACCTTTAAATTATGGAGTCCGGTGTCTAAAGAGGTTAAGTTGGTTTTACCAAAACTTAATAAAATATATGATTTAAGTTATACTTTTAATGGTGTATATGAGACGACTGTTAAAGGTAATTTAGATAAGCAACCGTATTATTATTTAGTTAGAATAAATGATGAATTCATTAAGACATTGGATCCTTATGGTATTGCTTCATCATTAAAAGAAGAAGTTAATTTTGTTATTAATAAAGCTAAAACTTATAAATTTAAGAGTAAAAATCCATCATTTTCTAATTATTCTACTGATAATATTATTATGGAAGCTCATTTGAAAGATTTAACATATCATTTAAATGAAGAAAGCAATTTTCTATCTAGTATTAAAATGATTGATTATTTTAAAGACTTAGGGATCACTCATGTTCAACTCCTACCAGTTAATAGTTTTTATGGCGTTGATGAAGAAAAGAAAGATCTTTATTATAACTGGGGTTATAATCCGCTAGAATATATGAGTTTAAGTGGTTGGTATGCTAGTAAACCAAATGATCCATATAATAAGATTAATGAATTCAAAGAGTTAGTAGATAATTATCATTTGAATAATATTGGTATTAATTTAGATGTTGTTTTTAATCATGTTTATAAACATGATATGTTCTCAATGGGGAAGATTGTTCCTGGGTATGCATATAGATGTGATCAAGCTGGTTTTTTAACTAATGGTTCATATTGTGGTAATGATCTTGCGACAGAAAGAAAGATGGTTAGAAAATTAATCATTGATACGTTAAAGCATTATGTTGAGTTTTACCATATTGATGGTTTTAGATTTGATTTGATGGGATTAATTGATATTGAGACCATGAAACAAATTGAAAAGGTCTTAAGAGAAATTAACCCTAACTTGATGTTATATGGTGAAGGATGGGTAATGCAAACAGGAATAAAACAAAGCCTTCTTGCTAGTTCTAAAGAAGCCCTTCCTAATATTGGCTACTTCAATGATACTTATCGTGACTTTTTAAGAGGAAACCCATTTAAATTAGATAAAGGTATTTTAATGGGAGCCAAAATTAATAAAGATCAATTAACTAGTTTCCTAAAAGGTTCTTTTGGAGCTAGCCAATCTATCAATTATATTGAATGTCATGATAATTATACTTTAAACGATCAGATGGATCTTGTTAAGAAGATGTCACTTGATCAAAAAAAGGACTATTTAAAACTAGGACTAGGTCTTTTAATGATTAGTCAAGGGATTCCTTTTATTCATTTAGGAATGGAAATTGGTAGGACAAAAAATGGGATTGATAATTCTTATAATGAAAGTATTGAAATCAATAAAGTTGATTTTTCTAAAATCAATTTATATTTAGATGTTTTAGAATATTTAAAAAAGATGATTTCTTTTCGAAAAGAAAATCCTGTTTTCAGATTAACTAATAAATCAATGATTGATGATTTAGTAAAATTAGTTGAATATAATAATAATTATTTAGTATATCAAATAGCTGAATATGAAATTGTCATAACTAATACTTATGATGTTTTTGAATATAATTTAATGTTAATCAATAAACCTGGTGTTTATATTTTTCAAAATAAAAAACCTTATTAAACAATTGTTTAATAAGGTTTCTTTTTATTTTTATAAATCTCCTCTTTCATTAATGACATCAATGATTTTTTGTCTCATTATTTTAGATAATGGTAAGAATAACGCAAGTGATGTAATAACAAGTAAGAATATAATTAGATATACAGGAGAACGATAAGTCATCATATACATTGAAAGTCTTATCACGTGTAGGCTATCATACAATGTGGAATCGTATAATTGAATAGCATAATTACCAATGATTAATGCGATAATGTATGAGAATATGCATATTACTAAAGTTTGGAAGATAAAGATTAAAGATACTTTACCACCACTTAGACCAATTGATCTAAATGTTCCAATTTCTTTTTTCGAATCAACGATATCTAATGAGATAATTGTCCATAAGATACCAATTGTGAAAACAGCAAATACGAATAAACCCGCTTTTGATAAAAGATTGATAAATGGTGATATTTCATAAGAATCAATATCAGCACGATATGCAAAAATATCGATAATATATCCTGCCTCATAGGCATTTACAAAATCATCATAAGCAATACGTCCAAATGGTGACATTTCAGCAAGTAATGCTGCACTGTTTTTTGGACCATTGTTAAAGATAAATTCCATAATGGTATCTGAAATGGCAATAGAATCAGCTGTATGATTAGTAATTTGGGAAATTCCCACAACTGTTGCTGTGATTTTTAAAGGTTCATCATTTGTTTGAATTTCAATTGTAACAGTTTTATTACGAACACTATTCCAAACTCTTCGATAGTTATCATAGTCAGTTGGTTCACCTGCATCTTTATTAAATAATTCAGCATATAAAGTATATGGAATAATTATTTCATTTTTAGTATGATCAATTTCTCTTCCTATGTATTTAGTACCTTCATTAGTTTTGATGCCTTTTAAGTCAAGGTTTTTTGTTGTAACATTCATTTGAGAAACATCAGCGAATTCTCCTTCACGAGAACCTTTAATACTAACATTTAGGTTAGCTTTATGTAGGTCTATTTTATACATAATAATAGATGTTTCGTAGGCATAATCATTACTATCTAAGAAAACAGTATTCATTGACTTATATTCATTTAAGAATGCATAATATAGTTTATTAGTAATATCGATTGATGCAGATTGTGTAAATTTGATATATTTTTCAAAATTAGTATTAGTGATACCACAAATACGATATTTGATATTACTACCAAGAGTTACATATTTACCAATATAGTTACTATAATTAGCTTCATGATCTAAAACATCAAAATATTTAAACATTTCTATCATGTAGTCAGTTACCATGACTTCATGATTACCTTCAATTGGTGCACGACCAACGATTAAATCATAGGTATTTCTTGAATCATATTTAGTAATATATTCAATTTCACCAGTATAGAAGGAATTGATTAATTTGTCGTTAGCATTTTGCGTAATTGAGATTGCTACACTTTGGTATTCATGAATGTTTAAACCAGGAGAAGCTTTTCTTACTTCTTCATAACTACCAGCAGGAAGATTAGTTCCGATGTAATTATCATAGATAGACGTTTTAATATAACCATCAGGAAGTTCTGCTTTTTGTAAGATATCAGCATAAAGATAGCCATTTTCAACAGAAGTATAAACGTTTTGTCTAATTGTGTCATCATTTAATTCAATAGTAAAACTAAAGAATGCTAAACTTAAGGCACAAATAAACATCATTAAAATAAATCTAAACTTTTTATGATTAATGTTTTTAAGAGCTAATTTAAAACTAGTCTTGATTGGGGCACTAACTTTTGTTAGTACTAAACTATTTGGATTTTTTGGCTCTTTATTTCTTTTTAAAGATTCTACTTGAGCAATTTCAACATTTTCATATTCGTTAAATTCAATTAATTGATTTTTTTCTTGGACACCATTTGTAAGACTAACATCATCTACTAATGTTCCATCTTCGATTTTAATGATTCGATCACCATATTTGTAAGCCGATTCTTCATCGTGGGTAACAATAACGATTAAGCGATCATTAGATAAAGATTTTAAAAGTTCAAAGATTGTAGCACCAGTTACACTATCTAAGTTACCAGTTGGCTCATCAGCAATAATTAATTTAGGATCTTTAATTAAAGCTCTTGCAACTGCAATTCTTTGTCTTTGTCCACCAGATAATTGATTTATTTTTCTTTTCTTAAGTTCAGATAGACCTACTAATTCAATGATTTCATTGGTACGTCTTTTTATTTCTTTTTTCTCAACATGTTGCATTTCTAAAGGTAATGCAATATTATCATAAAGATTTAAGTCTTTTAAGATATTGTATTCTTGGAAAATAAATCCTAAATAACTATTTAAATAGTTATTATGTTCGCTAGATGTGAATTTAGAAAAATCTGCACCTTCGATCAAAATTCTTCCTTCTTCAGGTTTGTCTAGGCCACCCAAGACATTAAGTAACGTTGATTTACCACAACCAGATTGACCAAGAACAAATACTAATCCTTTATAAGGTAATTCAAGATTGATGTTTTTTAAAGCATGAACTCTTTCATCACCAGATTGATAGTATTTATTAATGTTTTCAAGTTTTATCATTACATTTTTTTCTTTTAAAGATGTTATATTATTTTGCATGTGACACCTCTAAATTGTCTTAATAACATCAACCGGATTTTTTCGGCTTAAGTTAATAAGAGGGAAAATTACAGAAACAACAGGTACTACTAATGCGATTAATAATACTAAACCACAACCAGCAATACTCATTTTGATAATAGATAAGTTTACACTAGATAATGCAGTGTAGTGTGCATCAATTGATAATAAGAAGATGCCTGTACCTATTAAACTAATAATATAAGCTACAACACCCAAGATTAAGACTTGGAATAGATAGATTAGTGATATTTTCCAACCACTAAATCCTAAAGACATATAAATACCAATATCTCTTGTGCTATTTTTAATATTAATGATAACAAAGTTAAAAATCAATAGAACACTAAATAACGCAAAAACGAAGAACACACCTAAGAATAGTGGTAAGTTATCGTTAATAAAGTTATCAACAAGAAGAACTTTGGTAAAACTATTATTTGTAATATTAATATCATTATTGATAAAGTCACGATATAGTTTAGAATTTACTTCATTATAAGAAGTTTGAGATAGATTAGATTGATTGTTAAAGAATAATGTAATAAATCCACCTTCATAGAATAATGAACTTACTAGTTTATTATAGTCTTCAGCTTCCTCTAATGAAGCAAGATAAATAATTGGCTCATCATTATCAACAACAGTTGTGATATTAAATGTAAAGTTAGCAGGAACTGTCGAATTAAAAGACAAGAAGTTTGATGCAAATGTCTCTGTCATTTGAACTTTACCACTACTATTAGTCGTTAATAATTCAAATTTTACTTTATTTAAGAATAGATCACATTTAGTATTTTCTGAAGTAATTTCACTTTCTTCAATGTGAACATTTAAAATCTTTTCAAAGAAACCAGTAGTAACCGCAACTTGTGTAGGTTTATTTTCTTCTACTTTTTTAGTAGGTTTACTACCTTTTGTAGCTGTAACAAAATCATTATCTAGTGGCCAAGTAGTTACTTTGATATTTTCACCCACACCTTGGTCAGCAACCATTTGATATACAGCATTTGATGTAAATTCTTTGATATTAGCTCCTGAGAAGAATAATTCATAATCATCTTTATCTAAGAAAATTGCGTTATAAATTGCACTATTATCAAAGAAAGCATTTTTAGCTTTTGAGTCATCTCCAGCATTACTATTAAAGTAAGTAAAACTTTCTTTATGTTCTTCATAAGTTGTTCTTAGAATAGCTTTAATATGTAATTTATAAGAAATATTATCAAAAGTTAAAGTTTTATTTAATAAATCATCAATAGTTTTAACAGAACTGCCGAAATAATTTTGGAAAATTAAGTTTTCAGCAACATAGTCAGTAATATAAATTTCTAAAGTATCTAAGTTATTATTAGATTTACCTTGTTTAATTTGTTTAATACTGCTTGGTATATCATCTATTAAATACATGTAATTAATAGAATTATAATAGAATTCATTTTCAACAACAGCGTTACGATCAATAGCAAGTGGGAATTTCATACCTTTTAATAAATCGTAAGTTTTTGTTTTTGGATCTTGTTCATATTTTTCTTCAAATAGTGTCGCTTGATAGTTAAAGAAAGCCGAATTTGAAGTGTAACCATATGAATTATATTTTGAAACTAAGTGTACTACATTATTATCATATTCATCTTGATATTCTGCATAAGTTAAAGTAGTATTCGATAAACTCATATTTATAACTACTCCTGCAAAAATCAATGAAATAGCAAATAGTACAATCATAAAGATGAAACGTTTTAAGTTTCTAAAAATAGATTTAACAGATAATCTTAAACTTGTTTTTGTTGGAACGGAAACTAAATTAGTAACATATTCTTTAGTTTCAATTGTTTCTTGATTAGTGTCTTCAATAACAACACCATCTTTAATTTTAATAGTTCTTTCCGAATATTCACTTGCAAGTTGATCACTGTGAGTAACAATGATGACTAAACGATCTTTAGAAAGTTTTTTTAGTAATTCCATAATGTTTTTACTATTTCTACTATCTAAATTACCAGTTGGTTCATCAGCAATAATAACTCGAGGATTTTTAATTAAACTTCTTGCAATAGCAACTCTTTGTCTTTGACCACCAGATAATTGATTCATCATTCTGTTTTCAAGTCCAGTTAGACCAACTTGATCGATTATTTCTTGAATTTTTTCATGATTACTTTTAATATCTAAATGTTGTAGTTCTAAACTAATCGCAATATTATCATAAACATTTAATCCTTTTAAGACATTGAATTCTTGAAAGATAAAACCAATGTATGTATTACGATAAGTATTATATTGTTTTTTAGTATAAGACTGTGTATTGACACCATCAATTATTAACTCACCACTATTGTATGAGTCGATACCACCAATAATATTTAAAAGTGTAGATTTACCACTACCACTTTTACCAAGAATAAAGTTCATTCCTTTTTCGCCAAACTCTAAGTTGATATCTTTTAAAGCATGGAAGTCTTCAGTGCCTGATTTATAGTATTTATTTAAATTGACAAGTTTTATCATAAAGCACCTCTAAATTACGATATTATCATAAATAACTTTAGTGATATATTCACCATTTTGATTTACGATACCATATAAATTAGTGTAAATTTTTACAACCATTAATAGTTGTGGATTTGCTGGATCATAGAATGTATTAATTTTAAAGCTTAATAATTCAATTGTTTTATTATAGTGTACACGATCTAGTCTTGATATTGATTCATCATTAGTAGAAAGGTTTAAAACTTCAACACCTTCATCTGTTACTTTATAGTAAGTGTATTTAGGGTTTCCACTATAGAATTCTCTAACAGCTATATAACCAGGTACATAAGGTTCAAAAGTAGCCCAAATTTCATTAATGTTGGAATTTTCAATTTCATATTCTTTGTAGAAACCATATTTACCACCATCTAGTAGATATGCAGGATATTTTCCTTCGGTTGTAAGATATCTAAAACAATAACGTTGACTGATAACATCTCCTGCCACACCATATATTTTACGATAAGGCGTTTCGGTATAAATGACAGCTTGTCCATTATGGAAGTTATTGGCTTTTAAGAATAATGAATTATCTTCTTCATCAACTAGTAATTCAGCTTTATTGTTGATAAATGAATAATAGTAAGTAGAATTAATATAACGACCAACTCTTGCATAATTATCATGGAATGAATCGATAAAATCATATTGTTTTAATTGTTCACTAGTAATCACAATTTCATAATTTGGATTAATAAATTGATAATTAGTATTACCATTTGCATCTTTATAAGAAGTAAGAGCTAAACCACAACTAAAGTTTTCTAAGTTTTCGAAGAAACTTGTTCCTAATACAAAATCCTTACTTAAGAAAGTATATTGTCCTTCATGTTCTACACGTAGATATCCTTCAACGAATTGATCGTATGCGATATAGCCTTCAGGTAATGTATAAACAACTTTATTGTTAGTATTGATGATATGGTATTGACCTTTTTCAACAACAACTGCTAACCCTTCGCTAAAAGGATAAGCCATCTCATAACTAGGTTTAATTACTTCATTTCCATTGTTATCAATATAACCACATAAAATTTTATTATTTTTGTATTGTTTAACAATCATTAAAGAACCAAATTGACTATCAATTTCATCATATTGGCTTAAGTCTTTGGTTTCTCCTTTGGCGTTTAACAAATACGGTACTCCCTCTAGGTATACTATGGCATACCCGCCATTAAATGTGTTTTTACTATTACAACCAGTAATTAGAAATAATAGTAACACTAAAGTTATTAGAATTTTTTTAGTCATATTACACCTCATTTTACAATATATTATACCAAATGCGATGTATTTTTGCAAGAAATTAAAAATTAAAGGAGAAAAAAATATGGAGGCAATTATTTTAGCTGCTGGTGATGGAAAGAGAATGGGCCAAGAAACACCAAAGATTTTATTAGAAATTGATGGAATTCCCATGATTAAAAGAGTGCTAAATGCTTTCAGCACTAAATATACAAAAAGAAAAATAATTGTAGTAAAAGAGAATTTTAATTTACAATTAAATGATTTAGTAGATAATATTACTTATGCATATCAAATGGTACCACTTGGAACTATGGATGCTTATATTCAAGCATTACCATATGTTTCATCAAAGGAAGTTATTGTAGTCCCTAGTGATATTCCCTTTTTAGATCAACAAATGATTGAGGACATTATTGGTTACTATTATCAAAATAATATTAGAAACTTAATGATTGGTATGAAAATGTTAAATCCTTATTCATTTGGTCGAATAGTAACTAAAAATAAAAACATTAAAATTATAGAACAGTGTGATTGTAATAATGATGAATTAAATATTAATATTGTTAATACTGGTATTTATATTTTCCATGTAGAAGATGTTTATCAGTATTTACCTAATATGAACATTCATAAGGAAAATAATGAATATTATTTAACTGATTTTGTTAATTATTTATCTATTAACAATATGTTAGATACATTGATTTTTCCTGAAAATTATAAATTAAAAGGGGTTAATGACCAGAATTCACTTGCTAATTTATTAAGAGAAAAGAAGTATGAAAACACTTTCAAAAAAAATTACTAAAATGAATACAAAAAATTATAAGATGTAGTATAATATAAATGCGTGATTTTATTTAATTTAGTTTATTTAAATGAAAATACTTAGAATTTATATTATAGGAGGAAATTATGAAAGAGTATTTAGCCAGTCAAATCCGTAATGTTGCTGTATTAGGACATATGGGTTGTGGTAAAACTAGTCTTGCTGAATCAATGCTATTCTTAGGAAAAGGCATTGCTAAAAAAGGAGAAGTTGAAAGAAAAAATACTGTTTCTGACTATTTAGCAGAAGAACAAAGTAGACAAACTTCTTTATCAACTTCTTTAATTCCGGTTGAATGGAATGGATGCAAGATTAAC
This sequence comes from Bacilli bacterium, assembly GCA_017501465.1. GTDB lineage: Bacteria > Bacillota_I > Bacilli_A > ML615J-28 > CAG-313 > UBA1231. The sequence goes on from JAFVWY010000015.1 coordinate 96,843, forward strand.
TTTTTAGATACACCAGGATCAGAAGAGTTTATTGGTGAAGTTGATAATGATTTATCAGTAGTTGATGGTGCTATCGTTATTATTGATGCTGCAAGTGGCATTCAAGTTGGTACTGAAAGAGTATGGGAAGCATTAAGAGAAAGAAATATCCCTACACTTATTTTAGTAAATAAATTAGACAAGGAAAATGTTAAACCTGCTCAAGTTTTAGCAGATATTAAAGCATTTAATTCACATGCTGTTCCTGTTGCTTTACCAATTGGTGCTGAATCTCAATTCAAAGGTTTTGTTGATGTAGTTACTAAAAAAGCTATTATTAATGGTCAAGAAGCTAGTGTGCCTGCTGAATTAGAAGGTGATTTAGAAGAAGCTATCATGAATGTTAGCGAAGTAGTTGCTGAAACAAGTGAAGAATTATTAGAAAAGTTCTTTGGCGGTGAAGAATTAACAGCTGAAGAAATTAAAGAAGGTTTAAAAGTTGGTGTTCAATCTTGTGAAGTATTCCCAGTTGTTGTTGGTGCTGCTACTAAGGACATCGGTATTGCTCACTTATTACAAATGGTTTGTGATTTATTACCAGCAGCTGATGCTAAACAAACTGTTAAAGGTACTAACTTAAAAACTAATTCTGAAGAAGCTAGAAAAGTTGCAGATGATCAACCATTCTCTGCATTCGTATTTAAAACTATTATTGACCCATTCCTAGGTACTATTAACTTCTTAAGAGTTAACAGTGGTACTACAAAAGGTATTAGTGAAGCTTATGTTCCTAATTTTGATACTACTGCTAAAATTGGTCAATTTATTACTTTAGCTGGTAAAAACCAAATTAACGTTGAATGTTTCCATGCTGGTGATATTTGTGCTGTTACTAAAGTTGGTGAATTAGCTACAAGTGCATCTGTTTGTGATCGTAAAAATCCTATTCAATATCCTCAAGTTGAATTACCTACACCAATTCTTTATGTTGCTGTAGTTGCTAAAACTAAACAAGATGAAGATAAGATTTCAGGTGCTTTACAAAAACTTAATATTGAAGATCCTTCATTTGAAATCAGACGTAACCCTGAAACTACTCAATTATTAATTGGTGGTCAAGGTTCTACTCATTTAGGATATATCCTAGAAAAGATGAAGAATATGTTTAAAGTAGAAGTTGAAACTTCTGAACCTAAGATTGTTTATCGTGAAGCAATTAGAAAAGTTGGTTCAGCTCAAGGTCGTCATAAGAAACAATCTGGTGGTGCTGGTCAATTTGGTGATGTTTGGATTCGTTTTGAACCAACAGACGCTCCATTTGAATTTGCCTCTGAAGTTGTTGGTGGATCTGTTCCTAAAAACTACTTCCCAGCTGTTGAAAAAGGTTTACAAGACTGTTTAGAACATGGTCCTTTAGCTGGTTTCCCAGTTATTGGTGTAAGAGCTGTTTTATATGATGGAAGTTATCACCCAGTTGATTCTAATGAAATTTCATTTAAGATTGCTGCTTCATTAGCATTTAAGAATGCTGTTCCTGCAATCAAACCTACAATTTTAGAACCAATTATGGAAGTTCAAGTTGTTGTTAAGTCTGATTATGTTGGTGATGTTATGGGCGATATGAACAAACGTCGTGGACAAGTTATGGGTATTGATCCACTTCCAAATGGAAAACAACAAATTACTGCAACTGTTCCTGAATCAGAAATTACAAAATATGCAACTGACTTAAAAGCTATGACTCAAGGTAGTGGACGTTTCAGTCGTAAGTTTGTAAGATATGATGAAGTTCCAGAATTCTTAATTGATAAGATTATTGCTGAATATAAAAAAGAAAATTAATTAAAAAAATGCTTACTCAAATTGATGAGTAAGCATTTTATTTTGTTTATAAATTCTTGCGTTATCACAAAGATAATCAAAAATTATTTTAGATTCACTAGTATGTAATCTTTCAGGATGCCATTGAACTCCTAGAATAGGAAGAGTTTTATGATGAATTCCTTCAATAATATCGTGATGTTTAAATATTACTTCAAAATCAGTAGGAATATCCTTTACAGCTTGATGATGGTAAGAATTTATTACAAAAGTATCTTTAAAGTTTTTACAAAAATCATGAGTGTTTAGATTATTTACTAAATGTGTATGATCAACTTCGTCATTTTGTAAGTTAGCTTTTTTAATATCTTGATGTAAAGAACCACCTAAGAATGATGCTATTGATTGGATACCACGACAAATACCAAGAACAGGTTTTTGGAATTTTAGTGCGTGTTTAATAACTTTTTGATCTAGTTCATCTACGGCAGCATCAATACCAAGAGAGTCAGTATTTTCTTCATTATAATGAATAGGGTCGATATCATTTCCCCCTGGAATTAAGAAGCCATCGCATTCATCAAGAATCTGCATTAGATTAGCATCTTTTAATGGTAAAATTATAGTACTAATACCTCTTTCTACAAAAGGAATAAGATAATTATAATTTAATTGTACTTTATAAGTTCCATTTTCAAATAAAGTTCTTGGAACAATTCCTATTAATGTAGCTTTCATTTAAACCTCCATTTTTAAAACTATTATATTATATCATATAAATTTTAAAAGTCAAAATAAAAATATATAGTTCTTGCAAAAAAATGCGATTTATAGTATAATAAATATAATAGGAAAATTAAATAAATGAGGTCAGCGAAATGCCTAAAAAACAAATATTAACTGAATCAGAAATTAAAAGATATCAACCAAAATATGAAATTGGATTAAGTGAAGAACAAGTTCAAAAAAGAATTGAACAAGGCTTAATTAATGAAGTTTCTAATGGTAGTAACAAAACTATTCTTTCTATTTTTATAAAGAATATTTTTACTTTCTTTAACGTAATGTTTATTTTAATTGCTTTGCTTCAAGCAAGTGCACATGCTCCAATTATGAATTATTCTTTCTTAGTATTAATTATTATTAATACTGTGATTGGTATTTTCCAAGAAATTAGAACTAAAATTACTATTGATAAGCTTTCTTTACAATCTGCTCCTAATGCATGCGTAGTTAGAAATGGTGAAAAAATCGAAGTAAAGTTAAACCAAGTAGTTTTAGATGATATTGTCTTCTTAAGTCCTGGTAAAGCAATTCCAACTGATTGTATTTTAGAACAAGGTGAAATAGAGGTAAACGAATCTCAATTAACAGGGGAATCAATTCCAGTTAGAAAAAATGTTGGTGATACTCTATATTCAGGAAGTTTTGTTGTGTCAGGTAACTGTTATGCTCATGTTGAACGTATTGGTAAAGACAACAGTATGGAAAAGATTGCTGCGGTTGCAAAACAATATAACAAACCACAATCTGAAATTATGAAGTCTTTAGGATATTTACTAAAGTTTGTAAGTATTATCTTTGTACCTACTTTCTTAGTATTATATTGTAAGAGTGAATCAGTTCATTGGTCTGGAACTTTTATTGAAAAAGTTGGTCAATTCTTTGCAAGCTTTGTTAATCACAGTGAAACATATTCAACTACGGTTTTATCAACATGTGCTGCCCTATTGGGAATGATTCCATCTGGATTAGTATTACTTACTACTGTTGCATTGGCTGTTGGGGTTAGAAGACTTGCTAAACGAAATACTTTAGTTCAAGATATTTACTGTATTGAAATGTTGGCTCATGTAGATGTTTTATGTTTGGACAAAACAGGAACTATTACTGATGGTACTATGACAGTAACAAGATATATTGAAATGAAGAGAAGTGAGTACAATGTTTCAGATGTTGTTAGTTCAATGAATAGTGCTTTACAAGAATCTAATTCAACATCTAAAGCATTAGAAGCATATTTTGGTTTTGGTAAAAAATACACACCAGTAGAAATTTTAGCTTTCTCATCTGAAAATAAATATAGTGGTGTTACTTTTGAAGAAGTAGGAACATTTATTCTAGGTGCTCCTGAGTTTGTATTAAAAGGCAATTTTGATAAAGTTTCAGAACAAGTAAATGAATATGCTAACCAAGGTTTACGTGTTCTTGCTCTTGCACATAGTCCACTTCCTTTAAAGGATGGTAAAATTCAAAAGACACCAAGACTTGTTGCCTTGATTTTGATTGAAGACCAAATTAGAAAAGAAGCATTTGATACTATCAAGTACTTTAAACAAAGTGGTGTTCAAGTTAAGGTTATATCTGGGGATAATCCTGTTACGGTTTCTGAGGTTGCTAGAAGAGTAGGGATAGAAAATGCAGAAGACTTCATTAGTTTAGAAGGTTTAAGTGATGAAGAAGTAGCTCAAGTTGCTGATAGTTATACTGTGTTTGGTCGTGTTAAACCTAATCAAAAGAAGATTTTAGTAGAAGCTTTAAAGAAAGCTAAACATACAGTTGCAATGACTGGTGATGGTGTAAATGATATTTTAGCTCTTAAAGAAGCTGATTGTAGTATTGCTATGGCATCAGGATGTGATGCTGTTAAAAATGTTGCACAATTAGTATTACTAGATTCTAACTTTGCTTCAATGCCTAAGGTAGTAGGTGAGGGTAGAAGAGTAATTAATAATATTCAACAAACTGCCTCTTTATATCTTGTTAAAACTTTATTTACAATGATTATTGCTATTTTAGCAATGACTGGCTTCCTAGGAAGATTTTCTGGAAGCAATAGCTATCCATTTATTTCATCACAACTAATGTTGATTGAAATGTTTGCAATAGGTATTCCTAGTTTTATTTTAGCACTTCAACCAAATAAAAAACGAGTTCAAGGTCATTTCTTATTAAATGTCATTAGAAAATCTTTACCTGGTGCTTTAACAATTGGTCTACAAGTATGTATTACTTATATATTATCTCGTTATTTAGGCTTTGATCGAAATGTTATATCAACTGTAATTATCTTTTCTGCGACATCAACTTGTTTATTAGTACTTTATATGGCTTGTCAACCATTTAACAAATGGAAAGCAGCAATGTTTACGATTCTTTGTTTATTATGTATTTGTATCTTCTCATTATCATCTTTTGGGGTTACAATTGAATCTATTGGATTCAGTTTTAGAGAACAATTTAACTTTGTTGCGATTGTTAAACAAGTAATTGCTGATGGTAAAGTTTATTATGATGCTAATGCATTATTATTAGCAATATCATTATCTGCAATTTCATATGTTTTCATTATTGTTATGAATGGCATCTTAAATATTATTGATAATATTTTTGTTAAAAAATAGAAAAAACTCCATTTCTTAGTAAATGGAGTTTTTTATTAAGATTATTTAATTTTGATATATAACAAAATTATGATATAATGATATAAAAAGGAGAGTTATTATGATTAAAAACGTTATTTTTGATTTAGATGGAACATTATGGCAAACTAAACAATCTTATATTTATGCTTATGAAAAATTATGTGAAAAGTATAATAAAACTCCTATAAAGGGATTTGAAGAAGTGATAAATTACATGGGCGTTAAAGTTGATATATTACTTCGAGATTTATTTCCTGAAATCGTTGATCAATCAAACATTATTAATGAAGCATTAAACTATTCAATTGAATACATTATGAAATATCCGGAGGGAACATGCTTTCCAGATGTATATTCTACATTAAAAGGGTTAAGTGAGAATTATAATATTTATATTATAAGTAATTGTTTGAAAGAGTATGTAGAAACTTTTATGAATATTTCTAATACTTCTAGTTTTATTAAAGGATTTTACACAATTGAAAAAGGTGAAAAAGCTGATCATTTAAAAAATATCACAAATAATTTTACTGAAAAAAGTTTATTTGTTGGTGATGATATAGAAGATTATAATCAAATATCAGATCATTCCTGTGTTTATTTTGTATATGCTTCTTATGGGTATAAGGATTGTGATGAGTATGATTATAAAATTAACTGTTTAGAAGAATTATCGACAGTTTTACAAAAAATAATTAGAAAAGAAAGAATCTTAAGTAATTATAGATATGAAATAATATCATCTAATGATACCAATCTTACCCTAATTGAAAAAGAGTATGGTCTATGTTATTTTGGCTTTATTGAGACATATAGTATTGATGATCTCTATAAAGTTATTAATAAACTAGTAATTAAATCTAAGGGAAAAAAATTAGTGGGCCCAATTGATGGAAATACTTTTTACAATTATAGATTTGCCATTAATAATTTTGATTGGAAATTATATCCAGACTGTAAGAATTCATTTGAAGAATATAACGCATTTATTCAAAGTGGATTTAAGATTAAACAAGAATATAGTTCTACTTTAGCAAATATTAATACCAAGTTTTATGAAAGATCTCAAAGATATACTCTATCTAGTGAATATAAATTATTATTTGTTGAAGGGGCAGAATGTTATAAATATTTAGATGATTTATATGAAGTAACAATAGATGCATTTAGTAAGGCAGATTACTATGAAAGTATTTCTAAAGAGGATTTTATTGAATTGTATTTGGAAAGTATTAAATTATGTAATCCAGATTTGTTTTTAATTTATCATCATGACAAACTAGTCGCGTTTCATTTTTGTTATGAAGATTTAGAAAAGAGATTTTATGTTTCTAAAACCGTTGGGATTAAAAAAGCCTATCAATTTAAAAACATTTTATTAACAATTATAAATTGTTCATATAAAAGAGTTATAGAAAAAGGGTATGACAAAGTTTTACATCATTTTATGAATGATAGAACAAAAACATTACAAGCTATTTACAGAGGTTACGAACTTAATAAAAAACGATTTGTATTATTGGAGTATAATAATGAAGATTAAAAGATGTAGCCATTGTGTTAATGATAATACAGTTAAGAATTTTAAATTGTATGATGATGGAGTCTGTAATTTTTGTCATACTCATCTAGAATATTATGATATTTTACATAATTATAATGATTTGAAAAAATTATTTTTATTGAAAATAAAAAATGATGGTCAATATGAGTATGATGCTGCTGTAGGATTTAGTGGAGGTAAAGATTCAACTTATGTATTATATAAATTAGTAAAAGAATATAATTTGAAAGTCTATGCTTTTACACTTGATAATGGTTTTTTGTCTGATGAAGCGAAACAAAGAATTAAAGATGTTGTGAACGCACTTAATGTTAAACATGAATTTGTGGAATGCGACACTAATTTGTTAAAGAAAATTTATAAATCAATTGTTTCTAAATATTTATCGCCTTGTATAGCTTGTAGTTTTTTGGGTTATGCTGTTATGATTAATCAAGCATCCAAGATTAATGCTAAAGTAACAATTCATGGAAGAAGTACATATCAAATGTTTAGAAATTTTGCAACTGATGTAGAGGATGTTTTTAAGCCATTTATTTTTTCTGGTTTGCAAGAAAATGTAGACTTAGAATCATTATATAAACAAGTATTAGGAAAGATTGAGTCATTAGTAGATAATAAATTAAAAGAAGAAATTCAAACGAAATTATTAAAAGATGCATATAAAAACGGATTTAGAGAGTTTGTTGCATATTTTTTGTATCATCCTTATAATAAAGAAGATGTTATAGATTTTTTACAATCAAACAAAATTTGGACATTTGATAATGAGGATGAACATTTTGATTGTTTGATTCATTATGGTGCTTGGTATTTAAAATCTTTAATCGCACGTAGAAATCATGAATTACCTGAATATAGTGTTATGATAAGAGAAAATCATATTGATAGAGATATCGCATTAAATATAGTAAATAATACAAAGTTTGATAAGACAAGAGCAAAAAAAGAATTAAAGATGTTTTGTGATTATTGTAATTTAAGTTATAGTAAAATAATGATTAAAGCTAAAATATACTCAAAAAGATGGTGGTAATATAATGTTATTAATAAAAAAATACCTATTACCAATAGTTCTTTCAGTTTTTTTATACACGATTTTATATATTTTTGACTTTACTAAGTCTTATTTCAGTATACATTTGATTAAATTAATTTTATTTATTATATTAATTAGGGTTATAGATGATATAAAAGATTTTGAAAAAGATACATTGAGAAATCGTTGTGTTTTTAATAAAAAAACATTAATTGGTTTATTAATATCTTTAATAGTAATTTTATTTACTATTACATTTTACTATCAATCTTATTTACTACTAGTATCTATTATATTTATAATAATAGGTAATTTAAAGTTTAAATATTTTAAATATTTTAAAAGTTTATTTTTACCCTCTGTAATTATATTTATTAGTTATTATTATTTTGGTATTAACTATTATTGTGTGGTATTTAGTTTATTGATTTTTATAGGAGATTTGTATTTAATAAAGAAAAGTGGTGATTAAATGTTTCTAGTTAATAATTTATTAGATGTTAACTTGATAGGAGGAAAGGGATATAAACTTGTTTATTTCCAACAAAATTCTAATTTACTTATTCCATCTTTTACCTGTGTAACAAGTGATTTTTTTATCAAGTATAAATATGATAGAACTGTATTAGAAGCGCTGAAAGAAGAACTATGTCTTTTTCTAAAAAGGGATAAAAAATATGCTGTTAGATCATCTGCGATTGATGAAGATTCATCTAGATACAGTTTTGCCGGAGTTCATGATAGTTTCTTAAATGTGGATAGTGATGATGTCTTACGTAGGATTTTTGATGTATATGAAAGTGCTTTTTCAGAAACTGCGATTAGTTACAGAAAGAACAATAATTTAAGTTTAGATAATATAAAAATGAGTGTAATCATTCAAGAAATGGTTGATGCTGATTTTGCAGGTGTTATTAATACAATTAATCCTATTACAGATAATCCGGATGAATTGTTAATTAGTGTCGTTAAGGGTCTTGGTGATGGCTTAGTTGATGGCAGTAGAGATGGAACTAATTATATTGTTAATGGCAATAATGTTATGGTTAATGGAGTTGATATTTTAAATAAGAAATTACTTAATAAACTAGTCGATTTCACATTTGAAATAATTAATAAAACAGAAGCTTTTCAAGATATTGAGTTTGCAATTAAAAATAATTCGATATATTTTCTTCAAACAAGAGATATCACTAACTATGAAGGGATTAATCCTCATAATAGAAAACTATTTATAGATAATGCAAATATTATTGAATCTTATTTTGGTCAAACATCATATTTAACATATACGTTTGCAAAAGATGTCTATCGAGATGTTTATACTTGCACTTTACAAAGTGGAAAGGTTAGAAAGAAAATATTAAAAAGTTTAGAACCTTCATTAAGTGAAATGTTATATTATCATAATGGTAGAATTTATTACAATATGAATAGTTGGTATCATGTTAATACCATATTTCCTTTTAAAAAATCAACTACTTATATGGAACAAATGATGGGTGTCAAAAGTAGTAGTAGCAATTTTAAAAGGGTTAAGATGAATTTCTTTGATATGATAAAGTTGGCTGTTCTTTTTGTTTATAAAGTAATTAGAATTGATAAATTATCTACTAAATTTATAGAAAAATTTAATAAAACTGTTATGCCTTATTATGGAACTTCTATAAATTTATCTAATGAAGAACTGAAAAATTTGTTTAATAAAATTGAAAAAAACATTACTAAAGATTTTTCAATACCAATTATTAATGATTGCGCTGTTATGATATTTTATGGTTTACTAAGATCAAAAGTTAATAAAATGAAAAATATTACTAATAAAGAGGATTTAATTAGTAAATGTATTAGTAATAACGGAAAAGTGGAAAGTTGTGGAAGTAGTACTGAGTTAATAAAAATCTTTAATATTATTAAAAGTCAGCCAACTTTACTTACAGATTTTAAAAAGTTAACTATTGAACAACTATATGAAAAATATCATAATATAAATTCCATGATATTTAAGGATGTCAGTGAATATATTCATAAGTTTGGATCACGGGTTAATGATGAACTAAAATTAGAAACTATAACAATGATTGAAGATAATAAAATTATTTATGCTTATCTTAAAAATATGATAGATAATAATACAGAAAAAGAAAAATATTTTACTCATTTTGAAACACCTAAAAAACTTAGATTTTTGTCTAAGATGACAAAAAAATTCATAAAAAATAGAGAAAGATTAAGGCTTAAAAGAACTTATATTTATTCAGTAGTAAGAAATATCTTTTTATCATTCGGAAGAAATTATGTCAATGAAGGATTATTAGACAAAGTTGAAGATATTTTTTATCTTACAAAACAAGAGGTTTTCAATCCTATTGGTGACTTAAAAAGTATTGTTAGGGAAAGAAAAGCTGAAGAACAAGTAAATTTAAAAAAACCTTATTATGATCGTTATGTTTTTTATGATAATGATAAAGTTTTAGAAGTTAAATCAAGTCAAAATCATGATGGATTATCGGGAATTCCAAGCGGAGCTGGTGTTGTTACCTCTAAAGCTACAATTATGAATACTAATAAAGATTATTTGGATAAAGGGAACATTATTGTTACTAAAAGAACTGATCCTGGTTGGATAAGTTTATTTCCTTTAGCAAGCGGTTTAGTTGTAGAACATGGAAGTATGTTATCTCATAGTTTTGTGGTTGCGCGCGAAATGGGCCTTCCAGCAATAGTAGGTGTACATGATGCAACAAAAGTTATAAAAACTGGTGATGTAATAACCCTTGATGGAGTAAAGGGGGTAGTTATAATTGAAAATAAAACAATATTATAAAAATAGGAATTATATTCATTATAGTAATTGTCATGAAGATGCAAATATGATTATTAATTATGCTAATGATAACATTAATAATATTTTGTCGATTGCATCTGGAGGAGATAATAGTTTTGCGTGTTTATTATTAAACCCAAATAAAGTAATTTCTATTGATTCTAATATTACACAAGTATATTTAGTTGAACTTAAAAAAACAGCTATTAAATTCTTACAGTATGAAGAATACCTTATTTTATTAGGTGTTAGAGAAGGGAATAGTTTATATTATTATAATAAAATAAAGCAATATTTATCTAAAGATGTTGTTGATTATTTTGATAACAATATTTTCTTAATAAAGGATGTTAAATTATTAAATTGTGGGAGATTTGAATATTATTTTAATATTTTCAGCAAGAAAATCTTACCTTTGATTCACAGTAAAAAAATTATTGATAAATTTATGAATTGTACTACATTAGAAGAACAACAAGATTTTTACATAAAAAAGTTTAATAATTTTAGGTTTAAGTTATTATTCAAGGTGTTTTTTTCTAAATTTATTATGAAACGTTTAGGTAGGGATAAGGAGTATTTTAAATATAATAATGGTCAACTATCTAAAATATTAAAAAATCGATTTGAATTTGGTATTTTTAGTAACTTAAACAAAACAAATCCCTACTTACAATATGTTATTTATAATAATTATTTAGAAATGCCTCTATACTTGAAAAAAGAAAATTTTGAAATGATTAAAAATAACATAGATAAGATTGAAGTTAGATGTATAAGTTTAGATGAAGCATTAAATTTAGAATATAATTATGATTTTATGAATTTATCAGATGTGTTTGAATATCTAGATAATAGTTTGATGGAAAAATATGAAGAGGCATTATTTAATAAATTAAATGATCATGGTCGAATCATTTATTGGAATATGCAGAATACTCGAGTATTTTCACATAAATTAATAAGAATTAATACAAATCTTAAAAATGATAGAGCATTTTATTATAAAGATTTATTAGTATATGAGAAGGCATAATATATGATTAATCAATTTCTTAAAACATGTGAATTAAATGATAAAAAGGATGCTTTTAGATGGATTAGGAATAATAAATTATATCGTAAAACTTTTGAAGAATTATTAGATGATGTTAATCGTTTCTGTAATCTATTTAAAAAGAATAATTTAAAAACTAGTGATAAGATCATTCTTTTTGTTAAACCATCATATGAGATGTATGTTACAATACTTGCTAGTATGAGTTATGGGTTAAATATTGTAGTAATTGACAGTTTCAATAATTCGACTAGATTAAAAGAAATGATAAATATAAGTAAAGCACAATATATTTTTATCAATAATGACACTAGATTAATCGCTAATTTTATCTTTGGCTCTTTTAAAAAAATTAATATCTCTCAATTTCATAAATATTCATCTAATTTTAAGCAATATCTTTTTGAAAATAACAATATTGTGTTAACAACATTTACCTCAGGAACAACTGGTACACCAAAAATTATTTCTAGGAGTTTTAACGATTTATCTTTACAAATTAAGTTACTAATGAAAAATTATACTCTTAACAAGGATGATGTAGTGATTAGTTTATTACCAATATATGTATTATTATCTATATTTAATGGAAATACTACATGTATTATTAAAAATATTACTAATAAAAATGTTTTGAAACTTAATGGAAATGTGATATTAGGCAAAATATCCAAAATTTTAAAAATTAAGCAGAAAATTAACAGTATTAAGACATTGTATCTTGGTGGGGCTTATATATATAATAATGAGGCTAAAAAGATTATCAATACTTTTCCTGATGCAGAAATTATTTATACTTATGGTGCTAGTGAAGGTGTTACAATTGGTATAAATAGCTTAAAAGATTTTTATACTAATCATCGTTTTAAGATGGTAGATGGTCTAAAAGTAAATATTATCAACAAAATCAATGGAGTTGGTGAGATTTGTATACAAGGCGAAAGTGTACTAGGCATTAATCATTCTCATAATACACAGGATATTGGATATTTTGAAAATGAATATTTATACATTGTTGGTAGAAAAAAATATTCCTCATTAGAGAACTTATTTTATAATTATGTAAATGATCAACTGTTACGAGAAAAGTATTCTTTAAAAAAAGTTTATAGTCTATGGTATAATGATAAAATTTATTGTTTTAGTAATCGGAGAGTAAAAAATTCTAATATTATTAAAGTAAAGAAATTTCCATATGATTTAAAACATAAAACAAAAATTGACTATAGTAGACTAATCCAAAAGTATATTAAATAAAGCAATGTATTTGTTTTTAAAATAAAAAATTGGTATAATTAAATGAATTAAAGGAGGCTAATTTTTATGCGAAATGTAACAAAAGATATTTATTATGTTGGTGTTAATGATCATCAAGTGGATCTATTTGAAGGCCAATATGTAGTTCCTAATGGAATGGCATATAATTCTTATATTATAAAAGACGAAAAAATAGCTGTTATTGATACTGTCGATAAAAACTTTACTCATGAATGGTTAGATAATGTTGCTGAAGTTTTAAATGGCAATTTACCAGACTATTTAATTGTTCAACACATGGAACCAGATCATTCTGCCAATATTGTTAACTTTTTAAAAGTATATCCTAATACTAAAATTGTAGGGAATATTAAAACTTTCAAAATGATGGAACAATTTTTCGATACTACTTTTGAAAATAAAGTAATTGTTAATGAATTTGATACTTTAAGTCTTGGGAAACATACGTTAACATTTGTTTTTGCTCCTATGGTGCATTGGCCTGAAGTTATGGTTACGTATGATTCTTTGGATAAAGTTTTATTCTCTGCTGATGGTTTTGGTAAGTTTGGAGCATTAGATGTTGAAGAAGATTGGGCGTGTGAGGCTAGAAGATATTATTTTGGGATTGTAGGTAAATATGGTGCACAAGTGCAAGCTTTACTAAAAAAAGCTGCCACTATTGATATTGAAATTATTTGTCCATTACATGGTCCAATTTTAAAAGAAAATTTAGGTTATTACATTGGTTTATACGATAAATGGTCTAGATATGAACCTGAAGAAGAAGGTATTGTAATTGCTTATACTTCCGTTTATGGAAACACTAAAGCTGCAGTATTACAACTTGCTGAAAAACTAAAAGCAAATGGTTGCCCTAAAGTCGTTGTTAATGATCTTGCAAGATGTGATATGGCAGAAGCTGTTGAAGATGCCTTTAGATATGATAAGCTTGTTTTAGCAACTACTACTTATAATTCAGAAATTTTCCCATTTATGAGAGAATTTATTAATCATTTAGTTGAAAGAAATTACTGTAATAGAACAATTGCTTTTATTGAAAATGGAACATGGGCACCAATGGCAACTAAGGTTATGCGACAAATGTTAGAAAATAGTAAGAATATCAAGTATTGTGAAAATAATGTTCGTATAATGTCTAGTTTAAATAGTGATAGTCGTATGCAATTAGATAATCTTGTAAATGAATTAACTAAAGAATATCTTGCAATCGAAGGGGTTAATGTTAATAAGAATGACCCAACTGCATTATTTAATATTGGATATGGTTTATATGTGGTAACATCAAATGATGGTAAAAAAGATAATGGATTAATTGTTAATACTGTTACTCAACTTACTAGTCAACCTAATCGCGTTGCGGTAACTATCAACAAACAAAACTATTCACATCATGTAATTAGCCAAACTAAAAAAATGAATGTTAATTGTTTAACAGTTGATGCTCCATTTAAAATCTTTGAACAATTTGGTTTCGTTAGTGGTAGAAATGTAGATAAGTTTGCTGATGGTAACTATAAACGTAGCGATAATGGTTTAATTTTCTTACCAAAATACATTAACGCATTCTTATCTTTAAAAGTAGAAGATTATATTGATTTAGATACACATGGTATGTTCATATGTAGTGTAGTTGAATCGCGAGTTATTAACAATTTAGAAACAATGACTTATTCATATTATCAAAATTACGTTAAACCAAAACCTGAAATCAAAACAACTACCGGTTATGTATGTAAGATTTGTGGTTATGTATATGAAGGTGAAGAGTTACCTGAGGATTATATTTGTCCATTATGTAAACATGGTGCCCAAGATTTTGAAAAAATTTAAAGATAGAGGTGAAATATGAAAAAATATGTATGTCAAGTATGTGGCTTTATTTATGATGAAGAATTAGGCCTACCTGAACAAGGTATCGCTCCTGGAACAAAATTTGAAGATTTACCAGAAGATTTTGAATGTCCATTATGTGGAGTAGGTAAAGAACATTTTGAAGAAGAATAAAAATAAAAGATACATTTAAACTAAGTTTAAATGTATCTTTTTTTAATCTTTATTTAAAGTGATAAATAATGAGACCTCATTAATTGTTTCATAACGGATAGTTTCATTAATTGTAAAAATATATTTTTGATAGTCTGTTTGTAAAATAGTAACCAAAGGATTGGCATCTTTTAAATTTTTAAAAGTATCATAATTATCTAGCCATCGATTAGTATTAGTAATAACCACATAGTCTGCTTGTAATAACTGACAAAGTTTATCAGTATTTGTACCACCACCACCATGATGACATGATTTATAAAGATGAATTTTATCAATTTGATACTTAGAATAAATTTTATTAATCATTTTAATAGATAGCTCTTTTAAATTAGTAATATCTGTTTGTGAACATGTTACATCACCACCTAAAAAAATGTTGTATTGGCCGTATTTGATAAAAATACCAACAGAATCAAAGTTTTCATTAAATCTTTTTTGTTGATAGAACTCTGATTTAGGATCGTTATACATATTATATAGTCTATTTTTGATATCAAAGACATCAAGTTTGATACCCTCAAAATCAATTTCTAGACTATCTTGATCTAATTCATCCATAAAACAAATAGAAGTATTATTAAGTTTTGCTGAATTTAAAATTTCGTAATAGTTTTTAAACTCATTTTCAATATATTCCTCATTTGATTGATATCCACTAGAAGTTGTCCCGTCTAATCCATAATAGTGCTTTAAATAGATTTTCTTGACATTAAAGTTGTTAATTAATTTACTTAAATTGCCATAGTGATCAGTATGAAAATGAGTTAAAATAATAAAATCAATATTTATGACATTAAGTTTCTTTAAATGTTCTTCAACCATTGGATAGTAAAAAGAACTACCAGTGTCCACTAAACCATAATGATTATTACATTCAATAACTATTGCGTCACTCCAAATGGTATTCAAAAAGTGTATTTTTAAATCTTTCATAATATTTACCTCATTTAATTATAACAAAAAAAAGATATTTTGTACATTAATCTAAACATTTAAAGGTTGACTAACGTATAATAAAGTAGATTAGGGAGGGGATAGAGTGGAAGAAGTTTTTAACATTGAAAATGTCAAGAAGACTTTTTATGATAAAAACAGTTCGTTAATGGTGTTAGATAATTTAAGTTTAAAAGGATATAAAAAAGAAATAATTGGTATAATCGGTCCTAGTGGTAGTGGAAAGTCAACTATCTTAAATATTTTATCTAACCTTTTAAAAATAGACGAGGGGACTGTTAAAGTAAATGGTAAAGTCGGTTATATGTTTCAAAGAGATCACTTGTTAGAGTGGAGAAATATTTATGATAATATATTATTTGGTTTAGAAATTGAAAAAAATTTAACTACATCTAATAAGTCTAATGCGGTTAGTTTATTAGAAAAATATGGCTTAAAGGATTTTATTCATGCTTATCCTAAACAATTATCGGGCGGAATGAGACAAAGGATATCTTTGATTAGAACTTTAAGTATTAAACCAGACTTATTATTATTAGATGAGCCATTCTCTGCTTTAGATTATCAAACCAGAATTAATATTTGCGATGATGTTTATAAAATGATTAAAGATCAAAACATTTGTAGTGTATTAGTTACTCATGATATTGGTGAGGCTATATCTATGTGTGATAAAGTAGTTATTTTATCTAATAGACCAGCAAAAATTAAGAAAATATACGATTTTACCGAAACGTTTGACGATGTTAAAACTCCTTTTGAAAGACGAACTCATCCTCTTTTTAATCGCTTTTTTAATGAAATATGGCAAGAATTAAGTGATCAAAAATGAATTCATATCAAAAAGCATTAAGAATAAACAAAAGAAAAGTTCTTTTAACCCAAATTATTTTATTTGTTTTATTTGTATTATTATGGGAATTATTATCTCAAATTGGTTTAATTAATGATTTTTTATTTAGTTCACCTAGTAAAATTATCAAATTATTAATTAGTTATTTTAAATCTAATGAGATTTATAAACATATAATGATCTCATTATTTGAAACAATTATAGGATTAATTATTGGTACCGTATTTGGTATTTTATTTGGAATAGTGTTTTGGTGGAATAAATTTTTATCTAAAGTGTTTGATCCTTTTTTAGTTGTATTAAACGCATTACCGAAAACTGCACTCGCGCCAATACTAATTATTTGGGCAGGAACAGGGGTATTTGGAATTATAGTTGTTTCTGTTTCAATTTCATTAATACTAACAATTATTAGTTCCTATAATTATTTTAAAAATATAGATGAAGAAAAAATTTTAATGTTGAAGTCATTTGGAGCAAATAGGTTACAAATTCTTTTTAAACTAGTAATTCCTTATAATATTCCAAATTTAATTAATTTAATCAAGATTAATATTGGAATGACTTGGGTTGGAGTAATTGTAGGTGAATTCTTAGTATCAAGAATGGGAATTGGATATTTAATAATGTATGGGTCTCAAGTGTTTAAAATGGATTTAGTGATGATGGGTGTCATTATTCTTGCGGTTATCGCATTTATTATGTATGAAATTGTTAATATAATTGAAAAGAAAATTAGAAAAAATAGGGGGATATAGTGAAAAAGATTTTATATTTGTTATTTATTTTGATGTTATCAATTACAGTTTATGGTTGTGGTGATGACAAACTAGATAAAGTTAAAGTGGCAGAAGTAACTCACTCAGTATTTTATGCACCTCAATATGTAGCAATTAATTTAGGTTATTTTAAAGAAGAGGGTATCGAAATAGAGTTAATTAATGCCGGTGGGGCAGACAAGGTTATGGCTGCATTATTATCTAATGATATTCAAGTGGGTTTTTCAGGACCTGAAGCTACTATTTATGTATATAATAATGGTCAAACTAATTACATGATAAATTTTTGTCAATTAACTAAACGTGATGGTAGCTTTATTGTATCAAGAAAACAAGAAGATAATTTTACTTTAGAAAATCTTAAAGGGAAATCTATTTTAGGTGGTAGAGCTGGTGGAGTGCCACTGATGAATTTAGAATATGTTTTAAAAGAAGCAGGTTTGACAGTAGGAAGAGATAAGGCTGGGTATGATGTTTTAGTCAGAACAGATATTCAATTTAACGCCATGGCAGGAGCTTTTATTCAAGGAGAAGCGGATTATACTACTTTATTTGAACCTACTGCTTTAGCTTTGGAGAAGGAAAAACAAGGTTATGTGGTAACATCCGTTGGTAAATATTCACCAGAAGTTCCATTTACATCATATTATACTACCAAGGAATTTTTGGAAGATAATGAAGATTTAATACAAAGATTTACTAATGCGATATATAAAGCACAACAATTTGTTATAAATAGTAGTGATGAAGAGGTAGCAAAAGCAATTCATCCGTCATTTAGTGATATTAGTTTAGAAGATTTAACAATTGTTGTAAAAAGATATCGAGAAGCTGATGTGTGGTGTAGCAGTCCTTACTTTAGTTTAGATGGTTTTAATCGTTTAATGGATATTATGGAAGAAGCTAATGAGTTAGAAAAAAGGGCAGACTATAATAAAATAGTGACAAATAAATTTTGTGAATAATACTTTTTGTTGCTGAATATTTGTTTTTATTATATAATACTAGTATAAAGAATAAGGAGACAAATATGAATATTTGGGATCAAGCAAAAAAAGTAGAGTTAAATATTAATCAAGATATTAGTAGTGGATTTGATATTGTTATCAAAAAAGGAATCAATGATGAATTAACACAAGAATTGGTAAAATTTTTGGGTTGGGTAGAAGAAAACTATCAAGTTCCAATTATGGTTTTAGTTGATTTTGTTAATAATTATTATTGTTTAAATCAATCTAAGAAACGTTGTGGATATTTATTTTATTATGAGGATTTTAAAGATTATCCAAATTTTAATAATATTGAAGATTTACCATATATTATATTACCTTGTAAGGGATATAATGAAAAATGGTCATTGAAAGATATCATTGGTTCTTTAATTGATGCCTTAACAGATTATTATGTTTGGCTTTTAAATAAATCTTTTACAGACAAAGAGATTTTAGATACTGTTGAAGAAATTATTAATAGATATTTTGATTAATTAAGGAGGACTATGTCCTCTTTTTTTGTATTTCTTTGACAAATTATAAGTATTTTGGTAGAATATGATAAATTAGGAGTTTGTTATGAAACATTTTTTTATATTGAATCCTGCATCAGGACCAAAGGATAGAACACAAGAATTAATAAAAGAAATTGAATTGATATTTAAAGAGCGAGACGATTCATACGAAATATATGTTACTAAAGGGCCAAAAGATTCATTTACTATTGCCAGTTTAAAGTCAAAAAATTTAACGGAAGAAACTATTTTTTATGCATGTGGTGGAGATGGTACTAGTTTTGATGTTATTAATGGAATTGCAGGCGTTAAAAATGCATATTTTGCTGTATATCCAATTGGCTCATGTAATGATTTTTTAAAAACATTCCCTGAGTATGATTTTAAAGATTTAAAAAGTTTAGTTAATGGTACTTTTAAAGGGATTGATATTGGAAAAGCTAATGAATATTACTATTTAAACGAGATAAATATTGGCTTTGATGCTAGAGTTAATGATGATTGTAATAATTCAAAATACAAAGCTATTAATGTAAAAAAAGCATACAATAAAGCAGTTATTAAAAACTTCTTTCGATTCAAAACACAAACTATTAAAATTACTTCAAATAATAAAGAAATTATCAATGAGAAGTTATTACTTTTAGTTTTCGCAAATGGAAAGTATTATGGTAGCAAATATAATTGTGCTCCTTATGCTAATCCATCAGATGGGGTAATGGACTTAATTTCTGTTAAAAAGGTTTCAAGATTTAAGTTTTTAAATTTAATCGGTAAATACGAAAAAGGGTTACATCTTGATAATCCTAAATTTAAAAAGATTGTAGAATGGCACAAATTAAATAATATTGAAATTGAAAGTAATGAAGACATGGTTACTTGTCTTGATGGAGAAATTTTTCATTGGAAAAAAATTAATATTCAAGTTTTAAAACATGGAATTCAAATGTTATTTCCCAAGGTGAATAATGAGTAATTGGCAAGAATTATTGCATGATGAAATTAAAAAAGACTATTTTCAACATTTATCAGATAAGATAAAAAAAGAAAGACTTATAAAAAATATTTTTCCAATCGAACAAGATGTTTTTAGAGCTTTAGAACTTACTCCGATTGATAAAGTTAGAGTGGTTTTACTAGGACAAGATCCGTATCATGAGGTGAATCAAGCATGTGGATTAGCTTTTTCAGTGCCAAAAAATGAAAAACTACCACCAAGTTTGAGAAATATTTATAAAGAATTATCAAGTGACTTAGGTATTACTGCACCACTTCATGGCGATTTAACTAATTGGGCTAAAGATGGAGTACTATTATTAAATACGGTTTTAACAGTCGAAGAAGGTCACGCACAAAGTCATCATGATTATGGCTGGCAAATATTTACTGATAAAATTATATCACTTGTGAATTTGAAGACAACTCCTGTAGTATTTATATTATTGGGTAATGATGCTAAAACAAAAATTAATTTAATTACTAATCCAATACATAAAATTATTACCGCCGCGCATCCTTCCCCTTTATCTAGTTATCGAGGATTCTTTGGTAGTAAAATATTTTCTAAAACAAATGAATTTTTGATTTTAAATAATTTAACTCCGATTAATTGGAATTCAATAAATGATTAACACACAATTAAATTTGTGTGTTTTTTTGGTTCTATAATACAATGTATTGAATATAATTTTATAGGTGATAAAATGTTTAAAAAGATTTTAGCTATAATTCTTAGTATCTTTACTATTGTTGAAACCAAACAAATTGTAGGTGTACGTTTACCAGAGGATAATCAGGAAATCATGGTCTTTAAGCCAGGTATAAAACCTAACATCAAATCTAGTGTATTAATCGATGCAAATACAAACAAAGTATTGGTAGATAATCGAAAAGACGCAAGACTACCAATGGCTAGTATGACAAAAGTAATGTCTTTAATCATTTTTTTTGAGGCAATAGAAGAAAAAAGATTACAAATGGATCAATTACTAACATGTTCTGAAAATGCAGCATCAAAAGGAGGATCACAAATTTTTTTATCTGTTGGTGAGCAAATGTCTGTAGATGATTTACTAAAAAGCGTTTGTATAGCCTCAGCAAATGATGCAACTGTTGTATTGGCTGAAGCTATCAGTGGTTCTGAAGAAGTATTTGTTCAACTAATGAATAAAAAGGCAGAAGAGTTAAAACTATATAATACAGTTTTTAGTAATTCAACCGGTCTTCCAACAACTAATGCACACTATACAACAGCTTATGATATGGCAATAATGTCTAGTTATTTAATAAATAACTATCCAAAGGCCTTAGAATATTCTTCTAAATATGAAGATTATGTTAGAGTTGGTACTCCTAAACAATTTTGGTTAGTGAATACAAATAAATTAATTAAAAGTGTAGAAGGAATTGATGGTTTAAAAACTGGCTGGACTGAAGATGCTGGTTATTGTTTAACTTGTACTAAAAAAGTTGATAATATGAGATTAGTAAGTGTTGTCATGGGGGCTAATACAATAAAGGATAGAACTAATATGACATTAGAACTATTAAACTATGGTTTTTCTAACTACAAATATCAAATGGTTTTACCGAAAGGGACCATAGTAAATACTAATAAAAACATTTTATTATCACCAACCGAACAAAATGTTGTTTTGTCGAAAGATTTTGGAATTCTTTTACAACATAATGAAGAGTTTAAAAATTATCAAACAAAGATTGTGATTGATAATGACTTAATTAATCGTTATGAAACCAAAGATATTGGATATATTGAATTTTATAAAGATGGTAATTTAATTGATAAAATAAGCCTTGATTTACAAACTACAACGAAGAAAACAACATTCTTGGATTTATTTAAAGAGGTATTAAAGTATAGTTTTATATACGGTTAAACATTATTTGATATTAATATAATTACTTCAAATAAAACCAACATTTTTTAACAAAAAAATCAAGATTAGGAAAAAAAGAGTTTTGGCATTGATTGTCGAAACTCTTTTTATATAAGGAATAATTTGATAAAATCATTTCTAGTGAGGTGACAAAATGAAACTAAATGTACAGATGAGTGTAAGAGGCAGTACTTTAATAATGAGATTAAAAGGTGATTTAGATCAATCTAGCATTGATAGTTTAAAAAGAAAGTCAATTGATATAATTGATAAATACTATATTAAAAATATTGTATTTAACTTAGAACAAGTTCAATTTATGGACAGTAGTGGGATAGGATTTATAATTGGAAGATTTGCTCAAATAAAACATCGAAGAGGTAGAGTTATAATTTGTTCTATGAATTCATTAATAGAAAGGATATTTAATTTGTCAGGGTTAAAAAGAATTTGTAGTGTTGTTGATAATGAAGAACAAGCTACTAGATTATTGGAGGTGGCATAATGAAAAATGAAATGATGATTAGTTTTAGTGCTCAAACATCAAATGTTGTGTTTTCTAGAACTGTTGCGTTAGGATTTTTAGTAAACTTGAATATTGATATTAATGTTTTAAATGAAATAAAAACAGCAATATCTGAGGCAGTAACAAATGCGATTGTTCATGGATATAGTAATGATGCAACTAAATTTGTTAAAATGGAGATGCAATATGATGATAGAGAAATAATCATAAAAGTAATTGATTATGGGGTTGGAATTGAAGATATTCAAAAAGCCCGTGAGCCACTTTTTTCAACTAAAATGAGTGAAGATAGAGCAGGACTAGGATTTACAATAATGGAAGTTTTTACTGATGAATTAAGTGTAGAGTCAATACTTGGTGAAAAGACTATTGTGACAATGAAAAAGAAATATCATGAATAATGATGAAAAAGAAAGATTATTTGAAAAATATCAGTATCTTGTTTATAAAATTGGTAAAAAATTAAAAAATGACTTTATTGATTTTGAAGATATGATTCAAGCAGGATTTATGGGCTTGTTAAAAGCGATTAATAATCACAACAATTTAGATACTTTTATTAGCTATGCTAGTAAATACATAGTTTATGAAATGAAAGAAGAAATTAAAAAAGGTAGTTATTTTAAAATTAGTGATTATTTTTATAAATTAGGTAATAAGGTAAGAGAACACAATGAATTAAATTTATTTGAAATTGCAAAAAAATGTAATACTAGCGTTGAAAATGTTTTGTTAATTAAAAGTCAAGGTTTTTATCAAATTGATAAAATTGAAAATTATGATGAGTTTGAAGATACATATTATAAATTACCAATTGGATTAGATGAAATAGAAGAGGAAGTATTTAAGTTAAAGGCTCTTTATAGATACACACAAAATGATATTGCTAAAGCGTTAAATATAAGTCAGTCAAAAGTAAATAGAATATTAAAGAATATTGTAGAAAAAATAACTTAAATGTATAAATAAGTTTTCACCTCAAAAAATAATATGAGGTGATAAAATGGAAAGTGAAGTTTTTCAAAAAGTATTAGAAAAAAACAAAAATAGAAGACCTATATTAAAAAACTCACTTAAAGCTTTTTTATTTGGTGGTATAGTTTGTTTATTAGGTGAAGTCATTAGAATGATACTGATGAAAGTTTTTAAAGTAGATAGTAGGGTGGCAAATACAATTATGTTGTTTGTTTTTATTTTTCTATCATCTATATTTACAGGACTTGGAATTTATGATAAGTTAGGACAAGTAGCTGGGGCAGGTGCTTTTATACCTATTACCGGTTTTGCTAATTCTTTGACATCATCTGCAATTGAATCAAAAACAGAGGGGATAATCCAAGGGACTTTAACTAATATGTTTAAGTTAGCTGGTGCAATAATTGCCATAGGTGCTATTAGTAGTATTTTTATAGGTAGTATAATCTATATGGTTAGGTGTTTTTATGCGTAGGGTTGGTGAAAATAGTATAGAATATAATAATGTTTATTTATTAGAGTCATCAACGATTAGTGGACCAAGAGAAAAAAATGCTCAACTAGGTAAGTTTATTGATAAAAGTTATAATGAATTATCATGTTCAGAAAAAACTTGGGAAAAAGCGGAAATTAAATTGCAAAATGAAGCATTTCTATTAGCATTAGAAAAAGCTAATTTAAAAAGTGAAGATATTGGTTTAATTCTTAGTGGTGATTTAAATAATCAAATTATTGCTAGTAGTTATATGGCTAGAAAATTTAATATACCTCATATAGGATTATATGGAGCATGTTCAACAGCGGTTTTGAGTATAATAGTAGGTGCTAATTATATTGAGAGTAATATTTTTAATAATGTTGCTTGTCTTACAAGCTCTCATTATGCAACAAGTGAGCGACAATTTAGATTCCCAACTGAATATGGTGGACAAAAGCCATCATCTACAACGACTACAGTCACTGGTAGTGGATGCAGCCTATTATCCACAAAAAAATCAAATATTAAAGTAACTAGAGCAACAATTGGAAAAGTGGTGGATCCTAATTATAAAGATGTTCAGGATTTGGGTAGAGCAATGGCACCAGCGGCAGCAATGACATTAAGACAACATTTTGAAGATTTCAATGTAGATGCTAGTGAATATGATTTAATTTTAACTGGCGATTTATCAGAATGTGGAAGTATAGTTTTCAAAGATATTTTAAAAGAATGGGGAATCGAGTTTTATAATTATAATGATTGTGGTTTAATGATATATGATAGAAAAGTTCAAGAAGTTTTTTCAGGTGGTAGTGGCTGTGGATGTTGTAGTTTAATTTTAAATGGTTATATTAAGGAAATGTTATCAACAAAAAAATTAAATAAAGTATTGATAATTGCTACAGGTGCTTTGATGAATCCTTTATTAGCACAACAAAAAGAGTCTATTCCTGGTATTGCACATGCTATTGTGTTGGAAAGTGTGATGGAATGACAATTGTGTTTGCATTTTTAATTGGTGGATTAATTTGTTTTATTGCTCAATTATTATTAGATGGTTTAAAATTACAAAATGTTCATATCACAGTTTTATTTGTTTTTTTAGGTTCCTTATTAGAATGTTTTAATTTATATGATAGATTAATAGAGATTTCAGGAGCAGGAGCCCTATTACCTATTTGCAGTTTTGGTCACTCCATGACAGAATCAGCAGTTAACTATGCTTTAAATGGTAATTATTTTGATATTTTTAAAGGGGTATTTGCATCAACTAGTAGTGGGATTTCATTTGCAATATTTATTTCTTTTATCTGTAGTTTAATATTTAAACCAAAAGGATGAAAATGTATTTAACAAATAGTCAAAAAATAAATGAACAATTGATAGATGAACTTTTAGGTATTAAAGATTCTTTTGATATCGGTAAAAGAGAGTTATATCTTTATGATAAAAGAAATTTAATCTATACTAATAATTTTCTAGTTAATACTGATTTATTAATTCAAATTATACAAAGTTTATTTTTAAATGAGTTTAATAATACAGATTCTTATTTTGATAATTTTTATAAAAACATTTCATCTATTAGTGTAATGACTTCAAAAGATCTTTTAGAAATCGAAACAGAAGTCTTAAAAGGTTTAGCCTGTATTATAGTCGCAGATTTTGATAAAGCGATTATTATTGATATTAGAAATTATCCTACTAGAGGTTTAAGTGAACCTGATGGAGAAAAAGTAGTAAGAGGTAGTAAGGAGGGCTTTACAGAAAATATCGCCACTAATGTAGCACTACTTAGAAGAAGAATACGTTCGGGGAAGTTAAAAGTCAAAAAGTTTGTAGTGGGAGATTTTAGTAAAACAGAAATTGCCTATGTTTATATCGATGATTTAGTAAATAAAGTGGCTTTGAATAATGCAATTGATAAAATTCAAAAAGTAAAAGTAAATGAACTTACAATGACGGATAAAGCTTTAGAAGAGTTGCTAAGTAATAGGCCATATTCACCATATCCTATGGTAAGATATACAGAAAGACCAGATACTTTAGCAGTTCATCTATATCAAGGTATGTTTGGTATAATTGTAGATACATCGCCATCAGTGATGATTGCACCAACATCAATTTTTGATCATTTTCAAGCACCAGAAGAGTATAGACAAACATCAATGAGTGGTACTTTTTTAAGACTTTTACGTTTTTTTGGTATTATTGTCTCTTTTTTATTGGTCCCTATTTGGTTATGTTTTGTAAACCAAAAAGACTATTCTAATACTATGTTGGTTAACATTATGAATCTAGATTACACAAGACAATCTATTTTAATTCAACTTTTAATTTCTGAAATTAGTATTGAATTAGTAAGAATGGCCTCAATTCACACCCCTGATTCCCTATCAACATCTATGGGATTAATTGTCGGTATAATTCTTGGAGGAATTGGAGTGGAACTAGGGATTGTTAGCCAAACTATTGTCTTATTGGGGGCTCTTTCTGCTATTGGAACTTATATTACACCAAGTTATGAACTAGCATTAGCAAATAAAATTGTAAAACTAATTTATATTGTTATTGCATATTTTTTTGGTATGTATGGTATATTATTCTTTACTATATTTATGTTTTTTTATTTGTTGTCTTTAAAGAGTTTTGGACAATCTTATTTAAAGCCTTTATATCCGTTTTCCTTAAAGTTATTAATTAGACAATTTATTAGAAGCCCTTATAAAAATAAACAATAACAATTATTTTGATTGTAAAAAATAGACTTTTATGATAAAATGATAACAAGATAAAATATAGTAAAGGATAGAATTATGAGTAAAATTAAAATTAGAGCACTAGGAGGGATGGGAGAAAACGGTAAGAATATGTATCTTGTTGAAGTTGATGATAAGATATTTATTTTAGATGCTGGTTTAATTTATCCCAAGGTAGATTTGTTTGGTATTGATGCTGTCGTACCGAATATCGATTATTTAATTCAAAATAAAGAAAGAATTCAAGGGGTTTTTATTTCTCATGGCCATGAGGATCACATTGGGGCTTTACCTTATTTACTAAAAAACATTTCAGTCAGAGTTTATGCTACACCATTTACAATCAGTCTTATTGAAACTTATTTAAAAAATGAAGGGTTAAATCTAAAGAATTTCAAATTATTTAAAGTTAGTCCTAATAAGACTTTAAAATTTAATGATGTAAAGATTTCCTTTTATAATGTAAATCACGCTTTACCGGATGCTGCTAATATTATTATTAGTACTAAAGATGGTGATATCGTTTATTCTACGGATTTTAATTTTTCAAAACCATTAAATGAATTATATAAAATCTCTTATGAAAAGTTGTTGGAATTATCTAAAAGTAAAGTTTTAGCAGTAATGGCTGAAAGTGTGGGTATTAGTGATTCTAATAGAACTACAACTGATGCTTTATTTGAAGTAGAAATTTATAACAGTTTTGCAAAAAACAATAACAAAATTTTTATAGCTGCCTATTCAACAGATGTTTCTAGAATTCAAAAGATTATTAATACAGCTAATTTGTTAGGAAAGAAAGTTGCATTCTTTAGTAAACAAACCGAATTAATTGTAAATGTGGCTTTAAAGACAAATAATTTAAGTATACCAGAGGATACTTTAGTTAAATTAGATGGTACAGAATATGACAATTTAGTTGTAATAGTAGTTGGTAATCATACAGAACCTTATTATTTAATAAGTCGAATTATTGAGGGAAAATATAAGAATATCAAAATATCAAGTGATGATTTAATTATTGGTTTGTCAGATGCAGTTTCGGGGACAGAAAAGTATGTATTACACGTACTTGATGAAATTTATCGAAACGATATTAATTTTAAACAAATAGAAAATAAGATACTTAGAACTTCTCATGCTACTAGCGATGATTTAATTCAATTGTATTCAATTTCTAAACCTAAATATTATATTCCTATTAAGGGTGAGGTAAGACATTTATTTAAACATTATACTTTATTAAATGAATTAAAAATACCACAGGAAAAGGTATTAAATTTACAAGATGGTAATATTTTAGTATTTGAAAATGGTAATTTAATATCAGTGGAAAATCATGAATTAAAAGAAGTTTACGTTGACGGAAGCTTGACTGGGGCAGTAAATGAAGATATTGTTAGTGAAAGAGATGCTTTGGCTAATAATGGCGTAATTGAAATTATTGTTCATATTGATAGTAAAACTCAAAAGATTATTAAAGATGCTAATATTATTACTAAGGGGTTAGTAATAAACAAATTTACTGAAGAGTATATTGATCAAATGCATCAAGTAATTGAACGTTTGATTAAATCTTATTTTTTGAAGAAACATTTTATTGTCGAAGATTTAGAAAAAGCAATTGTTCATGAAATCAATAAGATTGTTCACAAAATTACTAAGATGCATACGACAATAATTCCTATTATTATTGATTTAAAAAATATTAAATATTAATAAAAGAACACCACTAATAATATAATTTAGTGGTGTATTTTTATTAAAAAACAATTAATCAAGACTATCATCGAAATTAATAAAATGAATCCTGGTATGTGGATTGTATTCAATAAATATATTATAAATGATACAAGAATCACTTATATTAAAGATTCTACTTTAATTATTCACCAGTATTTATTAAATGAATCAAAAATTTATATCTTATATCATGTATTAAAAACGCTGAAACATACTGGAGCAATTTTAAAAATTCTTAGTGAAAAAGAGTTTTTGATAGTTCATGTTTATGATCAGGAGTTGTTAAACATTATAGTTAATAATTTGACTTGGCGCTTATATCAAGTCTATTATCTTTTACAAGAAATAGATTCATCAGTAACACTTGATGAAGAAAAAGAACTTATATATAATAAGGACAATGAAATTAAAATTACAGAAAAAACAATTTTCAATAATAGCAAAAAAACCTCATATCAATATAGTAGTAATGAAAATATTCTAAAAGAAGTTTTAAATCAAATGATGTCAGATTTATAAATCTAATAACTAAATTACTTGCGTA
This sequence comes from Bacilli bacterium, assembly GCA_017501465.1. GTDB lineage: Bacteria > Bacillota_I > Bacilli_A > ML615J-28 > CAG-313 > UBA1231. The sequence continues at coordinate 125,900 of JAFVWY010000015.1, forward strand.
AAATAACATTTTGTAGTATAATAGTAATGGTTTATATAGGAGGAGACAATTATGCGTATTAATGTCTTATTAAAGTGTACTGAATGTGGTGAAGAAAATTATCTTACATCTAAAAACAAACGTAATACTCCTGATCGTTTAGAACATAAAAAGTATTGCCCACGTTGTAAGAAAGCTACAGTTCACAAAGAAAAGAATAAGAAATAGTAAAAAACCCAATCTTATGATTGGGCTTTTTTATTACTTAATTGTGACAAAAATTTTTACTTTCTTTTGCTAAAATAACTTGAGGTATAAATTATGGCAAAAGAAAAACAATCACATTACATACAAACCCAAAGAGACTTAACTTTTTATTATGAAATCCTAGGTATTCTATGTATTGTAATTCCAATATTAGGTTTTGCAAGATTAGGTACTGTTGGATTTTATATTATGTTAATATTTAAAATTATTTTTGGAGATTGGTATTTTTTGTTCTTACTTACCATTTTAGTTTATGGATTAAGATGTTTGATTTATCATAAGCCAATGGATTTGAAAAGAATGAGAGTAATTGGAATAGTTTTAATATTATTAGGTATTATGATGCTTTCACATTTTCCGATGCACAAATATATTGTTAGTTTTGATGTAAATGGCGAAGGAGGTTATTTTGGAAAGACCATTGCGTTATATTTAGACTATTTTAAAAATTATTATGATGGTATGGTCGTTGGTGGGGGAATTATCGGAACTTGTTTTTTTTATATGTTTCATTCTCTATTATCAAGTATTGGTACCAGCTTTATGATTATTGTTTTTATCTTCGTTGGTTTAGTTTTTGTCACGGAGAAAACAATAAATGAATTTTTATCAATTATTTTTACAAGATTTCAATGGCTATATAATTTTTTTAAGAAAAAGTTTAAAAGTTTTAAGTATGAAATTAAAGTTACTCCGTCTAGAAATAATAGAAAGAAGATTAAAATAACCAGTTTAAAAGAACCTGAACTAATTAAATTTGAGTCGTTTGAAATGAAAACTGCGAATGAATTTAAAGAACAACTAAAAATTATCTTAAATAAAATGAACGTTTTTTTTGGTGATATTCTAATAACAGTAGGATACAATGTCACTACTTTTATGATTGAATCTTCATCATTCATCGATATGTCTAATTTAAACTCTAAACTAAAACAAGTTACTGATCGTATTTTTGTTATCAAAAAAGATGTTTCAACAAATAAAATTATCATCGAGGTTAGAAATGTTTATGAAAGTATGTTAGAAATAAAGACAGTTTTATTAAGCCAAAATAACTATGAAAATGATTTTATTATGCCTATTGGGTTGACGTCTTTAAAACTTTTAAAAGAAATAGATTTAAGTAAACATCCTAATATTATTATTGAAGATTCTGAACATTATTCAGATAGATTTATCTATGCATTGATTACAATGCTTTATGTAAAAAATAAAGTTAAAGATTTTAAAGTTAGTGTATTTAGAAAAGACTTTTTAATAAAAAAAGTGATTAAAGAATTCGATATTGATAAATTAGTAGAAGATGGAAATGAAGTATTAAAGAAATTAAATATGTTTAATGCTTTAAATATTGATGAGTATAATCAAAAAGATAGTAAAGAACATTTAAAACATCATTTATTAATATTTTATGATGATTTAATTAACAATAGTTCATATACAGATAAGTTAGTATTTCTACTACAAGTTGCAGCAAAAATTGGATATTATATTGTATTTGTGACGAAAAATGTGAAACATATTGATGTTATCTTTGATAATTATTTTGATACTCAATTGTATTTTAAAGATTCAAGTAGTTTGGAAGTTTCTAAATATCTAGGAAATTATGAAAGTTTCTTAACTATAAAAGGAGAAATTGAAAGATTAACGCCTGTCATGATCAATGAGGATGAAATTGAATCATTTAAAGATTGTTATTAAAAAAAGGTAAATAGCAAAACTATTTACCTTTTTTCCATTCTTGAATTTGATTATATCTTTCTTTAAATGCTGCTTCTACTTTAGAAGAGTTTTTAGGTTCATAATAAGTTCTACCTACTAAAGAATCAGGTAGGTATTGTTGTTTGACCCATGCATTAGGATAATCATGAGGATATTTATATGGAGTTTGTTTAGGATCAAATGAATTTAAGTTTTTTAAGTGAAGAGGAAGTGGTCCACTTAACCCTTTTTCAATATCATCCATGGCTTTTTGAAGAGCTAAATATGCTGAGTTTGATTTTGGACTTAAAGCCATTTCAATAACGATAGTCGCTAAAGGTAATCTAGCTTCTGGATTGCCTAATTCTCTAGCTGCATCACATGCGGCTTTTACTTTAGGGCCAATGCTAGGATTAGCAAGACTAATATCTTCATACGCAATACAAAGTAATCTTCGACATAAACTTTGTAAATCATCTGCAAGTATTAGTTTTGCAAGGTAATGTAATGCCGCATCGACATCACTACCTCTAATTGATTTGTGTAGACCACTCAATGTATCATAATAATTATCTTGATTTTTATCAAAATTAATGTTGGCTTTTTGAATTGTTTGTTCAGCAATTTCTAGAGTAATTTCTTCATTTTCATTAACAAATGCTAAAGTTTCAATATTGTTAATTAGACTTCTAATTTCTAAACCGGAGATATTGATAATATATTCTTTAACTTTTTCATCTTTGATTTTGATGTTTAAATGATCACATGCTCTATTTAAGATAATCTCTAAATCTTTATGTGACAAATCATTAAGTTTATAGATGTGACAACGTGATCTAATAGCTGGATTAACTGCGTGATATGGGTTGACTGTAGTTAAACCAATCATAATTAGTGTGCCATTTTCAACATATGGTAGTAAAAAGTCTTGAATATCTTTTTTCATTCGATGAATTTCATCTATAACAATAATGGTTTGTTCATTAAAACGAGCATCATTAACTATTTGTTTTAAGGCATCTTTATTATCAGTTGATGCGTTAAATCGATGATTTGGGATATTAGACATCGCACAAGTAGCCTCAGCAATAGTTGTTTTTCCACAACCTGGCTCACCATATAATATAAAAGAAAAAATATGATTGTTGTTAATCATTTTCCGTAAAACGCCATTTTTACCAACTAAATGATCTTGGCCGACGATTTGATCATAGTGATTAGGTCTCATACTAAAAGCTAATGGTTTCATAATCATTCTCCTTTTTACATATTATATCATTATTGACTAATTTTTGCAAATAACTGTATATGGATATTTTCACTATAAATTCATAAATATTTATCTACATTTTCACTCATAAAATATCTAAATATGATATAATAAGAATATAAAGGAGGATTCTCTATGGATAAAATATTAATTGTTGATGATGAACAAAATATTAGAGAACTTATAAAAAAATACGCTCAATTTGAAAATTATATAGTAGATGAAGCTACTAATGGATTAGAGGCAATACAAAAAGCTAAAGAAAATCATTATGATTTAATCATTATGGATGTGATGATGCCTGAATTAGATGGTTTTTCTGCAATAAAAGAAATTAAAAAAGAATTTGATATTCCTGCAATTGTTTTATCTGCAAGAGGAGAAGAATATGATAAATTACATGGTTTTGATTTGGGAATTGATGATTATGTAGTAAAACCATTTTCTCCAAAGGAATTGATTATGAGAGTTAATGCAGTGTTACATCGATATCGCTCAACAATATCCGAAAAAGAAAATACTAATATTTGGCGCTATGGTGATTTAGTAATTGATGATAACGCTAGAATTGTAAAAATTAATAATGAGCGAATTGATATGACACCAAAAGAATATAATTTATTAATGTATTTAATTAACAATGAGAATAAGGCTGTCACAAGAGAACAAATTTTATCACAAATATGGGGTTATGATTTCTTCGGTGATGATAGAACTTTAGATACACATATGAAACTTCTTCGAAAAAAATTAGGCGACTACGGACAATGTATAGTTACATTGCGTGGAATTGGATATCGTTTTGAGAAAACCAAATTATAGTTTACGATTTAAAATATTAATCTTTTTCGTTTTCTTTGGATTAATATTATATTTAGTTTTTTGGTTCTCAATGCAGTTGTCTATAACTGTTTTTTACAGAACTGCCAAAATTAGAAAAGCAAATGAGCTACGAACAGAATTAACTACTATTGTAGAGGATTTAGATGTCTCTCAAAGAGGTAATTTCTACATTTATGAAGAAGTTTTTAGAGAAAAAATAAAAAATGCTGAAGCAGATGCAATGGTGCTTTATTACGATCATAGATATGATGAACTCTTAATGGGTTATTCGAATATTTATGTAATGGAATTGCCAGATTATTGTTTGGATATTTGGGAAAATTATAGTACTAAACAAGGAGAATTTAAAATTAAGGATTCGAATACTTATATAGTTGGACAAACGTGCACCGATGCCTCAGATAGAACAGTGGTTTTATTTGTTAAAGCTGAATTTGAACCTTTTGCTGCAACACAAGATGTTTTCGCTAATCAGTTTTTATTCTTATCAGCAGTTATTATTTTAATGGCTATAATATTTGTATGTATTATTCAATTTCAAGTAGTTAAACCAATCACATCTTTAACGAATTCTGCTAAAAGCTTAGCAAAAGGAAAATTTGATACGGTATTTGATGCAGAAGGGTTTGAAGAAATTGAAGAGTTGGCAGATACTTTGAATTATGCTGCTACAGAATTAAGTAAATTAGACGATTATCAAAAAGATTTAATGACTAATGTATCTCATGATTTAAGAACACCATTAACTTTAATTTCTGGTTACAGTGAGATGATGAGGGATTATCCTAGCGAAAGAACAGAAGCTAATTTACAAATTATCATTGATGAATCTAAACGTTTAACGGGTCTAGTAAATGATATTTTATCTTTAACTAAGATGGATATGGATACTGAAAATTGGGTAATGGAAAGTTATAATTTAACAGAAAATATTAAAGAGATTGTGTATCGTATCGAAAAAATGGTTGAAGGTTCAGATATTAAAATTACATTTAATTACGATTGTCAAGTTAATATTGTTGCTAATTTAGATCAAATTAATAAAGTAATTTACAATTATATAAGTAATGCTATTAACTATATTGGTGAAGATAAGCAGGTAATAATAAATCAAACTGTTCAAAACGGTTTTGTTACTATTTCGGTTATTGATCATGGAGTTGGAATTCCTAAGGATGAAATTCCTAATGTATGGCAAAGATATTATAAAGCTAAGAATCATATTCGTGCATCTGTTGGTTCTGGATTAGGACTGTCAATTGTTCGAGGAGTTTTAAACAAACATGGTTTTGAATATGGAGTAAATAGTGAAGAGGGAGTAGGAAGTGAATTTTGGTTTAAAGCAAGTATTGATAAATAAAAATTATCAACTACTTATCATAAATAGTTCACATAAATTTAATATTGGAATGTTATAATGTAAGTGCATCAAGTGGTGAAGGATGCTTTTACAAGGCACCAACATTCCCTCTATTTCCAAAAATTAACTATTCTTTTAAAAAAAACAGGTGCCTTGTAATCTAAATGGAGGGTTTAATGGAAAGACGAAAGAATTACACATTACAATTAATAATAGGTTTATCAACATTAGTTATTGCTTTTTGCTTTATAGTTGGTATTATTGTAAGAGTTAACAATCCTAGTAATGAATATGATGTAAAAAATGAAATAACTAATACTATTGTTAATTATGATGAGTTAAATATAAATGATGTTTCAGAAGCGATTGAAGTTGCAGTTAAGAAAGTCGAAAATGCGGTAATAGGAGTTACTGCTAAATCTGTAACTGTAAGTGGAACTGGTATTTTTAAGACTGAAACAGAAGATGGATATGGAACTGGAAGCGGTGTTATCTATAAAAGAGTTCCTATTTATGAAGGGGACACTTTAGTTAATTATCGATATTATGTAGTAACTAATAAGCATGTAGTAACACTAGATGAAGCGGATAAAACAAAATTTAATAGATTAAATATTTATGCTTACTTAGGTGAAGAAGACATTGAAATTAAAGCCAATATCGTAGGTTATGATTCTAAAGTAGATATAGCACTAATTACATTTGAATCTAGTAAATATATTGAACCTGTAGAATTTGCTGATAGTAGTAAAATTGATAAGGGAAGTATTGCAATAGCAATAGGTAATCCTGGTGGATATAATTACTATGGATCAGTTACTTTTGGTGTAGTATCCGCAAGAAGTCGCTATATTTCAACTGATACTGATGGAGATCATACTGATGATTTTTATGCAGAATATATCCAACATGATGTTGCTATCAACCCTGGAAATTCAGGTGGTGGTTTATTTAATATAAAAGGACAATTAATAGGTATTAATACCCTTAAGATTGTTCAATCTACAGTAGATGGTATGGGTTTTTCAATACCTTCTAATGTTGTATTTAATCTATTGACTGAATATATTGAACCTGGGATTGAAATTGTTAGACCAAGACTTGGTGTTTTAGGTAGTGAAATAAGATCCTTAACTGATACGGTAATTCAAAATAGTCCAGACATTATAGGTATTCCTGACATTTATAATGGGGAACAACCATATGGTATTTATGTAGTTGAAGTATATGAAGGAACTACTATTGCTCAAACGGATATAGGTAAAGATGATATTATTTTATCAATTAATGATATTAAACTAACTAGAATGTATATTATTAACTCTAAGTTTAACTCGCTAATTGAAGGCTTTCAAGTGGGTGAAACTATTAGTATTACATACTATGATAGAAGTTCTAATACTATTAAAATTGTAGATGTAATTTTACAACCATAAAAAGAGCTTAAATGCTCTTTTTTTCATTTTTAATGTGAAAAAATTAAATATATGATATAATTAATAAAAATGAAAGGAAGTGTATTATGTTTTTAAAAGTAACTAATTTATCTATGACATACGATAAGAAAACATTATATGATAATGCTTCTTTTTCAATTAATCGTGGCGAAAAAGTAGGTATTGTTGGTGCAAATGGTACTGGCAAAACCACTTTAATTGGAATTCTAAACGGTGATATTATACCTGATAGTGGTAGTATTGAGTTTGATAAAAAAATCAAAGTTGGTTTTTTAGATCAATATTTAAGAATTGACAAAAATTTAACTATCAAGGAATATTTACATAAGGCATTTGATGAATTAAATCAAGTAAATCAAAAATCAATTGAAATCCAAGAAAAGATTATTAAAACTACTAATCCTGATGAACTAGATAGATTAGTCAATACTTTATCTATTTTACAAGAAAGATTAGAAGATGGTGAGTTTTATCAAAATGATTCTAAAATAATGAGAATTGCTAGTGGGTTAGGAATCACGAAATATGGAATGGATACCTTAATGGGTAAACTATCCGGTGGACAAAAGATTAAAATAATTTTAGCAAAACTATTATTAGAACAACCTAATCTTTTGGTGCTTGATGAACCTACTAACTTTTTAGATGTTTCGCATGTAGATTGGCTAATTAAATATTTGAAAGAATATAAAGGTACTGTCTTGATGGTTTCTCACAATCAAGAATTTTTAAATGAAGTGGCAACTTCTATTTTAGATGTTGAATTTGGCAAACTTACTAAATATAAAGGTAATTATCAACAATTCGAGATTAAAAAAGCTTTTGCTATTGAAAACCATGAAAAGAAAGTACAAGCTAATATCAAAGAACGCAAAGAATTACAAGAATATATTGATAAAAATAGAACGAAGACTTCAACTGCTAGACAAGCTCAAAGTAGACAAAAGAAATTGGATAAAATGGAAAATCTACAAAGCTTATCGGTTAATCATAAGAAGTTACATTTAACTTTTAACTATCAAAGCATCTCATCTCATAAGTTTTTAGAAGTTAAGGATTTAGAAATAGGTTATTATTTTTCCCTACTGCCACCTATTAATTTTCAAATTAAAAGTGGAACCAAACTTGCCATTACTGGTTTTAATGGTATTGGTAAAACTACTCTATTAAAAACTTTAATTGGTGAACTTCATCCAATTAAAGGTTGGTTTAAGTTTGTAGATGATGCTAAAATTGCATACTTTTCACAAGAACATGAATGGGAAGATGATACATTAACGCCATATCAAGTTATTTCCAATTTATATCCAGATAAAGATGCAAAGTGGATACGATCAGAACTTGCTAAAGCTGCATTGACAGGTAATCAAACACTCCAACCAATTAAAACTTTAAGTGGTGGTGAACAATCTAAATTAAAACTTGCTATCGTGATGTTGCAAAGAGCAAATGTTTTAATTTTAGATGAACCAACTAACCATTTAGATCACGAAGCTAAAGATTCATTATTAGAATTATTAAAGAAATATCCTGGTACTGTTATATTTGTTTCACATGAACGATCATTTTTAAATGAACTAGCAACACAAATATTTAGTATCGAAGATTTATTAATTTCGTAAGAGGTACATTATGATTCATTTATTAGTAGGAATTCCAGGTAGTGGTAAATCTACATATGCTAAAGAATTAAAAATAGAATTAAATTGTGACGTTATTTCTACAGATACAGTAAGAAATGAACATCCTGAATGGATAGAACCAATGATATGGGTAGAAGTATATAAAAGAAGTGCTGAAGCGTTAAAAAATAATGTTGATGTTATTTTTGATGCAACAAATGCGACAGAAAAAGTGCGTAAAAGATTTGTTGATGAGGTTTCAAAGTATGATGTTGAAGTAAAAATGGGTGCATATTTTTTTGATACCCCTTGGGAAGAATGTACTAATAGAGTAATTAAGCGCAATACGATGCCTAATGAACGTTATTTGCCACCTGAAGTAGTTGAATCATATGGTAAAAGCATCACAAAACCAAAAATAAGTGAAGGTTTTTCATTTGTGAAAGTTATTAGAAATGGAATTATTGAAGAGGAAATTTATGAATAAGTTTAAAGATATCTTACCTAAAGAATTAGCAATGGATCCATTTGATGGTTTTAGAAATTGGGCTATGATTACTGCTGAGGTTGATGGAGTTCATAATTCCATGATAATTGGCTGGGGTGGTTTAGGCGTTCTGTGGCGTAAGGATGTAGCAACTGTTTATGTTAGAGAAAATAGATACACTTATGAATTTATTGAAAAAGCTGATAAATTTACTATCTCTTTTTATGATGAAAAATATAAAGAACAGTTAAAAGTATATGGCACAAAAAGTGGGAAAGACATTGATAAAGATTTTGTTACTAACTTTCATCCTATAAAAATTAATGATGCAGTCACTTATGAAGAGGCTCATACGACAATTGTTTGTAAGAAAATCTATCAGGCAAAACTTGAACCACAGTTTTATTTAAATGATGTGGCTGATCAATTTTATGGTATAAATAATGATTTGACAAGACATCATATGTATATAGGAGAAATTGAACGAATAGTTAAAAAGTAAATTTTTTATTAATACTCTTGTTATTTAGTGAACTTTGTGGTATAATATTAACGTTATAAGTATAGATACTAAATATGGAGGCCAATATGTATTATTTAGATTACATTTTATTAGCAGTTTCTATTTTATTAATATTAATTATAGTAATTCAAAATCCAAAATCTGAAGGTATGAGTGCTTTCTCAGGTGAAAAAAGTGATAAAGCTAAGATCAAACAACGTGGTTTTGAAAAAACAATTAGCAATGTAACTACAGTATTATCTGTATTATTCTTTGTTTGTTCACTATTATTATTAATTTTTGATCGCTAATATAAAGGCCGTAAGGCCTTTTTTATTCTTTTGAAAGGAGGAGAATATGAAAGATAAAATCTTGGATTTATTATCTACTAGTAATTATAAACCAATGGTTCCCCGACAAATTATGTCAGCCATTGATAGTGATAATTTAACAATGGTTATGAAGTGTTTAAATCAACTTGAAGATGAACATTTAATTATTCATGATAATGTAGGACATTATGCTACATTAGAATACTTTCATGTTTTCCTAGGAACCATTGATATAAAAGAGCGTGGTTTTGGTTTTGTAAGAGTAGAAAATCAAGAAAAAGATGTTTTTGTTGCCAAAAAAGATAAATTAAATGCAATGGATAAAGATTTAGTCTATGTCCAAGTCACTAAAAATACACCTAAAGGACCAGAAGGAGTAGTTATTGATATTGTCAAAAGAAATACAACCTCTGTTATAGGTATATTAAAGAAAAAGAATAATCATTATAATTTAGAGTTTTTAGATGGTAAAGATTTAAGTGTTACTATTTTACCCAAAAACATTAATAACGCTAAAGTAGGTGAAGTAGTTAAGGTGATTATTACTGACTTTGGTGATGGTCACGTTTTAAGGGGTAAAGTGGATAAAGTAGTAGGTCAAAAGAAAGATCCGGGAATGGATATTAAAATTTTAGTTGAGAATGCTAAAATACCAACAAATTTTTCGAGTAATGCATTAAATGAAGCTATTTCATTAGATGATACTATTTCTTTTAATGGCCGAATTGATAAAACAAAGGATATAATTGTAACTATAGATGGTGATGACGCAAAAGACTTTGATGATGCAATTACAGTAAAAAAAATAGATCAAGATACTTATTTATTAGGAGTATATATTGCTGATGTATCACATTATGTAAAGGTTAATAGCTATCTAGATATTGAAAGTTACCAAAGAGCATTTAGCTGTTATTTGCCAAATGGAGTAATTCCTATGTTACCATTTGAACTATCTAATGAATTATGTTCTCTTAAACCAAATGAACTAAGATATGCTTTAGCGTGTGAAATGACTATTAAAGATGGCATCGTTATTGATAGTAATATCTTTAAGTCAGTCATTAAAAGTAAAGCAAGACTTACATATAATAATGTAAATAAAATGATAGAAGAAGATTCTATACCACAAGAACTAGTAATGTTAAAGGATGCTATTGATTTGGCGAATATTTTAGCAAAAAGAAGACATGCCAAAGGATCTTTAGATTTTGAAACAAAAGAAGCTAAGATTATATTAGATGATGAAATGCATTGTATTGATGTTGCCTTAATTAAAAGAGGTATAAGCGAAAAAATGATTGAAGAATTTATGATCATTTGTAATGAAACAATAGCAGATAGGATATGTTATCTTGGTCTTCCGTGTATGTTCAGAATTCATGAGGAACCAAAATCCGAAAAGATTGCATCTTTAATAGAAATTGGTAAAATATTAGGTGTTACTATTCCTAAAAAACAAAATAGTATAAAACCTTTATTTCTACAACAAATTTTAGAAAAACCAGAGACTCAAGATAAAAAACATATTTTTAATCATTTAATTTTAAGAACAATGTCGAAAGCTAGATATAGTGATACTAATGTTGGTCATTTTGGCTTGGCGCTAACTAATTATACTCATTTTACATCACCAATTAGAAGATATTCTGATTTGGTTATTCACCGTTTAGTTAAAGATTACTTATTGGGTGAGACTAATTATGAAGATACTTTTATGGAAGAATATTTAAATAGTGTATGTGAATATATTAGTAATGTAGAAAAGAATATTGAATCATTAGAAAGAGATGTAGATGATATGAAAAAAGCCGAGTATATGCAAAAAAGAATCGGTAATGTGTATACAGGTATGGTTTCTGGTGTTCAAAAATGGGGCTTCTATGTTGAACTTGATAATAGTGTAGAAGGATTAGTTGATTCTGATTTTTTATATGATAATGGATATTACTTTGATGAACTTAAGTCACTTTGGCGAAGAAACAAAGACGAAATATATCAAATAGGAACAGAATGTAAAATAAGAGTAGTAGGAGCTTCTAAGACAAGGAAAACGGTAGATTTTATTTTGGAGGATGATTATGAATAAAACTAACAAAAAGATAATTGCACAAAATAAAAAAGCCCATCATGAGTATTTTATTGAAGATACTTATGAATGCGGCATCGTTTTAGTAGGTACTGAAATCAAATCTATTAGACTTGGTAAGGTAAGTATTAATGAGGCTTACTGTCAAGTAGCTAAAGGTGAAATGTATATTGAAGGTATGCATATTTCCAAATATGAATTAGGAAATATATTTAATCATGATCCTGATCGTAAGAGAAAACTGCTTTTACATAAAAGAGAAATTATTAAACTAGGTAATTATGTTAGTCGAGAAGGTTATACTTTAGTACCATTATCTGTTTATATTGAAAATGGTAAATGTAAAGTTGAACTAGCTGTATGTAAGGGTAAAAAACTTTATGATAAAAGAGAAACTTTAAAAGAAAAACATATTAAGTTAGAACAACAGAAAAATTTAAAAAATTATTAAAGATTGGACTTTAAATGTTCAATCTCTTTTTTTAATTTCTCAATTTGATCGTTTATAGTATTTAATTGATTTGTAGTTTGGTTAGGATATGGTTTGGTCCCCATAGTTAGTAAAATTTGTCCGACACATTCTAACCAGTTACCAATAGCATTTTGTTCTGGTTGAGATAAAAATTGACCTAAAATTAATCCAGAAATTGTTGCGACAGTAGCAAATTCAGTTGGAGATAAAGATTCTAACCATTTTGAAAATTTAGAAATTTCTTCAAAGTCCTTGTATTCCATAATACATTATATGCTTGTAAAATTAATTATATTGTGATATAATATCTAAAATATTAAATAATTTGAGGGTATTATGATTGATGTAATTATAATAAGTATATTACTTGGTGTTGGTTTGGCAATGGATGCTTGTGCGGTTTCGATGGCGAACGGATTAAATGAACCAAAAATGAAAATATCTAAAGTATTGTTAATTGCAGGATGTTTTGGAGTATTTCAAGGTTTAATGCCTTTTATTGGATATTTAGTTGGTATGAATACTTTAACTAAAATTGAATGGATAATTCCTTGGGTAGCCTTGGCTCTTTTATCCTTTATTGGTTTAAAAATGATTATTGAGGGAAGAAAAGAAGAAGAAACTGAACAAGAAAAAAAGAGTCTCACATTTAGATTATTAATTATCCAATCAATTGCAACATCAATTGACGCTTTAACAGTTGGCTTTACGATTTCTAATTATTTATTAAAAGAGGCAATAGCTTGTGTTTTAATTATTGCTTTTGTTACTTTTATTATTTGTATTTTAGGTATATACATTGGTAAGACGTTTGGAACAAAACTTGGTAATAAAGCACAAATTTTAGGTGGTTTAATTTTAGTACTGATTGGTTTAGAAATTTTTATAACAGGAGTTTTCTTTTAAGTATAAAGTTTGATTTATTCAAACTTTTTTTATTTTGTATTGAAAATTATATAAAAAGATAGTATAATGTAATTTATAAAGATACTGAGGAAATCGTATGAAAACAAAGGAATTAAGAAAGAAAAATAGAATATATAATTTATATATCGCAATGTGGGTTGTACCCTTAATCCTAGTTGAATTAATAGTGTTATTAAACTATCTTACTAAAGGTAATAAATTTATCTTTGGAACATATTTTTTAAATATGTTGTTTGTTATAGTGGTATTTGCACCTGGTATTATTTTTAATTTCATTATTAAGAAAAAAGATGCCTTCCATAATAAAAAAAGAGGATTTTGGTTTTTCTTTATTCAATTGGCATTTATGGGTTGTTCATTTATTGGTTTAGTCGAAGCAGGTTTAGATGCAAGTAAAACAACTGAACAAGTGAAACAGGTTATTGAAATTATAAAAGGTACTAAGAAAACCATTTATTTAGAAGAAATAGGGATTGAATTAGAAATTAAAGATGAGTATTATATTGGTGATGTTATAGATTTTAATATTAAGTATACTCCATCAAAAGCAACAGAAAAGGACTTATTAGTTGAAATAAGTAATAATATAGTAAATGTTGATTTAGAAAACAATAAAATTGAATGTTTAGAAAATGGTGAATGTACAATTACATTTACCGATTCTCATAATAAAAAAGCAACTGACAGTATCACTATTAGAATTAATTCTGTTACTCTTGATAAAATAGTATTAAATAAAAACAAAGATATTTTCATTGATATTAATGAAGAATATCAATTAACCCCTGAATTAATTCCTGTTAATAGTGAAAATGTTGAGTTGAAATATACCTCTAGTGATACATCGATTGCTGTTGTTAATGAAGCAGGTATAGTTTTGGGGATAAAACCAGGAACTGTAAGAATCGATTGTTATGATAATGATGTTAGAGATAGTGTTTATGTGACTGTCGCGCCAATTACTGAATTTAGTTTAGATTGGCAAAATATCGAATTAGAAGCAGGGTATGAAAATAGAACATACCTAAAATTAGCTCCTGATCAAATTGAGTCATATAATCCTGCATATTTAACTGTTAAATCAAGTTCAAATTATGATGTGGATATTTTGATTGAAGGTATCGATTTAGTTAATAAAAATATTCCTATTTTATTTATTAATCATGAAGAACAATTATATGGCAATAAAAATATAGAAATTACTATCGATTATACATATCCGGGTGGACATAAAATTACTAATAAAGTTAAAATAAAATTAATGGGAGATACTTTATTAAATTATAAAGATATTGATTTTGCTAAAACTAAAACTAATTATGATTTTACAATTTTTCATGATGGAAATGATAATTTAATTTCCAAATATATTGAAATTCCTATTTTTTATACATTAGACACAAGCAAATATTTAGATAATTTTTATATAAAAGAACAAAATAATAAACAAATTGATTATTCTTATTCTAAACAAGATAAAATTGTTTTATATTTTGAAGAATTTAATCTTTTGGAAAATGAATATATTATTGAATTCTATCCTAATAAAGATATTATGGATGATGAACATGTTATTGTTTTTAATATAACTCTAAATAAAAATCAAATTGTTAATCCGAATACTAATTTTGAATTTTCTTACTTATACGAAGATTGCGAAAATAAAAAGAATGAAATTTGGTATTCTTATTTTGATGAAAAACTTTTTAATAATTATTCATTTGAAGATGTTAACTTACAAAATAGTGGTTTAGTATTCTTCTTTAATGAGGAGTTTTTAGATAAAGTTGATATTGAGTTAGACGACTATGGCTATGTAACTAAAGCTAATTTAAAAGATAAAATTAATAACTGGTATATTAAAGAAGAAATGAAATTGGAATTTAGTGTATGTTCAAAATACGAATATGATAAGGATGTTAATTGTCCAAAGAAAACATATACTATTGATGTAAAAAAAGAATTTAATAGTTTATTAGTTAGTGTTAATAATGGACCATATTTAGAAAGTATTTCAGATATCGTTATTAAAAAAGGAGAACAAATTAAGTTTGATTGTAAGTGTGTTGTTGACCTAGAATATAAAGGTGATTTCCAAGAAGATTTTGAACATTCTAATTATATTTTTAATTCCGATGATCTTGAGGTAGCCTTTATTGGTAATGGAATAATAAAAGGTATTGAGTATGGTATTACTACAGGTTCGATAGGTTATAATAAACTGTATGTTAATAATACTTTTGAAAAAGAATTTGAAATTAAAGTAGTTAATGAATTAGGAATTGTTCCAACTGAAAACTATATTCAGTATCATGTAGAATCTTTCGATAATTGTAAACCAGATTTGGAAAATGAAATTTTTGCAACTGGTACAATTTTAGAGTTTTCAATGTATTTTGGCTCTAATTTTGAATTTACTTCTAGTAATACAAACATCTTTGAATTCTCTGGTTCTAATGTGGGTAAATGTATTGGTAGCGGTGAGGTAAGTATAATTGCAACTAATAATAGTAATCCTAATGAAAAGTTTTTGATTACTTTCAAAGTTTACGAAGATGTTAAAAAAATAGAATTACTGAAGGGTGGTTTTATTGAAATTAGCTCTTCCAATAATGTTTATTATTTACAAGCAAAAACCAATAAACGTTATCTTTTCACTTTTTCTAATGATCAAAATTATGAATTTGTAAATGTTGATGAAAACAAAGATTTAGTATTAGATGAAAATGGTGGAATTGTAATGGTAAAAGCTGGTACTTATCATGTATTGGTTACTGTGGGAGAAGAAGATTCGCCATATAAGACAAGTCAATATGTGGTTATTACGGTTACAGATGATGGAATTACCAATAACTTTAAATTCTTTATTAGAAAAGCTATAGGGCATTTTGGCTTATTCTTTGTGACAGGAGTATTTGCATCTATTGCATTATTGTTTATGAATTGCTTTAAAATTAGAAATAAAATTTTTGCTCTACTTTACACTTTAGGCTTTGGCATTTTCTTAGCATTTTCTACTGAATATATGCAGAAAACAGATCCTTCTAGATACTGTTCTTTTAGTGATATTTTGTTAGATTGTTATGGTTATTTTTCTGCCTTTATTATAATTCTAATTATATATTGTTTAAATAGTTTGAGAAAAAACAAATTAAATAAAAAATAAAGAGCCTTTTGGCTCTTTTTTTTAATATTATGTTCCAAGTAGTGTTTTAAAAATCAAACCTATTATTGAGTTAAATAATCCTGTTAGCGTTCTTAATAAAACAAATGGCCTAAGAAAATCAATGATTATGTTAGTTAATAAGCTTCAAAAATGTGATACTAATTATCAAATTATTCCATCATATACTTATAATTCTAATAATTTGAAAACTCTTATTCAGATGACTGATGATAAATATAAAAAAGCTATGATTGAATATGACAATATCGATCCAACCATAGCATGTCATTGGGGTTCTAATGCGTTTGGCTATATTTTTGTTGAAAAGAAATAAAATTAATTAATAGTAACAATTATATTTATTTTTTTGATATAATAAATATATAATAACATAGGAGGAAATATATGAAAAAATGGTTTAACTCATTACCTAGATTAGTTCAAGTTATTCTATTATTAATCCCTTTCTGTAATTGGATTATGGAATTAGGTGTTAGATGGGGTCACTTTGCTGAAAGAAAAGGTGTTTTATCTTTAATTTTAGCTATTTTAACTATTCCTGGTGGTGTTTTATTTGGTTGGTTAGACGTTATTTGGACTCTATTATTCAATCATTTATTCTTAGCTAGATAATAATAAAAAAACAAGTATCATATGATACTTGTTTTTATTTAGAAAAAAATTTATTTTAATTCCCACATATTTCCTTTTTTAGAAGTGGCTGGAAGTCGGTCTCCTTGTTCAATAGTAACTGTTCTTGCATCTTGAACTTTCTCACCATTAGGACCTACTTCAACATAAGTTCCAGCTTTTTGATTATCAGTGCCTGGTTTAATATATTTACTCATAAAATACCTCCTTTACATTATTATTATGGTTGAATTAAAGTCTTTTATACATTTAATAATAAATATTTGACATTTGTTTTGTAGTTTTATATAATAAAAATAAGAAGAGGTATTTATGTATATTAGACATGCTGAAATGATAGATTTAGAACAGATATTAAAAATTTATGAACACGCTAGATCCTTTATGAAGGAAAACAATAATCCCAATCAATGGAAACATACTAATCCTCCATATGAACAAGTGATAAAGGATATTGAAAGTAAACATTCTTATGTTTGTGTTGATGATAAAATATTAGGAGTGTTTTATTTTAATATTGAAAAAGATCCAACATATCAAAAAATTTATGGTGAATGGTTAAATGATAAAACATATGGCGTTATTCATAGGATTGCGGTATTAGAAAATTCAAAAGGAGTTGGTACTTTCTGTATCAACTGGGCTATTAGTCAAATTGATAATGTTAGAATTGATACGCATGTAGACAACATTCCTATGAGAAATTTACTAGCAAAACTTCATTTTAACTACTGTGGAATTATTCATTTATTAAATAAAGAAGAGCGGTTAGCATATCAATATAGTAAGTAAAAAGTCTATTATCTAGACTTTTTTTATTATTTAATTTGACTTTTATGAAAATATATTGTATCATTGTATTAGTTAAGTGATACAGCGAGGCAGCCATGAAATATACATTTGATAATGAACGACCAATATACTTACAAATCGTAGATATTATAACAAAAGAAATTACAAACGGTATTATTAAACCAGGTCAAAAAATATTGTCTGTTAGAGAATATGCTATGGAATTTAAAGTCAACCCTAACACTATTAGTAAAGCATTAATGATGTTAGAAAATGATGCTTTAATTATCACAGAACGAACAAATGGCAAATTTGTTACTTCAAATTTAGAAGTAATTAATAAACATAAAGAAACTATTATTAAAGATAAAATTAATTCTTTTATAGAAGAATTAAGTCAATTAGGACTTTCTAAAGAAGAAGTAATTAAAATATTAAAGGAGAATTAGTATGTATTTAGTCGAATATAAAAATGTTTGTAAAAAATTTGATGATAAAGAAGTATTAAAAAATATTTCATTTAACGTAGAAAAAGGTAAAATCATTGGCTTGCTTGGTAAAAATGGGATGGGCAAGACAACAATAATAAAATTGATGAATGGTTTATTAGTTCCAACTAGTGGAGAAATTTTGATAAATGGTAAAGAGGTAGGAGTTGAGAGTAAAAAAACTATTTCGTTTCTACCGGAAAGAACTTATTTAGATAAAAGTTGGACAGTTAAACAAGTTTTGAATTTCTTTCTAGATTTTTATGAGGATTTTAATATTGAAACTGCACATAAATTGTTAATAGATTTAGAGTTAACAGAAGAAGATCGATTATCTAAAATGTCAAAAGGAATGTTAGAAAAACTTCAATTAATTTTAGTGATGTCAAGAGAAGTTGATTTATATGTATTAGATGAACCTTTAGGTGGAGTTGATCCTGCCACAAGAGATTATATCTTAGATACAATTTTGACTAACTTTAAAGAAGGTGCAAGTATCATTATTTCAACTCATTTAATTTCAGATATTGAAAGAATTTTAGATGACGTAATTTTTATTGATCATGGTGAGCTAATTTTATCTGATTCAGTTGAAAAATTACGTGAAGAACATAATGAAAGCATTGATGAAATCTTTAGGAGGATGTTTAAATGTTAAGAAAACTAATTAAATATGATTTAAAATGGCAATTAAAAATCATTACAATTTATTATTTATTAGGGTTTGTTTTATCAATTATCGGAAGATTATTTGAATTTTTTCCTGATTCAACATTCTTTATTGTATTAACAAAAATCATTAAAGGAGCCGCTATTTCCTTAACTATTACTGGTATTATTAATTGTATTATTCGATCATGGGTAAGAATCACTAATAATCTCTACAAAGATGAGTCATTGTTAACCCATACTTTACCTGTTGAAACAAGCTTGCATTATTATTCTAAGATAATTTCGGTAGCGATTTTAGTCTTTTTATCTATTGGGGTTTTAATTATTAACTTTATAATTATGTATTATTCTAATGAATTATTAGATTTTATAAGACAATCATTTGATTTATTAGAGAATAATTATAATCTAAATCCGGTAGGTTTAATTTTATTGTTTGGTATTGTAATCTTAGTAGAAGTCTTTTTCATAATTGTTTGTGGCTTTTTTGGTATAATTTTTGGATACAGTCATAATAATAAAAAACTTGGGAAAAGCTTTCTTTATGGTTTAGTTGCATATGGAATTTGTAGTGTGACATCACTTGTTATTATGATGATTTTTGCTATATTCAATGAAAATTTATATAATATGATTTTTGAAACTAGTCTAGTAATTAGTTTTGATACATTTAAAATTATTATGTTGTTATCGATTGTTTTATATATTATTTATGGATTAGTTTTAATTGTTTTATCACATAAAAAGTTAAACCAAGGGGTAAATATCGATTAACATTTAGGAAGAATTCGTTTAGTAAAATTTTAATATTATCAGAAAAAAATGCTTTAATATCATAAAAAAAATCTAAATGTGATATAATTTAAAAGTAAATTAAAAAAGGAGAATTCTTATGGAACAAAAGTTTTTAGAATGTAAAAAATGTGGTAACATAATTGCGGCTGTTAAAGAAAGTGGTGTTGCTGTTATGTGCTGTGGTCAAAAAATGGAAAGAATTGAAGCTGGAGTTGTTGAAGCTAGTTACGAAAAACATATTCCAGTTGTAGAAAGAGATGGTAACTTTGTAAAAGTAACTGTAGGCAGTGTTGAACATCCAATGGTTGATGTACACTACATTGAATGGATTTCAGTTCAAACTAATTTAGGAAATCAAAGAAAAATATTAAAACCAAACGATGAACCAAAAGCTAGTTTCGTTTTATTAGAAAATGAAGTAGTGGAAGCAGTATATGCTTACTGTAATCTACATGGTTTATGGAAAGCAGAATAATTAAGTAAAAAGCACAATATGTGCTTTTTTTTATTTATAGACAAATTGGTGAAAATTTGGTATAATTAAATATCAAAAGGTGATATTATGAAAAAGACTTTCTTATTTATTGTATTTTTTATAACATTATTCTTAAATGGTTGTGAATTTTCATTTGGTAGTAACCAAAACAATGGAAATCCACAAGTTTTAGATACTCCTAAAGTTCAAATTAATGAAAATGGTGTTGCCACATGGAGAGCAGTACCTAACGCTGATGGGTATTTGTGTTTAATTAATGGAGAACAAATAGAAACTGTTGGATTATTTATTAAATTAAATTACGATGATAATATTTCAGTGATGGCAATTAGTAATTCTGACCAATATTTGAATAGTGAATGGAGCGATTTAAAAACATATTTAGATTTAAGAGTTTTTTATACGGTAAAATATTATGATTTAGATCATAATTTAATTTATGTAGATAAAGTTGTAGAAAAAATGCCGAGTACTTTTTCAGGCGTTATTCCAACTGTTATTGATGATGATTATACATATACTTTTATTGGCTGGAGTGAAGATCTAAACAGTGTTACTCAAGATATAGAAGTATATCCAGTATATGAAAAAGAATTAATATTCAAAGGTGAACGTTTAAATACTCCAGTTGTGGTTGATAATCAAAATGGAGCAGTTTCATGGAATAAGGTTCCTGGTGCATCTCAATATGCTTATATTATTAATAAAGAAGAAGTAAAATACACGACTAATTTATTTGTTTTTGTAAATGAAGGTGACACTATTAAAGTTAAGGCCTTAAATCAAGATTTAGATAGTTTATGGTCTGGTGAAATTTGCTGTAAGATTATAAAAAATACAACCGATGTTAGATATACCACAAAAGATCTATATGAAAATAATGTTTATGAATTGGATTGTATGCCATCTACTGGTACCCAAAATATGTTAGTTATTCCTGTTTGGTTTAATGATTCTAAAGATTATATAAATGAAGAAAATAAAAATAACATTATACTAGATATTGAAAAAGCATTTTTTGGTACTAGCATCGAAACAGGTTTTGAAAGTGTATCATCATATTATTATAAAGATTCTTATGGTGAATTAGTAATTGATGGGTTTGTAAGTGATTGGTATAATTGTGGTAAAAGTGCTAAAAATATTAGTGCATATAGTGTAGATAATATTGTTGTTGATGCGGTTAATTGGTTTAAACTAACCTATGATTTAGATATTAAAGATTTTGATCAAGATCAAAATGGTTATCTAGATTCGGTTTGTTTAATATATGGATATCCAAATTATGATAGTATTTCTTCAAGTAATGATAATCTTTGGGCATATGTTTATTGGCTACAAGATAATAAACATCAAGATTTAGAAAACCCAGGTCCAAATACTTACTTTTTTGCTTCATATGATTTTATGTATGATGGCGCTGGGGATACTAGTCATTGTTTAATTGATACACATACTTATATCCATGAAGTTGGTCATATTCTTGGCTTAGATGATTATTATGATTATTCTGGAAAAACTAATCCTTGTGGTGGATTTAGTATGCAAGATTATAATGTAGGAGGCCATGATCCTTATTCAAAAATGTTATTAGATTGGGTTGACCCCTATGTTATTGATGAATCTTGCACAATTACAATAAAACCTTTTGAATCCAGTGGGGATTTATTGCTAATAGCACCCAATTTTAGTGGTAGTGTTTATGATGAGTACTTATTGATTGAATTGTATACTCCAACCGGATTAAATGAATTTGATACGCTATATCAATATTTAGATAACTGTCCTCAAGGTCCAACTCAATATGGTATTAGAATTTGGCATGTTGATGGCAGATTAGCATATGTAAGTGAGCCGGATTATGAATCTTTTACGGAATCAAAAGTAACTACTGAAATTAATGATTTATATTACTATCCAGCTAATACTAACACATATCCTGAAAAAGGATATGAGGATTTTTGGACTCAAATTAGATCTTTTAGATATTATAATATTTTACAACTTATAAGAAATGATCGAAATGCAAGCTATTTATCAAATGAAGATATTCAAAATAGTGACTTATTCACTAGTGGTGATATTTTTGATATTAATTTATTTAGTAAACAATTCTATAATAGTGGAAAATTTAATAATAATAGTAATTTTAATTATATTATTGAATTTGTTGAAGTTACCAATGAGGGAGCTTTAATTAAAATTACAAAAGAATAGAAAGAGGTATTTATGAAAAAAGGTAAAGGAATATTTATTGTTTCAATTATATTATCTGTTTTAGTGTTAGTGGCATTATTTTTTGCAGGCTATATGTTATATGCAGAAATTGATTTATTGAAACAACTTGAAACAACAGAAAATGGGTGGATTGGCTTAGGATTAATTGGAATCTTGGCTGTAATGTTGATTGCTTCCATTGGTGGGGCAGTTTTATCTTTAATAATTTTTGTTTTAAATATAATAAGAGTATTAAAATTAAAAGATAAAAGGGCAACACGAGTTAATTATATTTTTGCGTTTAGTGCGATATTTATAATTGTAGTTTTTGTAGTATTAAACATTATTTTTTATGCCTTAGTTTAGGAGCTAATAATGGAATATTTTACAGTATTTAAATATAATGATTCACTATATCAAATAAAAGATGCATTAGGCGTATTATCAACATTAGTCGTAGGATGTGATAAAGCATTATTATTTGATACTGGATATGGGATTGGTAATTTAAAAGAAGAAGTTAAAAAAATCACCAATTTACCATTAATTGTGGTTAATAGTCATGGACATATGGACCATAGCTGTGGGAATTATTTGTTTGATAAAGTTTATATTCATAAAGATGATATGGACCTTTGTATTGAACATAATGGAATTGAAAGAAGAAAAAGAAATTTAGCGAATGTTAAAAATATTAATAAATTACCAAATGGATTTGATGAAGAAGCTTATTTAAAACAAAATGAAGGTAACTTGGTAGAACTAAAAATAGGTGACACTTTTGATCTAGGTGGCATTATACTAGAAGTAATCCCTTTTCAAGGGCACACTAAAGGCTCAATTGCTTTATTTAATCGTCAGGATAAGTATTTATTAGTAGGTGATGCGACATGTCCTTTTGTTTGGTTGTTTTTAAAAGAATCGATGCCAGTTAGTGTTTATATTGATTCTTTAAAAAAGGCATTAGAACTAGATTTCGATTACTTTTTAGTAGGACATGGTCCAAGACTTTTCCCTAGAAGCAAAATGATAGATTTCTTAAAGATTGCAGAAGATATTAAACTTGAAGAGTCAGTTCCAGTCAATTTTGAAGGTTATGGGGTAGACGTGATTTATTGTTATACTAAGGGAAAAATGTATGACCAAAATGATTGTGGGGTAGTATTTGATCCTAACAAATTATAAACAAGAACTTATAGAGTTCTTGTTTTTTAATTTTGTATAAAGATTGCACGCGCAATCAAATTGTGATATAATTAATAAGAAAAAAGAAAGAGGAAGATCATGTTTAAAAAATTTGTTAGTTATTATAAACCTCATAAAGTATTATTTACATTTGATATGTTAGCATCACTGTTGGTATCAATAATTGGTCTATGTTATCCAATTATTACTAGAAAAATGTTAAACGAATGGATTTTTGATGAAAAGTTAGATAAATTAGTTATTTTCGGTTTCGTCTTATTAGGCCTTTATACATTAAGATTGGCTTTAAAGTTTTTTATCCAATACTATGGACATGTAATTGGAGTAAAAATGCAAGCACAAATGAGAATAGATTTATTTAAAAAACTACAAAAATTACCATATTCATTTTATGATAATCATGAAACTGGTAAGATTATGACTAGAATGACTAATGACTTAATGGATGTTAGTGAGCTTGCTCACCATGGGCCAGAAAATATTTTCATCTGTGGTATAATGGTTATTGGATCGTTTATTTATCTATGTACAATTAATGTGCTTCTAACGCTAATTGTTTTTATTTGTGTTCCAATCCTTTGTTTAATATCTTATTTTTTAAGAAAAAAGATGAATCATGCTTTCACGGAAAGTAGAAAAAGTGTTGCAGTTGTTAATGCAGCATTAGAAAGTAGTATTTCCGGTATTAGAGTAACAAAAGCTTTCACAAATGATGCTAAAGAGTTAGAAAAATTTGACAAAGGTAATCAAATGTATGTTGAAGCCAGAAGAAAATCTTATAAAGCGATGGGACAATTTGGTTCTTCAACAGCATTCGTAACGGATATATTTAATGTCTTTATTTTAGTTGCCGGAGGATTTGCTATTAGATATTGGAATTTGGCTCTTCCAGACTATACTGCATTCGTAATCAGTATAGGTTTATTTATTAATCCGGTTTCTACTTTAATTGCATTTGTTGAACAACTTCAAGAAGGTATTACTGGTTTTAGAAGATTTTTAGAAATTATGAATGAAGAAGAAGAGTATGAAAAACCAGATGCTGTGCCACTTGTGATTACTGAAGGAGCAATTGAATTTAAAAATGTCAACTTCCAATATGATTCATCAAAAGATATCTTACATAACATTAATCTATCGATTAAACCTGGTAAAAAGTTAGCTCTAGTGGGCCCTAGTGGTGGTGGTAAGACGACTATTTGTCACTTAATTCCTAATTTTTATAAAATTAATGAAGGTGAAATCTTAATTGATGGACAAAATATTAATGATGTAACTTTAGAATCTTTAAGAAAGAATATTGGTATTGTTCAACAAGATGTTTTCTTATTTAATGGAAGCATCAGAGAAAATATTTTATATGGACGACTTGATGCTACTATGGATGAGGTTTATGAATCAGCAAGAAAAGCAAATATTCATGAATATATAATGTCTTTACCGGAAGGTTATGATACTCAAATAGGTGAACGTGGTGTTAAATTAAGTGGTGGTCAAAAACAAAGATTATCAATAGCAAGAGTTTTTTTAAAAAACCCTTCTATATTAATTTTAGATGAAGCAACAAGCGCGTTAGATAACACTACTGAAATTCTTATACAAAGTGCATTAGATGAACTTTGTAAAGGAAGAACTACTTTAGTAGTGGCTCATAGATTATCAACAATTAAAACAGCTGATGAAATAATTGTTATCGCTGGTGGTATCATTAAAGAACAAGGTACACATGAAGAATTGGTTGACTTAGATGGAATTTATGCAAAATTATATAGTTTGCAATTTAGAGATTCCAATATTAAGTTTCTAAATCAAGAATTAATCGAGTCATAGGTGTTTTATGGAAGAATTATTTAGATATATCAATATTATTTCAAAACATACAAATGTTTATTTAGATCAAGCTTTAAGCGAATTCGGCTTATGTTCATGTCATCGAGTATTTATTAAAATGATTGTCAAAAACCCTGGTATTACAAGAGATAAAATTAAAAATATGGTACACATTCATCCTTCTAATACGACTAGAATTATCGATTTTTTAGAAGAAAATAATTTTATAATCAAAAAGATAAACGATGATGATCGTAGAATTTGTGAATTATATCCTACTGAAAAATTACAAACTGTTTATAATAAACTATTAGTAGTTGAAAAAGAATGGATTGATATTTTAACTGAAAGTATCAGTAAAGATGATTTGGCTAAATACGAAGAATTTTTAAAAGTTTCTGCTAGTAATTCTATTCAACATATTCATAAAAATAAATAAAAAAATAGGACCTGTTATCAGGCCCTTATTTTTACCAAGAAGGAGGAGACATGGAAAAATATTACTTATGTATTGATTTAAAAAGTTTTTATGCATCAGTAGAGTGTGTCGAAAGGGGTCTAGATCCGTTGACTACAAATTTAGTAGTAGCAGACCCATCAAGAGGCAATGGCGCCATTTGTCTTGCAATTACCCCTTCGATGAAAAAACTAGGAATTAAGAATAGATGTCGTATCTTCGAAATTCCCAAACACATTAAATATATCACTGCTTTACCTAGAATGAAAAAATATATGGAAGTATCCGCCCAAATTTATAGTGTTTATTTAAAATACATTTCTCAAGATGATATCCATGTTTATTCTATTGATGAATGTTTTTTAGATGTGACTAAATATATTAAATTATATAATAAATCACCTAAAGAAATTGCTAGGATGTTGTTAGATGCTGTTTATCAAGAAACAGGATTAACAGCAACTGTAGGTATTGGGACTAATTTATTTCTAGCAAAAGTTGCCTTAGATATTACCGCCAAAAAGTCTCCAGATTTCATGGGCTTTTTAGATGAAAACATTTTTAAAGAACATATTTGGCATCATCAGCCTATTACTGATATTTGGAATATAGGCAGAGGTATTGCAAAAAGACTTTTAAGATATGGTATAATCGATTTATATGGTGTTACAAGGATTGATCCAAAAGTTCTATATAAAGAATTTGGTATAAATGCCGAGTTATTAATTGATCATGCTTGGGGAGTAGAACCTTGCACAATTGAGGACATTCACAAGTATCATTCTAAAAGTCAGTCGGTCTCTAATTCTCAGATTTTATTCGAGGATTATGGTTATGATGATGCGTTTATAGTTTTGAAGGAAATGGTTGATATAAATGTCTTAGAATTAATTGATAAAAAATTAGTTACTAATAATATATCACTATATATTGGTTATTCTAAAGATGTAATTAAACCCACTGGAGGCAGTTTAACCCTTGATGGTTTTACGCAATCTAGAGAAAAGTTAATGAAATATTTTTGTGATCTGTTTATTAGAACCACTAATAAAGAGTATAAGATTAGACGTATTGGATTAGGTTTTAATAATGTAAAAGATGAAATATTTCAAGATTTTGATTTATTCACTGACTTTGAAAAGGAAGAAAAAGAAAAATCCGTCCAAAATGCTATTATTAATATTAAGAAAAAATACGGAAAAAATAGCATAATAAAAGGGATGGATTTACAGGAAAAAGCAACTACAATTAAACGAAATAAATTAGTAGGAGGGCATAATGGCGGAGAAGATGAGTAATGTTGAGAGAGCAAAACAATTTTTACCATTTAACGCTTTGCGAGGATTTTATAATTTGGTTAAGAATAAAGAAAAAATTATAATGGAAAAAAAAGATTTATCTTCAGATGAATTAGAGATTTTATCCTATAAGTTTGTTCAATTAAAAAAAGGAAAAATTGTAAAAATTAAGTATTATGAACAAGATGGATATGTTACATTTGAAGGAATGATTACAAATATTGATACTATCTTTAAAACAATAACTTTAGTAGATACTTTAATCTCATTTGATAATATTATTGATATTTCAGCTGATTGGATAAAGGAGTTTAGTATAGAATAAAATTTAATACTTGCCTTGTAAAAAAAGACGATTTATGGTAAAATAAGTATACTGTAAAAATATTGAATTTATAAAGGAGGTTATATGCGTTTTTTGTTAGAAAAAATTAAAGAAGCTGCTTTGTCAGTTTTGCCAATTGTATTGATAGTTATACTATTAACAATTACATCTATCGTTAATATTTCAACTAATGAAATTATAACTTTCTTAGTATGTACAATATTCTTAATTATAGGTATTGCCCTGTTTACTTTAGGCGCTGATTTAGCGATGGGACCAATGGCAACTGCAGTAGGTAGTGGACTTGCTAAAAAGAAAAAACTAGGGCTACTTGTATTTATTTCATTTGGCTTAGGGTTTCTAATTACAATTGCTGAACCTGATTTAGGCGTTTTGGCCGATCAAGTAGGAGATGTAGTAGGAGGAAGCCTAATTTTAAAAATATTTGTTGCTTTAGGCGTTGGTCTATTCTTAGCAATAGGTATTTTGAGAATTGTATTTAAAAAATCACTATCATATATTTTAGTATTATTTTATATGTTGGTTTTTTCAGTAGCTTTACTTTGCGTTATAAGAGGAAAAGAAATCTTGCTACCTTTAGGTTTTGACTCAGGAGGAGTTACAACAGGTCCTATTACAGTACCTTTTTTGATGGCACTATGCGTTGGGATAGCAAATATCTTAAGTGGCAAAAATGCTAACGAAGATAGTTTCGGGATTGTAGCATTATGTTCAGTGGGTCCTATTTTAGTAGTTTTATTATTATCGTTATTTTCAAATGGCGATTTAACTTACGTCCCTAAAGAAAGCGATTATCAAGTTGTAAATATATGGCATGCACTTCTATCACACGGAAAAGAAGTATTAATTTCTCTTGGCTTGATTGTTGCATTCTTCTTGGTGTGCCAAGTTGTTATGTTAAAACTACCAAAGAATCGTTTAAGCAAAATCTTTATTGGTTTACTATATACATACATTGGCTTAGTTATATTTTTAACAGCTGTTAATGTTGGTTACATGCCACTAGGATTTAAAATAGGTAAAGAAATATGTTCATTGAATAAATGGTATTTAGTTCCAATTGGTTTTGTTATTGGAATGCTTGTTGTTTTAGCTGAACCGGCTGTTCATGTCTTAAAGAAGCAAGTAGAAGAGATTACCGGTGGTTATATAACTAAAAAATCGATGACTATTGGTTTAAGTATCGGTGTTGGAATTTCCATTGCTTTATCTATGATTAGAATTTGCATTCCAAGTCTTAATTTAATGTATATCATAATTCCTGGTTATTTTATTTCGTTAGCTTTATCTTTATTTGTACCTAGAATTTATACAGCTATCGCATTTGACTCTGGGGGTGTAGCATCAGGACCTATGTCATCAACATTTATATTACCTTTCGCGGTTGGTGCATGTTATGCGGTAAGTCCAGATTTGGTATTAAGTCATGCTTTTGGTATTGTTGCTTTAATTGCTATGACGCCATTAATTACAATTCAATTATTAGGTTTCAAAGCAATTGTTGAAAACAAAGTTAAAGAATCAATTGCGATGAAGAGAATATTAAGTGAAGATGATGAACAAATCATTGACTTTATATAGGTGATGTTATGGCAACAAAGAAAAATAATTCAATTAAAAAAGCAAAGTTATTGATTACAATTGTGGATCGTAATAAAACAGAATTTTATACTGATGTAATTTCACAATTTGATGTAAATCTACAAATGGTATTATATGGAACTGGTACTGCTCCTACTCATATGTTGGAAGTACTAGGGATTAATAATGAAAAAGGCATTATATTTAGCGTAGTTAGAAATGAACTAGTTCAGGATGTTTTACATACACTAGAAGAAAAGTTTTCTAAAATTAAAAATGGTAAAGGTGTTGCAACGGTAGTGCCGATTTCATCGGTCATTGGCATTTCCCTTTATCAATTTATGATAAATAACAGATCAAATCGAGGTGAAGATAATGAGTAAAAGTTATGAAATGATTTTTGCTATTGTAAATACTGGCTATACAGAAGAAGTAATGGACGCTGTTAAAGCGATTGGTGCAACTGGTGGAACTATCATCAATGCTCGTGGTACTGCAAGTCATGAAGCTGAAAAATTCTTTGGCATTTCTATCAGTTCTGAAAAAGAAATTGTTATGATCATTGTTGATAAAGCGATTAAAAATGATGTTTTAAAAGCTATATACGAAAAAGTTGGTTTATCATCTCCTGGACAAGGTATTGCCTTTAGTGTTCCTGTTGATGATGCTGTTGGCCTTGGTAATCCTAATAATAAAAAATAACCGTTTTTAACGGTTATTTTTCTTTTTTTTAATAAATATGTTATAATTATTTAGGATATTTAGTATTTCTTAGAGTTTTAGTAATAGAATTTTTAAAAGATTCTACTTGGTGATTAATGTTTGATTCAATTTCATCAATGAATTTATAAACTTTATCAGGGTATGGTTTATCTGATATGCCTACTAAATAATCGGATGAGACATTGAAAAAGATACAAAGAGCAACTAGTGAATCCATATCTGGTTGGACTTTACCATTTGCGTATGCGTTAATAGTATAATATTTAATACCAGTTGCTTTTTCAACATCACGATATTTTAGTCCTTTTTCATTGATTAAAGATTTTAATCTTTCAGGAAATAGATTCATAAAATCACCTCTAAAGTAATTATACTATAAAACGGAAAATATTTGTAATAATTTGTAAAAAAATAGTGAGGAATTATGAAATATATTGTAACAGGTGCAACAGGACATATAGGAAATAACTTAGTAAGATATTTATTAAATAAAAATCAATTAGTCAAAGTATTAGTTAGAAGAGAAAATGATATATCACTAGCCGGTTTAGCTTGTGAAGTTGTTGTTGGAGATTTATCTGATAGAGAATTTTTAGAAAATGCTATTGAGGAAGATAGCATTGTTGTTCATTCTTTAGGGATGATTGATATAACTAATAAATATGTTGATGAATTAATGAAGGTTAATTTTGAAATGACTATTAGTATTGTTCAGGCATGTATAAAAAAGAAGGTAAGAAAATTTATCTATATTAGTAGTACCGATGCCATTAATAAAGATCAAGGTTTAATAAAAGATCCAACGAGTTTTGATTTAGAAGGTTTAAATAATTATTATGCTATTAGTAAAGCAATGGGTAGTGATTATGTATTAAAAACACTTAGACAAGGGTTATTAAAAGGCTGTATTGTATGTCCATCATGTGTTTTAGGAATCAATGATTTTAAAGTTTCTTCTCAAGGAAGTGTTATTAAAAAACAATTAAATAGAAAAATTGCTATGTCTACTAAAGGACATTATAATTTTGTTGATGTAGATAACATTGCTGATGCTATTTATAAAATATCTATTAATGAAGTTGACGAGGTCTACTTATTAACTGGTATTGATGTAGATGTTAATACTCTTTTTAAAACTATTTTTAAATGTTTAAATAGAAAAGCAAGAATTATTTATTTTCCTTTATGGATTGTGAAAATTGGCTTATTGTTTATGCCAATATATTATAAAGTAACCAAACAAAAACCAATTTTTACTAAAATGACGATAGATACTATCAATAAAGATATTACATTTGATTGTAGTAAAGCTATTCATGATTTTGATTATGTTGAGACGAATTTTGAAGAGTTAATCAAAAAAACAATTGAATGGTTTTCGAATAATTAAGAAATCAAGTGTTTAATTTGCATTTATTACTAAAATAAGGTATAATATTAAAGATAAAAATTAAGAGGAGATTATATTAATGAGTAAATTAGAACAATTATCAAACATTCAAGTAAAATTAACTATTGAAGTAACTCAAGAACAATTTGCTAAAGCTATCGAAGCTGCTTATCCTGAAGTTGCGAAAAATGTTAAAGTAGATGGATTCCGTCCAGGAAAGATCCCATTTAAAGTATTTATTTCTCGTTTTGGTTATGAACCAATTTATGAAGAAGCTGTTAATCATGCAATTAATGAAACTTATCGTGAAGCTGTAGTTGAACACAATGTAAATGTTGTTGACTATCCAAAAATTGATTTAGATTTTGCAGAAGTTGCTCATGATAAAGGTTTCACTTATACTGCAACTGTTGAAGTAGTTCCAACTGTTGAACTTAAGAAATATACTGGTTTAACTTTTACTGCTTTATCTAAACGCGTTACTAAGAAAGAAGTTGAAGAAGCTATTAAAAATACTTTAAAAACTAAAGCTGAAAATGAATTAAAAGAAGGTGCTGCTGAACTTGGCGACACTGTAGTTATTGATTTTGAAGGCTTTGTTGATGGTGTAGCTTTCGAAGGTGGTAAAGGTGAAAATTATGATTTAGAATTAGGAAGCCATTCTTTCATTCCTGGTTTTGAAGATCAATTAGTTGGTTGTGTTGCTGAACAAGAAACAGAAGTTCATGTAACATTCCCTGAAAATTATACTCCAGAACTTGCTGGTAAAGCAGCTACTTTCAAAGTTACTGTTCATGAAGTAAAAACTAAAGTATATCCTGAATTAAATGATGAGTTTGTTAAAGAATTAGAAGTTGTAGGTGTTTCAACTGTAGAAGAATATCGTGCTCATACTGAAAAAGGATTAAAAGATTCTAAAGCTAGAGCTTATGAAGAAGATTATTTAAATAAATTATTCACTCAATTAATTAAAGCGAATGATGTTGAATTACCAAAAGTAATGGTTGAAAATTATGCTAAAGAATTAGAAGAAAAATATCAAAACCAAGCTAAACAATATAATATTCCATTTGAAATGTTCTTACAATTCCAAGGCTTAGATGAAAAGTCATTCAAAGAAAGAATTCATACACAAGCAGAAAATCAAATTAAACTTGATTTAATTATTGAAGCTGTTATTAAAGCTGAAAAATTTGAAGCTAGTGAAAAAGCTATTGAAAAAGAATATGAAGAAATTGCTAACGCTAATAAAGTAAGTGTTGAACAAGCTAAGAAAGTAGTTCCTACTGATACAATTGCTTACCAAATTCAAAAAGATGCAGCTATTGAATTCTTAAAGAAGAATAATGGTCCTAAACCAAAAACTACAAAAACAGCTGAAAAAGAATAAGAATTGAATAAAAATGCATATTTTTACCATAATAATTATGGTGGTGAAAATATGGAAAATAATACTAACAAATTAATATGTTCCTTTTGTGGAAGTGATTACCCAAGACCTAATGTTTTATTAGGTCTTGATGACTCTATAATATGTGAAAATTGTATCGAATTATATCATGATATTATAAACTTTGGGAATGATGAAGAATATGAAAGTTTTGATATTAACCCTAAGTTTATTTTTGATGAACTTAACAAATATGTTGTGGGACAAACGAAAGCAAAAAAAATGTTATCGGTAGCTGTTAGCAACCACTATAAGAGAATAAAATACAATCTTGATGTAGAAAAGGCTAATGTTTTATTAATTGGTCCTACTGGTTGTGGTAAAACTTTACTTGCAAAAAGTTTGGCTAAAATATTAGATGTTCCATTTGCGATATGTGATGCAACTGTATATACAGAAGCGGGTTATGTTGGTGAAGATGTTGAAAACATTCTTTTAAGACTTTTACAAAATGCTAATTTTGAAATTAATAAAGCTCAAAAGGGTATTGTATTTATTGATGAAATAGATAAATTAGCAAGAAAAGGTGAAAATGTTTCTATAACTAAAGACGTCTCTGGTGAGGGTGTCCAAAATTCATTATTAAAGATAATAGAAGGCAATATCATTAATATTCCCCCTCATGGAGGAAGAAAACATCCCTATCAAGAGTATATTAAGTTTGACACATCTAATGTTTTATTTATCTTAGCAGGTGCGTTTGATGGTTTATCTTCATGTGATAAAACTGATAATATCGGATTATTAAAAACATCCCCCAATAAAAAGAATAATCTATATGATGCGGTTATTAAATATGGCATTATTCCAGAATTGCTGGGTAGATTACCAATTGTCGTTAAAATGGATAGCTTAACTATTGATGAGTTAATTAGAATATTGACTTCTCCTTATAATGGCTTGATAGAACAATATAAAAGCTTACTACAAGTTGATAACGTAACTTTAAGAATTGAAGATTCTGTTATTAAGAGTATTGCGGATATGGCATACACTACACAAGGTGGTGCCAGAAGTTTAAAAAGAATCTTAGAAGATATTATGATGGACATTATGTTTGAATCTGTTAAAGAAGAACAAGCATATGAATATATAATAACGAACGATACAATAAAGGATCATAAAAAATATCAAAAAATACAAGTATAGGAGGGAAAAATAATGGAAAATACTAATTTAAATATTATGAGATTGCCTGCTATTGCAATCGAAGAATTTGTTCCATTTCCTAATTCTGAAACACGTATGGATTTAGTATCTAATGATGCTATAGAGGGTTTAAAACTAGCAGAACAATATCAAAATACTATTGTTGTTTTAGTAGCAAATAAAGAAGCTAAAACACAAGATGTATTAGAAAATTATCACCCTGTAGGTGTTATGGCTAAAGTTCTACTAAATATGTCGATGCCAGGTAATACTAGAAGAATCAAAATTCGTTTTGATGAACGTGTGCTAGTTAAAGAAGTTATTGCAGAAAAGCCTGGACTTTTAATAGAAGTTGAAACTAATGTATCTTCAAAAGGGGAAGAAGAATTAATTGAACCTACTTTCAATTTAATAAAAAAAGAATTGACACTTGATGTTAATCGAATTCCTGTTGATAATAAAGAATTAATTAATAGAGTTACACAAGAGACTGACCCCGAAAGATTATGTGATTTACTATCTAGTATTTTGAAAATACCTTATGTTAAAAAAGTCAAATGTTTAAATGAATTAACACTTAGTGGAAGACTTAAATTAATTTTAGAAGAACTTAACTTACAAAAGTTTTATAATGAAATTGAAGCAAAAATTGATAATGATGTTAAACAAAGTATCAATGAAAGCCAAAAAGAATATTATTTAAGAGAAAAAATAAAGGCCATTCAAGCAGAACTTGGCGAATCTGCCAAAAAGGAAGAAGACATTGAAAACTTAAGAAAAAAGATTCTTGAATCTGGTATGCCAAAAGAAGTTGAAGAAGTTGCTATGAAGGAATTAAATCGTTATCGTAGTAGTAGCTTTAATTCCGCTGAATCTGGTATTATTAGAACTTATTTAGATTTTATTGTTAGTTTACCTTGGAATCAAGAAACACAAGATACTGATGACATTATTAATGCAAAAAATGAATTAGATAAAGATCATTATGGACTTGATAAAGTAAAAGAACGTATTTTAGAATACTTGGCAGTTAAAATTTTAAATAAAAAGAATCCACAATCTATCTTATGTTTAGTTGGTCCGCCAGGCGTTGGTAAAACTTCTCTTGCACGTTCTATTGCAAAAGCTCTTAATAAATCTTTTGTGAAAGAATCACTTGGTGGTGTTAGAGATGAAGCAGAAATTCGTGGTCATAGAAGAACTTATATTGGCGCACTTCCAGGAAGAATTTTACAAAGTTTACAAAAAGCCAAAAGTAAGAATCCTGTTTTCTTATTAGATGAAATTGATAAAATGAGTAGTGATTATAAAGGAGATCCTACAAGTGCTTTATTAGAAGTATTGGATCCTGAACAAAATCGCTATTTTAGTGATCACTATTTAGAAGTACCTTTTGATTTATCAAAAGTAATGTTTATTTGTACTGCAAATTATATTGGATATATTCCTGCTCCTTTAAGAGATCGAATGGAAATAGTAGAAGTTTCTAGCTATACTGAATACGAAAAATTTGAAATTGCTAAGAGACATTTGATTCCTAAACAATTAAAACTACATGGTATCGATAATGACAGATTACAAATAAGTGATCAAGCAATTTATACTATTATTCAAAATTATACAAGAGAAACTGGTGTAAGAGAGCTTGAAAGATTAATTGGTTCAATAACTAGAAAAGTAATTAAAAAGATTTTGATGGAAAAAATTGATAAAATCACAGTGGATACTGATACAGTTAATGAATTACTTGGTAAAGTAAAATATGTTAATAATAAAATTGATGATGAAGACAAAATTGGTGTTGTAACTGGTCTTGCATATACAGAATATGGTGGCGATACTTTAGATGTTGAAGTTACATACTATAAAGGTGGTGGACACTTAGTATTAACTGGCAAACTTGGCGAAGTTATGAAAGAATCAGCTCAAGCCGCCTTAAGTTATGTTAAGAGTAATGCAATAAAATTTGATATCGATCCTGAAATTTTTAACGGTAATGATATTCATATCCATGTTCCTGAAGGTGCTATTCCAAAAGATGGCCCATCAGCTGGTGTAACAATTACTACAGCAATTGTCTCTGCATTAAGTAACCATAAAGTTCATCATGATTTAGGTATGACTGGTGAAATAACTTTAAGAGGAAGAGTATTACCAATTGGTGGTTTAAAGGAAAAATCTATTGCTGCTCATCGAAGTGGTTTAAATACAATATTAATTCCTTTTGAAAATACTAAAGATATTGATGATATTCCTGATTCTGTTAAGTCAGCTTTAAAGATAATTCCAGTTAAAACAATTGAGGAAGTAATTGAACATGCAATAATAAAATAAGACCTTAATAGCTTTGGCTATTAAGGTTTTTATTAATTAAAATACAACACACAAAAAAATAATGTGTTATAATATAACAAGAAAGCTGGTGATAACGTGCTGGTATTAGTAGGGCCTAGTGCTTCTGGTAAAACTGAAGTAGTAAAAGTATTGATTCAAGATTACAAAATGAAAAAACTTGTTACCTATACTACTAGAAGTATGAGAGTTAATGAAGTGAATGGTAAAGACTACCATTTTATTTCTAAGGATGAATTTATTAAAAAAATTAAAGAAAACTTCTTTTTAGAATATGTGGAATATAATGATAACTATTATGGGACTTCATATGAGGATTTAGCAAATGATAAGGTTGTAATTCTAGAACCTAATGGTGTTAAAACTTATTTAGAAAAAGTTCCTGATAAAATTAAAATTTGTTATCTTAGAACACCAATAGAATATCGAATGAAAAGAATGATTGAAAGAAAAGACTCATTAGAATCAATTAATAAAAGAATTCATTCTGATGACGAAATTTTTAATAGCGATTTAGAAGCTATTGTAGATTGGGTAATTGATAGTACTGATATTACTATTCAAGATATGACTAAATTAATATATGAAAAGTATGAGCCATATCTATGAAGATAAATGTACTGGATTTGAGGGGAATTCCGTATAAAATTAGGAGAATACAGACAAAACGAATTGCTGTAGTTGTAAAAAGTGATGCTGTTGTTTATATTAGATGTTATAAATATGCAACAGTTGAAAGTGTAGTAAAATTTGTAGAAGAACATATTAAATGGATTGAAGAACAATACTTAAAATATTATAAACCACAAAGAGATTATAAGAATAACGAACGATATTTATTTTTAGGTAAAGAATATATCATGCATGTGGTTGAAATGAAAAAAGATCAAGTGATGATTGAAGGCAATTATTTGGTTGTTTATACGAAAAATAATACTTATGCCCATAATAAAAAAATTGTTGAAAAATTCATAAAAGACCAAAGAGAAGAAATTTTTAATATGCTTTTAAATAAATGTTTTGAACAAATGAAACACTTGCTTAAACATTTTCCAAAATTAGAATTTAAAAAGTATAAATCTAGATGGGGATGTTGTTACGTTAGAGATAATTTAATTATTTTGAATAAATCGTTAATTCATTTACCAATTAATTTGATAGAATTAGTTATTTTTCATGAATTGACACATTTTATTCATCCTAACCACAATAAACAATTTTATAGTACTTTAGGCATGTTTGTTAAGGATCCTAAGAAAGTTCAAAAGGAATTAAAGAAATATTCTACCATTTATGAATAAATTTTCGAAAAAACCCCACTATTATAAGAAAGAATAGTGGGTTTTTTATATTTTCTTTAGTTTTTTTCGAACTTTACTTTCAAACTAATATATGATAAAATTTAATAGTAGGGGAAATTAGAGTATGAAATTAATAAATAACACATTAAACGAACAAACTGAATTAAATTATAATGAAAACAAAAAAATGGCTAAATTTTTAAAAAGAAGAAGACAAGAGTTAGGCCTTACTTTAGAACATGTTAGTGAAGGAATATGTAGCACTAGCTATTTAAGTAAAATTGAAAATTGTCAAGTCGAAGTTGACGAAACTTATTTTAATTTATTATTTGAAAAGTTGGATTTACATTATGAAGATGTGATAGAGAACCGCAAAGTTCCTATTTATTCTCATATGATACAAGCCTATTTAGAAAATGATAAAGAATTTATTAAAAAAAGTAGTAATGATTTAGTAGTAAATAAAACATATTGTGAAACAGAAATTGAACTATTAGTAGTATTTTATAACTTGATTTTTGAAAATTATCAAGAATGTAAAAATGGTTTAGATAAACTAATTAGTATTCAAAACACCTTATTATCAGAAGAATATGAAATCCTTTTGTATTTAGAAGCAATTTATCATTTTAAAACAAATAATTTCAATAAAACATTAGAGAATTTAAGATGTTTATATCAAAGAAACTTAATTAATGATATTTTAAAAGTTGCTGTTGATGATTTAGCTTTGGATTTTTGTTTTGAAATTGGTGAAGTAAGTGGTTTCTATAACATTTTAAAAAGAAATAAAGATAATATTTATTTAAATATATTAAAGCGCGTGGATATTAAACATCAACTTCAAGAATTAGTATTAAAACCTTCTAAGCACAAATTAGCTGAATTTGAAATTTTAAAATTAGTAATTAATAATGAATACATGGACTTATATGATTATTATTATACTTTAAGTTTAATTTACAATAAACAATATCTTGAAGCTTATGAATATTGTAAAGATATTGAACATGATCAAGATTTTCTACTTTTGAAAGCAATAATAGTCAATAACATCGACGAAATGGATATATCTTATGATTTTTTGATGTATTTGAGAAATAATAATATAAATAAGTTTGGTGTTTCTTATGAATATATTGAATATGTCAGAATTAAGTTAGAAAAATATAGTTACATGCAGTTATACAATTATTTAAAGAATGTTGTATTTACCAAAAAAGTTCAATTACACAATAAGTTTTTATTAAAAGAAGAAATCAAGGAATTGCTGAAAATAGCTTATGAATTAGGCAAATATAAAGAAATCGTTAAACTATTAAAAAATACTGACATTGATTTTTAATTAAAATTGGTATTTAGATAGTTTAGTACTATCAATTACATATCTCCCTAACTAGAAAGAATAATGTTCCATTATTCTTTCTTTGTTTTTGTTTGAAAAAAAGTGCCTATTAGTGTATAATAAGTTAAGGTGATTATTATGAATTCAAATATACAAAAAATTAAAGAATTAGCCCTTATCAATAAAGTGCCAATTATTCAAGATGCTTCTTTAGAGGTGATTAATTCAATTATTTCTAAACGTCAAGTTGAAAAAATTTTAGAAATTGGCACTGCTGTTGGATATTCATCTCTTTGTTTTAGCACTAATAATTGTGTTAAAAGAATTGATACTTTTGAAAGAAATCAGGATATGTATAATCAAGCAATTCAAAATATTAATAACTGTCAAATGAGTGAAGTTATTCATGTCCATTTTGGTGATGCCTTAGAGGTGGATATTTCAAATTTTTCTCATGATTATGACTTGTTATTTATTGATGCTGCAAAAGCTCAATCTCGACGTTTTTTTGAGCTTTATTCACCATTATTAAAACAAGATGGTATTATTATAGTTGATAATATTTTATTTCACGGTGTGAAAGAAAGTGATGAAAATATTTCTAAAAACCTAAGAGGATTAATTAAAAAAATCAATTTATTCGTAGAGTGGCTAAAACAAAATGAGGAATTTGAAACCATATTCTTTGAAGGAGGAGATGGCTTAGCCATTAGTAAAAGAAAATGTTAGTAGTGGAATTAAATGATTTAAAAGTCTTAGATACATTAGCTGATGGCTTTTTAATTGGCGTTGAATTCATAAGTAGTGAATGTTTTAAACAATATAAACTAGAACAAACGATTGAAATTATTAATAAGATTCATGAAAGGGGTAAACTTGCGTTTATCGATGCAACACAAATTTTTCATGATCAAGATTTAGAACAAGTAAAGAATATTTTGACCCATCTAAAAGATGCTGATTATATTTTGTATAATGATTTAGCACTTATTGATTTAATAGATCTTGAAAAAAGGTTTTACTATTCTGTTACTTATATTACAAACAAACAGGATTTTTCAATTGTAGAAAAGGAAAATGCATACACTTTATTATCGCCTACTTTATCGTTTGAAGAACTAGTTAGTTTTGGTGAACTAGATAAGGCCTTTTTAATTGGTTTTGGCACTTTTGAAATATTTCATTCAAGAAGACCTTTAATTTCTAATTATATGAAATATAGAAATACAGAATATGAATTGGCCAATTATCAAGTAATTGAAGAATTTAGAAGTGAAAAATATCCAATTGTTGAAAACAATGGTACTAAAATTTATTTAAATGATTATTATTATTTGGGTAAAGAATTGGAATTTTTAAATAAAAATATTATATTAAAAACATTCGATTTGAAAGTAGAAGATGTATTTAGAATAGTTTCAATTTATTCTAAAGCTCTAAAAACTAAAGATTTTATAGTATTGGAAGATTTAGAAAAACTTCCACTTAAGTTACATAAGGGACTATTATTGGAAAATAGTATCTTGAAAAAAGAGGTGAAAGCTCGTGGGTAAAGTTGAATTATTAGCACCTGCTGGCAATCTAGGAAAAGCAAAAATAGCATTAATGTATGGGGCAGATGCTGTTTATGTTGGTGGTAAACAATTTAGTTTAAGAGCAAGAGCATCTAATTTTTCAATAACTGAAATTGAGGAATTAGTTAAGTTTGCGCATACAAGAAATAAGAAAGTATATGTTACTATGAACATTATTCCTCATGATAGTGACTTAAATAATTTAGAAACTTATTTAAAAGATTTAGAGCGTATTAAAGTAGATGCAATTATTGTATCTAGTTTATATATAATAAGGAAGGCAAAAGAACTAGTACCTAATTTAGAGGTTCATTTATCTACTCAAAAGTCTACGACTAATGTTAAGACAATTAATTATTATCAAAACAAAGGTGTATCTAGAGTTGTCCTTGCAAGAGAAGTAACTCTTGATGAAATGAAATATATTAGTCAAAATACTGATGTTGAATTAGAAGTATTTATTCATGGTGGAATGTGTTCGAGTTATTCAGGGCATTGTGTTTTAAGTAACTATATGACTAATAGAGATGCTAATCGAGGCGGTTGCGCACATTCTTGTAGATGGAATTATTCGCTTGTTAAAAATGGAGAAATTTTACCAGAAAACTATAATATTGGATCAAAAGATATGATGGCTGCAAGGTATATTCCACAATTGATCGATATGAATGTGGCATCTTTAAAGATTGAAGGGCGTATGAAATCGGCTTATTATCTTGCTTGTGTTGTAAGAAGTTATCGTATGTTAATAGATGAATATTATGAAAAAGGAAAAATTACCGACGAATTTTTTGCGTTTATTATTGATGAAATTAAAAAAGCAGAAAATAGAGAAACATCTGTTGGTTTTTATGATGGTATCCCTGGTGTTTGTGGACAATTATATGATAATAGAACAGAAATTCCCACACAAGAATATGTAGCCTTTGTTTTAGAATATAACAAAGATAAACAAATGGCATTAGTCGAACAAAGAAACTATCTAACGGTTAATGATGAAATTGAGGTTTTTGGCCCTAATTTAAAAAGTCAATTCATTAAAGTAGAACAAATGCTTGATTTTGAAACAAATCAATCACTTGAGGTGGCAAGACATCCACTTCAAAAGTTTTGGATTAATATGCCATTTGAAGTAACTTATGGCGATTTGATTAGGTTAATTAAGAATAAATAATCTTATATTTCGTATTCCTTGCAAAAATTAATAAAATTTGATAAAATACATTGTAAATTAAGTGAGGTATTATTATGAATCAAAAGTATAAATTAACTCAAGAGGGTTTAGCAAACTTACAAGAAGAATTAAAACATCTTACAGAAGTTGCTAGAGTTGAAAATATTCGTGCATTACAAGAAGCTCGTGCTCAAGGTGACTTATCAGAAAATGCTGATTATGATGCTGCTCGTGATGAACAATCAAAGATTGCTGGTAGAATATCAGTTATCGAAAACATTTTGAAAAATTATGAATTAATTGATGAAGAAGCTAATAATTTAGGAAAATGGGTAAAAGTAGAATTCATTGGACTAGAAGATGAGGATGATGATCCAATTCAAATTTTTAAAATTGTTGGTACATTAGAGGCTGACCCTTTACAACAATTAATTTCAAATGAATCTCCACTTGGTAGTGCTATTGTTAATCATGGTGTTGGCGAACAAGTTTATGTAAAACCTGAAGAAGGGGAAGAATTCTGGGCTAAGATTTTAGAAATTAGTTCTGAAGAAATTAAATAATGATTGCAATTATATGTGCAATGGATAAAGAACTTAAATATTTTAGTGAAGCTATTGTAGATAGCCAAACTAAAGAAGTTCTTGGTTACAACTTTATTCAAGGTAAATTAAATAATCATGAAATAGTAATTGTTAAATGTGGCATTGGTAAAATGACTTCTGGGATAGTTACTACATTATTGATTGAACACTATAACCCAACTTTAATTATTAATAGTGGTATTGCAGGTGGCTACGCAACATCTTTAAAACCACTTGATGTGATTTGTGTAAATAAAGTTGGTTGTTATGATATTGATATGCGTTTAGATGGAACAGTATATGGAACATTTAAAAATGAAGATAGAATATTAGAAATTAATGAAACAATTGAAAATAATTTAGGCTATAATGTTTTATATGGGACAATGATGAGTTCTGATACATTTGCAGGCAATAGAACTAAACTTGATATTATTTTTAGTTCATATTATCAAGATTTAAAAATTGATGCAGTTGATATGGAATCGTATTCAGTAGCTTATATTTGTAAAAAGTATGGTATTAGATGTATTATTATTAGAGCTATTTCTGATGTGGTAGGAATGGTAAGTCAAATTGAATCTTATGAATCTTTTGCTTCTAATGCTGCTAAATGTGCTTTTGATTTAATTGTTGAAAATTTCTTAAAATAAAAAAAGACATTAAAGAAAACATCAGTTTACTATAATGTTTTTTTTAATAGGAGGATTATATGGCTAAAAGAACTTATATTACAACGCCAATTTATTATGCCAGTGGTTTTGTTCATATTGGAAATACTTATACAACAATTGCTGCTGATGCAATTGCAAGATATAGTCGATTGATGGGTAGAGAAACTTATTATCTAACTGGTATGGATGAA
Organism: Bacilli bacterium; assembly: GCA_017501465.1. Taxonomy (GTDB): domain Bacteria; phylum Bacillota_I; class Bacilli_A; order ML615J-28; family CAG-313; genus UBA1231. Next base: position 169,113 of record JAFVWY010000015.1, read on the forward strand.
CATGGCCTAAAAATCCAAGAAGCAGCTGAAAAACAAGGGAAAACACCTCAACAATTAGTAGATGAAGTTGCTGATAATACTCGCGCTTTATGGAGCCATTTAGGAGTTACTAATGATGGATTCATTAGAACAAGTGATATTCAACACATGGATAAAGTTGCTGAATTATTTGAAAGATATTTAGCAAGTGATGATATTTATCTTAGCGAATATACAGGAGATTATTGTGTTGCTTGCGAGGCTTTCTTTACAAAAACACAATTAGGTGAAGGCGGAACTTGCCCTGATTGCGGGAAACCGACTAGAAAGGTATCTGAACAAAGTTATTTCTTTAGACTTAAAAAATATGAAAAACAATTATTGGATTTTATAAATGAACATCCTGATTTCATTCAACCTGAAACTAGAAGAAATGAAGTAATCTCTTTTATTGAATCAGGACTAGAAGACTTATGTATTAGTAGAACATCTTTCACTTGGGGTGTACCTGTTAAAAGTAATCCTAAACATGTTATTTATGTTTGGTTAGATGCTTTATTTAATTATATTACTGCTTTAAATTTTGAGGGTCAAGATGATTCTTTGTATCAAAAGTTTTGGGTAGATAATGATAATATTTATCAAATTGTCGGTAAAGACATTTTAAGATTCCATGCCGTTTACTGGCCAATCTTCTTAATGGCAGCTAATTTACCTATTAACTTTAAATTATATGTTCATGGTTGGATTTTAATGAAAGATGGAAAAATGTCTAAATCTCGTGGTAATGTAGTTTATCCTAAAGATATTACATCTAGATATGGCATTGACGCATTAAGATATTATCTAACTAAAGAATTACCTATCGGTAACGATGGTTTATTTTCTTATGAAAGATTTTATGATCGATATAATTCAGAACTTGCTAATGATTTAGGAAACTTAGTCAGTAGAACTATTTCAATGATTAATAAATATTTTGGTGGTAAGATCGAAAAAACTCAAGTTAGAACTGAATTTGATGAAGATTTTGAAAATGTGATCAAAAGCTCTGTTAAAGATGCTAAAGTTGAATATGAAGCATTCCACTTGCAAACTGCTTTGACTAAAGTATGGCAAATTATTAGTAGAGCAAACAAGTATATTGATGAAACTGCTCCATGGGTTTTAGCAAAAGATGAAAGTAAAACAGAAGAATTGAAAAGTGTAATGTATCATTTAGCTGAAGCACTAAGAATTTCTGCATCATTATTACACCCTGTTTTAATTGAAACAACTCCAAAAATTATTGAATATTTAGGAATTAAGGCAGTTACAAATATTGAAGAATTATCATATGGATATGAATATGATAATATTGTTGCGAATAAAGTAGAACCTTTATTTAAACGTTTAGATGTTCAAAAGGAATTAGAAGAAGTGATGGCGCCTAAAGAGGAACCAATGGATTTTAAAACTAATATTTCTTTTGAAGAATTTGAAAAAACTGACCTAAGAATTGGGGAAATAATCGATTGTAAAAAAGTAGAAAAATCAGATAAATTATTACTTTCTTCAGTTAAAATTGGCACTGAAGTTAGACAAATAGTATCTGGTATAGCAACAAAATATAAACCGGAAGACTTAATTGGGAAGAAAGTTTTAGTTGTTGTTAACTTAAATCCTGCAAAGATTAGAGGTAATTTATCTAGTGGTATGTTACTTTGTGCGGGAGAAAATGAAGATATTCAACTGATTGAAGTTCCAAATGGTAAATCAGGAGATAAAGTTAAATAAGAGGATAATATGGAAAACTCAATATCTGAACCAAAAATCAAAGAACGCTTTTTCGATAAAAAAACATGTGGCATGACTGCTTTATTAGTATTAGGTACATTTATCTATTGTTTGGGTGTTGTATGGCTATTAAACTGTGGTGAATTCTTTGCTGGTGGAATTACTGGTATATCTCAGTTGCTGTCTTACTTATTATTTGATAAAGTAAGCCCATTATTAAGTATTTTTATTCCTCTTTTAAATATCCCGCTATTTTTACTTGGTTGGAAAAGCATTAGTAAAAAATTTGCTTTTTTGACTTTAGTTTCAGTAGTGTTACAAATGATATTGATTTATTTCTTAACTTGGCTATGTCAAGTTAAGGGTTTCAATCCTATCTTTGAAGTTGTAAAACGATATGATCAATTGTTAATTGTTGATGGCAAATATGTTTGTGCTAACAATAACGCTGGCCTTAGATTATTATTGGCGTTTATCGGAGGTTTTGTCTGTGGTATTGGTAATGCACTATGTTTAAGAAGTGGTGGCTCAAGTGGAGGTATGGATGTTATTGCTAATGCGTTATTAGTTAGAAAAAACATCTCTTTAACTAAATTATCATTTATTATTGATGGCACAATTGTATTTTTATCAGCCTTTGTTTGTGATTTTAGTACAGCTTTATTTACTTTTGTAAGATTAATTTCATCAATTATGACAATTGACCGTTTCTATCGTATTTATCAATACATCAGAATTGAAGCAGTAACTGAACATTACGAAGAAGTTAAACAACAAATTTTAACAAAACTTCATCATGGGGTAACTATTTACTCAGTAATTGGCGGTTATACTATGAAAGAAAAAAAGGTTTTGCAAATTTTTGCATCTCGATATGAGGTTAATGATTATATTACGGTAATTAAGAAGATAGATCCTGATGCATTTATTACAATTTCTAATCTAAGTACCTTAATAGGAAAATATAATAAAAGATCAATTATCTAATGAAGGACTCGTGTTGAGTCCTTTTTATATAATAAAATGAAAATAAAAAGCAATATCTTTTGACAAATAAAGGGTTTTAATGTATAATATGTACGATACATTTGAAAAACAACCCACATAAGCCCTCTAGTGATTGGATAGAGGACTGAAAAATCTTTATTCAATCGTTAAATTTTAATTAAAATTTAGGAGGAAAAATAAATGCGTACTACATTTATGCAAACAAATGAATCAGTTGAACGTAAATGGTACATCGTAGATGCTCAAGATTTAGTTCTTGGTAGAATGGCTACTGATGTTGCTGTTGTTTTAAAAGGTAAACACAAACCTACTTTTACACCACACATTGATGGTGGAGATTATGTTATTATTGTTAATGCTGAAAAAGTTGCTTTAACAGGTAATAAATGGTCTCAAAAGAAGTACTATCACCACAGCGGATATGCTGGTGGATTAAGTACTCGTACTGCTACAGAAATGCTTGACAAACAACCTCAAAAGATTGTTGAAAAAGCTATCCGCGGAATGCTTCCAAAAGGCAAAAATGGTGATGATATGTATCGTCGTTTATTCGTATACGTTGGTCCAAATCATCCACATGCTGCTCAAAAACCTGAAAGCCTTCCAAGAGTTAAATAGGAGGAATGAAATATGGAAAAAGTTCAATATCAAGCTACTGGTCGTCGTAAAAGTTCAGTTGCTCGCGTAAGAATGGTTCCTGGAACAGGAAAATTCATCATTAATGATAGAAATTTTGCTGAATACATTCCATCTGCAGCAATTCGTTTAGACGTACTTCAACCATTAACACTAACTGAAACTAGCACTCAATACGATATCTATGTAAACGTATGTGGTGGTGGTATTAGTGGACAAGCTGGTGCAATTCGTTTAGGTATTAGCCGTGCTTTATTATTAGTTAGCCCTGATTTCCGTAGTTCTTTAAAGAAAGCTGGATTACTTACTCGTGACCCTCGTGCTACTGAACGTAAGAAATATGGTCTTAAAAAAGCTCGTCGTGCACCTCAATTCTCAAAACGTTAATTCGTTTTTACGTAAGATTGAAGTTTATTTGTTACGACAAAATAAGTTGTTTTGTGAGGTCACAATTGATATTGTGACCTTCTTTTAATCAAAAGAGGTTAAATTTATGGAAATTAAAATTTATAATTCACTAACAAATACAATAGAACCATTTAAACCCATTAAACCTAATGAACTTAGTATTTATGTTTGTGGTCCTACTGTATATAATGATATTCATATTGGAAATGCAAGACCAGTTGTATTTTTTGATACTGTTTGTAGATTCTTTAAAACAATAGGCTATAATGTGAAATATGTCTCTAATTTCACTGATATTGATGACAAAATCATCAAAAAAGCTAAAGAAGAAGGCTTAACCGAAAAAGAATTAGCTGAAAAATACATTACAAGATATTTAAGAGTTTGTAATGAATTTAATTGTGAACCAGCTTTTTGTTATCCACGTGTTACTGAATGGATTGGTGATATTGCTGATTTTATCAAAGAATTGGTTCAAAAAGGTTTTGCATATCAAGTCGGTGATAATGTTTATTTTAGAGTTAGAAGTTCAGACAAGTATGGTATTTTAAGTAACCAAAAACTTGATGATTTAGAAGTTGGTTCAAGAATTGATGTTGAAAGTGATAAAGAAGATCCTCGTGATTTTGTTCTTTGGAAACTTACTAATGATGAAGGAATTAAATGGGATACAGAATTTGGTATGGGAAGACCTGGTTGGCATACTGAATGTTGCGTTATGATTGATAAGATTTTTGGTGGACCAATAGATATTCATGGTGGCGGTAATGATTTGAAATTTCCACATCATGAAAATGAAATTGCACAAGTATATGCTTTACATAATCACTATATTGCTAATTATTGGATTCATAATGGGCGTGTAGATTTCAATAATCAAAAGATGAGTAAATCTTTAGGTAATACTGTAGGAGCTCAAAAATTTTTAGATGAATATAACCATAATGCGTGTCGATTAATGTTAGTACAAAATAATTATCGACAAAATGTAAATTTCACTTATGAATTAATGACTCCAGCACAAAAAGATTGGGAAAAGATGGAAAAAACATATATCAGTTTATTTAGAACTTTAGAATTAGCTAATGGATTAAAAGAAGGTGAACCAATTTTTGATTACAAAGAAGCCTTCTTAAGTGAAATTGCGAATGATTTTAATACTCCTAATGCGATTACTGTTTTGTATCAAGTTATGAAAGATGTTAATGTATTATTAAGACAAAAAGATAAGGATTATAATGTTTTAAATAGTTACTTAAAAACTATTGATATGATGTTTTATGTATTGGGCTTAAAACCTGAGATCAAGTTATTAACAGAAGATCAAAAAAAATTAGTTACTGAATGGTATACTGCTAGAACTAATAAAGATTTTGAAAAAGCTGATGTATTAAGACAAGAAATTAATAATCAAGGAATCATACTTTAATGATTGATTTAAACAAAGATTATAAACTATTAAATGGCACTGATTTATCTTATATAGGTGATGCTTATTATGAATTAAAAATACGAGAGTATTTATTAAAAAAAGGTATTACTAAAAGTAAAGAGTTACAAAATACAAGTGTTAAGTATGTTAGTGCTCACGCTCATCAAATTATTTTTAATTCTCTTCAACAATACTTAACAGAAGAAGAATTAGAAATTTTCAAAAGAGGAAGAAATGGAGCTCCTCATAATAGAAGAAAAAATCTTAATTTTGCTGAATATGGAACATCTAGTGGCTTTGAAGCTATTATAGGTTATTTGTATTTAGAACAAAACTTTACAAGATTAGGAGAAATTATTGATATTTCTATACGTATTGTGGAGGAAAAAATCAATGGGTAAAACTATTAATGTTTTAGGAAAAAATGCTATCCGAGAAGTGTTAAAAGGTAATCGTAAAATTGAGTGTATTATTTTTGCTGACAGTGTTAGTGATAATGAAATTAAAAGTTTAGCAAAATCTAAACACATTCATATTCAATTCATGCCTAAAAGACAATTCATTTCGGCATATGGAGATAAGTCAGGTGGAATGGTAGCAATTGCTGAAGATTATAAGTATCTTGAACTACACGAATTAATAGAAAAAAATAATCACAAGGAAGAATCTATTCTTCTAATTTTAGATGGATTAGAAGATCCACACAATCTAGGTGCCATCTTAAGAAGCGTTGATGCAACTGGTTGTGATGGTGTAATTATTCCTAAAAATAGAAGTGTTAGATTGAATGATACAGTTGCAAAAGTTTCAACTGGAGCAATAGAACACGTAGAAGTATCGATGGTAACCAATTTAAATCAAACAATTCAAGATTTAAAAGACTCAGGTTATTGGGTAATTGGTTTAGAACTTACTGGTACAATGTATTATAATGAAGCAGATTATAGAGGAAAAATAGCAATCGTAGTTGGCTCTGAAGGAAAAGGTATTTCTCCTTTGGTGCAAAAAAATTGTGACTTACTTGTAAAAATTCCTATGTATGGAAAAGTAAATTCTCTTAATGCTTCTGTTAGTACTGCTTTAATATTATATGAAGCAATAAGACATAGGGGGATTAATGGTTAAAAGTACTTATTTGGAAAATGATAATGAACTATTATATTTAATAAAAAATCATGATGAAGAAGCTTTAGAATTAATGTTTAAAAAGTATGAAAATTTAATTCTCAGCAAAATTCAAAAGTATCATTTTCCTAAAAGTCATAAGGAAGATTATTTGCAAGAAGGGCGTATAGTTCTTTTAAGGGCAATTGAAACTTATAAAGAAGAATTCGATAAAACTTTTACAAGATATTTTGAATTGTTACTACAAAATCGTTTTAATACTTTATATCAAAAAAATAAAAAATATCAAAACCATATTGTTTTAGTAGAAGTTGAAAAAATAGATGTCGATAATAAAAAAGAAGAAGTATTGCCGAAATTACAAGATGTAAAATTAGATACTTTGTCTTTTTTAGAAAAAGAAGTATTTAAATATCATTTTTTAGAAAATCATAATATTGATGAAACTTCAAATCATTTAAATATTTCAAATAAACAGGTTTATAATACTATTCAAAGAATTAAAAATAAGTTACAACTTGTTGTTAAAAATAAGAATATATAGTTATTCATTTGACAAAAACCTTGTTTTTTGATAAAATAATGAAAGCAGGTGGTATAATGAGAGAAAAGGTAATTTTAGTTTGTGAAGATTGTCTATCACGAAACTATACAACCGAAAAAAACAAATTAAATACTGCGAAAAGAGTAGTAATAAAAAAATATTGTCCTAGATGCAATAAACATACAGTGCATAAGGAAACAAAGTAGGAGGCTCACAATGAGTGAAGAAAAAAAATTAGATAAGAAAGCTTTAAAAGCTGAAAAAAAAGCAAAAAGATTAGAAGAAAAAAGAGCTAAGGCTTTAGAAAGTGAACAAAAACCTCATCGTATTTTAGATTTTTTATCTAAAGAATACAAAGGTGAAAATGCTGTAATGCTTGTTTTGGCATTATTCGCTATTGTATTAGGTGTTTTAATTATCAATGAAACCTTATCAATTAGTAAAGATTATTTCTTAATTGGTTATAATAATGGTAAATTATTTGCATGGATTTTAATCGGTCTTGCGGCAATTTCATTAATCTTTGTTGTAATTCCGTTCTTCCGTCCATCATTCTCAGAATTTAAACATTTAAAAGGTTTATCAAAAGTTGATTTCTTAAAAAATATTGCTAGAACATTAGTTTTCATTATTGTATTATGCTTATTCTTCTTTGTGTGTGATTTAGGTTTAAATTCACTAATGGAAGTTATTAAAAAATAATTGAATTGTAGCTTATGTCATACGAAAATGAAAGAGCATGGTATGTAATCCAATCATATTCAGGATGCGAAAATGCGGCTAAAAGTAATCTTGAACGTCGTATTAAATCTTTAAATATGGAAGATTACATTTTCCAAGTTTTAATCCCAGAAACTGTTCACACTGAAAAGAAAAAGAATGGTGAATTAAAAGAAGTAGTTGAGAAAATATTCCCTGGTTATATCTTTGTTGATATGATTGTTACTGATGAATCTTGGTTTATCGTTAGAAATACTCCAATGGTTACTGGTTTCTTAGGATCTAGTGGTGGTGGTGCTAAACCTGTTCCACTATCAGATGAAGAAATTATTCCTATTTTAAAACAATGTGGAATTTCGATTGAAGCTAATGTTAAATTTAAGGTTGGCGATGAAGTTCAAATATTAAATGGTAATTTCACAGGCCAAGTTGGAACTGTTGAATCAATCAATATTGATGAACAAATTGTTACTGTTTTAGTTGATTTCTTCGGAAGACAAACTCCTACTGAAGTTCACTTTGATGAAATAAAAAAATTAGACTAAAAAGACTGTTTAAACAGTCTTTTTTTATTTGACAATTTCAGGAAAAAATCATTAAGCAAAAAGCGTATTTTTAAGATCAAATATCTTATGAATATAAAAAAAGCAACATAAACGGTAAAAAAATTTATTATTTTTTTGACATTTAAAGCAAACTATAGTATAATAATAAAGCGTGCAATGACAAGTACGTATACTATTTAGGTTTTAAACCAAAAGAGTGGGAGAAACTAAAATAAGTTAGTTTCAATGGACCACATCACGGACAATAAGGAGGTGCGTCTCGTGGCTGAAAAGAAAGTTAAAAAAGTCGTAAAACTTCAAATTCAAGCTGGGAAAGCTAACCCTGCTCCACCAGTTGGACCAGTTTTAGGACAAGCACAAGTTAACATCCAACAATTCTGTACTCAATTTAATGATCGTACAAAAGATATGGTTGGAAACATTATTCCAGTTGTAATAACTGTTTATGAAGATCGTACATTTACATTTATTACAAAAACTCCACCAGCATCAGATATGCTTAAAAAAGCCGCTGGCGTTAAATCTGGTTCAGGTAAACCAAACAAAGATAAAGTTGGTAAAATCACAAGAGCTCAACTTTTAGAAATTGCTAAGGTTAAATTACCAGACTTAAATGCTTATGATGTTGAAGCAGCTGCTCGTATCGTTGAAGGTACAGCACGTAATATGGGAATCGTTGTAGAAGGGTAAGTTCAATAGCTTATCGACTTTAACAATATAGATGAACCATTTTTAAATATGAAAATGTGTCCGTCTAAATTGTGGGAGGAGATTCCGTTATTAACCACATTTAGGAGGAAGAATATATGAAAAGAGGAAAAAAATATCAAGAAGCGTTAAAACTTATCGATCGTACTAAAAGATATTCTTTAGTTGAATCTATTGAATTATTAAAGAAAGTAAGTTACGCAAAATTTGATGCAACTGTTGAAGTTGCGTTTAGATTAAATATCGATCCACGTAAAGCTGATCAAAATCTTCGTGGTGCTATTTCATTACCAAATGGAACAGGCCGTTCAGTACGTGTATTAGTTATCGCTAAAGATGCAAAAGCTAAGGAAGCTTTAGCAGCTGGTGCTGATTATGCAGGTGATTCTGAATATTTAGATAAGATCAAAGGTGGATGGTTCGAATTTGACACTTTAATTGCTACACCAGATATGATGGGTGAATTAGGTAAATTAGGACGTGTTTTAGGTCCTAAAGGCTTAATGCCAAATCCAAAAACTGGTACAGTAACAATGGAAATCGAAAAAACTGTTAAAGAATTCAAAGCTGGTAAAGTTGAATATAGAACTGACAAAGCTGGTAATATCTTAGTTCCAGTTGGAAAAGTTTCTTTCGATAATGTAAAATTAGCTGAAAATGTACAAGCTGTATATCGTCAACTAATGCGTGTAAAACCTTCAACAATTAAAGGTGTTTACATGGAAAATGTTGCTATCACTGCAACTATGGCTCCTGGTATCAAGGTAGCTAGCGAAACTATTGAAAAATAGTATAATTCAAGATAATATTAAATAGTATATAAAATAAGTCACTGCCGTAGACAGTAGGTGAAAAACATTAGTTTTTCTTAATTTCCTACCGAGGAATTAAATCCGAAAAATTTCAGGAGGTGAAAACAATGAATGAAGCGACTATTGCTAAAAGAACAAAAAATGAAGCGACTATCGCTGTAAAACAATCAGAAGTGAATGCTGTTGTTGAATTAATGAAAAATGCAGGTTCACTATTATTCGTTGATTACCTAGGATTAACTGTAGCTGAAGTTTCTGAATTAAGAACTCAACTACATGCTGAAAACTGTCAAATGAAAGTTATTAAAAATAACATTTTACGTCGTGCTGCTCAAGAAGCTGGTTACGATGTACCTGCCGAAAATTTCTTCGGTCCATCTGCTGCTATTTTCTCAGCTGATGAAGTTACAGGTGCTAGAATCACTTTTGGTTTTGCTAAAACTCATGAAAAAATCACTGTTAAAGGTGGTGTTGTTGATAGCAAACCAATGGATGCTGCAAATCTAAAAGTATTATCAGCATTACCAAACAAAGATGGTATGATTTCAATGTTATTAAGTGTTATGCAAGCTCCTATTCGTTCGCTTGCATGTGCTATTAAAGCAGTTTCAGAAAAAGAGTAATTATATTAGGAGGAATAAACGAAATGGCAAAAATTAATAAAGAAGAATTTATCGCTGCGATTAAAGAAATGAGCGTATTAGAACTTAACGAATTAGTTAAGGCTATCGAAGAAGAATTTGGTGTTACTGCTGCTGCTCCAGTTGCTGTTGCTGCTGCTGGTGCTGTTGAAGAAGCAGCTGGACCAAGTGAAGTTAGTGTTATCTTAACTTCTGCTGGTCAAGCTAAACTTGGCGTAATCAAACTAGTTAGAGAAATCACTGGTTTAGGATTAAAAGAAGCTAAAGATTTAGTTGATGGTGCTCCAAAAGCTGTTAAAGAAAAGATTAGCCCAGAAGAAGCTGAATCAATCAAAGCTAAATTAGTTGAAGCCGGCGCTGAAGTTGAAATTAAATAGTTTCAATAAGCTTGCTTAATTAATGATAAATTAAAATATTAAATCCCAGGAGAATTCCTGGGATTTAAAACTATACTGAGGTGAAAATATGAGTAAACAATATTTTGAAAATAATCCTGATTTAGCTAGTGAACCATTTGAATTTACTTATTATTTTAAAAAGAATTTACTTACTTTTAAAAGTGATAATGGCGTTTTTTCTAAAAGAGGAGTAGATTTTGGATCTAGTTTATTATTACAAAATGTTCAACTTAACGAAAATGACAATGTTTTGGATGTTGGATGTGGAGTGGGTATAATTGGTATAACACTTGCAAAAAGTAACCCGACAGTTAATGTAGATATGGTTGATGTAAATTTACGTGCTATCAATTTAGCAAAAGAAAATTGTAAGAGTAATCAGGTTTCTAATACGTCTGTCTTTGAAAGTAATGCTTATACAAATGTTAATAAAAAGTATGATTGTATTGTGACTAATCCACCAATTAGAGCAGGCAAAAAAGTTGTTTACGATATTATACTTGGTTCATATGATTATTTAAAAGATGATGGCGTTATGTATTGTGTTATTCAAAAAAAACAAGGTGCAGAATCATCAATAAAAGCGTTAAAAACTATTTATAAAGAAGTAGAAGTTATAGATAAAGATAATGGATATTTTATTATAAAATCTTCAAAAAGATAGGAAAAAAACGTTTATCAAAAAAAGAGTGTTTTGTGGAAAAAATCAATTATTTATGATTTTTTTATAAAGCACTCTTTTATTATTAATAAAAAAATAAATTTATTACTTGACAAAAAAAGGAAATGGGAGTAAAATATATTGATATGATACAATAGGAAAATTTTCGTTTTCCTTCAGAAAGGTGGATTTAATAATGGGTTATAAAAACAAGCTTTATGGTAAGAAACGCGTGCGTAGAAATTATGCAAGAGTACTTACTGATGTTAAATTACCAAATTTAATAAAGGTTCAAACTGAATCATTCCAATGGTTATTAGACGAAGGAATTAAGGAGTTATTTCAAGAACTTTCTCCAATTACAGACCATAATGATGGTGAAAAGTTTGAGTTATATTTTGGCGATTACGAATTTGATGAACCAAAATATTCAATTCGTGAATCTAAGATTCATAGTGTGAATTACTCACGTGCTTTAAAAGTGGATGTTCAACTTCTAAATAAAGAAACAGGTGAAATTAAAGAAGATAAGATCTTTATGGGTGATTTCCCAATGATGACACCTTGGGGTACATTTGTTATTAATGGAGCAGAACGTGTAGTGGTAACTCAAATTATTCGTTCAGCAGGTGTTTTCTTCTCTAGAGAAATTAATAAAAAATCTGGTAGAGCAAACTTTAGTGGTCAAGTAATTCCTACTCGTGGTGCATGGATAGAATTTGAATTAGGCACTAAAGATATTTGGTATGCCAAATTAGATAGATCTAAAAAGATTCCACTTTCTACATTTATTCGAGCTTTAGGTGTTAAGAGTAATAAAGAAATCATTAATTTATTTGGTGATTCTGAATTCATGCAAAATACTTTTGAAAAAGACCAAAGTTTCGGGGAAGACGATGCAATTAGAGAATTATACGATAAGCTTCGTCCGGGTGAAAAGACTGGTGCGGATACTGCTCGTAAGTTTATTGCAAGTAGATTATTTGACGTACGCCGATATGATTTAGCTCGTGTTGGCCGTCATAAAGTTAATAAAAAATTAGACGTTGTTCAACGTGCTATTGGTAATAAATTAGCTAATGACTTAGTTAACAAGTATACTGGTGAGGTAATTATTCCTGCAGGTACTGAAATTGATAATCATTATGCTAAGATTCTTGATGAAAATCGTGAACATTTCCGTATTACTAAAGAATATGAACTAATGCTTGAAGGCAATAGTGTAGTACTAGAATGCTTAGATGTTTATGTTCGTGGTCATGAAGGTAAACAAGCTGTTCACTTAATTGGTAATGACCAAAGAGAAGATAGATTACACATTGTATTATCAGATATCTTTGCATCAATTTCTTATTACATTAATTTACACGATGGTGTAGGTAAGATTGATGATATTGACCACTTAGGTAACAGAAGATTAAGATTAATTGGTGAATTATTACAAAATCAATTTAGAATTGGTTTAGCAAAAGTTGAAAAGAATGTTAGAGATAGAATGTCTACTTCAGTTGATTCTAGAACAGTAGTTCCAGTTAATCTAGTAAATATTCGTCCTTTAGCATCAACTATTCGTGAATTCTTTGGTAGTAGCCAATTATCTCAATTCATGGATCAAATTAATCCATTATCAGAATTAACTCATAAACGTCGTTTATCAGCCCTAGGTCAAGGTGGTATTTCACGTGATAGAGCTGGTTTCGAAGTTCGTGACGTACATACTTCTCACTATGGACGTATTTGTCCGGTAGAAACTCCAGAAGGACAAAATATCGGTCTAATTAGCTCACTTGCTACTTATGCTGAAGCAAATGATTTTGGTTTCATTAGAACTCCATATTTAGTTGTTAAAAATAATATGAATACTCCAGAATATAAAGCTGGTAACCATATTGCAGAAGTTACTAAAGAAATTGTTTATTTAACAGCTGATGAAGAAGAACAATATATTATCGCGCAAGCCAATGTTAATATGGCTGCTGATCCTAATGATCCTGATAAGATTTTAATTGTTGATAATAAAGTTATTGCAAGAAAAGCTGGCGAATTCGTTGAAGTTAATAAAACAGAAGTTAACTTAATCGACGTTTCTCCAAAACAAGTAGTAGCTGTTTCAACAGCGTGTATTCCATTCCTAGAACACGATGATACAACTCGTGCATTAATGGGTGCGAACATGCAACGTCAAGCAATTCCACTATTAAAACCAGAAGCGCCATTTGTAGGTACCGGTATTGAATATACAGCTGCTAAGGACTCTGGTGTTGCAGTAGTTGCTGATGTAGCTGGTTATGTAGAATATGTTGATGGCGCTGTTATCCGTATCGTTGATAATAATGGCAGCCGTCACATTTATGAATTAAATAAATATGAACGTTCTAACCACTCTACATGTATCAATCAAAAACCAATTGTTAAACTTGGTGATATTGTAGAAGTAGGAGATGTATTAGCAGATGGTCAATCTATGGATCAAGGTGAACTTGCCTTAGGTCGAAACGTTGTTATTGCTTTCATGACATGGAATGGTTATAACTTCGAAGATGCTGTTATTATGAGTGAACGTTTAGTTCAAGAAGATGTATATACATCTATTCATATCGAAGAATATGAAGTACAAGTTAGAGATACTAAGTTAGGTAAAGAAGAAATCACTTGTGATTTAGATGGTGAATCTAAAGATTCAATTGCAAATCTTGATGAACACGGTATTGTAAGACTTGGTGCTGAGGTTAAAGAAGGCGACACTTTAGTAGGTAAAGTTACTCCTAAAGGACAAACAGAACCAACTCCAGAAGAAAGATTAAGTCAAGCTTTATTCTCAGACAATTCTAAGGATGTACGTGTTACTTCACTTAAAGTTCCACATGGTGGAGGCGGTATTGTTGGTAAGATTGAACACTTCAAGAGAAAAGAAGGAGCAGAATTACCACCATCTGTAAATGAAGTTGTACGTGTATTCATTATTCAAAAACGTAAAATTACTGAAGGCGATAAGATGTCTGGTCGTCACGGTAATAAAGGGGTTATCTCAAATATTTTACCTATTGAAGATATGCCATATATGGAAGATGGAACACCTGTAGATATTATGTTAAATCCTCAAGGTGTACCTTCTCGTATGAATATTGGACAAGTATTAGAAATTCACTTAGGTATGGCTGCTAAGAAATTAGGTGTTCACGTAGCTACTCCAGTATTTGATGGTCTTAATCATCAAGACTTAGTAGATATTATGAATGAAGCCAAAGAATTCGAACAAAAGAAATTCGAAGAAGATCCACGTAATTTCTGTGCTCCTGTTGATGAAAACGGTAAAATGTGGTTATATGACGGTAGAACAGGTCGTCGATTTGATAATAAGATTTCTGTAGGTGTCATGTATATGATTAAGTTAGCTCACATGGTTGACGATAAATTACATGCACGTAGTGAGGGTCCTTACACTTTAGTTACTCAACAACCAATGGGTGGTAAAGCCCAAAACGGTGGTCAAAGATTTGGGGAAATGGAAGTTTGGGCGCTAGAAGCATATGGTGCTGCACATACTTTACAAGAAATGATGACTATCAAATCTGATGATATTGTTGGACGTAACCGAGTTTATAAAGCCATTGTTGATGGTGATCCTATTCCAGAACCTGGAATTCCAGAATCATTCCGTGTATTGATTAAAGAATTACAAGGTTTAGGTCTAAGTGTTAAACTAGTTGACAATGATGGAAATGATGTAACTAACGACAGCCTTGTTGCCCAATTTGCTGAAGCGCAAGCGGGTAAAAGAGGACTATAATAGAAGAGGTGAGTCATTTGAATAATAGAAAATATCAATATCTTCAAGTAGGAATCGCATCAGCTGAAGAAATTATTTCTTGGGCCAATCCTTTCCTTCGTGAAGAAGTCCGTAAGGGAAAAATTCTTCATTATAATCCTTTACGTAAAGATAAAATGGCAATTCATGACGCAAATGATAATTTTGAAAAAGAAGTAGACATTAAAGGTGAAGTTAAAAAGCACGAAACTATTAACTATCGTACTTTTAAACCTGAAAAAGATGGTTTATTCTGTGAAGTTATTTTTGGCCCACAAAAAGATTATCAATGTGCGTGTGGAAAATCTAGAAAAAGCCAAAATGGAGAAACTAAAATTTGTTCAAAATGTGGTGTTGAATTAACTGAAAGTAAAGTTCGTCGTGAAAGAATGGGCTTCATTGCATTAGCTGCACCCGTTGTACATAATTGGTATTTAAAGAGTGTACCTAGTAAAGTTGGTGTACTTTTAGATATGAAAACTGCTCAAGTAGATGATGTTGTATATCACACATCTTATATCGTAACAGAAGTAAATGAAGATGTTGAAGATCTACATGAAGGTATGATTATTACTGAACAAGAACACGCTGCATATAGACGACGTCATCCATTTAAATATAAAGTTATGACTGGAGCAGAAGCTATTCGTTATTTATTACAACGTTTAGATATTAAACAAACAATTAAAGAAATTCGTGAAGAACTTCATTCTGCAACTAAACAACGTAGAGAAAAATTAATCAAACGTCTAGAAATTTGTGAAGCTTTTGCGCAAAGTCCAAATAAACCTGAATGGATGGTAATGGACGTTGTTCCAGTTATCCCACCAGATTTAAGACCGATGGTTGCTTTAGATGGTGGTAGATTCGCTACTACTGACTTAAATGATTTATATAGAAGAATTATTAACCGTAATAATCGTCTACGTAAACAATATGAAGTTAATGCTCCAGAAGTTATTGCGAAAAACGAAAAACGTATGCTTCAAGAAGCATGTGATGCTTTAATTGATAATACTGGTTTAAACAGACGTAATAAACGTGCTGTTATGGATAAGAATCGAACATTAAAATCACTATCTGATTTATTACGTGGTAAACAAGGTCGTTTCCGTCAAAACCTATTAGGTAAACGTGTTGACTATTCAGGTCGTTCAGTTATCGTTGTAGGTCCAGATCTAAAAATGTACCAATGTGGTATTCCAAGAGAAATGGCACTTATCTTATTTAAACCATTTATCATCAATTATCTTCGCCAAAAAGATACTTTAAATGGTGAACAAATAAAAGAAAAAGCTGGTATCAAACGTGCTAAAGATTTAATTGAACGCGGTGCACCAGAAGCTATGGAAGCTTTAGAAAAGATTGTAGTAGAACATCCAGTTTTACTAAATCGTGCTCCAACACTTCATAGATTATCTATTCAAGCTTTTGAACCTAAACTTGTTGAAGGTAAAGCAATTCGCTTACATCCATTAGTATGTACTGCATTTAATGCGGACTTTGATGGTGACCAAATGCCGGTTCACTTACCTTTATCAAAAGAAGCTCAAGCTGAAGCTCGTATGTTGATGCTTGCTTCAAAGAATATTTTAGCTCCAAAAGATGGTAAACCTATCGTTACTCCATCTCAAGATATGATTTTAGGTAACTATTATCTTACAATTGAAAGAAGACCTCATCATGAAGTTCATGCTACTAATAGATTTAATAGCATTGATGAATTAATGAAGTCTCCATTCAAACATGAAGCCCCTATCTATATTGAAGCTAAAAACTTTACTATGATTTATGAAACTGTAGAAGAATTAGAAGCTGCTCTTAAGAGTAAAGAATGTCCAAGCGTTGCAAAAGCATATCTATTAAATGAAGGTAAGTTATATATGAACCCTTATGAAGTAGAGCATGCTTATGAAGCTGGTGAAATTAATTTCTATACAAGAATTGCACTTCCTGCTGCTACATTAAATAAACCATTTATTCAAATCGATCCTAAGCTTAAAGACACAAACCCTGTTGAATATGAAGCTAAGGTATTAAAGAATGAAGAATTATCTAAACAATTTATTATCACAACATATGGTAAGTTAATCTTCAATACAATTTTCCCTACAGATTTTGCTTATGTAAATGAAGCTGATGTTAAGAATTTATCATATGGAATTAGTGATCGATTCTTCTGTCAACATGCTAATGATACAAGAATCACTGCTGTTAAGTTAGATTTAAATCAACCAGTTAAGAAAAAATTCTTAAGTGCAATTATTTCTGAAGTATTTAGACAATCTAAATTAGCAGAAACATCAAATACACTAGATAAAATGAAAGATATTGGATTCTACTATTCAACTATGGCAGGTATTACTGTATCTGCGTTTGACGTAGTTAATATTGATGATCGTGAAAAGATTATTCATGATGCAGAATTAAAAGTAGAACAATATAAGAAATTATATCGCCACGGTTTATTAACAACTGAAGAACGTCGTAAGAACGTTATTGCTATTTGGAATAAAGCTACTAAAGCAATTGAAAGTAAGATTAAAGAAGTCATGGCTGAACAAGCTACAGAAAATGATATTTTCTTAATGGCCGATTCTGGTGCCCGTGGTTCTTCATCTAACTTTACTCAATTAGCCGGTATGCGTGGTCTGATGGCTAAACCAAATGGGGAATCAATGGAAATCCCAGTTAAATCATGCTTTAGCTTAGGTATGTCAATGTCAGAATTCTTTATTTCTACGCACGGAGCGCGTAAAGGTTCTACAGATACTGCCTTAAAGACTGCTGAATCTGGTTACTTAACAAGACGTTTAGTTGACGTTTCACATGATGTTACTATTACAACTGAAGATTGTGGAACTGATAAAGGTATGGTTTTAAGAACATTATATAATGAAAATAATAGTGTAATCGTTACTTTAAAAGACCGTATTATTGGTCGTTTTGCATCTAAGAAAATTGAATACAAGAATCCTACTACTAAACAAAAAGAAGTTCTTTGTGATAGAAATCAAAGAATTACTGAAGAAATTGCTAGCAAAATTGAAGCTGCTGGTATTAAAGAAGTTGAAGTTAGAACATTATTTACATGTGATTGTAAGAATGGTGTTTGTGTAAAATGTTATGGATCTGACTTATCAACAACTGATACAGTAGAAAAAGGTGAAGTAGTTGGTATTATTGCAGCTCAATCAATTGGTGAACCAGGTACACAGTTAACAATGCGTACATTCCACAGTGGTGGGGTTGCTGGTGGAGAAGATATCACACAAGGTTTACCTCGTATTCAAGAATTATTTGAAGCACGTGAACCAAAAGGGAAAGGTATTATCTCTGAAATTGATGGTACTATTACTTCAATTAAACCTGAAGCTCATAACCGTTTTAGAATTACTGTTGAAAGTGAAATCGATTCTAAAGAATATTTATCAGATGCTGGTAAAAAACCAATTGTTCAAGAAGGCGATAATGTTAAAGCAGGTGACTTAATTGTTGCTGGTATGATTCATCCTAAAGAATTATTAAGAGTTGCCAATGTAGCTAAAGTTGAAGAATACATTGTCAAAG
The DNA here is from genome assembly GCA_017501465.1 of Bacilli bacterium. Classification (GTDB taxonomy): domain Bacteria; phylum Bacillota_I; class Bacilli_A; order ML615J-28; family CAG-313; genus UBA1231. The sequence continues at coordinate 187,905 of JAFVWY010000015.1, forward strand.
AAGTTCAAAAAGTATATCGTGCTCAAGGGGTTGAAATTTCTGATAAACACGTAGAAATTATAGTAAAACAAATGTTACAAAAAGCAGTTGTTATTCATGAAGGTGATACACAATTATTACCAGGAACTTATATTTCTCATTCAGAATTATATGGCCATATTAAAGAATGTCTTGCTAAAGGCAAGCGTGTACCTATTGTTAAACCAGTAATTTTAGGTATCACAAGAGCATCTTTAAAAGCTGACTCATTCTTATCAGCTGCATCATTCCAAGAAACTACTAGAGTTTTAACAGAAGCGGCAATTCGTGGTAAGATCGATAGACTTGAAGGCTTAAAAGAAAATATTATTATTGGTGGATTAATTCCAGCCGGAACTGGATTAGTTGATCGTGTTGAAGTAGAACCAGCTGATTACAACGCTCCGGAATATGAAGTGCCAAAACTATAATAAAATTTAAAGCAACACCAAAAGTGTTGCTTTTTATTAGAAAGTGAGTGAATATGTCTTTAAAATATGAGAAATCTTGTGGTGCAGTTATTTTTAAAGATGAGTTAGTTTTATTGATTCAAAATAAAAAATCAAAACACTGGTCTTTTCCTAAAGGCCATAAAGAAAATAATGAAACTGATTTAGAAACTGCCTATCGTGAAGTATTAGAGGAAACTAGTTTAAATATTTTGATTGATCCAACTAAATTTGAAGTTATTAATTATATGCCAGCTATCAATGTAAGTAAAGATGTTGTTTATTTTAAAGCAACTTATTCACAAGGAGAACTAATTCCTCAAGAAAGTGAAATTATTGGAATTGGCTGGTTTAAAATTGAAGATGCTTTAAAAAAAATTACTTTTGATCAAGAAAAACAAGTATTAATTAGCATTTTAAATAAAAAATAAGTTCATAAGAACTTATTTTTTTTATTATATAATACTGATATTTATGTGATAAATGCGCGACTTAATTGAAAAAAGTAATAAAATTTGATAAAATGTTATTGAAGGTGAATCCTATGAGCAATATTAGTATTAATTTAAAATTACTTAGAAATGAAGCGGGCTTAAGTTTTGAAGAATTAAGTGAAAAAACAGGAATAAATGTTATTTTACTAGAAGCCTTTGAAACTGAAAAATGTGCTCCTAATGAATATCAACTAGAAGTATTATGCAAGGTATTAAAGATTCCATCAGATGAAATTGGGGAAAGAAATCTAGTTTTAGAAAGAAAACAAGCTACTAATATGATGAAATCAAGGGAAAATAGAAATAATTATAACTGGTATTTTGGCAATAAAAAGAAATTTATCTTTTATTTAAGTTATATTATTTATTTTGTCTTAGCCGTTTCTTTACTTTCATTATACTATATACATAAATTTGAAGGCGTAACATTAGAATTATTAAGACAAGAATGGATAACTACATCGGCTTTTCCATTCCCTGTATACGTTTTTTTATTCTATTATACACATATGAGTTTTGGAATTTCATTATTCGGACTTGGTGTAGGAGTGTTTATGGTGATCGACTATTTCACGAAACATACATTTTATTTTAGATGGTGGTATATTTTTTGGATTTCTTTTTTTATAACATGTCTTGAAATAATTGGTATTCTTGGCTCTATTCCATATTTGATTTATGTAATAATTAAAATAATTAAAAGAAAATATTAAATAAAATAAAAAAAAGATTCAAATAAATTGAATCTTTAGTTTCTAAGATGGCGTCCCAAAAGGGATTCGAACCCCCGACACACGGCTTAGAAGGCCGTTGCTCTATCCAGCTGAGCTATTGGGACATTTACAGCAAATATATTATATCAAAATCAACTATTTTTGTAAAGTAAAATACATTTTTAAATGGAGGAATTATGAATAAAATTAAAAAATTTGTAGTTGTTATTATATTATTCATATCGATGATATTTGTTAGTAGTTGTAGTTTTGTTGAAAAAATTGATCCGGGAGATTTTGAAGATTACTCAAAAAGACTTTTTAACACTTTAATCGGAGATGATGAACTTACTATTCATTTCTTATTTAAAGATAAAAAAGCCTTGGGAGTAGAAGAAACAACATTAAGTTTACCAACTCCTGGTTCATCATCTGCTCTTGGTAAGTTAATTATTAATTTATATTTTGGTCCTATGGCTAATTATAAATATGAAGAATTAAATTTTGATCAAAAGATGACATATTGTGTTATTTTAGATTTACTTGATCAAATTAATTCTAAGACTTACGAAATGAGTTATCTTGATAATAATTATCTAGGTTCATATTTGGGTTATCAAGCGCAACTACCTATTTTATTTCAACAATATCGTTTCGATAATTATGATGATGTATTAAATTATTTTAATCTAATGCGTTTGGTACCGGATACTTTTAAGCAATATTATGAATATGAAGTAACTAAAGCTGAAGCGGGTTATGGTATGCCTGATTTTGTAATTGATAAAGTAGTTAGTCAATGTGATACTTTTATTCAAAACCCTGATGAACATTTTTTGATTACTACATTTGAAGATAGACTTAAAGTACTAGATTTAACAGAAGAACAAATTTCATCATTAAAATATGAAAATGCCTCAATTGTCAAAAATGATTTATGTCGTGGTTATGAATATATTAAAGATAATTTACCTTCATTAAAAGGCAAAGCAACCAATAATTTAGGATTGGCTCATTATGTAAAAGAATTAGAAGATGGCACAAAAGAAGAAGTAGGTAAAGATTATTATGCTTACTTATTTAAAGATGCAACAGGCTATGATGATAATATTGAAGATGCTATTGATTATATTCAAACACATTTAGATGAAGTATTTGAAAATTTTAATAATCTTAAAGAAGAAATTACAAATGATCAAAATAAAATATATCAACTAAATAATGTACAATTAATGGATAAAAATCCTAGTGAACAAATGGAATATTACAAAACTTTATTAAGTGGACATTTTCCAAAAATAGAATCATATCCTACGATTCATATTAAAGATGTTGATCCTTCAATGGAAAATAACTTTAGTCCAGCAGCATATGTTTCATCACCAATTGATGATTATGAAAATGAAACTATCTTTTTAAATCAAGCTAAAATTAATGGTAATATGAACTACTTATATACTACTTTAGGACATGAAGGAATTCCTGGACACATGTATCAAAATATTTACTTCAAAACACAAGAGGTTAATTTAATAAGAAAAGTATTAAAAAGTAGTGGTTATCAAGAAGGTTGGGCAACTTATGTCGAACTTTATATGTATAATTTTGTTGAAGGCGTTGATTCTACAGTTTTAGAATACTTAAAGTATGGTGATATATTAAGTGGTGTTCTAACTGCTCGACTTGATATGGGGATTCATTATGAAGGTTGGGATTTAGAACAAACACATAATTTTATATTAAGATATTTAGCAAATTATGATTTAGAAAAAACAAGAAAAACTTTTGAACAACTAGTAGAAGTTCCTACTAATTCTCAAACTTACTATTATACTTATTTTAAACTTTGCGATATGTATAATAGATGTGAAGAAGCTCTTCAAGAAGATTTCAATGTTGAAGAATTCCATAAACTGATTTTAGATTGTGGACCAGTTCCTTTAAGATTTGTAGAAGTTGTTGTTGATGAGTATATAGAAAGTAAGACAAAATAATATGTTAAGCTATCAAAAAGTAATTATATTAGTTGATAGTTTTAAATCATCAATTTCATCAAAAGAAATTGCTTTAATTGGTAAAAAAGTTATTGAAACTAATTGTCCAACAATTGAAGTTGATGCAGCATGTGTTGCAGATGGTGGTGAGGGAACAGTTGATTTCTTTATCAATGAAATGGGTTATGAAAAAGTAGAAACATTCACTGTGAATGCCTTTTTAGAACCGATTAGCACTTATTATGGTGTAAAAGATGACAAGGCAGTTTTTGATGTTGCATCAGTAGTAGGTTTTTTAGTAAATAATAAGTTAGATATTTATCAAGCTACTACATATGGCATTGGAATTGTCTTGAAAGAAATTATTGAAAAAGGATATAAAGATATTTATTTAGGTTTGGGTGGTTCTATTACTAATGATGGTGGTAGTGGAATTTTAGAGGCCTTAGGCGGAATTTTTTATCATGATAACCAAATTATTAAAATCCATGAAACTCCTCATACTTTGATAAATAAAGTCGATTTTCGTGGAGTTTTGAAACTTTTAGAAGGAGTTAAAATTACTGCAATATGTGATGTGGTAAATCCATTATTAGGTAATTTAGGGGCTACTTATGTTTTTAGTCCTCAAAAAGGAGCAAAATTAAAAGACTTAAAACCTTTAGAAGATTGGATGATTAATTATGCCTCATTGTTTAATATTGACTCAACAACTCCTGGTTGTGGAGCAGCAGGGGGCATTGGTTTTTTAATTCATCTATTAGGTGGAAGACTTGAAAAGGGTATTGATGTTATTTTGGATGAATTAAAGATTACGGAAAAATTAAATGAAAAAGTTTTATTAATTACTGGGGAAGGTAAACTTGATCATACTTCATTCTATGGTAAAGTAGTCGGAAAACTTTGTGATTTAACAAAACAATACCAAAATGGTCTGGTAATTATTTGTGGAAGTAGTGAAATTTCAGATAATTTATATCCAATTTATCCTCTTCATCAAGTTGTCCCTAAAAATTATAAAGAAACTGTTAAAGATGATATTAAAAACGTATTTTTAAATGTATTAGAACAACTAAAATAACTAAAATTTATGTGTTAAAAGCCTAGGGAAAACCTAGGTTTTTTATATGTTTTTGAATAGGAAATAATCATTAATAATTTGATTTAAAAGCATTTTTTTTATAAAAAATCAAGTAAAAAACACTTTAAATATTAATGTGTACTTTCTTTGACAATCAAAATATTTTAAAGTATAATTTTAATACATTTGGGAGGTATAATTATGTTGAATGTTAGAAAAAGAGACGGAAAAATTGTAGAATTTGACTTAAAGAAAATTGAAAGTGCTATTGAAAAAGCTTTTATTTCATTAAACAAATCATACACTCAAGACATTATTGAATTACTAGCATTAAGAGTGTTCGGAGATTTATCAAATAAAGTAAAAAATGACCTAATTGATATTGAAGAAATTCAAGATTCAGTAGAAGTTGTTTTAATTCATGCCGGATATATTGATGTTGCTAAAACATATATTTTATATCGTAAACAACATGAGAAGATGAGAAACATCAAATCTACCTTTGTTGATTACAAAGATACAGTTAATAATTATCTAAGTATTAATGACTGGCGAGTTAAAGAAAATTCAACTGTTACTTACTCAGTTGGTGGTTTGATTTTATCTAATTCTGGTGCGATTACTGCTAATTATTGGTTATCAGAAGTGTATGATCAAGAAATTGCTGATGCTCATAGAAATGCTGATATTCATATTCATGACTTATCAATGTTAACAGGTTATTGTGCTGGTTGGAGTTTAAAACAATTATTAACTGATGGATTAGGTGGCGTTCCAGGCAAGATTACATCAAGTCCTGCTGCTCACTTATCTACATTATGTAATCAAATGACTAATTTCTTAGGTATTATGCAAAATGAATGGGCTGGTGCTCAAGCATTTTCTTCATTTGATACATATCTTGCTCCATTTGTTAAGGTAGATAATTTAGATTATAAACAAGTTAAACAATGTATTCAATCATTTATTTATGGTGTTAATACACCTAGTAGATGGGGGACTCAAGCTCCTTTTACTAATATTACTTTAGACTGGACAGTTCCTCAAGATATGGCAGAGTTAAATTGTATTGTAGGTGGGGTTGAACAAAAGTTTAAATATAAAGATTGTGTTAAAGAAATGGCTATGGTTAATAAAGCATTCATTGAAATTATGATCGAAGGTGATGCTAATGGCCGTGGATTCCAATATCCAATCCCAACATACTCAATTACTAGAGATTTTGATTGGTCAGAAACAGAAAATAATAAATTATTATTTGAAATGACAGCTAAATATGGTACTCCATACTTCTCTAACTATATTAATAGTGATATGGAACCAAGTGATGTACGTAGTATGTGCTGTCGTTTAAGATTAGATTTAAGAGAATTACGTAAAAAATCTGGTGGTTTCTTTGGCTCAGGTGAATCAACTGGTTCAGTAGGTGTTGTTACAATTAACTTACCACGGATTGCTTATTTATCAAAAACTAAAGAAGAATTTTACGCTAGATTACAAAAATTAATGGATATTTCAGCTCGTTCTTTAAAAATTAAACGTAATGTTATTACTAAATTAATGAATGAAGGCTTATATCCATATACTAAGAAGTACTTAGGTACTTTTGAAAATCACTTTTCTACTATTGGTTTAGTAGGTATGAATGAAGCATGTTTAAATGCATGTTGGTTAAAGAAAGATTTAACAGAAGTAGAATCTCAAGAATTCGCTAAAGAAGTTCTTAACTTTATGAGAAATAAACTATCTGATTATCAAGAACAATATGGAGATTTATATAATTTAGAAGCTACTCCAGCTGAATCAACTTCATATCGCCTTGCTAAACACGATAAGAAGAGATATCCTAATATTGTAACTGCTTCAAAAGAAAAAGGTGCGACACCATATTATACTAATAGTTCACACTTACCAGTAGGATATACTGATGATATTTTCAAAGCCTTAGATGTTCAAGATGAATTACAAGTTCTTTATACAAGTGGTACTGTATTCCATTGTTTCTTAGGTCAAAAATTACCTTCATGGCAAGCATGTGCTAAACTAGTTAGAACGATTGCAGAAAACTATAAACTTCCATATTATACAATGTCACCAACATATTCTGTATGTCAAGTACATGGTTATTTAGAAGGTGAACAATATAAGTGTCCTATTTGTGGTAGAAAAGCTGAAGTATATTCTCGTATCACAGGTTATTATAGACCGGTTCAAAATTGGAATGATGGTAAATCAGAAGAATTTAAGAATCGTTTAAATTATGTTCCTGAAACTTCTGTTTTAACTAAAAAAGCTGAAGTAGTTGTTGAAGAAGTTAAAGAACAAACAGCTGTTGCGAAAGATATTTTATTATTTGGTACTAAAACATGTCCAAATTGTAAAACTGCTAAAATCATTTTAGAAAAAGCAGGCATTGCTTATATTTTTGTTGATGCTGATGAAAATAAAGAAGTAACAAATGCATATGGCGTTAAAAAAGCTCCTACTTTATTAGTACCAACAGAATCTGGATATGAAAAGTATGATAATATAAGCTTCATCAAGAAATTTGCTGAAGGCTATAATAAATAGTTATGGTTGATATTTTAATTATAGGTGGAGGTCCTGCAGGACTTACTGCGTCTATTTATGCTAAAAGAAGTGGCAAAGATGTTTTGGTTTTAGAAAGAGAGTCATTTGGTGGACAAATTGCCTCTAGTCCTAGAGTTGAAAACTTTCCTACGATTAAGTCTATTAGTGGATTAGAATTGATTGATCGTTTATTAGAACAAGCAACTGAATTGGGTGTTGATGTTGACGTTGATGAAGTTCGCAAAATTGAAAAAAGAGATGGCTATTTTAGTGTAGAAACAGAATATTCAAAAATTGAAGCCAAAACCATTATTGTTTCAACAGGTTGCAGCCCAAGAAAACTTAATGCAGTTAATATGGACAAGTTTGATGGTTCCAATGTTAGTTATTGTGCCATTTGTGATGGATTTTTCTATGAAAATAAAAAAGTTGCTTTAATTGGCGATGGAAATACAGCTTTACAGTACGCTACTTATTTGTCAAATTTTTGTGAAAAGGTATATGTTTGTACCCTATTTGATAAGTTTTTTGGTGAAGAAGTGTTAATAAAATCCATTTTAGAGAAGGCCAATATTGAAATCATTCATAATGTTTCATTGGAACGCTTAAATGGGGATGAGTCTTTGGAAAGTGTTGAATTTGTCAATACTATTACTAAAGAACAGGTAAAAATTGATGTTAGTGGGCTATTTATTGCTATTGGTCAAATTCCACATAATGATTTTTTAGGCGATTTAGTTGAACTAGATAATAGTGGTTACATTATTACCAATGAAGCATTAGAGACTAAAACACCAGGTATTTTTGCAGCCGGTGATTGTAGACAAAAAATATTAAGACAATTAACTACAGCTGTTGGAGATGCAGCAATAGCTGCAACTTCTGCAATGAAATATTTAAATAAGTAAAAAAAGATTCTACTTTGGTAGAATCTTTTTTAATATCCTCTCAATTCAACTTTTTCAAAGTTGTCTTTGACCGCCTTTTTAAAGTTGATAGCATTTATATATGAAATTTCATTTAAATTAGATTGTAGACAAGTATTGTTATTTACAAATTTTTGTAAAAAATACTTTTTGGCACCATTTAGCCATTTACCGATTTCTATAATATCTTCTATAGTATGAAATTCGTTAATTAGAGTTGTTCTAAATTCATATTCAATACCACTAGTCATTAAGAAATTGATCGTTTTTTGTATGTTAAATAGATTAACATGAACGTTATCACAAGTTTTAGAATATTTAGGTAAAGTGTTTTTAATATCCATAGCTACATAATCAATTAATCCTTTATTGTATAAGTCAATTACCATATCCGGATTACTGCCATTAGTATCTAGTTTGATATAATAACCTAATTTTTTTATTTCTATTAATTTTTCTTCCAAATCTGGGTGTAATGTTGGTTCACCGCCTGTAACACATACAGCATCTAGCATATTTTTACGAAGTTTTAAGAAATTAATAATCTCATCAAAAGAAATTTCTTGAATATTTTGATTTAAGACTAGATCTTTATTATGACAGAACGGGCAACGAAAATTACATCCATTAGTAAAAATAGTACAAGCAAGTTTTCCATCTAAATCTACTAATGAAAGTGGCTCTATACCACAAAATTTAATACTCATAGTATCATCTCCTATAAGTATTATAGCAAAATATTAAATTTATTTCAATTTAACAATTAATTATTGCAAAAAAAGCTAATCTATGTTAAAATAAAGTATAAAAAAGGTGATAAAAATGAGTGTATTACAAGCTAAAAATTTATGTAAGAGTTTTAAGAATTCTTCATTTACACAAGAAGTATTAAAAGGAATTGATTTTGAAATTGAACAAGGTGATTTCATATTAATAACTGGTGCAAGTGGTAGTGGTAAAACAACCCTTTTGAATTGTTTGAGTGGGTTAGATACTATAACTAGTGGCGAAGTGTTGATAAATGGTCAAAATTTAGCTACCATTACTAGTAAGGAAATGTCTAATTTGAGAAAAAATCATATTGGTTTTGTCTTTCAGGCATATAATCTTTTACCAAACTTAACTCTATATGAAAATGTTGAAATTGCTAGTATTATTGCTTCTAAGTTTAATAAAGATAAAATATTAGAATTATTAACAAAATTTAATTTAATCGATTTCAAAAATCATTTTCCTGAACAAGTATCTGGTGGCATGCAGCAAAGATGTGCAATTGTTAGAGCATTAATTAATGATCCTGACATTATATTTGCAGATGAGCCTACAGGTAATCTGGATTCTAAATCAAGTGTAGAAGTAATGGAAACTTTTCAAAAATTACATAGTGAATTTAATAAAACAATTGTTATGGTTACACACTCATTGGATAATTTAAAATATGGTAATCGACATATTCAAATAGTTGATGGTAAAGTTATCAAAGATGAAAGGTTAAATAATGCATAACTTTTTATTCAAATTAAAATATGTTTACCGTAACACTAGCCGTAATTTCTTTCGCACTTTAAGCTTGTTTTTATCAATTTTTATGCTTAGTTTTATTGTTTTAACTGCATTTACTATTAAAGATGCTTTATCAACAGGTTATTATTTATATGAAGATGTAAAACACGAAAACGTTGATGTGGTTGTAACATTTGATTCAAAGAGTACTAATTATATTATCGATGATACTAAAATTAATAAAATAAAACATTGTTTTGATTACTATGGTAGTTTTTTTGAAATGTCTACTTTGTGTAAAGTTAATGATACACAGTTAAGTGTTATGTTACTAAGTGGCAATAGTAGTGATTTAGAAGGATTTATTGAAGAGGACTTGCCATTTTTACAATATAACGAAGTAATAATCAATAAAAGTGTGGCTGAAAAGTTAAATATTGGTTTAAATGAACAAGTGGAAATTTTTATTGCAGATAAGGCATATTCATACAAAATAGTAAAAATAATTGAAGATAGAAGTATTTTTGAAGGAGATAAAGTACTTGTTCAAAAAAACTTTTATGTAAAAGAGTATGCAAAACATGTTTTAAATATCGATATGGATGATTATTCTAATATTAATTTAGCAACTTCTATCTATATTAATCTAAAAGACGGTTATGCAAGAGAAGATGTTATTAATCTTTTAAAAACTGACAAATATTATTCTAATTCTGTAGTTCATGATCCTAGAGGATACGAAGGAATGAAAGCAGATGTTGAGATGGGAACGGGTATTTTATATGCTGCCATTGCAATATTTATAGCTGCATTGTTATTCGTTTTAGTTTCAATTATTAACCTACGCATTAAAACCATTAAGAATGAAGTAGGTATAGTCGAAACACTTGGAGAAAATAAACGATATGTATTTAAACTTCTAATGATTGAAATAATGATTTTATCAATTTTTGGATTGTTATTTGCGTATTTATTAAGTAATTTTGTATATACCAAAGAATTTTCTATTTTGTCTGTTCGTGGAGATTTTAAATACCATTACCGCATCTGGCAATTTTTAGGTACATATTGTTGTGTTGTGATTATATGTGGATTAACACTTTGGAAGGGATATTTAAAGTATAATAAATTATCGACAATAGATCTTGCTAAGAACAAACAATATGATACTGTATGGTCATTTAAAAAACTAATCGTCATTAATTTGATATTAATAATTTTTGTAGTTTTAGATTATTTTTTATTTTCTGTATATTTGCCTTTAATGGTATCTTCTATTTTAGGTATATTAATTTATGTTACATTTGGTATAATGTTGGTTTCATTGATTGTGAAGATAATATGTCGCATCTTTCGATGGGATAAAGTCTTTAATGTTACATTTCTTAGAAATTTAAATATTAACAGAATTAAACATAATTCTTTGAAGATATTATTAGTATGTTTATTTGGAATTGTTATGTGTTGTATTGTTATCGAAAATATAGATCTTACTTTATCCAATGTAGAAAGTAGTTTAAATATTGATAATATTTTAATTTCTCCTAAGGGTGTTGATGAAAGTGTGGTAGAAGATATTAAAAAGCATCCTGCAGTAGAAGGAGCGACACTTGGTTTTTTCGAAGATAAGGTCAGCACAAAGAATAATGAATATACTTTTTTAGTTGTCTTTTCGTGTGATGCTTCAGAAACGAAAAATTTAATGAACTTTGAACTTGATCAAAGTTATTTAGATAAGTTTTGTTCAAATGAGAAATATGTAGTCGTAATGGAAGATTTTTTAGTAGCTTCTGGTTTACAGATTGGTGATTTACTTACTTTTAATTTAAGTGATGGAGCTCATACTTATGAAATTATAGGTACTGCAGATTTACCTTTCCAACAATTTGCCTACACTAATGATTTCTATAGAGAAGATGTTTTCTTAAATACTGTACTTATTAATAATGATTTAGAAAATACTCTAGCTATGAATGATTTTAGAATAAGTATTACTGAAAAGTATGGTAGTAATATCAGCGTTTTATATAATGCTGGAACATATTTAACAACTTTCTTTTCAAGAGCAAGAATTGCTTTAGATGTAGTTTATGCGGTAATTTTCATTGTTATTATATGTTTTGTAGTATCTATTATTAATAATACGATACTGGACTTTAATGAAATAAAAAAAGATTTAGCAACTATTCAAATTTTAGGTATAAGTTCAATGCGACTTACAAAAATGATTTTGTTTGAAATTGTTATTTCATATTTATCAGTCTTTGCATCTTTAATTTTGATGGTTTATGCAGTGGCTGTTCGCTTCGGCGGCTTATCACTACTTTGTGGATATTATTTAGATTTAATTTTAAATATTAAAACTATCATCTTAGCAATTATATTTGGTATGATATGTTTTGTAGTGAGTTATATTTATTATTTTATTGGTTGTAAGAAAATCAATGTTTGTGAAGAATTAAAAAAATAGGAGGTTTTTATGAAGAAGAAAATAATTATAATAATTGTTTCTTGTTTTCTTTTACTATCTATTGGTAGTGTATCACTTGTTTTGCTATTAGATGATGATGATTCTACTAATGAAAACAATGAAATAATTGAAAAAGAATTAGAAAAATTATCTAAACCTCTTAATTTAGTAATTGACCAATATAGTCTTACTTGGAATAAAGTTGAGAATGCTGAAGAATATTTAATAAATGTCGATAATTTACAATATTCTTCCAAGAGTAATAATTTTGATTTGACTGATAAAGTAAATGAAAATAGTATTATATCAGTTGTTGCACTGGGTAACGATAAATTTGATGATTCAGTTAAAAGTGTAGAGATCGTTTTTCGAAATCAAAAAGATGAAACACAAATTAATCAAATATATTTAGAATTAAATGATTTATTAAATAAATACTTCGTCATAAAAAACAATATTCAAGAAAGTGTTTATAATATTGCTGAGAGAATATACATGCGAGGGTTAACTTCTAGTGATGCTTGCTTATTGATTCATGAGATTGACTCTATGCTAGAAAATGTTGATAAGTTATCTAATTTCAATAAGATAAATAATCTTCAAATGGTTTTTTTAGATATGGTGGATATTCTTTCTTTAGATGTGAATGAATATGCATTAGTTAGTGGATTGGTATACTTCTTTGAGGCGTATTCGAAAGTAGCATCTGAAAATGAAAAGATTAATTTAAATACTAGTTTTAAGACAGAGTATTATGATCTGTCTTTATATCAAACTAATTTTCAAACAATTTATCAAAAACTATCTTCATTAAAAGAATTTGATATTCAAAATGTTACTTCACTACTACATTATTATAAAATTTATCGCAATCAAGTAAGTAATATTGTTAATACTATTGAAAAAACTAATCTTGATAATGTGAATACCGTATATAATGATGTACTCACACTTAAAAACATGTTGTGTGATTTATTATTAAATGAAATGCCGTTAGTTTTAGAGTTTGAAGGATTTAAAGCTATTTTTACTGATTTGTATAATTTGATTTTTGAAGGTTATCTTCAAGAAAAAGTAACTAGTGACGAAATTAATAGTTATTTTAACAACTTATATTCTGTAAACGAATATTATCTTAGTTTTTTAAATTCATTGGAAGATTCAGATTATAAAGTAATTGTGACAAGATTGTTATCATTTGTTAACTCAATTAATTCAGATGATATTGATGGTTTTAAGGAAGTAATTGAATTAATGGATGCCAATAGTCCCAATTATATTTTAAATATAGTTATAAAACATTTTGATAATGTTTTTATCGATTATGATTTAACTATTAATCAAGAATTTGTGGAAACGATTATAGATATTTTTCAAGAAGAAGACCCAGTTACTATAGTTAATAGATTAGTAGAGTATTTAGAAGTATTTGATTATATTGATCAAAATGAGGATATCCTTTATGAAGTTTTTGATTATTTGATATCCTTACTTCCTGACTCAATTCAATCTGGGAAGGATTTAGGTGAATACTTTGAAAGTATTATAAATAGTATTAATTTAGAAGATTATTATGAAATTAGATATGAGGAAGTATTTAACGATCTAAATTTAGAAATAATTTTGAACTCAATACAAGAGTTTATTGAAGGTAATATTACACAAGATGAGCTAGAAAAGCAAATTATTAGTTTAATCGATGTCGATAAAGTATTAGTTTTTGATGTTGATAAACTAATATCAGATATTATTTCCTTGATTCAAGAGGATATGCCAAAATTAGCTGAATTTATCAAAGAAGTTCTATTACTAGATGAAATAACTATTAAAAATATTCTAGAAATTATGGGAATTGATCATCGGGTAGATGTTGATATTAATGGTTTTGTTGAAAATTTAAAAAATAAAATAGGTATTAATGTTGATGCCTTGTTCATTGAAAATAAAATTTTTGAATTTGTTGATAATGTAGTAGAAGAAATTAGGGGAAAAACGAGTAAAGTCGAAAAATATTTTAAAATCCTAACAATTTTTACCAACCCTAATTATGAATTTTCTGAAAATGATTTAGAAGAATTATTTAAAGAGGATACAATTGATTTTGGCAGTTTATTTATCCTAATGGATCACTTAAAGGTTAAATATGCAAAATTCCAAATTAAGCATGATCCAATTTATGAAAATGGTTTAGATTTTAATCTAAAACATCTTGAAGAAAATTTATTTAATTGTTTTGTTTATTTATACTTTGGTCAACATGCATATGCTGGCGAAGAATTTAGCTTATCAGTTGTTGATTTAACTTATAAAATTGTTGATTTATATCAAAACTTTGATAAGTTTATTGAAATTATCGATCATTACGAAAATTTATTCGAAAGTATGGATATTCAATGGGATGATTTGATTGATTTATATAATAAGGAAACTGAATTTAATGAATTGATGAATGTGTATAGAGAAGAACTAGACTATACTTATCAGTCATTAAAGTACATTTTGGATGTTTTACCATTAGATGAAGTGATAAAACTAAAGTATTGTATTAATAATTTATTAGCATCATATGGTTATGAACAAACTCAAGAAATTTATCAATTTATTAAAATAATTGAAGATTCTTACTATAAACTAATTGAAGAAATTGATACATTATATGGTGATTTTCTAGAAAAAGAAGAAGCTATTAAACGCTTATATCATAATACTCACGTATTGGTAGATCCAGTATATGAATACTATCAAGAGCTTAAAGAAATTTATTATAGTGATGGCGAATTAAGTGATGATGATATCATTGATATCGTATCTAATGTTATTTCTAATAAAACTAAATTAAATAGTTTTTATAATCCAGTGATTATCCAAGAGATTGGTAGTGATTTGGATATTATATTTGGAGATCAAGTGATTGATTTTAATAAAGAAGTATTAGAAATAATTTTCTATTTCGATTTTATTTATAATAGGATTAATGCTTCTAACGCTGTATCAACCACTGTCGGTTTAGCTCAAGATTTAATGAAGATATTAGAAGATGTAGATACTTTTAAAACAATTTTTATTGAATTACAAGAGTTATTAAATAATACAGAAATATCTAATGAAGACAAGAAAAATGAGTTTGATAAATTATATACTAAATTAATGGATACTTATGAATTAATTAAGACTAATTCTCTTTTGGTTGTTCAAGATTTGGATCTGTTTATGTTAAAAGGAATTCAAGATTTAAGTCAAACTAATCCTGAATATACTCTTAGACAAGAAGAATTCTTATTTGAAGATGAACTAATAAAAGTTTTTGATAAGATGGATCAGATTATGAATAGTCTAGATGTGGAAAGTATTGAAGATTTAAATTTAGATTTTACTAGTATTATCATAAATTTATTACAAAATGTTGATATTCTTGAATAAAAAAATAACCACTAAGTGGTTATTTTTTATTTTACTGGTTATATTAATAAAGTAATGGTGTTTTTCTTTTTAATAATGATATTTTCATTTTCTAGATTTGTTAGTTCTCTAGAAACACTAGGTCTTGGCAATGATAAAATCATAGCTAGTTTTGTCACACTAGGAATTTTGATAGTTTTTGAATGTTGTTTTTTAGCCATTGAAGAAAAATAATATAAGATACGATCTTTAATGTTCTTATGAATAAGTAATTTATTTTGTTGTTTGATAAATAAAGATGTGTTTGATAGTTCTTCAAGATAGGCCTCTAAAAACATTTGATTTGTTTGAAGTAAATTTATTAGTTCTTTTTTGGTAATTAATACAACTGTTGTCTTTTTTTCAGCAATAATATCTCCCAAATAGTAAGGATCTTCACTAAAAATTAATACATTACCAAAAACATCATGTTTTTCTAATAAAGAAATTGTTTCTTCTTTCTCCATGTAAGTAATAGTGGTGATTTTGACTAATCCTGATAAAATAATACCAATCGATTCACATTTTTCAAAACTAGAAAATATTATGTCTCCTGTATTGTATGTTATAGTTTTATATTTACTTAATAGATTTAATACATCGTTAGATAGTTTCATATTTCACCTCAATATATTATAACATATTTATTTAAAAGTGTAACAAATGTTACATATTTATTTTATTTTATTTGATATAATAATAATGAAAAGAAAGAGGTTTGATTATGAAAAAAGTATTAAGTTTTTTATCAATAATAGTATTTACTATTATTTTAATGGGTTGTGAATTTGGAGGAGGCGGTAAATCTTATAAGGTTATCGTTCCAACTGGAGCTCCATCTTTAGCGATTGCTAATTTTATTCAAGAAAAAGAAGAAAATGTAACTGTTGATATTGTAAGTGGTAGTGAACCATTAACTGCTGCATTCACAAATGCTGATTATGATATTATCGTTGCACCTGTAAATCTTGGTTTAAAGTTCTATAATAGTGTTGAATCATTTAAATATTCATTTTATAAACCGATTGTAGGATGTAATTTCTATATTTTATCAACTGAAGTTTCAAGCATTGAAGAATTAGATGGTAAAAGTATGCATGCCTTTAATAAAATGGCAACACCTGGTGTTATGTTACAAACAATTTTTGGACACTATGATTTAAATGTTGATGTAACATATGAGTCATCAGTAACAGTTGCTAATTCACTATTAACTGCAGGAGAAGCAAAGACAATTTTAACTGCTGAACCATCTAAGACTACTTTAATGAGTAAAAATAACTATCATGTTATTGATATTGCAGCTATTTGGAGAGAAATATCTGGTCACAATTATAATGCATTACAAGCTGGCGTATTTGTAAAAAGCGAATTAAAGAATGATCGAAATGTTAAAAATATGTTAGAAGAGATGGAAAATTCTATTGAGTTAGCTTATACTAATCCACTTAAACTTGCGGAAGCTGCCAAGGCAGTTGATGATGGCTTTGCAAAACAAACAGTTGAAAATTTAACAAAAGCTATTCCTAATTGTAATTTCTTAAGACATGAATTAAATAAAGAAGAAGTTGCATATTATTTCCAAAAAATTATGGATTTAGGTATGCAAGGTAGTTTTGGAGGAAAACTTCCTGATGAAGGATTCTACTATTAAGAGGTTTATTTATTCCTCAACAACAGTATTAATTATCTTTTTGTTGTGGATTATATTATCTGCAACAAAAGACAATGCTTTAATATATCCAAGCATTAAACAAATTTGGCATGCTCTGATTGGTTGTTTTGATTTGAAGGGCTTAACTGTTTTAAGCTTAACTATCTTTAGGGTTATTATTACAATTATTGCATCCTTTTTAGTATCTAGTTTTATAATGATTTTATATGTTAAAAGACCTACTAGTTATGCGTTTTTCTCACCAATTATTAAAATAATGAGAACTGTCCCATTTATTTGTATTTCTATTTTTATTATTTTAATATTTGATCGTCAGATAGCTCCTTACGTAATTGCGTTTTTATTAACAATCCCAATTATTTGTGAAGGAATTAAAAGTGGAATTGATCTTTTGGATAAGAATTTAGTTGATGATTTAGCGATGCATAATATTAGTTTAAGACAAAAAATATTTTTAGTTTATATGCCAATGTTGATTCCGACAATTGTTTTAACTTTTCTACAAACATTTGGTTTAGGGTTTAAGGTTATTATTATGGGTGAATGTTATGCGCAAACTAAGAATAGTTTAGGCTTATATTTATTTCATGCAAAAGAATACTTAGCAATGGATGAGCTGATTGCGTGGACAATTGTAATAGTTGTAATTGTAGCAATTGTCGAAACTATGATTAATTACTATAACAAAAAGAGAAATCAATTGATTTATTAATGGCATTGTTGCTAAAAATGTCAAATTATGATATAATACCTATAAAAAAGGAGAACACTTATGAAAAAACTAGTTTTACGTATTATAGGTATTTTTTTATGTGCTTTCATGTTAGCTGCCTGTGATTTCAACGGCACTACTAATGGTGGTTCAACAGAAATTACTACTTTGGAAACTCCTACCGTAATGTTGGTGGATAACCTTTTAAAGTGGAATGAAGTTGAAAATGCATCTTATTATGAGGTATATGTTAATAACACTATAAAGGAAAAAGTTACTGCATTAGAATATGATTTTACATATTTAACAGCAGGGACTTATACTTTAAAGGTTCGTGCATGTAATGATGCTTCTACTTTTAAAAATAGTAATTTTGCGGCTATAAAATTCGTCAAAGAGTTAACAGATAGCGAAAAAACTAAACTTGCTGTTCCAATTCTTAGAATTGAAAACAATGTTTTAAAATGGAATAGTGTTTTTAATGCGGTAGAATATGAAATTTTAGTGGATGATCAATTTGTAACAAAAACTTCTAATTTAGAGTTTTCATTTTTGAATTTATTAGATGGTAATCATATAGTAAAGGTTCGTTCTTTAGGCGATGATAGTAAATTTTTGCCTAGTGATTATGTTATAATTGAGTTTACTCCGGGCTCTAATACAAAAAATGATGATTATACTGTCTTTATGATTAATGATACCCATGGCGCTTTTCAAACAGGAGACTTCCCAGGATTAGCTAAAGTCCAAACTATTATTAAAAATTTAGAAAATACTAATGGTGAAATTATTAAAGTTGCTAACGGTGATTTATTTCAAGGATCTTATGTATCTAATATTTTATATGGCTTACCAATTATTGATGGCTTAAATGAAATGGAATTTGATGCTTTTGTTATTGGTAATCATGATTTTGATTGGGGTTTAGATAAAATAAAAAATTATTATGATGGCAATTTATCTAATGGCGAAGCAACATTCCCAGTATTAGGTGCAAATGTTATTGATAAAAAAACCAATGAAATGGTAGATTGGTTTGAACCATATACTATTGTTGAAAAAAATGGAGTCAAAGTTGGTATTATTGGTATAATTGGTTATGAATTAGAAAGTAGCATTTTAGCTGAAAATGTAGCTGATTATGAATTTATTTACCCCGTGACACTTGTTAGTGAATATGCAAAAGAATTAAGAGAAGAATTAGGTTGCGATTCTGTTATAGTAAGTATTCATGATTATGATCAAGATTTAAATAATGCTTTAGCCAGATTAAGTGGCACTTCAGCTATAGATATGATCCTATGTGGACACACACATCAAAGTATAACTACTACAATTACTGGTTCTAATGGAAAGAATATTCCGGTTGTACAAAATAGGGATAAAAATCGAAATGCAGTTAGTGTTAATTTGAATTTGACAACTTTTAACTATAATTCTAAAGTGTATTATCCTGAAGATTATAAAGAAGATAGTGATTTCTTAGAACTTGTTTCTAAATATCAAAAGTATATCGATGAAGGTAATCGAGTGATTGGAAATGCTTCCTCATATCTTAATAAGTCAACACTAGGTAAGTTAGCTGTTGATTCTATGATGGAAAAATATGATGTTAGCATGTCAATTATAAATACGGCTGGCATTAGAGCAACAATTAATAGCGGAACTATTACAGTAGCTGAAGTGTTTGAGGTTTTCCCTTTTAATAATGAAATTATAATTGCTGAGTTAACTGGTGCTCAAATTAAGAGTATGTATAATAGAAATGCGGATTTCTTATATGTGAATAGTGGATTTAACATTAATAACTTTAATAATACAACAGTTTATAAGGTTGCAGTTATTGACTATGTTTTCACGGGAACTTATTATAAAGAATTCCAAAATGCCCCTTATACCGATACAAATGTATTGTTAAGAGACATATTAATAGAATATATAGAAACAAATTTTTAAAAAATAGTTATGAAATTTAAGCATTTTATAAGTCTTTCTGTTTTTGGTTTAAAAACAGTAATTTTTAAAAAAAAGAATCCGATTGTTGGCTCTATTATAATAACGGATCGATGTAATTTGAATTGTAAACACTGTTCTGTTAGCAACATTAACACTATTATGTATTCTTATGAACAAATAAAGCAAGATATGAGTACACTTTATCATATGGGAGTTCGTATTTTATTTTTTTATGGTGGTGAACCTTTTCTTTGGCATCATTCAAATAAGAACCTTAGAGATTTAGTAATTGAAGCTAAACAAATGGGGTTCTATTTGGTGAACGTTGTAACTAATGGTACTTATCATTTAGATTTACCTGAAGCTGATTTAATTATGGTTAGTGTTGATGGGGACCGTGATATTCATAATTTAATACGTGGAAATGTATTTGACGATATTTTAAAGAATGTTAAAAATTCCACTTCTAATAATATTTGTTTTTATATGGCAATTAATAAGCTAAATCAACATACGATTGAAAATGTTGTTAATTTAGCTGTGGATACTAATAATGTTAAATGTGTATCTTTTAATTTTCATACACCTTACCCAGATACTAAAGAATTAGCTTTATCAATTGATGAGAAAAGAAGATGTTTAGCAGTTATTTCACATTTAATAAAAAGTAAAAAACCAATTTTAAACTTAAAAAGCACTTTCAAATATATTGAAAACAATAATTTCAAAACTCCTTGTTATCAAAGTGTATTAATTGAAAACGGTAAAATTTATACTTGTGGTAGATGTATAGAAATTACTGGTTTATGTCAAGAATGTGGTTATTTTTATGCGGCTGAGTATAGCTTGCTATTTCAAGGTAAAATCAAAGTTATTTTTGATTTTTTAAAAACCTATTCAAAGATTATGTAAAATAAAAAAAATCGATAGTAACTATCGATTTTTATTTTTAAGATGGTACACCCTCAGGGACTCGAACCCTGGACCCACTGATTAAGAGTCAGTTGCTCTACCAACTGAGCTAAGGGTGCGTTTCAAGCATTATTATTATATAATAAAATCGTAAAAAAGTAAAGTTAAACGATAATAAATAAACTGTAAAAAAATGTCGATTTATTTTGATAAAAGTTTTAAATTGTGGTATAATATTGATAGATATAATAATACTTTAAGGAGTAAAAATATGGATATAGCAAGTGTATGTATTTTAGTATTTTTCTTAATATTTAGTATTACTGGTTTTTGTAAAGGCTTCATAGGAATTGTATTGAATGTTTGTAAAGGGATAGCCTCTATGATAGCTTCATACTTTCTTGCAAAACCTGTAGGCGAGATGATCTTTAATATGGGCTTAGGAAATAAATTAATCGATAAAATAGAAGTTGCTATTAGTTCAGCGGTTACTTTAACTGATGTAATAATTACTGCTGAAAATTATCAAACTGTTGTTAGTAACTCATTAAACGAACTAAACATTCCAGAATTTTTACATAATATTATTCAAAAATTGGTGTTTAATGATGTAAAAGAGGCAGCAGGAAATACTCTTGGTTATTACATTTCTAGTGCCTTAGCCAATTTAGCTTGTGCTATAATAGCTTTTTTGATTTTAATGATAATTATTAATGTTTCTTTCTTCATTTTAAGAAAGATGTTTAAAGGAATAAACCGAATTCCAATTATTGGCTTAGTCAATAGATTATGTGGGTTAGTTTTAAACTTTTTATTTGGTTGGTTAATTTTATCTGTTGGTTTTTGGGGTTTATCATTTTTATCAACTGTAGTTCCTGAGGTAAATGAATTTACCAATGAATTTTTTTCTTTTACATCTGGTGATATGACAATTGCAAGATGGTTTTACGAAAATAACCTAGTGACCAAATTGTATCAATTATTTATAAAATAAAAAGGCTTTGTTTAAAGCCTTTTTTAATATGTACATTCTGTGAATTTATTCTGTATTTCGTTAACTTGGCTGACATCAACATTTTCCATTTGATAAAAACCTGCTTTTTCCATACATTTATAAATGGCATGTTGTAATTGAGTTGATTCTTCCAAAGCGTTAGAAAATACATCAAACACTTCTTCATTACTAGCTTCTAAACTTGCGTGAAGTAAAAGAGTATTTAAATTTTTAGCAAGAGTTAAAACATTTGTTAAAATTTCTTTATCTGACATTTTTATTCCTCACATAATAAATCATAAATTGAATTATAAATTTCGGCAGCCCATTCTTCAAAATGGGTTGTTTCATTTCTTAATTCATAGCTTTTCAAATTTTTAGAAGAAGAACTTAACATGTTTTTGAGAAACTTAGCATGATTTAGAGCATCTTCTACATAAAGTAATTCTTTTTGTGTCATATTTACCTCCAATTAAAATATAACTTTACAAAAATATTATGTGAATATGTTTTAAAATTATACCTTTCTATGTTGAAAAAAATTAAATTTTATGATATAATTATAATGAAGAAGAGGTACATAATTATGAAGGGTTTTAAAAATATAAAAATTTACGTAGAAGGTAAGGGAATTGTTGTTACATCATTAGCGGTTGATAATGGTAAAATTGTTAATATTGGTGATGATTTAGAAGTAGAAGAATATTGTCCATCAATTGAAGGGTATTTGGTTGTTCCGGGCTTTATTGATCAACATATTCATGGTGCAAATGGTGCGGATGCGATGGATGGTGATATTAAAAAAGTAAATCAATTAGCGGTTGCTGTTGCGCAAGAAGGTACAACTTCATTTTTACCTACAACAATGACTCAAAGTCCTGAAAATATTATTAAAGCATTGACTGCAATTAATGAATACATGCATTCTAATCCATCTACTGGTGCAAAAGTTTTGGGCGTTCATTTAGAAGGACCATACATTTCTACTGATTTTATCGGTGCTCAACCACTTGAATACGTTCAAAAACCTACTGTAGAATCTTTTAAAAGATATCAAGAGGCTAGTGGTGATAATATTAGAATTGTTAGTTTGGCCCCAGAAGTTGAAGGCAGTGATGAATTAATTAAATACTTGGTGGATAATAATATTTTAGTATCTATTGGACATACTAGTGCTAAATATAACGATGTTGAAAAAGCTGTTCTTGGTGGTGCTAGAAATGTAACTCATACTTATAATGCACAAAAACCATTACATCACAGAGAAATTGGTACAGTTGGTAGTGCATTACTAATTGATGATTTAAATTGTGAATTAATCTGTGATACTATTCATGTTAGTGTTCCAGCCATTAGATTAGTTATTAAATCAAAACCGGCTGATAAAGTTACTTTAATTACTGACTCTTTAGAAGCAAAATATTTACCTGATGGAAATTATGAATTAGGTGGTCAAGCAGTAGTTGTTATTAATGGCGAAGCAAGACTTCATAATGGTACATTAGCAGGTAGTGTATTAAGAATGAATGTCGCAGTAAAAAATGTTCATCAATTAGCGGGTATTGAATTAACTAAAGTTTTAGATATGGCAAGTATTAACCCAGCCAAAAATATTGGTGTAGATAAAGAAAGAGGAAGCATTAAAGTTGGCAAATATGCGGATTTTGTTGTTTTAGATGAAAACTTTGATGTTGTTATGACAATTTCTGAAGGAAGAGTAATTTATCAAAGATAATTAGGTGTTTTATGAAAAAACTTAAAGAGTATTGGAGTTTTATAATATTAGGAATTTTAATATTGGTTGATGTTCTAACTTTATTACTTTTTGGAGTCAAAGATCATGATGTACAATTTTGGGTAGGAATGAGTTTTTTACAATTGCCTTTTTTGGGTTATAGTTTAGTAACTTACTTTTTTAAAAATATGATTGATTCTAAAGTTTCGGGAGTTGTTTTCTTAAATTACTTAATAGCAATGGTATTATTGAGTTTAGTTTCTTTCCTTACCCCATTTTTGAAACAAACTTTTATTGTTTTGTTGATTTCTGATATAATAATATCTTTCCTAGTATTTGACATCGTAATTTTTGAATTATTTAAAGAAAAAATACTTAAGAATAAATAATATGTATTAAAAATAAATGGTAGTAAATGTACTACCTTTTATTATGAGGTGAATTTATGTTAAAAATTAATAATTTCTCATTTTTATATCCTAATGGTAAAAAGGCGGTTTCTAATTTGACTTTAAATGTAGAAAAAGGAGACTTATATGCTTTTATTGGTCACAACGGAGCCGGTAAGACTACTACAATTAAAAGTATTGTGGGAATTTTAGATTTTACTGATGGAGAAATATTAATTGATGGAATGTCTATTAAAGAAAAAGCATTAGAATGTAAAAAAGTTATTTCATATTTGCCTGATAATCCTGATTTATATAATTCTTTGACAGGTATTCAGTATTTAAACTTCATTAGTGATGTTTTTAAAATTAGTAAAAATGACCGTAAAGAACTTATTGAATATTATGCTAATGAGTTTGGTCTTTTAGATAGTTTAAATATGATGATTTCTTCCTATTCACATGGAATGAAACAAAAATTAGCTTTAATTGCGGCTTTTATTCATAAACCTAAGCTTTTAATAATGGATGAACCTTTTGTAGGTTTGGATCCAAAAGCAACTTTTATTGTTAAAAAGATGATGAAAGAATTTTGTGAACGTGGTGGTGCTATTTTCTTTTCGACACACATTCTTGAAGTTGCACAAAAGTTATGTAATAAAATTGCGATAATTAAAGAAGGTAAATTGATTATTGAAGGGAAAATGGAAGAAGTTACGAAGGAATTATCACTTGAAGATGTTTTCATGGAGTTAACAGAACATGAATAATATTTTATTATTGACGAAAAACTATTTTAAATCCTTTGTTGGTTCGTTAGGTAAAAATAGTAAGAATCCTAAATTTTATGTAGGTTTATTAATTTGTGGTGCCTTATCTATCTTTATTACCTTAACTTTCACTATTAATTCAATTACTACTACCCAACTATTCTTGGAAATGGCTAAAGAAGGCGTTGAAAATGCTGAAATGATGGCTATGTATACCAATTGTACAATGGCAATTATTATGTTATTGTTTGTTACAATTATGCGTAGCGTTATTCCTAGTAAAAGTACTGATACTGATGCTTTATTGTCACTTCCTTTTACAAAACTTGAAATCACTGTATCTAAAAGTTTATATAATTATCTAGTTGATTTAGTATTGTTTGCTTCCATATTGTTGCCTAGTTTTATTGTATATTGTGTATTGGTTACAGATGCGAGTTTCATGATCGCTGTTAGAGGTACAATTTTATTATTGCTTTTACCACTAGTATCAAATGCTATTGCAACGTTTATTGGCTTATTAACAAACAAAATAGCTTCAAAAATCAAGCATTATTCCATTTTTCAAACAATAATAACTATAATTTTGATTGGATTTTATTTAATTGCAAATTATTCAATTCAAGGATATTTAAATAAAATTACAGGTACTGTCGATGAAATAATTAACAAAATATTTATCATAAAAGTATTATTAGAATTTATTCTATTAGGAAAATTAGGATGGTTTTTAATTATTGCTTTGGCCATTGTGTTGATTTATACTTTATCATTGTTGGTTTTAAGAAATAGACTTGGTAAATTGGAAAAAAGAAGAAGTTTAAATAAACAAAATCTTTACTTTAAACAACAAAATATTTTAAAGACATTAATTCAAAAAGAGTTACGCCAATATTTTAATATTCCAATGTATATTTTGAATACTATTCTACCAGGTGTAATCTATTTTGGATTATGTGTAGCGATATGTGTGTTAGGTGAAGATAGAGCTTTAATGTTTTTGAATGCTCTACCAAATGTTTTTAAGACCAATTCTGATGTATTACCAATTATGTTATTATCTATTCTATTGGGATCTTTTGTTATTACTGGTAGTGCCATTTCTTTAGAAGGTAAGACTTTTTGGATAACTATTTCTAACCCAATTAAACCGATTGTAATTTTTGCTTCGAAAATCATAACAAATCTAATTTTGACTGGAACAATTGTTGTAATTAGTTTTCCTTTTGTTTTAACTTTCGTTGATATTGAATATGCGTGGATTTATTTAATTGTACCATTCGTTGGCAGTGTAATGTCTTCGACATTAGGTTTATTTTTAAATTTAAATTTCCCGAAAATGGAATGGGACAAAGAAGAAATAGTAATTAAACAATCTTTATCTTCAATGCTAGCTTTATTCCTTCCAATTATTTTTATAATTTTTCCATACATGTTGTATTTTTCACAACTACACAAATATTATAATATTCATACATTTATGATTTTTAATATCTTGTATTTACTAGTTATTACGTTAATTATTATTTTATGGTTTGTTAAAAAAGGAAGAATTGCGTTGATTAAAGCTTTAAATAGTTAAAAAGGGTTAAAAACCCTTTTTTTGTTTATAATAAAACTATGAAAGAAATTATATTAGAATTAAAACTGATTAAAGAGAAAAATCATCTAAATGTTTTGGCAGCAGCCAATAGTTTTTATTTGTTATTATTAATTATTCCATTATCTGGTATGGGGATAAATTTTTATGCCATTAATGTTACTAAAATTTTGGATATTTTTGGCTTTGGCATAATTTTTTTGATTAATAGTATATTTGTTGTTACCAGATATCTTAATAATTTAAAGTTAACATCAGACATTGTCTATAAAGAGGTGCCATTAAGAAATAGGAAAAGAGAGTTTGTGAAGAGTTTGATTTTGACACTGTTTTTACTTTTTATTTCAGTTACTTTAATTATTAGTAGTTATGGCTTTGTTCATTTAATTATCATGAAATTAAAATTTAAACAAGTAATAATACTAAAAATGATAGAATTTATAATATCTTTTATAATTGTTTTAATTGTGGTTTCCTTTGTGTATAAATATAGTGTACCTGTTTTAATTAGTTTTAAACAGTCTTTTATCATAAGTTTTTATTTAACTATTGTTTGGTTTTTGATATCGTCTGTATACCAATTCATAATGAGAATAATAAAAGACACGATTTTTGATAATGAAATATATCAGGTAATTATGTTTATAAGTTTTTTGTATGTTCTTAATTATGTAATTATATTATCTTTTGTGTATCATTATATTAAAGTAAAAAAATGGAATAATGTAAAAGGCATAAAATAATTAGAAAAGGAGTAAAATATAATGAACACTATAGAAAGGTAAATGATGAGTGAAGAAAAAATTAGACAGATTTGGATAAAAATATTATTCATAGTGTTCATTGCCTTGATTATTTTACTCTCAATACCATTTGTAAATGTAGATGCAAGTGGGTTTGGCTATTCTAAAAATGATAATCATGAAATTCCAGAAATAGGGCGTTATAAAGAAATCTTACATGATAAGAATGCCTATTATGTTGGTCAAAAAGATTCGGTTTATTTGACCTTTGACGCTGGATATGATAATGGGGTTATGCCAGATATATTAAAAACTTTAAGGGAGAAAAAAGTTCAGGCAACGTTCTTTGTTACGGGAGATTTTGTTAATAGATTTACACCTTTATTAAAACAAATAATTGATGATGGCCATTTAATTGGCAACCATTCTTATTCACATAAAGCAATTGACAGTCTTTCAAAAGAAGAGTTATTAAATGATTTAAATAAATTGGAAGAAGTGTATTTTGATAAAACAAATAGTGTTCTTAGTAAGATATTTAGACCTCCTGAAGGAAGGTTTAATGAGGCTTCTTTAAAATATTTAAATGATGCGGGATACAAAACTTTCTTTTGGAGTATCGCTTTAGTAGATTGGAAAGGTAATGATGTAGATTCTTATCGTGAAGTTATGAATAATCTTCATGATGGCGCGATTATTTTGCTACATAGCGTATCAAGAAGTAATGCTGATGCATTAGGTGAAATTATTGATGGTATTAGGAATGAAGGGTACGAATTTAAACTCCTAACAGAGATATAGTTAATGGTATTAAAAGCAATAAAATTTGTTTTTAATACCTATTTTTTTTGTTTTATGATATAATATACAAAGAGGAAAAAACTATGGCAAATGTATTACAAAAAAATCAAGAAATATTATTATCAATTAAAAAAATCGGAATAAATGGAGAAGGAATTGGTTATTATAAAAGATTAGCTGTCTTTGTTGAAGGAGCTTTACCTCAAGAAGAAGTGGTAGTTAGAATTACTGAGGTTCATGATCAATATTCTAAAGGAGTAATGGTAAAAATAAAAGGAGACCCTTCCCCATATCGTGTAGAACCTCTTTGTAAATATTATGGTAAGTGTGGTGGATGTAATTTACAACATTGTGATTATCAATATCAATTGAAACTTAAAAGAGATTTAGTTATTGAGGCATTCCAAAGATATTATCAAAAAGACTTAAATATTAAATTATTTAAAGATACAATTGGAGCTGATATGCCATGGAAATATCGTAATAAAGCAAAACTTCCGGTTAGATTTGATGGTGAAAAGTTAGTCACTGGATTGTATGAAGAGAATAGTAATCGTTTGGTATATATTGAAGACTGTCTGATTGAAAAAGAGGATATTAGAGAAACAGTTAGGAAAGTTTGCGATATTTTAACAAGATATCAAGTGATTGCATATAATCCTAAATTGAAAGATGGAGTTTTAAGACATATTGTAATCAGAAGTTCAAAATTCAGTAAAGACATTCAAATTACGTTGATTCTTTATAAAGAAGATGCTCGGACTATTAAAATAGCAAAAGATTTAATTAAAGTTCCTCATGTGGAAAGTGTATATTATAGTTTGAATGATGACTTAGATGCAATTGAAAATTTTGGTGCAAATACTATCCATATTATTGGTAAGGAAACTATTGAAGAAAAAATCGGAGATTTGAAATTTAAATTATTACCTACATCTTTTTTCCAATTAAATCTAGCTCAAACTGAGAAACTATACAATACAGTACTTAGAGTTGGAAAGTTTAGAGGATATGAAAGAGTACTTGATGGATATTGTGGTGTGGGAACTATTGGTTTATGGGTGGCTAAGGCTGTAAAAGATGTTAGAGGTATAGATAATAACAAACAGGCTATCATTAATGCTAACAATAATGCAATAGAAAATGGAATTGAAAATGCAAGATTCTATTTTGGAAATATGTTGCCACATTTAAATCAATTTGCTCAAGATGATTGGGTACCTGATGTATTAATTGTGGATCCTCCTAGAGCAGGAATGGACATCAATTTATTGCGATATTTACAAAAATATCCAGTCCCAAAAATTATTTATGTTTCTTGTAATCCGGCAACGCTTGCTAAAAACTGTAATCATTTAAATAGTAAATATCATATATTACAAATTCAACCATTAGATATGTTCCCACAAACTAGTGCGGTTGAAACTGTAGTGGTGCTTGAAAGAAGATAAAATAAAAAGATTAATACATTACGTATTAATCTTTTTTTATTAGTTAGTGTAATTATCAAAATAGCCTTGAATTAATATGATAGGAGTACCTTTATCGCCACTTCCAGACGTTAAATCACATAATGAACCAATTAAATCAGTTAATTGTCTAGGAGTAGTTCCTTGAGAGACCATTTGACCCACTAAATTTGAATCCTTATTTTTAATATAGTTCTTAATGGCTTCTTTTAATTCATCGCCTTTAAGATTGCTAAAATCATTATCTGCTAAATATTTAAGTTTGATTTCGTTTGGTTGACCTACAAGACCAGATGTGTGGAATGGAGAAACGACAGGGTCTGCTAATTCCCAAATTTTACCAACTGGGTCTTTGAAAGCACCGTCTCCATAAACCATTACTTCGATTACTTTGCCGGTTTTTTGGTATAACATATGTTGAATTTGTTCTACAATTACTTGTCCATCTCTTGGGAATAATTTGATTTTATCTTCTGTAGCTTTGTTACTACCTAATAGACCGTAATCAGCATTGTATCCAGAACCATTAATAGAAGCATTTAAAATATCGTCAATTCCATACACTAATTTTGCATTTGCTTCCTTTAATAATCTTTTGCTTCTTGCTCTAGAATGTATATCGCAGCATAATACACAATCAGTATATTTTAAGATAGATCGAACATCATTAGCAAAAATTATTTCGAGTTCACAGCCCATTTCTTCTACAATGCTTCTATAATATGCTACATAATCAACACCTGTAAAATGATGTTTTTGATATCCAAAAAGTTCTCGGTATTTTTCTTCGGTAAGAACATCAGACCAAGGATTTACTTTCTTTTCATCTAATTGGTCTAAAGAGATTAAATGGTTACCAACTTCATCAGAAGGATAACTTAACATTAATATAATTTTTTTGGCACCCTTTGCGATACCTTTTAAACAGATTGAAAATCTATTTCTACTTAGTATTGGAAATACAACCCCAATTGTGTTTTCACCGAATTTTTGTCTTACATCAGCTGCAATATCATCAATGGTCGCATAATTTCCTTGTGCTCTTGCTACTACGGCCTCTGTAATACCTACAACGTCTTTATTATTAAGACCAAAGCCTTCAGATGCAGCGGCATTAATTATGCTATCAACAACGATTTGACAAATGTCATCACCTTCTCTAATTATCGGTGCGCGAACACCTCTAGATACTGTACCTATTAATCTTTCCATAAGGGACCTCCATTAGTTTTTTTACATTATATTATACAATAAAATATATTTTTTTGTCTAAAAATTTGTAAAATTTTCTACCTTGAATTGTAAAAAGGAAATGCTTATGATATAATTTAATAAAATCAACAAAAAACATATGAGGTCTTTATAATGGATAAAACTAATGTAATGAAAATATTAGATCAAAAGAAAATAAAATATGATTTTTTTATCTATAATCCAGAAATCACTGATGGTGTTTTAGTGGCTAACTTGGTAAAAAAAGAGTGTTATGAAGTGTTTAAAACTTTAGTTACTATTGATTCTGGAGGGATTTATCATGTATTTTGTATACCTGTTGATAAAACACTGGATGTTAAAAAGGCAGCAAAATTACTTAATAAAAAAAGCATAGATATGATAAAACAAAAAGAATTAGAACCTTTGACAGGCTATGTGCATGGCGGGTGTAGTCCGATTGGAATGAAAAAGAAATTTCCTACTTATTTTGACTCTTCAATTAATGATTTATGTTATGTTTGCATTAGCGGTGGAAAACGTGGTTATCAAGTGCAAATTGATAAGGATGAACTAATTAAACTTACACAAGGCCGAGTTATAGACCTTGTTCTATAAAAAAGTTCATTACATTTGCAAAAAAGTTGTTTGAAATGATATAATAATATAAAAAAGGAGGTAATAAGTATGTACGCAAAAAATATTTGGTTAGATGCCAATGAAGAAAAAGTAAATTCAATTATGGAGTTTTGTGAAAAATATAAAGAGTATATTACTGTAGGTAAAACTGAAAGGGTTTGTGTTGAAGAAAGTGTTCGAATAGCAGAAGAACATGGATATAAAAATTTAAAGGATGTTTCTTCTTTGAAAGCAGGAGATAAAGTTTATCTAGTTAATTTAAATAAAAATATTGTTTTATTTAATATCGGGACTAGACCCCTTAAAGACGGCTTAAGAATATTAGGTGCTCATATTGATTCACCTAGATTGGATGTTAAACAAAATCCAATTTATGAAAGTCGTGATTTTGCTTTAATGGATACACACTATTATGGTGGTGTAAAGAAATATCAATGGGTTACAATTCCTTTAGCAATTTATGGCGTAGTTGTTAAAAAGAGTGGTGAAAGTATTAAAGTTTCAATCGGCGATGATGCAAATGATCCTATAGTAGGAATTAGTGATTTATTAATACATTTATCAGGCGATCAACTACAAAAACCTGCTGCTAAAGTTATTGAAGGTGAAGATTTAGATGTCACTTTAGGGTCAATGCCTATTAAAGATGAGAATGCAAAAGAGGCAGTTAAAGCTAATGTACTTAGAATATTAAAAGAGAAATATGATTTTGAAGAAGAAGATTTCTTATCTGCAGAATTAGAAATTGTTCCGGCTGGTCCTGCTAGAGATTATGGTTTAGATCGCAGTATGGTTGCTGGTTATGGACATGATGATAGAGTTTGTGCATACACTTCTTTACGTGCTGTTGTTGATGTAGAAAAACCTGAATATACTACGTGTTGTATTTTAGTTGATAAAGAAGAAATTGGTTCAGTTGGCGCTACTGGGGCTCAATCTGTATTCTTTGAAAATGCAATTTTAAGATTATTGAGTTTTTCAAACGAAGATTCTTTAATGAATTTGAGAATTGTATTTGAAAATTCAAAAATGCTTTCAAGTGACGTAAGTGCTGGTTTTGATCCGTTATTTGCAGGTGTAAATGATCCTAAAAATGCTGCCTACCTAGGAAAAGGTATTGTATTTAATAAATACACTGGTTCTAGAGGTAAAAGTGGTTCTAATGATGCTAATCCTGAATATATTGCGTGGGTTAGAGAAGCTATGGATTCAAATGAAGTTCATTTCCAAACTGCAGAATTAGGTAAAGTCGATCAAGGTGGAGGCGGAACTATCGCTTACATTTTAGGTAACTATAATATGAATGTTTTAGATGCTGGCGTTGCTGTTTTAAATATGCATGCACCGATGGAAGTTGTTTCTAAAGCGGATGTATATGAAACGTATTTAGCTTATAAAGCTTTTTTAACAAAATAATTGGTAAATGAGAGCTGTTTTACAGCTCTTTTTTATTAATTTGTCACAATATGCTTAACGAATATTTCCTAAAAGAAATTTAAAATATACTTTTTCACTAAACAAATAATTAGTTAATTGAATATTATATAAAGGTGATATAGTGGAAAAATGTCTTTTTGGCTTAATTTTTATTTTTCTTTGCTCGTCTTTAGGTGTATTTTATGTTATTTTTAGTAAAAGAGTATTGAATGATAAGATAATGACGATGTTTTTAGGATTTGCTGGTGGAGTGATGTTGGCTGCTTCGATCTGGTCATTGTTAATACCTTCCATAGAGTTGGCGAAAAGTCTAGAAGAAGTAGTGTTAGGAACCGTGATAGGGATAAGTACTATGCTTGTTGTAGAATTGTTGTTAAAAATAACGCATAAAAATTATGATCATATTGATAAAATGTATCTAGCAGTTACAATACATAATATGCCGGAAGGATTAATTGTAGGACTGACATATGGTTTAGGTGTAATATCTGGCGACTACTTGAGTGGATTATTGATGGCGATAGCTATTGGCCTCCAAAATATACCAGAAGGCATTGCGTTATCTGTCCCTATATATAATAAGGAAAGAAAGAAAATCAAAACACTAATATTGATTTTAATTAGTGCTATAGCTGAACCGTTATTTGGATTTTTAGGATTTTTATTGTTTTATTATTTAGAAAAATTCACAAGCGTGTTTTTATCATTTGCAGCTGGCATTATGATATTTGTTGTTTTTTGTGAATTCATGCCTTTAGTAATCAGAAGAAAAGGGTTTTTGAGCAAACTGGGGTTTATTATTGGCTTTCTAATTATGATGCTTTTGGATATTTTTTTATAGAAAATCATATCGTTTTTCTTGACTTTTATTGTTAAAAGGAGTATAATATAAATAATGTAATAGAGCTGAATTCAACAGATCAATTACATCTGAAATAAAATAATAAAAAATATTTCAAATTTATATTATATTTCTTGACAAAGAAGTTTGTTTTTGATATAATATTAAAGCAAGTATGCGAATACGTACTTTACAAGGTCTTTGAAAACTGAACAGAACAAAGAGAGCAGGATAAAACTTTTTTATTGAGAGTTTGATCCTGGCTCAGGATTAACGCTGGCGGCATGCCTAATACATGCAAGTCGAACGAGAGTAGCAATACTCT
>JAFVWY010000016.1 GCA_017501465.1 Bacilli bacterium
GAATTGTTCAACAAAAATAATGAGAAAGTGTTAAAAATTACAAACAATGAGTAAACTTGGAGATAAAATAAAAGAAATAAGAATAAATGAAGGATTAAGCCAAGAAGCTTTTGCTAAAGAACTAGGTTATACTTCTAAATCAACTATTAATAAAATAGAAAAAGGTATTAATGAAATAAGTTATGATAAATTAATGCTCTTAATTGATAAATATAATTTAACATTAGATCAAATATTTGAAAATAGTTCTAATAATATACCATTACCTAAAAATACTAATTCAAATCTATACATTTCTTTTAGTGCAAGATCAAATGGAAATTCTGAAAATATAATAAAATATATGATGAATGATAACGATACATTTATTAGTTTTAAAGATTTGTTTATTAATCAATGTAATAAATGTAATTATGAATGTATGACTATTAACAAATGTAAGTATCGACATGATGATATTTATTATCTTCTTAATAATTGCATTATGTATAATAAAATTATTTTCGTGGTTCCTATGTATTGTGGAAACCCATCTTCACTATATTTTACGCTTATGGAAAGAATGCAAGACTATTTTAATAATAATGAGACAAATTATCCAACATTCATTAGTAAATTACATATTATAGGAATATATGGTTCAAACGAAGAAACACCATTATTTATTCCATTTATTTCTAGTATTTTAGATAATATAGATAAATGTTTGCCTATTCAAAGACATAAATATGAAATTAAAATGAATGATTTAGTAATTAATAATAAATATATATTAAGCTTGCTTGATACGTATAAAGTCAAAATGGGATTATAAGAAAGACTTATAGTCCCACTCCTTTTATAAAAAGATAGATATGGTAGCATTTAGGCATTAGAATGTTTCTATAAGTCATCAGATTTATAGTAATTATATAGAGGTTTTAAGCCTAATTTATAAGATTTTGTTCCATATTTGGAGCAATTTTTTATTTTCTATAGAAGTTACTAGATTTTTCAACTAAAGGGATTTCAATATAAGGTATTTTATAGTAGTTGAAAAAATAGTCGGTTGATGAGATTTGAACCAGTATTATATTAATTATTTGACTTTTATAGGTAATATTTGGTATATTATATGTGTGGGAAAAAACTCATACTCTAAGATAGTTGTAATAATTACCTTAAAGTTTTTAGAGTTAAATAAGGAAATAAATTACTAGACTCTCTTAGAAATAAGAGAGTTTTTTGCATTTATAACATATAATATAAATAACGGGATGTGTTACACATGATTAAGATATATTTAATGAATATGGTGATTATCTTTGAAAATTAATTATTCAGTAATAAAGTTAATATGATTGAAAGGTGTGCTGTGAAATGAAAAAGTTAATAATGATGTGCTTTATGTTAGTTATTGCATTTGTGATGGTTGGCTGTAACAGTGAAGAAAATACTCATTTTAATAATAAACTAATTAAAGAAGAATTAAATAGTTACGTTAATGAAATTGAAAAATCGTTGATAATTCAGAATAATTTTTCGTATGTAAATGAGATAGTAAATAGTATTGATAATATGGAATTAAAAAAAGAGGATAATGAACAAATAATAGAAAATATGAAAAAACAAATTGATGAAATAATATTAAACAAGGATTTAGAAGAAACAATTATAAATGATTATCAAAATAGCAAATATAAGGAAATATATAATAATCAGTTATACGAGAATTGTAGATGTTATGGATTATATAATGAAGCAGTAGTATTATTTATACCTTTAGAAGAACAAGCAGAGTTTACGATAGTAGTAGAAAGTTTTGAATTTTATTATCCAAATTTTTTTACAATTTTAGTGTGGTATAATAGTGTTTTTTATTCATTTGAATTCAATGATGATGTTAAAGAATTATTAGATAATAATATTTTAAAAATTGATGATATTGAAAATATCAATAAAATTCATAAAAAATGGTCTAATTAAAAATCATTATTATATTATAAGTACAAAATTAAATGTATAGTTCATAACATTTCAACATTAAATAAAAAATATATCAAGAAGAAAAAATGAAAATTAAAAGTAAAAGGGTTCAAAATATTTATTATTTTTAGTAATTAATTTAATTATTGGGATATTAATTGTTAGTAGTAATGGGCTAATTGTTCATGCTGATGAAAATACTGATAAATTTTATATTTATAACAAATATACTCCTGATGTTACTGATGATTTTGAAGAAAATAAGATTATTGTAACTTTAACCAAAGATGATAGTGATGTTAATAAGCCAATTAATTATATTGATTTTGAATCTGATAGAATTATAACTATGCAAACAATTAATAGCTTAAACCTATCAGTTGAAAGTCAACAAGATAAAATAGTAATAAAAAATATTTATGACTTAACATATGTAAGTAATCCAAATATTTTTTTAGAACCGGAAGAATTTAGACAAATTTTTTCAATAGAGTTAAGGGATAATAATAAATGTGTTAATATTTGTATTATTCTGATCTCGTCACCTGCATCATTAGAATGTTTCTATAAGTCATCAGATTTATAGTGTAAATATATAGGTTTTAAGCCTAATTTATAAGATTTTGTTCCATATTTGGAGCAATTTTTTTATTTTCTATAGAAGTTACTAAATTTTTAAAACTAAAGGGATTTGAATATAGGGTATTTTAAGGGTGTTGAAAATCATTAAAGTATGTCTACAAGTCATATGATTAAGTGTAATTATATAAAGGTTTTGAAACCAATTAAAAAAAATTGTGTTCAAAAAAGATGTATTTTTCGATGAAAATTTATACTTTTATTATATCTATTCAGTTTGTTTCTCTTATAAAAAAATAAGGTTGTTTCATTTGAATTATGATTTTAATAGGAGTATAATATGTTACTGTATTTTTGTTTTAAAAAGAGGTTAGTTTATGGGAAATGAAACAATATTAATAAGTTTATCAATTGCCTTAATTGTAGGATTATTGTTATCTAGACTTGCAAAGTTAATAAAACTTCCAGCAGTTACTGCATATTTAGTTGCAGGGGTATTAATTGGACCTTATGTTTTAGGTTCTTTTGGGATTAAAGGTTTAGGTATTGTTTCTGAAGAAGTTGAATTACTCAAAATTATATCTGAATTGGCATTAGGTTTTATTGCTTTTTCAATGGGTAATGAATTTAGAATTAGTCAACTTAAACAAAACGGAAAAAAAGCAACAATAATTGGGATTTTTCAAGGTGTAATCACTTGTGTTTTCGTGGATGTAGCCTTAATTTCATTACATCTAATAAGACCAGATATCTTATCAATAGAAGCGGCTATTATTTTGGGTTCAATTGCAACTGCAACTGCACCTGCTGCAACATTAATGGTTATTAAACAATATAAAGCAAAAGGTAAGTTAACAGATATCTTATTACCAGTAGTTGCTTTAGATGATGCTGTAGGTTTAATTATTTTTGCAATATCTTTTGGAATAGCAAAATCGATGGGTAGTAATCAAGTTGTTATATTAAATATTATCTTGGAACCTTTACTAGAAATTATATTATCTATTTTATTAGGATCAATTCTAGGTTTAATCTTCAACGAATTTGAAAAACATTTCCAATCAAGATCAAAAAGAATGTCAGTTGTTGTTACATTTGTGATGCTTGCTGTTGGTTTATCAATGTTGAAATTTGATATTAAGGGTATTCATATTGGTTTTTCTTCACTTTTAACTTGTATGATGTTAGGAACTGTATTTTGTAATAAATGTGAGGTTTCTGATGAATTGATGAGTAGAGCTGACCGTTGGACGGCACCCGTACTTGTCTTGTTCTTTGTTATTAGTGGCGCAGAGTTGGAACTTTCAATTTTTAAGAGTTTACCAATTGTAATTGTTGGTATTGTTTATATTTTATCAAGAACAATAGGTAAATTATTTGGAGCAGGTCTTACTTCTAAATTAGTCCATTGTGATAGTGAAATAGTTAAATACTTGGGTATTACATTACTTCCACAAGCGGGTGTTGCACTGGGAATGGCTCTTAAAGCAACGGAAATTGGGCCACAAGGTAATATTGTGAGAAATATCACATTATTTGCAGTATTAGTATATGAACTAATAGGACCATTCTTAACAAAAATTGCGTTAACTAAATCCGGAGATATTACAGAAGGAGAAGAGACTAACGCAAGAGGAGAACTTAATTAAAAATATTTAAAAATTATTATAAGTAAGCTTATGTAGTGAAAATAATAATTGATCATTTTAAAAAGAATTAAAAAATTTATAGGATTGAGCTCTATATCTATTAGCGCTCAGTCCTTTTAATATATCTTTAAATTTTTTTATATATAATTTATCTTATGTTATATTTTCCTAAAGATTTATGAAAAATTTTATGTTGATATTGAAGTTTTTATAAAAGTTAACTATTTTTTATTTAAATAGTTAAGTAAAAAAAATCAGGATGTACTGTATTCCTTGGTTGGTATATGGAAGCTTATAGTTCATATGGATCTGAATATGTTTTAATTAGTGATAGTCAAACATTTACTTATGAAATAAAAGGGGATGTAAACGGTACATTATATGCTGTATGGACAACGGGTGAAAATCCATTTATTAAAAAATATGTTGAAATAAGAAGTGAAAATGGATTTGTGTTATATTCTGGTGGAGAAGCTGGGCAAGTATTAGATAATGCTTATAATGTGATTAGTGTTTCATATATGGGTAGATTACAAGTTTTCGATAATCCAACAGATGAAAATAATTACACTTTCTTTGAAATGACTTATAGATATGAATTAGAAGGTGAATTAATTTCTGACATTCGTGAATCATATATTGATGAAGATGAATATTATCCTGCAAATTTTTGGATTGATGATCCACAATATTCTTATCCTGATGGTGTAATTAATGTAAATGGTATCGATAATCCTTATGATACTCCAGAAGAAGGTATAGAAGAAGGTATAGTTGGTTAATAATGATTATATAATTATAAATCACACTATATATTGATTATAACTTGACATATATATTTATATATAATATAATTGAACAGACAGCGGTCTTTTAAAAAATTCAAATTACTTTTTTGAAAGGAGTATAAGTATATATGAAAAAAACATTAATTAGTTTATTTATATTACTATTAGAATTTTGTTTAGTCGGCTGTGTTGATAACCCTAAAGGACCTGGAACACCAGATCCATATGGACGATATGATAGTACTAGATTGTATTCAAAATACCCTATGTTTGCAACACAGGAAGTAATAGATGATAAATTAAAATTTACTTTTACATATGCGTTTAAAGATGGAGTAAATTCATGTGTTGTTAGTTTAGAAGATATTGTAAGTGATTATACGTTGCAGTTATTATTCAATGCACCTGTTGACGATGCCGCATTGAAAGAGAATTACGTTGCATTATATTTTATTAGAATAGAGCCCGTTCTTACAGAAAGTTTGCGTGATGTTTCTTATACCGATTTAGAAATTAAAGATGGAAAAGTTGATGTTGCCTTAACATACAACAAGTATACTGATGAAGGATTTGCTGCTATTATGAGAATAGAAGGGTTAATTCTAGTTCCAAAAGATTGGGTTGAGTCACTTGATCAAGCGACTAACTTTGAAGTAAATTTTACTAAAATTAATAAATAAGATAATACAAAAAGCCAGTTACCTTAAAGGTAAACTGGCTTTTTTTTATTCAACCATTATCTTAATTGTCTGATTAATAAGTAGTGTTATAAATAAAAAAGAATAGCGTCAATAAGTAACTTTTATGACTAAGTTATTTTATCTTTATAAACAAATTGAAAATTTATACTTGAAATCGTTTTCAAGTATTCATTTGTTGATTTATTATAAAAATATGATATTATATAGGTGTAAAGTGAATAGATCCAATATATACCTTCATTAAATGGCGAAGGAGTCTCTACCGTATTGCCTAAATACGACTATTGGAAAAAATATGAAAATGTGCATTTTCTTTGCGCAAATTTTTGTTTTTTTCGATAGTTAATATACTATCGAATTTTTTATTTTGTGAGGCTTTTATGAAAGAACTTGAACAAAGAATTCTTAAGGATGGACAATTACTTGGAAATGACATTTTAAAAGTAGGAAGTTTCTTAAATCAACAAGTAGATACAGCTCTACTAGTCAAAATGGCACAAGAAGTAAAACGTTTATTTCCAGAAGAGATTACTAAAGTTTTAACAATTGAAGCGTCAGGTTTACCTTTTGCTTGTATGGTAGCTGTTGAACTTGGTGTACCATTTGTATTTGCTAAAAAGTCTAAAACATCTAATGTATCAGGAGATGTTGTTACTGCTAAAGTTCATTCTTTTACTCACAATATAGATAATATAATTAATGTACCAAAAGATTACATTAAAGAGACTGACAAAATATTAATTGTTGATGATTTCCTAGCTAATGGAGAAGCTTTAAATGGATTAATTGAAATTGTAGAAAAATGTAAAGCTAGTGTTGTTGGATGCTGTGTTCAAATCGAAAAAGCATACCAAAATGGTGGTAACACTTTACGAAATCAAGGTTACAAAGTCATTGCTTTAGCAAGTATTAAAGAGATGACTAGTAATATAATACAATTTAACTAACAAAGGGAGGAAATATGAAAAAGTTATTTAATGTATTAGTTTTAGTTTTAGTAGCTGTTTTTGCTGTAAACTTAACAGCTTGTGGCGGTGGAAAAGATAAAGAATCTTTTAAAATCGGTCTTATTTGTTTACATGATGAAAGTTCAACATATGATAAGAACTTTATTGATTCAATGTATCGTGCTTTAGAAGAACTTAGATTAGAAGAAAGTCAATTAGAACTTGTTACTGGTATTGGTGAAAATGAACAATGTTACCAAAAAGCATCAGAACTTGCTCAAACTTGTGATATTGTTTTTGCTGACTCTTTTGGTCATGAAGATTACATGATCCAAGCTGCTATGGAAAATGAAGATGTATGGTTCTGCCATTCAACTGGTACAAAAGCTCATACTAAGAATTTAAATAATTATTTCAATGCCTTCGCTTCTATATATCAAGGTAGATACTTAGCTGGTATCGTTGCTGGTATGAAATTACAAGAAATGATTGATAATGAAGAAATTACTGCTGAAGAAGCTATTATGGGTTATGTAGGTGCGTTCCCATATGCTGAAGTTGTTTCTGGTTATACATCATTCTATTTAGGTGCTAAGAGTGTTTGCCCATCTGTTACAATGAAAGTAAGATATACTACAAGTTGGTATGATTACGATAAAGAAAAAGCTGCTGCAGAAGCTTTAGTTCAAACTGATAACTGTGTATTAATTAGTCAACATGCTGACTCTTACGGTGCTCCAGAAGCTTGCGAAACTTTAGGTGTTCCTAACGTTGCTTATAATGGTTCAACTGCTTCTAAATGTCCTAATACTTATTTAGTTGCTAGTAAAATTGACTGGACTCCATATTATGTAGAAATGATTAAAGCTAAAATGGATGGTAAAACTGTTTCTTCAAAAGATTATACTGGTACTTTAACTACTGGTTCTGTTAAATTAGATGCACTTGGACAAAACGTTGCTGCAGGTACTCAA
Organism: Bacilli bacterium; assembly: GCA_017501465.1. Lineage (GTDB taxonomy): Bacteria > Bacillota_I > Bacilli_A > ML615J-28 > CAG-313 > UBA1231. Next base: position 7,604 of record JAFVWY010000016.1, read on the forward strand.
GAAGCTTTAGATGCTGCAATTGAAGGATTAAAGAATGGTACTATTCATGTATTTGATACTAATAACTTTACTGTAGGTGGCCAAAAATTATCTAGCTATTTAGCAGACGTTGATGATTTTGGTGATTTTGAAAAAGAAACTGAAGTAATTAGTGGTGGATATTTCCACGAATCAGAATATCGTTCTGCTCCATATTTTGATATCAGAATTGATGGAATTACTGAAATTAATGAATAGATAAAATATTAAAGGCAGAATTAATTCTGCCTTTATAATTTTTAAAACAGATTTCATAGGAGTTTATTATGGAAAATAAAGAAATTAAATTAGAACTAAGGAATATAAGTAAACACTTTAAAGGTGTTTATGCTAATAAAAATGTTAATATAAATTTGTATAAAGGAGAGATTCTATCTATTCTTGGTGAAAATGGTTCTGGTAAAACTACACTAATGAATGTTTTATCAGGTATTTATACTCCAGATGAAGGTGAAATTTATATTAACAACCAATTGGCTCATATTCACTCTCCTAAAGATGCTTTTGAATATGGAATTGGTATGGTTCATCAACATTTTAAACTTGTTGATACCTTTACTGCAATTGAAAATATTATCCTTGGTTTAAAAGAAAAAGTTACTTTAAAAGAAGCTTTAGATAAAGCTTCTGGAATTGCTGAACGCTATGGCTTTAAAGTAGACTTAAAAAAGAAAATTCACAACATGTCTGTATCTGAAAAACAAACTGTTGAAATTATTAAAGTATTATATAGAGAAGTAGATATTCTTGTTCTTGATGAACCGACTGCTGTATTAACTCCTCAAGAAATTGAAAAACTATTTAATATTATCCGTAAAATGCGGGATGATAATAAATCAATCATCATTATTACACATAAGCTTAATGAAGTAATGAGTATTTCTGATCGTGTTTCTATTTTGAGAAAAGGAGAATATATTGGTACTTTAATCACTAATGAAACTAACGAACGAGAACTTACTAATTATATGGTCGGTAATAAAGTTGATTTGAAACTTGAACGATTAAAACTTTTAGCTACTAAACCTACTTTAGAAATCAGAGGGTTAAATGTTTTAAAAGATGATGGTACCCAAGCTATTCAGGATTTAAACTTCTTTTTAAGAGGTGGACAAATTCTAGGTGTTGCTGGTATTGCAGGATGTGGACAAAAAGAATTATGTGAAGCAATTGTTGGTCTTAGAAGTTATAAAGGGGATATCACGCATTTTGGTGAATCGATTGTTGGTTACACACCAGAACATATTAAGGAAATAGGAATTAGAATGAGTTTTATTCCTGAAGATCGATTAGGATTAGGCCTTGCTCCTAATTTATCAATTGTTGATAATTTATTATTAAAAAGTTATCGTAAAACTAAGGGTTTATTTGTTGATCGTAAAAGTGCTAGAAAAGAAGCTTTAGAAGTAATGGAACGATATAATGTATCTGCTGAATCTGTTGATGCTCCTGTTAAAAACTTAAGTGGAGGTAATATTCAAAAGATTTTACTTGGTCGAGAAATTGGCACTGATCCAAATGTTATTATAACTGCATATCCAGTAAGAGGTCTTGATATTAACTCTTCCTATATGATTTATGATATCTTAAATGAAGAAAAAGCTAAAAATACAGCTATCTTATTTATTGGCGAAGACCTTGATGTTTTATTAACTTTCTGTGATAAAATTATGGTTTTGTGTGAAGGTCGTAATATGGGTATTGTCCATACTAAAGAAACAACTAAAGAAGAAATTGGTTTAATGATGACAGGAGCTAGAAATTTATTAGAAATGTATCCTGAAAAAAAATATGGTTTCGCTCCTGATTCATTAATTGACCAAAAGAAAGAAGAGGTGAATAAATAATGGTTGAAGATAGAAAAGTTAGAACACCTTTATTCTCTATTGTAAAAAGAGATGATCTACCAAAATATAAAGCAATCATTATTCGAATCGCTACTTTCATCGCTACTTTCTTTTTTGCAATGTTAATCTGTTTCTTTGTTATAAAAGAAAATTATTTTGAAATAATTGGCACTTTATTTAAAGGCGCGACAGTAGTTTCCAAAGGTAAGATTTTGCCTTGGCGTTTACTTATGGATACAGCTTTACTTTTAGCATTTGCAATAGCAATCGTGGCACCATTTAAAATGAAATATTGGAATATGGGAGCTAATGGGCAAGTATTAGTAGGTGCTTTAGCTGCTATTGTTGTCATGTTTTTTATGGAAGACTTTGCTGTTAAGAGCACTTTTAATAATGTTATAGTTATAATATTAATGTTATTAGCCAGTATTTTAGCAAGTGTTATTTGGGCCGTTATTCCTGCTATTTTTAAAGTATTTTTTAAAACAAATGAAACACTATTTACATTAATGATGAACTATGTTGCATCAGGACTTGTAGGTTATGTTAATTATGTTTTAGCTCAAGGAAAAAAAGAATCGCCAGGTATAGTTAATGCTGACTCACAAGCGGGTTGGTTCCCAGTTATCGTGGATAAATATTTTCTTCCTATTATAATAATTTTACTTATTACTGTGGTGATTTATTTCTATATTAAGAAAACAAAACATGGTTATGAAATCAGTGTAGTTGGTGATAGTATCAATACTGCCAAATATGTTGGTATGAATACTAAAAAAATTATCATCAGAACTTTAATTGTTTCTGGTATTATTTGTGGTATAATTGGCTTCATTTATTCATCAGCAATTAACCATTCTATTGACCCTAATACTTGTGGTTCTTTAGGTTTTACAGCGGTTCTAGTTGCATGGCTTTCTAATTTTTCGCCAATTATAATCGCGGGTATTTCATTTGTATTATCTTTTTTAACACTAGGTACTTCAAAAGTTTCATCAACTTATCGTTTAGGAAACAATGATTTATCTAATGTAATTATTGGTCTTATTTTCTTTGCAATTTTAATTTGTGAATTTTTTATCCGCTTTAAATTAAAATTTAATCAAGAAAATAATATGTATAAAGCAATTAAAAAACTTTTCAGTAAAAAAAGAAAGGGTGGTGTTGAAGAATGTTAGTTCCATTTTTAAGAGAAACAATTTCAATGGCTATCACATATCTTTTTGGCTCAACTGGTGAGACTGTTATTGAAAAAGGTGGAAATCTAAACTTAGGTATTCCAGGTATTATGTGTCTTGGTGCTTTAGGTGGGGTTATTGGCGTTAATACATATATATCAATTTTTACTGTTAATAATATTATGGCATGGTTATTGATTATATTTGCTTTGATATTTGCCTTTATTTTTGCTGCATTTGGTGGTTTAATTTATGCAGTTTTAACAGTTACACTACAAGCAAATCAAAATGTTACAGGACTTGCACTTACTACATTTGGTGTTGGTTTAATGAAGTTTATTGGAGCAAACATCAATCAAGAAAATTTAACATTAGCAAGTAGAAGTATCAGTAAATTATTCAAACCTGAACTTTATCAAAAACTAGGATGGTTTGGTGAAATATTTTTATCTCATGGGGTTTTAGTGTATTTAGCAATTATTATTGCAATCCTAACAACTTTATTTTTAAATAAAACAAGAAAGGGATTATTTTTAAGAAGTATTGGTGAATCTCCACAAACAGCTGATGCTCAAGGTATAAATGTTACATTATATAAATATTTTGCTATCCTTGTTGGTTCTGGTATTGCAGGATTAGGTGGATTGTATTATGTTATGGATAGAAGTGGAGGTACAACTTTCGTTGAAGCATCAATTGAAGCTTTCGGCTGGATGGCAGTTGCACTAGTAATCTTCTCAATGTGGAAACCAGGTATTGGTATTATTGGTTCCTTATTATTTGGTGGATTATACATTCTACCATCATTCTTAAAAATATCTAACGTTCAAATTAAGATATTTGATATGGTACCATATATTGTTACAATTATTGTATTAATTATCACATCGGTTGTTAATAGTAAAAATTCTCAACCACCAGCTTCGCTTGGGGTTAATTATTATCGTGAGGAAAGGTAAAAAATATGAATGATTTAAGAGATCCTAATTTTAAAAGAATCACAACATTAGAACTTGCTAATGAGTTTATTGAAAAATCTGTTAAAGAATTAAAAGAAAAGATTAAAGATGATCAAGTAATTCTTGCTTTATCAGGTGGTGTTGATTCTAATGTAGTAGCTGCTCTTTTAAACAAAGCAATTGGTAAAAATTTAATTTGCATTCATGTAAATCATGGATTATTAAGAAAAAATGAAAGTCAAGAAGTAATTGAAACTTTTAGAACAAAAATGAATTTAAATTTAATCTATTTAGATGTTGAAGATTATTTCTTAGATAAATTAAATGGAGTAAGTGACCCGGAAGAAAAAAGAAAAATAATCGGACATGAGTTTATTAATTGTTTTGTTAATGAGGCTAAAAAATTAAATGGTATTAAATATCTTGCTCAAGGCACTATTTATCCAGATATTACTGAAAGCAAAGGTATTAAAGCTCACCATAACGTAGGTGGTTTACCAAGTCATTTAAATTTTGAACTAATTGAACCAGTTAGATTACTTTATAAAGATGAAGTAAGAATGATTGGTAAAGCGCTAGGTTTACCGGATGAATTAGTTTATCGTCAACCATTCCCAGGTCCTGGTCTTGGAGTTAGATGTCCTGGCGCAATCACAAAAGAGCGTTTAGAACTTGTAAGAGAAACCGATTTTATCTTAAGAGATGAATTTAATAAATGTGGATTAAGTCAAAAAGTTTGGCAATACTTCACCATTGTTCCTGATTATCGAACAGTTGGTGTAAAAGATAATAAGAGAACGTATTTATACTTTGCAGTTATAAGAGCTGTAAATTCTGTTGATGCAACAACTGCAACTGTCGAAGAAATTCCATATGATGTTTTATTTAGAATAAGAGATCGTATTTTAAATGAAGTAGATGGAATTAATCGAGTATTAGTAGATATTACTCCTAAACCAACAGGAACTATTGAATGGGAATAGTTAATAAATAAAAAGATAATAGAAATCTATTATCTTTTTTATTAATTATTTTATAGAATAAAGTATAACTAAATATCCTTATTATAGTGATTTTGGTACATCATCATATATTGAGTGATTTTATCGTTGTTATGGTGATATATATATGTTGTGTGAAGTTAATATGTTTAAAAGATCATAAAACTATTACTTTTTGTAAAAAACAAAATTAAAAACCAGATAGAATATATCTGGTTTTTTTTTAATCTATTTGGATATACATAGCAGGTTTAATACCTACATATTTGTTATTTATAGTAATAAATTCTTTATTTTCACAATCAACGATAATCCATTCACCATCATCATTAACATCTCTTACATAATATGTATAAAAATATTCATAATCAAAATCAGCCATTTGATAGTCAAGCACTAAATGATCATTATAAGAAGAATCTTTTTTATTAAAGATTTGTGTATCTGTACAGTATTCTAACAACTCTTCTTTACTTAATATAAATAATTTATCACTTACACTGAAAATATTTCCATTAATGTTAATTTCATAAGTATGAGTCTTAATTCTTGATAATTCTTCTTCAGTAAAGAAGTGCTCCATTCTACTTAATTCATTTCGGACGTTATTATTTTTTTGCCATGAACTTAGGGAATTAGAAGCAAGAGAAGTTAAAATAACATCAGATAATAATAAAGCCTCCCCATTTTCTACTTTAATAACTGTCCAAGTAAGACCAACATTTTTTAATGAATCAGGTTTTTTAGCCTGTTCACCCATATGAACAACTTCACCCACTTCTAAGTTTTTAAATTTAATAGAATTATAGATATCTTCTGAATCTTTATAATTAAATAAATCAATTAGGATTTCGCGTGCCTTTCTGTATTCTTCATTTTCTATGTATTCAATTGCTTGATTATAACTTTCTTCATTATTTTTTGGCATGATGCCAAATGATAAGAATGCAATTGCTCCCATAAGAACTATATAAATTAAGAATATAATAAGTGGGCGTGATTTGCGTTTTGAATAACATAAATTACTAATTAAAATGGTAATAGTACCAAGAATTGTTAACATTGATTGTAAAACACCTAGTCCTACTACTGAATTTGTTTCCATAAATTGATTATAAAAACAAAGGTATACAGCAAAAGATCCAACAATTGTTAATATCGCAAAAATTAGTAGTAATTTATTCTTTCTTTTAATTGAATTTCTAATTAAAATAAAAGGATAATAATACATTGCATATGCGCAAGGGATTATAAAAGATATTAAAGTGACTTCAGTTGTTGATCCATTTGAATATAAGATCCAAAATGAACCAATAAAAATATTAAAAAGCACAAAAGCAAATGGTGCGATAAAGTTTTTAATAATCTTCTTTAGTATTCCACCACCGCCACTTAATAATCTTACTAAGTGATATGTTATAGGTTCATCATCTTTTTCAAAAAAAGAATATTCTTTATTTTTAACAATTGGTTTCAGAATTAATGCTAGAATAACCATTAATAGTGGTGATAAATATAGTAAAAATGCTAGTATCCCCATAAAAATTAAATGAGATGGAATACTAAATAACATGATAAACATGCCGACAAATCCAAACAAATATAAGATAATTGCTCTTATTGTTAAACTATCAGCTGAACCCCCTTCTGCAGCTTGACCGTTTATCGTTAGGTTGACATTTAAATTAACAGTAATTTCATCCATATTATTTCCTCTCCATTTTCAAATATTTATTATATAATATCATTTTTATAAATTAATTTCAACACATAAAAACTATATAAATTTAATATTATGTTGAAAAAAAGAAAGAAATTTGATATAATTAAAAAGAATTAGGAGGTACGCCATGAAAAAGAACTATAAAATTATTCTATTTGTTTCTGTGCAACTTGCTGTTGTTATGGCAATTATATTACTTGTTTTATTTGCAGGTAAAAAGTATTATACGGTTACTTTTGATTTAAATGGGGGTACCCTTATTAGTGGTAACTTAGTTCAAAGTGTACGTTATGGTCAATCAGCTAATCCGCCAGAAGTCACTAAAGATGGTGCTTTTTTTTCTGAGTGGAGCAAACCATATAATCACATAACAAAAAATGTGGAGATTTCGGCAGTTTGGGAATATGAAACATCTGCAGGTATTGACTTTGAATATACTGAAAATAGTAACTATTGTTTAATTAGTGGATGTTATAAACAAATTTCTGGCGATATCTATATAGGCTCTTATTATGAGGGCAAAAGAGTGTTAGGTATTAAAGAAGGTGCTTTTAAGGATTGTGAAAACATTACAGGTATTTATTTACTTGATGGTATTATTTCTATAGGTGATGAAGCTTTTAGTGGTTGTATTAATTTAGAAACTATTGTTATACCTTCAACCGTTGAAACAATTGGAACAAATGTATTAAAAGATTGTAATAAATTAGAAAATCTTTCTTTATCATTTGTTGGTAATAATGCTTTTAATAATACTAAACATTATTTAGGTTATTTATTTGGTGCAGCTGGTTCTACTGATCCATTTACAAATGTACCAAGTACTTTAAAAGAGGTTACTATAACAAGTGATTATGATATCTTAGAAGAGGCTTTTTATAATTGTCCAAGTATTGAAACAATTATTATAGAAGGAGATGTTGAAAGAATCGAGGATAATGCTTTTAGAAGTTGTTTTAATTTAGAAAATATTACTCTACCGGATTCTTTAAAAACAATTGGAAAAAAATGTTTTGCAGATTGCACTAAGTTATCTAGTATTGAATTACCAAAGGGAGTTAAAAGTATTGAGGATTATACTTTTGCCAACTGTTATGCTTTAACTAGTTTTAATATAACTCATGATATTGAAGAAATTGCTCTAAATGCATTCCAAAATTGTGAAAGTCTTAAAACTTTTAAAGTACAAAGAGGTCATGATAATTTCTATTTAGAAGATGGCAATTTATATATAAGATCAAATAAAGATGATACAGATGATGTACTTTATCAAATCTTAGATGAAGTGTTTGTCGATGAGTTAACAATTTTAAGACTTCCGGATAATATTTAAAAATTAACTTAAAAAAGAGGTGATCGATATGCCGATGATGGCGATGGTTATTATATGCGTATTTGTATATTTTATATGCTTAATAGCAATCTTACTTTATAATGAACGCTTTAATAAAATGTATGTAAGATTATTTTTTACTATCGTTAATACTTGTTTATTTATTGGCTATTGTATAAATGAATACTACCGTAAAGGTTCATTTGAATTTTTGACCTTTGATCAAATTTCTCCTTTTATGTTTACGATGTTACCTCTATCTTATTTGATGGATAAAAGAGTTCGACACTATTATTTTTGTACTGCTGCTTTTTTATCACTTGGTATGTTTGTAGCGATGTTAGTAAGTCCTCAAGAAGCATATTTGGTTGCATATAAAGCAGATGCTACTGTATTATATGTGCTAGATACATTATTACATTTGAATTTTAGTTTATTCGGTATATATTTAATCTGTAGTGGAACAGTAAAACTTAAATTTAAACACTTTAAAAAAGCCATGATATTTATTTATACTGTAATTACATTTGTCGTTTTAGTTAATTTTATTTTTCATAAAAATTACTTTGGTATGGGCTATTATGGCAAATATGGTATATATATGATTAGAATATTTGAAACGTATTGGGCTACCTTAGCTGCATATATCTTAGGAGTATTCTTAGTTTTAGTTTTAGGTTTGATTTTTAATGGCGTTTTAGTTAAACTAAATGGACATAACTTAAAAGAAGAAGTTAAAAATGTTAAATTTTTTGAATATGTTGATGATAATGAAACTCTTTAAAAATAGAGTTTCATTTTTTATTAATATTTAAAATCTTTTAAGAATATTCTTATTATGATATAATAAAAAAAAGAGGTGAAAAAAATGAAAGTTTTTATTAGTTGTGATATAGAAGGAGTAAATAATATTATTAGTTGGGATGAAACAGGAGTTAATTCTAGTGAATACAACTATTTTAGAAAACAAATGACTGATGAAGTTAAATTTGCATCTTTAGGTGCAAAAGATGCAGGAGCTGATTTAGTTTTTGTAAAGGATGCTCATGATTGGGCTAGAAACCTAATATTAAGTGATTTACCTGAATTTGTAACTTTACATAGGGGTTGGGAAGGATGCCCTTGTAGTATGATGGCAGGGCTTGATGAAACATTTGATGCTGTTATCTTTATTGGCTATCATAGTCCGGCTGGAAGCGATGGAAATCCATTAGCTCATACAATGAACTTAAAAAATAGTTATGTAAAAATTAATGGCGTACTTGCTAGTGAATTCTATATAAATGCTTTATACGCTGCATATTTAAAAGTACCGGTAGCATTTTTAAGCGGAGATTTAAATCTTACTCAAATGGTAAAAGAAGTAAACGAAAATATTGCTACTGTTGCAACTAAAGAAGGAAGACATGGAGCTGTCGTAAGTCGTCATCCTAATATTACAAATGAGTTAATTAAAAAAGAAGTTAATAAAGTCTTACAAACAGATTTAAAAAATAATATTATTAAACTTCCACAATCTTTTGAAGTAGAGATTAAGTATAAAAAATTTACAGACGCATATAATGCTTCTTTTTATCCAGGTTGTGAATTAATACAAAATGACACTATAATCTATAGAAATAATGATTATTATGAGGTTCTAAGAGCTTTAAAGTTTATTTTATAAAACTTTTTATTAAAAAATAATCGACTTCAGTCGTTTTTATTCGACAAGAAAAAAATGGTATGTTATAATAATAATGTTTTTATAGTCTATAGTTAATGGAGGTTTTTTTATGAAGGAATGTAAAAACTGTCAAAAAACATATGATGATAATTCTATGTTTTGTACTGAATGTGGAGGAAGATTAGAAGAATCTGCGCCAAGAGGAAGTTTCTGTCCTAACTGTGGTACAGCATGTCCAGCAGGTGCTGCTTTCTGTACTAATTGTGGAACAAGATTAGGTGCTCCAGCTCAAGCTCCTGTTTATGCTCAACCAGCTCAAGCTCCTGTTTATGCTCAACCAGCTCCACAACCAGCACCACAAAGACTTGATGTAACTTTAACTGAAAGTGCTGATGATATTGAATCAGTTCCAGAAGAGTTCAGAGGCAAGCTAAAAAAAGCTAAAGCTAAACATACTAGAAGTAAAGTTTTAGGTGGTATTAATAATGTAATTAATACATTATGTAGTATTTTCTGGATCATTTTATATGGCCTATGGGCTGCAATTACTTGCGTAGGAACAGGTATTGTATATTTCTGTGGCCTTATTACAATTCCTTGTGGTATTGTTCAATTTAAGAGTATTAAATTAGTATTCTCTCCTTTCAAAAAACGTGTTGTTACTCATTTTGGTAAAAGAGGATTCTGGAATGTTATTTGGATTATCTTTGGTGGATTTGCTTTATTCTTAAGTACTAAGGTATTACAATTAGTATTCAATATTACATTTATTGGACGTCGTTTAGGTGCTCAATTTGGTAAACTTGCTAGTTTCTACCTTGCTCCATTTGGTGCTCAAATCATTGCTGATGATGAATTCTCAAGTGAAGAAATTGAAAGAGATGTTTATACAAGACAATATATTTTAAGAAATCAATTTAATCCTGAATTCCAACAAGCTGCTGAACAATTAATGGCTGCATCTAAAGAAGAAAGTAAGAAGAAATTAGTAAAAGATATCGTATTTGCTGGTATTTTCTTAATGATCGCTATTATGTTCTTTGTAAGTGGTATGTTAAGATTTATGGGATTTGTTATTTTAGGTCTTATCGCAATCGTTGCTTTAGATAGAGTATTAGATTGGTTAACTTCTGGCTATATGGAAAAATATGGTTATGGGACAAGAAGAGCTGTAATTGCAAGATTTGATCAAAAATCTCGTTTCCAAAAAATGTCTTTAGAACGCAAAGTTTGTAAAAAAGAATATCTAAGTATTGCTCCTTACGTTGAAGCTTTAATCATTGATGAAAAATAATGAATAGTAAAAAGGATACAAATGTATCCTTTTTTTATTGTTTTTTAAATATTATATAATGATAGTAGAAGTTTTCATGGAGCTTTTATGAAGTATAATATTATTTATCAAAAAGCAAATGTAAAAATATACAACCCAATACTTTTGGATTGTTTTGTTTTGCATTTGAGATAAAATTTGTAGTATAATATAAACAGGTGATATAATGAAGAAAAAAATAACAATATATGATCGAGGGAAAAAAATTACAAAAACAGTGAGCGTAATACCTTTTAGATATATTATTGCGGTGTTAATTTCGATATTAGAAATTTTAAGTATTATTGGAATTGTGGTTTTATTAACTATTTATATTCCTTATTTTTATATACTAATATATGCAACTATTATATTGTTAGTAATAGGGATTATAGGTTCTCATGATAATCCTGATTATAAAATCCCATGGATATTAGTAGTTATTCTTTTACCAATCATAGGTATGATGTTATATTTTATTTTTAATGAAAGAAAACTACCAAAGAGATTTTTGAAAAAATATCATAAGCATTTTAACAGTTTAATTTATGACGATAGTAAAAATCATCAAGAATTAGAAGAGACTGATAAGTTAATTTCAACTTACGCAAAAGGTTTATGTAAAATATCTGGTACCCATTTATACAAAAATACTAAGTTAGAGTATTATAAAATTGGCGAAGAAATGCATCAAAGTATTTTAAAAGAATTGGAAAAAGCTCGAAAGTTTATATTCCTAGAGTTTTTCATAATTGAAAAAGGTGTTTTTTGGAATTCAATTTTAGAAATATTAAAAACCAAAGTACAAGAAGGTGTAGAAGTAAAGGTAGTTTATGATGATTTTGGCTGTATGAATACTTTAAAAGGCAATTATTATAAACAATTAAGAGAATTTGGCATAGATTGTGTGTTATTTTCTAAGTTAAAAGCCGCAGCCGATGGCGAATTTAATAATCGAAGTCACAGAAAAATATTAGTTATTGATGGATTGGTGGCATTTACTGGTGGAGTTAATATCGCTGATGAGTATATTAATGAGGTTACAAGATTTGGCCATTGGAAAGATACTGGTATTAAACTTGAAGGAGAAGCTGTTAAAGAGTTAACTAAATTATTTATTACAGATTACTATATCAACCTTAAAAAAGATGTTGAACTTGACTATTCTAAATATTATGTTCAAAACATTAAAAATGCTAATTCATATGTTATCCCTTTTGGCGATGGACCCAATCCTATTTATGTTGAAAATGTCGGTAAAAATGTAATTATAAATATTTTAAATCAAGCAAAAGAATATGCTTATATTACAACTCCTTATTTAATAACAGACAATGAAGTTTTAAAAACAATTCAAAACACTGCATTAAGAGGAATTGACGTGAGAATTATTACTCCTCATATTCCAGATAAAAAAATTGTTTTTGAGTTAACTAGAAGTAATTATGATGTTTTAATACAAAGTGGCGTCAAAATATATGAATATGAGCCTGGATTTATCCACGCAAAATCATATGTTTCTGACGATACATTAGGCATGATAGGGACTATAAATTTAGATTATCGTAGTCTTACACACCATTTTGAAAATGGAGTATGGATTTATAATGATGAAGTATTAATTGATATGAAAAATGATTTCTTAGAAACTTTATCTAAATCTATTTTAATAGAACATAAAATGTTGAAAGTTTCACCAATTAGAAAATTATTTAGATCAATTTTAAAATTATTTTCACCAATGTTTTAAAAAGAAAGTGTATCACTTTCTTTTTTTTAATATTTAATTTATTCAAACGTTTTCATAAAAAAATTAATAATGTTATAATAAGTATGAAAATAAATGAAATGGAGAATTTTATGAAAAAAACATTATTATTTGTCTTTTCTTTATTTTTAGGTTTTAGTCTTTTTGGTTGTCAAATGGGCGGATCTGGAAATGGAGGCGGTGGTGATAGTTATATTCAAACACCATCATTAAAATTAAAAGAAGTTGAACCATTGAAAATTGGTGAAACAGTTGAATTAAAATGTACATTAACATTAATTAATGGTACAGTTGAATTTTCTAGTTCAAATGAAAAAGTAATTACTGTTTCAGATAAGGGAGTAGTAGAAGCAATAAGTTCTGGAACTGCAACTATAACAGCAAAACTTACTACGACTGATAATTTAACTTATCAAGATGAAATAGAAATTATAGTTGAAAAGAATGAAGAAGAACATATTCATGAGTTTGTTGAAGGCAAATGTGAGTGTGGGGAAGTTGATCCTGATTATGTTCCACCAGTAGAGGATAAAGAAGCTCCAGTATTTAATAAAACGGGATCTTATAAAGATGTTTATGAATTAAATTGGGGCAAGACTTTTGATCCATTTGAAGATGTTGATGTTGTGGATAATGTAGAAGGTAATATCAACGATAAAGTTGAAATTGTTACTGATTTGAATAATAAGAAATATGGTGAATATACTGTAACTTATAAAGCAAGTGATGATAGTGGAAATGAAAGTGAATTAGTTAGAACAGTTAAAGTTGTTTGGAATTATGATGTTCAATTTATTGGCCATGCGGGAAGTTATTATGGCTTAATGAATTCAGAAGAAGCGGTATTATACGCAATTGAAAAATTACAATACCAAGCAATTGAAGTAGATATCAAACAATCTAAAGATGGTGTATTTATCTTATGCCATGACGATACATTTGGTGGATATACTTTAGCTGAAACTAATTGGGATGTTTTAAAAGATGTTGAAGTAACATCAAGTAGAAACAGTGGTTATCCATCACAAAATGGAAGTGTTACTAATTCTCCATACACAGCAAAATTATTAACATTAGAAAGATTCTTACAAATTTGTAAAGAGTATAATGTAAAACCTGTTCTAGAACTAAAAGCATCTAAAGGTATTACAAGTGGAGATCAATCTAGAATGGATGAATTAATGGCTCTAGTAGAATCTAAGGGCGATTTAAATAATACTATTATTTTAACTTCACAATTAAATTGTTTAATTTGGTTAAGAAATAATGGATATAATAATATAGAATGTCAATATTTAGTTAATTCGTTAGAAAATCAATCAACTCTTAATAATTGTAAGAATTATAATTTTACAGTTTCTATTAATGTAACTGCTACTTATTCAAATAGTGATGAGTGGGTATTTAAATATCAAGATGCTGGTATTAAAATATCAACATATACATTTACACAATATGTAAACTATAGTGAAGTTCAAAAATGGATAAATATTGGTGTAGATTACGTTACTTGTGATTGGCATAAGATGGATGAATTAAATTTAGAACCATCACCTATTGAAAAATACACTGTTACTTTTAAAGACTATGATGGAGAAGTATTAGGTGTGTCAACTGTTGGTAAAAACGGAAGTGCAACAGCTCCTGCTAACCCTAAAAGACAAGGATATGAATTTACTGGTTGGGATAAGAGTTTTGATAAAGTAACTAGTAATTTGGTCGTTACTGCAACATATACTCAAGTTAAAAATGCGATTATCTATATTTATGAAGATGGTAGTCCAGAAGAATCTGTATGTACTTCAGTTCAAGAGTTTGCTGAAGTATTCTGGCAAGAATTATATACATGGAGTGGTTCAACTAAAGCATTCGAAACATTTAAATCTGAAGCTTTAGCAAAATGGAAAGCAGGTAATGCTTATAATGATGCTAAGGTATATTCACAAGGTGCAAAAGGTGAATTATTAGAAGGTTATTTTGTATCATCTAAAGCAAATTATGATAGATGGATGCCTTGGATGATGGCTTTTGATACTCAAGTAAATGCTATTAATAAAGATCAAACAGCTTGGGGAAGTACTTATGTTGGTTATTTAAGATTATATGCATTATTACAACAAAGTGCATCATATTGGACTGCTGCTCGTAATGAAGCAGTTTATTCTACAATGACTAAGCGAGCTGTTTTACCTACAGAATATGTTACAGGTATTGAAATTGAAATCCCTGAATTATATGTTACTGATGGTAGAACATTCCTAGGTTGGTATGATCAAAATGGTAATTTAGTTACAAAAGTTGGCGCTACACAAACTGGTCAAGTGATTTTAACTGCAAAATGGAGTGATTCAACTCGTGCAGAATCATTTGAAATTACCCAACCGGAAAGAATAGTTAAATTTGATTCTTATCAATTAGTGTGGTCATTTACTCCTAGTAATACAACTAATAAGAAAGTTAAATTTAATTCTAGTGATAATAGCATTTTATCTATCAATGAAGATGGTGTTATTACAACTTATAAAGAAGGGGTAGTAACTATTACAGTTGAAGTATTAGATAATCAAGCTTTTAATAAAGTTTGGGAAGTCGAAGTATATTTTGACCCATTTATTGATGGAAGCTATAATGATTCTTCAGTTATGAAAATTGGTGATTCACAAGTACTTGATGCAACTTTATATGGTTTAAGTGATTCACTAGTTTGGACTTCTCTAAATCCTAGTATTGCTACTGTTAATAATGGTGTTGTTACTGGTATTGCAAAAGGATATGCAGAAATAAAAGTAAGTGCAGCAACTAATAGCAATGTTTATTTTGTTTTTGGTATCACTGTTGTTGATGAAGAAGATGATGCTTTCTTTAGTATTATTAATGATGCTCATAATGCAGAAACTCATGTTACGCGTGATTTGCATGTTGCCTATGACTATTTCACTGATGTATTCGTAAGTGCTTCTGATTTATTATTTAATTGGGAATACTATGTAGATAGAAGTTTTGAAGATTCAAGTTATACTAACCACTCTGGCAAAATGTCAAGTGTAGAATTTATCACAGTTCACTATACTGCTGGTACTTCAACAGGTAGCAATGCAAAAGCTACAGCTAACTATATGGCAGGTAACTCAAGTGTATCAATTCACTATACTACTGGTAATGATGGTATTTTTAGTGTATTAGATGATTCATTAAAAGCATGGCATGCTGGCGATGGTACTGGTACTGTCTTTGAATGGATTCCAACAGGTGTTACAGCAAGTGAAAATGTAAAACCTGAATGGGGTGTAATTGCAAATAATTCATCTTCAACTGGTTATTATTTTACATTAAATGGTAAAGCAACAACAATTGAAGTTCCAATGACGGGAACAACATCAAGTGGAGCTACAAAGACTTTAACTAATCCTGGAGAAAGATTTACATATTATGGTCCTGCTTGGAAAGTAGTTAATGGCGAGTATTATATGGGTACTACTTGGGTATGTTTCACACAAGTTTGGGAAGGTGCTATCTCTAGTAGAGGCGGTAATAATAACTCGATTGGTATTGAGTCAGCATGTAATAAAGGTTCTGACTTATGGTACACTTATCAAATAACAGCACAACTAGTTGCTCATTTAGTTGAACAAAATAATTTAGATTTAACAAGAGTAGTAGGACATAATATGTTCTCAGGTAAAGATTGTCCTCAAACTTTACTTGCAAATAATGGCGAACTTTGGGAAATCTTTATGGAAGCTGTTGAAGCTGAATATAAGATGTTAACTCAAATGAGTGATTATTCTATCACTTGTAAATCTAATAATCCTGATATCTTATCAGATAATGGTAGAATAGTATCTATTCCTAGATATTCAACTACAGTTAGTTATACTGTAACAGTTACAAATAATACAACTGGTGTTTCTAAGACTAATACTTATTCAACAATTGTTCATGGTGAATATACAGAATAATAAAAAAATGTAGATACTTTGGTATCTACTTTTTTTAAAACATTTAATTACTTTAAGACAATATTTATTAATTGTGATATAATAATACTAAGAAGAGGTGTGAAAATGAGTAGAAGAAACCATCGAACAAGTTCTTTTAAAAATCTAATTGTTTCTTTATTATTTTTGATAATATTAGGAATTATAGGGTATTTTGTTTATCCTATAGTGGTTGAACTTTTACATGAACATGGCTTTATAGAAGGTAAATGTGAATGTGGGGAACTTGATCCGAATTATGTTCCACCACATATTCATGAATATATAGATGGAGTATGTAGTTGTGGGAAACTTGATGAAAGTACATCAGTTATTCAAAGTGATACTTTAAGTATACATTTTATGGAACTTGGAAATAAATATACTGGTGATTCTATATATATTAAGGCTGGGGAAACAGATATTTTAATCGATGCTGGTTCACGCGGTAATAGTGCTGATGATATTACAAATTATCTTAATCAATATGTAGAAGATAATACATTAGAATATGTAATCGCCACACACGCTCATCAAGATCACATTGCTGGCTTTGTTGGTACGAGTCAAATTAAAGGAATTTTTGATGAATTTATCTGTGAGGTTATTATCGATTTTTCTTTAACTAATGCGACTAGTAAAGTTTATCAAAATTATGTTGAAAAAAGAGATTTAGAAGTGCAAAATGGCGCGACACATTATACAGCATTAGAATGTTATAATAATCTTAATGGTGCATCAAGAAAATTTGAATTATCTGATGGAATAGAATTAGAAATACTTTATAACTACTATTATGAAAATAAAACATCAAATGAAAATGATTATTCTGTTTGTTTAATGATTAATCAAAATGATAAACATTTCTTATTTACGGGTGATTTAGAAGATAAAGGTGAAGAAAAACTAGTTGAATATAATGATCTACCTGAGGTTGAATTATTTAAAGCAGGACATCATGGTTCTTATACAGCGAGTACGCTTACTTTATTAGAAGTAATTAAGCCTAATATTGTTTGTGTGTGTTGCTGCTGTGGTAGTGATGAATATACTGATGTTATTGATAACATGTTCCCTTCACAAGCTTTTATTTCAAGAGTATTAAAATATACCGAAAAAATTTATGTGACTTCAATTATATCAGATAATGAAGATGGTTTTACATCGCTAAATGGAAACATTAATATTATATCTGATGGTAAAGAGGTTATAGTTAATTGTTCAAATAATAATACTGTTTTCAAAGATACTGAGTGGTTTAAAGAAAACAGAAAATGGGAGTAATAATTTATGGATTCAATTAAAAATATCTATAAAACAGGACGTGGTCCTTCATCATCACATACGATGGCTCCACAAAATGCTGCTACTATTTTTAAAAGTAAATATCCTGATGCAGCTATGTATTCTGTGGAACTATATGGCTCTTTAGCTTTAACTGGCAGAGGGCATTTAACTGATAAGGTTATTCTAGAAACCTTAGGCAGTGATAAAACTAAAATTATTTTTAACTATGATGAAGTTTTTAAATATCATCCTAATGCTATGAAGTTTAAAGCTTATAATGAAGATGGAACTCGAATTAGTAAATGGTTGGTTTTTAGTGTAGGTGGTGGTGAGTTAAAGGAAATGAATGAACCACGTGATGAATCGCTTGAAGAAATTTATTTTGAGTCAAATATGGAAGAAATATTAGAATGTTGTCGCGATGATAATATTTCATTAGTTGAATATATTGATAAATATGAAAACCTTAATGAATATTTAAATTATATTTGGACGGTGATGCAAACAACTATTTTAAAAGGGCTAGAAACTAGTGGTGTGCTACCTGGAAAACTTCAAGTTAGAAGAAAAGCTAAAGAGTTCTATGAACAATATAAAACGAAAAAACTAAAAGAAATATATTCTTATGCGGCAGCCCTTGCTGTTTCTGAAGAAAATGCAAGTGGTGGAATAGTTGTTACCGCGCCTACTTGTGGAGCAAGTGGAGTTGTTCCGGCTGTTTTAGCATATGCTAAAGAAATTGATGGAGCTAAAGATGAGGCTATTATTAATGCTTTAAAGGTTGCTGGTTTAATAGGTTTACTTGCTAAAAATAATGCATCGATTAGTGGAGCAGAAGTTGGATGTCAAGGAGAGGTTGGTGTGGCTTGCAGTATGGCAGCGGCTGCTTATGCTTATTTGATTGGTGGTACTAATGAACAAATAGAATATGCGGCAGAAATTGCATTAGAACACCACCTAGGCTTAACTTGTGACCCTGTCAATGGAGAGGTTCAAATTCCTTGTATTGAAAGAAATGCTATTGCCACATCTAAAGCAATCACAGCTGCAAAATATGCTATGTTAACGGATGGAAGTCACTACATTAGTTTAGATCATGTTATTCAAACAATGAAAGAAACTGGTCTTGATTTATCGAGTAAGTATAAAGAAACATCAAAAGGTGGCCTTGCTTTAAGAGATAAATAATGAAAACATACAAAGAAGAATTATTAATATTAAGAAGAGAAAAGTTAAAAGAATTTAATAAAAACTTAATACCTAATTTAGATAAAGAACTAATTGGAGTATCTAATCCAAATATTAAGAAACTTTCAAAAAATGTAGATTATGAATTCTTAGAAAACTTGCCTCATAAATACTATGAAGAAGATATTTTACATGGTTATATGTTAGCTAATTTAAATTTAGATTTTGATAAAACAATAGAAGAAATTGAAAAGTTTTTACCTTATGTTACTAATTGGGCTGTTTGTGATACAATGTGTAAAAATATAAAAGCTTTTAAAAATGATAGGAAAAAATTGTTTGATAAAAGTCTTGAGTGGTGTCGAACAAACAAAACTTATTATATAAGATTTGGCTTATCTATGCAGTTAAGTTATTGTTTAACTGATGAATTTATTGATGATATCATTGATAACATTTATACAATTTCTAACCATGATTATTATTGTGATATGATGATTGCTTGGTTACTTGCAACTATAATGATTAATTATGAAAACAAGGTTTTTGATGCTTTAAAACAGAATAAGCTAAATGTTTTTATAAAAAGAAAAACCATATCCAAAGCCATTGATAGTTTTAGAATTAGTGATAATACAAAGATGAAATTAAAAGAATTAAGAAAGTTCTTATTTTAGAACTTTCTTTTTTTAAAGCAAAAGAAGATTGCAAGTGCAATTTGTTTTACAAATATATATTATTTTGATACAATAAATATGTTATTTAAGGATGTGATATTATGACTAGAAAAAAACGTACAAATGTTTTAAGATATCTAAGACCTTATTGGTGGATCGCATTACTTGCTGCCTTAGCAATGGTAGGAGAGGTAATTTGTGATCTAGAATTACCAATGCATATGGCTAAAATTATAGATATCGGTATCAAAAAAAACCAAATGAGTGTTATTTACGAACATGGCATTTATATGTTATTGATTGCTATAGCTGGGAGCATTGGTGGGTTCTTATCTGCTTTATTTGGATCAATATCATCTAGAAAATTTGGTAATAGTCTAAGAAAAGCTACATTTAAAAAAGCTCTAAATTTTTCTTGGGAACAAACAGATAAAGTAACAACTGGCTCATTAATTACTAGAATTACTAATGATGTTATGACTTTACAAATGTTAGTGTCAATGAGTGTAAGAATGTTTGTTCGAACTATTATGTTATTCTGTGGTGGAATAGGTTATATGGTAAGAATTAATCCTAAATTTGGTTTAATCTTATTAATTGTATTACCAATTGAAATATTAGTAATCTTTATTTTCCTAAGAAAAGTAAATCCAATGTTTGTGCAAGTTCAAGAAAGTTTAGATTCTGTTAACGAAGTAATGCAGGAAAATGTTAATGGTTCACGTGTGGTTAAGACCTTTACTAATGAAGAAAAAGAATCAAATAGATTTGATAGAGTTTCTAAAAATTTATCAAATAAATCTATTAGAGTATCTAAATTACTTGCCTATATGTCACCTTTCCAAATATTATTTTTAAATATTACAGTTATTTCTATTTTGTATATTGGGGGAAATGAAGTATTAGCTGGTACTGGTATGCAAATAGGGGAAGTTAGTGCATCCCTTACATACATTACACAAATATTAAATGCCGTCATGAGTATGGGTCACTTATTCCAAACTGTTGCAAGAGGAATAGCAAGTGGAAGAAGAATTCAAGATATTCTAAATACAGAACCAACAATTGTTTCAGGCGGTACATCTTTAGATATTTTAGGTAATGTTGAATTTAAAGATGTTTGTTTTAAATATCGAACTTCTTCCAATGATATCCTAACTAACATTAACTTTGAAGTAAAACAAGGAGAATCATTAGCTATTTTGGGTGCGACAGGTAGTGGTAAAACAACCATTGTTAATCTAATACCTCGTTTTTATGATTGTTATAGTGGTAGTGTTTTAGTAGATGGGGTTGATGTTAAAGAATATGATTTGAAATCTTTAAGACAAAGTATTAGTTTGGTATTACAAAAATCGGAATTATTTACAGGTAGTATTTTTGATAATATTAGATGGGGTAAACCAGATGCTACCCTTGAAGAAGTAAGAGAGGCTTGTAGAATTGCTCAAGCAGATGATTTCATTATGAGCTTTAATGATGGGTATGATACAATCATTGGCGAAAAAGGGTCAAGTTTAAGTGGTGGTCAAAAACAAAGGGTTTGTATTGCTAGAGCAATACTAAAGAAACCTAAAATTTTAATCTTTGATGATGCTACTAGTGCTCTTGATTTAAATACAGAAGCAAGACTTTATAAAGCATTGAAAGAATATATGAGTGATGTAACAATTATTTTGATTGCTCAAAGAGTAGCCTCAGCTAAAGGAGCGGAAAAAATAATGGTTATTGATGATGGTGAGATTAAAGGTATTGGTACAAACGATGAATTATTAAAAACTAATGAGGTTTACCAAGATATTTATTATTCACAATTAAAGGCAAATGGAGGTGAAGATGATGAATAATAATCGTTTTCAACCTAATAGAAATATGCGTTTTGGTAGAGGTCCAAGACATTTATTTAGAGAAAAACCAAAAGATACTAAAGGAGCTTTAAAAAGATTAATTAAATATTTAGGTGGATTTAAAAGTTTAATTATTAGTTTATTATTTGTTATTTTAATATCTACTGCGTCATCAATTGCCTCACCAATTGTTCAAAGTGAAATTACCAATGCAATTAACTTTGGTAATAAAGAAACTTTTATTATGTTACTATATGTACTAGCAGTTTGTTATATCTTAAATATTTTTTGTTCTTTATTTAGAGGTTTAATTTCTGCTTATCTTTCTCAAAGAACAGTTCTAAAAATAAGAAAAGAATTATTTGATAAAATTGTTTATTTACCAATTAGTTTCTTTGATAATAATCCTCATGGGGATATTATGAGTAGAATGACAAACGATGTTGATTCAATATCTAGTACAATATCACAAAGTGTAGCCGCTTTACTTTCAACTGTTATGATTATTCTAGGTGCAATTACAGTTATGTTATTATTTAGTCCATTGCTTGCTTGTGTGGCTTTATTTATAGTGGGACTTACATTAGTATTCTCTCGTTTTATGTCTAGTAAGATGCGTAAGTATTTTAAAATCCAACAACAAATGTTAGGTGATATTAATAGTAAAGTTGAAGAAAGCATTACAGGTCAAAAAACTGTAAGTGCATATACTAGAGAAGAAGCAATAGAAAAAGATTTTAACGAAACAAGTGATTTATTAGAAGGATATGCCATTAAAGCTCAAATTTATGGAGGAGCGATGGGACCAGTTATGAATGTAATTGGTAATTTTGGTTTCTTACTTGTAGTAGTTTTTGGCGCCATTTTCCATAACTTAGAAATTGGTGCTGGGTTGTTTGGTCCCATTGAAATTGGTACAATCATTTTATTTACTAATTGTAGTAGACAAATAAATAGACCACTAAATGAAGTGGCCCAATTATATGCTCAAATTGAAACAAGCTTAGCGGCAGCAGAAAGGGTATTTGCTGTTATGGATGAAGAGGTTGAAAATGATGAAGGTACTATTACTTTAGATGAAGATTTTGAAGTAGAGACAATTAGTTTTGAACATGTATACTTTTCATATGTCCCTGATGAACCCGTTTTAGTAGACTTTAATTTAGAAATAGAAAAGGGTCAAAAAATTGCATTAGTTGGTGCAACAGGAAGTGGTAAAACAACTGTTGTTAATCTATTGATGAGATTTTATGATATTGATGCAGGTAGTATCAAAATTAATGGTATTGATATTAGAGATATTAAAAAACAAGATTTAAGAAATATTATTTCAATTGTTTTACAAGATACTGTACTATTTACAGATTCTATCGAAAATAATATTAAATATGGTAAAACTGATGCTACTGATGATGAGGTAAAAGAGTCATCTAAACTGGCTAATTCTCATCGTTTCATTAAACATTTACCAGATCAATATAAAACTCATCTAGCTAATTCTGGTTATAACTTATCACAAGGTCAACGTCAATTATTAACAATTGCGCGAGCTGCAATCACTAATCCTTTAATTTTAGTACTTGATGAGGCTACTTCATCAGTTGATACTAGAACTGAAAAAAATATTCAGGATGCTATGGTAAATTTAATGAAAAACAGAACTAGTTTAATTATTGCTCATAGACTATCTACAATTAGAGATGCAGATAAAATTGTTGTAATGGAAAAGGGTAAAGTTAAAGAAATTGGTAATCATTTTGAATTAATTAAATTACAAGGAATTTATTATTCTTTATACCAAACACAATTTTCTGGTAATACAATATAGAAGACATCAAATGTCTTCTATATTTAATTTTAAGGCCTAAAAAACGCTTATTTTGACATTTTTTTAATAATTATGACTAATTATTCATTTTCGTTTCCTTTTACTTTTTTTAATAAATAAAGTATAATAAAAGTGGTGATAATATGGGAAAAAATAACAAAAAGAAAAAAGAAAAGATTTTAATGCCTGTATGGCTTAATATAATATTTACCCTAGGTTCTAAAGTAATATTATTGTTTTTAACCAAAATTAAACATAATAGAAAAGCTTTAAAAAATCACAAAGAAGGTTTTTTACTATTATATAATCACTATTCTAATAAAGATCATTTTATTATTAAGGATGCTTTAAATTTTAGAAGAGTAAATTATGTAGTAGCAAGTTCTTATTTATTAACTAAACCAGTAGGTCCGATTCTTAGAATGGCAAGAGCCATTAGTAAGGAACAATTTAAACCAGACTTGGTTGCGATTAGAAAAATTAAAAAATCGATTGATCAAAAAGGAATAGTTGCGATTGCTCCTACTGGTCAAACAACAGTAGATGGTAATCCATCATTTATGCCTGATACAATTGTTAAACTAATTAAACTTGTTAAATCTGATGTAGTTGCTTTAAAAAGTAAGGGAAGCTATTTATGTTTTCCAAAGTGGCGAGGATCTAAAAGAAAATGTCGAATCCAAACAGAATTTGTTACAGTATTAAAAAAAGAAGAACTTAAAACTTTATCAGATCAAGAAATTTTTGAACGTGTATATGATGCTATTTATGTTAGTGAAGATGCTGATCAATTAACTTTAAAAAGAGTTATTAAAGGCAAAAGTTTAATACAAGGATTAGAAAATATTTTTACAGTTTGTCCTAAGTGTAATAATAGACATTCTTATATATCAATTGGTAATAAACTTATTTGTGAAAAATGTAAGAATGAAATAACTATGGATAAGTATGGTTTCTTACATCCATTAAAAGATAGTGATATTTGTTTTGATACGGTAAGTAAGTGGCTATCTTGGGAGAAAGATTTTTTAGGTAAGGAATTTATTAATGGATATATTTATCAAGAAGATGTAATTTTGAAATCTAATTTAAAAGATCCACTTAAGATGGAAGAAATAGGTAGTGGTAAAATTATTTTATCTAAAGATGAATTTAAACTAGTTGGTAAAATTTTAGATCAAGATGTGGAAAAAGTATATAAAATGGAACAAATTCCTCAATTACCATTTGATCCAGGAGTACGTTTTGAAATCCCTAATGAAGAAATGTTCTTGCGAGCATATCCAAATGATCCTAAATCAGTAATGGATTATGTTTTAATATTTGACTATTTAAATGATTTAAAACTTATTAAGGAAAATAATCATGAAAATTAATACAACTAAATTAAATGATTTTTTTCAATCTCCTATTGAAATATCTGGAAAAACTTATTTTTTAAATAATGTTTTAGAAAATGAAACATTAGAAGTAAGTATCAATAAGGAAAAAAGAACCATTAAAATTGATAAAATTATTAATGCTTCTAAATATCGAATCAAACCAAAATGTGATATTTATGAAACGTGTGGTGGATGTAAATTACTACATGTTGAATATAATCACCAATTATATTTAAAAACTGAAATGGTTAAAAGACTATTTAAGGAGAATAATATAAAAGCAACCGTTTTAGACACTTTAGGTATGGATAATCCAACGGAATATCGTAATAAAAATCAAGTTGTTTTTGGTTATAATAATCAAAGAAAAGTAGTAAGTGGTTTTTATGAAGAAAATACACATAAAATAGTTAATTTTACTACATGTTATTTACAAGATAAAGTATCTGATAAAATTGTCAACACTATTAAAGATTTAATGATGAAAATGCGTATAATGCCATATGATGAGGATAAACAAAAAGGTTTAATTCGCCATGTAATGGTTAAAAGAAGTAAACTATTAAATGAAACAATGGTTATTATAGTTACATCTAGTGATGTTTTCCCGGGTAGAAATAATTTCTTAAAAGCTTTACTTGCTTCAAATAAAGAAATTACTACGGTTATTCAAAATATAAACTCTAGAAAAACAACTCAAGTTTTAGGAGATAAAGAGATTGTTCTTTTTGGAAAAGGCTATATTAATGATTGTTTATGTGATAAGAAGTTCAAAATCTCTTCTAAGTCTTTTTATCAAATAAATCCAATCCAAACGAAAGTTTTATATCAAAAAGCATTAGATAACGCACACTTATCAAAAACGGATGTTTTACTAGATGCTTATTCTGGTGTTGGCACTATTGGTATTATTGCCAGTGATAAAGTATCAAAAGTAATTAGTGTAGAACTTGAAAAACAAGCTGTTAATGATGCGATTATTAATGCAAAATTAAATAATATTAAAAATATTCATTTTTATAATGATGACGCGACGCGATTTATTAATAATTTAGTAAACAAAAAAGAAAAAATTGATGTTGTTGTAATGGATCCACCAAGAAAAGGAAGTACAGAGAGTTTCTTAAAGGCTGTCCTTAAATTAAAACCTAAGAAGATTATTTATATCTCATGTGATCCTCATACTCAAGTTGTTGATTTAAAGTCATTAGTTAATGATTATAATATAACTTATGTTCAACCTGTTGATATGTTCCCTCACACTCAACATGTCGAAAATATTGTTGTTTTAAATCACAAACATTATATTTAATTTAGTGAATATTAATTAAGGTAGAATTTAAATTCTACCTTTTTTTATTTTTTTATGATATAATAATAGTGCTTTTTGTAAAAAAAGGATATTTTATAATTTATTGTAGGAGATAAACAATTATATGTAATATTTTTATAGAAAAGGAGATGAAGAAAGTGTATCAATTATTTACTGATACAAATACTGATATTACACCAAAACTGGCAGATGAATTAGGTTATAAATTAATAAGTATGCCATATTCATTTGATGGGACTAATGAAATATATCCATATATTGATTTTGAAACATTTGATTATAAGACTTTTTATGACACACTAAGAGGTGGGGTTATTCCTAAAACATTTGGTATTTCACCTCAAACTTATATTGATTATTTTGAACCATATTTTAAAGAAGGTAAGGACGTTATTTATGTTCATTTTTCTTCTAGTATGAGTGGAACATTTAATGCTTTGAATGTTGCACGTGAAATGTTACAAGAGGATTATCCTGAACGTAATATTTATACTGTTGATACAAAAGGGGTAAGTATTTGTAGTTATAATATCGTTTATGAAATATCTAAACTTGCAAAAGCAAATAAAACAATTGAAGAAATTTTAGATTGGGCAAATAAAGAAGTTGATAAGTTTGCTGTATATTTTTATGCTGATGATTTAAATTTCTTTGCTCATAGTGGTAGAGTAAGTAATTTATCTAAATTCTTTGGTAGTATGATTGGTATTAGACCAATTATTAATATTAATAGTGATGGAGTAATGAATTCAATTACAAAAGCAAAGGGTAGAAAAGGAGCAATTAGAAAAATATTAGAGTATGTAGCAACATTACAAGAAAATATGAAAGATTATAAAGTAATGATTGGCCATGCTGATAGTATTGAACTTGCTATTGAATTAGAAACAAAATTAAAAGAAATCTATGGGGATTTAGACACAGAAATTCATGTGGTTAATCCGACTATAGGAAGTCACTGTGGTCCAAATACGGTAGGAGTATGTTTTCACGCAAAAAATAGATAAGAAGGTATTTTATGGAAATTAGAGAGGTTAAAACTAAGAAGGATCAAAGAGAATTTGTCAATTTCCCTCTTAGATTATATAAAAATAATGAATATTTTGTTCCACCACTATATATGGATGAAATGGCATTATTTAAAAAAGATACTGTTTATAATGAACAAGCCGAATCGGTTTTTTATATTGCAGTAAAAGATGGTATAACAGTTGGTAGAATTCAAGGTATTCTACAAAGAGTTAGTAATGAAAAATGGAATCAAAAAAGAGTAAGATTTACTAGATTTGATTCTATTGATGATCAAGAGGTCGCTAATTGTTTATTTAAAAGAATCGAAGATTGGGCAAAAGAAAGACAAATGGATGAAATTGTTGGTCCACTTGGCTATTCTGATTTAGAGCGTGAGGGCTTACTAATTGAAGGTTTTGATGAATTATCTACTTTTGAAGAACAATACAATTATCCATACTATCAAACATTAATTGAAAATTACGGTTTTCAAAAAGAGGTGGACTGGGTAGAATCTAAACTATACGCACCTAAAGTTATTGATGAAAGATTAGAAAGAATCTCTTCAAGAATGATGGAAAAATATGGTCTTCATTTAGGAATGGCCAAAAACAGAAGAGAGTTTGTGAAAAAATGGGGTCAAGAATTCTTTGATGTTTTAGATGAAACATATGTTGATATTTATCAATCAGTTCCATTTACTCCTAAAATGAAACAAGAATTAATTAATAATTTTAAATTAATTTTAAATGTTAATTACGCTACAGTTATTTTAGATAGTAACGATAAGATTGTTGGATTTGGTATTGCTTTTCCATCAATTAGTAAAGCTGTTCAAAAAAGTCAAGGAAAACTGACAATTCCTGCGATTTTTAGAATCTTAAAAGCTATCAAAAATCCAGAAGTAATTGATTTATGTTTAATTGGGGTTATTAATGAATATCGTAATAAAGCAATTGCAACGTCTATCATTGATGGTATGGTTAAAATGTTAAGTGATGGTAAAATTAAATATGCTGAAACTAATCTTAACTTAGAGACTAATAATGAAATTAGAAATCAATGGAAAGCTTTTGAAAGTGTCCAACATAAAAGAAGAAGAAGCTTTGTTAAAAAAATCAATTAGAAAGGGAATCTTTATGAAAGTTTTTAATATTTTATATATGGGAGCATGTTTATCAATGATATGTGGTAGTGTTTTTTCAATTATTAATACTACATCGGAAAAAGAAATTTTCCCAAGCTGGCTATTAGTAACTTTATTTTCTATTGCATTAGTTGGTTATGTTTCTAAAATTGTAGTAACAATTGCCACTTCTAAAAAGGCAAAGAAAGATGAATAATCTTTTAATAGAAAAATGTCGTAACTTGGTAGATAAAGATTTACCACTGGTTTCTAATCTTGCTAATATTTCTCGTTTAATTTACGAAGAAATAAATAATACTTGTTGGGCAGGATTTTATATGTGTGATAATTTAAAACAAGTAATGTATTTAGGCCCATTTCAAGGGCCAGTTGCTTGTACTACAATATCTTTTTCAAAAGGTGTATGTGGGGCTTGTGTGAGATCAAAAAAGCCAGTCCTTGTTCCTGATGTTCATCAATTCCCTGGTCATATTGCATGTTATAGTTTAACTAATTCTGAAGTGGTTGTGCCAATCATTCATGATGATTTAGTAATAGGTGTAATAGATTTGGATAGTACTAATTTTAATAATTATACAGAAGAGGATATTAAAACCTTAGAAGAAATTGCTAAAATTGTTTCAAGTTTATTATAAAAATAAAGCCGTTTTATTAAAAACGGCTTTTTATATATTTCCAAAAACAAATTTTTTATTACTCTTCATAAAAAAAACAATTAAAAGTGATATAATTATAGCAATTAAAGAGGTATTAAAAATGAAATTTCAGAAAGTATGTTTCTTAATGGTGGTAGTTCTTTTACTAATTGGTTGTACTCCTATTAAAAATCCTAATAAAGATCAAACCCCTCATGAACATGAATATATTGAAGGTAAGTGCGCTTGTGGTGCGATTGATCCAAATGAGGTGGTTCATGTACATAAATATGTTGATGGTGTTTGTAGTTGTGGTAAAATAAAACCAATTATTCCAGATCAAGAAGATAAACAAGAAGATATTTATAAAGATGTAGTAATTAATATTTCTATCAATCAAGATACTTATTATGAAAATGATAATATTATTGTTGACATTGATGTTAATATGAAAGAATTAATTAATCATATTGATTTAAAAGTCACTGATGGAACATGTGAATATGAAATTGTAAAAAATGTCATTATTCCAAAAACTGTTGGAAGATTAAAAGTAATTGCTGAATTTAAAAATATTAAAAGTAATGAATTAATAATTAATGTCGAAGAAAGTATATATGTTACTAATTATTATGATAATATGACAAGAGATGACTTTTATGATAATTTTTTTGAAGCTATAAATTATCAAGATGTTATTCTTCGAAATAAAAAAGGATTTATGTCAGGTGATATTAATACACCAGATGAAGAGCCACTATTAGCGTCATATCAACCAAAAAACAGTGGTAAATATTTAAGAAATATCAATACTTATTATTCTAGTGATTTATCTACTTATTATATTACTGATGCTTATGGTGAAATTGTTGATATGGTATTTAAAGAGGCTGGATATATTTCATTAGACGAGGTGGCAGCTCACCTATTAGCTTTTGGGATGATTCCTGCTAATTATAATGCCAGTAAAAAAGCAAGTCCTAGTAGTAGTATTTGGAAAGAGTATTTAAGAGTAAATAATACTAAATTTAGTGGTAGTACTAGTAAATATCCATATGAACCAGCCCTTCCAAATATTAGTGGTTGTGGTGGAAGTTTACAGTATTATGAAATTGATTTTGGTACAACAGGGACTACCTGTGATTCAAGTTATAATATTACAATCTATAATAATGGCAGTAAAATTACACGAGGTGCTGCAAGATTAGTTTATACAAGTTATGATATCAATAATAATAAAACATTAGATGCTAATGAAAGATATGTATTTTATACATATAATCATTATAATGATTTCCAAGAGTACTTGAACTATCAAGGTGGTTGGGGTGAAATGTTTGGTAATATTACAGGTGGAGGGTCTTTATCTAGTAAAACTAATTACAATCCAACTCCATATGTAGAAACTATTAAAGATGATTTTTCAAGACCATTAGAACTTGAAGTAATCTTCCCTAATATGATGGTTTATAAAAAAGATGATGAATAGGAGAATTTAAGATGAATTTAAAAAGTGTTAAAGATATGACTTTAAAAGAAAAACTTGGTCAATTAATTTTACCAGGTTTTCATTCAACAGAATACGATGAACATATTAAAACATTAATTGAAGATTATCATGTTGGTAATGTTATTCTATTTACTAGAAATTTTGTAGATGGTGCTCAAATTAGAAAATTAACAACTAAAATTCACGAAGAAGTAATTAAACATACAGGTCATATTCCGTTTATTGCTATAGACCAAGAAGGTGGTTTAGTTACAAGAATGATGAAAGATGTAACATTTGCACCTGGACCAATGACGGCATCAGCAAGTATTGAGGATGCTACATATTATACTGGCAAAATGTTAGCAGAAGATATGATTAGACTTGGTATGAACTTAAATCTAGCACCAAGTCTAGATGTGAATAACAATCCAAATAATCCCGTTATAAATGTTAGAAGTTATTCAGATGATCCAAAAGTTGTTGCTAGATTAGGTAAAAGATTCATTGAAGGTTCTAGTGAATTTGGTGTACTTACATGTGCAAAACATTTCCCTGGACATGGTGATTGTGAGGTTGATTCACATTTAGGGCTTCCTACTATTAATTATGATTTAGATAGAATTCATAGTGTTGAAATGTATCCATTTAGAGAAAATCTTGATGTACCTGCCATTATGAGTGCTCATATCATGTTTCCAATATATGATACAGTTCCAGCTACTTTATCAAAAAAAGTTTTAACTAATGTTTTAAGAGAAGAAATGGGTTATCAAGGCTTAATTTTAACCGATTGTTTAGAAATGAAAGCAATTTCTGAAATGTATGGTACAAGCAATGGTGCATTAATGGCAGTGTTAGCTGGTGCTGATATTTGTGATATCTCTCATACTTTAGAATATCAAATTAAAGCTTTAGAATTACTAGAAGAAGCTGTTTTAGATGGTAGATTATCAGTTGGTGAACTTGATAAAAAAGTTGAAAGAATACTAAAATTTAAAGAAAGAACGCTACCTTATTTAGAAAAATATTTCTATAATCAAGAAATGGTTTATAGCCAAGAAAATAATGAGCTTTCGCAAAAGATTGTAGATAATTCACTTACTTTAGTAAAAGGGGAAAATGTTAAAGTTAATAATAAGACTTTAGTAATTGCTCCTGTTGCTTTAGCAAAAACAATTATTGAAGATGAATTTGATGACAGAAATATAGCTAAAGTATTAAAGAAAGAATTTAGTGATTTAGATGTTAGAGAACTTGTCAATACTACTTCTTTTAAAGAACAAGTATTAAAAGATGTGAATAATTTTGATCAAGTAATTGTGTTTAGTTATAATGCAGCTACTAATAAAGATCAAGTATCATTTATTAATCAAATCTTAAATATTAAAGAAAAAGTAACGGTTATTTCATTAAAGGGTCCAATGGATTTTAATAAATATAATAATCTTCATAATTACTTATGTCTTTACGAATACACACCAAATTCTATTAGAACTGTTGTCAAATACTTTAAAGAAGAACTAACACCAAAAGGTAAATTAACAATTAAACTTTAATTAAAAATTAATAATAATCAGTTGTACAAAATTTCTGGACAACTGATTTTTGTTTTGTTATAATAAAATAAGGTGATAAGATGGAAAAAGCAATTAATTTTATTAAAAGTGTAATTAATAAAGAAATTATTGAAAAAAGAATAAGAGTTTATGGCTGGCAAAAAGAATATGAACATTTATTGATTAGTAGTGTTTCTAAATTTTTATTTGAAGATTTTTTTATTATTGATAATTTAACTCCCCTTACTAATGAAAATAGACCTGGTAATATTAAACCTAAATTTTATATAACTGTTCATGATACAGGTGATAGTGATATAACTCACACAGCTTTGTTTTGGTCAAATACAGTAAAAAATGAATACTGGGAACAAGGTAAGTATGCTTGTAGTTACCAATATGTAGTAGGAAATGATGGAACATATCAACAAATTCCCGATAATGAAGTAGCTTGGCATGCAGGAGATACAACTAAATTTGATTATGCTTTATATGATTCAAACGTTATGGGGTCTAATCCTAATCCCATAATTACCATAAGTAGTGATGGATATTTTGAAATTGATGGAAAAAAGAGCCAAATTTTAGCTCCTAGAGTTAAAAAAGAAAAAGATGGCAAGGTTATAATTGATCGTATTCCAACCACAAGCGATATTAACGATCAAGGCATTTTATGTAAATTAATTGATGGTAAATATTATTTAGGAGAAGTTTATTTTAATGAAACATATATGTTAATTGCCAATCGTGGAGGTAATAATAATTCTATAGGAATTGAATCTTGTATTAATGAAAATACAGATATTTATTATACTTGGCAAAAAACAGCTAAACTTGTTGCCAATTTACTATATAAACATAATTTAACATTTGATGATGTAAAACAACATCATTATTATAGTGGTAAAAACTGTCCTCAAACAATTAGAATGAATGGTTTTTGGCCACATTTTATGGAATTAGTAAAAGCCGAATACCAAGCAATCGAACTATTAAAAGAAGGGTATAAGTTTAGATTAATTAATAGAAATAATAACATTTTAGAAACTGGTCGGGTTATTGAAAATAAAGACATAGTTTTTTCAGTCGAAATTATTAAAGATAATAAAAAAATAATTTTAGATTTTAATCTATAATTAAGAGGAGTATATATATGACTAATAAATATTTAGTTAATGTATTTGAAAAAGTAAAACAAAAAAATCCTTATGAATTAGAATTTCAACAAGCAGTATATGAAGTTTTAAATTCAATTGAACCATATGTTAATGAACATAAAGAAATTGAAGAACTAAATATTATTGAAAGATTAGTTGAACCAGAAAGAATTATTACATTTAGAGTCCCTTGGCTTAACGATGAAGGTAAAGTATGTGTTAACCGAGGGTATCGTGTTCAATTTAATTCAGCAATTGGCCCTTATAAAGGGGGTCTTAGATTTCACCCTAGTGTTAATCAAAGTATTATTAAGTTTTTAGGTTTTGAGCAAACTTTAAAAAATTCATTAACTGGGTTATTTATGGGAGGAGCCAAAGGAGGAAGTGATTTTGATCCTAAAGGTAAATCTGATAAGGAAATAATGAGTTTTTGTCAAAGTTTTATGACAGAATTATATCAACATATTGGACCGGACACTGATATTCCAGCAGGTGATATTGGAGTTGGTAAAAAAGAAATTGGTTATTTATTTGGCCAATATAAAAGAATTACTAATACATTTGTTGGGACGATTACTGGTAAACCTTTAGAGTTTGGTGGTTCTTTAGGTAGAACTGAGGCTACTGGTTATGGTTTAGCATACTATACTAGTAAAATGTTAGAAGAAATGTCTAATACTAACTATAAAGATAAAAAAGTAATAATTTCTGGTTCTGGGAATGTTGCTTTATATACTTTAGAAAAAGTAACTAATCTTGGTGGTAAAGTAATCGCAATGAGCGATTCGAATGGCTATATTTTAGATGAAAATGGTATTGATTTTAAAGTTTTACAAGAAATTAAAGAAGTTAAGAAAGAAAGAATTTCGAAGTATGTAGAAACTATTAAAACAGCTAAGTATTTTGAAAATGCTAAACAAATGTGGACTATCAAATGTGATATCGCTTTAGCCTGTGCAACTCAAAATGAAATTGATTTAGATTGCGCTAAAATATTAGTAGCTAATAATGTTATTTTAGTTGGAGAAGGGGCTAATATGCCTTGTACAATTGAGGCTACTAATTATTTTATTGAAAACAAAGTATTATTTGCCCCTGCCAAAGCTGCCAACTGTGGTGGTGTAATGGTTTCTGGGTTTGAAATGAGCCAAAACTCATCAAGAACTATTTGGAGCAAACAAGAAGTTGATGATAAATTAAAACAACAAATGGAAAATATCTTACATGAAGTCTTAGCTTGTGCAAAACACTATGGGAATCCATATGATACAGTATTAGGTGCCAATATTACTGGATTTAAAAAGGTTGCTAATGCGATGATTTCACAAGGAGTCATTTAATGAAAGATAAGAACTTAGTAGTGGTTGTTTTAGGTAATCGATTAAATGATGATGGAACTATTACCAAAATTCAAGAAGAACGCCTATTAATGGCTCTAGAAATTGAAAAAACCTTTAAACCTAATTATTATATTTTGACAGGAGGCCCAGCCAATCCGATTCCTAATAAAACAGAAGCAGAGGCCATGTATGAATATCTTGTTGAAAAAGGTATTGAAAAGGAAAGATTAATAAAAGAAATGAAGTCTTTAACGACTGTGGAAAATGCTTTTTATTCTGCTTCGATTATTAAAGAATTAAAAGCAGATGTTTGTATGATTTGTACATCAAGTTACCATCTTGCTAATCCTATTCATAAAGCAATGGAGTCATTTACCAAAGAGTTAAAAGATTCAAATATTATTTTAATGACTTATACAAGACCATAAAAAAGAACTTACCTTTTAAAGGTAAGTTCTTTATTTTATATAATGGACATAGTTTTCATTATATTGAGTTCTTTCTTCTTTTTCTTCAGCGGGATATCCTACATGAATTAAAGCCATTGGTATAACATCACTTGGACACTTTAGGAGTTGTTTAATTTTATTACTTCTTTCAATTACTGGATATAAACCACACCAAACAGTACCCAGATTTAGTGAAGTTGCTGTTAGGAGAATATTTTCTACAGCACTTGAACAATCTTGAATCCAAAAGTCGTTATCGTTTTTTGTAATACTTCTAGAAGTATTGCCACAAACTACAATCATTAAACTAGAGTTATAGTTAAAATAAGAAACAAAGCTTCTAATTTCATTCATAATGGAGTTATTTGTAATAACATAAAATTCCCATGGCTGCATATTTCTAGCACTAGGAGCTGCCATGGCTGCTTCTAATAGTTTCAAAATATCTTCATCTTTAATTTTGGTATCTTTAAATTTTCTAATACTTCGTCTTTTTAATATTGTCTCATATGTGTTCATAAAATCACCTCATTTAATTATATCATTTTTTTAAATTTTAATATTAAAAAACTTATATTATATTTTAATAACTTAACTTTTTTTGATATAATTAAAGTAGAGGTGAGGTTATGTGTTTACTAAAGATTGCATTACTACAAATTTCTTCATGTGATAATATAAAAGATACTATTAAAAAAGGGATAAAATATTGTATTGAAGCAAAAGAAAAAGATGCAGATATTATTTTATTTCCGGAAATGTTTAGTAATGGTTATGATATTTACAAAAGAAGTTTTGAAGAATGGAAAAAGGATGCTATTTTATTAGATAGTGAATATATCAAGACGTACCAAAACTTAGCAAAGGAGTTAGAGGTAAGTATTGGCATTACTTTTTTAGAAAAGACTAATACACTGCCAAAGAATAGTATCGTATTATTTGATCGCTTTGGTAAATTGGTACTTCATTATTCCAAAGTTCATACTTGTGATTTTAGTGTAGAAGCTAACCTTTCACCAGGAGATGATTTTTACGTAGCTGAACTGGATACTAAAAAAGGGAAGGTCAAAGTCGGTTCGATGATTTGTTATGATAGAGAATTTCCAGAATCAAGTCGTATCTTAATGTTAAAAGGCGCTGAATTAGTCTTAGTACCAAATGCGTGTCCAATGGAAATAAACAGATTATCACAATTAAGAGGAAGAGCATATGAGAATATGTTAGCAATTGCTACATGTAATTATCCAAAAACGGTTGATGATTGTAATGGACACTCATCTTGTTTTGATGGTGTTGCGTATTTAGAACACCTTGAAGGTTCAAGAGATACTTGTATTTTAGAGGCTAGTGAAGAAGAAGGAATTTTCATTGCTGAACTTGATTTGACTCAGTTACGATTATATCGAAGTCAAGAAATTCATGGTAATTGTTTTAGAAAACCTAGTAAATATCATCTTTTAATTGATGAAAAAAAAGAAGAACCATTTATTAGAAAAGAGTTTAGGGGTAATTTATGAAAATATTAGTTACAGCATTTAAACCGTTTAATATGTTAAATAATAATTACTCAGAAGAAGTTTTAAAATATATTAAAAATGTAGATAAATACGTGCTTGATGTAGTATATGATAAATGTTTTTTGGAACTTAAAGAGCATTTTAATTTAAATGAGTATGATTTTATAATTGCTTTGGGTGAGGCAAGAAGTAGAACTGATATTATGTTAGAAACTACTGCGTTAAATCTTAGTAGTTGTAGTATTAAAGATAATCTAGGCATTTTAAAACAAAATGAAACGATTGATTTTAATGTTTGTGATAAATTAAATACGTTAGTTGATATTAAAAATTTGGAAAATTTAATCAAGTTTTCAAATGATGCTGGTAAATTTGTTTGTAATAATTTATATTTTCATTTGTTAAAAGAATATCAAAAAAAGGCACTATTTATTCATATTCCAAATTGTTTTGATCAAGTGGATGAATATCAAAAGTATGCCTCATTAATAGAAAAAATAATAAATATTTTAAAAGGAGAACATTAATGAAAAAAATATTTTCTATTTGTTTAGTGATATTACTACTAATTTGTAGTGGATGTGATAATGGAAAACATACGCACGAATTTGTAGATGGCATTTGTAGTTGTGGAAAAACTGATTCGACATATGATCCTAATATTTTAAAAGCTACTAGTAGTAAAGGTATATTAAGTGTTGAGTATAATAAGGAGATTTGTTATACTCAAAGAGGTTTATTAAAAGTTAGCAGTATATATGAAGATGATGAAATAACTATTCGTAATCTATCGACTATTTTATATGTTGATGATGAAGCAACTGATGATTATATTTTACTTGCTAAAGGAATTGGTGAAGCCAAGATTCAAGTTGTTAGTAAATATCAAGATAGTATTACGCTAACAATTAATGTTATTGAAACAGAGGAGTTTAGTGCAATCAAAGAGATTAGTATCGGTATTAAAGAAGAAGGACCATATTATATGGGTAGAACATACCATTTAGATTTAAATATTAATCCAGCTAATTATATTGATAAGTTTGAATTTTTAAAATCAGATGAATATATTTTAAATTTAGATACTATGGAAATTATGTTTAAACACTCAGGTAAAAGTGTCATTTCTTGTTATGCTGAACAAAGAAAAATAAGAGTTAATCAAGAGTTCAATATTTTAATTGATCCAGAAATTGAATCATACGAAATTTTATTTATAGGTAATAGTTTAACTTATGTTGAAGACATTCCTAACATTATTTATAATATGATTACACATGATGGAGCATATGTAAGTTATCTTCAAGATACTGTTGGCGGAAGTTATTTAGACTCACACCAAGATAAATTTAATGAATTTATCTCAAAACATAATTTTACTCACATTATTCTTCAAGAACAAAGTGCCGGCACTATTACAAATTATAATCGTTTTATTGATGCGGTATTATATTATAATGATTTAGTAAAAGATCGTGATTTAGAAGTTATTTTATACCAAACATGGGGATATGATTATCCAAATGGTTGGAATGGTTATTCAAAACATGAAATGACTGAAGTTATTAAAGAAGCATATGATGAAGCTGCTTCAATGATCGGTGGTAAAGTTAGTAGAAGTGGAGAAGCTTTTACTTTATATGAAACAATGTATGAAGATTTACCATCACTTTATAAAGATGTTAATCATCAATCAATATATGGAGCTTATTTATCTGCATGTGTTCATTATGGTACAATAACTGGCAAAAAAGCAGTTGATAATACATATCAATTTGTAGGGATCGATAAAGATATAGCACAAATTATTCGTGAAATTGCTGATAAGGTAGTTTTTAAAGAGTAGCAATTTTTAATTAGTAGACAACATAGTGGATTTTATGATATAATTATCATGAGGAACTAATTATGAAAAGAATTAATCGGAATCCGTTTTGGAGATTTTTATCAAGTATTATTAGAGTATTTACCAAAAAACCTAAATATGTTTTTTTGGGTGAAGAATTTAAAGATCAATCCTTGTATGTTTCTAACCATGTGGGAGCTAAGGTGCCTCTCGCATTAGAATTATATTTCCCAAAATTATTTAGATTTTGGGGTGTTCATAGTATGAATGATAATTTTAAAGCACGTTACAAATATTTATCTATTACTTATTTCCACGAAAAAAAGCATATGAATAAAACTTTAGCTAGAATTATAGCTGTGGTTGCTACACCGGTTTTAGGTGTCTTTTATTGGGGTATTCGTTTATTGCCAACATATAACGATGCAAGACTTATTCCTACCATTAGAAAAAGTATTGATATTTTAAAAGAAAATCAAAGTATTGTTATTTTTCCAGAAGATTCTAGTAATGGTTATCATGATGTCTTAACACATTATTTTCCAGGTTTTGTTTTATTAGCAAAAAAAGCATTTCAACAAGGTATTGATTTAGATATTTATAATATGTATTTTCAAAAGAAACATCGTAGATTTATTGTTGATAAGCCGATTAAATATTCAGAACTTATAAAACAAAATATAAGTGGTGATGAAATTGCTGAAATGTTTAGAGTAAGAGCAAATGAACTTGGCCAAATGACAGAGTTTTAAAAAGAGAATTTTTTAATTCTCTTTTTTTATTTTTTTAAAGGTGATATAATATATTTGGTAAAAGAGGTATTAAAATGATTAATTTAAAGATTAAAAATGTTGATGAAATGAGTATTGAAGAACTAGTAGGTCAAGTTATTATGGTAGGGCTTCCTACTACTTATTTAGATCAAGAATATAAAAAGTTTATTAAAGATTATAAGATTGGCAACTTTATTTTATTTGCTAGAAATTATCAAAATACATTACAAATGAAATCATTCATGAAAGATTTATATCAACATGCAATAAACGTCACTGGTAGTTATCCTTTGGTTTCAATAGACCAAGAAGGTGGCATGGTTGTTAGATTATTTAAAGATGTAACATTTCCAGCCAGTCCTATGACTTCCTCATCTACTAGTATTAAAGATGCTCCATATATTTGTGGGTATATTATTGCTAAAGATATGTTAAAAATGGGAATCAATTTAAATTTAGCTCCTTGTTTAGAAATTAATGAAGATTTAATCAATCCAGTAATGAATGTTAGAAGTTATGGAGCTAATAAAGAAATTGTATTAAAAAATGCATCTTTATTTGTTAGAGGTTTACAAGATAATGGTGCTCTTGCTTGTATTAAACATTATCCAGGAGCAGGATCAACAACTAAAGACTCTCATTTAGAACTACCGATAATTGATGAGCCTAAAGAAAAGTTATTAAACTATAACATGTATCCATTTTTTAATTTATTAGAAAGTAAAGCATTAATGACAAGTCATTGTGTTTATAAATCATTTGATGAATTGCCTTCTACATTATCGTATGAACTATTAACTAATACTTTAAGAAAACAAGCGGGTTTTAATGGACTTATAATTTCCGATGGCATGGAAATGCATGCAATATTAGATAATTATGGCATTGGTCAAGGAACTGTTATGGCTCTTAAGGCAGGATGTGATTTATTACTTCTATGTCATGAATATGAGTATCAAAAAGAAGCGCTAGATGCAGCAATTAAAGCATGTAAGAATGGTGAATTATCGATTGAGATTTTAAAGGATAAGGTTAGAAGAATAAATGAGGCTAAAAAATGGCTTTTAGAGTCTTTATCTAAAAACTTTACAGATGATGAATATATTATTAATCAAGAGGAACATCAACTAATGCAAGAAATAGTAGATAATTCTTTTACTTTAATTAAAGGTAAAGCTCCTATTTTAAAAGAAAATAGTTTAATAATTGCTGCAACAACAAAAGTTGCAAGTATTGTAGAAGATGAATTTGATGATTATAATTTAGCTAATTCTTTAAAGAAAAGATTTGTAAATCATGATGTTTATGAGTTTAATGAGGTTAGTATAAATCAAAATGTTGATAAATACGATAACATTATCCTATATTCTTATGATGCATTTAATAACCAACATCAACGAATCGTTATTAATGAATTATTAAAATCTAATAAAGAAGTATTTGTAGTTTCTTTAAAAGGGTCTCTAGATTATCATACATTTGATAATTTAACTAATTATTCATGTCTTTTTGAATACACACCAAATAGTATTAGAACGATTATTAAACAATTAAATAATGAAATTTTGTTAAATGGTATACTACCTAAATAAAAAAAAGCATTTTAAAAAATGCTTTTTTATTTTCTTTACATATATTTATTATATTTCTATTCATTTTTTAATAAATAGTGTATAATTATGTTATATTGGAGGAATTTATGAATAGAACTTTTAAAACTGTTTTAACTTTTGTATTTGTTGTTTTATCAACATTTGTTCTTACATCTTGCGAATTACCTGAAAATCCATATGAAGGTACTGATAAACATTTCCATGAATATGTAAATGGTAAGTGTGAATGTGGTAAACAAGATCCTTATTGGCATGTTCATAAATATGTTAATGGAGAATGTTCATGTGGTGAGAAAGATCCAAATTATCAAGAACATCAACATAAATTTGTAGATGGTAAATGTAGTTGTGGTGAAACTGATCCTAACTACGTTGCACCTCATAAACACGTATTTGTTGAAGGCAAATGTGAATGTGGAGAAACTGACCCTAATTATCAACCTAGTGAAGATATTAGAAATGGTTATGATGTAATAACTATTCAAGAAGCGATTAAAATCGCTCAAGAAGCAGGGGAAGTACCATCTAGTGAATATTATGTATATGGAATTATTACTGAAATTAGTAGTTATTTATATGGTGCGATGACTATTGAAGATGAAACTGGTTCAATTTATGTTTATGGTGTATATGGTTTAGATGGAACTAGATTTGATACCTTAACTGAAAAACCAGCTGTGGGTGATGAGGTTGTATTAAAGGCGACTCTTAAAACACATAATGGTGAACCTGAAGTTGATAAAGGTTATTTAGAAGTATTTAAACATAACGAAGTAGAAGTAGATGATTCTTCATATACAGAACATACTATTAGTGAAGTTAGAGATTTAAATCTTGGTGAATTAGTTAAAGTAACAGGTGTTGTTGCTCAAGTCACTTATGCTTTCGGCTATAATCCAAATGGTATTTACTTAGTTGATGAAACAGGTTCAATTTATGTTTATGGTGCAGAAGTTGCAGGAACAGTTGAAATTGGTAATGAAGTTACTATTATTGGTTCAAAAACTTACTATGTTTTAGAATCAGAACAAGGAAACGCTGATAAGTTTGGTTATAAAGGCTGCTGCCAAATTGAAAGTGCAAAAGTAGTTTCTAACGATAAAGGAAAACATGAATATAATAAATCATGGATTACTGAATCTACTGTTAAAGATATTTATGAAACTCCTATTACTGAAAATATCACTACAAATATTTATAAAGTAACTGCATTAATTAAAAAAGTAGAAGGAACTGGTTTTACTAATTACTATATCAATGATATTGATGGTTATACAGGATCTTATGTTTATACTGCATGTAGTGGTGGTGATTTTGCTTGGTTAGATCAATATGATGGTAAGATTTGTACTGTTTATTTATCACCAATCAACTGTAAGTCAACATCATCTGGTTGTTTCTATCGCTTTATTCCAATTGAAGTTATTGATGAGGGTTATAAATTTGATGAAACTAATGCTCCATCATATGCATTAAAATATCATGCTGTAGATCAATTTTTACCATCATATAATGCAAATCCGGAATTATTAGTATTAAGTACAGTTTCAAGTGAATTACTAGGTTTAACTGATATTAGCTTATCTTATTCTAGTTCTAATCCAAATGTAATTTATTTTGAAGAAACTTCTGAAGGATTAGTATTTAATACAAAGGATCCAGGAACTTCTGTCATTACAATTACTGCTGAATATAAAACTTATAAAGCAACTGCAACTGTAGAAATTACTGTTAATGAATTAGAAGAATATGATACAATTACTGTTAATGATGCTATTCAACAACTTGATGGTACTACAGTTACAGTAAAAGGTGTTGTTTTGTCTTCACTTGTAAATCAAACAGGTTTCTATTTAATTGATGATACAGGCGTTATTGCTGTTACAACATCTGAAGAAGAAGTTAAGTTATTATCTGTTGGTGATGAAGTTGTCATTAGAGGTATCAAGAGCCATAAGATTAAAGATGGTTATACTGGTAAAGGTCAAATTAATATTTATAATTCAACTGTTTTAGTTAATTATTATGGTAA
This sequence comes from Bacilli bacterium, assembly GCA_017501465.1. GTDB lineage: Bacteria > Bacillota_I > Bacilli_A > ML615J-28 > CAG-313 > UBA1231. Next base: position 50,517 of record JAFVWY010000016.1, read on the forward strand.
TCATGAATATTCAACAGACTTATTTGATAAGACAAAAGACTTAGCTTATTTATATGGATTAAATGTTAATGAAGACCATACTACTGAACTATATGTTGTTGAGGCAGTTATTCAAGTAGTTGAAGATGCTCATTTTACTACAATTAAGATTGTAAGTGTTGATGGTGCTACTTCATTATCTTTATATTGTTCTAGCGCAAATCAATATTCATTCTTAAAACCTTATAATGGCCAAAAAGTAACATTAGAACTTGCAATGTGTAATTGGAATAGTAAATCTTACTATACAGGTTGTGTAATTTCTGTTACTGTCGATGGCGTAAAAACAATGAATACTTTAAATTTTAATGGATAATAAAAAGGCGGATAATCCGCCTTTTTTTATACGACTAGATCACAAATAGACTCAATATCAATATTCTCATAATACTTTTCTTCTAATGGTATCCATTCTTTGATAAAACGATCTTTCAATTTTCTTTGATTAACTCTTTCTAATTGAGTATTTTTATCAACATATAGATAAATGATTTTATCAATTAGATCTCTAAAATAAGGGTGTGTCGAATAGACCCCTTCTAAAATTATTAAGTCTTTCAATAAAATTGTTTTATCATAGTATATTTCTTGACTACAATCGTATGCTTGATAAGTAAATTCTTTTTGATTTAAGCTGATTGCTTTCTTTAGGTTTGAAAGTGTTAGTTTTATTAATTCATAATCGATATTTCCACCAATTTCATCTAGTCTTTCAACAGTTTTTTTCTTAATTGGTAAAAAGAAATCATCGACATGAATTACTGTATAGTCACTTTCTAAAGTTTTTGATAAAGTAGTTTTACCACTACAACATCTGCCTTCAATTGAGACTATCATATGTTTTTTTAAGTTCTTTAAATAATTTCGAATTTGAATTTCTTTGTGTTGTAAGGTTAAATAAGATGATTTGATAATTCTATAATGTGGTAAATATTGTTCATTATAAATCATAGAATGATGAACAGGGGTATAGTCATAATCTTTTAAATCACTAGATTCAAAATATTGATTAAGATTTTTTATTAATAAATCATTGTTTATAAATTCGTTATTAGATTTAATAAACATATCTAAAAATAGATCAAAATCTAATTGATACTTTTGATATGTGTGAATATTCATTCTAATATAATTTGAACCAATATATTCATATAAGTTTTCGTTTGGATTTTTTGGTTTGTTTAATTCTTCTAAAATATAAGACTTGATTTTATTTAAATCCATGTGATTTATGATATGAGTTGGACCCATGGTTTCTTGATAAATTAGTTTGATAATATCTTGTTTTGTCATATTAGGATATTTTCTTAAATGATATTTGACAAATATTTTATTCATAAAAGTTACCTCATATAATTTTAACATTTAATTTAAATTAATACAATCTTTTTGTTTTATGTAGAATAAAAAAACAAAGTCATAATATGTTGAAAATAATTATAAATTGTGTTATAATAATAAAGTCATACAAAATTTTACATAATAGGTGAAGAAATGTCAAATATTAAATTTTTCAAAGAAAACAATTTACCTTTGGAAATGCATAAGGTAAGAATAGTACAAAAATTAAATTTATTACCAATTGACGAAAGACTAAAAGCTATTCAACAAGCTGGTAATAACACTTTTTTATTAAAAAATAGAGATGTTTATTTAGACATGTTAACAGATAGTGGAACTAACGCAATGAGCGACCGTCAACTTGGTGCTATGATGATTGCTGATGATTCATATGCCGGGTCAGAAACTTTCTATCGTTTAGAAAAAGCAGTACAAGCTTTCTTTGGTAAAGAATATTTTTTACCAGCTCACCAAGGAAGAGCTTGTGAAAATATTTTAGCCAAAACTTTAGTTAAACCTGGTGATGTTGTTCCTATGAACTATCATTTTACTACTACAAAAACTCATATTAATATGTGTGGTGGTAGAGTAGAAGAAATTTTTAAAGATGAGGCAATTGAACTAGTTAGTACAAATCCATTTAAAGGAGATATGGATTTAGGAAAATTAGAAAGTCTAATTAATGAAGTAGGAAGTGAACATATTCCATTTGTACGTATTGAAATGGGTACAAATTTAATTGGTGGACAGCCTGTTAGTTTACAAAATGTTATCGACGTTGCTGAAGTTTGTAAAAAACATCATATTTTATTAATGATTGACGCATCATTAATGACAGATAATTTATATTTTAATAAAGTACGAGAAGAAAAATGTAAAGACATGAGTATAGCTGAAATTGCTAGAGCAATTAGCGATTGTGCTGATATTATCTATTTTTCTGCTAGAAAATTAGGTAGTGCAAAAGGTGGCGGTATTGTTGTTAACGATAAAGCTTTATATGATGCAATGAAGGTTTTAATTCCAGTATATGAAGGATTCTTAACATATGGTGGTATGTCTACAAGAGAAATGGAAGCTGTTGCAATTGGTTTAGAAGAAGCAACTGATATAGATATGATTTCACATGGACCAGAATTTATTCATGAATTTGGACGCTTATTACAAAGTTATAACGTACCAATTGTTACACCAACTGGAGGTCTTGGAATTCACTTGAATGCTAGAGAAATTGTTGGACATATTCCTGGTGAACAATATCAAGCAGCCGCTCTTGCAGCAGCAATTTATATTGTAAGTGGTGCGCGTGGTATGGAAAGAGGAACTTTAAGTGAAGAAAAGAATCCAGATGGATCAGAACATATCGCTGCATGTGAATTAGTTCGCCTTGCTCTTCCTAGAAGAGTATTTACCCTATCTCAAATTAGATTCGCTGCTGATCGTATTGCATGGCTTTATGAAAATCGTCATTTAATTGGTGGTTTGAAATTTGTTGAAGAACCAAGTGTTATGCGTTTCTTTATTGGCAGATTAGCTCCAATTGGTAATTGGCAAGAAGAACTAGTTAAGAAATTTAAAGAAGATTTTGGAGAAAGTTTATAAAAATAAAAGAAGTAGGTACACCTACTTCTTTTTTTACATTAGTGATAAATAAAGTTCTTTGATTTCTTCAATGCTTGTTTCTCTTGGGTTTCCTGGACGACATGCATCATTATATGCAGATTCTGCTAAGAAATCAACATCTTCAACTTTAACGATTTCTTTAAGACTTTGAGGAATACCTACATCTTGTGATAACTTTTTAACAGCATCGATAGCTGCTTTAATGTATTCTTCTTTAGACATTTGATCAACATTTTTAACACCCATTGCACGAGCTATTTCTTTATATTTTTCACCACAACTTACAGCATTATATTCCATAACTGTTGGTAAAATAATAGCATTTGCAATACCATGAGGAGTATCATATAAAGCTCCTAATGGGTGAGCCATTGAGTGTACAATACCAAGTCCTACATTAGAAAAGCCCATACCGGCAACATATTGACCTAAAGCCATATCTTGACGACCTTCTTTAGTATTAGCAACAGCACCTCTTAAACTTCTCGCAATAATTTCTATAGCTTTTAAATGGAACATATCAGAAAGTTCCCAAGCACCTTTAGTAATATATCCTTCTATAGCATGTGTCAAAGCATCCATACCTGTAGCTGCAGTTAACATTTTAGGCATTGTTTCCATCATATCAGGATCAACAATTGCAACAACTGGAATATCATGAGGGTCAACACATACAAATTTGCGATTTTTTTCTACATCAGTGATTACATAGTTAATAGTCACTTCAGCGGCAGTACCAGCAGTAGTTGGCACAGCAATAATTGGTACACATTTATTTGGAGTATTAACAGCCCCTTCTAAACTTCTAACATCAGCATATTCTGGATTGGCTATAATGATAGCAATACCTTTGGCTGTATCAATAGCACTACCTCCACCAACTGCAATTACGTAGTCAGCTTTACTATTCTTATAAGCTTCAACACCTGATTGTACGTTTTCGATAGTTGGATTAGGTTTAATGTTAGAATAAACTTCATAAGCAAGGCTTGCGTCTTCTAACACTTTTAATACTTTTTGAGCAATACCAAGTCTAACTAGGTCTGGGTCAGCACAAACTAGAGCTTTATTAAGTCTTCTAGCTTTTACTTCATCTGCTATTGCAAAAATAGCACCACTTCCATGATAAGAAGTTTCATTTAAGATAAAACGATTTGACATATTGTAACTCCTTTTCTATTCATACTTATAATATACCACATTTTACAAAAATATGTAAAATATTTTGAACTTTTTTTAATAAAAAAACATATAAAATCATAAGAATAAATATATAGTATATTTAATTAATAATTGACAAACTTATCCATTTATGATAAAATTATAATGTTTAATATCCCAAAAGGGGAGTAGCGTATAGTTATACTATGTTGTATTCGTCAACACGTCGTATTTAATACACCGGATACAATATAACGATGATATCGTTAATGCAAGACCTTTTACTAATTTAATTAGTGGGGTCTTTTTATTTGTTTATGGGAGGTAAAAATGTTAACAAAGAAAAGTTTTGAACAGGTTGCAAATGAATTGCAAACAAATATTGAAACAGGTCTATCAACAAGTGAGGCTACCAAACGTTTAGAACAATATGGACCTAATGCTTTAAAGGAAAAAAAGAAAACTCCTTTAATTGTTAGATTTCTAGCTCAATTTAAAGATTTTTTAGTAATTATCTTATTAATTGCGGCTATTATATCTGTTGTTATTAATCCAGAAGAATGGATTGAAAGCTTGATTATTTTAATCGTTGTCATGATTAATGCTATCCTTGGTACTTGGCAAGAAAGTAAAGCAGAAAAATCATTAGAGGCATTAAAGAAATTAAGTACTCCTAATGCTAAAGTATGGCGTGATGGAGAAGTTATTAGTGTAAAATCTAGCGATTTAGTTCCTGGTGATATTATTAATATTGATGCCGGTGACTTTGTTCCTGCAGATTGTCGTTTAATTGAAGCTGCTTCATTGGTAGTTGATGAATCTGCTTTAACTGGTGAATCGGTTCCTGTTACAAAAGAAACTGGTATAATTGAAAAAGAAGATGTATCACTTGGTGATATGCACAACTGCTTATTCTCATCTACTTATGTTACATATGGCCGTGGTAAAGCAATCGTTACTGGTACTGGTATGGAAACAGAAATTGGTAAAATTGCCTCATCTCTAATGGAAGGTGAAAAAGAAGTTACACCTCTACAATTAAAATTAGATCAAATTGGCAAGTTTATAGGTTTAATTTGTATTGTTGTATGTTTAGTAGTTCTTGGTATGGAATTATTATCAGGTGTGAAATTTGCTGATGCTTTTATGACTGCTATTGCTTTAACTGTTGCTTCAATTCCTGAAGGTTTAGCTACAGTTGTTACTGTCGTTTTAGCAATTGGTGTTGAAAAAATGGTTAAAAAACAAGCAATTGTTAAGAAATTACCAGCTGTTGAAACATTAGGTTGTGCTTCAGTTATTTGTAGTGATAAAACTGGTACTTTAACTCAAAATAAAATGACTGTTGTTGAATTCTACAATAATGGTGTTCATGCTATTACAGATCCATTAACTGAAGAAGCGTCTAAAATGCTTGAGTTCTTTAGTATTTGTACTGATGCTTCATCTACAGTTGTAGATGGTGTTAGAAAAGATATTGGTGACCCAACCGAAGTTGCTTTGATAGTTGCATGTCAAAATTTTGTTAAAGAACCTGTATATGCGAAATATGCTAGAATTGAAGATTTACCATTTGATTCTGATCGTAAAATGATGTCTGTTATTCTAGATTACGAAGGTAAATATTTAGTTATTACAAAAGGTGCACCTGATGTAATCATGTCTCATTGTCATAATAGAGCTGCTGAAGAAGCTAATATGTTAGAAGCTAATAATTTGATGGCTTCTAAAGCTTTACGTGTACTTGGTGTTGGTTATAAAGTATTAGATAAATTACCAACAGAAGTTACAATTGAAACAATTGAAAATGATTTAACATTCTTAGGTTTAGTTGGTATGATTGACCCAGCAAGACCAGAAGTTAAAGAAGCTATTAAATTGGCTGCTCATGCTGGTATTAGAACAGTTATGATTACTGGTGACCATGTTTCTACAGCTAAAGCAATTGCTAAAGAATTAAATATCTTAAGAGATGGCGATATTGCTTTATCAAGTGCTGAATTAAAGGCTTTATCTGATGAAGAATTATATGAAAATATAGAAAAATATTCTGTTTATGCACGTGTTGCACCAGAAGATAAAGTTCGAATTGTAAAAGCATGGCAAAGTAAAGGTCATGTTGTAGCGATGACTGGTGATGGTGTTAATGACTCTCCAGCTTTAAAAAGAGCTGATATTGGATGTGCAATGGGTATTACTGGTACAGACGTTGCTAAAGAAGCAGCCGATGTTGTATTAGTAGATGATAACTTCCAAACTATTGTTAGTGCTGTTCATCAAGGTCGTGGAATTTATGCTAATATCAAAAAAGTTGTTAAATATTTATTATCAAGTAATATTGGTGAAGTATTAACTATTTTCTTAGCATCACTTATTTCATTAATAAGCACTAATATTGACTTTGGTGTACCGCTTCTTGCAATTCATCTATTATGGGTTAACTTAATTACAGATAGCTTACCTGCTTTTGCACTTGGTACAGAAGAACCTGAAGATGATGTAATGGATGAAAAACCTCGTCCTAAAAATGAAAGTTTCTTTGCAAATGGTATGGGTCTTACAATTGTATTAGAAGGTATTATGATTGGTTTAATTACTTTAACTGCTTATATTATCGGTCATACAATGTCACCATATAGTGCACTTGGCCAAACAATGGCGTTTGTAACATTATCTAGTGCACAATTAGTACACTCATTTAACGTTAAGAGTGATCATTCTATTTTTAGTAAAAAGACATTTAATAACAAATTCTTAATTGGTTCATTCACATTAGGTATGTTATTACAATTTGCTATTATTTATATTAAGCCATTCGCAACTATCTTTAAAGTTCAAGCATTATCAATTGTTGAATTAGGTATTTGTTTAGGTTTATCTTTTGCTACTGTCGTTATTGTTGAAATCGGTAAATTAATCGGTAGACAAAAAAAGAAACACAATAAATAAGATAACAAAGTGAAAATATTTTATATTTTCA
>JAFVWY010000005.1 GCA_017501465.1 Bacilli bacterium
ACTATCTATGGTTTATATATTGAAGGTTCTAAATATGGCGATTATGCTGGTACTAAACCAGTTGAAGGCGATGTTATTACTGTTGAAGGTGTTTTAGGTACTTACAATGGTAAACCTCAAATGAAAAATGCTGACTTAGTTGTTAAAGGATCTGAACCAGAAGTTCCAACTCATGAACACACTGCATGTCCAGTTTGTGGTAAATGTGAAGCTGCTGATTGTACAGGTTCTGAAGAAGAAAAATGTCCTGGTCACTCTACAGTAGAACCAAGCGAAAATACAACTGTTAAAGTTTCAATCGCTGATTATGCTGCGGCTAACGGTTGGGAAAATAGTAAAATGTACAATGAATTAGTAATGGATGCTAATATTAAAGTTACTGTTTCTGCAGTAGCTGGTAGCGGAAGTTATGGTGCTAATACTGGTAAATATTATACATCTGGTAATCAATGGAGAGCTTATCAAGCTGATACAGAAGGTACAGTTGTTATAGCTGCTTCTAATGGTCAACAAATCGTTTCAGTTAAAATCACTTATGTTTCTCAAAATACAGGTTCATTAGTATTAAATGGTGCTAATATTGCAAGTGATACATTAGTTGAAGTTAATGCTGCTAGTGTTACATTCTCTATTGGTAATACAGGTACTGCAACAAATGGTCAAGTTAGAATTACTGCTATCGAAGTTGTTTATGGTGCTGGTTCAACTACTCCAGAAGTTCCAACTCATGAACATACTGCATGTGAAACATGTGGTAAATGTACTGCTGCTGATTGTACAGGTTCTGAAGAAGAAAAGTGTGCTGGCCATCCAGTTCATGAACACACAGCATGTGAAACTTGTGGTAAATGTACTGCTGAAGATTGTACAGGTTCTGAAGAAGAAAAATGTGCTGGTCACGAAGCTGCACCTGTTGAAACTACATATACTTTAGATTGTGTTTCAACTTTTGGTACTTATGCAAGTGCTTGGGATAATTCATATAAAGCTAGAACAATTACTTTTGCTGAATTAGGTGTTGCTGATTTAAATGGTCAATTAGTATTATCTAATGCAAACAAACAAACAGGAACTATTACTGATAGACCTGTAATGGCAAGTAAATCATCTGCTACTCAATATGCTACTTTAACTGTTGAAAGTGGAACAATTTCAAGTGTTACATTTACATTAGCTCAATGGACTACAAAGAAATTTAAGACTTTAACAATTGAATATACAACAGATGGTTCAACTTGGGTTGCTACTAATGTTGGTTTAGTAAATGGTACTGCTTCTCAAGCTGATGCATATTCTCCATTATCTGCAACTCTTCCAGAAGGTGTTGTTGGTGTTAGATTTGCATTCTTAGGAAGTTCAACTAGTAATAACCAAGTTGGTTTAACAAGCGTTGAATTTACTCATAAAGCTTAATTATAATAAATAAAGAGATACTTTTTAGTATCTCTTTTTTCTTTCAAAATAAAACCCTTGTCAAAGTTGATTAAATATGTTATAATGTACTACTAAGTAGAAGGTGAATATATGTATAATAGAATATTAAATTTAATCAAGAAATATAACACTATAATAATACACAGACATGAAAAACCTGATGGTGATGCACTAGGGTCTCAAATAGGGCTTAAATTAGCCATTTTAGAGACTTTTCCTGATAAAGAAGTATTTGTAGTGGGGGATACTACAGAACATACTAAATTCATCGGAGAAATGGATTTAGTGGATGATTCTAAATATCAAGATGCATTAGTATTTGTTTTAGACACTGGTGCAGAATATTTAATTAGTGATAAAAGATATATATATGGATCAGTTATAGTAAAGATAGATCATCATATTCCTCAAGGAACTTATGGGGATATTAGACTTGTTAATACTAAATATGAAAGTTGTGCTGGTTTAATTGCTCATTTTATAAAGAAGACAAAAATGAAATTATCAAGTAAAGCGGCCACTGCCTTATATACTGGTATGGTAACAGATAGTGGTAGATTTAGATTTTCTTCTGTTAATAGTAAAACATTTGATAGTGCATCTTTCTTAATGAAACATAAAGTTGATACTGAATATATATATAGTAATTTATACACTGATAATTTAAGTAACGTTTTATTAAAAGCCAAAATGACATTAAAATTTGAAATACTTGATTGTGGTATAGCATATGTTAAAAATACATATCAAGATGTTTTAGAAACGGGTCTTAATAGTTACTCCCTTGCGCGAAGTATTGTAAATAATATGAGCGGTATTAAAGAAATAAAAATATGGGCTACTTTTACAGAATTAGAAGATGGCAGAGTAATTGTTGAACTTAGAAGTTCAAAAGCAAATATTAATGAAATTGCTGTTAAATATGGTGGTGGCGGCCATGTTCAAGCAAGTGGAGCAACGGTAGAGTCTTGGAATATAATTGAAAATGTTATTCAAGATATGATTATTAAAGCAAAAGAGGTGTAATATGATTTATGAAATTTTAAATAAAATAAAAGAATTTGATACTATTATTATACATAGACATAAGAGACCTGATGGTGATTGTATAGGTTCACAATTTGGTTTAAAATATTTTATAGAGGATAATTTTCCTGAAAAGAAAGTATATGCAGTAGGTGATCAAGTTCCTGAATATTTAAGTTTTATTGGACTAAGTGATGTTGTCGAAGATCATATATATGATAATGCCTTGACAATTGTAGTAGATACTTCTGTAAAAGATAGAATTTGTGATGATAGATATTTAAATGGAAAATATTGTATTAAAATTGACCATCATGATGATTCTGATGAATTTGGTGATATTCAATATGTTAATGAAAAAGCTCCTGCTTGTTGTGAAATAATTACTTTAATGTTCAATAAATGGAGATTACCTATCTGCCAAAAAGCAGCATTAGCTTTGTTTACAGGCATTGTTACAGATACAGGTAGATTTCAATTTAGAGGTGTTGGAAGTACAACATTTAATGCTGCAGGTATCTTAACAGATACAGGGATTGATACATCATATATATATACTAAATTAAATTTAAAAGACATTAACAGTATTAGACTTGAGTCTTATTTGTATAAACATATGAAGATAACTAAAAATGGTGTAGTATATATGCATTTTACTAAACGAATAATGAAAAAGTTTAAAGTAACTCAAGATGAAGCTGCTGCACTTGTGTCTTGTATGTCTAGTTTTAGACATCATCCATTTTGGATAACATTTGTTGATTACCCAGAAAATATTAGAGTAAGACTTAGAAGTAGAACAATTGAAATAAATGAAATTGGAAGAAAGTATCGTGGTGGCGGACATTTGATGGCTTGTGGAGCTACAGTATATAATAAGAAAGAAATGAAGGCCTTATTAAAAGATGCTGATAGTTTATTAGAAAGAGCTAAAAATGAAATTGAAGGTTTAGAATAATGAAAATATTAATTACAAATGATGATGGAATAAATTCTATAAATCTTAAATTGTTAGTTAAATGTGTTTTGAAATATTACAAAGATATTATAGTGGTTGCACCGTTTGAAGAACAATCGGCAGTTTCACATAAGATCAATATTGCAACACCTATTAAGTTAAGAAAACATGAAGATATATATGAAGGCATTCCTACATATTCTATTACTTCAACTCCTGCGGATTGTGTTAAGTTTGCTAAACTAACTCTTAAATATGATTTTGATTTAGTATTTAGTGGTATTAATAATGGATTAAACTTAGGTGAAGATATTGTTTATTCAGGCACGGTTGCTGCAGCGACGGAAGCTTGCCTTCTTGGTAAAAGAAGTATTGCATGTTCTGTAGAAAGAAATGATAATATTGGTTTCGAAGAAGGATTTGATATCTTTATGAAAGAATACCTAAACAACCCAAAATATAATATGTGTAAGTGCTATAATGTTAATTTTCCAAGGGAACCTAAAGGAATTAAATTTGCTTATCAAGGATGTAATGATTATAAATATTGGTTTGAAGATTTAGGAAATAATATGTATTTACCAAAAGCGTTAAAGGGATTTGAGTCAAATGGCTTGTTGGAAACTGACTTGGACTGTTATCATAATGGGTATGTTACTGTTACACCAATAACAGAAGATATGACTGATTATAAAGTTTTAAATAGTTTTAAACATAAATAGGTATATATATACATAAACTTAATTGGTGATTAAGGTGAGTAAAAAATTATTAATATATATATTAAAGTCTTTATTATTTAGTATTGTATTTTTGTTTATATTTAATTTTATAGGACAGTATTTAAACTTACATATACCAATTAATATATATACTTTATTGATTACTGCAATTTTAAAAGTTCCAGGAGTCTGTATGCTTTTAGTTATTGGAATCTTAATTTAACCTTTGTCGAATAAATTTAAATTTAAAGAGTTGCATAAAAAAGAAAAAAATGATATAATAATTATAATGAATTTAAGAAAGGTATCAAACTATAATGAGTAGAGAACAAAAATCACTTTTAGAAATCGCTATTGAATTATTAGAAAAAAAGAAAAAACCTCAACCAATTGATACAATAATAAAAGAAGTCATGTCTTTAAAAGGATATAAAAGTGCGGAAGCTAAAGAAAGAGCTCCTCAATTTGTCATGGACTTTATGTTATCTGGCAACTTTGTATATTGTGGTGAAGACTGTTGGGATTTAAAATATCGTCAACCAACTAGTGTTATTGATAAAGATGGTGGAGACTACGAAGACTTCTATGCTGATGATGAAGAAGTTAAGAAAAATGAATTAAATGATGAAAATGCATTTAATTATGATGAAAGTCATGATGCATCAGCTCAAGCTTCTGAAGAAGAAGATGATGAAAACAATAAAGATGATGAAGATGATTTATCAAATGAATTTGAAGTTTTAGTTGAAAACGTTGAAGAAGAAGACGAAGATGAATAATAAATAGACCAAACACTATGTTTGGTCTTTAATTGTATAGGAAGTATATATGAATATAAAAGAAGTAAAAGAATTATTAGAAAGATTTGATGCTGGCGCATTAAAAAAATACGGTCAAAACTTTTTAATCAATGAACATGTATTAACAACCATTGCTACTTCACTAGGCACCGCTAATAAATATGTAATTGAAATTGGTCCGGGTCTTGGGTCTTTAACTAGATATTTGGTTAAATATTATGATAAAGTTTTAGCTTATGAAATTGATCCTAAAATGATAGAGGTTTTAAAAAATACTATTTTTGATAAATTAGTCATTAAAGAAGGGGATTTTCTAAAATCAAATATTGATAAAGACATTATTGAGCACTTTGACTCTAATGATATATATATGATAGCAAATTTACCATATTATATTACAACGCCAATATTATTAAAAGTATTAGAAGAAACTAAAAAAATTACGAAAATTGTAATAATGATTCAAAAAGAAGTTGCAGATAGGTTTTTGGGAAAACCCAATACAAAAGATTACAATAGTTTAAGTGTATTAATACAAACATTTATGAATGTTAAAAAAGTAATTGATGTTTCGAAAAATAGTTTTTATCCAGTTCCTGATGTAGATTCAACAGTTATTATGTTAGAAAGAAAAGAAAAACCAGATTTCGAAATACTAGATGAAGATTTATTTTTAATGGTTAACAGATTATTGTTTAGACAAAGAAGAAAGACAATTGTCAATAATTTAAAAGATACATATAATAAGGATGATATTTTAATAATTCTAAATAATTTAGGAATTAATGTTTTGGCTCGTAGTGAATCATTAACTATAAAACAAATTATTGATATATCTAACGAACTTAGTAAAATTGGAAAATAATTAATGATATTATCATATTATATATATGGTGATATTGTGTTTGAAATAAATCAACTAGTTGTTTTAAAAAAAGATGTTGATAAAAAAATCTATAGAATTAAAAATATTAATCAATCTTCAGTAGAATTGATTGGTTATAATTTTAGGTCTAAGATAGTCATTGAATTAGAAGGCATAGAGCCTGCACCTATAGGGTTAATCGATGAAATAAAAAAGAAAGATATAAAATTACAAAATGCTATTGTAAAAAACAAACCCCGTGGAAATAAATATTTATTTGGAAGAATACTACATATAGACGGAGATGAAGATTACTTAAATAGTTGTTTAGAATTATATAATAAAATAGGTATTAAATCACAAGGAATATATATGGATGAAAAAGAGTTTCCTAAGAACATTGAGAAATACCTTCTTCAAATAACCCCAGATATTATCGTAATAACAGGTCATGATAATTTTAATGAAAAGGACAAAAAAGATATAAATAATTATGAACATAGTAAAATCTTTGGCGATACTATAAGACTAATTAGAAAACATTTTATAGATATTGTTATTATAGCCGGTGCATGTAAGTCACATTTTGAATATCTAATGGGAAAAGGTGCAGATTTTGCTTCAAGTCCTGGCAGAATTAATACACATACATTTGATCCTGCGATTGTTGCAATAAAAGTTGCGACTACATCTGTTAATCAAACAGTGGAATTTCGTGATATAATAAAGTATATTGAAGGCGGAACAAAGGCAATCGGTGGAATTGAAACCAAGGGAAAAATGAAAATACTATATTAGAGGTGTAGATATGTTAAAAGCATACGCAAAAATTAACCTAGAATTAAAAGTGTTAAATAAATTAGAAAATAACTACCACAATTTAGAAATGCTTAACTGTAAAATATCCTTATATGATTCTATATATATAAGAAAAGCCAAAAAGAATAAAATACGCTATTCCAATTTTAAAATAGAATCTTCACATGATACATTGTTTAAAATGATTTTATCTCTTCAAAAAAAATATCCTCATTTACCAAAATTTAATATATATATAAAGAAAAGAATACCATTAGGTTTTGGCCTTGGTGGAATGAGTTCAGATGGAGCTTCTATTGTAAATTATCTAAATGACAAATATAAATTAAACATGGATGATCAAACAAAGATTGATTTTGTTAAAAACTATAGTACTGACATGTGCTATTGTTTATTTGATTATCCAGCTATTGTAAAAGGAATAGGGGATATTATAATTAGGACAGAAAAAGTAGATATTGATAAAGTAATTGTAGTTGATCCTAATATATATATTTCAACAAAAGAAGTATTTGATGAAGTTGAAAACTTCGATTTATCAAATCATAAATATAGAAACGACCTAGAATTAATAGTAAGAAGTAAAAATTCGAAAATGGACAAATTTTTAACTGAATTATCTAATTTAAACATAGGCGATGTTCAAATGTCTGGAAGTGGATCTGCTATTATAATCACTAACTTTAAAAAGGAAACAATGAAAAAAATTAAGAAAAATTATAAAAACTTTAAAGTACATATATATAATATAAGGAAAGGATGAGATTATGGAAAATCAAGAAAAAGAAATTTTAGAAGAAATTGAAGCAACAGATACAATAGAAAATGATGAAAAAAAAGAAGATATAGAAACTTCATTTGAAGAACAACAAAAAATTATAGAGAGAATGGAGTTTGATCAAGAAGAAGGAATTGAATTTCAAGAAACAATCACAAAAGAAGATGCCTTAAATTTCAATTACTACCTACAAAACAATTCGTCAAACTTCACTAGACGTTTATTTAGTTCCTTACTTGGAGTTTTTTTAATTGGGTATGTTTTAAATATTAAACAATATTATTGGTTAATTATAGTTGGACTTGCTATGATTGTGTATTCATTATACTTATATAAACCAATTCAAAGAAGATTAACAAAAAGAATGTTTGACAAAAAAGAATTTAAAGATTTAGTGGTTAATGTTAAGTTGGCTTCTAAAATAAAATATGAACTTGATACTGAAACAATTTCTCCACTTGTTCCATATGATGTGATTAGACAAGCTGTTAAAACAGAAAAATATATATATTTACATATTAGTGCGTATTCTGTTGTTATAATTAAATTAGAAGACTTAAATGAATTAAAAGAGGATGTAATTAATTTTATTAAAAATAAATTTGAACCGATTAATAGATACAAAGAAAAGTAATTTAGGAAAACGCTTGCATAATTTTTCAAAAGGTGTTATAATATAAAAAAGAATAAAGAAAGGAACACCACAAGATGAAAGTTACAGACGTAAAAATCAAAAGAAGGGAAGATGATAGCAAAATCATTGCTGTTGCTGCCGTTACTTTTGATGACTGTTTTGTAGTACATGGCATTAACGTTATAGAGGGTCAAAAAGGAAAGTTCATTGCAATGCCAAGCCGCAAAATAAATGAAAGTGTATATTTAGATATAGTTCATCCAACAAACAGCGAAACTAGAAAAATGATTGAAGAAGCTGTATTTGCTGCATTAGAACAAGCTGAATAAAGATTTTAAACAACTGCTTATGCAGTTGTTTTTTTGTTAAAAACGTTTTATTTATACAAAATATAACTAAAAAAAATTTATTGTTGTATAATAATATTATAAGATTTAATAAAATGAGGTAATTATGAACCAACTAATTCAAACTGCAAAAGAAATTAGAAGACTAACATTTGAATGCATAGCTTCCTTTGGCTCTGGTCACATTGGAGGAAGTTTATCTATAGTAGATGTTCTTACAGTGTTATATTTTGATCAAATGAATATTGATCCAAAGAATCCAAAAAAAGAAAATAGAGATAGATTGATTGTTTCTAAGGGTCATGCTGGGCCTGCTGTTTACGCTACTTTAGCACATAAAGGATATTTTGATAAAAAAGAGCTTTATACATTAAATAAAATTGGAACTAACCTTCCAAGCCATTGTGATATGAATAAGGTTCCTGGTGTAGATATGACAACTGGTTCATTAGGACAAGGATTGTCTTGCGCTGTTGGATGCGCTGTTGCTTCAAAAATTAAAAAAGATGGCGCATATATATATGCAATCATTGGCGATGGTGAATCTCAAGAAGGTCAAATCTGGGAAGCGTGTATGTTTGCATCAAATAAAAAATTAGATAATTTAATTGTTTTTTTAGATTATAATCATTGTCAAATTGATGGAACAATTGACCAAGTAGTTGACTGCGGACATTTTGAAGAAAGATTTAAGTCTTTTGGCTTTGATACATATTCTATAGATGGTCATAATTTACAAGAAATTAAGGATACAATTATAAAAGCAAAACAAGTTGTTGGTAAACCACACATGATAATTTTGAATACAATAAAGGGTAAAGGTGTTTCTTATGTAGAAGCTATGGGCGTTAAAAACCATAGTATTCCTATTTCTAAAGAAGATTTAGAAAAAGCATTAGAAGAATTAAAATAGGTGGTTTATATGGAATTTAGAAAAGTATTTTGCGAAGAATTAAGAAAATTAATGTTAGCTGATGAAAGAATTGTTATATTGGATGCCGATTTGGCTTCGCCTAATGGAACGATGCCTTTATATAAAGAATTTCCTAACAGATGTTTTAATGTAGGCATTGCAGAAAGTAATATGGTTAGTATTGCTGCGGGGCTATCATCTTATGGCATGATACCATTTATATTCACTTTTGCTCCTTTTGCAACTCGTAGAACTTGTGATCAAATCGCTGTTTCACTTGCTTATTCAAATCAAAAAGCAATAATTGTCGGCACAGATCCAGGTGTTACTGCTGAAACAAATGGTGGAACACACATGGCTTTTGAAGATATATCTGTAGTAAGAGCAATTCCTAGAGTAATGGTCTATGATGTTACTGATGCATATCAATTAAAACAAGCCATTCCTCAAATGTTAAATTATGATGGCGTTATATATGTAAGAGTTCCTAGAAAATTATATGCAGATATATATAAAGAAGATTATGAGTTTACTTTAGGTAAATCTGATATATTAAAACACGGTAATGATGTTACTATTTTATCTAGTGGGATTATGGCAGACATCGCTTTAAAAACCATCCCTTATTTAGAAGAAAAAGGAATAGATGCTGAGATAATTAGTTTAAATACTATAAAACCTCTAGACGAGAAAACTATTTTAAAATCTGTTGAAAAAACAAATAGAGTTGTAGTCATAGAAAACCATAGTATAATTGGTGGTGCATATTCAAGCGTGGCTGAATTTTTATCGACAACTAGACCTACATTAATTAAGGCTATAGGAATAAATGATGAATTTGGTCAAACGGGTAAATATAGAGAACTGCTTGAAACATATGAATTAGACGAAAAAAGTGTTTCAAGTAAAATCATTGAATTTTTAAAAAAGGCAATATAAGGAGAAAAATAACAATGGCAAACATTCATGGTAAAAAAATAAAACTATTTTCATTAAATTCTAATTTAGATTTAGCAAAAGAAATTGCGGAATATATAGGCGTTGAACTATCTTGTTGTAATGTAAAAAGATTTGCTGATGGTGAAGTACAAATTAATATTGATGAATCAGTTCGTGGACATCATATTTTTGTTATTCAATCTACAAATAAACCAGTAAATGAAAATTATATGGAATTATTTATAATGATTGATGCTTTAAAAAGAGCTTCAGCGAAAAGTATTAATGTAGTAATGCCATATTATGGTTATTCTAGACAAGATAGAAAAGCTGCTGCTAGACAACCTATCTCAGCTAAATTAATGGCTGACTTACTTCAAACAGCTGGTGCTGATAGGGTTTTATGCATGGATTTGCATGCGGATCAAATTCAAGGTTTTTTCAATATCCCTATCGATAATTTTAGAGCTTTACCTATTTTGGCGGAGTATTTTGATGAAAAGAATTTAGAAGATGTTGTTGTTATTTCACCTGACCATGGAGGAACAACTCGAGCTAGAAGATTAGCGGAAGCCCTTAATGCTCCAATTGCTATTATCGATAAACGTAGACCAAGACCAAATGTTGCTCAAGTTATGAATCTAATTGGAGAAGTTAAAGATAAAAATGCTATTATTATTGATGATATGGTTGATACTGCAGGTACATTAGTCGCAGCTGTTAATGTTTTAATTGAAAAAGGTGCTAAGAATGTTTATTGTTGTTGTACTCATCCTATTCTTTCTGATCCGGCAGTAGAAAGAATATCTGGTAGTGCATTAAAAGAATTTGTTACAACTAATACGATTGTTTTATCGGATGAAATTAAGAATAATCCAAAATTTAAGCAATTGACTATTGCAAAAGTCTTTGGACAAGGCATTTTAAATATTATTGATGATAAAGCTGTGAGTGATTTATTCGACTATAGAGGTAAACATGAACGTTAATTTGTTTAATTATAATTTTCCAAACAATTTAAAGATTGCTAGACGGAAAGTAAATAATGACTATATGATTATTAAAATCAATACAGATCTACAAAAAATTGAAAAAGTTAAGAACAATCAAAATAAGTATCTAAAAAGATACTTAGAAAGTTCAATTAGAATTGGATAAAAAATAAAAAAATACCTTTTATAGGTATTTTTTTATTTCTAATAAAGTATAATAAATAAGAAGAAAAATAAAGTTTTGTATTTTGTAAGTATATTTCTTGACAACGAAGTTTGTTTTTGATATAATATTAAAGCAAGTATGCGAATGCGTACTTTACAAGGTCTTTGAAAACTGAACAGAACAAAGAGAGCAGGATAAAACTTTTTTATTGAGAGTTTGATCCTGGCTCAGGATTAACGCTGGCGGCATGCCTAATACATGCAAGTCGAACGAGAGTAGCAATACTCT
>JAFVWY010000017.1 GCA_017501465.1 Bacilli bacterium
CAACATATTTCCAGCTATGGACCAAAAATCACTGAATAATCTTCTGTCAAATGGGGATTTTGTTAATAAACTTTCAAAGTCTAATAATGCAAAGGTGTTCGCTTTAGATAAAGAAACATTGATGAATGAGTTCTCTAATTTACAGTTATCAGAAGATAAAGAGCAGTATATTAAAGACAATCTTAAAGCTGAATTACTTAAGGAATTTACAAAACCTACACAATATCAGCTGAGTAGATTTATCCCATATGAAAAATTAGATATTTCGTCTCTTACCAAACAAGGAATAGATGTTGAATCTATACCTCAAAATGATGTAGTTGCTTTGCTATCAGGTGATAAAATAAAAGTTAAAATACATCCAAGTCGCAATGAAGATGCAGAAGCTTATATTTATTTTGAGAGTAATGAAGAGGGAAAGTTTGAATGTAAAGTAACGAGAATAGAGTTAGAAAAAAAACTCACTTTATATGATCATGTATTTACTAAAGATGAAAAGGAACAATTACTGAATTTAGGTCAACTTAAAAATGGTTCAATAACTGTTGTAGATGAGGGAGTTAGTAAAAATATATTACCATTTTACAAAGATGGTGTTTGGGGTTATAGAATCACAGATAAAATAGGTTTACCAAAAAAATATAAAGGAGTTGAAATAAATAAAGAACAGAGAGAATTACTTCAAAATGGTAAAACTGTTTTTATGAGAGGTATGATAATTGATGGTACTACATATGATGGAAATGTACGTTTTAATGTACTTAAGAATAAACTTGAGTATGATGATATAAAAGAAACATTATCAAAAAAACAGACATTTAAACCTAAATTTAAGATGTAATTATACAAACAATAAATAACTTTTAAATTAATAAATTATGAAAAAAAACGAACAAAAAGAAGTCTATGCAAGTGCTTATCAAAATAAGTACTATAAAGACAGCACAACTGGCGAACAGAAAGAATATTCTTCTCCAGTGTATAACATCATCTTTGAGACAGACAAAGTAAAGGACCTTGAAGCAGATGAAGAAGGTAATATTAAGTTTTCAGTGTATTTAAAAAAAGATGCTGCAGAACTTGAAGAGAAAAAACAACCTACCTGTTACCTTCGTGAAAATACTTTTAGTAAAGATAACAAAGTAGATATTTATTCTCTTAAAGATATTATACTTAACAAAGAACAACTTTTAGCACTTGCACAAACAACAAAAGTAGGTGAGAAAGAGCAAAACAGAGCTTATGTAACAGTTGATTATAGAGGACATCTTTCGCCTACTTACGGCAAATATGATGAAAATGCTAAAATTGAGGGCTATGCAATTGAAGTAAATAAAGTTCATCGTAATATGCTTAAAGCAGAACAGGATGGTATAAATCTAAATTATGTAGGTAATGCCTGGAGCAAAGATGGAAAATATAGCATTGTATTAGAACCAGACAAAGTTAAGTTTATGCCAATGGATGACAATGGAATGGTCCATTTAGCCATTCATGCACTTAAAGAAAAGAAAAGCGAGAATGCTCCAGATTGTGTGATTGTTCCAGAACAGGAGTTTACTTTCAATAAGATAGATACTTATTCGCTAAAAGATTTCATAATTAAGAAATCAGATATTATTAATCCTAAAGTTATCATAGAGAAAAAAGCGACTGTAGGGGATAAAGAATATACCAAAAATGAGGTTTATATTAGTATCAATGCAGAAAATAAGGTTTCATTAAATCTGTCAAAATACAAAGAATTATCAGAAAATGGTGGCTATAAATTAAATGGAACTGCTACAGATGTAAATGTAGAAGAAAGACAAAAACAGATTGAAGCTATAAAAGCTCAAAAATCGTCAAACAATGAAAGTCAATCTATGGGACAAGGTCTGCCATTCTAAATAAGAAAAGGATTTTAATGGGGGAGTTTGATTCTCCCCCTTCTTCTGTACAATAATATCAAAGAACTTATAGATAGGAATTTTTTGAATTATTTATATAAAAAAACAAACATTGCAATATGAATAATAACGAAATTGAAGAAAAAGTAATAGAAAAGGTTGGTTTTATAGTAGATTCTTATCATACAAGAACAGGAATGCCTATCTTTGTAGTGAAAAAGAATAAGTATATATCAAACGAAGAATTTCAGATATTATGTCTTAGAGCAAAGAAATACAAAGGATATTATTCAAAGTTTGAAGAGAATAGGGGATTTATATTTTATGATAAAGAAAATGCTAACAAATTTAATAATATAACAGAAGATGAACAACTTACATTTAACCAAAGAAGCTCACAAAGTGAGATTGGAAAAGGACAAAGCCAGAGTAATGAGAGAATTTCACCAAATGATGGAAGCAGACTTTTTGGAATACAAAGAAACGATGAAGAAACTTCAAAATCAGAAATAATAGACGAAATTACTGATATTATAGAAGATGATAAAAATCTTATAGAATATCAATACCCTGAACAAGTTACTGCAGAAGAAAAAATTAATAGATTTATTAATAAATTATATTCAATCAGAGATTGGGATAGAATTGATTCTGCACACAAATACTTAATTACAAAAGATGGATTTCTATTATTAATTTATCTTAGAAAAGGAGATGATTTTATTAAAATCAATGTATCTGAAGATAATAACCTTACCTTTTCTAATATTTCTGTTTCGTTAAATAATTTACCTCTTTATTCTTCTTTTGACAGAAGATTAGACGGCTTAGATATTAATCAACTATTAAGTAATTATGATAATGAAAATCATAATATATTTACAGATGAAGACAATATAGATGTTAATGAAGAAATATCTAAATTGAAAGCAGAATATTCAGAATATCTACTTAATTTAAAAGACAATGAATATTCTAATAATCTTTATGAAGAAAATAAATATATCAATCAAGACGTTAATGTTGTAGATAAACATAATATTTTAGATGCAGGAGAGCGTTTAGAAGGAGCTAAAAAATATCTATATCAGGAGATATTAAGGTGTTTTAATAATGTATCAAAAAAAAACTTAATTGAGTTTCCATTAAGCAAAGTTTTTATCACACCTAATATAACCAAATTAATTAAACATAATCTAATAAGAGAATCTGATGCAGCATTAATCTATGCAATGATATCATCAATTAAGGAGATTAAAAAACCTAATAGAAATTCTCGTGCAGTAGAAGATTATGTTAATGTTACATATGATAAGATAAAGGCATTAGAGTCCTTTATTTTATTAGATAATACACAAAAAGACTTATATATTGCACAAATAAAAAAAGATAATTTTTTTAAGGAAGATTTTAATGACTTATATTTTAAATTGTCTTTTTTAGAATATATTGACTACAAGCCAGGCGACACTCCAGACTTAAATTTTGCTATTAATCATTATCAAAATTCTAAAATCTATAACAAGAAAACTAAGAAATATTCATATTACAACAATAAAACAAATAACAAGGAAGTCGCTTTAAATAAAATTGTTACTTCTTATAAATTTTCTCATAATTTAAGTGATGTTTACGATGAAAATCTATTAAATGTTAGAGAAAGAATTAACTATGAAGATAGTAAAACTAAATTTATACTATATTATATAAAGGATAATGCTTATGGTACTTTATCTTACACTATAGGTGATGAGAATGAAATTATAGCCAAATCTATAATAGAACAATTAGGGAATAAGAACTATCAAGTAATCCCACAAAAAGAAAAATTACCCTCTACGTTTGAAATTGAATATACAGAGCCATTCATTACAGGTGAAGATTATATTATTAAAACAGGATTTACAACTAAAGAAGAAGCTCTTAATTATATCCAGAATAATGATTTAAGTAGAGATATTAGAGATACCATCAATAGAGTAGAGGGAGAAAAATCTAATAACAAAACTAAAGAGAGAATAAATATTGAATATAATAATAGAAAGTGGAATATCTGTGCTATAATCAAACACTCTAATCACTTATATAATTTTAAATCATTTGAAACAAAAAAAGAAGCAGAACAATATTTAAAAGAGAATTATAATAATCTTTATGAAGAATTATATACAATAGAAGATAAATATAAAAATATTGAATATTTCTTACCACCACAAAAACGTATAGGGGGAGATTATAGAAATGGACGAGATATTTCTCCTCAAGAATTTATAGATACTTTTGGTTTTAGAGGTGTACAATTTGGTAACTGGACCAATGATTTAGATAGAAGAAATGCTCTTAACGAAGCCTATGATGCTTTTCTTGATTTAGCTAAAGTAACTAATATAGAACCCAAACAATTATCACTAAATGGCACTTTAGGAATTGCTTTTGGTGCTCGAGGAGGTGGTTCTGCAGCTGCTCATTATGAACTACATAATGTAGTAATAAATCTAACTAAAACTAAAGGTGTAGGCACACTAGCTCACGAATGGTTTCATGCAGTTGATAATTATTTAGGTCGCAACTATAAAGGTGGAACTCTGAGTATGATTACTGATAATATTTCTACTTATAGAACAACCTTTCCATTTTTAAATAATTTAAATAATGTTTTAAGGGGTACTGCATATTTAAAAAGGAGTGTAAAATGTGGTGCTTATTGGGGAAATATAAATGAAGTTTATGCAAGGTTATTTGCAGAATGGACTAATTATCGTTTACAAGAGTTAGAGAATAGAAATAATTTTTTAGCTTCAGAGATTAGCGAAGACCGCATTGAAATAATAAAGAAATTAAATTATTATATCTATAGCGAATCATTAAAGAACATCGGTAAGGAAGTTAATATCCTTCCATTTGAAGAATTTTCAAAAAATGAAGTACTTTCATTAAGTGGATTTCCTTATCCAACTAAAAATGAGGTACAATCTTGTTCTCCACATTTTACTGAATTATTCAATCAAATAGGTGAAATAATTCCAAGAGATTTAGAATCAGTTAATCTACAACAAATAGTAGATAATGAAATAGAAACAGAAAATCAATTATATACAGAATCTAGTTATGACAAGGAGTATGATGATAATGTAGTACTATCTGCAACAGATAGAGTATTAGACCTTTTATCAGAATGTGGGGTAGATGTAAAGATTATTAATAATTCTGATTATAATGATAGTTTCTTAGCAAGAATTGGGGTAAAAATAAAAGGAGTTAATAACCCTTTCGAA
>JAFVWY010000018.1 GCA_017501465.1 Bacilli bacterium
CTATACTTCGATAGAGATTGTGAAATCCCTACAGCTGATAGAATCGTAGATGTTATTAGAGATGCTGTTGAACTTAATATGTTCGAAGGACGCTTAGACTTATTCGCAGAAGTTGTATTCGACCGTTTAGGTATTGAAGCTGATCTTGAAGGTATTGATTGGGATCGTGAAGTAGAAGTTTTATATGATGTTATTGACATTGTAATCCCTGCATTACATAACTCTGGTATCGTAAGATTATCAGATGGTAAAGAAGTAGTAAGATTAGCAATCAGCGATATCGTTTCATTTGTAAAAGATAATCGTACTTATGCAAATCTTGAAAATGCTTATGCAATAGTTGATGTATTAGATACATTAGCTGGTTCAGAAGTTTATATGAGACATATTATTAAACTTTATAATAGAATCGAAGGTAAACTTCCTGAAGTTATTACTAAACATTTAGATATGGATTTATATCAAGAAAGTGAACTTCGTGCAGATTATCCAAATGTTATTGCAATCTTAAGAGAAGTTTTAGATTCTGGTATTTATCATTTCGCTGCTGAAAGAAGATCTTATACATTCCCTGAAAGCCATGTTGAAGCTTATGAAAACATCATTGCTTTAGGTTGTGATTTATACTTCACAGCACGTTATACAGAAGCTATGATTAATATCGTTGCTGAATACTTAGGAATTGATATTTCTACAATGGCTACTGAAAACATCCATTTATCTTTAGATAAAGAAGAATTAGCTGCTATGGTTGAACCTATGAGATATATTTGGATTAACTCTAATGGATTACATCCAAGTATTAAATTAGGTGCAAATGAAGAGTTCTTCAAACAAGTTAGTGAAATTATGACTCAATTTGGTCAAACTACTCTTCATACAGTTGTTACTCCTTGGATCTATAGAGAATACATGGTTGAATATATTGGTGCATTAGTTGATGCTACTAATATTGAAAAGATTGCTGAACTTGAAAATTATTCTGATGGTCAAGTTCTAGCATTATATGACGATGCAGTAATCGTATTAAATGAATTAATTGCAATGCATTTATTCGGTACTACAGGCGTTGATTTCACTGATACTACACACTTAACTAATATTTATAATATTATGCTTGAGTATGTTGAATTAAGTGATAGAATTAAGAATCAATTAGATATTATTGTTGCTAACAGTTACTTAATGGGCGTTATTTACATCCCTTATGCTGAAGTTACTTCAGATAGAGCTGAATTAAGTGCTATTAAGACTGTTGCATTAAATTCTTTAACAGTTGTTAGAGATTTAATAGGAAATATTAGTACAAGTGATCTAACTGTATTAGCAGATGATTCATTCGAAGCTGATGTTATGAATTTATTAGAAAGTGTTAAAGATTCTGTATTATTATCTGAAACATTCATCCCTCTAGTAAATGGATTAGTTGATGCTAGATTAGGTGAAGAATATGCTTCTTACAACGCTATTCCTATGACTACTTATGATGAATTTGTTAATGCTGTTCCTACAGTATTTGATATCTTCGATAAAGCCCTTGAATTAGGTGTATTAGAATTAAGCGTTGAATACAAAGATACAGAAGGATTCAGTGAATTATTTGAATTAATTGAAACTTGTCCATTCATCGCTGGTCAAGAAACAATTATTACTAAGATCTTCCTACGTCTTACTAAGAAAGTTGATCCTGAATCAATTGACTTTAGTCACATTGTTTGGGCAAATGAATATCAATATATTTATGCATTCTTAAGAAAAGCAAATTATCCATTAAATATGGATGGTGTAAATATCTCTTCTGATATTAACGCTACGTTAGCTGATCCTGTATTTGTTGAAGCTATGGTTGATGCATTAAAAGAATTAGCTGACTCACAAGTTCTTGTTGCATTCTTTGATGTTTTATATGGATTTGCTGGTGGAAGAGTTTCTGCTGTTTATGAATACTTAGATTACAGTCACTTAGACACATTAGGTTATGATGATTATGCAGCTGCAATTAAAGCTGAATATATTAGAGTTTTAGATAGTGCTGTGTTAGCTTCTAACTTAGGTTTAGTTGGATCTGAACAAAAGATTGTTAACGTAGAACAATTAGTTGAATTATATGATAATGTATTCTTACTAGAAGGTATTAGAAATACAAAACCTGAAGTATTAGACAAATTAGTTCATATGCTTCCAAGCATTGGCGGTGGCGAAATTGTTGTTCCTGAAAACTTAGATTGGGATCAAGAAATTCAAGCTGTTCGTGCTATCATTGTTGCTCTAGGTTACTTTGCTGATGCAAATGGTAATATAGATGTAGATACTATTAATGATATTGCTACTCATTCAACAGATGTTGTTGCATTAGAAGCATTATTTACTGCATTAAATAATTCTGAAATTTATCGCAATAGTTTCTATGATTTAGTTCATGATCATATTGCCGAATTATCTGGTGCTGAGTTAGATTTAAACTCATTTATTACAGAATGGTTTGCTGAACAAGAAAATGGTATGTACGCTATGAATGAATGGGATCAAGAAGTTATTTATCTTGCTAGATTAGTAGCAATTGCTAACTACATGAAGAATAATGGAACTGGTTTCGAATACATTAAAGATATGAATTTAGGTATCGTTGATGGTACAAATGCTGCTACAATTTCAACAGAAGATTTCTTAGTTGCTGATTATGGTCTACGACAAATTCTTCAAATTATGTCTGCTTCTAAGACATTCACTCTAACTGCATTAAATGGCTTATTAGAAAATGTATTAGTTGATAGAAGTGCTGATGGTAGTGGTAAGGGTATTATCAAGACAAACAAACAATTACAAGAATTGACTGATGCTCAATGGGCTAATGATATCGATGATTTAATTAACCTTTTAAGTATCGCTCAAGATTTAGGATTATTAGAAAGTTCTACTCCAATTGATGAACAATTAACTTCATTATCTGCACTAGAAGTTGCTGCTATCATTAAAGCATTTAACCATACTGATTCTATTAGAGAATTATTACCTGATATGGTTGCTGATGCTTTAGATAATGCAAATGCTGGTAATTACAAGTCTGATTGGTTAGATGGACAATGTGGTGTAGATGCATCTGGAAATAATAATCCAATGGCTAGTAAAGAAGAATGGGATGTTGAAGCAGAACAAATGAGTAAAATCATTTCTGCTTCTGCAGACTTCAACTTCAATTCATTAGATTTATCTTCATTAACAAATGAACAAATCGATGATTTAGGTGTATTACTAGGTTACATTAATACTGCAAAATCATTAAATATTGATTATTTGATTAATACAATTAATACATTATTACAACAAAAGGGCTATGCTCCTTGTGCTGGAGATGTTGTTGATAGAGATGGCATTGATGGTAATATTAATGAATGGAATACAGAAATTCCAAGATTAATGGAAATCATTAAAGCTATTAATGAAGTTGGTTCAATTGATAAAGAACACGTTGAAGATAACTCACATAAATTAGGTGAATTACTAGACGTTATGAAAGTTTCATACATCTTTGGTAATGATACAAATGCGGATGGAACTCTAACTGTAACTGATAATTCATTCAACACTTTAATCATTGATATTCTAGATACTTGTGGATTTATCATTAATAGTGGAAATCCTAATGGTTTCATTAAAGAATCTGATGCTCTAAGTGCTGATTGGGCTCATTATAATTGGACAAATGAATTAGATATCGTAACATTATTTGAAACTGATAAAGCGGTTCAAGATGATGAAGTAATTAAGAATATTGCTGAATCTGAAATTGTTAGAGATTTCTATGATATCGCTTCAGTAATTAATGATAAGATTGCTGGTATTAGTATTGTAATTGGTACTACAGGAATTACACTACAACTTAAGGATTATGTAAACGGCGGAAATGAATTATCTAATGATGATTTAAGAAATCGTGACTGGGCTAATGAAATTGATGATATGAATACTATTATTAATATCTTCAATGCTGGTTATAAAGATGGATTCAAGTCTGACTTAGAAGCTTTAATTGCTAGTGGACATACAACTATTGCATGTGAAACTGCAACAAGCATTAAAGCTGATTTACAAGCACGTACTTACTTAGGCACTAGTGTTTGGGATATCTTATTATAATATCAACAAAAAAGGGTTTCGGTTTTACCGAACCCTTTTCTTATATTATATGACTTGACTATTTTATTAGAATTTGATATAATAATAAAGTAAAAATAACCCACTATGGCTACCAGGCTATGGGAAAGGAGAAAAGCATGAAAAAAGGAATACATCCAAATTATCAAAAGTGTAAAGTTGTTTGCGTATCATGCGGCGCAGAATTTGAATCAGGATCAATTTTATCAGAAATCAGAGTTGATACATGTTCTAAATGTCATCCATTCTATACTGGTGAACAAAAATTCGTTCAAACTGCTGGTCGTATTGACAAGTTCAACAAACGTGTTGCACAAGCTCAAAAAAATAATAAGTAGTAAAAAACCAACTATTGTTGGTTTTTTCTTTTTTTTATTATATTATTAAATAAAATATGTTATAATATATATAAGTTTATCTATATAATAAGGAAGGTATCTAATATGAATCAAGAATTAAATAAAAAATTTGCTAAACTAATTGTTGAATGTGGTGTTAATTTACAAGAAAATCAAGGCTTAGTAATCAATGCTAATTTAGAATCTGTAGAACTTGTAAGAGAAATAGTAAAAGCTGCATATGAAAGAAAAACTAGTGATGTTATTATTAATTGGCAAGATCTACATATTACAAAAACTGTTTTAGAAAATGCTAAAGCTGAACAAATGTATATTACAGATTGGCAATTAGCAAGACAACATTATTTAGTTGATAAAAATTATGCTAGAGTATCTATTTCATCACCAAATCCTGGATTTATGGCTGGTGTTGATATGAGCGAGTCATTAAAAGCACAAAGACATAATGCCCCTTTAACTAAATTTGCAATGGAACACACAATGAATAATATGGTTCAATGGTGTGTTGTCGCTTACCCTAATAAAACATGGGCAAAACAAGTGTTCCCAAATGATGAAGAAGATGTAGCTTTAGAAAAATTATATAAAGCTATTTTAGATGCATCACATGTTACAGAAACTAATGATCCAGTGGAAGATTGGAATGTGATTAATAGTAATATGACTGCTATTAATGAAAAACTAAATGAATTAAATTTTGTTTCTTTACATTTTAAAAATGAATTAGGAACTGATTTACATGTAGGACTTGTTGAAAATCACATTTGGGCAGGCGGTGGAGAATTTACATCAGGCGGTGTATATTTTAATCCTAATATCCCAACAGAAGAAAATTTCTGTATGCCACACAATAAGAAAATAAATGGAGTTGTGTATTCTACAAAACCTTTAGAATATGATGGGGATTTGATTGAAGATTTCTATATCAAATTTGTTGACGGCAAAGCTGTAGAATTTGATGCTAAAAAAGGTGTTGAGTCATTAAAGAGATTAATTGAGTTTGATGAAGGATCAAGTTCATTAGGTGAAGTTGCAATAGTTCCTTATTATTCTCCTATTTCTTTATCTAATATCTTATTCTACAATACATTATTTGATGAAAACGCATCATGTCATTTGGCTTTGGGGGCTTCATATATTGGAACGAATTTAAAAGATTATACAAAATATTCAGAAGAAGAACTAAAAGAGCATGGATGTAATATGTCTCATACTCATGTTGACTTTATGTTTGGTTCAAAAGATATGACTATTGTTGGTACTAAACATGATGGTAGTGAAGTAATTATCTTTAAAGATGGTAAATATATTATTTAGGTGTTAATATGAAGGATTTATTAGATTTTTTAAATAAAAGTGCTAATGAGTATTTAGCAGTTAGTAATATTGAAGAAATATTACAAAATGCTGGATTTACTAAATTAGAAGCTTCAAAAAAATGGAGTTTGGAAAAAGGTGGCAATTATTACGTAGTTAAAGACCAAAGTTCTGTTATTGCGTTCAAAATGGGCCTAAAATTCGAAAATAATGGCTTTAATATAGTTGCAAGCCACTTAGACAGTCCTTGTCTTAAAATTAAACAAAATGGCATTATTTGTGTTAAAAATAGTACTATGCTAAATACAGAGGTTTATGGAGGTCCAATTTTGGCTTCTTGGTTTGATAGACCTTTAAGTATTGCTGGTAGAGTAGTTATTAAAGAAGGAAATAAATTAGTTTCTAAAATAGTTAATAAATGTGAAGATATATTAGTAATTCCTTCTGCTGCTATTCATTTAAAAAAAGATGTTACTACTAATCCTCAAAAAGATTTATTGCCTTTAGCTTCTTTAACAAAGTATGAAACAGTTAATGATTTATTAGAACAAGTTTTTGGTATAAACAAAGATTCAATTGTTAGTTTTGATTTAAGCGTTTATAATAGAGATCAAGCAAAATTTGTTGGTGTAAATCAAGAATTATTATTATCACCTCGAATTGATAATTTAGAATGTGCTTATACTTCTTTGAAAGCTTTTGTAGAAAGTAATAATGAAAATAAAATTAATGTTTATGCTGCATTTAATAATGAAGAAGTTGGATCTAATACTAAGCAAGGAGCAGATTCTACATTTTTAAGTGATGTTTTAAGACGACTTGTTAAGGATGATGAAGAACTTAATATGATGCTTGCTAATTCTTTCTTAGTTTCTGCAGATAATGCGCATGCTGAACATCCTAATTATATGGAATTATCTGATCCTACAAATAGAGTGTCAATGAATAAAGGAATTGTCATTAAACATAACGCAAATCAAAGATACACAACTGATGGTATTAGTGGTGCAGTTATGATGATGATTTGTGATAAAGCTAATGTATCATATCAACATTATACAAATAGATCTGATCAAAGAGGTGGTTCAACGCTTGGGTCTATTTCATCAAGCCATGTAAGTATTGCCTCTGTTGATATTGGTCTTGCTCAACTTGCAATGCATTCTGCCAATGAAACAGCAGGAAGATTTGACGCTAATAGTATGGTTGAAGCTTTAAAGGCTTTTTATGAGTCAAATATTAAATTTACTGATAATGAAATTGAATTATAAAGGAGAACTTTATTAGTTCTCTTTTTCTTTTGTTAAAATTTTTATTAATTTATTTGTATTTTTATGTATTTTTATGTATAATATAATCGTGAGGAGGTATTCACATGAATGTAGAATGGTTTTCTAATGATAAAGAGAAGATTGCAACTATATATGAAAATAATATTACTTTTAATACAGTTGCATCCAATTACTTTAAAGACATATATTCAACTTTAATAGGTTATGATATTGAAAATAATGTATTACTAGTAAAACCTGTATCGAAAGATGATGTAACCACTAGAAATATTCCAAGTGAGGAATTGCATTCAGTATCTATTAAACCTAGCTATGGCAGAATTAATGGAAAAAATATTATTAAAAAATTGTGTAACTATTTTCCAATTAATTTTTCTTTAAAGAAAGCATATAGATATATGTGTGAATGGAGTAATGAAGAGAAGTTATTAAAAATATATTTAACAAAGGAGGTTAAATAATGTTTAGTGCTACTTTTTTAGAAATGCTTGGATTAACTGAATACCAATTTATTTTAATCCTATGGGGCTTATTGATTATTGTCTCTATAGTTGTTGAGTTAATAACTGATGAATTAACAATTATTTGGGGGACTGTCGGAGCTATTTCAGCATTAATTTCTGCTATTTTTAAAGCACCTATTTGGCTTCAATTAATAATATTTGTAGTATTCACAGTAGGATTTATTTTGGTATTTAAACCAATTATTCAAAAAAATAGAAAAATAGAAACAATTCATACTAATGCTGATAGAGTAATTGGTATGGTTGCTGTTATTACAAAAGACTTCAAAAATGACGAAATTGGTAGTGCAATAGTAAATGGTCAAATTTGGCGTGCTGTTAGTACCTCTAATGAGGAATTTGTTGAAGGAGAAAAAGTTCAAGTTGATGGTTTGACTGGTACAAAAATTATTGTATCAAAAATAAAAAACGAAAATATAATAAAATTATAGGAGGGTAAAAAATGTTTTTTAGCGAAAGTATTCAAACACTTGATTCAGGTACTATTACATTATTAGTAATAGTTGTTGTTATTATTTTAGGTTTAGCTTTAGTGGCTTCTTCATTAAAAATTGTTCCACAAGCTGAAGCTTATGTTGTAGAAAAGTTAGGTGCATATCACAGAACTTTACATTCTGGTATTCACTGGGTATGGCCTATTTTCTTTAGAGTTGCTCAAAAAATATCTTTGAAGGAACAAGTTAAAGATTTTGAACCACAAGCAGTTATTACAATGGATAATGTAACAATGCAAATAGACACAGTTGTTTTCTTTGAAATTACTGATCCAAAACTTTATACATATGGTGTTGAAAAACCAATTTACGCATTAGATAAATTAACTGCTACAACACTACGTAATATTATTGGTTCAATCGAATTAGACCAAACATTAACTAGTAGAGATTTAATTAATACTAAAATGACAGAAATTTTAGATGTTGCTACAGATCCATGGGGAATTAAAGTAACTAGAGTAGAACTTAAGAACATTCTTCCACCTAAAGATATTAGGGAAGCAATGGAAAAACAAATGCGTGCAGAACGTGAAAGACGTGAAGCTATTTTACAAGCAGAAGGTTTTAAACAAAGTAAAATCTTAGAAGCTGAAGGTATTAAACAAAGTAAAATTTTAGAGGCAGAAGCAAACAAACAAAGTCAAATTTTAGAAGCAGAAGCTATTAAACAAGCTGAAATCTTAAAAGCTGAAGGTCAAGCTGAATCGATTCTTAAGGTTAAAACTGCTGAAGCAGAAGGTATTAAATTAGTTAAAGAAGCATCTGCTGATAAAGCTGTTCTTACTTTAAAAGCATATGAAGCTTTAGTTGAAGTTTCTAAAGGCCAAGCTACTAAAATTATTGTGCCATCTGAATTACAAGGTATGGCAGGGCTTGTATCTTCTATTAAAGAAGTTGCTGAAAAAGAATAAAATAAAAACTACTAACTTTTGTTAGTAGTTTTTTAATTATTTAAAAATATATAAACACTCAATATTGTTCCGACTAAACTCCATAAAATATTCGGAATAAACAGATATGATGCTTTTTTATCAAATAAAACAACTTCCATATATGATAATAATATAGTAATAAAACTAATAATACAACAAACAAAAGACCAGAATAAAAAGTGCAATTTAAACATAAATACCATAAACATAAAGTTTGCAAGATAATTTATAATTAAATATATTAGAAGTCTTTTCTTTTCAATAAAAGTTTTTTTGAAATTGTTACACCAATAAAGTGATAGTAAAATATATAATATAGACCAAATAATTATAAATACAAAAGGTGGTATATTGATTTTATTTAATGAGTTATAAAATTCTTTGTCAACTGGTATAAATATATACGGTATCATATATATACCAAGGAAAAATAGAAAAATAAATATTTTTTTAAAATTGATTCTTTTTGTTTTCATAAGTACCTCTATAATAATATACTCAATATATTCACAAAATATTCATCCAATTTCATACATATTTATAATTTATAGTTTGTATTATTTGATATAATATGATATAATTAATTGAATAAAGAAAAGAAAGGATTATTAAATGAAAGTATTTAGCAAATTTTTAAAATTAAGTTTTATTATTTTAATGGGTATTGCAATTATATTCATGAATGTAGAACCTAAAAAAGTAGATGCATCTTCTTATACTGAAAAAGTACAAGAATATCGTGCTGTTTGGGTTTCTCATTTTGTTGGAGACATTCCAAGATTTACTACTGAAGAAAAATATAAATCAGATTTTAATAAAATATTAGACAATATGGAACAATGGGGCTTTAATGCTATGGTATTCCATGTTAGAACACACAACAATGCTTTATATAAATCTGAATTGAATCCACTTGCTTCATGGTGGAGTGAAGTTAATTTTGATGAATTTGATCCGCTTGAATGGATGATAGAAGCCTGTCATGCAAGAGGTATTGAATTTCATGCGTGGATGAATCCATATCGTATTAGTACAAGTGGAAGTTATCCATCATATTCAAATGAAACTAAATATCCAGAAGGCAACCCTGCTAATGATCCAAGTAATTTTATTACAGTAGGTAATTCTATTATTTTAGATCCAGGAATTCCAAGTAATAGAGATTTTATTGTAGATACTTGTATGGAATTAGTTGAAAATTATGATGTAGACGCAATTCATTTTGATGATTACTTCTATATTAGTGGTGCTGATGACACAGCTACACGTGCAAAATATAATACTGAAAATTTATCTCTTGCAAATTTTAGAAGAAAACAAGTTGATTTATTTATTGAACAATTACACAATGAATTAGCTTCTTATAATTTAGCTCATGATAAAGCTGTTGAACTTGGTATTTCACCATCAGGTGTTTATAGAAATGGTTCTTACGCAGCTGGGACTACACCAACATATGATGTTAATGGAACTTTAACTTATCCAACTGCATCAAATACTGGTGGATTTGCTCATTATGGTGATTATTTATATAGTGATACAAAACATTGGATTGATCAAGAATGGATTGATTATATTACTCCACAAACTTACCATTCTATTGATAATCAATATTCTGGTTTTGCTAAGCTTGCTGAATGGTGGAACTGGGTTGTTGAATACAAGCAAGTAAACTTATCAATGGGTATTGGTATATATATGGCAATAGATAATTCTGGTGGTTGGGATACTGCTGATGAATTAGAAAATCAATTTAAAACGATCTATGGCAAAGACAATATTGATGGTGTATGTATGTATAAGTATGGATCTTTACTAAATACATCAGCAAATATGGTAAGTCATGTAAATACGATAAATACTTATTGGAAACATAATATTCCAAGTGTTGTTAAACCTCAACATACTAATTTACCTGAACCGGTTGTTTCTAATATTATTGAAAGTGGCACAACTTTAAAATGGGATGCTATTGATAATGTTCGTGGATATATGGTTTGGAAAGTTGATAAAGGTGTTGAAGTTGATACTACAAATATTAATCACTTATACACATATACTCAAGAAACAGAAATTGAGATTGAAACAGGGTATGATTATTTTGTTTCAAGTGTTAATTTAGCTAACGAAATATCAACTCCTGCTGGCTCTAGTGCAGTTAGTGATGTTGAAAGAATTATTACACAAATTAATTCAATTAAGTTTCCTGTGTCATTAAGTGATGAAAAAAATCTTAATAGTATTCTTACAAGATATAATGCTTTAAATAGTGATGAACAAGAACAAATTACAAATTATTCTATTTTACAAGCTGCTTTAAATCATTTAGAAACTTTAAAGGAAATCGATGTTATTGCAAATGAATTTGCACTTACTTTGAAGAAAGACGTTTTAGATAATTATTTATTACCACTAACATTTAAAGATTATGCAGTTAGTTGGGATTATGCTAATACAAATGATGCTAGATTATATAATATTGAGACTGGTGATGTGTTAGTTGAATATTTAGCAACAATTATTGTACCATTAAAATATACTTTAGTTAAAGATGGGATTAGCTATGTAGGTACTCATAATTTAAATATAGGTTATGTTAAACAATCAGAAGTTGGTTTATTCTATCGTAACACACCAAACGCAATGAATCCAAATGAAGATACTTCTGCTAATGTTAGCTTTATTGGTTGGAGTGGACATATATTAAAGTTCACACTAAGTGGTGTTACATATTTACATTTCCAAGCAATTGGAAACTATCATGAAATCACATCTAATGATATTCCAAGTAATCATTGGACATCATGTGGTAATTTATATAAAAATGTCGGTACTACATCAATTACTGCAACTGGTGCTCAATTTGGAGTAAATCCTGCACAAGATTATGGTTATTTTATTGTTGGAACTGATGGTCTTGTAAGATTTACTTGTAGCCAAGCAAGCGAGTCTGATAACATTACTTTAAAGGCTGGGGAATATTTGTATAGCGTTAGATATTTAGATGGACAAATTGAAGGTAGTCCACTAAAACCAGCTAGTACAATTTCAGTTGGCACTAAAGTTGAAATATTTGAACCAGTATGGCAAGATACAACTACAGATCAAACAATTGCTAATGAAATTATTGAACAAATTAATAGCATTCAAACACCTATTACTTTAGCTCAAAAAGACTTAATTGAACGTTGTGAAAAGTTATATAATAATGCTTCTAATAGTATTAAAGCACTTGTAACTAATTATAATGATTTAGTAACTGCAAGAAATGAATTAAATATTTTAATTGAAGCAAATGCTAGTTTAAATGCCGCAAAAGATGCAGCTAAGAATACGATTCATAATTATATTATTGACTTATCAGCATATAGTGAAACTAATCAAGCTAGTATTTCATCATTAATTTCATTATTTGAAACTGAACTTTCTGCTATCAATAGTGAACTAGAAATCAACGATTTAGTAACTAAATATAAAAAATCATTAGATGATGTTCCTACAATTGTTGAAGAAGAAGCTTTAATTATAGCATCTGCTAGAGCAAAGGCAATTGAAAATTTAAAGAATTATATTAGTGATTTAAGTATTTATAGTAGTGAAAACCAAGTAAAGATTCAAGGTATTATTGCAACATATACAGATAAAATTAATAGTGCAAATACTACTGCAAAAGTAAATAGTGAATTAGCCAATGCTAAAACTGAAATTAATAAAGTTCAAACTATAGTACAAGAAAGACGTACAGAAGTGATAAATTATTTAAATGAGACTTATGATGCACAATATCTAGAAAGTTATTCAACTATAAATAAAACACATATTAGATCTGCTATTTCTACAGCTAAAACAAGCATTAATAAAGCAAAAACTGTTAGCGATATAAATGCTATTCTTGAAAATTTAGAAGCTAATTTAGATAGCATTAAGACAATTGCAGAAGAAAAAGAAGAGTTAGAAAAAGTTAAAGAATCACTTTTATCTGAACTTGATAATTATGTGAATCTTGAGAATTATTCTAAAGATGATCAAGCAACTATGGCATCAATTATTAGACAATATAAGGCTTTAATTAGTGCCTCTACTAAAGTAAATGACGCTTTAGATTTATTAGAAGAAGTTAAAGCAAAATTAGATGAATTTGTAATTGATCCAGTTCAAATAAAACGCAATGAGGTATTAGAAGAAGCATTAGAATATATGCACAAAAGCGGATTAGAAGAAGGAAATATTCAATTAACAAATTTACATAATTCATTTGTCAGTGATGTAGCTAAAGCGACTACAGTTGAAGAAATTGATGAGCTTTTATCTACATTTAAAACAGATGTTGATGAATTAGTTGCTGAAGTAAATAAGCCAGTAGATCCTGATAATGGTGACAACAAAGATGATGATAAGACAAATGTATCATGCTTAAGTGCTGCATATATTAGTTCGTTATTATTATTATTTAGCTTATCAGCGATTATTATTAAAAGAAAACAATAATAAAAAGCCCTAATCATTAGGGCTTTTTGCTTTAGGAAAAAGTAGTGTAGTAAATAAATTATAATTAAAAAAAGATATGAATTTTGCTTGAAATAAAATATAAATAGATATATAATAAATTGAAAAAGAGGTAAGAATTATGGAATTACGTGGTAGAGATGGATGGATAGAAATTATTTGTGGTAGTATGTTTGCTGGAAAAACTGAAGAGTTAATTCGAAGAATTACAAGAATTAAATATGCAAAAAAAGATGTATGGGTTTTTAAACCTGTAATCGATGATAGATACTCATATTATGATGTTGTGTCACACTCACAAAGAAAAGTAAAATCAATTCCTGTTAATAGTTCTAGTGAAATTTTGGAAAAATTAAAAGAAGTATCACAACTTCCATATGCGGTTTGTATTGATGAAGTTCAATTTTTTGATCGTGGTTTAATCGAGGTTGCAGAAGGTCTTGCTAATAAAGGGGTTAGAGTAATTTTGGCGGGACTAGATTTGGATTTTAGAGGTGAACCATTTGGTATAATGCCAGATTTAATTGCAAGAGCTGAATACATTACAAAACTTCAAGCGATTTGTCAAGTATGTGGCGACCCTGCTACTCGCACTCAAAGATTAATTGACGGAAAGCCAGCTAACTATAATGATCCTATTGTTTTAGTTAGTGCTAAAGAAAAATATGAAGCAAGATGCAGACACTGTCATCAAGTTCCAAAAAATGAACAATAATAAATTTATGAAGGCGGCTTTAAAAGAAGCCCAAAAAGCATTTGACAAAAATGAAGTTCCAGTTGGATGTGTAATTGTTAAAGATAATAAAATTATAGCAAGAGCCCATAATTTAAGAGAATCTAAAAAAAGTGTACTAGCTCATGCTGAACTTATTGCTATAGAAAAAGCTAATAAAAAACTTAATAGTTGGATTTTGGATGAGTGTACTATTTATGTAACTTTGGAACCGTGCCCAATGTGTGCAGGTGCGATTTTACAGTCGAGATGTACAAATTTAGTATTTGGTGCCTTCGAGCCTAAATTTGGAGCGTGTGGCAGTATAGTTAATCTTTTACAGGATACAAACTTTAATCATCAAGTAAAAATTACTAGTGGAGTATTACAAGAAGAATGTTCAAATATTCTTAAAAAATTTTTTCAAATATTAAGACAAAAACGCTAGTTAGTGATATAATAAATTTAAGGAATCCCATTTTAGGTACCTTCACCCGAGGCTAGGCAGCGAATCAGGTCAGGTCTTGATCGAAGCAGCCTTAAACTTGCATAGCTTGTGGGCGGGGGTACCTAAGATGGGATTTTTGTGTAAACTAATAAATATGAGAGGTAAACATGAATAAAAAGGTTTTAATCATAATTGTATTGTTTTTATTTGTTATATTAGTTGGTTGTGAAGATACAATTCAAGATACAGAATATACAATTAAATTTGATAGTAATTCTTCACTTAATTATCAAGATATCGTTATTAAAAATGCATCTACTATTAATCTACCTACACCTGAGAAAAAAGGATATACTTTTAAAGGTTGGTATCCTAGTGAAGATTTTTTGGCAGGTACAGAAGTAACTAATGAAACAACTATAAGTAAAAATATAACATTACATGCCAAATGGCAACCTAAAAGAATTAAAGTAACTTATGATTTAAATGGTGGAAATTTAAAAGATGAACAAGAAAATTTCAAGTATATTTATACTGATGAAAATTTAATTTTAGATCGTGCATATTTAGATAATCATATTTTTGTAGGTTGGTTTATTGGAGATAATCAAATAGATAATAATTATGAATATCTAGAAGATACAACTATAACTGCAAAATATATTTCTTTAACTGAGTTAGAGCCTCAATATTCATTAACTTTAAATTTTAATGGTGGAAGTCATTATGACTATTATAATGCTCAATACAAAGGTGGATATTGGTATTTACACTCTAACAGTGTTGATTGGTCTTTAATGTGTTTATATAGTAACTTTATTAACGATTTTATGACATTTATTAATGGCAAAGGTCCATATGAAAATTTCTATAAAGCATCAGAAAGTAGACTAATTGGTTACAATGGTTTCTTAGGGGATGAAAAATATTTTAATAAATGGATTTGGTTATTTGAATATTTAGTAACTGTTGCTCATGATGAAAACAAACCATATATTCAAAAATTAATTGATGGTGAATATAGTGGAAGCGCAGATACATATGGCATTGATCAAATTGCAATAAGAACAGAACTTAATGCTTTCTTTATGGCTACTAAAGAAGAAAGAGTTGAAAAAGGTATCACTTTTACTTCTGCTGATTATTCTAAAAGTGAAAATTTATATGGATTTATCGAATTATTAAATCCAACAGAATATGTTACTGGACAAGGAATTATATTATTGAGTCCAAAGAAAGACGGATTTACATTTGAAGGTTGGTATGAAAATGAAGATTTTTCAGGAAATAAAGTAACTGAAATTTTACATAACGACCATAGAGATATTACTCTATATGCGAAATGGAGTTAAGGGAGGTTTAAATGAAATATATTAATAAAATTGTTAGCTTATTTGCAATATCATTATTTGTACTAGGCATTTCTGCTTGTCAAACAGGAGGCGGTACTGGTAGTGGTGGTTCTGATACACCAAATGAAGATTATTGTATTAGCTTTAATACTAATGGTGGTAATGAAATTAAAAATGTCAAGAACTTAAATGTTGGTGATGTTGTAAATCTACCAACACCAGAACGTCCTGGATACATGTTTGCTGGTTGGTATGAATCAGAAGATTTTTCAACTAGTAAACTTTCACAAAGTTATACTTATAATGGAAAAATTACACTTCATGCTAATTGGTATCCAAAAGGATATACTATTTCATTAGTTTCAAATGAAGTTAGTTTAGCTGTTAAAGAATATTCTTTTAAGTATGAACAAGAAATAATAATTCCTGAACCAACTAGTGATTATTACGATTTTATGGGTTGGTATGATCAAGAAGGGAATTTATTTGAAATGACTACAATGCCTGCTAATGATATCATTTTGACTGCAAAATGGCAAGGTAAAAAAATAACAGTTAATTTTGATTTACAAGGTGGTGTGGCTCCTAGTGGATTTGAAAGTGTAGTTAATTTAAATTCTGGAGAAACTCTAAACCTATTAAATCCAACAAAAGATGGTAATTTATTTAAAGGTTGGTATGATGAAAAAGGAAATAAATATACTAGTAGTACTTCAATTTTAACAAGTGTTACTTTATATGCAAAATGGGATGCTTTAACTAATTATGATAGTACTTATTCAATTAATTATGTTTTAAATGATGGAAAACTTCCAAGTGGAACAAAACACGAATATAATGTTGGTATAGTTACAACACTTCCTATTCCTACAAAAGATGGTTATGAATTTGTTGGTTGGTTTACAAGTGAAATATTCTATGGTGAAAAAGTAACAAGTATTAGTGAAGTTACAATTGGTGAACTTACATTCTACGCAAAATGGAAAGAGGTTAAATCTCAATATAGTGTTACTTTTATTGATCATACTAATAAAGCTACTGTTGTAAATGTTAATAGTGGCTCAAAAGTTACAAAACAATCTTTACCAACTCATGGCGGCGCTGAACTTACTTGGTATTTAGGCAATACAGAGTTTAATTTTGATACTTTAATTACTGAAGATATTACTTTACAAGCAAACTTTAAAATGTTAGCTGAAAAATTACCTTTATTAGTACCTAGCGTTTTCTATGAT
Source organism: Bacilli bacterium (assembly GCA_017501465.1). Classification (GTDB taxonomy): domain Bacteria; phylum Bacillota_I; class Bacilli_A; order ML615J-28; family CAG-313; genus UBA1231. The sequence continues at coordinate 17,330 of JAFVWY010000018.1, forward strand.
AGCGTTACTTTAAACAATTCTGTTAGCATTAATACAAATTATGTTAAAACTGTATGGACTTCTTCAGATGTTAATACATTAACTAATGGTGGTATTACAAATCCTGATAGAGTAGATAAAGTGATTTCTTTAAAATGTAAATTTACATATAATTCAGCAACAATTGAACAAACTTTTGAAGTAATTGTTCCTAAAGTTGAATTAAAAGATTTATCTGATGGAAAACCAGTATTTGCGTATGTTTATGCAAGTAGCTATAAAGGATTTACTGAAACTGCTAAAAATACTTTAGAAGTAGTTAATTTATCATTTGGTCGTGTAACTGATGAATCAACTGTAAGTTTAGAAGATGTACAAAAATATTTATTTACTATTAATCAAATTAGAAAGAGTGGCGTTAGAGTAGTTTTATCAATTGGTGGTGCTGATTCATCAAGTTTAACTAAATTTAGTAATACTGCTGCAACTACAGAAACTAGATTAAAATTTGCTCGTTCTATTTTAGAAATATTAGAAACATATCATTTAGATGGTGTTGATATTGACTGGGAATATCCAGGATACAATACTGGAAGAGATATTGAAGAAGATAAGCCAAATTATACTTTATTGATGGCGCAAATTTATCAAACATTAAAAGAAGCAAATCCAGATTATTTAGTTACTGCAGCCTTACCTGGTGGTAGATGGGGTATTGAAAGATATAACGTACGTCAAGTAATTGATTATCTTGATTATTTACATTTAATGACATATGACTTCCATGATTCAAATTATGCATATCATCATACTGCATTATATGGTTCTTCTAATACATCAAGTAAGTCAAATGTACATGATTCTGTATTGATTTATAATAATGCTGGAGCACCTTTATCTAAAATTGTAATTGGTGTTGCATTCTATGGTCGTGTATATATCTTTAATGGAAGTCCTACAACTGAAAATGGTTTAGGATCTGGTAATGTAGGTTCAAGCGGTGGTCACATGACTTATACTAATATCTACAACTACATGAAAAATAATAAAGGATCATACGTAACTTGTTTTGATTCAACTGCTTGTGCTACTGCAATTTATATCCCTAGTGAAAATAAATTAATTTCATTTGATAACCCTAATTCAATTAAAGCTAAATGTAATTATGTTTGGGCAAAAGATTTAGGTGGCTTAATGTATTGGGAAAATGGGGAAGATACAACTGATTTATTACTTCAAGCTATTGAATCAGGAATGAAGAAAGCTTAATAGTTAAATTAAGTATTATCTATAAAAAAGAGTTAACTATAATTTAAGTTAACTCTTTTTTTATACATTACATTATTTGAAGAAATTACTAAATTATGATATACTTAATAAAAAGGTGATGAGTATGAGATTAGATAAATATTTGGCAGATGTCTTAAAAATATCTAGACAAAATGCTAAAAAATTGATTAAAGATAAAGAAGTACTTGTGAATGATAATATTGTTTCTAATATTAACATAATTATTGATGAGAAAAAAGACTGTGTTATAGTCAATAATCAAATGCTTCAATATCAAAAATACATCTATTTAATGATGAATAAACCTAAAGGTTATCTATCTGCAACTTTTGATAATTCTAATCCAACTATTATAGAACTTGTCCCTCAACAATTTAATTTTAAAGATTTATCGATTGTGGGTAGACTTGATAAAGATACAGCAGGACTAATTCTATTATCAAATGACGGTGCGTTTATTCATAATATTACCTCACCTAAAAAACACATATCCAAAAAATATTATGTTGAATATAGTGGTGTTTTACTAAGTGATGCGGTAAGCTATGTAGAAAATGGTATAGAAATAGATGATTATAAAACATTACCTGGTAAATTGGAATTAATTGGTTCAAATAAAGCTTATATTACAATTTATGAAGGGAAGTTTCACCAAGTTAAAAAAATGTTTGAAAAACTTAATACAAAAGTAGAATATTTAAAAAGAGTTCAAATTGGTTCTTTACAATTAGGAGACTTAAAAATAGGTGAAGTGAAAGAATTAACACTAGATGAATTAGAAAAAATAAAGGAATAGTTATGAATAAAGAAATTCAAAGAGCATTAATAACAAAGTTTAGAAAAACAATTTATTCAAAAGTTATGAATGCATGTGAAGTGTACAATTTAATACAACCAAATGACAAAATAGCTGTTTGTATATCGGGAGGCAAGGATTCGATGTTATTAGCTGTTTGTCTGCAAGAGCTAAAGGAACATGGAAGTATTCCTTTTGATTTAATTTTTATTTCAATGAATCCTGGATATAATCAAGAAAATCTGGACCAAATAAAAGTTAATGCATCAACATTAGGTATTGATATCGAGTTTTTTGATGCTCCTATTTTTCAATATACTAAAACATTAAAAGAAAATCCTTGTTATTTGTGTGCTAGAATGCGTCGAGGGTATTTATACAATTATGCTAAAAAAAGAGGCTGTAATAAGATTGCATTAGGTCATCATGCTGATGATGTTATTGAAACTACTTTATTAGGTTTGTTGTACAGTAATGAAATTACTTTTATGAGACCCAAACTTAGAAGTAAGAACTATGAAGGTATTGAACTAATTAGACCATTATATGAGGTAAAAGAAGAATCTATTATTCATTGGAAAAAGTATCACGAACTTGATTTTATTGCCTGTGCATGTCCTCTTCAAGAAGATTATCAAAAAGACTCTAGTTCTAAAAGAAATGAAATTAAACAAATTATCCAAGATTTAAAAAAATATAATAAAGAAGTTGATGAATGTTTATTTAGAAGTATTCATAATTTGAATCTTGGAACAATAGTAGGTTGCAGAAAAAATGATACAAAATATGACTTTAATTATATATATGAACATGAGGTAGAAGACGATGAATAGTAGAACTATACTTATGTTGAAAGAAGAAACTTTAAAACTTTATCAAGATAAAAGAATCGCTATCTTTGGCGTTGGCGGAGTTGGTGGTTACGTTTTAGAATCCTTAGTTAGAAGTGGATTTTTAAATATTGATATTTATGATTTTGATAAAGTAGATATTTCCAATTTAAATCGACAAATAATATCTACAGTTAATAATATTGGAGAAATAAAGGTTGATACAGCAAAACAAAGAGCACTATCTATTAATCCTGATGTTTTAATTAATGCATATAATATGTACGTTGATGAAGAAACCATCAAACAAATTGATTTTAGTAAATATGATTTTGTTGTAGATGCCATAGATACGGTTAATTCAAAAATTTTATTAATTAAAAGTTGTCAAGAAGTTAAAACACCAATTATTTCATCAATGGGAACTGGAAATAAATTAGATCCAACTAAACTCTTGATTACGGATATTTCTAAAACTTCAATTTGTCCTTTAGCAAAAATTGTTAGAAAAAAATGTAGAGAATTAAATATTAAACATTTACTAGTTTTAACATCAACTGAAGAACCAATTAAGACTCATACAAGAAATCCAGGTTCAATGATTTTTGTTCCTGCTAGTGCTGGTCTATTGATAGCCTCTCATATCTTAAGATATTTTATTGGAGAAAGCTATGAGAAAGATTGCTAATATAAAACTGAAGAATCCTTTAATATTAGCTCCTCTTGCGGGAATTACTAATATGGCATTTAGAACAATTTGTGTTGAACATGGTGCAGCTATGGTTTATGCAGAAATGGTAAGTGATAAGGGTTTACTTTACAATAATGAAAAAACACATAGTATGTTACAAACTTCTAAGATGGAACATCCAATTGCAATGCAGTTGTTCGGCTCTAGTAAAGAAACTCTTACAGAAGCTGCCAAAATTGTGGAAAAAGATTGTGATTGTGATACGATTGATATTAATATGGGATGTCCTGTTAATAAAGTTGTTAAATCAGGAAGTGGTAGTGCTTTATTAAAAGAACCAAATAAAATCTATGAGATTATCAAAAGTTTAAAAGAAAATATTAATAAACCAATCACAATTAAGATAAGAGCAGGATGGGATCATGATTCGATAAACTGTGATGAGGTAGCACGTCTTGCAGAAGTTGCAGGGGTAGATGCTATCGCAATACACACAAGAACTAAGTCAATGCTATATAGAGGAAATGCTGATATAGAATATGTGAAAAAAGTTCGCGCTGCAACTAATTGTTTTCTAATTGGTAACGGAGATATTAAAACAACAGAAGATGTTAAAGCATATCTTGAAGCGGGTTGTGATGCAGTTATGATTGGAAGAGCAGCACTTGGTAATCCATGGATTTTTGAGAAAATTAATAAGGAATTGAATGGTGAAGTTTTTATTGAACCTACACCAAAAGAAGTAATTGAAACAGTTTTATTACACGCCAAAAGATTAATTGAATTAACAAATGAAAGAATAGCAATTGTTGAAATGAGAACTCACGCTGTTTGGTATTTTAAAAGATTACCTAATTCTAAACAACATCGCCTTAAGTTAATCAATATTTCTACATATCAAGAATTATTTGATATATGTATGGATTATTTAAATTCTAATCATTTTAATTAAAAAAACTAACTCATTAAAGAGTTAGTTTTTATTTTTCTATCATGTATTCTTTTAACATATTATGAATCTGTTTTGATACTTTTGCTTTAATCAGTGTACCTTCATTTAAATATTCTGTACTAATAACCTCACTTGTTTCTTGAATTAAAGAAATATAATTTCCCTTATCAAAAGGAATTAAAAAAGTATCTAAATAAATTTCATCAAATAATGTTTCGTCAATTTTAGAAACCAATTCACGTAAACCCTCTTTTAATTTTGCACTAATTTGAATAGAGTTAGGATAGTTATTAATAGTGATATAATTTTTAACTAAATCGCATTTATTTAAAACCATTAACGTTGGAATTTCGTAAGCACCTAAACTGTTTAAAACTTCATTAGTTGTGCTGATTTGTAAATCTCTAAACGGACTATTAGCATCCACAATATGAATAATTAAATCAGCTTCTAATATCTCTTCTAAAGTTGACTTGAAAGATTCAACTAAATGGTGAGGTAGTTTCGAAACGAAACCTACAGTATCAGTGATTAGGAATTGATGATTATTAGGAAGTTTAATTTTTCTTGTTTGGGTTTCTAGTGTTGCAAAAAGCATATCCTTGACAAAGACTTCTTTATCATCATTTTCATGACCATATAATTTAATTAATGAATTAATAGTAGAAGATTTACCGGCATTAGTGTATCCCACAAATGCTACAGTTTTTACTCCATTAGCATTACGCATTTTTCTAGAAGTTGCTCTAGAAAACTTAATATTTTCTAATTCTTCTTTTGCTTTTGAAATTTTCATTTCAATATGTCTTCTATCTAATTCTAACTTGGTTTCACCAAGACCACGTCGAGCACCTGCTCCACCACCACCGCCTCCGGTAGTTCTTGACATATAACTTCTTGTTCCAATTAGTCTTGGTAACATATATTTTAACTTAGCAACTTCAACTTGTAAAGATGCTTCTTTAGTAGTTGCTCTTTTTTCAAAAATTTCTAAAATTAACATTGTTCGATCAATAATCTCATATTCATTATTTAAAGCATCATTGATGTTTTTAATTTGAGATGGTGTTAATTCATCGTTAAAAATTATTTTATTAACATTCAAAGCATCAACTATATTTTTAATTTCTTCTAGTTTTCCACTACCAACATATGTCTGTGAGATTGGTTTATTTAAATTTTGAGTAATAGTTTCAATCACTTCAAAATTACAGGCTTCACATAAACTCTTAAGTTCAGTTAATTGATAGTAAAACATTTCATCATCATTAGTGTTGACAGCAACAATAACAACTTGTTCAGTTTCAATGAAAGACATATCTTTTTGAACATTAGATATATATGCGTTTGGATTCATATTAACACCTCACTTCTATATATAGTATACCATAGTTTATTAATAAATACAAATAAATTTTTTCTAAATTATATTTTTATCTTAACTATCATATAGTGTATTGTTGAAGGAGGCGTATTAATGTTAGAAAATTATAGCCCTCAAGCTGTAAAATTAATTGAATTTGCTGAAAGTTTAGCAGAAAGTGATAATAAAAAAATCATCGGTACTGAACATTTACTTTTAGCTATGTTTGAAACTGAAGATACAATTTGTCATTTTTTATTAACAGAAGAACAAATAACAAAAGAAGAGCTATTAGAAGAAATGGATTTAATTTATAATGAGTCTTATCAATTAGAACATTCAAAATTTACTCAAAAGTTTAATGATATTGTATCTAAAGCTAAAGACACTTTAAAATTATTTAAAACAAAATATATATATGATGAACACTTATTTTATACACTATTAAATGATAATGAAAGTAACGCAACAAAAATAATAATCAATTTAGGGTTAAGTCCAATAGAACTAATTGAAGATATTTTTGATATTTTTAATATTAAGAAAGAAGAAAAAAATGAGTTTGACTTTTTGACAAATTTAACTACTTTAGATGTGGTTCATCCTTATATTGAAAGAAATAATCAACTTGAAAAATTGAATATAATATTAAATAAAAAACAAAAAAACAATCCTATGTTGATTGGTAATGCAGGAGTTGGTAAAACTGCATTAATCGAAGGTTACGCTAAAAAGTATCCAGATGTTTCTATATATAGATTTGAACTAGGATCTGTTGTTGCAGGAACAAAATACCGTGGAGAACTAGAAGAAAAAATCGTAAAGGCGATTAACTATATTAAAGAACAAAATGCGATACTATTCATTGACGAAATTCATAATATTGTTGGTGCAGGATCAAACGAAGGGACTATGGATATATCAAATATATTAAAACCATATATATCTAGATCAGATTTCCATTGTATAGGTGCGACTACTCTTGATGAATATTATCGATATATTGACAAAGACAAAGCACTAGTTAGAAGATTTCATAATATTTTTATAGATGAACCAAGAATTGAAGAGGTTATTGATATGTTAGAAAAAATCAAAGGGGTCTATGAATCATATCATAACATTAAATATGACTCAAATCTAATTGAATATGTCGTAGAAAAATGTGATAAATTTATTGTAAATAGAACATTTCCAGACAAGGCAATAGATGTTTTAGATGAACTCGGTTCTATTGTAAAAATCAATAACACAGCTGATGATTATTTTGAAATAGTAGATGAGATAATAAGAGATTTCAGTGGAATTAAGTTCGAAAAAAATATTGATACTATCAGTTTAAATTATGAACAAATAAAACCGTATTATGAAAAGTATTTAAAAATAAAAGAGCCTAAAAGTTTAATTTGTTCTATATCACAAAAAGAACTAGTTATTGATTTGTTAATCAATGATTTAGAAAACATATCTTCTTTTAAAAAAGAAAATTATTTAGAAATAGATTTAGAAACATATATAGATTCTACTAGTTTAAATCTGTTAATCGGATCTAATAAAGGATATGTAGGATATGAAAGTGGTGGAATTTTATCAGAACATTTGATCAAATTTCCATTTAGTTTAGTGTATTTTAAAAATCTAGACAAAGCTCATTTAGTCATTTCTAACTTTATTAATAAACTATTAAAAACCCCATACTTTATCGATAGTAAAGGTAGAAAGATAAGTTTAACAAACACGATAATTGTCGTAGAAAAGAATAAAAATAGTAATAACATTGTAGGTTTGTTTAGTGAAAAAGCGAAAGATAATAAAAATAATTTGTTTGATTTAGTAATTTAATAAATTCCTTTCTTACCTTTTTTCTTTTATAAATAATTAATTCGTGATATAATAAGAAATAAGATTGGTGAAAATTATGAAGTCATATAGAAAAACAAATTTCCGTATTCAACAACGTAATCAACATTTAAAAAACATCTTAGAGGAAAACTATTATATCGAACTTGGTGCGATTGATGTTAATATTCTTGAAGATTTATTACTTGGCCATGTTGTTTCATTAGATGATATTGTCTATGAAGAAATTACCAATGAAGGTATTGGACAAGTACTTGATGGATCAAGCAATGAATTAAAATATCAATTAACATTTTTAGAAAGTTTAAGATACAAAAGTACTTCCAATAAGATTTTTTTGACGTACGGAGTACTTCATTATAAATTGCCTAATGATACACATTACTCATACGCTCCGATTGTGTTAATCCCAGTAGAAATTGATTATCATGAAAATAAAATAGTAGTTTCTAGTGAACCAATCGTTAATACTTTGTTAAAAAATGAAATTCAAGCTTCTCTTGGAATTTCTGTAGATCCATTAACTAGTAATGCATCTTTATTTGATATTCATGAATATTGTATTAATTTTGCAAATAAGACTAAATTTGAACATGCTGTAGGTAATTATTTAACAGTACTCTCAATTGAGTATTTAGAAAACAAATTAAATACTCAAGATTTATCTACACAACGTTCTATTTATGAAAAAAGTGCTTTCAATGTACAACAAGAATACTTTGGTCAAATCAAAGCTGTTCAAGTAACTAATATTAATCAAAAGTGGGCATTATTAAAGATTGCCAATGGAGAATCTTTTGTAGTAGACGGAAGACTTGGTACTGGTAAAACTTATACTATTGTAAATGCTATTTGTGATGCGATTTTGAAAAACAAAAAAGTTTTATATGTTTCCCATGATTTTAATAATATTAATCATATTTATAAAGAACTTAATTCATTCCAAGCATCATCTTATGTTCATTCTTTATCAAAAAATACTTTATTTGATAAAATCGAAGAAGAAGAATTGCCAGTCATAAGAGAAGAAAAGATTGGTACTGAAACTTTATACCCGATTGCAGAGTATGAACAAGCCTTAGAAGCAAGTATTCATGGTTGTAGATATAATAAAATTATTACTACTTTGGCAGAATTAAAAAATACAATTCCTGATATTGTAAAAATGCCAATTGATGTAAATTTAAGAAATCATGAAATTGAGCATGTTTATAATGATTTAAAAGAAATAGAAGAGATTTTGGAAACAATTGAACCTTTAGATATTAATGTTTGGAGTAATATTGAACAATATTATTCTAAACAACACGCAAAAGAAATTATTACTGCAACTAATAATTATGCTTCTACAATAAAATTATTTAACAATAAGATTAAACAATATTGTAAGAAGTATCAAATAGAATTACCAGAAAGTTTTATTGGGGCACAAAGATTATTATCATATATTTCTACGTTTACTAAAATTGCTCCTCCAAAGTGTTGGGTTGAAAAATACGATTCGAAAAAAATTAATGAACTTTTAAATACAATTGCTAGTTTCCAAAAGAATAATATTGATATTAAAGAAACGTTAAAGACTAAAGTAATTGATTCATACCAAACAAATGATACTGCTCAAATTCTTAAATCAATTTGTCATACTCATTTAACACTTGAAAATGTTCAAGAAATTACTTCTATCATTAATGAAACTGAAAAGATTCAAGAAATCGTTAATATCATTAAACAACAACAAGAACTAATGTCTAAGTCACTTCAAAGTTTAAAGAGATTATTAGATGTTGAAAACATTAGTCATTATGAATTAGGTTATTTAAAGAAATTAAACAATTTATTAACTTCATCTAAAATTTCTCTTTCTTGGCCTCAATTCTACATGAAAAACAAAATAGGCATAAAAGATTATTTATATCAAATGAAAGAAATAGTTAGCCATTATCTTGAATTAAAAGATAAGTTACTAACTTTTGCTCAAAAAGAGGAATATCTTCAGTATGATTATATTAAAGATGTTTTATCCGATCGAAATTATTTAAAAGTAATTCCTACTTTCTTTGATAAAAAGCTTTTGAAAAAACATAAAACTAGTTTAGATATTGTTAATCATGAATATATTAACCTATTTGAAGTTGGTCAACGAATTGAAACCGAATGTAAGAAAAATAACATAATGGGTAAGTTTAATGTTGATGTTTTTTCGGTTAATTTCTTAAATTGGATAAATTTCATTTTAAATTTAACTGATGATGAAACACGTATTTTTAGACAACAATTAAATCATGATTATAAGATTTTTGATGATAGAGGTGAGTTTTTAAAAGTATATAGTGAATATTCTAATTCTGAAAAACTTTTAAACGAACAATATGATTACATTAAGAAATATGGTATTACTATTGAAGGTAATACAATTATTGATCGTAATTATAATTCTTTAGATTGGTTAATATATCTAAGAAAAATAATTCATGTTAATCATAAGTTACAAACATTATATAAAAATACTATTCCTTCATTTGAAGATATGATGTTAGTAATCGATACTGATAAAGAATATGTTAGTCTTGTTAAAAAACTAGATTACCATTCTAAAGAAATGGTTGAATATCTTGGTGAAACATACCTTGGTTTAGATACAGATTGTATGTACTTAAGTATTATTGAAAAGAATTATGGTTTATTCTTAAAACACTTAAAATATCCTAGTGTGATTAAGTATCTATATACTGATGATCGAATTAAAGAACTAATTGAAGAGTTTAAAGAATTAGATAAACTTGCTGAACAAAGACTTGTAGAACACAACTTGTTTAGTCGTTACTTCATTGGTGGACAATATAGTTTACTTGAATGTAGTTTAGATGATTCCTTAAGAGGTATTTATAAATACGTTGATCGTATTAAAGAATTAGACTCAATATTTATTATTTTTGATTATTTACATCGCTTTGAAAAGTTAGGATTAAAACAACTTTGTGATGGTATTCTTAAATCAGAATATTCTAAAGGAATGAGCGATATTTATATATATTCAACATATTTGAATTATCAAAACGATTTGATTAATAAGTATCCTATTTTGTTAGAAAATAGTTCGATTCCTGTATGGCTTGAAAACTTCAATTATTATGAACGAAACTACTGTCAAATTAATATTAGACAATTAGAAAGAAATAAGATTCATTTAGATCGTCGTATTATTAATCACACCAATAATATTAAATTTAACGAATATAACAAGATTGTAGATTTCTTATTACCATATAAGAGTGTATTTTTAGCAGATGTAGATATTCTTAATGGTGATCTAGATATATCTAAATTTGATTTAGTATTAGTTGATGATGCTCATTTATCATCAAGCTTTAAATATCATAAAGTATTTGATGGTAAACAGGTGGTATTATTTGGTGATTCATCAACCACTATCGCATCTACTACTAATTTATTTAAACAAATTCCTAGTAAATATATCTTTAAACTAGTAAAAGGGTATATTAAAGATAATAGTAAATATGGAAATATCGCAAATACACAAAATCAATACATTTTAGATTTCACTAAAGCAGAATATTTTAATGTTTATAATAATATGGATGCTATGGTTCAAAGCATAGTATCAAAATATTACCAAGATGTTTCAAAGAATATTGATATTGTATTATATTCTAATAACTATAAATTCGTTTTCTTTAAGGCATTAGTTAAAAAGCTAAAAGAGTTATATAGTGATAATGATATTTTAGAAATTTTAAATACTAATATTAGAATTGTTGTTGCGCCTAAAGAAAAAGCAAGAATTTGTGATGAAGTATATTTCTTATTTGATGACTTTAAAGATACAGAAACTAGATTAATTAAGTTTATTATTAGTAACTATTCTACCGGATGTCAAAAGGTTCATATTTTTTCAACTAAAGAATATTCTGGTAAATCTGGAGCTTTACAACAATACAAAGAAGCTGTTCAATTTGATATCGACGATGGAAGAGAAATGCCTAATTTAACTAAAGTTATTTATGATGAACTTAAAAGTAGAGGCATTGATGTAGAAAAAGGTATTGGTAGAATTGATCTTGTTATCAAGGGAAAAATTGATAAGTATAAAAATATTACGCCTAATGTGGGTATTATCATTGAAGGAATGGATACAAAAACTCCATACTCTTTGATTGAAGATTATCAATATTACTATAATATTTATTCAGAAAATAACTGGAAAATATATATATTCTATGTAGATGATATTATTAATCACCTACAACAAAAATTAGATATCATTTCACAATTTTTATCTAATCAAAACACTACTTCAATGCATCAATTAAAGATTGATGAATTTATCAAACAGGAGTAATTATGAAAACTAAAGCTCAATATTTTTCAGAAATTACGAATGCTCTTAAAGATAAACAATGTCATATCTTTAAAATAAAAAAATTATTAATTGAACTAAAATCAATATATGATATTAACAGTAAACGTTATAGAGGAAGAACTTTACTGCATTATGCTGTTAAATATCAAAATATAAAAGCAATTAAATTATTAATTAAATGTGGTGTAAATCCTGAAATCTGTGATGATGATTATAATACACCTCTTCATTTAGCAGTGGTTGTAGGAGATTCATCTATAATTTTAGAATTAATAAAATATCATGTTAATATTAATTCGACTGGAGAATTTGATCAAACACCTCTTCATTTAGCAATAACAACGAATAATTATAATATCGTAAAAATATTATTAGAACACGGTGCTGATCAAGAATTAGTAGATGAAAGAAATTTAAAACCAATTGATTATGCTATTGATGAAAAAAATGATAAAATCATTGAATTACTAACTAATTGTAAAGGAGGAAATTAGAGTATGAAATATTTAAATAATATATATAGTTTACAAACTTTAAATAATCTATTTGATAAAGTAAAAGATTATTTCACTGCTCAAGGCCTTTTAAAATTTATTTTAGAAACACTATTTGTCTTAGCAATTCTAGTTTTCTTATTATATTTCTTATATAAGTATACTCATAAGAAATGGTTAACTATTAGTATAATCTTCTTTGTAGCTTTTTATATAGTTATTATTTTATTAGACTTTAAGTTTTTAAGAAGAATATATGGATATGTATTATTGCTTTATGCTTTTGTATGGGCAATGTATTTTATTCCTAATATTCGAAATGTTTTTGAAGGTTTAACTAAACCTAAAAACGTTAAAAACTTTGTTAATAATGAAGAACAACAAGAAATATTAATAGAAAATTTAATGAGAGCTGTTACTCATTTATCAGAAAGACAAATTGGAGCGATAATTACTATTGAAAGAGAAGACTCTTTAAATACTTACATTGGTAAAGGTACTACTCTTAATTCTGAAGTAACAAGTGAATTATTAGAAACAATTTTCTTACCTGGTACTCCTCTTCATGATGGTGCTGTTATTATTCGTGAAGACCGTATTATGAGTGCAGGTTCATTTTACCCAACTAGTGAAACTACAAAAATTTCAAAGAATTTAGGATCAAGACACAGAGCTGCCCTTGGTATTAGTGAAGTATCAGACGCATTTACAATCGTTGTATCTGAAGAAACAGGTAATGTTTCTATTACAACAGAAGGTTCTTTAACTTTAGTAACACTTGAGGGTTTAAGATCTTTCTTAAAAGAAAATATAATTATTAAATAGGTGATACTATGTTAAATGTTGTATTAAAAGATATACCATTTATTGCTTTTATAGTAGCCTTGATAATTACATTTATTGTCGTTATTTTTAAAACAATCAATTTTAGAAGATTTTGTTTTATGGAATATATTGCTCTTGCAACATTGATTATTGTATTTGTTAGTTTAAAATATATATTAAATGATATGTTTGTAAGAGACATTATAGTTCTTGCAATCAGTTTGCCAATTCTAGTGTATTCAATTTATGATTTATTCTTACGCGAAGGTATAAGACAAGCTTACAATGTTAGAACCAATGCATTAATTAAGAATGCTCCATTTGATTATTATTATGCAACAGATGATCAAGATTTTATTACTGATTTTTCTGAAACATTTATGTCTTTAACTGGCTTAGAAGCTTATGAAATTTATAATACATTAGGTTTCCAAACATTAATGTCTAAGTTATTTATTACTCACATTAATGGTGAAGAAATAAATAATGCTAATGCAGTTAGATTAAATTATGATTACATGTCAACTAAAGATGTTAATAAATCACAATATTTTGAAATCACAATTAAAGAAAACGAAGAAGAGTTTGATATTTTAGGTATTGTTGAACCTGTTTATTATAAAAATAAATTTATTGGCAAAAATGTATATTTATCTAAAAATAATAAACATAACTTAAGCAAACTTCAAGATGGACTTACTGATGCATTAAAAGTAATCCAAGATGATCGAGCTCAATTATATGTCATGATGTCGATGGCTGATCATGTTATTATGTATTATGATTACAATACTTCTACATATGTAATGACTGAGGTGATGGCAAAAAAATTATCCTTACAACATCGTGAATTAAATATTGAAGAATATATTAGTTTAATTCATCCTGCAGATATTCAACATTATCAAGAACAAGGGACAGTTATTAGTGCTCAAGAGGTTACAAGAATTAGATATCGTATTAGACTAAATAAAAAATACTATGATGTTGTTGAGGATGCAATTTATTTGAATCGTGATGGAAAACTAATTTCTATTATTAGACTTGCTGATTATCAAGACAATTTAGAAGTTTTCACAAAAATGGAAACACAAGAAGAAACAAAACCAACTATTAAAGAATCAAAAGTAGACTATAAAGAAAAACTTGAAGATACATTTAAAGTTTTAGAAAAGTTATTAGGTGAATAATGAGTACTATAACTGCAGTAATTTTACTAGCCGGTGTTGGTAGTAGAATGAATAATCAAATTAATAAAGTTTACCTAAATCTAGATAATAAAAAAGTAATTAATCATTCTTTGGATAAATTTATTAAAATTAAACAAATCGAAGAAATTATCTTAGTATATAATCCAAATGATATTGAATTATTGAAACAAGTATTAGTTGATTATGAAGAATATAATATTAAACTTGTCGAAGGTGGAAAAACGAGAAACAATAGTGTATGTAATGCATTAAATAACGTTTCATCGGATTATGTTTTAATCCATGATGGAGCAAGACCTTACACTAAACTAGAAGATATTTATTCCTTGATTGATGCTTTGAATGATTTTGATGCGGTGAGCTTATATCATGATTGTGTTGATGCTATAAAATATAAAGGTAAAAGCTTAAATAAAAATGATTTAATAGCAGTAACTACACCACAAGGTTTTAATAGGAATGCTTATACATATATATTAAATAATCAAAATTGTTTGGCTTTTGATGAATTAGAAATACTAGAAAATTCTGAGTATAAAATAGGTTATATAAAAGAAACAAGTGATAATAAAAAAATAACTTATTCTAACGATTTATTACAATTAGAATATAAAATAGGTTATTCAATGGATTTCCATCCTTTTGTTGCTAAAGATTATTTAATATTGGGTGGGGTTAAGATTCCATCTAAAGTTGGCTTAAAAGGCCATTCGGATGCAGATTCTGTATATCATGCCCTAACTGAAGCAATTTTAGGCAGTCTTCATCTTGGTGATATGGGGTATAACTATCCTGATAATGATCCTAAATATAAAGATTATGATTCATCATTATTTTTAAAAGATGCAAAAACTAAGCTTGAAAGCAATGGTTATGCAATAGCGAATATTGATATTATGATTTATTTAGAATCGCCAAAACTAAAAAATTATAAGTTTATCATGGAAGAAAATATTGCACAAATATTAGAAATTGATTCTTCTAAAGTATCGGTAAAAGCTACTACCTTTGAAAAAAAAGGTGTTATAGGTTCTAATGAAGGTGTTGCTGCTGAAGCATTTGTTCTTATCAAAAAACAAAACTAAGAGTAAATATTATTTATTTACTCTTTTTATTTTTTAAAAAAATAAAATTGTTTGATTTAAAAAAATAGAAGTGGTATAATAATATAGTAAGAATAAATAAATAAAAAGAAAGGTGTGTATTATGGCTTATATTAATTATTCTCGTGAATTATTAGATAAATTCTGTATGGAGGCTTTCCAAAAATTTGGCTTTACTGAAGCAGAAGCTAGAATTATCTCAGATGTATTATTAATGTCTGATGACTTTGGTATTGAATCACACGGAATGCAAAGATTAGTACGTTATCATAAAGGAATTGAAAGTGGTTTAATCCATGTTGATGCTAAACCAGAAGTAGTATTTGAAACACCAATTAGTGCTGTTATTGATGGTCACTCTGGAATGGGTCAAATTATTGGTCATCAAGCAATGGAAATGGCTATTGAAAAAGCTAAAAAAACTGGTGTTGGTATTGTTACTGTACGTAACTCTAATCACTATGGTATTGCAGGTTATTATGCAAGAATGGCAATGGATCAAGGTTTAATTGGTTTTTCTTGTACTAACTCAGAAGCTATCATGGTTCCAACATTTGGTAAAAAAGCAATGTTAGGTTCAAACCCAATTGCTGTATCAGCTCCTGCTGATCCTTATCCATTCTTCTTTGATGCATCTACTACTGTAGTAACTCGTGGTAAACTTGAAATTTATAATAAGAAATCTGCTCCAATCCCAACAGGTTGGGCCGTAAATAAAACTGGGGCTTCTTCAAATGATGCAAGCGAAGTTTTAGGAAATATTAAAGCTCATGAAGGTGGAGGTATTGTTCCACTTGGTGGCGACACAGAACAATTAGGTGGTCACAAAGGTTACGGATATGGTATGCTTTGTGAATTATTCTCATCTATCCTTTCTCAAGGTGTAACTTCTGCCCATACAATGCAAAATGGATTCTCTGGAATTTGTCATGGTTTCATGGCTATCAATCCTGCATATTTTGGTGAACCAGAAGCAATTAAAGAACATTTCAATACTTATTTAAATGAATTACGTAATAGTCCTAAAGCTGAAGGACAACCAAGAATTTATACACATGGTGAAAAAGAAATGGAAGCTATTGTTAAAGTTCAAAAAGAAGGTATTCCAGTTAATGAAAATACTGTAAAAGAAATGATTGAAATGGCTGAATACTTAGGTATGGATACTAAAGCATACTTTGGTGATTTCAAATCAACAAGTGATGTTAAGAGTTTCTACTAAAAAATAGGAGATTAAAAAAATGGCTGAAAAAACTGTATATGAAAAAAGTTTAGAGTTACATGAAGAACATTGTGGTAAAGTAAAAGTTGTTTCTAAAGTAACTGTTGAAAATCGTGAACAATTATCAATGGCATATTCTCCAGGAGTTGCAGAACCTTGTAGAAGAATTCATGCAAATCAAAATGATGTATATAAATACACTGCAAAAGGGAATTTAGTAGCTGTTGTGTCTGATGGTACTGCTGTTTTAGGTTTAGGTGATATCGGTCCTCACGCTGCAATGCCTGTTATGGAAGGTAAAGCAATTTTATTTAAAGAATTTGCTGACGTTGATGCTTTCCCAATTTGTTTAGATACAAAAGACGTAGACGAAATTATTGAAACTGTTAAAAGAATTGCCCCTACATTCGGTGGTATTAACTTAGAAGATATTTCTGCTCCTCGTTGTTTTGAAATTGAAAGAAGATTAAAAGAAGAATTAGATATTCCTGTATTCCACGATGACCAACATGGTACTGCAATTGTTGTATGCGCTGGTTTAATTAATGCTTTAAAAGTTGTTGGTAAAAAATGGGAAGATGTTAGAATCGTAATTAATGGTGCTGGTTCTGCTGGTATTTCAATTTGTAAATTAATTTTACAATTTGGTGCTGGTGATGTAGTATTGGTAGATAGACAAGGAGCTTTATGTCCAGGTGAAGAATGGATGAATCCTGCTCAAGCAGCTATGGCCGAAATTACAAATAAAAATAAACAAAGAGGTCCATTAAAAGAAATTATTAAAGATAAGGATATCTTTATTGGTGTATCTGCACCTAATCTTGTTACAGCAGAAATGGTTACAACAATGGCTGAAAAACCAATTATTTTTGCAATGGCTAACCCTACACCAGAAATTATGCCTGATGTTGCAAAAGAAGGTGGAGCTGCAGTAGTTGCAACTGGTAGATCAGATTTCCCTAACCAAGTTAATAACGTTTTAGTATTCCCTGGTATCTTTAGAGGTGCTTTAGATGTTAGAGCAACTGATATCACTGAAGAAATGAAACTTGCAGCTAGTAGAGCAATTGCTTCATTAGTAACTGATGAAGAATTAAATCCTGAATACATTATTCCATCTCCATTCGACAAACGCGTATGTAAAGTTGTTGCTGAAGAAGTTGGAAAAGTAGCTAGAAAACAAGGTATAGCTCGTATATAAAAATAAATGTGCAATCCCTTGATTGCACATTTTTGATGAAAGGAAATAAGTATGGCACATTTTAAATTACCTTACTATAAAGGACATGTAGATTTTCATCTAGAAGATGAATTAGTTAATGCTGTTTTAGTTTCTAAGGTTGAAGAATATAAACCAGACAAAGATGAATCTGAATTAGTAAAAGATGCCTTAAATAATCCAATTGGTTCACTTCCATTATGTGAACTTGCTAAGGATAAGAAGCATGTAGTAATTATTTCTAGTGATCACACAAGACCAGTTCCAAGTCATATTACCATGCCGATTCTTTTAAATGAAATTAGAAAATATAATAAAGATGTTAAGATTTCAATTCTTGTTGCAACTGGTATGCATAGAGCATCTACACATGAAGAATTAGTAAATAAATATGGACAAAAAATTGTTGACGAAGAAACAATTGTAATGCATGATGCTTATGTGGATTCTGATATGACATTTAAAGGTATTTTACCGTCAGGTGGCGAACTATGGATCAACAAACTTGTTGATGAAGCGGATTTATTAATAAGTGAAGGATTCATTGAACCTCATTTTTTTGCTGGTTTTTCAGGAGGCAGAAAATCAATACTACCTGGTATTGCTTCTAAGAAAACAGTATTATGGAACCATAACGCAAGATTTATCGCAAATAAAAACTCTAGAGCAGGTAACTTAGAAGATAATCCAATTCATAAGGATATGTTATTTGCTGCTCAAACTGCAAACCTTGCATTTATTTTAAATGTAGTTATTAATAGTGAAAAGAAAATAATTAAAGCTTTTGCTGGTAACTTAGAAAAAGCTCATAGTGAAGGATGTAAACTAGTCAAGGAAATTGCAATGGTTGATCCTGTTTATTCTGATATTGTTATTACTACTAATGGTGGTTATCCACTTGATCAAAATATATATCAAACAGTTAAAGGTATGACTGCAGGAGAAGCTTGTGTAAATCCTGGTGGCGTAATTATTATTTTATCTTCTTGCGCTGATGGAACAGGTGGAGAATTTTTCTATAAATTATTAGCTGATGAAGAAAATGAACATATTGCATATCAAAAGTTGAATGATGTTGCCCCAGAAAATACTGAATTTGATCAATGGGAAGCACAAATATTAGCAAGAATTTTATGTAAGGCTAATGTAATTATTGTATCAGATAAATGTGATCCTAAGATAATTACTGACATGCATATAAAACATGCATATACATTAGATGAGGCTTTAGAAAAGGCTAGAAGTATTGTTGGTAATAAAAAGATTACTATTATACCAGATGGAATAAGTGTAATATTCTCTAAATGATAAAGTAGACATTATGGTAGTGTAGAACTATTGTAATGTCTTTTTTTTATTTTTTTATAATATAATGAAATGGTGATAGTATGTTAAAGAAAAAATTTATAGTTTTTCTTTTATTGTTAATTTTGTTATCTTTAGGAATTGTGAAATTAATTGATAATTATTATAGTGAAACAACCAGAAACTATATATATAATGAATCACAAATTGTTGTATATAATACTTTAAATAGTATTGTAAGTGAAGCAATTTCGCCTTACTTAAATGAAGAATTATTATATGTAAATACAGTAAATAATTTAGTTAGCAATGTAATTATTAACACTAATCAAAATAATAAAATCTTAAAAGCTGTTCATAATAAGTTAAATACTTTATTTAACACCAATTTAAACAATTCATTCAAAAGCTTAAAAATTCCAATAGGTTCTTTAATTAGTAAAAATATATTTGCTGGAAAAGGATTTATTATAGATATTCCTATTAAGCCGATTGGATCGTATTCTGTTGATTTAAAAACAAAATCTAAAGCACAAGGAATAAATACTAGTTTATTAGAGGTAATTTTAAACATTAGTTTTTCAATTCAAACAATTATACCTCTAAATATAAATACTAATACTGTATCTTGTGAATTTATATTATCTTCTGTTTTAGTTCAAGGAGAAGTTCCAAATTATTATTATGCTTCTAATTCCAATGAAAGCTTTCCATACATACCTAATAATTAATAGTGTATCAAATTAATAGAAAAAACAAGCATTGTGTGATATAATACATAAGAAGAAGGTATGATATTATGAATAATGAAGCTGCAATTAAATTAACAATTAATAAAGTACGTCCATTTTTACAAGCTGATGGAGGGGACGTTGAATTTGTAAAATTTGAAGAAGGGATTGTTTACGTAAAATTATATGGTGCATGCGTAGGCTGCAGTAGTGCTGATATTACATTAAAAGAAGGAATTGAAGCATTATTACTTGAAGAAGTGCCAGGAGTGATTGCCGTAGAACAAGTGTTTGACTAATATGAAAATTGGAGATATAGTTTACGGAAAAGTTACCAATATTTTAGGTTATGGTGCGTTCGTAGTTGTTGAAGATTATGATGGTTTAGTTCATATTTCGGAATTTTCAGATCGATTTGTTAGAGATATCAAAGACTATGTTGAAATTGGCGATGAAATTAAACTTAAGATTATTGAAATTGATGATGAAAATAAAAGACTAAAATTAAGTTACAAACAAATTCATAAATCTCGCGGTGTAAGATGTACTGTTCCTACATATGAAATTGGTTTTGATACTATTAAAGAGAATTTACCAATCTGGATTGAAGAGGCTAAAAGTAATGAAAATAATTAAAACCATTTTATTAATATTCTTTTTTACTTTATTAGCATCTTGTAAAGGTGATACATTTATGGAACAATATCCACAATTAACTGACAAAGAACATATATATGAAGTAGTTGATATAAATAGAGTTTTTGATATTATTGATAATCAGGAAAGTTGTATTTTAGTAATGGGTTTTCAAGAATGCCCTTGGTGTCAAGCTTTAGTTCCTTACTTAAATGAAGTAGGAAAAGCAGAAGGATTAGAACGAATTTATTATTTAGACATTAAAGAGATGAGAGATAATGAAGCCTCAGATCAACACGCTGCATATTTAGATTTGAAAGAATACTTTATTGATTGTGTAGATCAAGAAAAGGATAGAATTAATGCTCCTACAACTCTTGCAATTAAAAATGGAGAATTAGTAGGATTTCATCTAGATACTGTAACTACTCACATGATGGAAGGAACAATTTTACCTCCATTAAATGAAAATCAAATAAATGAATTAAAAGATATTCTTACTACATTAATAAAGAAAATTAAATAAAGGAATTAAATTAAAGCGTTAAAAATAAAATACACTAGGTGATTTATTTGAAATTAATCAAAAAGAGTGTATATTTATTTTTAGCGTTTATTACTTTATCTATTCTTTTTGTACATAGTGTTTTTGGAGAAATGATCGAACCAGTTATCTATATTGACCCGGGTCATGGTGGCTTTGATGGAGGATGTGTAGGTAGTAATAGTATTGAAAAAGATATAGTTTTAAGTGTTTCATTTAAATTAAAAAAGTATTTAGAATCTGTTGGTTATAAAGTTAAATTAACAAGAACTAAAGATATAGCTTTAGCCGAAACTAAAACTTTAGATATGAAAAAAAGAGTATCACTAATTAATAATAGTAATACCTTATTATATATATCGATACATGCTAATTTTTACCCAAGTCCAAAAGTGTCTGGGGCACAGGTGTTTTTTAAAAATAATGATGAAAATAAACTATTATCTAAAAACATTCAAGATTATTTAAATTTAACTAGTATAGGAAAAAATCGAAAAGAAAAAGTAATAACCGATAAATATCTAACCGATCATATTAAACATAATGGATGTTTAGTAGAGATAGGTTTTTTGAGTAATAAAGAAGAAGAAACTAAGCTATTAGATGAGTTATATCAAAATAATATTGCATATAGTATATATTTAGGTATTTTATCATATTTGGAATTATAAGAGGCGATTTATGGAAACCTTAAAAATAAATATTAAAACAGAAGAAGAAATGATTAAATTAGGTAGTGCTATTGGTAGTTTGTCATATCCTAACATGATTATAACAATGAATGGTGACTTAGGAGCTGGTAAAACTACTATGACTAAAGGTATTGGTAAAAGTTTAGGTATTAAAAGAGTAATTAATAGTCCTACTTTTACTATTATGAAAGTTTATGAAGGCAACTTAAATTTATATCATTTAGATGTTTACAGAATTGAAAATGAAAATACAGATTTTGAATTAGAAGAGTATTTCTATTTAGGTGGCGTGAGTGTGATTGAATGGGCAGATAATATTAAGTCTTTAATTCCACATGATGCCATTCGCTTAACTTTTGATATATTAACTGATTCATCAAGAGAGGTATCAATCGAGGCTAATTCAGAGTTTATTAATGATTTGAAAAATAAATTAGGTGAATAATATGAAACAATTATTTTTAGATACATCAAATCAATATTTATACTTAGCTGTTTTAGAAAATAATCATGTTCTTTTTGAACATAAACAAGTTGGTAATAATAACCATAGTGAAACTTTAATTTCCGTTATTGAAGAATGTTTTAGTAAAAATAATATTACAGTTGATGACATTTGTGAAATCTTTGTTGGTCGTGGACCTGGTTCATATACTGGAGTTAGAGTTGCATGTACTGTTGCTAAAGTCTTAGCGTATTCTAAAAATATAAAACTAAGAAGTTTTTCTTCACTGGATTTATTATTAACTACAGCGCTAAAACCAGGTTTAATTGTTTGTAAAATGGATACAAGACGTGGGTTTAGTTATGCAAAAGTATTTAATGTTTCTGACACTATTCAAGAAGTTTCAAAAGAAGAATATGTTGAAACTATTCTTTTAGAAGAAAAATATAGTGATGCATTTGTTATTACAAATGAATCTTCAAATTATAATCCGTTATTAATTCTAAAATATAAATTATATCAAGAAGTTGAAGATGTTCATTCATTTGTGCCAACATACTTAAGAAGCGGTGTTTAAATGATTAAACTTGATGTTTTAAAAAAAGAACATATTCCATATGTTTGTTATATTGAAGAAAAACATTTAGAAGAAACTCTTGGCTATGAAATGTTATGTTCTGAGCTTCATAACAAGTATGCTCATTTTTATGTAGCATTGGATGATGAAAAAGTTGTTGGCTACATAGGAGCTTGGATTATTGAAGGAACCACAGATATTATTAATTTTGTTGTTGATGAAATGTATCAACATCAAGGCATCGGTCAATTATTAATGAAAAAAATTATTGATCAATCTATTGAACTAAATAGTAAAGAAATTTTATTAGAAGTAAGAGAAAAAAATATTCAAGCAATTAATTTTTATTCACTTCAAGGATTTAAACAAATTACTATTAGAAAAGAATATTACAAAAATAAAGATAATGCTTTAATCCTTAGAAAGGAGTTATAATGAAAATTTTAGCAATCGAATCTAGTTGTGATGAGACAAGCATTGCAATTGTCGAAAATGGAAAGAAAGTTTTAAGTAACGTAACTTATACACAAATAGATATTCATAAAATGTATGGTGGTGTTGTACCAGAGGTTGCCTCTCGTCATCATATTGAAAAAATAACTTACGTTTTAGATAGTGCTTTGAAAGAAGCTAATCTTCAAATGGAAGATATTGATAGAATTGCTGTTACATCAACGCCTGGTTTAGTTGGTTCTTTAATGGTTGGCATTAACTGTGCTAAAACTTTAGCTTTTGCTTTTAACAAACCAATTACTTTTGTTAATCATATTCATGGACATATATATGCTAATTATTTAACTAGTGAATTTAAATTTCCTTTAATTGCATTAGTTGTATCTGGTGGACATACTGAATTAGTCTTAATGAAAGATCATTTTGATTTTGAGATTTTAGGTGAAACTTTGGATGATGCTGTTGGCGAAGCTTATGATAAGATTGCACGTGTAGTAAATGTAGGTTATCCTGGTGGTCCAATTATTGATAAAATGGCAACAAATGGTTCTGCTGTTTATAAATTGCCACATATAAAACTTGCTAAAGATTCATATGATTTTAGTTTTTCTGGATTAAAATCAGCAGTGATTAATTTACATAATAAAGCTGTTGCAAAAAATGAAGAACTAAATGCAAATGATTTAGCTGCATCATTTCAAGATGCTGTAGTGGATGTTTTATGTTCTAAAACAAAAATGGCAGTTGAAAACTTTCAAGCTAAACAAATTATTGTAGCTGGTGGTGTGGCTGCTAATAAAGGTTTAAGAAAAGCTTTATCTGAAATGGTTAGTAGTATGGAAGATGTAATTTTAACTTTCCCACCATTTGAATACTGTACTGATAATGCAGCAATGATTGGTGTAGCTGCATATTTTCAAGAATTAAAAAAATAAAACTCCTTTATCAAGGAGTTTTTTATTATTAACATTATTTGATGAGTTAAATTATTTATGATATACTATATATATTAGAGGTGCTACTATGAAAAAAATATTAGTAATAGGATTAGTTGGTGAATCGGTATTTTTAAAATGTGATCATTTTCATCAGCCTAATGAAACTATATCATGTGAAAAAATGTATACTGAAATTGGTGGAAAAGGATTTAATCAAGCATTAACTATTAACACTTTGGGTGGTGATGTAGAATTTATTTCTTCAATTGGCAATGATTATTATGGTCAAATATGTGTAGATGAAACAAAGAAATTAGGATTAAAACATATATATTTTAAAACTGAATCAAATACATCGTTTGCTACTATTTTAACGGATAAAAGCGGCGATAATCAAGTCAGTGTTTATAGGGGTAGTACAGTTAATAAAGAACACTTAAACTATATATATCAATGTATTGATAATACTGATTTGATTTTACTACAATTCGAGATGGATTTAGATGTTATAAAGGAAATTATTAGATATTCAAAAACTAAACAAAAATATGTAATATTAAATCCAGCTCCAGCTGTATGTATGTTTGAAGAAGTACTAATGTGTGATTTGATTATTCCAAATGAAAATGAAGTTGAAGTTTTATTTGGTAAAGAATATGTTGAAAAGATTCAAAATTCTAGTTTAAATGTTGTTGTTACTTTAGGAAGTAAAGGATCAATGATAATTAATAAAAAAGAAGTAATTAATATTCCTTGTGAAAAAGTTAATGTTATTGATACAACTGGTGCAGGAGATGTATTTTGTGGTAGCCTTACATATATGTTAAGTAAAGATAAAGATCTTCACGAATCAGTTGTATATGCTAGTAAAATGGCTAGTGAAAGTGTAAAATATCATTGTGTTATACCTAGTATTTTACATCTTAAAAAACTCTAAAAATATATTTACTTGAAATGAAAGTATATTTGTGGTATAATAAATCGATTTAAAAATGGACATAGTCCAATCAAAAGGAGAAGAAAAATGATTTACAAGACAATCACTAATTATCTAGAAGCTTCAAAAGACTTCTTAGAAAATGAAAAACAATTCCATTTAGGTGTTATTCCAACAGAACAATCAAACCCTAAAACTAGAAATTTAAGTGCAACTATTGCTAAAGATACTCAAGCTGGTGTTAAAACTATTTTATCAGCTGATGAAGATATCGCTAAAGTTGCTTTAGGACAATTTAAAACTCCTGAATTTGAAGCATTCGTTTCTGATATCAAACGTTGTATGGATGAAAGAAGAAAAGTTGTTTTCTCAAGTGTAGGTGCTAGTGGACGTATGGCTATCCAAATGGATGGTGCATGGAGAACTTTCTGGCAAGGCTTAGTTAATAAAATTCCTGCACATCGTTTTGAATTTTTAGAAATGGCAGAAGTAGTAAGCAGTTTTACTACAGGTGGTGATAGAGCTTTAGTTCGTTCAGTTGAAAACTTTGAAGACTATATGACTTTTGGTGCAAAACAAGTTGATGAAGCTGAAATGACTCCTGGTGATGTATTAGTAGCATTATCTGAATGTGGTCTTTCTGCAAGTATTAATGGTTCTGCAGTTAGAGGTTACGAATTAGGTATTAAAACTTATTATTTATTCTGTAATCCAGAAGAAATCTTAAGAAATCATTTGGATAGAGCACGTGCTGTTTTTGAATGCATCGATGAATATCAAGCTAATAAAGCTAAAGGTATCGACAATGGTAAATATATCGTTAAGATTCCTCTATTCGTTGGTAATATGGCTGTTTCTGGTTCTACAAGAATGCAAGTAACTACAGTTGAATTATTAGCTGCTGGTGCTGCATTAGAAGTTGCTGCAAACCGTTGGTTAGTAGAAAACTTAACTAAAGAAGAATTAGAAGTTATCGGTGGCGAAATGATTTCTTTAGAAGAATACGCTGCTGCATTTGAATCTTTAAATAAACAATTATCAAGTGGCGAAGCTTTAGCTGGTCTTGCAAAAGCTGTTGAATATGAAGTTGAAACTTATAATGAAAAAGGTTTAATCACTTATATTACTCATGATTATCTTTTAGATATTATGACTGATACAACTGAACGTCAACCTACATTTACTCTTCCTCCATTCAAAAAATATGCTGAAGTAACTGATAATTTATCTTGGGCTTATATTAAAGATCCTCTATATCCTAGTTATGTTGCATGGCAACATGTATTCCGTCGTCCTATCAAAGGTTTAGAATGGACAGTTGAAGATTATAAAGAAATGAAAGCTAGCCAAGACATTATTAATAATCCTCCTCTAGTATCAGGATTAGAAGTATTAGATTATAATATTGGTTATGAAGATGATCCATCAAGATATTCTAGAAAAGTTTCTAATTTAGTTTTAATCGATGTTAATGGTTCTGCAACTCCAGAAGTTGTTGCTTGGTATAAGAAAGAATTAAGCAAGTATTCAGGCGGTGTTGTTATTAGATTTGGTCAAATTCCAGCTGAAAAGATTTCTGAAAATGAAATTAGAATTCCAATTGAATTACCAAGAACATGCACTGATATCTTATATCACTTATTAGTTAAAGTTGCATTTAACTGTTTAAGTACTGGTACAATGGCTAAGATGGGTCGTGTATTTGGTAACTGGATGGTACAAGTTTTACCAACTAATAAAAAATTAATTGATAGATCTACAAGAATTATTGCATCTCTTGCTCAAATTCCATATGAACAAGCTAACCAAGAATTCTTCAAATCTTACTATAATAGAAAACCAGAAGATGAATATAAAGAATCTTATGTTGTTGAAACATTAAAACGTTTAGGATTTGATCCAAATAAAGATATTGAATAATCATCTAGGTTAAAAACTAGGAGTATTTTATGAAAGAGTTTTTTGAATATTTCTTTGGTAAAGGTGATACAATAGAGTTTCATCATTTCTCAAGTGCACATTGGTTACCAATTTTGATTGCACTTTGGGTAATTGAAATGATTTATAGAAACAGACATAAAATTGCAGAATTAAAATGGGAAAAGACATTAAGAATGGGTATGGCATTCGCTTTAATTATTTGTGAAATGTCATATTATTGGCGTCTTGCTAATATGGCCTCATTAGGAGGTAATGCACATGAACATTTACCAATCACTATTTGTGGATGGGCAATTATTTTCTGTAGTTTTATGTTATTAACAAAGAATCAAACATTATTTGATATTTCATATTTTTGGGTGTTCTCTGGAACAATTTTCGCATTACTATCTCCTGTAGTAATTGCCTATACTGGTCCAACTAGATTTAGATATTATCAATTCTGGGGCGAACATTTATTTGGTTATTTTGCAATTTTCTATATGATTTTTGTTCATAAGATGAGACCAAATTTCAAATCAATGATTAAATCATATGTTGGACTTGCAATTATGACAGTTATCGCAACTTATGTTAATAATTTATTAGGTTCACCTGCAAACTATTTATTTATGGCTGAACCAGAACCAACTGCTTCTATATTAGATTATTTACCAAAAAATTACTTTTTAAGAATGTTATTAATGGGTGGAGTTATGACAATACTTTATCTACTTGCATACTTACCATGGTTCTTAAAAGATAGAAAAGCTAAAAAAACAATTAATTAAATAATTAAAGATACATAAATTATTTTATGTATCTTTTTTTTACATATATTTATAATTTTAGAAAATATTATAGAAATATAAAAAAAGATTATATTCTTGATAAAATTGGTAAGGTATGATATAATAATTTAATAAAGGGGGAGAAAAATGTTGTGGGATATTTTAATGAAAGATGGTATACATCTTGAATAATCAAATAAATGTATTGAAAACTATTATTTCAGGAGTAGAGTTAGTTTATAACACCATTTTATATACATTTGGTCCAGGTGGAAAAAACGTATTAATTAAAAGACCAAATAAGATTATTATTGCAGATGATGGAGTAAGTGTTGTAAATAATATAGTAACAAATGATGCTAATTTAAATATTGGGGTAGAACTTTGTAAGAGTATTTCTAACTCTATTAATAACTTATGTGGTGATGGAACTACTACTTCTATTCTTTTATTTTATTATTTTTTAAGAAATTCTTTTGAATTAATTAATAATGGTGTGGATTCTAATGTATTAATTACAGAGTTAAAAGATTATCTTAAAAAAATGTTAACTTTAATCGAACAAGAAAAAGTAGATATTACAGTTGATTCTTTAGAAGAAATACTTTTATCTACTACAAATAATATAGAAATTATTGAAAATGTAAAAAAGGCATATCAACTAGTAGATACTAGTGGATATATTTTATTAAAAAGAAGTAATTCTATAGATTTTATTAAACATTATAAAGGGTATAACATATATATAAATAATACATTTGAAACAAAAGAATTAAATGATATAAAAGTGATAATAGTAAATGATGTAATTTCTAGCCACTTTATAATGTCTAATTTAAATGATGATAGATACCTTATTATTTGTCTAGGAATTAATAGTAGTATTCTTAATTATTATAAAGATTCTAATATAACTATTGTTTCTATTAAAGAATCTACTTTTGATAAAGAAACAATTTTTCAGGATTTAGAAACGCTATTAAATATTTCTTATAGTAATAAAACTATTAATATTAGTAAAAATATTGATATTTTAATTGAAAATGATGTATTGATTCTAAAAGATTTAACTTCTCAAAAATTAATTGATAAGTTAGCAAAACAAATGGATCAAACGCTTAGCTTATCAAAACTTTCAAAACTAAAAGAAAGATATGCAAAAATCACTAAAGGCTATGTTGTTATATATGTATCTGGAACAACGGAAGAAGAATTAGAAAATAAAGTTCTAATATATGAAGATGCTGTAAAAGCTGGATATAATGCACTAAAATTTGGTGTGTGTTGTGGTGGAGGATATATATATTATTTACTTAGTAAAAAAGTTGATGGCACTTATTTTTATGTTATTAAAGAAAGCTTGCGATCTTTAATTATGACGCTAATAAGAAATAGTGTTAGTACAGCTGAAAACATATATCAAAAATTATCTTTAGATACTTGGGTAGACTTAAGAACACTAGAAGTAATGAATATTAGTAAGATCTCTATCAAGGATTCTATATATACAATAAAAGAAATTTTAAAAACAGTTATAAATAATGTGTGTTTGTTATTAAACACTAAAATGATAATATTTAATGAAAATATAAATAAACAAACTATTGATGATTTATTATAGGAGGTAACATATGAGCCATGATGAATTAACTAGTATGATAAAAGAACAATCCAAAGAAATAGAAAAAATTAAAAGTCAACAAAATAACGTTGACTTAAAAGAATTCTATTTAAATAAATATCAGGAAATGTATGAAGAGATTGTTAAAAATCGTATTGAAGAAATAGATAATGAATTAAAAGAAATGGATAACGAAATTGTTAAACTTACTGATTCAGTATCTAGAATTGAAGAAGATATTCATACTAATGAATTAACTAAACAAAAAATTGAAATAGTTGAACAAAAGATTTATGAATGTTACGCACAAATGGAAGAAGAACGCTTTAAAAGTGAAACGGTTTGTGATAAATTACAAAGAGATACAATTGTACTTTGTAATCAACATCATATGCATGTAGAGTCTTGGTTTACAACTTTAAATAATTATTATAATGGTTTAATCACAAATGGCGAATTATTAGATCAAATTAGTCAATTAACTAATTTAATGAATAATGAATGTTACGAATTATCTTTAAAAATTAAGAATAATGAAATCGAAAACAGAAGATTAGAAAAAATTTTAGATGATAAGATTTTCGAGATTAGAAAACAACTAGATAGCCTAATTAAAGAAAAAGAAAGATATGAACAATATCTTTATGAAGTGTCTACAGAACAAAAGATGGCTTTAAAAAATGACTTACAAATCAGACTAGAACATAAAGTTACTTATTTACAAGAAATAAAGGCTTCTTTTATTGAAATGAGTTCTAAACAATTGAAAGAATTTACTGATTTATATAATAAAAATTATTTAATCAGTAAACCATCAATTGAACAAGTTCAAGAATATGATCAGTTATTTAGTAAGTTTAAGTCACGTTTAATTACTATTGATACTAAATCTAATTTAGATTATCAAAGAAAGAAAAGATTATCTTTTTTACAACAAGAAAAGGCTCGCCTTGATGAAATTAAATCTAAAAAAGATGGAATCGATGAAAAGGTTAAAAGATTTAAAGAAGCAAGTGTTGTTATAAAACAAACGATTGAAGAACTTGATTTACATGTAGAAAATATTAAAAAAGAGTTAACTCAATATCAGAATAAGAATTTTATTCTATATAACGATTATTATTTAAAAGATATTAAAGAATGTAAAAAAGCAATAGAACATCAACAACAATTAATTACATCTTTAAAAGAAGAAAGAACTTATAGATTGTTTGATCCAGAAGTTGAAAAGATTAAAGAATTAGATAATGAAATTCATGTAGAAGAATTAAATTTAAATGATCTTATCAAAAGACTAGATAATGTTGAAGAAAACTATGCTGCATTCTTAAAAGAAAATGATAATAATCAAATAAAAGTACTATTAGAAGAAGGCCAGTATTTTGAAGAAAAAATTCCTCAATTAAAAATTATGCATGAAAAATTAAATTTAAAGATTGATACTTTTGAAAATGAATCTTTATCTTTATCAAAAGAACTTGTTGATTATCAAGATATAGTAATGCAGATAGAGGAATTAAAATATGAAGATTAGTATTAATAAAGAATTAAAAGAAAAATTACCTAATTTTTCTGTTATTGCATATACAATGGATGTTGATAACTTAAAAACAGATATTGTTGAAAATATGCTTACTTCTTTGAAGGTTGATTTTTCTATTGACGATGTTACTACTAATTATTTCATAAAGCAAACAAGAGATGCCTATAAAATTCTAAAAAAAGATCCAAGTCACACAAGATGTGCAACAGAAGCATTAGTTAGAAGGGTTATAAAACATAATAATAATGAATCTGGCCCGATTTATTCTTTGGGTGATATTATTGATCTTGGTAACATTTTATCAGTTAAAACATTAAGAAGTGTTTGTGTTGTCGACTTAGAAAAAATTGTCAAAGATATTGAAATCAGAGTTGGTAGAGAAAATGAGGTCGTTAATGCTATAAACAGAAGCGCTATTAATGCGTGTAATTTAATTGTTTATTGTGATGATTTGGGTATCTTTGGTTCACCAACTAGCGACACACTAAGAACTAGCGTCACTAATAACACGAAATCCATTCTTGTGATGATTATGTGTTTTGGTGTAGAAAACACAAAAGAAAATGAAGAATTATTAAAAGAATTATATATTAATTATGCTAACGCAAAAAATTTAAATAAAATACTTGTAGAGTGAGGGAATTTATCATGATTAATGAAACATCAAACTTTATTAAAACTATTATGAAAAATGAACTAGAATCAGGAGTAGTAGACCACATACTTACTCGTTTTCCGCCTGAACCTAATGCATATTTACATATTGGTCATGCAAGAGCAATTGTAACAAATTTTGAATTAGCTAAATATTTTGGTGGACAAACAAATCTACGTTTTGATGATACTAATCCAGTAAAAGAAGACGCAGAATATGTAGAAGCAATTCAAAAAGATTTAGAGTGGTTAGGATATGTTCCTAGAATTGTTGTTTATGGTTCAAGTTATTTTGAAGAAACTTATGAAAAAGCTATTCTTTTAATCAAAAAAGGTTTAGCGTTTGTTTGTGATTTATCACAAGAAGAAATTAGTCAATATCGTGGTGATGATAAAACACCAGGTAAAAATTCACCATATAGAAATAGAACAATTGAAGAAAACTTAAAACTTTTTAAGGAAATGCGTGATGGATTATATCCAAATGGATCAAAAACTTTACGTGCAAAAATTGATATGGCATCTCCTAATATTAATATGAGAGATCCAGTGTTATATCGTATCATTCACATTAATCATCATCAAACTGGTGATAAATGGTGCATCTATCCGATGTATGACTTTGCGCATCCATTACAAGATTCATTTGAAGGGATTACCCATTCATTATGTAGTTTAGAATATGAAGATCACAGACCTTTATATGATTGGGTTGTTAACAATTGTGAAGTTGCTCATAAACCAAGACAAATTGAATTTGGTCGTTTAGGTATTACTAATATGATTATGAGTAAAAGATATTTAAAACAATTAGTTGATGAAAATTTAGTTGTTGGATATGATGATCCAAGAATGCCTACATTAGTAGGTCTTAGAAGAAGAGGATTTACTCCTAATGCGATAAAAGAATTTATTCTTTCTACTGGTTTATCTAAAATTAATTCAACTGTTGATTATGAAATGTTAGAACATTTTGTAAGAGAAGATTTAAAATTAAAAACAACAAGACCTATGGCTATTTTAAAACCATTAAAAGTTGTTATTACTAACTATCCAGAAAATCAAGTAGAAGAATTAGAAGCTATTAATAATGCTGAATGTCTTGAACTTGGTTCTAGAAAGATCACTTTCTCAAGAAATATATATATTGACCAAGATGATTTCTTGCCTGAAAAGCCTAATAAACATTGGAAGAGATTTTCAGTTGGATTAGAAGTAAGATTAATGCATGCTTACTTTATTAAATGTAATGAAATAATTTATAATGAAGATGGCTCTATTAAAGAATTACATTGTACATATGATCCGGCTACTAAGAGTGGTACAGGATTTAATGAAAGAAAACCAAATGGGACAATTCAATATGTAGATGCTGCAACTTGCATTCCAGCTCAATTCAATATCTTTGAACCATTAATGTTAGATGCAAAAGTATCTAGTGAAAACTTTAAAGAAAGAATGAATCCTAACTCATGGACTAAATTAAATGGTTTTGTGGAAGGTAGTCTAAAAGATACTAAACCACTAGATCATTATCAATTTGTCAGATGTGGTTACTATGTAACTGATAAAGAATCATCTAAAGATTTATTAATCTTTAACCAAACAGTTAGTTTAAAATCATCATTTGGTAAATAGACATGAGTATTTTAGAAAACTTAAACGAACAACAAATTGCTGCCGTAAAACAAGTTGAAGGTCCAGTCATTGTATTTGCGGGAGCAGGAACAGGAAAAACAAAAACTTTAACATCAAGAATCGCTTATATGATAAGCGAAAAAAATATTAATCCCAAAAATATTTTAGCAATTACTTTCAATAAAAAAGCTACTAATGAAATGAGGGAAAGAATTAGTAATCTTTGTGGTGAAGAAGCTAAATATGTAACTATTTCAACAATCCATTCATTTTGCGCAAGAATTTTAAGACAAACTATCACAAAGTTAGGGTATGAGAAAAACTTTGAAATAATTGATGATGATGATGCTAATAAACTTATTAATGAATTATATAAAGAATTAGACTTATCTAGAAAATATTTCTCACCCAAAGCTGCTTATAATATTATTAGTGCATATAAAAATGGTATTGGTGAATTAAATGGTGTTCCAAAACAAATATATGATCATTATCAAAAATCATTAAAAGAAAATAATCAAGTTGATTTTGATGACTTATTAGTATTAACTGAAGAAATTTTTACTAGTTTTCCAGATGTTTTAGAACATTTCCAAAATAAATATCAATATATATTAGTAGATGAATTCCAAGATACTAATATTATTCAATATAGTATTATTAAACTATTAGCTTTAAAACATCAAAATATTTTTGTTGTTGGTGATGATGATCAAAGCATCTATTCATTTAGAGGAGCTAATGTTGGTAATATGTATCAATTCTCTAAAGATTTTGATGCTAAATTATTTAAGCTTACACAAAATTATCGTTCAACTAATGCGATATTAAAAGGTTCTAATAATTTAATTTCACATAATTTAAAAAGAGAAAAGAAGGAACTTTATAGTGAAAATCCTGGAAGCTTACAAGATATAGTTATTCATGATGCATATTACTATGAAGATGAACCTAGATTTATTGTTGATGAAATTAAAAAGTTAGTGAGAAATGGCTACGACTATAAAGATATTGCAATATTATATAGAACTAATGTTATATCAAGAAATATCGAGCTTGCATTAATTGAAAATGGTATACCATATGTTATTTATGGTGGATTTGCTTTCTTAAAAAGAAAAGAAATCAAGGATGTAATTAGTTATTTGAAATTTATAATGGATTCAGAAAATATTTTCCATTTCAAAAGAATAATTAATTTACCAGCCCGTGGTATCGGTGATAAGACTATTGAAAAATTGTTAGAGGGTAAAGAAGCTAAAGGGCTTACTTTATTTGAAGCAATTGATGAGTTACATAGTAGTAGTGCTTCTAGTAAAACAGAAGCTTTAGTAAATTTTAAGAATTTAATTATTTCATTAAAAGAAGACTTTGATACAATGCAGTTACCAGATTTTTATGAACATATGTTAAATGTTACTGGTTATTTGGATTACATTAAAGAACAAGCTTTAGAAGATGAAGAAACTCATCGAATTGACAATATTCAAGAATTTAAATCTATTCTTGTTCAATTAGAAACAAGACCTGATTTACAAGATTTAACATCTAAAGAAAAATTACTTGTTGGTTTTGATGATGTAATTTTAGATGAAACACTAGGTACTAAACAAGACGTTAATGGTGTTGTATTGTCAACTGTTCATTCTGTTAAAGGATTAGAATTTAAAGTTGTATTTGTTACAGCATTAGAAGAAGGTATTTTTCCATCTTTAAAAAATGATTCTGAGATTGAAGAAGAAAGAAGAATCGCATATGTTGCATTTACAAGAGCCAAAGAAAAAGTATATATGACTTGCGTTTCTAGAAGATTAATATATGGTAGAGTTGTTTTAAATCAAAAGTCTCGCTTTATCACAGAATACATTGCTTCTCAAGATTGGAAAGAGCATTTAGAAGAGAAAAAAGAAGCAGCAGATAATACACCAATTAAAACTGGTGATAAAGTAGTTCACTTTAATTTTGGTGAAGGAATTGTTGTTTCGGAAAATAATGCGATTATACAAGTATTATTTGATAAAGACCATTCATTAAGAAAAATACTTAGAAATCACCCATCACTTAGAAAGAAATAATAGGAGGTAAATATGGATTATATAAAAAGAATAGACGAACTAGTTAAATTATTAAAACAATATAACTATGAATATTATGTTTTAGATAATCCGACTGTTACTGACTATGAATATGATAGTTTATTAAGAGAATTAGAAGTTTTAGAAAACGAACATCCAGAATATATAAGAAGCGATTCCCCTACTCAAAAAGTAGGTGATTACCTAAAACTTGATTTAGAAGAAATTGTTCATGATAATCAAATGATGTCATTACAAGATGTATTTAATTATCAAGAATTAAGAGAGTTTGATGAAAGAGTTAAAAAAGCTATTGGCAGTCCGAATGTTGAATATACTTGTGAGTTAAAAATCGATGGTATTGCTTCTACTATTCATTATGATGATGGTTTATTAGTTTTAGCTGCAACAAGAGGAAATGGCTTGATTGGCGAAAATATTACTCAAAATGCTTTAACAATTAGAACTCTTCCTAAAGTTTTAAAAAAACCTCTTACCTTAGAAGTAAGAGGAGAAGTGTATATGCAAAAAGATGTTTTTGATAGTTTGAATGAGGAAAGACTAAAAGAAAACAAACCTTTATTTATGAATCCAAGAAATGCAGCTGGGGGAAGTTTAAGACAACTTAATGCTGAAATTACTAAAGAAAGAAAATTGGATCAATTTGCATATACTTTAGTTAATCCTATGAATTATAATATATATAAACAAAGTGATGTAATGGAATTTTTAAAAAATTTAGGGTTTAACGTAAATCCTCATTATAAGCTTTGTAGAAATATCGAAGAAGTAATTGATTATATTGAAAGTTTTAAAGAAAAAAGAAAAGAATTAAATTATGCTACTGATGGTATTGTTATTAAAGTAAATGATTTAACTTTATATGATATTATTGGTTATACTGTTAAAGTACCTAAATATGCCGTAGCATATAAATTCCCGGCAGAGATTGTAACTACTAAACTTAAAGATATTGTATTTACTGTTGGTAGAACTGGTATGATTACTCCTAATGCAGTTTTAGAACCAGTCTTAGTTGGTGGAACTACAGTATCTAGAGCAACCCTAAATAATGAAGATTTTATTATTCAAAGAGATATTAGAATTGGTGATTATGTAAAAGTTAGAAAAGCAGGTGAAATTATTCCTGAAGTTGTAGAAGTGGATTTTACAAAAAGAGTTGGTAATTTAGCCCCTTTTAAAATGCTTACTAATTGTCCGGAATGTGGAATGCCTTTAGTTAAAAGAGAAAATGAATCTGAACATCACTGTATAAATCCAGATTGTTGTGGAAGAATTTTAGAACAACTTATTCATTTCTCATCACGAGCTGCCATGGATATTGAAGGTCTTGGAGAAAAACAAACTGAACTTTTATATAATCTAGGTTATATAAAAGATGTTAGTGATATATATCTTCTAGAAAATTATAAACAAGATTTATTAACATTAGATGGTTATGGTCAACAAAAAGTTTCCAACTTAATAGAGGCCATTAATAAATCAAAACAAAATAGACTTGATCAATTAATCTTTGGTTTAGGCATTAGATTTGTCGGTGCAAAAGCTTCTAAAAATCTAGTTAAATATTATCATTCAATCGATGAATTAAAAAATGCTAAATATGAAGATTTAGTATTGATTGATGATATTGGTGATGTAATGGCTAACAGTATTGTAGATTATTTTAAAAATGAACATCATTTAAATATTTTACAAAAGTTAAAATTAAATGGTGTTGATCCTAAAAATATTGTAGAAGTTAATGATCATCAACCCCTACTTGGTAAAACGATTGTTGTTACTGGAACACTAGAAACGCTATCTAGAACAGAAGCCAACGATTTGATTGAAAAAAATGGGGGTAAAGCAGCATCTAGTGTTTCTAAGAAAACATCATATGTTTTAGCAGGACATGATGCTGGAAGTAAACTTACTAAAGCAAAAGATTTAGGAATAGAAGTTATCACAGAACAAGAGTTTTTTGAATTAATTAAAAAATAAAAATACTATCTTTTTGATAGTATTTTTTTACTTTTATTTAGTGTTAAAAAAAGTTATTAATTTATATATATTTACTTGCGTTTTTTATATAAATATAGTATAATAAAATAAGTTTAGTAAAATTAAACTTTTAGTTTATTAAGGAGGACTTTATGAGTATTGGAAACAAGATCAAAGAGTTGAGGAATAAAGTCAGTTTAACGCAAACTGAACTAGCAGAAAGATGTGATTTAACCAAAGGATATATCTCTCAAATCGAAAATGATTTAACAAGTCCTTCAATCACTACTTTAACGGATATTTTGACTGCTCTTGGTACTACATTATCTGATTTCTTTAATGATGATAGTGACCAACAAATCATTTTTAAAAAAGATGATTATTTTCAAAAAGTTCGTGATAGTGAATCAATTACGTGGTTAGTGCCAAATAGTCAAAAAAATGAAATGGAACCCATTTTATTTACTTTAAATGTTGGTTCTCAAACAGAAATTGATATGCCTCATGAAGGTCAAGAGTTTGGATATGTTTTAAAAGGGAAAATCACGGTGGTATATGGTAAGAAAAAATATATTTGTAAAGAAGGAGAAACTTTCTATTTTACGACCGATAAAGAACATTATTTAATAAATAATGGCACTAAAGTTGCTAGTATCATTTGGGTAACAAGCCCGCCTAATTTTTAGTAAAGGAATAAACTAATATGAAAAATAGTAATAAAATAATTGAATTAAAAAATATATGTAAAGAATACGATGGAGTCTTAGCAGTAGATAACTTTAATCTATATGTAAAAAAAGGTGAATTCGTAACATTTTTAGGCCCATCTGGATGTGGGAAAACAACAACACTTAGAATGATTGCTGGGTTTGAAATGCCAACATCTGGCGTTATATTATTAAATGGTGAAGATATTTCTAAACTTCCTCCATATGAAAGACCTGTTAATACTGTTTTCCAAAGATACGCTTTATTTACTCATATGGACGTTTACGATAATATTGCGTTTGGTTTAAAACTAAAAAAGATTAAATATACATACGTTGATAAAAAGGGTGTTACAAAAGAAAAATATCGTAAATATACTAATGAAGAAATTGATGAAAAAGTTCGTAAAGCTTTAAAGATAGTAGACCTTGAAGAATTTGAATATCGTGATGTTGCGACATTATCAGGTGGTCAACAACAAAGAATTGCTATTGCAAGAGCCATTGTTAATGAACCGCAAATCTTACTTTTAGATGAACCGCTTGGAGCATTAGATTTAAAGATGCGAAAAGAAATGCAAGAAGAATTAAAAGCAATGCATAAAAAATTAGGTATTACTTTCATCTATGTCACTCATGACCAAGAAGAAGCATTAACAATGAGTGATACAATTGTAGTTATGAAAGATGGTATGATTCAACAAATTGGTACTCCAGAAGATATCTATAATGAACCTAAAAATGCCTTTGTTGCTGACTTTATTGGCGAAAGCAATATATATTCTGCAACAATGGTTGGTGATAAAATGGTTAGATTTATTAACCATAATTTTGTATGTGTTGATGAATTTGAACTACATGAAAAAGTAGATGTTGTAATTAGACCAGAAGATATCATTTTAGGTAATGAAAATGAAGGAATGGTTAATGGTAAATTAATTTCTAAAACATTTAAAGGTGTTCATTATGAATATGTTATGATGGTTGGAAGAAATGAAGTTGTTATTCAAACAACTGATAATTTTGAAATCAATAAGATTGCTTCAATTTCTATAGACCCATTTAACATTCATATTATGAAAAAAGAATTTACTGTTAACAAATATAGTGATGCATGGATTGATAAAAATAATAATGTTGTTATTAGTGAAGAACCATTTGAATGTGATATTACTCAATTAGTCCCAGGTAGTCATGTAGATGAGGAAGGTTATGTCGTTGATCAACATGGTATCAAATATGACTTCACTGATGCAGATGTCATCGCAGAAATTAGCTTAAAAGATATCGAAGTAATTGATAATGAAGAAGATGGCATTGTTAGCGGAGAAATTGTCTCTATTATTTATAAAGGTGACCACTATCAAATTATTGTTAGAACGGAAGAAGATGAAGACTTTGTTATTGATACTGAATATACTTGGAATGAATTTGATAAAGTAAGTGTAAAAGTTGATCCGAAAAAGATTAAATTAACACTTAAAGCAGAGGTCAAAGAATATGTCAAAGATTAAGTTTCAAAGAAAGTTTTTAGCAATTCCTTATGGAATATTTTTGGTATTATTTGTTATAATACCTATGGTATTAATCGTTGTTTATGCTTTTTCTAATACAGATCCAGTTACTAATAAAACAACATTTTCTTTTGACAACTTAACTACATTTTTTTCTAATAGCTATAATTTGCATACATTTTTGATAAGTCTTGCTATTGGGCTTGGAAATACTTTAATATGCCTA
Source organism: Bacilli bacterium (assembly GCA_017501465.1). GTDB lineage: Bacteria > Bacillota_I > Bacilli_A > ML615J-28 > CAG-313 > UBA1231. Next base: position 57,497 of record JAFVWY010000018.1, read on the forward strand.
ATAATTGGATATCCAATTGCATATATACTAGCAAAAAAAGAATATAAATTTAATTATATTATTGTATTATTATTTATAATGCCAATGTGGATTAATTTTGTATTAAGAACTGCAGCTACACGTGATTTATTGTTTGCTATGGGATTAAGTGGTGGTGAACATCCATATATATCAACAATGATAGGTATGGTGTATAACTATCTTCCTTTTACTATCTTACCATTATATACTACAATGCTTAAAATGGATAAGAGTTTAATCGAAGCATCAATGGATTTGGGGGCTAATAAAGTTCAAACATTTACAAAAACTATAATTCCTATGACGTTACCAGGTATTATATCTGCATCATCAATGGTGTTTATGCCAACAATGTCTAGTTATGTTATAAGTGACGTTATGGGTGAAAGACAAATATCTTTAATAGGTAATATCATCCAACTTTACTTTGATCAAGGATTATGGAATTTAGGTAGTTTTGTTGCATTAATCTTACTTGTAATTATATTGGGATTTATGATTGCAACAAGAAATATGGAAAAAGAAGATAATGTTCGAGGTGGATTATGGTAAAGAAAATATTTGCTAAAGGATTCATCTATTTAATGTTATTATTAATGTATGCACCAATTATATTATTAATAATTTTTAGTTTTGTTGAATTTGATCATATTGATTTTAGACAATTAGTAAGTGGAGAAAATATTAATTTTAATTTATATAAAGAATTATTTACAGGAGAAGATGGTGAAACTGTAGTTCAAGCATTTAAGAACACTTTATTAGTAGCAGTTGTTAGTGCGATGGTATCAACAATTTTAGGTACATTTGCTGCGATCGGGATGTATTATAGTGGTAAAAAAATGCGTAAAGCTTATGAAATCGGTGGACAAATTCCTATTCTAAATCCTGAAATCATTACAGCTTTATCACTTACAATTTTATTTGTATTTGTGGGAATTCAATTTAATTTTATTACGTTATTAATCGGTCATGTGGTTTTGACTATTCCTTTTGTAGTTTTAAGTATATTACCAAAACTTAAACAAATGGATAATAACATATATGAAGCCGCTCTTGATTTAGGAGCGAAACCGAGCAAAGCCTTAACTAAAATTATTATTCCACAAATAATGCCGGGTATTTTATCTGGATTTATCCTTGCAGTTACATTATCTTTAGATGATTATATTATTACAGCATTTACAAGAAATAATTCTTTCGTTACTCTTTCTACTTATGTATATGGTGTTACTAGTAAAAGAGGAGCAATTCCACCAACTTTAAGAGCATTAACTACTATTATAGTTGTGGTAACTTTAATTGTTTTATTAATTATTAATTTTACAAGTGGAAAAAAACCAATGAAGAAAAGAGGTACTAGAGTATGAGAAAATATCTATTAGTACTTTTGAGCTTATTTTTAGTTTCAACTTTATCAAGTTGTAGTAAAGAAAGTGTTAGAACAATTAAAATATATAACTGTGTAGATTATATTGATGAAGCTGTTTTGGATCAATTTGTTGAATATTATTATGAAACTTATGGTGAAGTTATTGATTATGTTTATGATACATATGAAACAAATGAATCGATGTATAATACAATCAGAACTGGCAAAACAGATTATGATTTATGTTGTCCAAGTGATTACATGATTCAAAAAATGATTAGAGAAGATCGTTTGGAAAAATTTGATTTTGAAAACTACAATTTAGATAATTATTTTAAAAATTGTTCACCATATTTACTTAAATTATTTGAACAAAATGGTTGGACTGAATATGCGGCATGTTATATGTGGGGTACGCTTGGAGTAATTTACAATCCTAGTGTTTTGTCGGAAGTAAGTAATACTACAGATTATGAACTAACATCATGGAATGATTTTAAAAAACCGGAGTTTAAAGGTTTAGCATCAATTAAAGACTCTGTTAGAGATTCATATTGTGTTGCACAAATTTTAATTAATCAAGATGAATTAAGCAAAGTAGATAACACTAAAAAAGAATATAATACTTTAATTCAAGATGTAATAAATCGTGTAAGTGATGAAGATATTTTAAAAGCATCTAATGAATTAAGAAGTTTAAAAGAAAATATTTATGGATTAGAAGTTGACTCTGGTAAGGGTGATATTGTTACGGGTAAAATCGCCATGAATCTTGCTTGGAGTGGTGATGCGGTATATTCTATTGATTTAGCAGAAGATGAAGATATTGAACTAAGATATACAGTACCAACTGAAGGTGGTAACGTGTGGTTCGATGGTTGGGTTATGCCTAAAGGTGCCGATAAACAACTAGCTCAAGAGTTTATTAATTATTTATCAAACCCTGAAATTGCAGCCCAAAATATGGAAGAGATTGGATATACTTCAAGTATTGCAGGGGAAGCTATATATAACCTAATTGATGAATGGTATGGCAGAAGCTCTAACGAATTATATGTTGAAGAATTAGTTGATGCTATTAATACTTTAAAAGAAGAAATTAAAGAAAAAGAATTAAGTGGCGATTATAAAACAAAACAAAAAGAAAAGGACTTAGATGAACTATTATCTTTAGAAGAAGAGTTGACGGAAGCTAAATTGTATTTAGAAGAAGCAACTTATTCTATGATGGATTTAACATATTTCTTTGAAGGTACTTTAAGTAGTGAATATATATCTAGTGATGGTGCAATTTATGTAGAAATTGATGATTCTTATATTGGACGTCAATTTACTACTCAATATCCAGATATTTTAACACTAAATAGATGTGGAGTAATGCAGGACTTTAATGAACAAAATGAAGCTGTACTTCAAATGTGGATTAACGTTAAAGCAAATAAAGCCTCTTTATCATTAATCATATTTTTGATTTCTTTTGTGGTGATCGTACTTTTATGGGTTTTATACTCAAAACGTTCATATTTCGCAAGAATTCGCCGTTTAAATAAGAAATAGAAAGCAATAATAAAAAAATGGATGAAATCATCCATTTTTAAAAGTAAGGTATTGAGTAATCCAAAATGGATTACTCTTTTTATTTAGGCATTAACTTGATTACATAAAGTACAATTAATAGAATCGAAACATTGAATTGCACAAATACAACTAATCTTCATAGTTATAGTATTAAGTGTACAAGTATATACATCGTCAATCACCGTAATTAGTCTTAAAACAACTGTTTCATCATTTAGAATATTTTCTACTCTAAATACATTAACAGCCTCAGCTTCAGCTAAAGGAGTTGTATTTACAGTTAATAAACCATTACAAGTATATACTGCAATTGGTTTAGTATTAAATGCAGGAGCGAAAATACATGTATTACAACTACCTGCTTGATCTAATCCAACTGCTTCTTTTTGCATCTTATCGATTCTTTTTAATAATCCTAAAATTGTACCATTAAAATTATTTGTATTATTATTAGTAGTTTGATTTACTAAACAAGCCATTGTTGCACCTCACTTTCACTTTATAGTATGAAAGGTGATTAAAAAAACATAAGTATATTAGCCTAGTAATAATAAAATAAATCCTAAAAGAATTGTATAAATAGAAAATGTCAGTAAACTCTTTTTGCTGATAATGTTATAAAAAAATCGTATACTAAAATAAGTTGTAATAAAAGTAACTACAAAACTAATTAAATAGTATACTAATAAACCTTTATCAATGATTATAATACTTGGAACAGATAAAACAAAACTACCAACACTTACGACTAGATACATTAAAAAGGAAAAATCTAAAATAGTTCTAATATTTATTTTTGACAAAATGCCACCAGTTAGAATAGTACCCATTCTACTAATCCCAGGTACTAATGCAACAGATTGTGCAAAGCCAAGCTTTAAACTAGTAATATTGTTGATAGATGTAATATTACATTTATCATATAGTTTAAAAGATATATATAACATAATCGAAGTTACTATTAAAGTTATACCAATAAAAAATAAGTTTACAGATATTTTCGCTATATAATTTTTAAATATTAATCCGATAATAATAGTAGGAATCGATGCAATAATAATTTTAATTATTAAAGAATAGTTTTTAATGGTTAACTTTAAGTTCATTCTTTTGGTAAATATAAAAAGAAAGATTGCTAACATTGAAGCAAAATTTAAAAATATTTCTAAGGTTAAATCATTACTTTTAATTTTTAATACTTTGGAAACAATTATCATATGAGCACTACTGCTTATTGGTAATGGTTCAGTAAAACCTTGAATTAAACTGATTAATATATATTTAAGTAAAGTTTTTAAAGACATTAAAATCACCACTAAATAAATATGCGGTATATATATATTTCTTGACTTAAACAATTTGACAAAAGCTGCCAATTAGATTATAATAAGATGATATTAATAATAAAAAAACATTGGAGGACATATATATGTTTTTATCAAATAAAATAGATTTACCAGTTCTAATTACATTAATAATTATCGGAATGTTTATCCTAGCACTTCTTGGTGTTGGCATTTTAAAACTAATTCAAATTATTAGAAAACAAATAAAAAGAAATAAAAGAGCTTCAAATAAAAAAGTAGATAGTTCTGCATCTGTTGAAATCTTTGGAGGTCTTGATAATATTATTGAAACTCAAAGACAACTAAACAGAATTTTAGTTAAAGTAGTTAATAAAAAATTAGTTAATTTTGAAGTTTTAAAAGAAATGAATGTAGGTACACAAATTACAGGAAATATTATTAAATGTTCATCAAGTGAACTTGCAGATAGTTTAGAAAATATTAAGAAGTAGGTAGTATTATGAATTTTTTAGAACTTGCGAATAAATATAGGGATGAAGCTATTGATTTATTAACAAAACTTGTAAAAATTGATAGTGTGTTAGATCCTTCTACATCAACAAAAGGTGCACCATTTGGTAAAGGAATTAATGAAGCTTTAGAATTCTTTTTAAGTGTAGCTAAAAAAGATGGGTTTGAAATTTTAAATGATGAGGGTTATGCAGGAAGAATTACATATGCTGGAAGTACTAATGAAAGCATCGCAGTACTTGGTCATTTAGATGTAGTGCCTACTAATGAAGGATGGACATATCCACCATTTTCAGCAACAATTAAAGATAATGTGATGTTTGGTAGAGGTACAATGGATGATAAAGGCCCAGTAGTAGCATCATATATCGCATTAAAAATTTTAAAAGAACAAGGTATTAAATTAAGTAAAAATGTTGAATTGATTTTAGGTACTGATGAAGAAACAGGTTGGCGTGGTTTAGAACACTATCAAAAAAATTATAAGCTACCGGAAATTGGTTTTTCACCTGATGCCGAATTCCCATTAATTAATGGTGAAAAAGGGATTATGAGAATGATTTTTAAAGGTTTGCCAACTAGTGAATTTACATTAAAAGGTGGATCTATCTTTAATGCTGTTATTGGTAAAGCGAAGGCTACTACCAAAATTAATTTAATTGATGAATTTGAACAATACTTAGAACAAAATGGTTTAAGTGGTGATGTTGATTTTATTAATGATGAGTATATATATACCGTTAATGGAAAAACAGCACATGCCATGTGTCCACAAGAAGGCATTAATGCAGGAACTCATTTAGCAGTATTTTTAAATCAATTCTTTAATCATCCAACATTAAAGTTTATCACTAATTGTGTTCACGAAGATTATAATATGTGTAAACTTGGAATGAAAACAACTCATAAAGTAATGGGTATTATTACTAATAACGTTGGTATTATAGATTTTAATAATTCAGAAACAAAGTTTACTTTTGATATTAGATATCCAATTGGTTTTGATTTTGATTTCTTTAAAGCTCCTTTAACTAGTATTTTAAATATATATGATATTAGCTTTGAAGTAGTAGAACAAAAAGAACCACATTATGTAGACATTGAAAGTAATTTAGTTAAGACTTTATATAACTCGTATGTAAAATACACAAGCGATACAACTAATAAGCCAATGTGTATTGGTGGTGGAACATATGCTAGAGCATTAAAACAAGGTGTTGCTTTTGGTATGGAAGAAGTTGGCAAACCTAGTGTTGCTCATATGGTAGACGAATGTATTGATTTAGATAAATTTATTCAAGCTATCGCAATTTATTGTGATGCAATTTATGAATTAGGTAAATAATATGCGTAGAAGAAATGTACGTAATGCACATGAAAGAATTTTAAAATATGATAATATTATTCTACATCCTAAAGAATTACTAGATGTAGATAAACTGTTTACAAAAAAACAACCAATTCACTTAGAAATTGGAATGGGTAAGGGTAAATTTATTATTGAACATGCAAAAAGAAATCCACATATTAATTATATAGGTTTTGAAAAATACGAAAGTGTTATCCTACAAGCTTTAGTTAAATTAGAAGATATTGATTTACCCAATTTAGTTTTAGTTTGTGCTGATGCAACAAACTTGAATGAATTATTTGAACAAAACAGTATTGATAAGATCTATTTAAATTTTAGTGATCCATGGCCAAAAGTACGTCATGCAAAAAGAAGATTAACTTCTCCTAACTTCTTAAATATATATGAATCAATTGCTAAAAAACCTACTCTTATTGAATTTAAAACGGATAACCGTGGTTTATTTGAATATTCTTTAGTTACTTTTAATGAACAAAAATACCATTTTAATGAATTATCATTAGATTTACATAAAGACAAAGAAGATATTATAACTACAGAATATGAAGATAAATTTTCGAGTCAAGGTAATCCAATTTATTATGTACAGGTGGAAAAATGTTAAAAGTTTATTTAGGTACAACAAATACTGCCAAAGTAAAAGCAGTTAAAAATATTTTAGAACCACTTGGTTTAGAAGTTATTCCCATTAGTGTTGATTCTTTAGTATCTAATCAACCAAAAACTGATGAAGAAACTATTCAAGGAGCGATTAATAGAGCAAAAGCCTTACCAACTGATGGATTAAGAATTGGTCTTGAAGCTGGCGTTGAAATGTTATATGATGATTTATTTTTAACAAACTATGGTGTTTTAATTGATCAAAATAATAATATCTATAAAGCAGGAGGTACAAGAATTACGCTTCCTAAGGAAATTAAAAAAGCGATCTTTGAAGATGGTTTAGAATTATCTGATGCGATGGAAAAATATTTTGGTATTTTAAATATCAAACATAAAGATGGAGCAATTGGATATTTTACTGATGGTTGGGTAAAAAGAATTGATATTTTTGAACATATTATTAAACTATTATATGGACAATATTTACATGGAGGATTAAATGCCTAAAGGATTAATGTTATTCGCAAATGGCTTTGAAGAATCTGAAGCTATTATTACTGTAGATATATTAAGAAGAAAAAGTATTATAATTGATCTTGTTAGTTTAGAAAAAGAACTAAAAGTAACATCTAGTAATAATATTACCATTACTTGTGATAAAACATATAAAGAGATCAATTTAAATCATTATGATTTTTTAGTGATTCCAGGTGGAAAAGCTGTATTTAGATATCATTTAGATAGTCTAATTACAAAATCAATGGTTGACTTTTTTATGACAAACAATAAACTTGTTGCATGTATTTGTGCTGCACCAATGATACTTGGTAAATATGGTTATTTAAAAGGCTTAGAATATACATGTTTTCCAGGTTGTGAAAGTGATGACTTTTTAGGTATTTATAAAAATGTAAATGCTCTTACTATAAATAATATAATAACAGCCAAAGCGTGTGGTGCAACATTTGATTTTGCATATGAAATTGTTAAATATTTAACATCAATAGACGATGCAACAAAGGTCATTAATGAGGTTTATTATCAAAAATCAACAAAATAAATACAAGATTTGATATAATAATAAAGTATAAAATAAAGCGTTTAAAAAGGAAGAGTAAAACAAAGACTTATTTAGCAAGGGAAAAAGAATCGCGACTGGAAGTTCTTTATAAATAAATGTTTTATGTTCACCCTTATAGTGGCTCTAAAAAAGCACGTGTGACTTGCGTTAAAAGTTTTGAGGAAAGAAATTATATATATATTTTCTTTTAAAATAAGGTGGTACCACGAACTATTCGTCCTTTGTATAAAGGACGTTTTTTATTTATTAGGAGGATAAAATGGCAGATTTAGAAATGATGTTACAAAGTGCTCAAGAAGAAATAAAAGCATGTAGTAACCAAAATGAACTTAATGAAAAGAAAGCATATTATCTAGGAAAGAAAAGCCCATTAAATGATATTATGAAACAAATGGCTACTCTTTCGATTGAAGAAAAGAAAGAACTTGGACAAAAAGTTAATGCTTTTAAAACAAAAATTGAAGAGTTAATTTCTTTAAGAAGAACTGAAATTGAACAAGAAAAGATTTTAGAAAAACTAAGAAATGAAACTATTGATGTAACAATGCCTGGGAAAGTATTACAAACAGGCTCTATTCATCCATTAAATAAAGTTATTAATGAATTGAATAGTATTTTCTTAGGAATGGGTTATAATGTTGCAGAAGGACCAGAAGTAGAAATTGATAAATATAATTTTGAAATGTTAAATGTACCTGTAGGTCATCCTGCTCGTGATATGCAAGATTCATTCTATATTACTGAAGATACACTTCTAAGAACACAAACATCTTCAGTTCAAGTTAGAACTTTATTAGAAGCAAAAGGCAAACCAATTAAAATTGTTTGTCCTGGTAGAGTTTATAGAAGAGATGATGATGATGCAACACATAGTCATCAATTTATGCAAATTGAAGGTTTAGTTGTAGATGAAAATATTACTTTATCAGACTTAAAGGGTACACTACAATTGGTTGTAGAAAAAATGTTTGGTAGTGATCGTAAAATTAGATTCCGTCCTTCATTCTTCCCATTTACAGAACCTAGTGTAGAAGTAGATGTAAGCTGTTTTAAATGTGGTGGAAAAGGCTGTCCTATTTGTAAAAAATCAGGTTGGATTGAAATCCTAGGTGCTGGTATGGTACATCCAAATGTCCTTGAAATGGCAGGATATGATTCAACTAAAATGAGAGGTTTTGCGTTCGGTATCGGTGTTGAACGTGTTACAATGTTACGTTATGGTATTGATGATATTAGAAACTTCTATACAGATGATATTAGATTTTTAAATCAATTCAAGAAAGGAGAATAATATGAGAGTATCTTATAAATGGTTAAAAGAATTAGTAGATATTAAAGATGTATCTTATGAACAACTAACAAGCGATTTTAATGCACACATCGTTGAAATTGATGCATTGTCTAAATTAACTGAAGGCACTAACATTATTGTTGCTAAAGTTCTTGAATGTGTTGATCACCCAGATTCAGATCATTTACATATTACTAAAGTAGATACAGGAAGTGATGTATTACAAGTAGTATGTGGTGCACCTAATGTCAAAGCAGGACAAAAAGTTATGCTTGCATTACCTGGTGCAGTTTTACCAGGTGGTACTATTAAAAAAGGTGTTATTCGTGGAGTAGAATCTAATGGTATGATTTGTTCACTACAAGAAGTTAATTTGGATTCAAAATATATTCCTGAAGAATACAAGAATGGTATCTATGTTTTAAGTGAGGATGCACCTCTTGGTGTTAATGCACTTGAATATTTAGGATTAGATGATGATATTATTGAACTTGGTTTAACACCTAATAGAATGGATTTATTAAGTATGTATGGTGTTGCAAATGATGTAGCAGCATATTATGGCACAGAAGTTTATAAAGAAAATTCTAACCTTGTAGAATCAAATAAGAAAACAAGTGAAGAAGTAAGTGTTAAAATTGATACTCCTAATTGTCTAAGTTATAATGCAAGAGTTATTAAAAATGTAACAATTAAGGAAAGTCCAGAATTTATTAAAACTAGATTAATGGCTAGTGGTATTAGATGTATTAATAACGTTGTGGATATTACTAATTATATTTTAGTATTATTTGGTCAACCTTTACATGCCTTTGATCAAGACAAACTTGGAAATTCTATTGTTGTAAGAAATGCTTTTGAAAACGAAAAGATTGTTACTTTAGATGATATTGAAAGAACTCTTCAACCAACTGATGTAGTAATTACAAATGGTCAAGAAATTGGCTGTATTGGTGGTGTGATGGGATGTAGTAATACTGAAGTTACAAACGATACAAAAAACATTGTTTTAGAAGCTGCTGTATTTAATCTTCTATCTGTTAGAAAAACTTCAGCAAGACTTGGTTTAAGAAGTGAATCTAGTGTTCGATTTGAACGTGGTGTTGATTTAAATCAAACTGTGGATGCACTAAACTATGCAGCATATTTATTACAACGTTATGCTGATGGTACAGTATTAAAAGATGTAGTTCATGAAGGTGTTGAAAAAATTGACGATAAGGTAATCGAATTATCTCTTCAAGATGTTAAGAAATATTTAGGAATTGAAATCGAAAAAGAAACTTTTGAAAGAATTTTAACTAACCTTGGTTTTGGTTTAGATGAATTTGAAGAAAATAACTATAATGTTATAGTCCCTAATCGTAGAATGGATATTTCAATCAAAGCAGATTTAATTGAAGAACTTGCACGTATGCATGGGTATGATAATTTGAAAATGACTTTACCTGCGATGCAACATGTTGGTGAATTAACAGTTGCACAAAAAAGAATAAATTTAATTAGAACTACTCTTAGCACTTTAGGTTTAAATGAAGTTGTTACATATGCACTTGTTAGTAAAGATTATAATCAAAGATTTACAACATTACATAAACCAAATCAAGAAGAAATTGAATTAATGCATCCAATGAGCGAAGAAAGAAGCGTTTTAAGAAAAGGTTTAATTCCTTCTATTTTAGATGTTGCTTGTTATAATTCGGCTCGTAAATTAACAGATCTTGCGCTATTTGAAATTGGTTCAAGATACTATAAAGAACAAGATTCTACTAAAGAAGAAGTTGTATTATCAGGTTTATTTAGTGGTAAATTTAATGGAAATAACTGGCAAGGCGGAAGAGAAACTGTTGACTTCTATTTAGTTAAGGGTATAATTGAAAATTTAGTAGATCATTTAGGTATTCAAGTTAAATATCAAAAAATGACAAATGTGGATAAAGATTTACATCCAGGTAGATGTGCAGAAATTAAATTCCAAAATGAAGTTGTTGGTTATATTTCAGCATTACATCCTGCATGTCAACATGATTTAGATTTACAAGATACATATGTATTTGAAATTGTTTTAACAAAGATTTTAAATAGCAAATCAACTATTACTAAGTTCCAAAGTTTAGTTAAAAAACCTACAGTTGTTAGAGATTTAGCTTTAGTTATGGAAAAGGATGTACCGGTTGGTGATTTAATTGAAGCTATTCAAAGAACATCAAAAGATTGTATTTCTAAAGTTGAAGTTTTTGACTTATATGAATCTGTTCAATTAGGTTCTAAGAAGAGTGTAGCTATTTCAATTTATTTTGAAAGTGATGATAATTTAACTGATGAAGTTATTAGTTCTAAGGTAAATAAAATCTTAGAAATGGCTGAATCAAAATATAAAGCTACTTTAAGAGCATAAAAAAAGTCCTTAAAAGGACTTTTTTATTTTTAGAAAAAAATAGTAATTGAGCAAAAAATATAGCAATATTTGAAATATTATGTTATAATTAATTGAATAAGAAGAAAGGAACAATCTTTATGAAAAAAATATTATTATATGTTTTATCATTTGTATTAGTATTAAGCCTTGCTGCTTGTGGTGATAAAAATGGTAAGAGTTCAATTGATGATGTATTAAATGCAATATCAATTCCTACTGAAGTTTCTAGTTCTATTACTTTGCCTTCTACTGATGAAAAAGGAGAAGCTACTATTACTTGGGAATCTAGTAATCCTGAATTATTAGATGCTGCTGGTTATTATTATATGCAACCAGAAGTTTTAACAAGAGAAACTCAAATAACTTTAACTGCCAAAGTAACACTAAATGGAGAAACAAAATCTAAAGATTTCTCAGTTAAGGTAGTTTGCAATAAAAGTGACAAATATGTTTTAGCTTATATTAATATTGCTAGTGTTTTAAAATCATCACTTTCTGGTAATGTAAATTTAAAGACAGATTCTTGGAGAACTTATAGTGTATCTTATGAATCATTAAATCCTGAAGTTATTACTTCTGAAGGTGTTGTTACAAAAGACTATGAAGATAAAAATGCTGTTGTTAGAATTACTGTAACAAATACTGAAGATAATGTTGCAAAAGTATTCTATAAAAAGGTTATAGTTCAACGTCATAATAACTCTGTTTTTGTTGATTTAATTGGTGATTGGGCTAATGAAAAATTACAATTATTTTTAAGAGGTGAAATCGATTCACTTCCAACAGCTCATGAAAAGTATCCATCAAAGATAATTTGGCTTGGTGGTAGTAAAATTTTAATGACTCATGAAGGTGTAGCTGTTAGACCTATTGAGTATGTTGATGATGTAATAAAAGCAAGAATCACTTATGATACTTTAACTGTTACAAAAGAGTTTAAAGTTGAAAATGTTGGCGGCAATACTGAAGAAGGATTTTTGAATGAATTCTTAACATATATTATGCCAACAGAAATTACTGCTCATCACAATTATTTATGGAAACAATATGGTGAAGATAATGACTATTTCTTACATCACCAAGTTAAAGTAAATACAGGTGGTGTATTAAATTTATTAAGTGGAAAAGCTTTAACGATTAACAATAAATATTTTATTGATGTATATAATGAAACTGGTTTAAGTGCTGCATGGAATAATTATCATCCTGAATTAGATGCAACTTTAGGAACAACAATAGTTGGTAAATCTGGAACATCTAGTTTGGATGCATTCTATAATCATATGGCTCCTTATTATGGTTGGAGTTTAGACGCAAGTGAAGCTGAAAAGCAAGCTGCATATCAATCATATGTCATTCCAAATGAAGAAAATATTTTATGGATTGTTGTTCATGAATCTGGTATGCCACTTGAAGGTAATGATGCTGAATTATTAGCTAAAATTCAATATGATCAAGCTCATGGTGATAGAACTTATCGTGAAGCTTCTTGGAACTACCAAGTAGATGAAGGACAAATTTATCAATCTTTTGCGGATACTGTTTATTGTTGGCATGCAGGTGGGGACTATGGTAAACATTTACCATATAAAAACTCTAATAGTATTGGTATCGAAATGTGTATCAATAATGATGGTAATTACGATGGTGCGATGAGACATGATTCAAAACTTGTTGCGAATTTAATGTATAATTATAATCTTGGTTTTGAAAATGTAATTCGTCACTATGACACAGCTGGTAAAGAGTGTCCAAGTTATATGTTAAGAACTGATCGTTATAATGAATTCTTAACTTATGTTGCAGTTGAATTATATGCAATCAAATATTTAAGAGATGCTGATGTTAAATGGACAGTTTCTAATTTAGAGGAATTATTTGAAGTTGGTGGAAATGGTTTATATTATGCCAAAGCAGTAAGCGTACCAACTGATGTAACAATTAAATTAGATGTTACTAAAGGTAGTTACTCATTTAGTAAAACTGTAACTGTTACTTTACAACCAGACACTATTGATTTAACTAAATGGGTTTGGTCTGGTAATGAATAAGATAAAATACAATAGCGAAGTTTTACATGCGTTAGAACATAATTTACCAATTGTAGCATTAGAATCTACGATAATTTCTCATGGAATGCCATATCCTGCGAACTTAGAAGTTGCAAAAAAATGTGAGCAAATTGTAAGAGATAATGGTGCTGTTCCTGCAACCGTTGCAATCATTAATGGTGAAATTATAGTAGGTGTAACTGAGGAACAACTTGAATATCTAGCAACTAGTAAAGAAGTTTTAAAGGTTTCTAGGAGAGATTTTGCTTACGTAATTGCAAATAAATTGTCAGGCGCTACAACTGTTGCTGCTACAATGATGATTGCTAAAATGGCTAATATTGCACTTTTTGCAACGGGTGGAATTGGTGGAGTTCATAGGGGTGTCGAACAGTCTTGGGATATCTCTGCCGACTTAGAAGAGTTAGCAACAACTGATGTATGTGTAGTATGTGCTGGTGCTAAATCTATTCTGGATTTAGAAAAGACATTAGAGTATTTGGAAACAAAAGGTGTATTAGTAGTTGGTTATCAAACTAATGAATTACCTGCTTTCTTTACAAAAGAAAGTGGTATCGAAATCCCTATTAGAATGGATTCACCGTTAGAGATTGCCAAGGTATTAAAGACTAAAAAAAACTTAAATATTACCCAAGGAATTTTAATTACCAATCCAATTGATGGGAAATATTCGTTAAATAAAAAAGAAATAGATGAAACTATTTCTAATGCAATCAAAGAAATGGAAGAACAAAATATTAAAGGTAAAAAGGTTACACCATATCTTTTAAGTAAAATTAATGAACTTACAAAAGGTGAAAGTTTAAACGCAAATAAACAACTAGTTTATAGTAACTGTAAACTTGCAGCATTAATTGCAGTTGAACTAAAAAACTATGAACAAGATAATTAGATATTACTATTGGATTGTATTAAGTTGGGTTATATTGGTTTTGTTATTTTTTAAACTTTATAATAATTTCTATTTTAAAAACAACGAATCAATAATCTTTATAATTGTATTATTAATTGTTCCAATATCTTTATCAATTGTTAAAATTATTATTCATAAAAAGAATTTAAAACATTATTATGATTGTAAAAATAATTATTATTTATTATTAGAAAATTTAATAAATAATGATTTAACTTTAAAATTAACTGAAATTACTAATATAAAAACTATCGATCGAAAGATATATTTTGGTAAAAATTATCAAGGTGTATTAACCTTTAATGATGTATATTTAGAAATTAGAATACTAAATACTTATGTTTCCTATAAGTTTTACTATAACAAAACGATTAATGATTTATTATTATTTGATCGAACAGGTTATCAAAATCAAGATCCTATTGTACTTTATAACGATGTATTAATGCTAATTAAATCATTACTCAGTGGAAAATTAACTTATCAAGAGGTTAGAAAACATAATAAAGTGATTATATCTAAGTTGTATATTGATGATATTTTGAAGTTTTCTTACCAAGAAAAACCCCAAAAAAAGCTTAAAAAAATAACAAAAAATTTAACAATTGAATTATAAAAAATCTAGGCTAAATCGACTTTTTTCGATTTAGCTTTTTTTTATTTTACATAAAAAAGCGTTTTCAACTGAAATTTAAGTGAAATGTATAGACTACCACTTAAAAAAGTAGTATAATAAGAAGTATATAATGGAGAGTCTGTACTCTAAACTTTTTGGAGGTCAAAATGATGAAAAGAAAAAGTTTATTAGTAGTAATAGTAATGTTATTTTTATGTTTTGTTAGTTCATGTGGTAAACAAAATGATGAACCTAAAGGCATTAAAGTAACTTATGTATTAAATGGTGGCGTATTTCAAAATTGTACTTTACCAATTAAACAATATTATCAATATGATGAGGATGATAAAAAATTAATCTATAGTCCTGAGGCATTAGTAAATGACGATACTATTGTTAATCCAGGTTATACTTTAGAAGGTTGGTATACAGAAGCTGAATTTATCAATAAGTGGAATTTTGAAACAGATACAATTACTGATTCGGGCGTAACACTATATGCTAAATGGAAAAAGAATATTGTCTACACATACAATGTTTGTTATTTTGATGAGAATAACAATAAAGTTGTAATCAATAGTTACAATGTCTCAGAAGGCGAAGAATTTAATGATAAAAGAAATTTTGCCGATAAAAGAGATGGCTATACTCCATTTAGATATATGGATGTCAATAGAAATGATTGGGATTTTTCTTTTAAACATCCTGGTGGAAATGAAAGTCTTGCAATCGATGTTTACGTTGATTATATTGAAGGCGAATTTGCTTTAGTTTCAACAAAAGATGAATTTATTGAAGCTGTTGAAGATCAAGAAAATATCTATCTTTTAAATGATATCGATTTGGAAAATGCTGAAATTGATTTTGGTGATTATGTAAATATGACTTTCGAAGGTAGAGGATTTAAAGTAAGTAATTTTGTAGTTCATAAGAAACTTTTATATGCACAAGACACTGAGGCTAATCATTTAGATGAAAATAGTTATGCTGCATATATTAGCTTATTTGGTAAAATGGAAAACTCAAGAATTTCTAATGTATCTTTTGAGAATGTAGAAATTAAAATTTCGGTTAGACCAAGAAGAGCTTCAACTATTTTTGTATCACCACTTGCAATAAGCGTGAAGACATCAACAGTTGAAAATATCAACATTTCATCAAAACTTACAATTGTAGAATTACCAGAAGCTTTTGATGAAGAAAATTTAATTATTTTTCAACAAGAATATATCAGTATAAATGATAATTCTGTATTAAATAACAATCTAGTAGAAATTAGTAAAGGAGAATAGAAATGAAAAAAGGTTTAGTAAAAAAATTAATATTTATTGGATCTGCTGTAGTATTAGTAGCAGCAGTAGCAGTAGTTGCGGTTATACTATTAAACAAAGATCCTGAAAAAGTATATTATGATAACGAAAATGATGCATTAGTATTTTCAACATTAGAAGTTGATAAAGTATTTAACCCATTCTTTTCTACATCAGCAACAGATTCAAGTGTTGTTGGTATGACACAAATTAGTATGTTAGGTAACGATAAAGATGGTAAATGGACATATGGTCCCAATGAAGCGGTAGTTACTGAAGATTTACAAATTGTTCCTACAGAAGATTTTACAACATATTATTTTGTTTTAAAAAATAATGTAAGATTTTCAAATGGTTCTTATTTAACAATCAAAGACGTACTATTTAACTTATATGTTTACTTAGATCCTGTTTACTCAGGTTCTAGTACAATTTATTCAACTGACATTGTTGGTTTAAAAGAATATCGTACACAAGCTTCTACTGAAAAAGAACAAGAAGCTTTTAGACAAAAATATGAAGATGCTGCTAAATCTAGAATAGATGCGTTAATTACTGCAAAAGACGATATCAAAGATCAAAACACTTCTTTAGGTAATGCTGATAATTTCTTAAATTTATTAATTGAATACGCAGCTCAACAAAAAGCAGATGGAAATGATTATTATCAATTTGTTGTTGAAGATTATAAGAATGCTATGAAATTCTTTAGAGAAGAATTAAATACAGATTATAATAACTCTTTAAATTCTTATCAAGATATGGTTTTTGAAAAAGAAGATGGCACAATTGTCAAACCATTAAAGAGTGATATTGAAGCTTTTTTATGTAATGAAGGATTTTTTACATGGGATAAAAAGACTGGTACTGGAGAATGGAAAGTTACAGTTGAGGGTTTAACAAAAGAATCTGCAATTGATATTGTTTATTCTCACTTTATGCCTAGTCAATTAGATGTTATCGTATCTCAATGGGTAACATCCACAACTTTATTTGATTTTATTGTTAATCAAGAAATGGAAAAAGATTTTAGTGATGCAACTTTAAAATACCCAAATATTTCTGGTATTAAATTTGCTAATAAAGATAAACAAGTAGTTGTAAATGGTAAAACATATGAGGCTTGTCAATATGATGAAAATGGTAATGTATTATCAACAAGTAATGAAGTATTAAGCATTACTATTAATGAAGTTGACCCAAAAGCGATTTGGAACTTCGCGTTTACTGTAGCTCCAATGTATTATTATTCTAGTCCTGAAGAAATCGCTAAATTTGACTATGAAAGTCATTTTGGTGTTGAATATGCTTCTCAAACATTTATGAATACATATGTTAAGAGTCCAGATAAGATTGGTGTTCCAGTTGGTGCCGGTGCATATGCTGCTAGTAAATCTGAAGGTGGAATCACTGATATTAAAGCTGGTGACTTCTATGATTTAGGTGTTATTTATTTTGAAAGAAATCCATACTACATTATGGGTCCTGCAACTATTAAAAAAGTTCGTTTCCAAGTTGTATCATCAAACAGAATGTTAGATGCATTATATACAGGAAGTGTAGACTTTGTTGAACCTAATGCAAAACCTGAAACAATTCAAGAGTTAAATGCTAAAGCAAAAGATGGTATTGGTAACAAATCAATTAGAACATCTGGTTATGGTTATATCGGTGTTAATGCTGGTAAAGTTCCTACAATCCAAGTAAGACAAGCAATTATGCATGCAATAAATACTCAACTTTGTGTTGATTACTATCAAACAACTGCCTCTGCAATTTATCGTCCAATGTCATTATCAAGTTGGGCATATCCTAAAAATAGTCCATCAGGACAAGTACCTTATTATCCATATATTGGTGGTAAGATTCCAGCTAATTTAGATTATGTAAATCCTGATTATAAGGACTTTGTTTTAGAAAAAGGTAAAACTGCTGGTCAAACATTTACAGAAGAAGAACAAATTGAATTTATTACTGGTTTAGTAGAAAATGCTAAACATGATTATAAATTAAACAATGAAGGAATTTATCAAGCTACAATTGGTGGTCAAACTTATAAATTAGATTACGTATTTACTGTAGCTGGTTCTGAACAAGATCACCCTGCTTGGTCTGCAATGCTTGGTGCTTCAGAATTATTAAATAAATGCGGTTTCAAAATCAGAGTAACAACTGATGCCAACGCATTAAGTAAATTAGCAAGTGGATCATTAACAGTATGGGCTGCTGCATGGGGTTCAACAATTGATCCAGATATGTATCAAGTTTATCATATGGATTCTCAAGCAACTTCAACTCTTAACTGGGGTTACAAACAAATCAAACGAAATTCTGATTCAATCTACAAAGAAGAATATGGCATTATTTGTGATTTATCTGATTTAATTGATGAAGCAAGAGAAACAACTGATACAGAAGAACGTAAAGATATTTACGAAGAAGCATTAGATTTAGTAATGCAATTAGCTGTTGAATTACCAACATATCAAAGAGACGACTTATATGCTTATAATACAAATAAGATTGACGTTTCTACATTTACTCCAGAAAGTGAACTTTCTCCATTTAAAGGATTAACAAGCGATCTTCATGAAGTATCATTAAATCAAGAAAAATAGTATTTAGAAATAAATCATTTCCTTATGATTTATTTCTAATCATAAGGAGATGGGAAAATGCTTAAATATATTATTAAGAGAATAGCAATTTCGGTCGTAATTTTATTAGGTGTTTCAATTATCATTTATACCATGGTACGACTTATGCCTAATGATTACGTTGATAATAAATATGCTAGTCAACTACAAAGCGGTGCTATTAATCAAGAAGACATAGATCGATTTAAAGCATTATATGGAATTGGAGACAATTCTTTTGAGGGAATTGTGGGAGGTTACTTAAAATGGATAGGTAACCTTGCAAAAGGGGATTTAGGTACATCATTTAAATATGAAAAACCAGTAGAACAAGTTATTAGTGAAAATATGTGGATATCGTTTGCCATTGCAATTGTAGCAACTATACTACAATTTGTAATTGCAATACCACTGGGTATTGGTAGTGCAACTCATCAATACTCGATAAGGGATTATGTAGTAACAGTATTTACAATGATTGGTATATCACTTCCAACATATTTCTTTGCGGCGATAGTGATTAAAGTATTATCAGTAGATCTGGGACTTTTCCCACCTAATGGATTATTATCCGCAACTGCCAATTATGAAGATTCATTTGCGGGTTCCTTGGAAAAATTTATAGATATTGTACATCATTTATTCTTACCAATATTAGTAAGTGTGTTCTTATCAATTGGTGGTTTAATGAGATATACAAGAACAAATATGTTAGAAGTATTAAATGCAGATTATATTAGAACTGCAAGAGCAAAAGGTTTATCTGAAAAAACAGTTATTTATAAACATGCATTTAGAAATACTATGATTCCTCTTGTAACAATGCTTGCTGGTATTTTACCATCATTATTTGGTGGTATGATGATTACAGAACAAGTATTTGGTATTGATGGTATCGGTCGTCTTGCTTATCAAGCATTAAGAGAAGGCGATATTCCATTTGTAATGGGATACAATATGTTTTTAGCAATTTTAACTGTTATTGGCACTCTACTTTCAGATATTATGTACTCTGTTGTAGACCCTCGAGTTAAGTTAGGAAAGTAGGTGAATAAGATGGAAGATATGAAAAAAGAACCTACTGTTGATCAAGAAGTAGAAGTAATTGAAAAAGAAACATTTAAAGAAATGAGTCCTTTTAGATTAATCATGAGAAGATTCTTTAGATCTAAATTATCTTTAATTGGTTTAATTATGATTGTTTTCTTATTCTTATTCTCATTTTTAGGCCCTGTTATTTATCAAAAATGGGGTGAGACTGAACAAGACAAAAAAGAAGTTGTTAAAACTACAATACTAGAACATAAGGTTATTGATGAATTTGGTAATGAGATTATCATTACACAAGTACTAGAACATTCATCTTCCCTTAATTCACTAGCTAGTCCTAGTAAAGATCATTTACTTGGAACTGATGCAGATGGATATGATGTATTTGTTAGAATTATGTATGGTGGTAGAATTTCCCTTACAATTGGTTTTATTGTTGTTATATTAGAAACAATTATTGGTATTTTCCTAGGAGGTATTGCTGGATACTTCGGTGGTTGGGTTGATCAATTAATTATGCGTATTGTTGATATTTTTAACTGTATCCCAACATTACCAATTCTACTTATTGCTTCGGCGTTAATTGATTCATGGAACTTAGAATCTAATCAACGTATATATGTTTTAATGGTTATTATTACGATATTTAGTTGGAGCGGAATTGCTAGAATGGTAAGAGGACAAATCTTATCATTACGTGAACAGGAATTTATTGTTGCAACTGAGGTAATGGGTTTACCTACTTGGCGTAGAATTTTTGTTCATTTAATTCCAAATGTAATGCCACAATTAATCGTATCAATGACACTTGGTTTAGGTAGCGTAATTTTATATGAATCAACTTTAAGTTACTTAGGTTTAGGTGTACAACCTCCACAAGCTGCTTGGGGAACTATGATTGCTACATCTAATGATCCACAAGTATTAAAATATCATGCTAACATGTGGCTTCCTGCTGGGGTTATGATTGTTATTGCTGTATTAGGCTTTAACTTTGTTGGCGATGGTTTAAGAGATGCAATGGATCCTAAGGCTAAGAAGTAGGTGATAATATGGCTAGTAAAAATAAACATTATATTTCTATCAAAGAAAGTAGAGAGATTATTAAATATAATATTAAACAAATGAAGTATTATGAATCTCTTAAGAAAAGAAAAGCAAATCAAGATGAATATATAGTACCTATGAAAGATAGTAATAATTTAATTGAGATTGATAATTTAAAAACTGTCTTCTTTACTGATAATGGTACTGTTATGAGTGTAAATGGTGTTTCATTTGAAATTCCTAAAAATAAAATTGTAGGTGTTGTTGGTGAGTCTGGTTGTGGTAAATCTGTGACTTCTTTATCAATTATGCAACTAGTACAAGCTCCACAAGGTCAAATCATTGAAGGTGAAATTAGATTCAATTCAGATAGTTTACAAACAAATAATGTAAATCAAAAACTAGGCTATAATATTGCAAAAATGCCTACACAAGAAATGTATAATATTCGTGGAAAAGATATAACAATGATTTTCCAAGAACCAATGACTAGTTTAAATCCAGTCTTTACAATTGGATATCAACTAGATGAAGTATCTTTTGTACACAAACCTGGTGTTACAAAAGAAGAAGCAAAAGCTCACAGTATTGAAATGTTAAATAAAGTTGGTATTTCAATGCCTGAACATGTATATAAATCTTATCCTCATGAATTATCTGGTGGGATGAGACAAAGAGTAATGATCGCTATGGCTTTAGCTGGTAATCCAAAATTAATTATTGCAGATGAACCAACTACGGCTTTAGATGTAACAATACAAGCACAAATTTTAGAATTATTAAAAGACATTCAAAAGAAAGAACAATGTTCTATTATGTTAATAACACATGATTTAGGTGTTATTGCGGAAATGGCAGATTATGTTGTTGTAATGTATGCAGGAAAAGTTATTGAAAAAGGTACTGCACAAGAAATCTTCCATAATCCACTACATCCTTATACAATTGGCTTACAAAAGAGTAAACCATTAATCACATCTAGTTCTCAAAAACCTTTATATTCAATTCCTGGTCAAGTTCCTAATCCTATCAATTTACCAGATAATTGTTATTTTAAAGGTCGCTGTAATAAATGTTGTGAAAAATGTAATGGTAAATATCCAAAAGAAATTAAAGTTTCAGATACTCATTATGTATCTTGTTACTTATATGAAGGAAGTGAGGAATAGTTTATGAATGATGTAAAAAACGAAACTAATTTCCAAAATGATACTATTCTTGAGGTTAGAAACTTAAAAAAATATTTTCCAATTGAAAAGAATTTCTTTGGGAAACCAATTAAATTTTTAAAAGCAGTTGATAATGTTAGTTTTAAACTTAAAAAAGGAACTACAATTGGTGTTGTTGGGGAATCCGGATGTGGTAAAACAACACTTGGTAGAACTATTCTAAAACTATATGATGCAGATGGTGGTCAAGTATTTTTTGAAGGTAAAGAAATAACTAAACTTTCAAAAAGAAGAATGAGAAAATTAAGAACATCTATGCAGCTAATTTTTCAAGATCCATATTCAAGTTTACCACCTAGAATGACAATTGGGAATTTAATTTCTGAAGCTGTTAAAGTACACAAGATTGTTCCTAAAGAAAAAGTTACAGAATATGTATTAGATATTATGCAAAAATGTGGATTACAACCTCATTATTATGATCGTTATCCACATGAATTTAGTGGTGGCCAACGTCAAAGAATTTGTATTGCAAGAGCACTTGCGGTTCAACCAAAACTAGTTATTTGTGATGAACCTGTTAGTGCACTAGACGTTTCTATTCAAGCACAAATTATTAACTTATTAAAAGAATTACAAATCAATGATAACTTAACGTATGTTTTTATATCACACGATTTATCCGTTGTTAAATATATAACTGAGGAAATCATGGTAATGTATTTAGGTAATGTTATGGAGCATGGTGACACTGATGAGATATTCATTAATCCTTTACATCCATATACAAAAGCATTATTTTCTGCCGTACCAGTTCCTGATCCTGATGTAAAAATGAATAGAATAATTTTAACAGGTGATATTCCATCTCCTGCTAATCCACCGCTTGGATGTAAATTCCATACAAGATGTAAGGAATGTATGAATGTATGTAAATTTATAGAGCCTGAATATATTGAGGCTTTAGATAATCATTTTGTCGCATGTCATCTATATAACAAAGAAGTAATGGATAACTTAGAAAAATATGACCAAGAATATTTGGATATGATGAATGCTAAAGAAGAAGAAAATGAAAAATAAAGAAAAACAAATTTATAATGATGATGGACATACTATTTACAATATGGATGTTGAACATCTAAAAAATAGACGTCCTAAAAAAATTACCCTAAACAATAAAGAAAGATTTGCATTGATTAAAGCGGCTTTTCAAAGATTTTTACCAATCTTATTTGGTGTAATATTATGCTTTGGAATAGCAATGTTATTAATCTATTTATGGCTTAATTAAGAAAAAGGAGAATTAAAGTGAAAAACAAACTAATAACCATATTTGTTTTTCTATTAGGGTTATTTGCATGTTGTGCTTGTACTGAATCAGAAAAAGAAAATGATATCGTTGATACTAGTGAACAACTACAAATTTTTAGAACTGATTTAGAACTTACACAAGATCAAAAACTTTCACAAATTAAGAAAGAACACTTAATAGAAAACAAAGGATATTTAGATAGCGATGAAGTTGTCATCGTAATTAATTTAAAAAATGCTCCTTTAATTGAAACTTATAATAAAAAATATTCAAATACGATTTCATCAGTATCTGAATATGCAAAGTCTGTTCAAGGTGTTACTGAAACATCTAAAATTAAACAAGAACAAGCTAGTATAATTGCTGAATTATTACAAAAAGGTTTAATTAAAGAAGTAGAAAATACCTATAGCACTATTATGAATGCGGTAGCTGTTAGAACAACTTATGCTAATTTTAAATTAATTAGTAAAATGAGTAATGTTTCTTCTGTTATTTTATCTGATACTTATAATTTACCAAAAAGTGATAGTGAAGCTTCTAAAGATGCCTCAGCTATTGTTAATGATGTAGATATATATGAAACAGGTATTTATAAATCTGATAGTGTTAGTTATACGGGAAAAGGTACTGCAGTTGCCGTATTAGATTCTGGTTTTGACTGTAGTCATACTGTTTTCCAACATGAATTAGATAATGTATTAATCACATATGAAGATGTGGAAAAGGTATTATCTAGTACAAATGCAGCAAATGGTTTTTATAGAGGAACTTCGAAGTTAAAAACTACTGATGTTTATTATAATTCAAAAATTCCATTTGTTTATGATTATGCTGATAAAGACTACGATGTATTCCCATATGATTCAAATCATGGAACACACGTAGCTGGTATTATTGGTGGTAAAGATAATTACATTACTGGTATTGCTGTTGATACACAACTTGTTTTATTAAAAGTATTCCCAGATTTAGATGCTGGTGGTGATACTGAAGATATTCTAGCAGCATTAGAAGATGCCGTTTTACTTGGTGTTGATGCTATTAATATGTCACTTGGTCAATCTTGTGGTTTTGCAAGAGAAGTTGATGAAGTACAAATTAATGAAGTATACGATAGAATCAATGAAAGTGGTATAAGTTTAATAACTGCTGCAAGTAATAGCTATAGTTCAGCTTATGGTGGTGAACAAGGTAATACTAATAAAGTAACTAATCCTGATTCAGGTACAGTTGGCTCACCTTCTACATATGAAGCAGCATTATCTGTTGCTTCTATTAGTGGAACTAAGAGTAGATATATGATCGGTAATGATAGTACTGTAGTATTTTATTCTGAATCAAATGCTATTACTGGTAAACCTAATGATTTTTATAAAGAATTATATGCTTCGCTTGGTAAGAGTGAAGATGAAACCTTTACTTTAGAATATGTTACAATCCCTGGTGTTGGTTTAGAAGTAAACTATATGAACCTAGGTGATTTATCTGGTAAGATTGCTTTAGTTAAACGTGGTGATAACACATTTGAAGAAAAAGCAAGAATTGCTAAAGATGCTGGTGCTGTTGCATGTATTATATATAACAACATCGAGGGCGAAATCCTAATGTCAATGGGTAAATCAGATCATATTCCTACTATTTCAATTTCTAAAGATTTGGGTAGTATTTTATCATCATCTAAATCAGGAACATTAGAATTTAGTATGAAGTATCAAGCTGGTCCATTTATGTCAGATTTCTCAAGTTGGGGACCAACTCCTTCCCTTGGAATTAAACCAGAAATTACAGCTCATGGTGGTAATATTACTTCATCAGTTCCTGGTGGCGGTTATGATGAAATTAGTGGTACTTCAATGGCTACACCAAACCTTTGTGGTATTGTGGTTTTAATTAGACAATATTTAAAAGAGGAATATCCTGATTTAACTACTAAGGAAATTTCTGTAATGGCTAATCAATTATTGATGTCTACTGCAGGTATTATTTTAAATGAAGATGGCAACCCATATTCTCCAAGAAAACAAGGTGCGGGACTTGCTAGTTTATATAATGCGGTTAATACTGATGCTTATATTACAGTTGATGGTATTGATAAAACAAAGATTGAATTATTAGATGATCCAAACAGACTTGGTATTTATGAAATGGAATTTAATTTAGTTAACCTTTCATTACAACCTGTTAAATATAATATTTCATTAGTCGGAATGACTGAAAGTGTTGCAGTATCAAATGAAGAATTCGTGGCTGAAAGACCACAATTATTAACTGATGAATTCAATGTAGAAGTTATTAGTGGTGGAGAATTAAGTGGAACTACAATTAGAGTACAAGGTAGGGAAACTTGTAAGATTAAAGTTACTTATACATTAACACAAGAAAACAAAGATTTAATTGAAAGTCTATTCCCATTTGGTATGTATGTTGAAGGCTTTATTAAGTTAGAAGATTTAAACACTAAACCATTAAATGATAAAAAGGTTGATTTAAATGTTCCATTCTTAGCATATTATGGTGATTGGACACAAGCTCCTATTTTTGATAAAACTTACTATGAAGTTGAATCTGAAGCTCATGATGCTTCAATCGATTATGAAGATAAGATTAAAGCAGATTATTATGCTACTACTCCATATGGATCTTACTATTATAACTACATAATTCCTCTTGGAACTTATTTATATGATATTGATTTAAACAAGTATGATGCGATACCAGCGAAACCTGAACATATCGCAATGTCAAATTATTTAGGAACAATTGATGGAATTAATTCTGTTTATGCAGGTCTTTTAAGAAACTGTAAAACAATGGAATTTAGTATTGTTGATAAAGTAACTGGTGAGGTAGTTTGGGAACACACCGATTATAATGCTAGAAAATCATATTATGGTACTGCTCCATATCCTTACTATGAAGACTTAATGTTGAAACCTAATGAGTTAGGACTAATCAATAATAGACAATATACTTTCACAATGGAAGGTAAATTAGATTATAAAGATGGTGGAACTAATAGTAACGCTAGAAATACATTTAGTTTTGATTTCTATTTAGATGATGAAGCTCCTATTTTAAAAAATGTAGAATATACTAAAGAATATGATAAGAGCACAAGAGAATATCGTTATTACTTAACAATGACAGTATTTGATAATCATTATGCACAATCAATAACACCTATTATTTTTACATCAAGTTCAACTTATACTTTCCTAACAGATAATCCAATTCCAATCTATAGTGAATTTGGAAAAGATACTAAAGTTAAATTTGAAATTACTGATTTCTTAGATGATATATATAGCGACTCTATCGTTAAGAGTGCTTTAGCATTCTCAATTGATGACTATGCTTTGAATTCTGATATATATATTTGTCAGCTTCCTGGTACTAAGGGTGAATTTAAATTTACTAAAGATGGAACACCAGAAGGTACTGATTTAATCATCTTAACTGCTAATGAAAATGAAGCTATTGATTTAACTAAGTATTTATCAACAACAGATATTACAACTGATGTTGATAAAGATTATTTAAAATTCCTAGACTGGGTTTCTTCAAATGAAGAAGTTGCTAAAGTTAATGAAGGAATTGTAACAACTTTAAAACCTGGCAAGGTAACAATTACAGCAAGAGAAAATCTTTTTGGTAAACAAGCTGTACTTATTTTGAATGTTAAAGAAAAGAATGAAAATTCGAAAGATTACAATGATGATGCATTAATCACGGATGATTTAGAAGATGCTACAATTGAGGAATTAAGATTCTCTTATTTTGATACATTATTTGCATATTCAAGAGCTGCTCAAACTAGCCAAATAGGAGAAACTGGTTCTAGAATATATATTAATAGTTTACCTGGTGGTGTTTCAATGTATCCTGGTGAACAAATAGAACTACATTATGATTTTGATCCTTGGTATGCTATAGATAATTACAATGTCAAATTTGTAAGTAAGAATCCAAGCGTAGCAAGTGTTGATGAAAATGGTAAGGTTATTGCACTTAAGAAAGGTACTGCAATCATTCAATTATTAGTAGAAGGATCTAATATTATGGCTTCATTAGAAGTTACAGTTAATAGTGAATTCGTAATTGAAAATAGAACTCTTGTTGCGTATAAGGGTTTAGGTGGGGAAGTAATTATTCCTGATGATGAAGGTATCTTATATATTGGTGCTTACGCTTTCTGTTTATATGATACTGATATGAGTATCATCTTAACTGAAGAAGATTATGATGCTAATAAAATCCCTGCAATGAATACGTCAGTTACATCTGTTGTTATTCCTGAGGGTGTTGAAGAAATTCAAAAATATGCTTTTTATAATTGTACTGGTTTAGAAAAAGTAGTTATTCCTGAAAGTTGTAAGTTCATAAGAGAATATGCTTTCTATGGCGATGAAGACTTAAAAGATATTAATTTAAATAATATTGAAATGGTTGGTAGAGAGGCATTCAAAAATTGTGAAAAGTTAGAACTTGATAATAATGAATTAACTAAAACTTACGCAATTGGTAGAAATGCTTTTGAAAATTGTAAAGCTTTAGTTTCTTTAGATTTAACATCTCTTAGAAACTCTGGTAAAGAAATCTTTAAAAATTGTAAAAATTTAAAGACAGTTATTTTAAATGAATATACAAAATTGTCTTATGCAATGTTTGTAGGAAGTGGATTAGAAACTATTGATATATATGAAAAAGTAGAAATCCCTGAATACTGTTTTGCATTGTGTGAAAATTTAACCCTTGTTAATATCTTTAATTCTTTAGTAGGAATTAAAGAAGGAGCATTTAGTGAATGTCCTAATTTAACAAGATTTAACATGTATGAAGAAGTAGGATATATTGCTGATGAAGTATTCTACAACTGTACAGGTTTAAAATCTATTATTTTACCTAATAATGAATTTACACTTGGTGGATATTCTTTCTATATGTGTGAATCATTAGAAGAGATTTATTTTGATCAATATACAAGAATTACAGAAATTAATGGTTCTGTATTCCAAGACACAAACTTAACGAAATTTATTGTAAATCCAAGTAATCCATATTACACAACTTTAGAAAATGATAGTTTATTAGTATCTAAAGATTTATCTACTATTATTTTTGCTGCTCCAAATGGATTAAATAAAGATCTTACAATTCCTAGTGTATTTACTAAAATTGGTGAGGGTGCTTTTACTGGTACAACTATTGAAACTATTACTTTCCAAGGTAACAATTTAGAAATTGGTGCTTACGCTTTTGCAAATTGTGAAAACTTAAAATTTATTAAGTTTCCATCAAATCCAGGTTTAGTTATTAAAGAGCATGCTTTCAATTACACTACATCATTACAATATATTGAAAACCTACATTTTGTAAGAGAAGTTGGTGATTATGCTTTTGCAAATTCTGGAGTTAAGGAAGTTAATTTAGGTAAAAATGCAACATATGGTGAAGGTGCATTCTTTAGATCACAAGTTGAAACTGTAACTATTGGTGCTAATTCAAGTTTTGGTTTAGGTGCTTTCCAAGAATGTTTATACTTACAAACTGTTAATATGCCAACAACTGATGTTAAACTTGGTAGAGGAATATTTGCAAATTCTATTCAACTTGCTAATATTGATTTATCTTACGTTACTGAAATTACAGAAGAAGCATTCTATGGTTGCTCAAGTTTAGTAAGATTAAATCTTGCTAGCGCTAAAGTTATTGGCAACTATGCATTTGCTGATTGTTCTAAATTATATAGTATTAATATTCCAAAA
Organism: Bacilli bacterium; assembly: GCA_017501465.1. GTDB lineage: Bacteria > Bacillota_I > Bacilli_A > ML615J-28 > CAG-313 > UBA1231. The sequence goes on from JAFVWY010000018.1 coordinate 86,947, forward strand.
GTTGAAATTATTGGTGAAGGTGCATTCTCAAGATATTCAACATATGCTGGAGCTCCAATCTTCTCATCAATTACTCTTCCTGATACGTTAGTTACTATTAATGATGGTGCATTCTTGGGTTGTGAAAGTTTAACAGAAATTGTTATACCTGAATCTGTAACTCATATGGGTGATTACTTATTTGCATATTGTGTAAACTTAGCTAGTGTTGTTTTACCAACAAATATTAAAACAGTAGGTTTATATTCATTTGCAGGTTGTTCATTACTTGAAGAAATTAATTTAGAAAATATTGAAGTGGTAAAAGATTTTGCTTTCACATCTTGTAACTATTTAGAAAATATTGACCTAACTAATGTCGTAACAATTGGTGAGGGTGCATTCGCTGATACAAATGTATCTGGTAAGTTTGAATTAAATAGATTAGAAAGTGTTGGAAACTATGCCTTCCAAGGTGCACAAATTACTAATATTAGTGCTCCAAAACTTATCTCTATTGGTGAGGCTGCTTTCCAAAATAATACAAAACTTTTAAGCTTTACATTTGCTAGAAAACTAGAATACATTGGAAGTTTAGCATTTAATGGATGTGAATCATTATCTTCATTCTATACTCATGATAATAAAACGAATGGTGTTATTAATGATTACGCTAAACTTATTGATGGTGTATTATATATCTATTTATCTAATGGAAAACTACAATTAATGTCTGTTCCATCTAGTTTAGATATTCATACATTAGATGTTGCAGAAGGTACTGTTAGAATTGATTTCTATGCAGGTAATGCAAACAAAAATGTTCAAAAAATTGTTTTACCGGATAGTTTAGAAACTATTGGTAATTACGCATTTAATGGTTATGAAAAACTTAAAGTAGTTGAGTTTAAATCAATTAAAGCTCCAATTTTAGAAAGTGCATATAACTCAAATGCGGTATTAGAAGAAACAGATCCTGGATATGATATTATCCATAATCAATATGAATTATTTGGTTTAGAATTATGTTACTTTACATTTATTGATTTAGTAGGTAAAAATGAACCAATTGATATGATACTTCCTGTTAATAAAGACATTACTGGTTATGATTCACTTGTATATTATGTATACTTTGGAAGTGTCGAAGATAGTGAAAGAAATACATATTTTGCTAAAGAAACTAGTTTAATTAATTTTGTTGAATATGCAGAACAAATTAAATCTTATGAACAAATTACTATTGCTCATGCTGATATAGTTAGTAAAGCTTTAACATACTTAAACGCTATTGAACAAGATCCAACATTCTTTGGTTATTCTAAGAGTTATTGGAATGATTTAGTAGAAACAGTAGAATCTGCATATGAGGTAATTAAAGAAATTAAAATTAATAATTCAAGAAAAATTGTTAAAGACACTAATAAATTATTACTTGAATTACCAACTGAATTTAGTGAGGATATTGTTCCATTACTAGATTTAATTAAAGAAAATTTAACTAAGTTTAATGATGATGAAAAATCATTAGTAGACTTATCTAACTATAATTCTTTAACTGAACAATATGAAGAATTTTTAGAAAATAATGGTGATACTCCAGTTATCCCAATTGAACCAATTATTGTTAAAGATCCAGTTGTTAGAATCTTTACAATTACATCAATTAGTTTAGCCGGAATTATTGCGGTGCTTACTTTAGTTGTTAGTACTATCAAAATGAGAAGAAAGAACAAAGGAGGTAAGTAGTATGAAAAAGATATTAAGATTATTTTTATTAGTATTAGTAGCTTTTTGTGTAGTTGCATGTAACAATGATAAAACTCTATCTACTCCAACTAATGTTCAAATCTCAGATAGTGGATTAATTACATGGGATGTTGTTCCTAATGCTACTACATATACTGTTAAAATTAATGGAGTTGAATTTAATGTTTCTACACCATTTTATTTGGTAAATGACCTAACAAAAGATTTTACTTATAGTATTAGTGCACATGCTGAAGATTTTGACTCTTCAAATGAAACTGAACAATTTGTTTATCTTGCACCAAAAGTAGTAATACCAGAACAACCAAAGAAAGATATTGTTATTGGTATCAGTGGTTCATCTGAAGTTAAAAGTGGTAAATCAATAACTTTAACTGCTAATGTTACAGGTACTGATAATACTGATGTTTCATGGTCTATTACAAAAGGTAAAGATTATGCAACTATTAGTGAAGATGGTATTTTAACTGCCAAAGAAGTCACTAAAGAAGAAGGTGACAAAGTAATTGAAGTTACTGCAAGAAGTAAAGATGATTCATCTTGTAAAGCTACTAAAATTATTACTATTGTTACAAAGCCTGATCTTACTCAAGAAATGTTAGATGTTTTATCAAATGAATCATATATATCATTTGAAGGATATATTAATATAAATTTGTATCCGTTTGGCTCTAATAAACTATATTCAACATATACTACAGTTATTAAGACTGCTTTAGATGGTGAGTATTGGTATGCTGAATATGAAAATACTGATAGTTATACAAAACTAGGAATTTACTATAAAAATCATAATGGCTATGCTTGTCAAGTAGGCGTTAACTTTATGAATGAAGAACAATACGAATACGCATTAGATGATTCTGGACTTCCACTTTCTTGGAATGAATATGGCTTATATAATAACTTTAAAGGTTTAACAATTGATGACTTTATGTTTGATGAAGAAACATGGCGTTGGACTTACTGTGGTAATGATCAAGAATTAGATAACCGTATGGTAGCATCTGCTAACCCATATGAGTTTAAAGCTAATGGCTTCTCTTTAATAATTGAAGAAGGTGAAATTCTTGGTATATATGCTAAGAGTGAAGATGATTATACAATTGTTGAACAATATAAAGCTATTCAAGAATTAATTGTTGCAATAAATTATGGCGAGGATAATGTAAAAGTAAATAAAGTTCCAAAATATGTATATGATGAAGAAATTCATGGTAATTTAAAACAAGCTTTAGAGACTATTCATACTAAAGATAATTACACATTAAGATATAAAGATATCCAAGCATCTAGTATGACTAGTGGATACTTACAAGAAGGTTTTACTGAATATATTACAAATACAGATTGTCACTTTATTCCATTTACAACTTCTTATGATAATTATGGTAATGAAGTATATACGCCAAAGAAAAATGCAAGTTATGGATATCATAAATTTAATGATACTTTATATAATGCTTATTATGAAGTTGAAAATGAAAAAGAGGAAAGCTTAGGTTTTAGAGCTTCTAGAGCTTATGAAAAGAGTTTTGATAATGCTCGTCCAACATTTGCTTTTGCTCCTGAAATTTTCACAAAATATTACATAGACGAAGAAGAAGGCACAACTACATATTATGTTGATGAATTGATGACTGCTGTTGCATCTACTTTCTATTATGGTGTAGGAAATGATATTAACCTTTATGGTATTTATGCTACTACAGGTTATATTTCACAAACAGAATCATTTACTCCTTATATTGTAGTTGATAATGAAACTAAGACTATTGTTTCAAGTTGTTTCTATTATTATTTAGGCTATATTTATGGTGTTGTTGAAATTGAATATTATGATTTTGATACAACATTATTACCTGAGGATGTAAGAGTTGAATTTGAACAAAGAGATGTACCTACAAGATGGGATCAATTAACAATCACTAAATCTATGATTGGTACAAGCACTGAAGATGATTACGAAGAAAATGCCTTAGTAGTTTTAAAAGAATTCTTTGGTGTAACAGACGAAGAAGAAGCGGAATTTATTGAAAAAATGCCATTCTTTGGTAAGCCTTTAGGCGATACATATGGTTTTGGTTTAACATCATACCATATTGATAGTCATAATGTTAATCATCCAGCGATTACTTTCTATTACGATGTGCCGTTAGATGTTGACTATTCTATTGAATCATCGCTTGAACTAGTAGAAGAATATTTACTTTCTATTGGTTTTAGAAAGAACTCTGCTGGTGAATTTAATAAAGATGATATCTGGGTTGCACCAGTTGATCAAAGTTTAGATTTAATTATCTATGTTTGGAAAAATTAATTGAAAAGGAGAAAAAATATGAAGAAATTAACCAAAATTTTCTCTTTAGTGCTAGTTGCTTTATTCACTTTGGTTATTGTTGCTTGTGGTGGTGATAAAGACCCACAAAATGTTACAATTTCTTTTGAAGCGTCTAAGACGACTCTTACTAAAGATGAAACTTCAAACTTAACTGTAACAGTTACAGGAAGTGATAATACTAAATATTCATTTATTTATGATGCTTCTATAGTTAAAATCGAAAATAATGTTTTAAGTGTTATTGCGGATGTTACTGAAAATAAAACTGTAACTGTTGTTGCTTACGCTGAAGCAGACGCTAGTAAAACTGCTACTAAAGTATTTACTATTAAAGCTGCAAGTGAAGTACCATCTATTGAAATTACTACTCAAAGAAATACAATCACATATGGTGAACAAATTTCTTTAAATGTTGTTGTTAGTGGTTTAGAAAATAAAGCCTATGGTTGGGTAGTATCTGATACTTCTTTAGTTAAAGTTGATAATAATGTATTATCAGTTTTAAAAGAAGTTAGTGTTGATACTGTTGTAACAATTAAGGCTGTATCAGTTGAAAATTCAAGTGTTTATGCTGAAAAAACTATTACTGTAAAAGCTCCTAGTTCTTTAGGAAGTATTACAGTAAGTGCAAGTCAAGATACTATTGCTGAAGGTGAAGAAGTATTACTTTCTGCAGTCGTTACTGGTTTAGCTGATACAAGTTATACATGGACAGTATCTCATGAGAACTTAGTTAAAGTTGAAGGCAATGTATTAAAATTAATTGGTACTGTAAAAGTTGATACTAACGTTACAATTACTTGCGTTGCTAATGCTGATGAAAGTGTTACTAAATCTAAAACTATTATTGTAAAAGCTCCAATTATTGCAGGTCAAGTTGGTGAATTAACAAATGCTGTTTTAGGTGAAATTGCTAATGGTTCTATTACATTTAGTGGAACTGTAACTGATTATTATACTGATTTTAATAATTCATTTAATAATACTGTTAACCAATATGATTCATTAGTTATGATGTCAGATGGTAGATGGTATGGTCAATGGAATGTCTCTGGCAAAACAGCCAACTTAATGGTTGATAACTATAGACGTGGTGAAACTGATGGCTTAAAAGATGCTTATGGTAATGTTGGTCATGCATTAGAAAAATTATATATTAATTTAAATAATGAAGTTGCTGCTGAAATTGTTAAAGACTATAGAAGTATTCCTGCTGTATGGGAAGCTCAACATTTATGGAATCATTTAGGTAATTTAACTGTAACAAATTTCGTTTATAGTCCAGATGATCAATTATATACATATAAAGTTGATGAAAAAGATGTAGAAGGTTTATATTTAATGACTTACTTATCTTATTGTTTAACTCCAATGTTAGAAGATACATTAGCTGAAATTTCATTTAAGATTGTTGATGGTCACATCGTTTCTATTATTGCAAGAACTGAAGTTTTATATTATGGTTCTGATACACAAGAAGAAGCAGATGCTATGAGTTATACAGAATTAATTTTAACTCCTAGTTATATTGGTACTACAGTAGTTCCTGAACCTGCTAGATATGATGCTCCTGAAAATGCTGAATTATTAGCTCAAGCTCTACAAAATATGCAAGCATTAAATAACTATAAATACAGTGCAAGTGATGTTACTACTTATGCTCCATCTGGAGACGGTGGTGATTATGAAATTTCTGCAAGTGCATCATCAACAGGTGTTACTTCTAAATTAGCTCATAGAACTAATTTAATTTCTGGTGTTTCTTCAAATGCTGTTCATAATTATACTTCATCTGTTGGTACAGTTGGTGAAGTTGGTTTAGTTACACAAGATGCAATTTTAATTGCTAATACTGGTAAATATAGTTACGGTTTAGATGATAAACTATATCATACTGAATATTATGGATATAAACAAAATAATGATGGAACTTATGATGAATTTGAATATGATAGTAGCGTTGCTGCACTAAAAGGTACAAGAAAAGTAACTGGAAGTCTTGCTGATATCTTACCTGGATTCCAATTCTCTGCAAACATTTTTGAATTTGTAGGAACAAAAGGAAGTGGTGATGATATTACTTATACATTTAAATTAAGAGCAACTGAGGCTACAAGAGAAATTGCAATGCAAGTGTCTTTACATAGTTATGCTGAAGATGCTGAACAATCAACAAATAATACATTCACAATTGTTGTTGATAAATTTGGCCATGTAGTATCTACAACTTATTCTTATAATTTAAGTGGTGTTTATTTTGGTAATATTACTACTAAATATTCTGATTTTGGTACTACTGTAATTCCAGAAGATACTTTTGATACATATGTTCCAAGAGCTTGGAGAACAAGTTGGAGTGAATATGTTTGTAAATATTTCCAACCTTCTCATACAGGAAACAGTTATGAAGAAAATGCTCAAACTGTATTTGAACATGTATTTGGTGAAGAAGTTGTGAATTTACCATCTCCTCAAATCTTCTTAGAAGCATTTGATGATTTAGTCTTTGGACCATTCTTTGATTGGCGTAGTAAAGAAGTTGATGGTGTAACAGTTTATACTGATTATGTTTCAATTAATGTTCAAAGCAGTGAATTCGATGAAAATTCTGTTATTACAAATTATGAAGAATTAATGGAAGAATTAATTACTGCATTACAAGAAGAAGGTTATGTTTTAGATAGTGCAAATACTGATACATCAGGTGGAGAAAGTGGATATGGTGATCGTTATGTTACTTTAATCAAGGGTAACATTCAAATCGTTATCACTAATAACCGTACTAAACATTTATCAATTTACTTCTATCATCTTGGAGATTGGATTTTAAAATAATCTAACATTTAAGAAATGGAGGGCAGAATTATGTTTAAAAAATTTAAATTTATAACAGTTATTATAATTACTATTGCCCTTACACTTATGGGTTGTGAAGGTGGTTCTACCTCACCAACAATTAAGGTTACTGCCTCACAACCTTCCATTAGTATTGAAGCAAGTGAAGTTGAAACTCATGATTTTAAACAATATTTTACTATCACAGAAGGTAGCCAAAATGTCACAGTTTTAGATACATATTTAGATCTTTCTGCGTTAACTGAATCAGCTGGATCATATATTGTAACATGTACTTATAAAACAAAAATGGCTTCTATTATAGTAGAGGTTAATACAAGTACAACTGTTAAAATTACTACTTTAGTTGATAGTGTTACTGTTAATAATTTAGAAGTTTTAAATCACAATTATAAACAATATTTTAGTATTACAGATGAAGATTTAGAAATAGAAGTACAAGATTCTTATTTAGATTTATCTAGTTTAAGACTTGCGGAAGGAACATATACAATTCGTTGTACATACAATGGTGTAGTTAAAACACTAGCTGTTAATGTTACAGAAGTTAGTTATCAAATCAAATTAGAAAGCAAGGAAATTTCTGTTAAGCAATCAGATGCATTAACTTATGATTATAAGTCATTATTCACTGCGGTGGTATCTGGAAAGATAATTGAAATTACTGATGATATGATAAAATCTAACATTTCAAATAATGTAGGAACTTATCAATATACAGTATATTTAGGTGAAACATCAATGACTCTAACAGTTAATGTTATTAGTGATCATGACGTAGAAATTATTAATTCATACAATTTAATTGAAATTGAAGAATCTAAACTAAATGAATTTGATTTTACTAAATTATTTAGTGTTTATGTTGATGGCGTTTCAAGAACTGTCACAATTGATATGATTGATAAAACTGGACTAAATAATCCAGTTGATGGAGTCTGTGAAATTAAAATAACATATACAGAAAATCAAGCAGTTGCTACTGCTTCATGCAATATTAAAATTGTAAAAGATAGTCAAGTTATAGTAACTACTAAAAATATAGTTACTTATCCAAATGGTGAACATATTGATTTAACAACACTATTTGAGATTAAAAAAGGAAATGAAATAATTCCAGTAACTAACGATTTAATTACTGGAACAATTAATTACTCTGAAGTTGGCAATAATGTAATTACATTAACTTATAAAGGAGTTACATATAAGGCCAATGTTGAAGTAAAACAAGGTGTAATTATTAATTACACAAAAGATTCTATTGTTAAAGTAGGTCTTGGAACATCAAAATCAAGTTATGCTTTTAATGAAGATTTTAGTGTATTAATTAATGGTGTTGAATTTAGTGATATTAAAAAATACATTAATGTAGATAATGTTGATTTTACTAAAATAGGTTCATATGAAGCTGTAATTTCTATTCCATATAAAGATAGTTCTTTAGGAATAAATGAAACAACTTTATTTACAAAGACAATCACTTATGAGGTTGTTGATGTAACATACAACATATATATTTCAAATCAAGTTGTTGAACTTCCTACCGGTTCAACATCATATAATGTTTTTGATAACTTAAGTGTTAAAGTTAATGGCATTAATCAAAAGTTAGTCAAGAATGCACAACAAGTATCTGCGATTGCAACTTACGCATATCAAGTCAATGAAATCGATTTTAACTCAATTGGGTTACAAGAAATTAGTGTGGCAATATTTGTATTTGGACCAGATAAAGACCCAGTTTATGCAAACTTTAAAGTAATTATTAAATCAGATATTGATATTAAAATTAATAATGCATATATGTTTGAAGGTTCAACTCTTTATACAAAAGATTTATTTACTATTACTGTTAATGGTAACGAAATACCTGTTACTCAAGATATGATTGAAGGTAAAGTTGACACTTTCACACCTGGAGTATACAGTGTTGTTATTAATTATCAAGGTATTTTAAAAGAAGCTAAAGTAATCGTTTTAAATAAGAAAATGATTGGTCAATATAAAACAAATTTAATAACTATTGGAACTAGTGATTCTACTGATGAAGAAGGATATGAAGATGCTGGTACAAAGCCAAGAGAAATTAAAGACTTATTTATTACTGAAGATGGAAGAATTTCTGTTGATGGTACTTTAGCAACAATTTTATATGGTATTGATGAAAATACAATGTATATCAAAGTTGGTAGTTATGAATTTACTTTATATTACAACGATGGTATTGTAGTCTTAGATCCAGATAACAAAATTAAATTAGGTTTTATTAATGATAAACGTCCACTTGTTTATTTCCATACTGATGTTTGGGAATTAAGTGATAAAGTTACAATTAATAGTGCTAATGAACATATTCTAGTTAATCCAATTGTGGCTTACACTATTGATGCATTTAAAATAAAATCATTAATTAGTGGTGACACTAAATGGTATGGTTTAAATATCAACTTATATGAAAAAGCAAATAGTGATACTAATTATTTAGTAACACATGGATTTATCGAGTTTAGTGATGATTTTGAACAAACTGCAAACACTCATTCATCACTAAGAATGAACAATGAAGTTATTGAATTTAATATGCTTGATTCAAATACAGCAAAAGTAGGTAAAGCAACAGATGATTCTGGATATAAATTTGCTGGTCATACTTTTGTTGGTAAATATAATGGCCTTGATGCAATTTTAAGTGTTGATATTTATGAAGGCTATTTATTAAAAGTTGGCGATCAAGTAATATTAAATGTTTCTGGCGCAAGTGTTAGAAATCAAAAATATGGTGGTGCTGATTACGAAAATAATACAGTATTAATCATTGATGAAGGTAGTTTAACGGAAGCTCCATATTCATTTAAATTTAGCCTTGATTTAGTAAATAATACATTTACTTATATTGAAAAAGATATCTATTATGGTAGATATGAAAATAGTGAAATGATGTTATTCTTTGATGGTTATGGTAGTGGTTTAGTCAATTTCGATATTAAACAATACGGTTTAACGACATTTGATTACCAAAGAAAAGGTAATGAATTAGAAATTGTTTATACAAACACTAAACCAACATTTACACATGGGGAATATGCAACATTCTACATGGATTCTTTAAATAATGCATTAACAGCTAAATATTTTAAAGATGAAGAAATAAGAGGAAGTATATTTGTTAATAATTACTTAACTGATGGTGCAATTATTAACATTTCTACATATACTTTTAAAACATACTCAAATGCAGTTTTGGGTAGAAAAGCTTTATTTGATTCAATTCAAATAATTCTTCCTGATGGCGAAGTAACAGACAATAATATTAAGATTACAATGATTGATATTAGTGATATTAATTTTGCAGTTTCAGGGTTCTATCATTTCTCAATTACATGTAGTGTAAATGGAAATGATGTAGTTATGCATTATGCATTACAAATTATCTAAATTTTAAAAAGGGAAATAGGAGAAAAAAGATGAAAAAAGTTAGAATTTTATTAACGTCTGTTTTCGCTTTAGTTTTAGGCCTTTTCCTTGTTGCATGTGAAGGCGCACCTGTTCATCAACATACATTAGTATTTAATGAAGCAGTTGAAGCAACATGTACTGAAAAAGGTACAATTCAACATTATGAATGTACAAAATGTGAAAGAATTTACTCTGACATTGAATGCACTAATCAATTAAAACAAAGTGAAATTTATGTAGAAGCATTAGGACATACTTTAAAAGAAGTAGAACATGTTGCTCCTACTTGTAAAACTGAAGGTAACATTCACTATTATGAATGTGAAACTTGTGGAAATTATTATGAAGATGAAGCAGCTACAATTGTTTTAAGTGCTAATGATGTAGTTATTCCATGTTCTGCTCATGAAGGTCTTGTTGAAAGAGAACAAGTTAATCCTGATTGTGAAAATGATGGTGTTATAGCTCATTTCTATTGTGCTGTTTGTGATAGAACATATAAAGATGCTGAAGGCTTTATAGAAATTAAAGGTGCACAATTAGTTATTCCAGCACTAGGACATGAATTAAAAGAACATGCTGCAGTTAGTGCAGATTGTGAAAATGCTGGTAACGTTCATTATTATGAATGTGAAACTTGTCATAAATATTATGAAGATGAAGCTGCAACAAAAGCATTAACAGCAGAACAATTAGTAGTACCAGCACTTGGTCACAGTGTTGAATATCATGCTGCAATTGCTGCTGATTGTGAAAATGCTGGTAAAGTAGCTTATTACGAATGTAGTGTTTGTCATAAATATTTTGAAGATGAAGCTGCAACAAAAGCATTAACAGAAGAACAATTAGTAGCACCTGCACTTGGTCACAGTGTTGAATATCATGCTGCAATTGCTGCTGATTGTGAAAATGCTGGTAAAGTAGCTTATTACGAATGTAGTGTTTGTCATAAATATTTTGAAGATGAAGCTGCAACAAAAGTATTAACAGAAGAACAATTAGTAGTTCCTGCACTTGGACATTCTCTAGTTCATCATGCAGAAGTTCCTGCAGTTGTTGGTAATCCTGGTTCTGCTGAATATTATCAATGTTCAGTTTGTGGTAAAGTATACTTAGATCAAGAAGCTACAGTTGAAACTTCATTAGATGAATTAACAAGATATGCTTATTTAATTAGTAAAAATGATGCTGCTACAAGTGGTTATTATATTGATTATACTGATTCTAAACATACATTTGTTGATGCTGAAAATAATGGTGTTTTCGTATCTAATAATAAAGGTGTAAATAGTGCTACTGCATATATGCATTTATTCTTTACATCAAGTGGTGTTGTATCATTTGATTATTCAGTTTCATCTGAAAGTGGATGGGATAAGATGACTATTTATGCTTCAAACAATGGTGAAGCATATCGTGCTATTGTTAGTGGTATTTCTGGTATTCAATCAGGTAGCCAAACTTTAGTGGTTAATGCAGGTGATTATATTTACTTCCAATACAGTAAAGATAGTAGTGGAAATAAAAATGATGATATCGCAACTATTTCAAATATCGTATTTGTAACTGCTGATGTATATGTTAAATCTGTATTAACATTTAATGCTAATGGTGGTGAAGAAGTTCCACAAATTGAAGCTTATGATGGCGTTGCTTTAACTGCTCCTGAAGCTGTGAAAGATGGTTATTTCTTTGATGGTTGGTATACTGATGATACTTTAACTACTCCATTTGATTTTGCTGCTGGTTTACATGGTAATGCTACTGTTTATGCTAAATATACAAAAGGTGTTAATGTAAGTTATGCTAATACTCAAGATTCTACAGTTGAATCTGAATTAGTAAGACCAAATTCAGCAGTAACTGTTCCTTCAGTTATTCCTACATCTTCAACTCAATATTTCAAGGGTTGGTATGTTGATGAAGCATGTACAGAATTATTTGATTTTGAAGCTGGCGTAAGTGTTGATACTGTTGTATATGCTGGTTGGAGAAACCCTGTTGTTTTATCTTTTGAAGCTAATAATGGTTCTACAATTGAAGCTATTTCTACAGATATTAATGTAGCTATTACTATGCCAAGTGATCCAACTAAAGATGCTCATAAATTTGCTGGTTGGTATGTAGATGAAGCTTGCACAATTGCATTTGCTCCTGAAAATGGTATTACAGAAGATACTACAGTTTATGCTAAATGGTTAGCACAAGTAGAAGTAACATTTGTATTTAAGGGTGAAGTTGTTGGTACTCAAAAGGTTGACAATGGATCTGAATATTCAATCGTTAATCCTGAAGGATTTGGTGAAATTATTGATGGTTGGTTCACTGATGAACAATTTGCAAATGAATATGTCGATGGTACTGTTTTAGTAGAAGGTATCACTTTATATGCTAAACCTCATGCATTTGCTCCAGAGGGTGTATTAGTAAGCTTTGTCAATGGTGATGGTTCATCTAAGACTAAATATCCATGGATTTATGATGTGGCAACTAATACTTTCTCATCAAGTAATCAAACTGTTGGAAGTAGTTATTCTACATTAGAAATTACTTTTGCAAAACAATCATTTGTTTCATTTGATTACTTAGTTAATAGTGAATCTAATTATGACTTTATTATCGTAACTGTTAATGGAACTCAAGTATTATCTACTAAAGTTTCTGGCTATAATGGAAAAGATGTATCTGGTTCATTTAGTGATACATTTGAAGCTGGTGATGTGGTTGTTATTCAATACAAGAAAGATAGCAGTGGTAACCAAGGTACAGATACAGCTACTATTTCTAATTTAATAATTAACGATGGTGTTCCTACACTTGATATCGTTTTAGATTACCAAGATGAAGCTGTTGCTGATGTAACTGTTCAAACTGGTATCAACACTACTATTAAAGATATTGAAAACTTTGAAAGTTATGCTCCTGCTGATACAGATGCAAGACATTTCGGTGGATGGTATTACGATGCTGAATGTACTCTTCCTGTTGGTGAAAATGATGCATTCTTAGAAGCTAAAACTTTATATGCTAAATATATTTACCCTGCAACAATTACTTTTGATACTGATGGTGCAGAACCAATCGAAGCAATTAATGTTTGGACAAATATCGATATTACAGCTAATATGCCTGCAAATCCTAGCAAAGCTGGATATATTTTCAGATATTGGTTAGATGAAAATGCTGAAGAATTTGATGCAACTAAGGGTGTTAGTGGTAATACATTATTAACTGCATACTTTGAAGAATTACCAGTTGGTTCAACTATTGAAGAAGCTTTAGTTGTTACTTTAACTGATAATCAATTTACATCTGGTATCGTTAGTACAACAGAAGAATTCCAAAAATTCTATTTAGTATTTACTCCAGAAGTAACAGATTTATATTACTTTGCATTTGAATCTCAATATGTTACTGTAGCTGGTGGTTCAGTAAGTTCATCAAGTTATAGAAGATATTCAGTTCAAGATTCTGAAGGCAACACATTAATTACTTCAACAAGCTCAAATGAAGAAGCTGTATTAGAAGCTGGTAAAACTTATATAATTACATATAACTTAGGTTATGGTTCTAATAAAGCTTGGGGTAGCTTCCAAGTTGATATGAATAGATATGAACATGACTATGCTCCAACTGAATCAATTCCATATGCATTTGGTACTGAAGTTACTATTCCTACACAAACATTTGTATCAAGATATGAAACTATGATTTATAGCTTTACTGCTGATGAAACTAACACATATGCATTCCATTTACAAACAAATGGTTGGGCTAGTGTTTCAATCTATAGTGATGCTACATTAAAAACTAGAGTTGCATATAAGAATGTTTCTAGCTCAAGTGCTGTTGTTGATTTACCTGTTGAAAGTGGAAAAACTTATTACATCGTATTAAGTCAAAACTGGACTTCATCAGAATTATTAACTAAGACTATGACATTTAGCGCTGTTGAATATCCTCAAGGATATGCTGCTAATAATCCATATAGTTATACTTTAGGTTCAGAAATCAATGCTACATTTGCTGATGGTGCTAATACATATTACCAAGTTGAAGTAAGTGAAGCTGGTACATATTTATTAGAAATCGTTTCAATTGCTGATACAAATAGCAAAACTATTCAATTATTTGCAAGTGATGATTTAACTACTCCAGTTGCAATCGTTGCTGCTAGTGAAGCTTCTCAAACTTATGTTGAAAGTTTAGCAGCTGGTACATATATTATTAAAGGTTTCAATACTTCTGCATCTTATAGTGCTTCATTTGTAGCTAAATTTAGTCAAGTGGCTTCAGGTGATTATTGGACAACTGCTGAACAAGTTACGTTAGCAGCTACTAATACATTTGCTGCAAGTGCTGAAGGTAAATACTATACATTTACAACTGATCAAGATGTTTTATGGTATTTCTTTACTCCTAGTGCTGGTAGTGTAAAAGTATATGATGCTACAAGAACTGAAGTTGGTGCTAGCGGAATCCAATTAGCTGCTAATACTACATACTTCTTAGTAGTAACTGCTGATGTTGCTAGCGTTGAAGTTTCAATGAATACATTAGTTGAATATTCTGATGGTAAGAGCCCTGCTGGTGCATTTGAATATAATGACGAAACTAAAGTATTAGAAACTGAACAAAAATCTTATACTGTATACTTCAAGTTTACTCCAACTGAAGCTGGCACATATAGATTCTATTCTAATAACGCTGGTTCAATTGATACTAGAGGTTACTTATATGACAGTGTTGAATGTAAGAGTCAAATCGGTTATAATGATGATGGTGGAAGTACACAAGTAAATGCTGGATTTACTGGATATAAATATGACTTCTATTTGGAAAAAGCATTAGAAGCTGGTGTTACATATTACTTAAAAGTTACTTACAGTGTTAATTCATCAAATGTTGGTGTTAACTTATTTGTAGCTTACGAAAAAGTACAATAAAAGTTAAAGGGTATCTTAGATACCCTTTTTCTTTTTATATTTACATATATATAAGAAATGGTCATTTTACTTTACAAATCAAATAAGTTGTGGTATAATAGTGCAGTATGGAATATTATGTTCCATCCTTGCTTTATTAATTTTAATAAAGCCTAATGACCATAAGGAGGTGTACAAAATGAAGAAATATGAAGTTATGTACATTATTCGTCCAGAAGTTGAAGAAGAAGCAAGAAAAGCATTAATCGAAGAAATCAATGCTTCATTCACTGCTAACGCTTCTACAGTTGAAAAAGTGGATGAATGGGGTATCCGTGATTTAGCATACGAAATCGCTAAATGTAGAAAAGGATACTACGTTGTACTAAATGTAGTTGCTACAGTTGAAGCTTTAAATGAATTCACACGTTTAGCAAATATTAAAGAAAATATTATTCGTCATATCGTTGTGGCTGAATAAGAGGAGGGCTAATGAATAGAGTTGTTTTAGTCGGAAGACTAACAAGAGACCCTGAATTAAGAAACACAAATAGTGGCGTTCCTGTAGTATCATTTACTGTTGCAGTAAATAGAACATTTACTTCAACACAAAGTGGTGAAAGGGAAGCTGATTTTATTAACTGTATTGTTTTTAATAAACAAGCAGAAAATTTAAATCGTTATATTAAAAAAGGTGGCTTAGTTGGTGTTGATGGTCGTATTCAAACTCGTAGCTATACTGCTCAAGATGGATCTAAACGTTATGTGACTGAAGTTGTTTGTGAAAATATTCAATTTTTAGAACCAAAAGGAAATTCACAAAATAATAGTTTTGGTGGTTATGATGATTATTCACCATATGACATGCCAAGACAACCACAAAGACAAAGTTATCAACCACAACAAAAGCCTGAAAGAAATCCTTTTGATGATGTTCAAGCTCAATTTGACATCACTGATGACGATCTACCATTTTAGGAGGAATTAAACATGGCTGTTTTTAAAAGACGTAAAAAGACTTGTTATTTTACTGAAAACAAGATCGAAAAGATTGATTGGAAAGACGCTGATTTACTAAGACATTATGTTAGTGACCGTGGAAAAATCTTACCACGTAGAGTTACTGGTACAAAAGCTATTTATCAAAGAGAATTAGCAGTTGCAATCAAACGTGCAAGACATATGGCTTTATTACCAT
Source organism: Bacilli bacterium (assembly GCA_017501465.1). Lineage (GTDB taxonomy): Bacteria > Bacillota_I > Bacilli_A > ML615J-28 > CAG-313 > UBA1231. The sequence continues at coordinate 103,472 of JAFVWY010000018.1, forward strand.
TTGTTAAAGAATAATTTTAGATATGAAATCATACAAATAAAATTCGACCAAATTATACAAAATATTTTCGACAATTTTATTATATATGACAACAGGTAATAATAACATATAAATAACAAAAACAAAAGCTTAACAATATTATGAAGAACATTCATATTTGTTAAGCTTTTTTTAAATCTTATATTTTATATATTCTTTATTATCTTAATAATTAATAAATAATATCTAAATCAGTGTAAAAGAATTTATTAAAAAGAGTTATTTTTTATTATATAAATTTTTATATATTTTTTAAGTTCTTGTTTTTTATAGAAATATATGGTATAATTTATCAAAAAACACACATCATTGTCTAAAAGAAGGTGTTAGGTATGATAAAATACAACAAACTGTTAACGTATATGTCATTTGCTGTATATATAATATTATTAATTTGGGTGATAATATTTAAATGGACAAATTATATATCTGTAGAAGAATCCATAATAACGTTTAGAAAATTAAATTTGGTTGAAAGGTTTTATGCTTGTAAACAAAGTTTTTTTGGGTTTGATTTTCTTGATATTATGTTAAATGTTATATTATTTATACCTTTGGGTTTATTTTTTAAGTTAATGTTTCGAAGAAAATATTTGGTTATATTAACGGTGGGGATTTTTAGTTTTATCTTTGAAATTTCTCAATTTTTAACGTGTATAGGTATGTTTAACATGTTTGATATTATTGCAAATACAACAGGTTGTGTTCTTGGGTATGTGTTGTTTTTGTTTTTTGAAAAAATAATTAATAAACGATTTGTTAATATAGTAAATATTGCTGTTATAATAGTGGGTGTACCGCTTTGTATTTATGCAATTGTTATGACAATTATAAATTTTCACTATTATTTATAAATCTTACTTGCTTATTTCTTAATATAATCTTTGTAGAATTTCTACATATCATATTTGTTAACAAATTAGTTTAGATCTGGTTTGTGTGGATAGAAATTATACATAGTTGATTGTAAAAATTATCTAAGGTAAATGTAATAATAATAAAATAATAATATAAGAGCTTAACAATTATAATTTTTGTTCATAATGTTAAGCTTTTTTATTTATTAATAAAAGCATTTTATATCAAAAATAAAAAAAATATTATGATATAATTTGAATGGTGGTGATGGTATGAATATGTATTCTATATTGAAAAAGACAATACATTTACTGTTATTGTAAAAATTAAACAATTTAATTAAGAAACATCATTTGAAGATATACCTAAGTTTTGGGAGGAGTATTATGAAAAAGGATATCATAATGTAGTACCACCAATGTTAGGTATGTGTAATAGTAATGCAGGAAGTTTAGAATTTGAATATGGAATAGGAAGTTTAAAAGAATATTGTACAAAAATACCTAAAGGTTTTAAAGAAATAAACATTCCTGAAACCCTATGGGGAAAATTTTATACTAAAGGTAAAATGCCAATAACAATTCAAAACTTATGGGATGAAGTTATTGATTGGGTTAAGAATAGTGAGTATGAATTAGAAACAAATTATGATTTTGAATGTTATTCAGAAGGTGACACTAATAGTGATGATTATGAAAGTGGAATTTGGGTAGCTTTAAAATTAAAAAATTAAATGCGTTATAAGTTAGGATATTTATAAGAAATCAATAGTTTGATATTAATTTATCAAACTTTTTTGTTAATGAGACAAATATGTCCTGCCAACGAAGTTGGTTGTGCTCTACTAATAAAAAAAGCAATCAAAAGGGTGTACGACGAATTCGACAAAACACGACATAATATATGCGTGTTTGGAAACGAATTATTTTTGTATGATTTTGTCTGGATGGGTTCGTGCAGCTACAAGATATTTAATTAGGGAGAATACTTTTATCTAGTATTGAACAAAAAGTATATCCGCCATTTAAAAAATGAAAAATAGAGAAGACCTTGAAAAAGGTCTTTTTTTTTGTTGAATAATACGTATTTCATATTTGAAAAGACCATAGAATTAATATAAAAAAATTAAAAAATAAAATATTAATCGTTTGTCCGCAACTACTAGTTGCCAGGTGATGTAGTAATTGCTACTCCAAATGTATAGACATTAAACACTAAAAATGATATAATTTATGAAAGTGAGGTGATTATATGTTAGGTGATAAGATATATAATTTACGAAAAATTAAAAAAATATCTCAAGAGGAATTCGCAGAATTATTAAACACATCAAGACAAGCTGTTAGTAAATGGGAAAGAAATGAAGCTAAACCAGATATTGATAAACTAATATTGATTGCAAAAATTTTTAATATTTCCATAGATTATTTGTTAGATTATGAAGTTGAGAATTGTAAAGTAGAAGAATTTATTGATAGTTTAAATGAGTATTGTAAAAGTAGCAATTTTGTAATCAGTGCTAATGATATCAGATTGTGGTGTACTAAACATCCTAATAATTTTAAATTACATGCAATAGCTGCTGAGTATTTAGGTATTGCATATATTGAAAATAATCAAAGAGAATATTTAGATTTATCGTTATCTTTGCTTAAAAGAGCGATTATTCTTCACACTCCCGAATATGATAATATTACAAGTTTAAATCAATTACATTATTACGTTGCACAAATTTATTTAATGCAACATAAATATGACCTTGCAAAAGAATATATTGAAACGAATAATGTTTTTGATTCAGAAGTGTTACTCGCCAAATGTAATCTGTCTTTAGGAAACTATGATACTGCTCTTAAAACTTCATCTGAAATTTATCTTAAATCTACATCTAATATAATTAATGTATCATTTATTCAAGTTACAGTATTATTGAAAACTAAATTAGTAAAAGAAGCTTATGAAATGATTAACTGGACTATTTCTTTTATCAATTCAGTTAAGAATGAAGGATCATTTTTCCAAGGGATATTATGTCCTTTCATATATTTAAAAGCAACTTGTGAAAGATTATTAAACATAAGTAGTATAGAGACTATTAATACTTTAAAAGAAGCGATCAATATTAACGTAGATTATAATGTAGTTTCAGGTGTCAAATCAATTAAACATTATTTTGGTAATCCTGATGAAATTATATACACTGATTCCAATATTGAAAATATGTTTAAAGAAGTTATATATCAAGCTTCAAAAGAGGATATATATTATAATGTACTAGTTGATATATATCAAGAACTTTTCGGAGGTAATTTAAATGATTAAATCAGTCAAATCATATATATATAAAAAGAATATTTTTAACTTTATTGTTTTAACCTTTTTATCTTTATTACAAACTGCAATGATGATAATAATATCTTTGATGCTAGAGAAAATTATGGCTATCGCAACAGCAAAAGATTTAGATGGTTTATATAAGCAAGTAATATTATTTTTAATATTATTGCCAACAAGCATCATTATGTATTTGTTAATAGTATATTTAAAACCAAAGTATCAAAAGAAAGCTATTACACAATATAAGAATAATATATATGCCCATATATTAGAAAAGAACATTTCAAACTTTAATAAGCATAATACTTCAACATATATTTCCGCATTAACTAATGATGTTCATAAAATTGAAGAAGATTATTTATTTTCAGCTTTTGATTTAATAATTAATATTACATTATTTATTGGCACAATTGTTGTAATGATTATTTATAGTCCCCTTTTAACAATAACAGGAATTGTTTTAGCATTGCTTCCTTTTATAGGTGCAATTATTGTAGGGGGAAAACTTGCTTTCCATGAAAAAGAAATTAGTAATCAAAATGCTAGTTTTATGCATTTTGTAAAAGACAATTTAATTGGTTTTTCAACTGTTAAAGTATTTAAAGCAGAACGAAAGATAAAAGAATTGTTTATTAAAAATAATAATATTTTAGAAGATAAAAAAGCAGCTAAAACAAAAACTTTAGCTTTAATGGAAATGGTTCAAAATATTTTAAGTATTACATCTCAACTAGGAGTATTCTTTATAGGGGCATATATTTCTATAACAAGTGGAGATGTAACTCCATCAGTAATATTATTATTTGTTCAACTAATGAATTACATTATTAATCCTTTAATGCAAATTCCTACATCATTATCTAAAAGACTTGCATGTAAACCGTTATTTAAAAAGATTGCGGAAATAATAGAAGCAGAAAATGATAATAATGAAGAAGAATTGATTGAAAAAATAGAAGATATAAGAATATCTAATTTAACTTTTATGTATGATGAAAAAGTAGTATTAGATGATGTATCATACGAGTTTAAAAAGAATAAGTCTTATGCTATAGTTGGAGCTAGTGGATCGGGAAAAACAACTTTAATTAATTTATTAATAGGTAGAGAAAATAGTTATAGTGGTAATATTTATTATAACAATATAGAAGCAAGACAATTATCACTAGATTCTTTATTTGAAATTACTTCATTTGTTGAACAAAATGTCTTTGTTTTTGATGATTCAATTGTTAATAATATAACAATGTATTCAAATGTAGAAGAAGATGTTTTAAATGATGTTATAGTTAAATCTGGTTTAAAAGATTTGATAAATGAAAAAGGAAGAGATTACCGCTGTGGAGAAAATGGATGCAATTTAAGTGGTGGGGAAAAACAAAGAATAAGTATCGCAAGAGCATTAATTAATAAATCACAATTATTGTTACTAGATGAAGCAACAAGTGCTTTAGATAATGAGACATCAATAGTTATAACAAATAATTTATTAGAAATAGCTAATACAACTAAAATAATGATAACACACAGACTTGATGAAGAAATTCTAAATAAGTTTGATAAAATAATAGTTATGAAAAATGGTAAAATAGTGGAGTCTGGTAAATATGATGAATTAATTAATAATAATTCAACATTTAGATCATTAGTTGAATTTAGTAAGTAAAATAATAATCTAATTTTTGATATTTCAAAAATTAGATTTTTTATTTTTTATAAAAATATTTTGTTAATTTGTCAGTTTATGTTATTATTAAACTGTAAATTAGAAGGAGGTGTGTATATTGAAAAATAGTGAATATAATTTTTTTGAAGAAGTTCGAAAAACTCAAGAAAATCAAAACTATCAAGCTATACAATACTCGGCTGTTGAAAATGAATCTTATTTACAAAAAAATGAAACTTTATTGTCAGAAGAGTTTGGTCATACCAAAACTAAAACAAATAAAGTTAAAGAAAATAATGGTATCGTAAAGAAGTTAATTCAAAAAGTAACTGAAGCTACAAGCTCATTTATGGGAGGTATTGCCGCAACAGCAGTTGTAGCTGTTTCTTCTGTAATTTTGTTTACTAATATTCTAGTGAAAGAGCCTGTTGTTGAATTAATAGATATTATTGTAGGTCAAGACTATGTTACGTATAATTTATTATTAGATGATATTTCAGATAATATGGATTATTATACAATAATATCTAATGATTTTGAAAGTTATGAATATGAACTAGTTGAAGGTGAAAACCTCAATACAATTTCTAATTTAAAACTCAATACAGAATATAATTTATCTGTAATTGGAATTAATAATGATAATAAAGAAGAAATTAAATATTTTAATACAAAATTTAGTACAAAGTCTTATGAATATACCGCAACATTCAATCAATTATCACCTGATGAAGTGGTGATTGAATATGGTATTGATTCTAATATTTTAATCTTTAATACGAACTTTAATAATTATGGTGATGATAGTTTAAAATATAAAATTATTTTAAAAGATCCTGAAACAAGTGAAAAATATATATATGATGGTAATGAAGAAATAGCTGTAATTGATGTCCCATCGAATATAACAGTATTTAATATATCATATGAATTATATGGAATATATGATGGTGCCCAAAAAGTTTTTGAAACTATTAATGTTAATGATCCATTAGTTATAAGTATAATATCATCAGATATTACGGATTTAACATTAACAGATATCAATAAATATCAATTATCATTACTAATAAATTCGGACTTTGTAGAAGAAGAAATATATAATTCAGTAAATTTATTAATTACTTATGATGATTTAACTACAAATAATATTGTGATTGAAGATATTTTAGTTAATGAAAAGATGAATTTTGAAGTATTAGTTCCTAGCTATTGTAAGTCATTTAATATTGACTATACAATTGATTTATTAGGAGCTAATGGTAATAATCCAAGAACGATAACTAGTAGTAAAGAATTTACTTTAGAAAATAGTTATGAATTAATAGAAATGCAAGTAGAAACTCAACAAGATTACTCAATAACTAGATTTTTATTTAAATATCATTTTATTGATGAAAATACTACTTTAGCTGTTAAAAATGCTGCAACAGGTAATGTAGTAATGTTATATGAAGGAGAAGATAATATTCAAATTGAATTAAATGCTTCAACAAATGTTCAAGAATATACGTATTATTTATCAAATATTAATGGTGAAGCAATAGGTGAAGAAAATACTGTTTCATTTGAGATTCAAGATGTAAAAGGAGATTATAATTTCCAATATATTAATCCTGGAGACGCAATTGTTACATTTAATGATGATGATACAATGAATATCTATTTAAATACAGTATTTGAAACAGAAGATAGTTCAATATATTATGTAGTTAGATATACTAATTATAATGATGGAACAGTTTATAATATTAAATATACTGAATCAGTAGCATATTTAGAAGATGTTCCATTTAGTAATTATGGAATAGAATATTTTGTATTCAAAACAGTAAATGGATTAGAATATCAATTACAAAATATTGCGGTATCAGGCGGAATTGAAATAACATTAGATGGTGTATTACAAAGTACTTTAGAAACAGATGATTATGGTAATCCTTATGTCTTTATAATGTATTATGATTATTATAATTTAAGTAATTTTGTTTTAATAGCAGATGACAAAAAGATACCAATACCATCTAGTAATATAGTATTTAACAATGGTTATTGTGAGATTGAGTATCAATTAGACTTTATCCCTAGTAAATTAGTTTTAGAATATGAAGCAATGTTTAATGATGAAATAACGTATGAATCTATTTCATCTGTTAGAGAAATTAAAGGGGAACAATATAGAAAAATGTACTTAGAAATTCCAATATTTCTTTAACAATTTAAATCTACTGTAAACGTAGTGTTAGTGATATATTGTAAAAAAAGGAGACTAAAATGAAAAACAGAAAAGTATTAAAAATTATCGAAATAATATTAATAGCCTCAGCGGCACTATTTGTTATAAGCGCAACATTATTTCAATTAATAGCCCCAGAAAATGCATTTTCAAAATGGTGTATAGAAAATGTATGGGATGTTAAAAATATTTTTACATCATTTAAAAATCATATACCAGTATTAATTGATTGTTTAATTTATATAGTAATTATATATAGCGTATGTAAACTATTAAGATTAATATTTAGATCTAAAATGAAAGAAAGTGATAGAACTAAAACAATCTTTACTTTATTAGATGGTTTTACTAAATATGGTTGTGCTATTGCTGTAATTTTATTAATCTTAAAAGCTTGTGGAGTTGACACTGCAGCTCTTATTGCATCAGTTGGTGTATTAACATTAATTGTCGGTTTAGGTGCTCAATCATTGATAGCTGATATAATAGCTGGAATATTTATTATTTTTGAAAATGAATATAATGTAGGTGAAATCATTAGTGTTGATGGTTTTAGAGGAACAGTAACAGAAATAGGTATTAGATCTACAAAGGTTTTAGATGCAGCTGGCAACATTAAAATCATTAATAATAGTAATATTGGAGACATTGTTAATTTATCTAGAGAATTATCTTTAGCAATTGTAGATTTAGATTTTCCATATGATGTGCCTGTTGAAATCATTGAAAACTTATTAAAAGAAAACTTTGAGAAAATGAAAGAAGAAATACCAGGTATTATAGAAGGTCCTTACTATAAAGGAATTTGTGATTACAAAGATTCAAATGTTACATTAAAAATAGTTGCAAAATGTACTGAAGAAGATAAATTCCAAGTAGAAAGAGATATTAGAAGAGCTTATAGACAAATTCTAGTAGATAATAATATTGATATTGCTTATCCACAAGTAGTACTTAATTATCCTACAGGTAAAGAATTTAAGTCAGATAAAAAATCAAAAAGAACTGCTCAAAAGTTTACTGAAGAACAAAAAGAATTATCAAAAGATTTAGATGATCAAGAAAATAATTAGTAGGATATAAAAAGTAAAGACAATAAAAGTTACAGTATATGAAAATATAGTAGAAGAAGAAGCATAATACATAGTATTATGCTTTTATTATTTATTGGTTATATATAATTAAGTATTATTTGTTTTATATTTTTTCAATATTTGATATAATAATAGTTAGAAAGTAATGGTGAATAATAGTGTTAAAAAAATATAAAGAAAAAGCAATAGAAAATAATTTAAATATTTATTTTATAGCTCAAGGTGATAAAAATTATCAAATAGAAAAGGAAGTAGTAGTTCCAGCTAATCCGACATGTAATTGTTATAGTGTCGCAAAAGCTTTTACTGTTTTAGCAATAGGCATGTTATATGATAGGGGTTTGATCAAACTTGATGATTTATTGGTTAATATCTTAAGTAAGTATTTACCTTCAAGTATTGATTCATTGTGGCAACAAGTTACTATTCATGATGTATTAAGTCATAAAATAGGTTTTGATAGCGGTTTATTAGATATTGATTGTGATGATGCCTCTCTTTACGAAAGTAGCGATTATTTAAAAATAGTATTAAATAAAAAATTAACTCATAAACCAGGCAGCGTGTACCAATATACTGATGCTGCATACTATCTTTTATCAAGAGTAGTATGTGAGGTAAGTGGTATAGAACTATGTGATTTTTTAAGACCTATTTTAATGGAGAAACTAAAATTTAAAGAACTTGCTTGGAGTAAATGTCCTTATGGATATTCCATGGGAGCTACAGGACTTTATATTAGAACAGAAGATATGGTAAAACTAGGTATTTTATTTCTTAATAAAGGTATGTGGTATAATGAAGAAATAGTATCGAAAGAATGGATTGATATAGTGATTGCCAATAGATATGAATTTACTCACGTCAAAGATGGCTGGTATGCAAAAGGTGGTATGAGGGGTCAATTACTAATGTTTAATTTTGAACTTGGTAAATCAATAGCGTGTCACTCATATGAATCTAGAATTCCATATGATATTTTTATTGAAAATTAAAAATAATTAAAGGAGTTAAGTATGGCAAAAATTAAAAGATTTGGTGGGCTTTATTTTCTAGAAATAAATAATGGAGTCGTAAAAGAATTCGGTGGACTTAATAAGTATGTATTAAGAGATAATAAAATTTGTGAATTTAGTGGCAGAATCATATATACTATTGACGGAGATAAAATCAAAGAATTTAGTGGTAGACCAGTATTAGAGGTTTCTTTTGGTAAAGTTAAAAGATTTGGTGGTATGTATATAGCAACAATAGACGGTAATAAAATTAAAGAATTTGGTGGTAGGATATTATATGAAATTGATGGTTTTATTACCAATAGAGAGTTAATGATGTTAATTGCGTTGCTATTTGCATAAATTTAAATAATTAAATTTAAAGATATAAATTTATTTATTTGTTATAATTAATAAAAAAGAGGTGATTTATATGGTTATTAGAGATGGAAATTATTGTTATGATTTTTTTCCGATTTTATTTATTGTGTTAGGAACTATTGGCTTTATTTTTAATATAATAGCTTTGATTAAGTCATTCAAAATGAAAAATAATTTAAAATATATTGTTATGGGTTTTGGTAATTTTGTAATTTTACTATACCTAGGAGCAATTGTTTTAGGTTTAATTGGATTTGGACCAAGAGATTGTTGGGGTTACTTCTGGCGTAGTGCATCTTCATGGGTTAGTTTTGGTTTAAGTTGTGGAACTTTGTTATTTGGAATTGTTAACTTTATTTTGTATACTAAAACAAAATATAGAGTTCCTAATAAAAAAGACAAAGAGGATGAAATTCAAGGAATTGTGACAAATAATACTGCAATTGCTAAACAGCAATTAAATCAAAATGATGTACTATTTTATGTAAAATATAGTCAAGGTGCAATTTCAGTAACAGAAGATTATATTACAATTTATAAAAATCTATTAAACTTTTCTAATTTTACTAAGGGAAGAGTATCTAAAGTAATTTTTATTAATGATATTCAAAGCGTAGAATATAAAGGTTGTGGTTGGTTTAGAGGAATACTTGGATTTACATTTAAACATCCTAATAAACCTGTTAGAGTACGTTTTGGTAAATGGTTTGTTTCAAGAAGAAAAAGATTTAATAAAAAAATGACACCAGTATATCAATATATTCTTTCAAAGGTAATTGAAAATAATAAATAAGGCTTTATAAGCCTTTTTTATTTTAGATATATTAATTAGGAAAACGTTTGCAATATTATGTATAATATGTTAAAATGATAGAGTAATTAAACTAGGAGGAAAATAATGTTTAAAAGAATTTCTTTATTTATAATTACTTTTATATTAATTTTTACTGTAGTTGGATGTACAATGGGTCCATCTACTCAAAATAAAGATGAAAAGTATACAGTTACATTTGAATGTGAATTTGAATGTGAAATTGAAAGTGTTCAAGTTAAAAAAGGCGAATTGGTAGAACAACCTGAAACTAATGAACATGAAGGATATATATTCCTTGGTTGGTATAACGGCAAAGTTCTTTGGGACTTTGAAAAAGATACTGTTACCAAAAATATTACTTTAACAGCAAAATGGGAAGAACATACTCATGAGTTTGTTGAAGGCGAATGTGAATGTGGTGAAAAAGATCCAAATTACGTCCCACCTCATGAACACGTATTTGTTGAAGGTGAATGTGAATGTGGTGAAAAGGATCCAAATTACGTTCCACCTCATGAACATGTATTTGTTGAAGGTGAATGTGAATGTGGTGAAAAGGATCCAAATTACGTCCCACCTCATGAACATATATTTGTAGAAGGTGAATGCGAATGTGGTGAAAAAGATCCTAATTGGAATGCTCCTGTTGTAGGTGACCCATTTACAATCACTTATCAATTAAATGGTGGTGCATGGTCATGGACTACTGGTAGTGTTAGCGCTCCTGCAAAAGGAATTGATTCAATATCAAATTTACCAGAAATATTCATGGCTGATTTCTATACATATTTATATGAAAATAATTTATTAAATTCATCTAAAGTTTCAACTAAATTACAAGTAGCAACATGGGATGCGTTTAGTACACCAAATGGTGACCCAGTAGCTTTATATAATGCAACATCTACTGGTGGATATGGTGCTGCTGATGGTTATAGTGAATTATTCTTTGATAGTGTTAATGGTTATGAAGCAGTTGGCGGATTCTTAGGAACAAGCCCTTATAAAGAAAAATACGCTAATGTTACGAAACATATTATTCAATTAACAACTGCTAGATATTCAATGGCTACAACATCTGCAAGTTTCAAGGGTGCATGTGGATTTGTCCTTGATGGATATTTCTATGGAACTCAAGGTTTACTTGCAACTGATAAAGCTAATGCTGAAACATTTAATGCCTTACGTGCAGTTATTCCTACTCCAACAGTTGGTTATGTAGGAAGCACATCATCTACTAATTCTTATCAAATATCAACTGGAAAAGTTGGGACTTTAGTTAAATTAGTAGCTCCTGTTAAAGAAGGTTATATGTTCTTAGGTTGGTATGAATCACCAGATTTTAGTGGCAATGAAATTGATTCAGTTTCTAAAGAAACTACTCTATATGCAAAATGGTATGATTTAAGTTCTCCGGCTCCTAAATATAATATTAACTATGAATTAGATGGTGGAACTAATCCAAGTACAGCTCCTAAACAATATACTTTTGGTCAAGGCGCTGAATTAGTAGAACCTACAAAAGATGGCTATATGTTTATGGGTTGGACAACAGATGCTGAAGGTGAAAACCTTATTACTTCTATTTCAAAATTTGCAGAAGGTGAAGTAACAGTTTATGCAAATTGGGTTGAAATTGATAAGAATTTATATACAATTACATATATATATTCAGATGGTAAATTACCAACTTATAATCCAACTACGATTCAAGAAGTAGCTGAATATGTATTTACTGAGTATTATAAATGGTATAAACCAAGTGATGATTATGAAACATTTAAATCTAAAGTAATCGCTCAATGGAAAGATAAACAAGCTCAAGGTATTTATAAATTCTATAAACAAAATGGAAAAGATACTATTGATGAATCATATTTCTGTAATGCTTCTGAAAACTTTGAAGAATGGAATGCATGGTTTACAGTCTTCGATTCTTTAGTAACAAAAGCAAATGGTGCACAAAATGCATGGAATAGTTACGTTGGTATTTTAAGACTTGGTCAAGTATTAAGTGGTAACGCTCCAACTACTTGGAAAGCAGACTTTAATACAACTTTATGTAATGCAACTAATATTGCAATTCCTCTAGTTACGGAATATAGACTTGGTCAAGAAGTTGAGCTTGTTGAACTAGTAATTGATGATGGCAGAACTTTCCTTGGTTGGTATGATGAATTTGGTAATAAAGTTGAAAAGATTACATCAACTACTGAAGGTAATCTTGTATTAACTGCTAGATGGAGTGAAGCAGTTCCTGTTGATTCATTTAGTATTACAAATCCTATTGATAGATTATTAAAATTATCTGACTATCAATTAACTTATAGTATTGGTCCTTCAAATGCAACGTTCAAGAAAGTTACATTTGAATCAACAAATCCTAGTGTATTAAAAGTTTCTGAAAAGGGTTTATTAGAAGCTGTAAGTTGTGGTACTGCAAAAATCTTAATTACAGTTCATGGTAACCAAGATTTAAATATGGAACTTGAAATTGAAGTTTATGTTGATCCATTTATTCGTGGTGAATTTATGGAAAACTCATATGTTGTAGCTGGTGAATCTGTTCAATTAGGTGCAACATTAGTTGGTGCAAATACTACTAATTTAGTGTGGAAATCAAATACACCTTCTATCGCAACTGTATCTCAAACAGGTTTAGTAACTGGTGTTAATGAAGGTCTTGCTGAAATCGTAGTTTACTGTGTTGATAATGATAATATTGCTTTTACTTTCTATGTAACTGTATTTGATAGTGAACCTACTGGTATTTTAAAATTATTAGCAGATAGCAACAATTCTGAAATTTATACAAAGAAAGATTTATTGATCGGTATTAAGATTGGTTCTGATGGTGCTTATTATTCTGATATCATAGGTAGCGTATCTAAATTATTATTTGAAGACTATGTTGTTCATGATGATTATTATTTAGCAAACCCATCTAATAAATCAACATTAAATGGTGATGGTAAAGGTGGAATTGATTTCATTACTGTTCACTATGCTGCTGATATGCCATATGCTCCATCTGCAACATTTAATGGTGGTAAAAACTTAGCTTCATACAACCAATCTTGTAATAGTAGTGGTACACAAGCTTCATGGCATTATAGTGTTGGTAATGACGGTATTTGGTCTTGTCAAAATGAAAGTTATGGTGCATGGCATGCTGGTGCAAGCAAAAAAATGACTTGGGTAGATAGTGGTCTTACAATTCATGATGTTGGTAGTGATTTATATACTACTGATGTAACAATGGGTACAGATGGCTATTTCTATATTAAAGGTGTTAAAACTAACATTAAGAATACTTCAGGTGGTACTAAACTAAATGGTCTAGGTTTAGGTGTTAAAGTAGAAGGTAATACAGTATATCTTGGTGGTCATTATCAAAATACATCTTATAACTATATCTCATCAACTGGTGGTAATAATAACTCGATTGGTATGGAAACATCAGTTAGAGAAGGTTCAGATTTATGGTTAACATGGCAATATACTGCTCAACTTTGTGCTAAGTTATTAATCAAATATGAATTACCACTTAATAGACTTGTTGGTCATCATTTCTTCTCTGGTAAATGGTGTCCACAACCAATGTTAGAAAATGATTTAGAAATCTGGTATGAATTTGTTGAACTTACAAGACAACAAATGGAACTATATCAAAACTATTCTAACTATCAATTATCATTTACATCTAATAGTCAATATTTAGATGATAATGGTAGAGTAAAAGAATTACCTGATTATACACAATGTGTAACTTATACAATTACTTATAGTGATGGTGTAACTACAAAGACTGTTACATTCTCATCTATTCTTCCTGGTAATTTAGAATAATAAAAAAAGAAACGATAATAGTAACTATTATCGTTTTTTTAATTTCTATTAAAAACGTGGTATAAAAAACAAATTTATGTTATAATCAATTAAAATGGGAGTATCAAATGGTTAGAATAGAGAATTTATATAAAATATACAAGACAAGAAACAAAGAAAAATGCACTGCAGTAAACGATATATCACTTAATTTAGAAGATCAAGGGTTTGTCTTTATTATTGGTAAAAGCGGTAGTGGTAAAACAACCCTTTTAAGTTTAATTGGTGGATTAGAAAGCATTACTAGTGGGGACATTATTGTTAATGGAATAGCTTTTTCTAAATTTAAATATAATGATTTTATTGATTATAGAAATCAAATGATTGGATATATCTTTCAAGATTTTCATTTAATTGATGAACTAACAGTTGAAGAAAATATTGCATTATCATTAGATTTACAAAACATTATATATACAAATGAAATTGAAGAAGCCCTAAAAAGTGTTGATTTAGAAGGATATGGCAAAAGATATCCTAAAGAATTATCTGGTGGGGAAAAACAAAGAGTTGCAGTCGCAAGAGCTTTGGTAAAAAATCCACGAATTATTTTAGCAGATGAACCAACCGGAAACTTAGATAGTAAAACTACTACTCAAATATTAAATTTATTAAAAGAATTATCTAAGGAAAGATTGGTTTTGATTGTTTCTCATAATTTAACAGATGCAAGAAATTATGCTGATAGAATTATTGAATTATCTAATGGTAAAATAATTAATGACTATATCAGAAATGAAGAATATTGTTATGATTGTAAGATTGAAAACAATAACTTAATACTTCCAATCAATAAAAAAATTACTGAAGATGAAATACAAGTTATTAATAAAGAATTAGCAAATGGAAATATTAAAACTATTGAACAAACAGAAAATGTATTTATTAAAAATGATAGAACATATTCCGAGTCATTAATTGATTACAAGTTAAAGTCAAATAAATATAATTTCAAAAAATTATGGAATTTAACATATACTTTTATCAGAAAAGACTTTGTTAAATTATCCATTTATTCTTTCGTTGTGGCAGCATTAATTATTATTTTAGGTTTAGCTCAATTAATTGTTAACTTCAATCCAACTGAAGTAATTCAAAACGAACTTGATGAAATGAATCAAACTGTTCTTTCAATTAATAAAATAACACCAACTGTTGAATCTATAATTGCATTTGATGAAACAAGAATAATTGATATAACACAAAATGATATTGAAAAATTTAAGGGTGATGGTTATCATATTTATGAATTGGTTAATTTAGTTTTAGATTATGGTCCAAACAGTAGTTTATCTCATTATCACAAATATGGCAGTATTAACCCTAAAGCTCCATATTATTCAGGAACAAGAGGAACATTAATTACTGATGAAAGTTATGTCGAAAAAATATTTGATGGTCTTGAATATATATGTACAGCTAGTGAAATTAAAGACTATGGTATATATATTACTGACTATTCAGCAGATGCTATGATTTTGTATAAAACTGGCAACTTTAATGACTATGAATCTATTCTTGGTAATCATAAGAGTATGGCTGTTAGTCAATATGCTTATGTTAATGGTATCATAAAAACTGGTTATAAGGATAAATATGGAAGTATTGTTGAAAAGTTAAGTGATATTAATACATCACAAGATGATATTCAAGAATTAATGAAATCGAAAGAATACTTGGCTTTTTATGATGATGTAATTCAATCATATTCTATTAGCTATACTTTTAATAAAAATTTTAAAGATGATTTCGTAGAGTCATTATCAAGAACTTGGTGTCCTGCTGGTAATTCCACTTTAACATATAATGGAATACCAAGAGAAATCGATTATAGAACATGGTTCCAATTACATTCTCAAGAAAAGAAATTTCAATTAAAAGATAATGAAATAGTATTACATTATACAAGATATAATGAAATCTTTGGAACTAACTATAATTCAACAAATCTAAATCAATTTGTTCCTCACACTGCAACTTACAAGTATTATCAATATTATGATGAGTTAAGAACTAATGTGGTAGTAGAATTTGATGTTAATATTGTTGCTATATCTAATGTTAGAAATTATGCATCAGATGATGTCATGAAAAAATTATTACACGCTACTACTTTTACATCCTCTTTATACTTTAGTAGTATGCCAACAGACACCAATATTTTTGATCAAGTTTTTGATGAAGGATTTGAACCAAACAGTGTTGTTGCTCAGTCTTTATCTACAATGACTAAAGCTGTTAATATTTTTAGTGAATTCTTTTCTATTATTTTTATTGGGTTATGTATGTGTATATTCATTATCTTAGTAAATTATGGTATTAAGGCAATTAAAGAAAGAAAATATGAAATAGGTATTTTAAAAGCTTTGGGTATTAAAGATATTCATTTATTGTTTATCTTTGGTATGCAGATATTATTATTAATTTTATTAGTGATTATTTTATATTACTTAGGATCTGTTGTATTTATTGGACTTTCTAATGATATTTTAGTTTCTTCATTATTAGAACTAGCTCCTAATCATTTCTTAATGGATATTGATGTTTTATATCTAAGAGTTCCATTTATGTTAAGAAATACAGTATTAGTTGTTGCGATTGTGTTAATATCTTTCATTATTCCACTTGCTGAATTAAAGGCTTTAAAGCCTACAAATATTATTAAAGCTAAGGAATAATATATAAATTTAATCAATAAAGAAAAGATGCAATTTTCTATTTGCATCTTTTTTAAAATTTTTTTCTTCATTATTTGAAATAAAATTTCAATCATGGTATAATATATTGGGAAAATAAGGTTATAAATAGAATTTTAAGTACAAATTATGCTTAATTCCTAAAAAAGTAATTAAATAGAAAGAGGTATTTAACATTATGAAAACAATTGATTTAAGTAAATACGGTATCGTTGGCGCTACTGATATTATTTACAACCCTTCTTATGAACAATTATTCGAAGCCGAAACTGATCCAACACTTGAAGGTTATGAAAAAGGTCAAGTTACTGAACTTGGTGCAGTTAATGTAATGACTGGTGTTTACACAGGACGTTCGCCTAAGGATAAATTCATTGTTATGGATGAAAACTCAAAAGATACAGTTTGGTGGACATCAGATGAATTTAAAAATGACAATCATCCATGTAGTGAAGAAACTTGGAAAGAATTAAAGAAAATTGCTGTTAATCAATTATCTAACAAAAAATTATACGTTGTTGATGTATTCTGTGGTGCTAATAAAGACACTAGAATGGCTATTAGATTTATCATGGAAGTTGCATGGCAAGCTCACTTTGTTAAAAATATGTTTATTAACCCAACTGAAGAAGAATTAGCAAACTTTGAACCTGATTTCGTATGTTATAATGCTTCTAAAGCAAAAGTTACTAACTATAAAGAATTAGGTTTAAACTCTGAAACTGCAGCAGTGTTTAATATTACTTCACGTGAACAAGTTATTTTAAATACTTGGTATGGTGGAGAAATGAAAAAAGGTATGTTCTCAATGATGAACTACTACTTACCATTAAAAGGTATGGCTTCAATGCATTGTAGTGCAAATACTGATATGAATGGTGAAAATACTGCTTTATTCTTTGGTTTATCAGGTACTGGTAAAACTACTTTATCAACAGACCCTAAACGTTTATTAATCGGTGATGATGAACATGGATGGGATGATAAAGGTGTATTTAACTTTGAAGGCGGATGCTACGCTAAAGTAATTAACCTTGATAAAGATTCTGAACCAGACATCTATAGAGCAATTAAACGTAATGCATTATTAGAAAACGTTACAGTTAGTGAAGAAGGAAAAATAGATTTTGCTGATGCTTCAGTTACTGAAAATACACGTGTATCTTATCCAATTCAACACATTGAAAAGATTGTACGCCCAGTTTCTGCTGCTCCTGCTGCTAAGAATGTTATCTTCTTATCAGCTGATGCATTTGGAGTACTTCCTCCAGTTTCAATCTTAACTCCAGAACAAGCTCAATACTATTTCTTATCAGGTTTCACTTCAAAACTTGCTGGTACTGAACGTGGTATCACTGAACCAACTCCAACTTTCTCTGCATGCTTCGGTCAAGCATTCTTAGAATTACATCCAACTAAATATGCTGAAGAATTAGTTAAGAAAATGGAAGCAAGTGGTGCAAAAGCTTATCTTGTTAATACTGGTTGGAATGGTACTGGTAAACGTATCTCTATTAAAGATACAAGAGGAATTATTGATGCTATTTTAGATGGCTCAATCTTAAAAGCTGAAACTAAAGTTATTCCTTATTTCAATTTAGCAGTTCCAACAGCACTTCCTGGTGTTGCAACTAACATCTTAGATCCTCGTGATACTTATCAAGATGCAGCTGAATGGGATAGAAAAGCTCAAGATTTAGCAGGACGTTTCGTTAAGAACTTTGCTAAATATACTGGCAATGTTGCTGGTAAAGCTTTAGTTAAAGCTGGTCCACAACTATAATAAAAAAACTAACAAGACCTTATGGTCTTGTTTTTTAATTGTTATATAAATATATATATGTTATAATACTATCGGTGATTATTATGAATAAATTTTTAATTAAAACAATGACAACTATTTTAACTAGAAGTTTTAAGCCTTTTATTTTTACATCTAAATATCATAAAGTAATTGATTATGATAATGAAGTAAATTTAGGATTATATGTTCATATTCCATTTTGTGAGAAACTTTGTAGTTTTTGTCCTTATTGTAAAATGAAATATAACAAAGATTCTGCCGAAAAATATATTAATGCGTTATTAAAAGAAATTGATTTAGTAACTTGCAATCATGCAAAAAAAGAAGTTACTAGCCTTTATTTTGGTGGAGGTACACCAACTCTTTGTGTTGAATATTTAGAAAGTATTATTAATAAATTAAAAGAGCATTTTATTATCTTAGGTGATATAGGCGTTGAACTACACCCTAGAGATGTTAGTATTGAACTTCTTACAAAATTAAAAAGTATTGGCTTTACAATGATTAGTATTGGTATCCAATCTTTTGATATTAATTCTTTAACTTCTCTTGGTAGAAATAAAGATGAAATTGAATCAATGCATAAAAGGGTATTTGAAAGCTTAAAAGAAGTTAAATTTAATACTGTCGATATGGATTTAATCTTTGCAATTCCTAAACAAACTAAAGAAACTTTAAAGAAAGATATTGATATTGCTTTTGCAAATGGTGCTACTCAAATATCAACTTATCCATTTATTGATTTTACTTTTGCTAATAATGAATATAAACCAATGAATAAAAAAACCAAAAAAGAAATGCTTAATATGATCGTAGATTATACAAAAGCAAATGACTTAGAAAGAACATCGGTTTGGACATTTGGTAAAAGAAATACTACTAAGTATTCTTCTATTACAAGAGATAATTATTTGGGATTTGGACTATCTAGTGTAAGCTTATTAAAAGATTCATTTAAGGTTAATACGTTTTCTTTAAAAGAGTATATTAACAGAGTAGAACAAAATGAATTACCAACATCTTTGACAATTGATTTTACGAGAAGACAAAGAATGGTTTATTATTTATTTTGGAAAACTTATGGTACAAGAATTTCAAAAAAAGAGTTTTTAGATTTCTTTGGTGTTAGTTTAAAAAGAATGTATGGGGTAGAATTATTTGCTGCAAAAGTACTTGGTTATATTAAAGAAACTAAAGAAGAATATGTGCTTACTAAGAAAGGTGCATATATATATCATCTGATAGAACAAGCATATACTACAGCATATATTGATAAGATGTGGCATATATTAAGATTAGAAGCTTTTCCGGATAAAATGAAATTATAAGTTGAAAAAATCGCTTGTATAATGTTTTAAAACATTACGAAATAGAAAAGGTCTTCAGACCTTTTTTATTTTTGAAAACTTAAATATTTTCAAATCACTTTATATTTTTAAATAATTATGTTAAAATAAGTTTGTACTATGGACTATTATCGTCTATTAACAAAATTACTAAAGAAAATGGTGATTGTATGAAGAAAAGCTATAAAATAATGCCTGTATTATTGTTATTAATATCAGTATCTTTAGGTGTTATTACATATATTAGTTATGAGAAAAAACATAAAATGTATACATACTTATTAGCAGCATTAATATGTTCAGTCATCTTATTGCTATCAGAATTAATAAGCCAATATCGCTTACAAAAACATATTAAACGTGGTGATTTCTACGAAAATAGATTAAAACTTTGGAATACAATTTCTTATCGTGTTAAAAAATCTGGTGAACATGCCTTTAATGATTTACCAATTGGCATCGTGATTCTTTCTAATAAACATGAAATTATTTGGTCAAATGATTGTGCTAAGAAGATTTTTAATAGTCAATTAAATGATATTCCACTTTCTAATATTGCTCCAATTTTAATAGAACATATAGAACTTGAACAAGAAAATTTCGTTGTAGAAATCTATGGTAATAAATATAATGTAGAGTATGACAAAAAATATAATATTTTATATTTAAGTGATATTACAGAAATTATTAAGATCCAACAAAAATATGATAATAGAATAACAGCATTAGGTTATATTAACGTCGATAACTTAGAAAACATATTATCCGATTTTGATGTACAAGAACGTGCTGAATTCATGTATAAAATTGTTAGTGAAATTGCGACATGGGTAGAAACTTTTGGAGCATATGTTCGTGCCTATAGTGATAACTCATATTTATTAGTAATGGATAAACAACAATTACAAATGATGATCGATAATAATTTTTCAATCTTAGATTCAATTAAAGACTTGGGCCAAGGTAAGACTTTTAAAATTAGTTTGAGTATTGGTATTGCTTGTGTTGATGATAATATTGAAGTTTTGTCAAATCTTGCTAAAGAACAATTAGAACATGCTTTAAATAGAGGTGGTGACCAAGCCTCTGTTAAAATTGATGATAAAATTAAATTCTTTGGTGCAAAAAATGATACTGCTCAAGCTGTCACTAAAGTTACTATGAGAATGAAAGCAGAAGAACTTCAAGACTTAATGAAAAACTCAAGTGAGGTTATGGTTGTAGGTCATAGAGGAACTGATGCGGATGCTTTTGGTGCAACACTTGCTATTTATCGAATGGCAAAAGCATTAGGGAAAAAAGCATTTATCATCTTAGATAAAAATAGTATTGATTCAACGGTAACTAGAATTTATGAATCTATTCATAAAGATTACGTTGGATTATTAGATTGTATAATTACACCACAAATGGCTCTTGCTAGAATGACAAGTGATACTTTATTGATGGTAGTTGACTGTCAAACTGTTTCACAATTATCTGAACCAAAATTAGTTAAGAAAGCTTCAAAAATTGGGGTTGTAGACCATCATAGAAGAGGCGATGATGCAATTGATAATTTATCATTCTATTTATCATCTACAGCTGCATCTTCTAGCGTTGAGTTAATTGTTCAATTATATGAATTCTTAGAAACTGAAATTGAATTTGATAAATTAGAAGCAACATGGTTATTATTAGGTATTATCGTTGATACTAATAACTTTGTTTATAGATGTTCTGAAAAGACATTTAAAGTTGCATCAATTCTTGCTAAGTATGGTGCAAACATGACAGGTGTTAAAAAATTCTTAAAAGAAGAAATATCTGATAAAATTGCTCGAAATGAACTTATTAATGAACTTGATCAATTCCAAGGTCATGTAGGAATTGCTAAAGGTAAAGATAGTGTTATCTTTGAACGTTCTGCTCTTGCTAAAATTAGTGATGAAATTATTTCGGTTGTTGGAATTGATGTGGGTATCACAGTTGGTAAAATTTCTAACAACACAATTGGTTTAAGTGCGAGAAGTTTAGGTACTATAAATGTTCAAATATTAATGGAACGTTTTGGTGGTGGTGGTCACTTTAATAACGCGGCTGCACAAGTTCATAGTGATAACATTGATGAAGTTGTAAAAACATTAAAACAATATATCGATGAATATATTGAGAAAGAGGAAAACATGAAAGTTATTCTTATTAAAGACGTTAAAGGTCATGGTAAAAAAGGTGAAATTATTGACTTTAATTTAGGCTTTGCAAATCACTTAATTAGAAGTGGACAAGCAATTGCTGTTACTGATGAAAACTTAAAACGTTTAGATGAACAAAAGAAACAAGCAGAAATCGAAGAAGAAAAGAAAGTTCAAGAAATGAAAGAACTTAAGAAAATTATCGAAGAAACTCCTATTAAATTCCCTGTAAAAGTTGGTAGTGAAGGTCGTTTATTTGGTTCTATTAATACTAAACAAATTGTTGATACTTTCCAAAAAGAAACTGGTAAAGTTTTAAATAAACAAAATATTAAACTTGACAAGAATATTAATGCTTTAGGTACTTATCAAATTCCAATTGATTTATATAAAGGTATTAAAGCAAACATTACTCTATATGTAGTTGAAAAGGAGTAATATATGGCAAGTTATGAAAACTTATATAATAATGTTGCTGAACGTTATGTATTAGGTAGTATTTTAATTGATGCTAATGTCATGAATGGTGTTAGTGGAACTTTAAGTGTTAATGATTTTTATAATGAAGATAACAGAAAAGTATATGAAGCAATGTTAAGTTTATTTAAGAATCAATCACCGATTGAAGTATTACTTTTAATTGATGAATTAAAAAGATTGAATTTATCTTTGACAATTGATCCTAAAGAGTTTTTATTAGGTTTGACTGATGAAGTTCCGACAACTGCAAATACTGAATTATATGTTAATTTAGTAAAAGACAAAGCAATTGAAAGAGAATTACACAGAATCTTAAATGAAATTAATAGTGATATTTTGTCTAGTAAATTAGAATTTAATAGTTTACTTGATAAAACAGAAGATAAGATTTTAGGTATTATCAAAAACAGAAGAACTAGTGAACTTTTAACTATCGACCAAGCTGCTAGAAGAGTATATAGTAAAATCGAAACTTTCTCTAAAGGAGATGGTGAAGTAAATGGGGTTGAAACTGGCTATCCAGCATTAGATAGAGCAACTCTTGGTTTTCAAAAAGGTGATTTAATTATTTTAGCTGCACGTCCTTCTGTTGGTAAGAGTGCTTTTGCTTTAAACTTAGCAGTTAACGCATGTCGAAAAAAAGTAAATTCTGTTGCTTTCTTTAGTTTAGAAATGAGTATTGAACAATTAATGATGAGACTATTTAGTTATGAATCATCAATACCAATGTCTAAACTTCAAAAAGGTGAATTAAGTGATCAAGAAATGATTATTCTTGGTCGTAGTAGAAATTCACTTGCTAAATATAATATTTATTTTGATGAATCAAACTCAACAAATGTGTATGACATTAGAACTAAATGTCGTCAATTAAAACAACAAGGTAACCTTGATTTAGTAATCATTGACTACTTACAATTAATTACAAGCGAAGGAAAAGGTAGCCGTCAAGAAGAAGTTGCTGCCATTTCACGTGCATTAAAAATTCTTGCAAAAGAACTTGATGTTCCAGTTATTGCTTTATCACAGTTATCACGTAACGTCGAAACTCGTGAAGATAAAACACCAGTTTTATCTGACTTACGTGAATCTGGTTCTATCGAACAAGATGCCGATATCGTAATGTTCTTACATCGACCAGAAGATAGCAATAAGAAAGAACGTGAAGAAGAAGAAGTAGTTGAAGCTGCAAGTGTTGGCTTAGATACATCAGAAAAATTAATTGAATTAGTTATCGCTAAGAACCGTCAAGGTGCATTAAGTAATATTAAATATAACTTCTTCCCTGCTGAATGTAGATTTAGAGAAGTTAAACATATTACTCGCAAAAAACCAAATTATCATAATATTGAAGAATAGGAGTTTTTAAAATGAAAGATCGTTTAGAAGTTATTGCTAATAGATATAATCAAATAAACGAAATGTTACTAGATATTAACATTGTTAGTGATATCAAAAAACTAACTGAATTATCTAAAGAACAACGTTCTCTTGAAAAGATTGTAGTAAAATATAAAGAACTTCAAGAGTTAGAAGCTAACATTTTAGAAGCTAAAGAATTACTTCATGATTCTGATGAAGAATTAAGAAGTATGGCTGAACTTCAATTAGAAGAAGCTAAAGAAAGAATTGAAGTAGTTGAACAAGAATTAAAAATTCTTTTAATCCCTAAAGATCCTAATGATGAAAAGAACGTTATTATGGAAATTAGAGGAGCTGCTGGTGGAGACGAAGGTAACATTTTTGCTGGTGACTTATTTAGAATGTATTTTAAATATGCTGAATCAAAAGGATGGAAAATTGAAGTTGTAGATTCTCTTGCATGTGAAGCGGGTGGATATACACAAATTAGTTTCATGGTATCTGGTGATTCTGTTTATTCATATTTAAAATATGAATCTGGATCACACCGTGTTCAAAGAGTGCCAAGTACTGAATCTGCTGGTAGAATTCACACATCAACTGCCACAGTTTTAGTAATGCCTGAAGCTGATGAATTAGAAGTAAATTTAGATTTAAATGATGTTAGAATAGATACTTTCTGTGCATCAGGTCCTGGTGGACAATGTGTAAATACAACAAAGTCTGCAATTCGTGTAACACACATTCCTACTGGAATTGTGGTATCTTGTCAAGATGGTAAGAGTCAACACGAAAATAAAGCAAGTGCTTTAAAAGTATTACAAGCAAGATTATATGACTTTATGTTGCAACAAAAACAAGATGCCGAAGGTGCTGAAAGACTTGCTAAAGTTGGACATGGTGATAGAAGTGAAAAAATTCGTACTTATAACTATCCACAAAACAGAGTTACAGATCATAGAATCGGTTTTACTATCCAACAATTAGATAGAGTTATGGAAGGAAAACTTGATCCTGTTATTGATGCTTTAATAGCAGAAGATCAAAAGAAAGCTTTAAGTGTAGAAGAATAAACCTGCAATGCAGGTTTTTTTCTTACGTTAATTATAGACTTGATAAAACAATTAATATGTGGTAAAATAAATATAGTATAAAAATAAGGAGTTATTTATGACTTATAATCAATTATTAAACTATGGAAAAAAATTAGCGAAAAAGCATAAAGTAGAAATCGAAGGTATTAGACTTTTAGTTTTAGAGTTATCTAACTTAAATGGGGCTTTATTTTTAGCATCAATTGATGAAGAATGTCCTAAAGATATTGAAGAAAAAATTCTAGATGCTTTTGATAAATATTTTAGTGGATTACCTGTTCAACACATTATTGGTTATAGTTACTTTTATGGCTATAAAATGATAGTAAATAAAGATGTTTTAATTCCAAGACCTGAAACAGAAGAATTAATTGGTTATGTCTTAGCATATTATGATGAAATGTTTGAAAACCAAGTTGTTGATTTAGTAGATGTAGGAACAGGATCTGGTAATATTGCTATTGCTCTTGCTAAAGAAGAAGCTAATATGAAAGTAGTAGCTACTGACATATCAAATGAAGCATTAAATACTGCTAAACAAAATGCCATAAACAATGAGGCTAATGTTAGTTTTTATCAAGGAAATATGTTGGATCCTTTGATTGAAAAAAATATGAAGTTTGATATTTTAGTATCGAATCCTCCATATATTCCTGATGATGAATATGTAGAACCACTTGTTTTAGATAATGAACCAAATATTGCGTTATTTGGTGGTGACAAAGGAATGAAGTTTTACAATGAAATTTTTGAAAAAGCTCACCTTGTTTTAAAAGAAAAAGCTATTATGGCCTTTGAACATAGTCATAAGACAAAACAAGAAATGTTGGCTTTAGCTTCTAAATATTTCCCTGATGCAAAATCTTTTGTTATTCAAGATTTAAACGGAAAAGACCGCTTCTTAATCGTCTTAATAGGTAAAGAAAATGATTAAATTTATTAAATTATTTTTTATTTCTTTTTCCGTTCTTTTAAGTTTTAATAATTCAATAAGTGGTACTAATTTTATAGAACAAGTAAATAAAGCATACGATAAATATGTTATAGTAGATGATGAAACAATTATGGTTGGGGATTATACTTTGGTTTTTGGCAGTTATAATAACAAGTATTATATATCTGTTTATTTATTAAATAATGGAACTCAAAATAATCATCAAATTAAAGTCTTAATAAATGATGAAGAATTAACAACTTTTGTCTATGATAGTGGGGTTGTTTTAGGGTATGGGTTAGAAGTTAAATCTACTGATAAATTTAAAGTATATGTTAGTGATAAAAACACAGATACTTTAATTGATACATATGATGTTCAAAACTTAATTGATGAATTAATAAAAAATCCATCTAATGGTTTATCAACTGGTGAATTTCCTAAAAACAAAAGAGAATTAGATTTAATCAAAACCATTAAAATATATATATATTTGTTTATAGCATTATCTGTTGGTTTTATTGTTGTGTTAATTATTTTATATCGATTAAGAGCCGGTAGATTTAATAGCAACTTTAAAGAACAAGAAGAGAATTTATTCAAGAAAAATATTGAGGATGAAGAAATAATAGATGCTTCATTTGAAGTAGAACAAGTCAACAAACAAGAAATTATGGATCGTTTATTTGAAGAATATCGTCATGGTGATATCACAGAAGAAGAACTAAATGAAAAATTAAAGAAACTTTGGTGGAATAATGATTAAATTAACAAAAGAAGAATTATTGACAATAGATAAAACAAAACTTAGTGGTAAAGTATTGTGTTTTGTTACTGATACTGTATATGGTATTGGTGTAATGGTAGATGATAATATCAAAACTGGTCTTGATAAAATTTATCAAATGAAAAAAAGAGACTCTAATAAGCCTCTTGCAGTACTTGCTGGTAACATTAATCAGTTTATTGACCATGTTATTCTTAATAAACAAACTAGTAATTTGTTTAATGATTGGCCTGGTGCTTTAACAATTATTTTTAAGAAAAAAGATTCTTTTTTTGATTTAGTTACTAATCTTGATACTATTGGTATTAGAATACCTAATTGTAATATTACTTTAGATATCTTAAATCACTTAGGGTTGATTGCTACTACAAGCGTAAATTTAAGTAGTTTTGAGCCCCTTAATAATTTAGATGAAATTATTAATTCATTTGGTGAATATATTGACTATTGTGTAACTGATACCTTCCCTTTATCTAAAACATCATCTAAGGTAGTAGATGCTACAACTGATGAAATTAAAATACTTAGAAAATAAATGTATAAATTACCAAACATTACCAATAATATTATTGGTGATGTTTTTTTATGAATAAGAAGTTTCAAATATATATATTTTTAATAACTTTATTAATCGGTTTTACTTTCTTTTTAACAAGTTGTCATGAACAAAATCAAATTAGAATTAGAATAAAAGCTAGTGATGATTCAAAAGAAGCCCAACTTTTAAAAGAAGAAATAAAAGATGAAGTTATTGAATTATTAAAAGACAATAAAAGTTTAGATATTAATCATTTAGTAGATTATTTAAATGTTTCTTTGTCTAAAAAATATCAAGATATTACAGTAGTATATACAAAAGAAGCTTTTCCTGCCAAATCTATTAATGGTAAAGTAATTCCTAGTGGAACATATCCTACCATCTTAATTAAAATAAAAGATGGACTTGGTAGTAATTGGTGGAGTGTTTTATATCCTGAATATTTTAATATTTCTTATGAGTCAACTGATGAAATAGAGTATCGCAGTTATTTTATAGATAAATACTAACAAAGTATTGAAAAGTTCAAAAATGGCTTAATTTTAGGCCTATTTTTTGATTTTGGAAGCTATTTATTAAAAAAATGGTTTATATATGAGTTGGTAAATAAAAAAGCAATAATTATATGAAAAAAATATAATTATGTTATAATTAAATGATAGAGGTAAAATTATGGCTAGAATTAATAATCAAATAATAGTAAAAGGTGCAAGAGAAAATAATTTAAAAAATGTAGATATTACGCTACCAAAAGATAGTCTAATTGTCATGACAGGGGTAAGTGGTTCTGGGAAGACATCTTTAGCGTTTGATACCATTTATGCTGAAGGTCAAAGAAAATATGTCGAAAGCTTATCAGCATACGCTAGACAATTTTTAGATAATGTTAATAAACCAGATGTTGATCAAATTGAAGGTTTATCACCTGCTATTTCTATTGACCAAAAAACAACTAGTAAAAATCCAAGATCTACTGTAGGTACTGTTACTGAAATCTATGATTATTTAAGATTATTATACGCAAGAATAGGTCATCCAACATGTCCTGTTCATCATATTGAGATTAACGCTCAAACATATGAAGAAATGGTAGATAAGATTTATACATATGAAGAAAACTCTAAGATAATTATTATGGGTATTATTTGTGAGAACCAAAAAGGGACTCACGAAAAGGTCTTTGATATTTTAAGAAAAGATGGTTATTCTAAAGTCTTAATAGATGAAGAAATGATTGACTTGGATGAAGATATTAAATTAGATAAAAATAAGAAACATAATATATATGTTATTATTGACCGTTTACGTTTAAATCAAGAAAATAGAAGTAGAATCTATGAATCAATAGAAACTGCAGCGACACACAGTAACGGTAAATTATATGTAGAAATTAATGATGAAAGATTATTATTTAGTGAACATTATTCATGTCCACATTGTGATTTTACTGTACCTAAATTAGAACCTGCAATGTTTTCTTTCAACTCTCCTCTTGGGGCTTGTAGTGAATGTAAAGGTCTTGGTATTATTTCTAGTGTTGATCCTGATTTATTAATAGTTGATGATAACTTAAGTATTGCTGATGGGGCCATTCGTTATTTGAAAAATATTGTTTTTTCTGAAAACATTGAGTGGCAACAATATAAAAAGTTATGTGATTATTATGGTATTGATTTATTCGTGCCTTATAAGAATTTAACTGATTTACAAAAAGAAGTTTTATTATATGGTTCTAAAGAACCAATTTCGTATGAAATTCATACCACTGGTGGAATTACCATGAAAAAGAATAAAATCATTGAAGGTTTGATTCCACTAATTGAAAGAAGATATCAAGAAACAACTTCTAGTTTTGCTCGTGAATATTATGGCTCTTACTTAGCAGAAGTAAACTGTCCAGTTTGTAATGGTAAAAGATTATCACCTATGGTTTTATCGGTTTTAATTAATAATTTAAATATTCATGATTTTACAGAACTTTCTGTTTTACAAGCACTAGATTTTGTTAATAATTTAAAACTTACACCAATGGAAGAACAAATTGCTAAACTGGTATTAAAAGAAATTAAAGAAAGATTAGAATTCTTAAAAAAAGTTGGTTTAGAATATTTAACTTTATCAAGAAAAGCCGGTACATTATCAGGTGGTGAGGCTCAACGAATAAGACTTGCTACGCAAATTGGTTCACATTTAACTGATGTTTTATATGTTTTAGATGAACCTTCAATTGGCTTACACCAAAGGGATAATTCTAGATTAATTGATGCTTTAAAAGTAATGAGAGATTTAGGTAATACTTTGATTGTCGTTGAACATGATGAAGAGATTATGCATCAAGCTGATTATTTAGTAGACATTGGTCCTGGTGCAGGTGTTCATGGTGGTGAGGTTGTAGCATATGGCAAGCCTGAAGAATTTAAAAACTTTACTAATTCCATTACAGCTGATTATTTATTTGGTAGAAAGAAAATTCTAGTACCAAGTAAAAGAAGAAGCGGAAATGGTAAAGTTTTAAAAGTTATTAACGCAAGAGAAAATAATTTGAAAAATATTAATGTGGAAATTCCACTAAATAAAATTACTTGTGTAACAGGAGTAAGTGGAAGTGGTAAGTCTACTTTAGTTAATGAAATTGTCGCAAACGCAATTAGTAAAAAGCTATATAAAAGTAAAGTTCATGTTGGCAAACATGATGCAATCGAAGGTATTGAAAATTTAGATAAAATAATTATTATTGACCAATCTCCAATTGGAAGAACGCCAAGAAGTAATCCAGCAACTTATACTGGCGTATTTGATTTAATCAGAGATGTTTTCACAAATGTTATTGAATCACAAAAAAGAGGTTATACAAAGGGAAGATTTTCTTTTAATGTTAAAGGTGGTCGATGTGAAACTTGTCAAGGGGATGGGGTAATTAGAATTTCAATGCACTTTTTACCAGACGTTTATATTCCATGTTCTGCGTGTCATGGTAAAAGGTATAATCGAGAAACGTTAGATATTAAATATCATGATAAGACAATTGCTGAAGTATTAGATATGACTGTAGAAGATGCGTTAAAATTCTTTGATCATATTCCAAATATTAAAAATAGATTACAAACTTTATATGATGTAGGTCTTGGTTATATTAAGCTTGGTCAATCATCAACAACATTATCTGGTGGAGAAGCTCAAAGAGTAAAACTTGCAAGTGAGCTTTATAAGAAAGTTACAGATGGTTCTATTTATATTTTAGATGAACCAACAACTGGACTTCATACATCAGATATTGCAAAACTTATTGAAGTGTTAAACAGATTAGTAGATGCAGGGGGAACAGTTTTAATTATTGAACATAATTTAGATATTATTAAAATATCTGACCATATTATTGATTTAGGTCCAGAAGGCGGTGACGGTGGGGGAACGGTAGTCGCATGTGGCACTCCAGAAGAAGTAGCGAATGTTGATGCTTCATATACTGGACAATATTTGAAAAAAGTATTAAAATAATTCTTATTCCCCACTTATTTAGAAAGTGTGGTATAATTTATTGAAAACAAAAAAAGAAAAATTATTTGTGATAATAATTTTACTCATTTTATCAATATTAATTTCATTAATACCTAATGTTTATAATTTGATAAAAGCTTTTATTAAAATACATCCCATCATATATATATTTAATCTATTTTTAGTATTATATTATTGGTGGTTAAGTTTAAATAGAAAAAACAATTTCATAACATTTATTATCATATACAGTATATTTTTAATTATTAATTTATTAATAAGAAATCAAAGTAAAGAAAATATTAATACCATCTTTTATTTAAAAGATTGGCTTAAGTTATTGTTTTCGAATAAAATAGTATTTATTAATGTTATAGGTAATATATTACTTTTTATACCTCTTGGTTTTATTATTAATACATTATTGGATAATTTCTTTTATACGATGTTTTTAAGTCTTTTCATAATTTTAATTTTAGAATTGATGCAGTTTATAACAAAACGTGGTGTATTTGATTTAATAGATGTTTTACTAAATATGATAGGTATAATAATAGGACTAATGTTAAAGAGGAAAGAACTATGGATGATAAAAAAGAACCAAGAGAGTTAACCGATCAAGAAAAAGAAATTCTAACCAAAATGGAAAATGCTGAATCAGAAGAAGAATTAATGAAGTTAATTGAAGAAATACAAAAAGAATCAAAAGATGCTAATGTAACAATTACTCCCATTAAAGTTCCAAGTAAGAAATTTTTCCTTATTCGTTTTATAATTGAATGTCTTTTAGTTGGATTAGTTTCTTTTGCGTTAATCAGTATTTTCAAACCATTCACAATCGTTTCTGAGTATGGTGTTTATATATATATTAGTTCTATTGTTATTTGTCAAATTATAATTAATTTATTATTAAGATTAATTAAACATCCGTTTATCATATTATTTACTGGTATTATATCTTGTTTATTGTTGATTATTGTAATGTGTATAATTCCAATTTTTATGAAACAAATGTTGATTACTAATTTTAATAATTTGTTCTTTATTGCGATATTTACTGCTTTATTAAAAGCAATGATATTACCTACTCTATCTAAATTTATTCGAGGTTAAAATATGAAGAATTTAACAAAAAAACAAAAAAGTGATATTTTTGGTATTGCCTTACTAATTGTAGCATTTATAATTTATGCAATTATTAGCATTACATATAAGTACCCATTCGCTGAACATATAACACCTACTGCTTTAAATAAAGTAGCTATTCCAATAAGTGATCGTATTCAAGTTAGATGGTATGCGATCTTTGTTGTGGGTGGTGCTGCAGCATTATCGGTATTTGGATATTATAGATATTTAAAACCTTTAAAACTTGATTCTGATAATACCTTAACTGGTGTAACATTTGGTATTTTATTTGGAATCTTGGGCGCTAGATTATATTATGTATTATTTGAACATACTGGAATTTCATTTGATGAAGGATTCTTTAGAGGTATCTTACAAATTATTAATCCAGCTGATGGCGGTTTAGCTATTCATGGTGCTTTATATGGTGCTTGTATTTATATTTTCTTTTTTACAAGAAAACGTGGATTAAAATTATTAGAAATAATTGAAATCGTTCTACCTGTGTTTATGCTTGCACAAGTTGTAGGAAGATGGGGAAATTTCTTTAATCAAGAAGCATATGGCCCATTAGTTGGTGGTTTTACTAATTATCCTTTAACGGATGAACAATTAATTAGTCAAAGAGAAACCTTAAGACATTTATTAGTTCCTAACTTTGTTATTGATAATATGTATATTAAAAGTTATGTAAAAGTTGCTGGATATTATCATCCTACATTCTTTTATGAAGGAGTAGCAAACCTTTTTGGTGCGGTTGCTTACTTAATTTTGAGAAAGAAGAGCAAGAAAATTTATATTGGTGATGGTATAAGTTTTTATCTATTCTGGTATGGATTTGTTAGATTATTTATCGAAATTTTAAGACAAGATCCATTGACATTCCCTTTATTTGGTATGAATATAAAGGTTGCAATTTTAACTTCTGTTATCTTTATGATTGTAGGTATTTTACTATTTATCTTAAGAAGAGTATTTAAATTCCATTTGGTTTCATGTCGTGAATTTATTTATAATGGTGGTACTTTATGGAAAGAAGGATATGGTCCAAAAGGTAAAATCATTGAAGAAGAAAAAGAAGAAATTAATACAAATAAAGTAATCTTCTTTGACTGTGATGGAACTCTTTTAGATACTTTCACTTTAATTGAAAAAACAACGATGAGAGTATTTGATGAATTACTTCCGGATTATCAATATACAATAGAAGAGATTCATGCTTTCTTTGGCCCTTTATTAAATGAAAGTTTTGCTAAGTACGCTAAAGATGAAGAACAATTAGAACAACTTGTTGAAAGATATCGCGTTCTTAATAAAGAACTTCATGAAGAATATATTAAATCTTTTGATGGTATTTATGAAATGCTACAAGAATTAAAACAAAAAGGAATTACAACGGTTATTGTTTCTAATAAAGTAACCTCTGCAATTATTCAAGGTTTACAAATTTGTGGTATTCATGAATTTATTGATGAAGTTGTTGGTGTAGAAAAACTTTCAAAACCTAAACCAGACCCTGATGGAATTTATGAATTAATGGAAAAATATAATATAGATCGAGGTTTATTTGTTGGTGATACAGAATTTGACATTACAACAGTTAACAATGTCAAAACTAAATATCCTAACCTTTTATCAGTCGGTGTTACTTGGTGTAAAACATCACGTGAAAAGTTTAACGAACTAAATGCTGATTATGTAATTGATAAACCAAGTGAATTGGTAGAAGTGATTAAAAATTATGAATAGATATGATTGTATTGTAATTGGCGCGGGTCCTGCTGGAATTAGTGCTTGTATATATCTACAAAGATCAAAACTTAAGGTTTTGTTAATTGAAAAATCAACTCCAGGTGGCAGAATGTTACAAGCATCTAAGATTGATAATTATGCTGGGCTTAATGATTCTGGTATAAATATTGCTGCCAAGATGTTTGAGATGTTAGATCTTACTAAAATTGATTTTGTCATCGAAACTGTAACTAAAGTTACAAAAGAAAAAGATATTAAGGTAGTAACTAACCAAAATGAATATGTTTGTAGTAAATTAATTATTGCAACTGGTTTTGTTAACAAAACACTACCCAATACTAACGAATTAGATTTTGTTGGTAGAGGTATTAGCTATTGTGCATTATGTGATGCACCACTTGTTAAAAATAAAAAAATACTAGCGTATGCTAATTCTAAAAAATCGCTTGATGAAATTTTATATTTATCAACACTAGCTGATAAAGTATATTTAATAACAAAGGATAAAACAATTTCTAAAGATAATATTGAAGTATTAAATGATACAACAATTAAACGTTTTAATGGAACATTTAAATTAAATAGTGTTACAGTTATTAAAGATGATAAAGAAATTGATCTAGAAGTATCGATGGCATTCATATATAATGGATATATACCAGGTACAAATTTTGTTAAAGATTTAAATTTAACTAATAGTTTTGGTTTAATTGAGATTGATGGAAAATACGAAACAAAAGTTAAAAATATATATGCAATAGGAGATGTAAATAATAGAAACGTTAAACAAGTAGCCACCGCGGTAGGTGATGGTGCTTATGTTTCAAGTATTATAATTAAATAGGGGGTATTAAAATGTCATTTGCTACAGAAGTAAAAAAAGAATTATTAGGACTAGACTTAACACCTTGTTGTAAGAAAGCATTAATTGCTGGGATTCTACATGGTATTGGTGAGGTTGCCATAGTAGATCGAAAATTTAAATTAAAAGTCTCATCATTTATGCCAAGTGTAATAAGATATATTGCACCATTCATTAGAAATGAATATGGCTTACAAACACAAACAAGTTATTTAGAAAGAACTAATATTAATAAAAAAAGAATCTATTGTTTAGAAATATTAGACGATCCAACAGATCTTTTAGATGAACTGCATTTATTACCATTTGATGCAATCGTTTATGATGATGATTTAGTAGATAGTGAATGCTGCAAAAGAGCATATGTCATTGGCTCATTTATTGCGAAAGGTTCTATTAATGATCCAAGAAAAAGTGATTATCATTTAGAGATATTATTTAGAAAAGCTGAGTCTGTTATTTTAGTAAAAGAGATTTTATTTAATAATGGAATAGAAGCTAAAGTAATAAATAAAAATAATCAATATTTACTGTATATTAAAAAATCCGAAACGATTAGTAATTTTTTAGCATATGTAGGAGCCAATTCTGGCGTCTTACAGTTTGAAGATTTAAGAATTATGCGTGATTTAAATAACGCTGTTAATCGAATGATGAACTGTGATATTTCAAATGGTAAAAAATCTTTAAATTGTTGTAATGAACAACTTGAAGCGATTAAGTTTTTAAAAGAACATGAGTTAGATAAAAAATTAACCATTAGACTTCAAGATGCTATGAAACTAAGAGAAGAGTATCCTGATGCTACTTTATCTGAACTTAGTGATTTTTCTGAAAATATTTTAGGTAAACATTTATCTAAATCTGGTATTAGTCATTGTTTTAAAGAAATAATGAATTATTATAAATTAGTATTAAAAAAAGGCAATAATTAATATTGCCTTTTTTTAGTCTATATCTTTCATATCTAATAAACAACTAACTACATATACTACCCCTGCAATACCAACTAAAGAAAAAATAATTCTTGATATTACAACAGATAAGTTATCAAAGATAAATGTAACTAGGTTAAAATTAAATAAACCAACTAAACCCCAGTTTAATGCACCAATGACAATTAAAGTAATGCATATTTTTTTAACGATATTCATATAATACCTCCATTCAAATATATTATTTACCAAATAGATAAAACTATACATTTATTTGTATATTTTGGATGTATAAAACATATATTTAATTGTCTAGAGGTGGAATATGAAAAAAATAATTAAAATCTTATTAGTATTTATTTTAGTGTTTTGTTTAGCAAGTTGTAATAAAACACCTAAAAAAGTTGAAAGTTTTCCAGAATATGTTAGTAAGTTAGAATCTTACAAACTAACTGGTAAATTATATTCAATGTTTCCAACAGGAACAAAAGAAAGTTTAATCACAGTGTATTATCAAAAACCTAATTTTTACCGTGTTGAAATAGATAATCAAACAAATGGTGATAAACAAATCATTTTAAAGAATAATGAAGGAGTCTTTGTTTTGGTCCCTTCAGTTAATAAAAGTTTTAAACTTAAAAGTGGTTGGCCTATTAATTCATCCTATCCATATTTATTAGAATCTTTAAGTAAAGATTTTGTTAATGATGAAGATAAAGTAATCACGAAAGGTGACAATGAAACGACCATTGAAATGGATGTAAAAATGTTTGAAAATGCTCAGATGACTAAACAAAAAGTCATTTTTGATAATAACAAAAGTACACCAAAAGAGGTTCAAATATTTGATGATAAACAAAATTTAGTGACAAGATTTGTTATTGTTAATTTTGAAGAAGATCCTAAATTTGAAATAGATATGTTTAATAAAAGTCAAACAATGACATCATATTTTGAAACATATAGTCAAATTGAATATAATAGAAGTACAACCTATCCTACATATTATCCCAATAATACAAAATTAGTTGATGAGTTAAAATTAACTGATGATAATTTAACTAAAGTGATTATGACTTATAGTGGAGAATATAATTATACAATAGTTGAACAGTTTATTATACCTTCTGAATTAGAAACAACTGATTATTTAGATGGTGATATATATGTAATTGGTGATTATGTAGGGATTGTGAATGACAATAATATTACATTTGTCAGTCTTGGTATAGAATACTATATTGCGTCAAACGATGTTACTACTTTAGAAATGTTTAAAATGGGAAACTCCTTAATTGTAGAAACTAGTAAATAAGAAACGATTTTCTTGATATTTAACTTTATTTGTGTTATAATAACTAGAAAGTTGGTGTAGAAATGATTAATAGATTTAAAAAGTTATTTCTTGTAGCGATATTTACTATCTTTTGCTTAACCCTTTCAGCTTGTAAATCATATGAAGATTTAGAACATGTTACACATTCAGAAATTTTTAATATTCAAGAGACTGAATATTATATATATGTGTATCGACCTAATTGCGAGGTTTGTTCAAATCTCGAAGAAACTGTTTATAAGTATGCAAAGAAAGCTAAAAGAAGTGACGATCTTCCTAACCTTTATGTTTTGAATAAAGGGGACGGAGTAAATAATGCGGGAATTTATTGTAGTCAAGAAGACTATAAAGATTTCTTAGGAGCTACTACACCTAGCGAAGTAAAAACAAGTACATCACCATACTTATTTAAGATTAAAAACGGTCAAGTCGTTTTAACTATTGATGATGGAAATATAATGAAAGAAAAGCTAACTTTATAGAGGAGTATAACATGAAAAAAAGAGAAAACTTTACAGAAATATTATTTAAAAGAGCTTTCGTAATTATCCCATTAATCTTTTTACTAATCATCGCTATTGTTCTTTTTAAACCATTTGATACAGTTAATTTAGAAAAAGTAAGACATACACAAGTTCAAGACTGTCTAAAAGAAAACTTTAACGCAGCTGGTAAACAAGGTAAGTATTATGTTTTATTCTATACTGAATCTGATCGAGATAATGAAATTATTAAAGAAGCAGTTTTGGCGTATTATAATGCTGAAAAGAAATTAAATAGTGAATTAAATAATATCTATTTAGTAAAAGCAAATGAATCTAATATCACTCAAATTAGAACAATTGATAGTAAAATTGATAGTTTATCAAAACTACCTTATATGATTTTAGTGAGTGATGGATCAGTTAGTACTAAATACGACACTAATTCTGAGATTGCTAATGCTTTATATTCTGCATTATTAAAGTAAAAAAAAAACTAGTTCAATGAACTAGTTTTTTATTTACAATTATCAACGCATTCAAAAGTCTTACACATGGATTCATGTTGAGCTTTTGCACCGATCGTATCTTTTTGTTCTTTGATTTCCACTTTATCAGCATAACACATAGCGTTTCTTTGGAAAACACAGTTTTTAGCATCACAATGAATTTTAGTCTCTAAACTAATATCTTCATTGATATCTGAAATTTCAGCTAAAAAGTTTCGATGATCGCGTGGTGAGAAGCTACAACACTCGGTTTCTTTTTTAGAAAAAGAATGAGGTCCATCAATACTAATGGCATGTCTTGAACATAAGCCAGTAGCATTGTATAAACACTTATCGACATCACATTTTAGTTTTGGCATATTTTACCTCCCATTGTCTATAATTATTATGTCCTGTTAGCTTATAAATTATACACACTAAATTATTAAATATTTTTTACTATGTAATTAGTTGACTTTTTAATAAAAATGTTATACAATATAAAGGCAATGGAGCAGTACTCAAGAGGCTGAAGAGGTGCCCCTGCTAAGGGCATAGACTGGGAAACTGGTGCAAGGGTTCAAATCCCTTCTGCTCCGCCATTGTGGTCCGTTGGAGAAGTGGCTTAACTCACATGCCTTTCACGCATGCATTCACGAGTTCGAATCTCGTACGGATCACCATTATCGTTAATGATAGTCGATACAATTAGGTATCGGCTTTTTTCTTTGTTTTGGCAGGGTAAAGGTCTTAGTATTAGACACATTTAGGAAATTTGTGAGTTCATTAAAGGGTATGACATTATTTATTCAATAATATAAATAAAGCAAATAATGTACAAGTGTGCAAATTTACGAGTATTTATATTTTTGTTATAATTTGCACTAAGTTTTTCTTTAACATTTATGATATTCTTATTATATAATATTTTTGTGACTAAATATGATATGAGATATAAAAAATAGAAAATAACTTGATAAAATCAGTTTATTTGATGAACGAGCTCAAATTGTGCAATATCAAAGATTAAAACTATAACTTTATCTTAACTGACAAAAGATATAAAAGACTATATCAATAAAAATTAGGGTGATATTAAAACTTGGTTAACAGTTCAAATTGAAATAACAATTAATCTTTTAAAAAATAAGGGAACCATCCAACTCAGCCTATATGACTAGGATTTTTTTGTTTGTTTTGGTAGAAAATATAATCTTTGTATGATATAATTTATAAAAATATGTTTAAGTCAATTAATATTAAAAACTTGTATTTTTCGCATACGAAGAAAGGTATTTTTATCATGGCTCCAATTAATAAAATTTCCATATTAAAAAAGCAAATTTATGAATATATATATAATAGAAATGAAGATGTATATATAAAAATACAATCATTATATGAACTATTTGTTAAAGAATATATTTTAAATCAAGGGACTTTGTTGATTCCTAAAGAAAACACCTATAATTTATTGGATTTATATATTCCACAGTTTATGGATGAAAAGACATCATATTCAAAAAAGGACGTTTTAGAAAATTTTTCTAAAGTTAATGCAAAAGCAAATGAAATAAAACATTATACTGTTAATGATAATATTCCTTCCTATGACATAAAATTAATAGATAAGTCGTTAAAAGTATTCAATACAATGGTAAAAAATGTGCTGGTTAAAAACGAGAACTTCTGGAGTCTAGATTTAGAAATGATAGATATCGGTAATGTTCATATCTATGAAAGCAAGTATTCTAGATTTTATAAAGAAGATAAACCTAAAGAAAAAGCACCACTAAGTAGAGGTCTTGTCTTTTGTGGTACAAGCAATCGGGATTACGGTTTTCAAATAAAAGGAAGATTTGATAGCGAATGTAGTCATGAATATCGAAGCATTTATGCAATAATCCATAATATTTTACTTAAAAGTAGAGTTTACAGGAAAGATAACATTGTAAAAAAATACGAGGATAAAATTAAAAGAGAAGTAAATGTATTTTATTTTTATCGCTATGTTTTAATACTTTTAAGCATTATCAGATATGGCAATTTCGTTAATAAATTGGTTGTTATGGGCTTGGATAATAAAGATGATGAATTGAATTGTGCTATATATTATATAAATTATCTATTTACTATACTTGGTGAATTAGTTTCTATCCAGACAAGTGGAATAGAAATAATTAACCGAGTTGATAATGAGTCGATTTCAATTTCTGCAGATAATAACACAAATGCTTCATACTATGTGATTGATATAATAAATGATTTAGGTGAGAATAGAAATTTATGGATTTCAAATAACCTAAAATATAATATTGATTTGTATAAGCATAACGTTTTACTTACAGAGTTGTTGGAGTTGCTTTTTTCATATAAAACATTTAAAGAGGGGCAGTTAGAAGCCATTACAGCATTATTAAATGGTGATTCAAATAATATAGTTGTGATGCCTACTAGTGCTGGGAAATCATTAATATATTATTTTATTACATATTTGCAACCTTCACCTAGTTTAATTATAGAACCCACAGATATATTAATGAAGGATCAAAAAAGAAATCTAAACGACCTACATAACATTGATGATTGTGAAGTTTATTATCATAAAAGCGATTCTGTAATTGGAATTAACCATAAACTTAATTATCTGACGCCTAAAGTATTACAAGAAAGAAATCAAGTTTTATCATTAATACCTTATAATATTAAAGGCATGTTTTCGTATGTTATTTTAGACGAAGTTCATACAATAAGTAATTGGAGTCATAATTTTAGACCAGATTATTTAATGTTGTCATTTAATTTATCAACTTTTTTAGATAACGTTAAACAAATTGGCTTTACTGCAACAGCAAATTATAGGGTAATTAAAGATTTGACTTTTCAAATGAAAATTAATTATAAAAATATTATACTTCCAATGGAATTAAAAAATAATAATATAGATTTTAAGTTTAATCCAGTTGGGGAGGAAGAATTATTTGTTCAGTATTTTAAAGACGTATCTAAAGAGATGTCTACTTTGGATAACAAAATGATTGTTTTTACTAAATCAGATGACATAAACAAGCATATTAAATTGAATTCAGGAGAATTGCTGAAATATGACATTGATGTATTATGTGAATCTGATGAAAATTCTTATAGTGGATTTATTACAGGAAGAAAGAGCATTTTATTATCGGAAAGCGATATGGGTATTGGTTTAAATATTCCCAATGTTAATTATATTTATCATTATGGGTTGCCTATTTCAAAAGCTAAATTCGTACAAGAAATAGGAAGGGCTGGAAGACAACAAAAAAGAGCCTTAGCATATATATCTTATATCGAAAGAAATGAATTAAAGAATGAGGATTTAAAACTTTTAGACTTTAATACTGATATTGATGAAATAATGGATATTATTTCAATATCAAATTCAGATGTAGCATTAACTTTTAAAAAAATAGTAGGACATTTAGATCATTATGCTATTATGGCAAAGAGGATTAAAGATATATACACCATCATTAAAGAAAACGCAGAAAGTGCTCGCTGTAAATTAAAATTTCCAATTAATAAGTACAATCAGTTACAAATAGAAGTGTGCTTATATTTTTTAGTTAAAATTGGTGTGCTTTATAATTGGTACTTTGTAGATAATCCTGATGATGGCAACAGAGTTTATGATGTAGAAATCTCAGAAGAATTTGAGATAAAAAATATATCATTTTGTCGTAAAAAAAGTATTGAATATATTTTGCTTTTTGGTAATTCTAAAGATGCAATATTTAAAATAGAAAGTTCATTAACAATAGGGGAAATAATCTATCATATTTTAGAGTGGTATTATAATCAATTTATGATGTACCATAGAGAACAAATAGTTAATATGTACGAATTTTTAGAAGTTTCTCACCAAAACTCTTACTCAAATGATGTAGTTGTTGACGCTTTGTTTGAATACTTTTCTTTGACTGCTTCTAATATAGATGAAGATATTATTAGTTATCTTGATAAGGCAAGGGTTAAGACCCAAGAGAAAATTGGTGAAATTAAAGAAAACAGAAAAACAGCATTTGAAAAATTAGTTAACCTTGATGAAGCTTTTGATTCCTCTAATATATATATTAATTTAATACATAGTATTGTATTGGATAATTATACAAGTGCACAAAACACAAAAATGGAAAAATACTTAGAAGCAAAATATGATTCTCGTGTTGATTTTTGTATCTTAATTTATAATTTGCTAAAAAAATCTGTATTTAATATATCTAGATTGATAAGAATTATAGATAACTTATCAGGTGATGAAAATGATCTTATGTTGTTAGTTGAAGCAATTGGTAGTATATATAGTAAAATATCTAAGATTGATGATAAAGTTTTAGTGTTAGATGC
The DNA here is from genome assembly GCA_017501465.1 of Bacilli bacterium. Taxonomy (GTDB): domain Bacteria; phylum Bacillota_I; class Bacilli_A; order ML615J-28; family CAG-313; genus UBA1231. Next base: position 145,865 of record JAFVWY010000018.1, read on the forward strand.
ATTAAAAAAATGTGTCAATTCTATGTCATATATTGCTGATGTAATATACGCAAAAAATAACAAAGATTTTGCTTATTATTATATGTTGTCAAAAGAAGTAAATATTAGAATGGAGGAAATATAAATGAATGAATTTGAAGAATTAACCCAACAAATAGAAAAATTTAAAAGCAATATGAATTCGGTGTCTAGTATAAAAGAAAGTTTAACAAAAATTTTAGAAGTATTAAGCACATATGAAAAAAAACTAATTGAAATATCATTGAAGTATGAAGACATAAGAACAGATATTAGAAGCGATGTAGGGACTTCACTATTAGATACGCAAAAAGAATATTTAAAAAGTATTAGTGAATTTAAAGCTGATGTGAAACTTTGCTTGGAGGATATTTCAAAAAGAAATCTAGATGAAATTCTTAAAAAGTGTGAACAAATAAATACCAATTTACATGCTCAAACTATAAATTTTGAGAAAAACTTAAAATTATTAGAAGCTAAAGTTAATACTAATAGAGAAACATTAAATAATATTATTGTTGAAAATAATATTAAGCAAAACAAATATAATAAATTAATTGTTGTATTATTATCCGTAGTAATAATTCTATTAGTTTTAGTGCTAATTTTAAATTAGAATTTATTTTGTTTTTGTCTTTTAATTTTTATCTATGCTAATATTTACTCTAGCAGTTTATGAATGGTCCTAGATTACTCTAAGTTATGGTGTTGCACCGCATTCAAGTACCTATGGGCGGTAATAGATAGCTGTACGTAGATTATGGCAATTAATCAGGTGAGACTCCCACCCGATGAAAGTGGAGTCCTTTTTATTGTTTTAATATGCGCAAACAGTTGAAATTTTGATAATTTTGTGATATAATATTTTACGATGTTAGTTCCTTTATTAACATGTCAGGTCACACAGGATGTGGCACTTATTAATGGAGGAAAGAAAAATGAAAACAAAAGAAGAATTACTTAAGAAGTACGAAGGAACAGAATTTTACGATTGCATTAATGTTCACTATGGAAGTAAAGAATCGTTCCAAGATTATGATGGTGGTCTTTTAAATTTTGATGAGAATGCTATGAAGGATATTGTGGGTGCTGAAAAGCTAACGTATCCAGATTTCATTGATATTCAAATACAAACTGGGAAGAATTACCGTGGCGGTTTTATGCTTTGCTATTATTATTGTCCTATGGGATTTAAAGGTGAAGTTGAGAAGTTCGGTAAAGGAAGAATATGTTTTAGTAGAATTTTCATTGATGGAATGTATCCTGATGGGGTTTGGTTTGTAGATAAAGAAGAACATGTATGGATGTCAATTAAAGGGTTTGAAGATTTGAAAGTTGGAGACTGCGTTTCATTCTTTGCTGAACCATACCGTTATATCAAAACTGGTGATGGGAAGAAGCATGATTTTGGTTTAAGAAAGCCAACTCAAATTAAGAAGATAGAAAAATATGATCTACCAACAGACGATGATTTATTAATGCAAAATATAAATCAAATAATTTGTGAAAGTTGTTATTTGAATGAACAATGTAGCAGAATGAATTGTATAAGAAATCAAAGAGAACTGAAAGAACTTCGCAAGAGTATGATGAAGTTTTTAAAAGATAAAAAATAGGGGTATGCAAAACGCAACAATTTAACGATTACCCCAATAATTTAAGATTACAAGGTTTAGGGTATGCAATTGTATTAAAATTGTGTAACGTTGCCATTTTTTGAAATTTATAGGTCTTCTTAAAAGAGGATCTTTTTTATTTTTATAGGATATTTTAGCTAGTTTTAGTTAGAATTCCTTATTGTTTTATAAATTTATGAAACGTTTAGATTTAAAGACTCGGCGAGACTGACCACGGACTCGAACCTACAAGAGATAATGGTGAAAATTAAATTAGTTTTAGTATATAATCTACGTGTGAAAGGAGTGGTATTGATGAATTTTAATAATATTAAATTTATAGGTACTGTTAGAAGTTATCAACAAAGAATATTAGATTGAGCTGATTTATACTTGTCTATGGTAACATTAATATTGTTGCTGCTCCTGGTAGTGGTAAAACTATATTAGGTTTTGAACTTATTAGAAGATTAGGAAATCCATATATTATTTTATCTCCTACAACTACTATAAGAGAACAATGGGGTGAAAGATTTAATGAATCCTTTTTATCCAATGGTATTAATATAGATGAGTATGTTAATGATGATAATTGGAACTATTATTGTTGTTATAGATACTCTAAAACCAAATGAAAACTAAAAAAATTCAAAAAAACTTAAGTTAAATATCACTTATTAATTTTAATTTTTAAATAAATTTTAACTAAATTGAAAAAAAGTGTCAAAATTTGGCACTTTTTTTTATTTTTTTCGTATATATGTGTGAGGTGAGTAAAAGTATTCAACCTCCTCATTTTTTATAATTGTATACTGTAGCTAATAATCCCCTTGTTACAGTATACGCAATGTAAAGTTTTTAATAAGGGATGTAGGGTATATTTTTTAGTATACCCTTTTTTTGCTTTTTTTTAGGAGAGATATGGATTATTTAAAATTATGTAAAAAAAGAAGAAACAAAAAAGAAATGAAGTTTTTTATTAAAGATGTAAAAAAACTAAGATATTTATATAAAAAAGGTTCATGTGATAATATGTTAAAACATATATCAAACATTAAAACAAAATATCAAATTGAATCAAACTTTTGGAAGGATTTAAGTATTTCTAATCCTATTACTATAAAAGATTTCTATATTAATGCAGAACAACACTTAGAAAGAAAGAGTGTAGAGCTTTTATTGAAATATGGATTATTTAAAAAGTAGGAATCATTTATTATTTTGTTTCCCTAAGACTATTTTTATTTAAATGCTAATAATTATATTTTAAGTTATATTATAAGAAATAAAGTGATTTTATTTTTTTAAAAAATTACTTAAATAAAATAATATATAAAAGTGTCTTATTAAATGTAAGATATCTTAATTGAACGAATTATTTATGAACTTAGAAGAAAAATTAAAGCGCACATTAAGTAAAAATAAAATAGATTTGGGATCTATTATTAATGATAAACCAAAAAACAAAAAAGATTCAATTTTAAATACTCTATTGTTTTTAGTTTGGTAATAACCTTTTTAGTAGTAGGTGTTTTGATTTTTAATAAACATGTAACTGTTAATTTTTCTAGACCAATATATAAAACTGAAATCGAAATTATGGATATGTATGAATATGTATTAGTCGTTAAAGGTAATGATAAAAAGTACAGTAAGACAAGGAATAATTTTCTTTATATGATATGGAAATAGTAGATTATATAAAAAAAGTGAAACTCTAGATACTAATCTTTTATCATTTTGTGGATATAATGTATATAATCATAATTATTTTAATAAATGGTTTAAAAATTGGATCTTAAAAACTAATCTTACATAAATGGTGTATTTTTTTGGTATGCCCTTTTCGGTTATTTGTTTCACGGGAGTTTACACTTTTGTCTCTATGAGAAAAAGAGCAAAAGATGATGAAAATTCTGTGATGAGACAACTTTAAATATTTGAACAAATAATCAAAAATCACTGCTAAAAATTTGCAGTAAATTAGACATTTTTAAAAAGTAATTAAGGAGGAAATATATGCCATATATAATTTCAGCATCAGAAAAGACTAGAAAATCTGCATCAGAAACTGAAACAAAAGCATTATTGTATTTAATGAATTTTGACGAACATAGTAGTCAAATACACTACTATATTATTGATGTAATAAATGACCTCTCTGGACATTCTGTAGATATGATTAATTCTTGGGATGTTCAATCGAAAGGAAATAAATCTCCTTCCCCCAAAACTATTGGAAAGGAAATAGTTACGCTTTTTAAAAATTTTATGTCTGAATTCAATTTTATGAAATCAATATTATTTCTAGGTGGTGTATCATCTACTTTTAGAATTGACGAGAGCATTAATATATTTGGAATTGAAAATGTTAAGTCATCATCAAAGACCAAAATGATTGAAGGATTAAAAGAAGAAGCTGCAGAAAAGGAATATATTGAAGGAGAGTGGATCACTGATGAAAATATTGATATTTTTTTAGACCAATTAACTTTTGTTATTGATGATAAAGGTAAAACTGAATATGTCAGAGGAATTATTAGCCTTAAAACTTCCGTTATAGTTAATGATGAAATTTTAATAAGCATTTTCGATTCCATCAGGGATGTGCAGTCAGCTAAAAAGAATAATATGAATGTTGAAGGTAAAAGTTTGAATTCACTAACTGATATCTTAAGATTTAAAAGACACATGACATCAGATGAAATTCGAATTATGGCATTAAATCGTATAGTAAACACAAATATAATGGATAAAGGAATGCCGATTTGCCTTAATGAAGTAATTGGACATTTGAGTAAAAATGATTTGAAAGATGTTGTTGAAGACTGTAAATTGAATATTTCTAAAGCACTGTTCGACAAAAATAATAGCGATAATTTTTGGGATTTGTTTGGTGAAATATATACACTTATTACTGATAATCCACAGGGAACAATAGAGAAAATATTTATTTTGATTAATAAAAACAAAATAAATTGTGTTCATCATTTAGATGAAATGGCTATAAAATATTTAGTTGCGCTAATAATGGAGGTTATTATATGATTATAAATAAGATTGCTATTGGTAATTCCCAAGAAGCATTTATTGAGGATAGATTTACAAGTGGACTAAACATAATTTCAAGTGATGATAATAACAAAGGTAAAACAATTGTTATGCAAGCAATATTTTATGCTATTGGTAATGAACCTGTATTTCCTTCATCATTTGATTATAAAGAATATTACTATATACTAGATTTCACTTTGGATAATGGAAATAACATTTTGTGTTGTAGAAAAAATGATTCATATGTTGTAAAAGTAAATGAAAGTTTAAATTTATTTGATTCAACAGCAGAATTGAAAAGATTTTTTTCTAGAAATGGATTTGAATTTCCATATATTATAAAAGATAATATTAAAAAAATGGTAGATCCAGTTTTGTTATATGAGTTGTTCTTTGTTGGTCAAGACAAGAAAAACACTTCTGATATTATTCATAAAGGTTATTATAAAAAAGAAGATTTCATAAATATGATTTATTCAATTGCAGGAATAGAATTAGTCCAAACATTAAACGTTGACGAAGAACTTACTAAAAAAAGAATAGATGAACTTGAAGAAGAAAAAAAACAATTAAAAAAACAAAATAAAATTTTATCTTCTAAAAGTACAACAATGAATACAGTTTCAACCTATAGTGATATAACATCTTTGGAATCTAAATTTTCTGAAATAAAAAAAATAAAAGATACTATTGTAGAATGTTCTAAAGAAAGAAATAGATTAATTAATAGACTACTTAAAAATGAAAATGCATTAAAAGAGTTAAGATCGTTAAATCAATTTATAGAATCAGGAACTTTGCGATGTTCGGATTGTGGCAGTGATAAGATTTTTTATTACACAGAGGATAAGTCATATAATTTTGATATAACAACAACAGACATGAGAACTCAAATTCTTAATTCAATTGAAGAAAAAATAGAAGCATATAAAGATGAAATAGATAAGTTAAATAATGTAATTGAGCAGTCTCAAACTTTGTTAAAGGAATTATTAAAAGATCGTGATATATCAATTGAATCAATATTACTATATAAACCAGATTTTATTAATTATGTTGATGCAGATAATAGGCTTGTAGAAATAAAAAAAGAAATAAAAACATTAAAAGATTCATTAATAGTAGGAAAAACAAAGTCTAAGTATGTTCAAGAACAGAGAAATAAACTTATTGAAGATATAGAGCAAGCAATGGACTCTATTTACCATATAATTGAATCTAATGGCCCTAATACATTTAGTATATTTACAAAAAAAGAAGAAACATATTCGGGATGCGAAGGGACAGAGTTTTATTTATCCAAACTATATGCGTTGCAAAAGATATTAAATCATACATATCCAATTGTAATGGATTATTTTAGAGATGGAGAGTTGTCAACACAAAAGGAAAGTGTAGTGATTGAAGAGTTCAAAAAACTATCAAATCAGGTTATTTTTTCTGCCACTTTAAAAGAACAAGAACTAGGAAAATATGATAATATTGAAGATGTAAATCATATAGACTATATATCTAATATTCCGTTTCATTTATTACAAGAATCTTTTGTACAATTATTTGATGAATTGTTGAAAGAATTAAATATAAAGATAAAATAAAATGATAGGAAATAAAAAAAGGAGCATTTAAATGAACGAAGACAAAAAACAGTATTTGCAGATGATACAAGAACCAATAAGTAGGATGTCGTCAATTTCGGTAACTATTAAAGGCTTTACGGCAACAATTATAACAGGATTAACAGTAATATCATTTTCTGAAATTAAAACAATTATACTAATACTGGCTTTTATGCCAATATTAGCTTTCACAATTATGGATATGTATTATTTGAGCATGGAAAGAAAATTTAGATACTTATATAATTGTGTATTAGATGAAAAACATGACATTAATTTCTCATTAAAATTAATGAATGAACCATCAGATATAATAAGCGCACGAGCTAGATTTTTAGATTGCCTGAAGTCTCCGAGTATATATTTATTCTATCCATTGGTTTATGTAGTTTATATTATAACAATTATATTAAAAATAGGAGGAGTTTTATAAATGGCACATAAGACTTTTATTTCATATAAATATAGCGAATCACAAACTTTAAGAGATAATATAATTAATAAATTAGGGGATGATGCTACTTATTATAGAGGTGAAACTTCTGATTCGCCTGATTTAAGTGATTTTAAAACCGAAACAATAAAGAAAAAATTAACTGATATGATGTATGATACAAGTGTAACAATTGTAATATTGTCTCCCAATATGAGAGAGAGTAAATGGATTGATTGGGAAATAGAGTATTCCTTAAAAGATATTACAAGAAAAGATAGAACATCGCATAATAATGGAGTTGTTGCAGTAATTATGAAAGTTGATGGTTCATACTCTTGGTTTAAAAAATCGGGGGTTAATTGCCATAGAACCGGCATTGTAAAATATGAAATGGATAAAATTTGTAAAATTATTTCAGCAAATCACTTTAATTCTAATCCTCCAAAATGGCATTGCAATACATGTAAGACATACGATTGGTTGAATGGATCTTATATTACTTTTGTAGAAGAAGATGATTTTTTAGAAGAACCATTAAAATATATTGACAATGCATATGATAAAAGTGAAAATGATGGAAAAGGATATAAATTGAATAAAGAAAGATAATTATGAACAAACTATTTAAATATATATTAGAAAACTATAATGATGGAATTGAAAAAGTAGATTCATCTACTGAACTATATAAAGTATTAACAAAAACACTTCCTAATAAAATAGGATATACACTAGGAATAAGTGATCTTATAGTTAAAGGATCTATGGGATAAGGTAATAAAACACAGTATCCTTGGATTGCTATAATGGATAAGAACATTACACAATCAACTCAATATGGATTAAAAAAACAATTATATGAGCTATATTATTAAAACAATTAATTATAAAATTTACGTATTCTAAATTATTAAGATGAAATCTTTGTTTAAATATGTTATAATACTTGTATATTCATTAAAAAAGGTAATAATTATGAAATCATATACAATAAAAGAATTATCAAAACTAAGTGGCTTAAATAGAAAAGAAATAAGAAAGCATTTAATTGCGCAAACATTAAAGAATGAAGTGCGTTCAGGAAAATACTTTGTAGAAGAAGAAGATTTAAATGTGTGGTTAAAGAACCCGACTGTTCTAGATGAAAATAATTTAGACTCTATTTTCAATGAAGAACAAGAAGAGGTACTAGAAGAAAAGGGTATTTATGAAAAAGATATTAGTAAAAGTAAAAAAAATATTGATTGGAAAAATGTTCCTTTAAACACTATTAAATTTGCTGACTTTTTCTGTGGAGCTGGAGGAATTTCTTTAGGTTTATTGATGGCTGGATATGAGCCTGTTTTAGGAGTTGATATTAATGAGTCAGCTATTGAAACATATAGAAAAAATTTAGGTTCAAGATTCGAAAAATTAACTAATCTTTCTGCAAAAGATATTACAAAAAAAGAAGTTAAAAGCGAAATCATTCAAAAGTTAAAAACTGAAAATGTTAAACTTATTTGTGGAGGATTCCCGTGTCAAGGGTTTAGCTTATCAGGTAGTAGAGTAATATCTGACCCTAGAAATACTTTATATAAAGATATGCTAGAGATTGTTGATGAAGTTAGACCAGAATTTATTGTAATGGAAAATGTTGTAGGAATTACAACTATATATAAAGGTAAAGTACTAAACAAAATAATTCGAGATTATAGGAGAATAGGATATGAAATCTCGTGGCAAGAAATAAATGCTGCAGATTTTGAAGTTGGACAATCAAGAAAAAGAATTATTTTTATAGGTAATTGTGTAGATAAAAGAAACATATTCCCTAAAAAATTAATAGATGATCCTGCAAATTATATTACTTGTGGTGACGTAATTGAAAAATATAAAACTATGAATGAAGATAAATCTATTAATCATATTTTTTCAAGACATTCTGATACTATGAAACAAAGACTTTTAGCAGTTCCTGTTGGTAAAAGTTTATATTCTAACTATGGAGATTCTTGGAAAAAGTGTTCTAAGGATAAACCTTCATGTACAATAAAAGGTAATCATGGGGCAACTAATATTCACTATGAACTTCCTAGAGTAATTACACCTAGGGAAATGGCAGCTTTGCAATCTTTCCCAGATGATTATATTTTTTATGGATCTAAACATGATATTCTTGTTCAAATAGGAAATGCTGTAGCACCATACGTAGCAAGATCAATAGGACTTGCTCTAAAAGAAGAAATATTAAAAGAAATAAATGAGGATTAATATGTCTAAGTGGAAATGGAATTTTAGTGTAAAAAATGAGCCTGATTATAAATTAGTAGATTCATTTAGTGATTCAAAGTTCAATATTAATTGTGTTGCCTCTTTTACTAGGGAAATTATTCAAAATTCATTGGATGCTAAGAATAAAGAAATTAATTCTCCCGTAGAAGTTAAGTTTGAAATTAAAAAAATAAAATCTAGTAAAATTCCAGGAATAGCTGATTTATTATTTGTGCTTGAGAAATCATTATTGAATTTAACTCATCCTGAAACAATAAACAAATTTAAAAGAGCAATAGAAAACTTAAAGAAAGATGAAATAGAAGTTTTAAAAATTTCTGACTATAATACTCTTGGAATGACTTTGAAAAGTTGGGAAGCTTTATTATTTAAAGAAGGCGTTTCTGACAAACAAAATGATTCATCAGCTGGAAGACATGGTGTAGGGAAAAAAGCGTCATTTCTAATGAGTTTATGTAATACTGTATATTATGCTACTAAAAATATTAATGATGAAATTTTTTTTAGTGGGAAATCTGTATTAGTCGATTGGAAAAAAGATAATAATGATAGTGAGTGGTATTCAAGAACAGGATGGTTTGGTGATAAAACTGACAATAGTATTAGATTTTTAAAAAATGAAGAAATAAATGATATTGATAATTTCTTTATTAGAAAAGATTCATATGGTTCAGATGTAATGGTTTTATCTCCAAGAGTTATTGATGAAGAATATGATCTTGAAAGATTGATAATTAATTCGGTTTTAGAAAATTTCTATGTTGGTTTATGCGAAAATAAATTGGTTGTGAAAGTTAATAAAATAGAAATCAATTCAAAAAATGTGAATAATGTTTTAGAAAATTATTATATTGACAAATTTACAAGACAAGGAATTATTGGTTCTAATATTACTTATGGTTTGCTGAGAGATTTTAAGAATGCGTATATAGAAAATTATAAAACTCCTGTAGTTATCGATATACCAAAATTAAATTCTCATTTAGATTTATACATAACATTAAATACAGAAAAAGCTAAGAAATACTATTCTTTCTATCGTGATCATGGTATGAAAATAAAAGATGAAAGATTTAGTGATGCAGATAAGACATTTGCAGCAATAGTTGTGGCAAGAGGAGATGGCATTAATGAATTTTTACTTAATTTAGAAAATGCTGCTCATGATGATTTTATAGTTGATGAAAATTTAGATAAAGATAAAAAGAAAGAATTTAATGATATGCTATCATATATTAAAGATATGATTGGCTATAATATTAAAAAAATAACAAAATTGGATTTAAGTGATGAAATTGAGTTAAATGAACTTAACGATATAATTGACAACCCTGGTGAAATAAGTAGAAAAGTTTCTAAAAAAACAACAGCTAAGAAAAGTATAAAACCAGAAAGTAAAATTGTAATTCAAACAAAATCAAATAAACAAGTTGAAGAAGAATGGAATGAAAGAATTAAACCACTAGATCCTATTCCTGCAACACCAATAAAACCGATAGGGCCTGACACTCCTCCTCGTCCATTACCTTATTCTAAAGAATTAGAAGAAGAAAACAAAGAAGAAAAGAAGTTGCTTAAAGAGGTCGCTTTCGAAAAAATGTTAGTAACATTACATGATTGTTATTATATGCAATTTTCATGTTCATATAATTTGAAACGAGTATCAATTCAAGTTACTGCTAAAAATGTTGATGATGCAGAAAATGATGTTGGTTATATGTTAAGCGAAATTCTATGGAACAATGAAATTTATCCTAATAAGGGTAATAATTATATTGAACTAGGTGATTTAGCTGCATATGAAGATATGAAATTATTTATTAAATTAAAAGAATCTTCTAGATATAAATTATTCGCAAGAATTGTAGGTAAAACATATGATTAAGACAAGTGATTTTCCGTACCCGGTTTTAAGAAGTGATAAAAGTGTTTTAACAAGTTATAAGAGAGAATATTATTTGAATATAAACTGTGATGATCCAATAAATAATGAAAATGAATATATTTTTAAAACTCAACTTTTAACAAATTCTGAAACTATCAATAATATGCTTTCAGAAGGTAAGGCGTCATCTTATATTATTTATCAAACCAAAATTTTAAAAAGAATTTATAAAATCGATAATTCAGATTTGACTTATGAATTGAAGATACCATATTCATATTTTCAATCAATGGATGAAGTTAAAATTTCTGCTATTATTACAGCAAATGAAGATTTTGAGTTGTTATATAATGATGAAATTGATGATGGTTATAATTTAGATGTCCCATATTTTATTACTAAAAAAGATATTGTAGCTATTTCAAATGAGATAATTTTTGATTTTAATAAAACTGGTAAAACAATTATTAAATTGATTAAGCGTAATGATTTAACATCTGGATTTCAAGTGAACATTAATCAGGATGAATACATTTTAATTGAAGTGAACCCTGAATTTAAAAAAGCTTATGATGTTGTTGCTGTTAAACAGTCTGAATTAAAAATTCCAGCACTAACCATGATACATTCAAGTTTAATTCATATGGCAATGATTAATGTTTTTATTAGATTAATTAAAGAAGATTATAAACAACACATAAACAAAAGATGGTTTAAAGTGATAAGAAGTACTTTAAATACAAAAGATGTAATTTTAGAAGATAGTTTATCTGATTTAAATGAAGATTTCGATATTAATAAAGTATACGAATTAGTTGATAAATTTTTAAATCATTTCTTTGACAAAGCAATATCTAAGTGTAGTGAGGCGTTAAAATGAAAATAGAATTAAGAAAAATAAATACATCTGAATATAATAATTTATTAAATAACATTAATGATAATTTAGAATTTTATATGAATTATGAAAACAATGATATTCATATTTATGATGATGTTCGTACACTTGAAGAAATTAGCGAACCAATTGTTAATGGTGAAAAAATAGAAATAGAAATTTCAGAGGCAGATCTAAAATTTTTATCAACAATTTTAAAATGGAAAGAAAATTATTTGGTTGGCAAATTACTTCATAAAAAATTACAGCAATATGAATATAAATTCTATGGTGTTTTTTATGAACGTGGTTTTTGGGCATATATTTGTCATCATCCTATGTTTAGAAAGTATATAAAAAATAGATATTTTTCAGGTGTGGTTGAAGAGTCAGAAGAAGATGATGATAAAAATGAAGATGTTGTGAAAAAAATTGAAAGATTTTTCTTATGTAAAGGAACTGCAAGTAGAACAGGTGTAATGTTTAATTGGATGCTTACTGAAAGTTTATATGATAAATATAAAATGTATGATTTATCAGAAGTAGGATTTTCATTTATTGATAGTGTAAAAGCAATTTATGAAAGAAGTTTTCATATGAATAAAAGAATAGTGAAAGCATTTGTTCAAGGTATTATTAATAACAACAGATCTGCTGCATTCAAAGATACTAAAACTAATTATCGTTCTATTATTCCAACTCATATTAGCAATATTGCAGCATTAAATTCATTAGATAGTTATGATAGTTATAATGACTTAGTCCAAAAAATAACATTAGAGCAAAAACATATCATTGCTTTGTATGAAAAGGAAAGAAGGTAAAATATGACCTTTGAACAATGGTTAAAAGAAATATATTTGAAATCAAATGGTAAACCTCTTTCAACTTCATCTGTAGAAAAATATAAACGTGGTCTATCAACGACTTCAATGGAAATGTTAAAAAAAGGAATAATAAGAAAACCATTAGAAGAAATGGAATTGATGGAATTAGACTTGGCCATATCAATTATAATGAATACTAAATCTTTTATAGATAAAGATATAAAAGGTGATAGAATGTATAGCAATTCTTTAAAAAGATATCGCTGTTATGTTTATCATAATGCTGATTTTGGTAAGAAAGAAGTAGAAGAAATTGAAAACCTACAAAAAGATATAAAATTAACTGAAACTGAAAAAGAAACACTAATTAAAGCAAGAAAGGGACAAGGTTTATTTAGAGATAAGCTAAAAGAAAAATATAACAATAGATGTATCATTACTGATATTAATATTTCGCAGGTATTAATAGCGAGTCACATTAAACCATGGGCTGTTTCAAATAATGAAGAAAGATTATCAGTTGATAATGGATTACTTCTTTCTGCGACTTTTGATAGATTATTTGATAGTGGATTAATTACGTTTAAGAAAGATGGTACCATATTAATATCTAATTTAATTAGTAAAGATAATATAGAAAAACTACATTTAAAAGAAGGTCAAGTATATGATATTAAATATAATCCTGATATGGATGAATATTTAACTTATCATAACGATGTTATTTTTGTAAGATAGTATAAATAATATAAAAAGGAGAAAAAAATGGCAAAATTAGTATATGGAAAGAGAAATAAATTAAATTTTCGAGATTATGGGGAATTTTATAAAGCATATGGCTTTTTATGTAATTCTTCAAAACATAGTTTAAAAGTAATGCTGGAGTATAATGCAAGAAGCGGTGCTTGGGGAAATGAAGGGCGAATATTATTATATAAACATAGTACTACACATTACACACCTCTTCCTCAAGCCTTTTATAATAAGCTAACAGCAGGAAGAGGAAGAATAATTAATAGAATTAATTGTAATGAATATGTTTTAGAATTGTATCAACATTATGGCTTTTCTGTTTCTAATACAATTAATGGAATAACTCCATCGAATTTGACACCTCCATCATTACAAGATGCATTAACTTATGTTCCAGTGGCATATCAAAATGATTTTTTGCAAGGATATAATATGTAGCTATTATAAAACCTAGATGGGTCAATAAAATCTATTAGTGAATCAGACTAATAGATTTTTTTTAATTCTTTTTATTAATGTTGAGTAATTTTGTATAATTCTTTATTTTTTTATCGAAATATGTTATAATTATGTAAAGTTTTTATGAAAGGAGAATATCACTATGAATACATATATAAGTTTATTTAGTAGTGCTGGGGTTGGTTGCTATGGTTTTAAAATGGAAAATTTTGAATGTATTGCAACAAATGAATTAATAGAGCGTAGATTAAATGTTCAAAAACATAATAAGAAATGCAAATATGAATCAGGTTATATATGCGGTGATATTACTCAAGACGAAATAAAAGAATCACTTTACAAAGAAATTAAATTTTGGAAAACAAATGAAAATTTAAAAAGAGTAGATGTTGTTATTGCTACTCCTCCTTGTCAAGGAATGTCAGTAGCAAATCATAAAAAGAATGATAAAGAGATTATAAGAAATTCATTAGTTGTTGAGTCAATAAAAATAATTAAAGAAATTAATCCTAAATTTTTTATATTTGAAAATGTTCCTGCCTTTATGAAAACAATATGTACCGATATAGATGGGCAAGATAAATTAATTTCTGAAGCAATTGAAAATAATTTGGGAGAACTATATTCATATAGTGCTAAAGTAATAAATTTTAAGAACTTTGGAGCATGTTCTAGTAGATCAAGAACTGTTGTGATAGGTGTGTCAAAAGAATTGGTAGATGACATTGGGCCTGCCGAATTATATCCTATTTATAGAGAAGAAACAACATTACGCGAAACAATAGGGCATTTAAAAAGTTTAACAATAATGGGTGAAATTGATGAAAATGATATATACCATGCTTTTAGAGAATACCCAGAACGTATGAGAGCGTGGATAACAGATTTAAACGAGGGTGAATCTGCTTTTGATAATGTCGATGATAGTAAAAAACCACATCAAATTGTTGGTGGTAAAATGGTAATTAATCAAAGGAAAAATGCTGATAAGTATACTAGAACTTATTGGGATAAAGTTGGACCATGTGTTCATACAAGAAACGATCAATTAGCAAGTCAAAATACAATTCATCCATCAGATGATCGCGTGTTTAGTATAAGAGAATTAATGTTGATGATGACTGTTCCATATGAATTTAAATGGAGCGAGTATGATTTAGAATATTTGAATAATCTTTCATTGAGTAAAAAGAAACAATACTTAAAAAAAGAAGAAATCAAAATTAGACAATCATTAGGTGAAGCCGTTCCAACGATTATATTTAAGGAGATTGCAGCAAACATTAAAATCAAATTAAATAAACCTAAAGTAAAAAAAAACACAATTAATCAATTGATAGAAAAATATCAGGATTTAAATACTGAAGATTTAATAGATTTTATAAAGAATAATCCACTAGACCTATCAATATCGACTCTAAGCAAAATAGCAGAAATGGCTAATACAAAAAGAACTGATAATGGTGCATTTTATACTAACAAAGAGTTAATCACGAAGATGATGGAAACACTTAAACTATCAGATAAAGAAGAGATTAATGTTTTAGAACCATCTGTTGGAGTTGGGAACTTTATACCATTTATTATTGATAAGTTTAATGATAAAAAATTAAATATAGATGTTATTGATGTAGATGAAAATAGTGTGAAAATTGCCAAGGTCTTAATGGATAAATATAACATTCCTAAAAATGTAGAGATTAATTATATTGTTGATGATTTCTTAACACACAAATTTGATAAACATTATGATTATATAATTGGAAATCCACCGTTTGTTAAAATAAAAGATGCAAAATTGTTAAAGCAATATAGAAAACATTGTAAAAATTCAGATGCTACAAATATATGCTCATACTTTTTAGACAAAACTGTAGAATTAGCTGATTCAATTGCTATAGTATTTCCAAAGTTTATTTTAAATACACCAGAGTATATTAGAACTAGAGACTATTTAAAAAAATTGAATGTAGAATGTATTATTGATTTTGGTGAAAAGGGTTTTCCTGGGGTATTAATTGAAACAATTGCTCTTTTTATTAATCTAAATACTAAACCTAATAATACAAGAATAATTTCATTAACTAATAATATAGATATAATACAAAAGCAAAATTATATAATGGATTTTAAATTACCATACTGGATAATTTATAGAAACGAATATTTTGATATGGTATGGAAAAAATTAGAATTCAATGTATTTGATGTTTTTAGAGATAGACAAATCACAAATTCATTAATGAATGATAAAAAAGGTTATAGAGTAATAAAATCAAGAAATATTCAAAAAGATGGATCAATCGTTGATATACCTAACTATGACTCATATGTTGAGAAAGATATTGCAATAAATTTAGCGATATATGATTATTTAGAACGAGATGATGTTTACTTGACACCGAATATGACTTATTATCCTAGAGTTATCAAAAAGCCAAGAGGTGTATTAGTTAATGGGTCAGTTGCAATATTAATTCCAAAAACTAACATTGAATTAACTAAAGAACAATGTGATTATTTCTCATCAGAAGAGTATTGGAACTTTTATGGAATAGCTCGTAATTATCAAACTAGATCCCTTAATGTCGATTCATGTTCAGTATATTTCTATGGATTATTAAAACAAGGAGAAGAAAATGATTAATCAATCTCAAGTCGAACAATTTATAAACTCGAAAAATTATGATATTAGAATAAGTGGAAATGCAAGATGGATCGATCAAAAATGTACTCCTGATGTTTTATGGTCAATTTCAGATTTTATTTTAAATTATGTTGATAATGTAAATGAACAATTTACTGTTGCGGATATATGGACAAGTGATTATGCAAAATTAACAATTGCTGAGACTTATTCTAAACCTGGAATTGATGAAAAAACTGCTGAGAATGAATATGATAAAGTTTTTTCTCAACCAATAAACTTATTATGCTATGCTGGGATATTAGAAGATATTAGCCTTACATCACGCCATCTATACAAAGTTATAAATAGAGAAATTTTAGAATATATTGCAAGAAATGATATTTTTTCCCTTAGGTTTTTACAATTGTACATTGAAAAAGTATTAAAAGACAGTGGTATTTACCATTATTTTCAAAGTTTTTTTGATAATCAAGATAATACACATTATAATCAGTTAAAAAACGTATTTATAGAATTTTACCATATGTATACTCCTGTAAAAAAAGATCTTGAGCCCAAACGAATTTTTACAAAAGTAGTAAATCCATTGGCATTTAAATATTTAAAAAAAGGTTCTGAAAGAGGCAGGATGTCAAAAGACTTAATTAATAGGTCTGATATGATGTATAATAGAGATAATTTTAGAGATGTATATTTAGGTAAGCCTAAAGGCGTAACTAGACAAGAATGGTTACAAAGTCATCCAGATATTGATATGAGAACAGGTTATTTTGAACAAATGATGAATAAAGCTAAAAAAGTTATTAAAGATAGCACGATTAATTTTAGAAATAATGTTTCAGAATTAACTCAATTTAGTATAAATCATGATGATTATAATCCTGCAACACAGTTACATCATATTTTTCCTAAAAATGAGTTTCCCGAAATTATGCACTATTTGGAAAATATGATTGCAATTACTCCAAACCAACATTATGGATTTGCACATCCAAACAATAATACAAATATAATTGATGTTGGAGCACAGAAAGAATTATTATTGGTGAAAGTTGAAAGTATACAATTAAATCTATCTAATAATGCAGAAGAAGAAATTTATGAATTTGATAATTTGCTATATGTTCTTTGTGTTGGATTAGAAGATTCGAATATAATGAAGATTAAAAACGGTGATTATATCGACGTTATACAAGCCATAAATGCTCATTATTAAATTAATTAATTTAACTAAATTAACAAAGAACAATATTGAATTTTATTTTTTATAAAATAATTTATAGTGATATAAAAATTATACTTATCTCGTATTCAAATATTGTTCTTTTTTATTGATCTAAAGAAGTATTAACGATGTTAATACATACATTTATAGAAATAAGTTAATCAAAGTATATGTAAATATTTTAATTTATGGAGAAATAATATGATAATATATGAAAGTTCGCTCAACAATTTTATTTATAATTGTAATATGACGCAAATTGTAGAGGACATTCAAAAGGGATTACTTTTATCTGGTTTTAACATTGGTAATCAAAGAGAAATAGATTCATAGAAAGAATCATTGTCACTCGTTGCAAGCGCATTAGACAAAGATGATATATCGAAAGACATTAATGTAGCTATCGAATATAAATTAGATGTTACAAGCAATAGAATAGATCTATTAATATATGGAAAAAATTTCAATGATGAGGATAATTTAGTTGTTGTTGAACTTAAACAATGGAGCGTATGATAATCAAACAATTAAAAATCATTGGGGGAAAAATAGAACCAGGAGAAACAAAATAAGAAGCATTATTAAGAGAAATAAAAGAAGAATTAAATTGTAATATAAATATTGAAAAATTTATTACAACTATTAATCATGAATATAATACATTTTCATTAACAATGCATATATATTTATGTAGCTTAAGAGATGATGAACCAATTCTTTTAGAACATAAATCTGCTATATAGTGTGATAGAGATAAATTAAAGGAATTGGATTTTGTAGAAGCATATTATAATTTTTTAGATAAAATTAAAAAAATTATTGACGCACAAAGAGATATTGATGAAATAAATAATGTATTAAATGATATTGATTATTTTCACATTAAATCAGATGAAATATATGAAAGAATTAATAGCAATAAAGAATATACAATTTATATTAAAATAATGAAAAATAAATTTAACATGAATGGGAATAATCAGTTTAAAGTACTAGATTATAGATTTAAAAGAGAAGTGTTTAAAATGTTTATTGCAAGCATAAATTTATATATTACAAAAGAAATAATTGATACAAAATAAAATCTATTCTATGTTAAAAATGAATTAAAAGTACTAAAAGAATATAAGAAGAATTACTTCATATATAGAGTATATGGTGCAAAATAGTTATATTTTAAATTCGATAGAGCAGTAAGATGTATATAAGATAATTTTAATAGTAGATCCTGTTACTTATATGGCTAGGTATAAGTATAGTTAAGAGCTGGAATATATTGTCCGGCTTTTTCAATTTATTGTAAAATAATGCATTCTTCAAAACCAATTTAGAATGTAGTATTAGACTTTAACTTCAAAATAGAGTAAATGCTAGGGATTTATAGAACAAATAAATGGAAAAATTTTGGAATATAGTATTTTAAATTTGATAAAATATGACATAATTCTATTAGTTATTTGTTTAATGCTTTCAAATTTTCTAAAATTATGTTATAATAAATTATGAATAATTATTAAGATGAATGGGTGTTATTATGAATTCATTAGAAAAAAATAATGTTAAATTACTTAATTTGGTCGAAAAGGGTCATTCTTTTAGACAAATAAATAGGTTTTTAGAATCTAAGATTAATAATGATATTACTGAAGTGGATTTTTTTGAGATATTGGGAGATACCCCAATGATTCATAAAATTGTCATTGACTTTAAAGACTTGGATTATTCTTATTATTCTATTTATTGTTTGTTATTTTTTGATATTAATATGATAACAGTTGAAAAATTAAAACTTGATTATAACAATTTAAAAGATTTATCAATGCACATTGAATTATTAGAAGAAATGGGATATCAACAACGAACTATCGAAAAAATAGTTAATGCATTAAATGAACTAGGTTTGAATTATTGTGGTGATGTTAAGAACACAGTATTAAGGATTATTACTGAGAAACAACCGATTCAAAATAATCAATTAAAGAATATAGTTTTAAATAGTTTCAACAACTTAAATGCAAAAATATATGATGAAGTTATTAATGATTTGATAACTGATGGGTTAATTATATTAACGATAAATGGATATAAAATTCCCTTTGTTTCTATACATTCTTTTTTTGAAAAAAATAAAGATCAAAAAAATTTAATTGTTTATGAAAAGTTGCAGGGGAAAACTCTTCAAGAGATTGCTGATGAAAGAAATGTTTCTCGTGAGAGAATTAGACAAATTATTGAGAATACAATAATTAAATATCCTAAGTTTAAAGATGAAGATAAATATTTTTCAATTTTGTCAGAGTATTCTTTTTGCAAAGAAGATATGGAAATACTTGATTTTGATCTTTCATTGATGAATTATGTTTGTTTAAAACATAAATTCAAAGCAAATAAAAATGTGATAGATTATTTAATTGAAAATAATTTATATCAGTATGATTACTCAAAAAAATTGTTTTCAAAATATAATGTTGTCGTGATTGATAAAGAAATAATTCAACTAAATTTTCTTTCACTGTTTAAAAAATATTTGTATGCAAAAAAAATACATAATTTTGATTTATTGCTAATTAAAGAAGATTTTAATCAGTATGTTCTAGATAAAGGTATTGATTCTAAAGAATGTTTAATTGGAGACGATATTGAAGAAAAGTCTAGAAAATTAATAAATTCTGAAAACTTTGTAAACATAAAGAAATTTAATTTTATAGTTTTTGACATAAATGATTTATCTTATGAGTTCTTATCATTAACTAATGATTTTCTAGATTCATTCAGAGGTTATGGCTCTGTTGAGATTTTCTATAAAAATAATAAAAAATTATGTCAAAGCAATCATATTTTTAATGAAAATGATTTGTTTGGAATACTTAAACGTTTATATTTTGATGAGAAAAAAGATAAGATAATTTTTATACGCACTCCAATTATAATAGAAAAAGGTGTGGATAAAAATGCTTATATAGAAAATATGATATTAGATATGGATTTACCATGTACAGTCGATGCTTATGTTAAATATGTCTGTGGTGTAACTTGTTTAAAATATAATACGTTTATGAGTTCATTTAGTCACATTATAAATAAATATAAAAATGTTGATGGTTTGATCACGTTAGATGATGATTATAGTTCTGAAGAAGAAGTTTGTTTAAGAAAATTATTAAATGATCAAATATGTATAGGCTATGATTATTATAGTCTTGCAACAAAAAGATTATTTAAAGAGAGAAGTTATGTTTTTAATAATGCAAACATTCTTCGTAAATTTGGTTATATTTTAACTAATACAACTATATATAAAGATATATATACGTCAAGAAAGTTAGCTGTTAAAGAAGCTTTAAAAAGAATGGGACATTTATTGAGTGAAGGAGAAGTAAATAAAATTTGTAACTCAGAATACTTGGTGTACAAATTATATGATGCTATTGATGAATGTTTTGTTATAAAGCTTTCAGATAATAAATATCTAAATAATGTTGCAAGAGGACAACAACATATTTTCCAAAGTATGAAGCAAACTTTTGATTCTTTTTTTGAAAAAGATAAAATATATACGCTAGATAAAGTAATTAAATCATTATCATTTAGACAAATTATTGATAAAAATGAAGATTATAAGTGCATTTTGAATGTATTTAATGAAAGAGATGTAATCCGCTTTTTATTAAAAACAAATAGAAATTTTTCTTGTGTAGAATCATTTGGAAGTTTTGTTTTTTCTAAAGGCGAGTTATCATTAAAAAAGATTTTAGAAAAAATAATATCACAATATAAGGTTTTAGATAAGAATGAGTTTTATGAAATCTTATATGATGAATATGGAATAGATAAAAAATTTTCAAATAATGAACTTTCTGACTTTGGTTTTTATTGCCCATTCATGTCGGAAAAGATATATTTAAATGCGGAAATTTATGAAATAGATATGAAGGAGTATTTTAATGAGAGTATTGGATTTAACGATTAATGAAAATTTAACAGATTGGGGAATTGAAAGAACTTCTAAGCAAAAAACAATTGTAATGAAAAACAGATCCATTGATTTTGATGTTTATAAAATCCCAATTGATTTATTATTATATAATTTAAATAATGGACGAATGTTCATGGAAGTTAGAAAAAAAGAAAATGAGGATAATATCGATTTATCAGAAATGAAAAAAATTGATCCTGCTAATTATAATAACGAAATCGAGTCATTAATTTGGGAAACTTCAGAAGAAAGAAATGAATATACAAAAAAAGATATTCAAAAGTTCGGACAAATTGAACCAGGAGTAATTCTTGATGATGGTACAGTTATCGATGGTAATAGACGTTTTACATGTTTAAGAAAATTACATAGAGAGTATCCAAATGATGAAAAGTTTTCTTATTTTCAGGCTGCTATAATAAGAGTTGATGGACAACAAATTACTAATAAGTTATTAAAGGAATATGAATTAAGAGTACAATTTGGTAATGATGAAAAAGTAGACTATAAACCAATAAATAAGTTCATGAGCATATATGAGTTAATTGAAAAGAATAATGAAGATTTTGATTACACAACAGTAGGTGAGCTAATTAATAAGAAACCTGGTGAAATTAATAAAATTTGTAAAACATGTAAGTTAGTTGATGAGTTTTTAGATTATATTGAAAAGCCTAGAGAATATCAAATCGCGGAAGAATATAACATTTATTGGCCTTTAGAACCACTAGTAACTTATTTTGATAATGATGGAAAGAATTTAACCCCAGTAGAACAACAAAAAAGAAAGTGTTTATATTTTGATTATTTACTAACTTTAGATGTTGCTTTAATGACTCAAAATTTACGTGATAGTTTAATTAAGAAGGTATTTAAAAATAAAGTTGAAACTGAAAAACTTATAGATAAACATAACCAAATTATTGGAGGTTTGATTTCAAATATAATAAATACTTCAACTAGTTCTGATGAATTCAATGAACAAATTAATTCATTACGTCATTCTGATGAAGCTGAAGAAGATAAAAAGGTTTATCAAGATACAGTTGGTAAATTAAATGATATTTCTCAACTAGATATGCCTATTAAAATTTGCAATAAAATTAATGATTTAATTGATGACTTAAATATTCAACCTTTGATTTCTGCTAATAACGCTATAGCAGATAGTAAGCTTAAAGATATTCAACAACAATTAAAAGAAGCTTTAAATAAAATTGAAGTAAAATTAGTGGATATAGAAAAACATGAAAAATAATTTATCAAAATATTTATTTGATACGTCATATTCAGATAAGAGTAAAGTACAACAATTTTATAGTAATATATTAAAAGTTGCAAAAGTATATAAAAGAGTTTCTGCCTATTTTTCAACAGGAGTTTTCAATTATCTATCTAAAGGAATTGATGAGTTTATTAACAATGATGGATATATGCAATTAATTTTGTCCCCTGAGATAGATAGTGAAGTAGTTGATGAAATCAATAAAGGATATAACCTTAAAAGATTTAATTTTATGCAATTTAATAAATTGTCAGGTACTGTCGAAAGCATATGTAAGCAAGAAAATATTTCTTTATTTGCGTACCTTATTGCAGTAGGTAAACTAGATATTAAAATTGTCTTAAAAAAACAAGGTATTTTACATCATAAATTTGGTTGTGTTACAGATGGTGTTAATAATTTACTTTTTGTTGGTTCCAATAACACTACTGTAAATGCAATGAAAAATAATGATGAGTCTTTTCAAGTTACGATAGATTGGGATTCACCTAGCAAAAGAGAATTGAAATCAATTGATGAGTTTAATAGACTTTTTGATGATTATTGGAATAATAGTTTTGATGATTCCATAACTTTTGATTTACCTGATGAATATATTACACAGCTTATAAATGAAATTAATTATGATGAGGTTAAGAAAAAATTAAAAAAGAATACTGATTTTATAAGATTTGACTTAAATGAGAATTATAATATTGAGATAACTTCAAATATTAACTTAAAGGAAATATATTCGAATAGTAATTTATCTTTTTATAAAACTTTTGTAAGTTGTATTGATGAAAATAAAATACAATTTAGTGGTTTAAATAATTCTCAAGATATTTTTGAATTGTCAGAATATCTAAAAAGTATTGCTAATAAAATGGATATTAGTTTTTATTATACTCATAAGGCAAAAATATTTTTTGAATCAAGAATAAGAGACTATGAATTAATGGCTGAAAAGGGAAATGAGATAAAATCATCTGATTATTTAAGTTCGGATTCATTCAAGTTTATAAAAAATCAAATCAACAGTATAGTTAAGCGTCCATTAGTTGATCAACAGATTGTCACTTGTACACATATTATTGAATTGGAGCGTTCTTTAAATTTTTCAGTTCCGGGGAGTGGCAAAACTGCAACAATTTTAGGTGCTTTTGAATACTTGAATGGTTTACCTTATGTAGATAAAAGATATGTAAATAAGTTAATTGTTTTTGGGCCTATTAATTGTATAAAGTCTTGGAAAGATGAATATAGTTTTGTCTCATATAAATCTGATGAACATGCTCCACTAGATATTACTAGTTGTGATAGTAGAAATGATAAATTGGATGTTTTACGTCATGATTTTAAAACATCTAGAATAATTTTGATTAATTATGAAATGATACCTTTTTTAGAACCAATTTTAAAAGAATTGATTAATAATAAATCTTTTGTTGTATTTGATGAGATACATAGAATTAAAAATATTAAAAGCCCTAAATATGCAAGTTTAAATAATATAATTAAGGATGTGAGATATAGAGTTGCTTTAACAGGAACACCACTTCCTAATGGCTATATTGATTTATATAATATCATTTCTTTACTTCATGATGATTATACTGAAAAATATTTTGGGATGTACAAAAGTAGTTTGTCAAAGTATGATAGTGATTTTAAGAAGGTAGGAATTCAAAATAGTGATTTAAATAAAATGTTATATCCATTTTACATAAGAGTCACAAAGAAAGATTTAAATGTGCCTAATCCTGAACCTGATCATTTGGTATATATTTATGGTAATAAGAATGAGATTGAATTATTTGACAAGATTAAAAAGACTAATTCAAGCTCATTTGACAGAATTATAAAACAAGTGCAAATTGGATGTATCCCTCATAAAATAGATGATAGTTTAAGCCCTAATCTTGATATTAATCAGGATAACTATCATGAATATATGACTAGTAAATTATATGCTTTTATAAGAAACATATTAAACAATAAAAGAAAAAGTGTTGTGTGGTGTATATATGTTGAAACTATTAAAATTGTATCAAAAATTTTGGAATATAATGGCTTTAAAGTTAAAGTGATATATGGTGAAACCCCACAAATAGAAAGAGATAAGATTATAAATCAATTTAATTATAGTGATAATGTTGATATAATAGTGACAAATCCAGCAACACTAGCGGAGTCTGTTTCATTACATAAGAGTTGCCATGATGCTCATTATTTGGAACTAGATTATAATCTATATCAATATTTGCAATCTAGAGATAGAATACATAGACTTGGTTTGAAGCCAGAGGATAAAACAAATTATTATATTTATGTTAATATTTATGGAGAACGTAATACAAATTCTATTGATTTAAAAATATATGAAGCATTAAATAAGAAAAGAGATAGGATGATATCGTCTATTGAAAAAGGTGAATTTGTATTTGATATTGATAAAGAGTTAGATTACAAGTTATTAGATTATGAGGTGAATGACTAATGAAACCTTTCTTAAAATGGGCTGGTGGTAAAAGACAATTAATACCATATATTAAAAAGTATATAAATAAGAAAAAGATTGGTAAACACAAATACTATGAACCTTTTTTAGGTGGAGGGTCTATTTTCTTTGATTTGGCTCATGAAAACAGTAGCATAAATGATTTAAATGAAGAAATTATAAACTGTTATAATGTTATTAAAGAAAATCCAGATGAGTTGATAGATCTACTAAAACTACATGCCGAAGCACATTGTAAAGAGTATTATTATAAAATAAGAAGTTTAGATAGACAAGAAGATTATAAATTCATGGATAATATTACTAAAGCGGCAAGGACTATATATTTAAACAGAACTTGCTTCAATGGCTTATACAGAGTGAATAAAAATGGTTTTTTTAATACACCTATTGGTAGATATGTTAATCCTTTAATTTGTGACGAAGAAAATATAAATGAAATTTCTTATTTTTTAAATAATAATGATGTAACTATTATGTCTAAAAGTTTCGAATTTGCAGTTGAAAAATGTGAAAAAGGTGATTGGATATATTTTGATCCACCATACGATTATGAAAATAGCGGTTTTGTCGGATATGTTAAAGAAGGTTTTTCTCATGAAGATTTAGTTAAACTTAAAGAAGTGTGTGATGAACTAGTAAAAAAGGGTTGTTATGTTCTTGTATCAAATAACGATACTGAATTTGTTCGACAAACATTTAATAGTAGTGATTATGAAATTATTTATTCTACTAAAACTATAAAAGCAAACAGAAATATTAATAGTAAAGCTAGTAAAAGAAAAAAAGTTGATGAGGTGTTAATATATGGACATAAGCGAAAAAAACAAAAAAATTCCATTTCCTCAAGCAAATGATTTTGATAAGATAATTAAAATTGTTTTAATAGACAACCCAGATAATTTATCTAATAAATCAATATTAATGAAATTGTTAGATCTAGGAACAGAAAGACAAGTATCATATTATATGAGCGCATGTGAGTTTTTAGATATTATAGATTCAAATGGTAATTTAAGTGATTTTGCCAAATTGATAAGAGAAAAATGTTTTGAAACACAAATATTAATGTTAGCTAACAAGATTATTTCAAAGCCTGTGTTTGGGGAAGTCTTTTTAATGAGATATTATAATTGCATAGATTTCCAAACTGAGGAAATTTCGCAATTGATTAGTGATATCTATAATATTAAAAATTCTGATGTCTGTAATAGAAGAGCTAGCACTGTGAAAAGCTGGATTAAATGGATTGAAGAGCAAAAAGAAATATTTATTTAATATAAAAATTACTATTAGGGTAGTCTACATGACTACCTTTTTATAATTCAAAGAAAGAAATATAAATATGCTAACACATAAAGACATAGAAAAGATAAGAAAAATGTATTATGAACAACATTATACTGTAACTGAAATAACTAGAATATTGAAGGTATCTAGAAATGTTTGTTACAAGTATTTAAGGTTTGTTAACTTTAATGCTTATATTAAAGAGAATAAAAGAGCATATTACTTAGATCAATATAAAGAAGTATTGTTATCATTAATAAAAAAAAGATAGTTTACAACATCATAAACAAAGATATACTGGTATATGTGCATATGAATATTTAGTAGATAACTATCCCGATTTTAAATATGCTAAAATTTCAACAATTAAATACTTTACAAAACTTAAAAAAAGAATTCTATTATGAACATAATGTATTTTACCATTAGATCATAAAGTAGGAGAAGCACAAGTAGATTTAGGAGAATGTTCTTTCATAGAAAAAGGTGAAAAAGTATATGGTAAATATTTAGTTATGACATTCACTCATTCTATTGTTTCTTATATATAGTTATTAAAGAATAAAAATGCTGAAAGTATTGTGTTAGCTATAAGACGTATTTTTGAATATTTAAATGGTATTCCACAAGAACTAATGGATTGTTTTTCTATTGTTGCGTCTATGAAACGATATTCTCAACTCGAATTATTCAATTTAGTTATGAAGTTTGCTGACGCTATAAATGTTGAAATAACAAAGGATGCCACTTTGTGTTTGGTGAAATATGCTGATGGTTCATATCGTAATATGGAAAATATTATCAAAAGGGCAACAGACTTTGCATTAATAAGATATAATAGTATCATAGATTCTAATATTGCTAATACTGTTATTAAAACACTTGATTTGTTTAGAATAGCAAGCATAAAAGATAATTTATACGATAGAAAGGATAATTTTATGAAACAAAGAATTTTATTTTGTAATATTGCATATATGAGACATTATGATACAAATTACCCTGAGATACCAGAGAATGGTGGAAAATATGTACAGGATGAAAAGGATGCTTTAGAAAAACATAATTTTGAAAAATGTTCTGATGGATATTATAGAGGTTTTGTCGAAACTAAACATTCTAAAGGATATAAATTAGGCATTAAATTAAATGAGTATAAATCTCTAAGAATTGAAAATATTGATAATTCTTATGTTAAACAAATGTCCATTCCCAATGTATTGGTTGTATTTTGTGCAAAAAAGAAAGATGTGGGCACAGTGATAGTGGGTTGGTATAAAGGTGCTACTGTTTATAGAAGACGACCTGAGTATAATGGTAGAGCTTTTAATATAATGACCAGAATAGAAGATGGTGTTTTATTAGAAGAAGAAGAGAGAACATTTCTCGTACCAAGAGTTACAAAAGAGGTTAAAATTGGATTTGGTCAATCTAATGTATGGTATGCAAAAAAGCCAGAACATCAATTTTTAATTACTAAGGTAGTTGAATACGTTAATAATTATAAAAAATAAAAAATGCTGATTTCCAGCATTTTTTATTTTAAAATTTTATAATTGTAATGATACTTTAAGTGATAAGTATGATATAATACAATAAATAATGCTTTTATAGGAGAAAAATTGAATATGAATACAGCATACAATAATAAAATATTAAACATAATGATAAATCAAGCTAAAACTATAAAACATAAAAATATTTTAATGAACTGCAACTTAGAAATTAAATGGTATAGAATGAATGGTAATTTTAATGAATGTATTGCGGTTTTATCTTGCATTGAAGATGATTATTATAAAGTAATTAATAATGATGAAAAAAAGAAATTAGAAGATTTACTTTGTAAGTCTATTCCAGAATCTGATTCAATTTGTATTATTGAATTTCTACTTAATATTATTGACGATAGTGTTGCCTTTGAAGTAAACCTAGATACTGTGGAATTTGATATCTATAAAATAGAGAGATATATTAAATTTAAAAAGTTTCTAGAACTTGTAGAGTTATTCCCTTTATTAACATTGCGTTATAATGGTATTATAAAGAAATGGAAAAATATTTTACCAGATTTTTTAAAGAATGTTAAAGGGGAATGGGATTACGAAAAAATACAACACCATTCATTAGAATTAATCAAAATATTAAAGGAGCATTGTTTATCATTTCAAACTCGTGAGCAAAATTTTACAGAAAGTAAACAGAAGAATAAACAAAATGATAAAGAAAAAGAGTATGATGTTTTTATTTCTCATGCAAATCTAGATAAAGTTGATTATGTTAGCGATTTGAAAAAAAGCATCAGTAAATTAAATGTTAATGTTTTTTATGATGCAGATGAAATTGAATGGGGAGATGAATGGGAAAAAAGAATATTAGACGGAATAGAAAAATCAAGATTTGCAATTTTAGTCTTATCAAAAAACTTTTTTGGCAGAACTTGGACAGAAATAGAACTTTCTTCATTTTTAAGTAAACAAAACTCAAACAAACAAAAAATTATTCTACCACTTTTATATGGTGTAACACTAGATGAAGTATTAATGAAATACCCATTTTTATCAAAAATTCACTTCATCGACAGCGAAAAGTACTCAATAGATGAAGTGACAATTCTATTTGCTCGCCAACTAATTAAAGATTTAAAATAGATTCAACATTCCATTTCAATCTCCTTTATTTTTATTCCATATTATGTTATACTTATTATATCAAAGAAGTAAATAAAAGTTAACAAACATACAAACCAAGTGTCCAATTATCAAGGGGTAATTTGACACTTTTTTAATTTGAAGTTGACACTTGCGCAGGTGGAATTAGACAAATTTCAACTCTAGAATTGGACACTTTTGCTACTTTTATAAAAATAGTGTCAAAAAAACATTTAGAGACCATAGATGTAAAATAGCTTATAAGTAACCTATTTCTGGTTGCCTATAAGCTGTTTTTGTACAATAATTGCATAAAAGCTGCTATAAAAACACATTGAGATAATTGTTCGTTAGCATAGGGAGGTACTTAAAATTGGACAAATAACTACGTAGCAGCGGGACGTCAGTGCTATTATAGTTTTGGGATATTAAAAGGGTAGATGAGGTCATAAATTTGGACACTATACCTAAAGAGCGGGGCGCCAGTCTCGTTTCCATGATAATCAAAACAATCAAAAATCAGTGTCCAAAAATTCAAGGTGAATTAGACACTTTTCCTTATAATAAATTGTAAAAAACAATAAGATATGTTATAATTGCTGTATCTAATATTAAGAAAGGATAATTAGTTCTATAACATATAGTACTAATATTTTATTATTATGAAAGAAGTTATTAAAAATTATCAATTAAATAATTTATGTGATGAATTAATTAATATTATTAAAAATAGAAATGATATTTTTAAACCATTAAATATCATTGTTCCAAATATTAAAACTGAAAAATGGATTAAATCATATTGGTTAAAACATCAAAATGATGTTTTAATGAATGTTAAATTTACATTAATTGATAATGCATTATTAAGTTTTATAGATTCTAAAAAAACATATAAACTTCTAAACAAAGAAGAGTTAAAATCATTAATTATAAAATTTTTAGTAAATGACAATAATATCAATTTTCCTAAAGAAATAACTGAATATTTATATAATGATAATAAAATAAACCAAATAAAAATATATGATCTAGCAAATCAACTTGCAAATTTATACACTGAATATGATAACGATCAAATTGATATTACTGGTTGGCAAAAGGAATTATATGATGTTATATTGAATGATGCTACAAATTATAATTTAACAACTTTAAGTTATTTATTTAATAATGAAAAGTATGTAAAAAAATCAAATGACATTACATATTTCTTTGGATTTATAGAATTTACTTCTTTACAAGAAAAAATCATCGATAAATATTCAAAATATTCAGATATCAAATTATTCTTACTCGAAGAAGATATTAATTATAATAAAATATTTAAACTAACATCTGCACCTTCAAAACTTAGAGAAGTAGAATCAGTTCATACAAAAATATGTGAATTACTTAAAGATCCTTCTAATAAATATGATGATTTCTTAGTTCTTGCGACAAATATTAGTGAATATGAAAATGTAATACCTAGAGTATTTAACCAAGATAATGTTAATTTCCCAAACATTCCTTATAAAATAAATAATAAAAAAAGAATAGAAACAAATCTATCCCTTGGTTTAAAGAAACTATTTGAAATATTAAATAAAAAATTTTATACAAGAGCAGATTTTATATCTATTATAAATAATAAAGATGTTCAAAAATGTAAAGGAATATCAGAAGATGATGTAATTAATTTTGCAAATTCAATAGTGAAAATGAATGCATATAGAAATGGCACTAATAGAGATGACTGGGAATACGCTAAAAAAAGAGTACTACTTTCAAAATTATCAAGTATAAATGATATTAATAATAATATAATAGAACTTTCAAATAAAAGTTATCTCCCATATACAAGTATAGAATTTACTGATGAATCAATTGTTAAATTTATCAATATCATTGATGATTTAGACAGTTGGTTGAAAATTTCTAATAATATTCAATTTCTAAACAATGAAAACTTACTATTAATAAAAAACGAACTAATAAAATGGTTTTCAATTAAAGATGATAATGATTTTGAGACAAATAGTTATTTTAAAAACATCCTAAGTGATATTGATTTTTGGATACGTATTAATATATCAAATAATGATATTCCATTAAATACATTATTTTATATGTTAATCGATTCAAGTACAGAAACAAAATTAAAAGGAACAGATTATTTTACAAAAGGAATAACATTTACGGATTTTGATGAAAATACAATACTTTCAACAAAACATATATTTTTCTTAAATGCAAGTTCAACAGAACTTCCTAAACAAAAAATTAAAAGTGAACTTGATTTAAGAAAAGAACCATTTGATGATAAAAAAACAAAAAGAGCATTCTCAATTCAATATCAAAATGCAGTATCATGTTTTAATATAAGCTATATTGATAAAGATTTAAAAACTGATGAAGATTTCTATCCGTCAACTTATATATTAAATTTAAAAAATAAATCAAAATTTGAAGAGGAAAAAATTACTCTAGATGAAATAAGAACGTGGTCAAAACTTTATACAAAAAAAGAATACAAAGATAAAAACTATTATACTAGTTTATTAGATATTGATGATGAAACATCTACTATAAGTGAAATATTTAATTTATCAGAAAAAACAAAAAAAATAAAAATAAAAGAAATGGCTGAATACTTAGAAGAACCACTTATGAGTAAATCAAAACGTTTATTTGGAAAAGACTTTTCACTAGAAGAAGACTTTAAAGAAGAATTTGAACCTTTTACAATTGACAACATTTCAAAAAGTGTTTTAGTTAAAAAAATATGTATTGATATACTTTCAAACAAAAAAGAGATAACTAGTATCGAAGAATACGATGAATTAAGAGAAAGATTCAATTTAGAACACAAACTACCTAATATAAATGAGACATTCAATGAAGAATCTTTCAAAAAAGTTTTCTTAGAAAGTATAGAAATAATAAATTATATTAAAGAAAAAACAAATGAAAACTACGATGTAGTAAAACTACCTGATATATCATTATATAATAATGAAACAGAATGGACATTAACATGTGATCAAGAATTATGTATATCTATAAATGAAAGAACAAGAAGATATTTCCAATTTAAGAAAAATTTAATAAAAGCAAATGAAATTGATTTTTTATATTTATATGTTTTCTCATTAATGGATGTATCAAACTTAAGTGATAATACATATGAAATTATATTAGATAGAGGTGTAGAAACAAGTTTTAATATAACCCCTTATAAAGCAAAAGAATTGTTAAATAATATTTATGATAAAATGAATGATTACAGTGATAATGTATATTTACCTTTAAGAATTTTTGACAATGAAAAAATCACAAGTTTACAAGGTTTAATAGAAAACTTAAAAAAACTTCAAGGAAGCCCTTGGACATATTTTGATGATAAAAATCTATTTGACTATGAAACACAACTGGGTTATACTAATGAAAACTTCAACGAAAAATACAAACAAAAAAGAAAAGAACATATTGATCTAATAGAATATATGGAACAAATAGAAGAAAGTGAGGATGAAAAATAATGAATAAATTTGATTTAAATAATTTTAATCCAAACTTAAACTATGTAATTGAAGCATCAGCAGGAACTGGAAAAACATACAATATCGTTGAAATAGTAGATAAATATGTAAATGTATATAACTTCGAATTAAATGAAATATTAATTGTAACATATACAGAAAAAGCAGCTGGTGAATTAAAAGATAGAATTAGAGATAAACTAAAAAATAAAAACGTTGATAATGCGTCAATATATACAATTCACTCATTTTGTCAAAATGCAATTAAAGAATTTGGCCTTTCAGCAAACCTACCTTTCAACTTAAATGTTGTTGATGAAAGCGAAATGTATAAATTTGTAGAAAGATACGTAAGAGATAGTGATATTATAAAAGATATCACCATGTTTGTAGAAACCCAAGAAAGTTTTGATATTGATAGTCTTAAAGAAATTCTTGTTAAAGGATGTCAAATGTATTATTTAGATATTAACAATAATGAAGATAAATCAATTATTACTTTAAACGAAAGTACAACTTATGAAGATATTTATAATTATAAAAAATCACTAGCAACATCAAAAACATTTGAAGATATTTTATCAAAAAATGATAGAATTGCATATAACTATAATATATTAAAAAATGGAATTTTCGATAAATCAAAAGATTTAGCAAGTATTTTAAGTACGGTAGAGCATTTTAATTTTAATGGCAATAGTTTTAGAAAGAAAAAATTTGAAGAAGCTTCTATTGATGAATATAATGCGTATCTTTATTTTTATAATTTAAAAGACAATATCAAAAAAATAAAAAATGAAAAACTAATTGCATCAATCTACTTAAAAGATTTTTATATCAAATGGCAATATGAAAAAGAACTTAACAAAAACCAAACATTTGATGACATGATTAGATATGTAAGAGAATCTATCATTCATGATGATAAATTAAAAAACAAACTGAAAAATAAATATAAAAGAGCTATAATTGATGAATTTCAAGATACCAATCAAAGACAATTCGATATTTTTAAAAACATCTTCATGGAAGATGATGAACATAAAATAATTGTTGTTGGAGATCCTAAACAATCAATTTATTCTTTCCAAGGTGCAGACATTAACGTTTATTATAATGCAAAAGAAGCAATTAAAAATAATAATGGTGAAATTTGCATGTTAAATAAGAATTATAGATCAACTGAAGATATGGTTGATTCTTGTAATAAATTATTTAATTACTATGATTTTAGTGGTACAACATTTGAAGATTGTGGTTCATTAAGTAAAAATAATGATAATGAATATCATGAAGTAAAATATTGTGGGAAAGATACAAATGCATTTTGGATTGCAACAGATGAATTTGATAATTCGATAGATGAAAATGATTTTTCGAAGATTGCAGTCGAACAAATAATAGATTGTTGTACATTTGATAGTGATGGTAAAACAAAACTTCAAGTTAAAGATAAGAGTGGAGAATTTAGAAACGTATCATTCAAAGACTTTGCGGTACTTGCAAGAACAAAAAGTGAAATGTTCGCGATTGAAAAAGCCTTAAAAAATGCGGGAGTACCATATTTAAGATATAAAGATAAACAACTTTTTTTAGGTAAAGAATGCGCTCATTGGATATGCTTATTAAAGGCAATTAACGTAGAAGATTTTACTGGAAGAAATAGAAAACTATTAAAGAAAGCATTATTTACAAATTTTTTCTCGCTTTCTTTAGAACAAATAAATAGTGATTATGTAAATAAAGATGATATAAAAGAAATTGAAATAATCAATAACTGGAAATATCTTGCATATACAAATAAATGGGAAGATTTATTTGATGATATAATAATCAGTTCAAAAATATCAGATAAATTAAAATCTTTAAAGGATATTCAATCACTTTCGATTTATAAACAAATAGCAAATTATTGTATTGACTATTTATCAAAAGCAAAAACACTTAAAGAATTAATTAATAACCTAACAAACCTATCAAAAAATGGTGATTTTGAAGGTGATGACCAAAATGGAAATATAATCGAAAAAAGTACAAATTTTGATTGTGTACAAATAATGACAATACATGCATCAAAAGGATTACAATTCCCAGTTGTAATTGCTGTAGGTGGGTTTAAAGAATCATTTAAAAACGCAAAAGCATATAAGTGTCATAAAAAAGACGAAAATAATAATGATCAACAAATACTTGTATTTGATAGATCAAATGATGTTGCAGAGGAAGAAACAGCAGAATGGAAAAGATTGTTCTATGTAGCTTATACTAGACCTCAGTTTTTATTAATATTACCACTATATAAAATTTATGGTGATAGATTTTTGGAAACATCAATTAAAGATTATATGAATAACCATAAAGACTCATATAAAATTGTTCATTCTAATAAAGAAAGTTATACAAAACTAAGAAGTAAAACAAGTGAAATCCTTTCAAAATATAATAAAGTATCGAATGATCAATATGAAAAAATAGCACAAGATCAAATATTAAAAGATCTGATAAAAGAAAACTATCATAAAAAAATACAAAAACATTCATATTCATCATTATCACATGAGAACAAACAACAAGATGATTATGAAATAAACAAAGAGGGCTTAATTGAGGAAGGCCTATCAATGTTTGATAAGCTTGCAAAACCAGTTAATCTAAACTATGATAAAGAAAAAGAACCTATAGAACTATCTATAGATTATCCTAAAGGCGCAAAAATTGGTACAGCTCTACATGAAATATTAGCGGAAACTGATTTTGAACAATATGATAGAAACATTGAAAATAGAATAAAAAATTGTTTTATTAAACAAGGAATAAAGACTATTGAAGAATGGATCAATGATACTAAACAAATTGTTGAAAATGTAGTAAATGCAAATTTACCTGTGATAAATGGATCACAAATTAAAAATGAAACATTAAATTTAAAATCTATAACACTAGATAGTAAATTAGATGAAGTAGAATTTAATTTTAATATTTTAACAGAAGATTTTAGAAATTACTGTAATGGATTTGTTGACTTAATTTTTAAAAACAATGAATACTATGCAATTGTAGACTGGAAATCAGATAGATTATATGATACATTTGATTCATATTCTTCACTAGATAGTATCAAACGCCATGTTGATGATGCTTATTCAATACAAAGAGTACTTTATTCTTATTGTTTAATTAAATGGTTAAAACTTCATAATAAAGACTTATCAGAACAAGAAATATTTGAAAAACACTTTGGTGGAGTATATTATATTTTTATTAGAGGATGTAATTATAATACATTCAATGGTGTATATGCGCAAACATGGGAATCTTGGAATGATTTAGAACAATCATTTAAACAAATAATACAAGTTAAAATAGGAGGAATGATTAATGAATAATTATAAAGCATTTTACAACTTTTTATTAAATAGTAAAATGATAACTCCTATTTGGGAATACATCTTAGAATTAATCGAAATAGAAATTAAAGATAATAAAAACAAAAATTATTATTTAATAATTTTTTCAGTATATTTTAGTTTAATTGGAGATGGTAACATTTGTATATCATTAAATAAAGAAATCTTAAAGAACAAATGGAATGTAAAAGTAAACGCTACAAAAATTCTTCTTAGCGAAAACGAAGACTATAACGAAGAAGAATTTAATGATTATTATAATTTCTCTATAAATGTAATTGATAATTATTTAGAACAAATTAACAATGTGGAATTGCCACAAATTATTGGTGACAATAAAGTATTTCAAATAGATAACAACTATTTATATGTGAAGAAATATGACGTCGCAAGAAAAGGAATCATATCATCAATAGACAGAATATTCTCTAAAAAAAGAAATATACAAAATTCAACATCTTATAAAGAATTTGTAAATGATGGATTTAATCTTTCTGAAGGCCAAGAAAAATCTGTAATTGAAGGCTTAAATAAAAACCTAATAATTACAGGGGGACCTGGAACTGGTAAAACAACATCAATTTTATTTTTATTAATAAACTTACTTAAAAATTATAATAATGAAATAACAGTATACTTGGTTGCACCAAGTGGCAAAGCCTCAAGCAGAATGAAAGAAAGTATTATAAATGGTTTAGTAAATATTAAAGAAGAATATAAAAAACAAAACCAAGATATTATTGATAAAATTAATAATCTAGAAGAATCAACAATACATAGATTACTAAGTGTTGATATGGAAACTTGTGGATTTGCATACAATAAAAATCATCAATTCAATAGTGATTCGCTATTTGTTATTGATGAATCAAGTATGATAGATGTTTGCTTATTTAATTCTTTATTGGAATCTATTCCAGACGATTCATTAGTTTATATAATGGGAGATAAAAACCAATTACCATCAGTTGAATGTGGAGCAGTATTCGGAGATTTACTAAAGAAACAATCCTTAAAAGAAAATATTATCGAACTAGATGAATCAATTAGATTTAGAAAAGGAACGAAAATATATGAACTAGCTTATTGTATAAACAATGGATTAGATATACCAGTAAATGAAAATGACTGGAAAGATTTTGATACATTTGAAATAAAAAAAGAAGATCCAACAAAACCAATATTCTATTATAATATCAATAAAGAAGGATATTCGATTAAAGATATAATTGATTTTGTTTCAAATAAATGGGCTAATGAATACTTTAAATCTTTACAAAAGATGGCAACCAATCTTGATCATAACGATATACAATATTTAAAAGAGTTATTTAAATATACTGAAAGTAGTAAAATACTATGTGCAGAAAATAAAGGGCCAAGAGGAATACAAGAAATAAATAAATTCATAAAGAAAACAGTTATTGATTATTCAATGCCAACAACAATCAATGGATACTATCCAGGAATGTTGATGATGATTAACAAAAATAACAAAATGTTAGATTTGTACAATGGGGACTCAGGTATACTTGTAACATTTGAAAAAGATCCAACATTATATTTTATGGTTAAAAAAGCAACCAATCTTGTTAAAGAAGAAGGAAAATTTGAAGACAAAATTTTCAAAATTGATGACTTCACATTTTATCCTTTACGACTTATTACAAGAAGTGAAATTGACTTATCATATGCAATAACTATTCATAAGTCACAAGGATCAGATTATAAAAATATTCTAGTAATCCTTCCAACTGCAAAAGGGCACCCTTTATTAAATAGACAAATAATTTATACTGCAATAACAAGAACAAAAGGAAATACTTATATACTTTCTAATCAAGAACGTTTAATAGAATCAAAAGATTGTGTAATAGTTAGAGATACAAATATAGAATAAATATATAAAAAAATATTAAAGAAATTAAAATGTCAGTAAAAACTACTGACATTTTTATATTTTTTATATGATATAATGCTAGTGTAAGCTTAAGTGTACCTCTTATTTACAATCCCTTTAATTAATTTGTTGTTTTATTCTTTCATTTTTTTATTACTTAAGCTTACTTAATTGGGTTTAAACTTTTATACAAAAGTAAATATATATAATAATAAGGAGAACAATTATGTCAAGATGTGGAACTAAAAAAAGTATAAGTTTTTTTGATCAAAAAGAATGGTATTATCATGAAAAGGATTATGGAAAATTAATCATTAAACCTGGAGCACCAAGAAGTGTTAATGAAGGTTTTAAAGACTTCTTATTTGATTTTAACTTAGATGAAGAATTTGATTTTGAGCTATATCATACATTATTATATGAAATAAGTGAACAAAACATTGATTTTGTAAAGATAATGATTTACAAAATATTTAATGGAAATGATAATTATGATACTAAAATTAATGATGATACAAAAATGATATGGTATGAATGTGGTGATAGAGTTGATGAGCATTGTAATGAATATTCAAAATGGATTTGGTTTAATGATATTGATAGTTTTAAAAAAATAAGTGAAGTTATTATAAAAGATGTATTTGATAATTATGAAGAATATAACAGAGAAATATTAACAAAATTTAATGATATTAATAAAGAAGAAGACTTTAAAAAATACAAAATTAAATTACTACAATTAATTGATGAATTAAATTCAACAACACCTTATGCATATCTTAAGTTTTATATATTTGATGATCCATATCAAGCTAAATACTTACTGGATAAGCGATTATGTTATATTGGAATACCATTTGATTTCTTTAAAGAATATAAAAGAGAATTATTTATATTAGATAATGAATTAAAAAAATATTTAAAAGATAAAAAAAGTTTTATTGGTTAATAATGAGGAATAGTTATGTTAGAAATGTTAATTTATAGTAAAGAAAACAATAAAGATTTAGAAAGAAATATATTTGCAGGAATGGAAATAATCGGCCATAATCTTTTATATAAAAATGAAGAACTAAAACAAACACTAGAAAAATGGAATGTTGCAAATGAAAATTATAAAAACGGAATTGTGTTTTTATTACTATGTCCATGGTATGCAAGAAATATCAAAGAAGTTGAAAGTGAAATAGATAAATTTTCAAAATTATTTAATTATAAATATAATGAAGATTATATTATATATGCAAAAAAAATATATCACTTACTTCATAATGATGAAGCAGTTGAAATGGATATTCATATGAATAAAAATAAAGAATTATCTTTTGAAGAAGAATTAATAAATATTAATATATATGATGCAATCAAAAAAAATATAGATATGAATAAATTGAAGAAAACATTAAGCCAAATAAATAAAAAACATAATGAATATGAATTAACAATTAGAGCTATAGAACACAGATTATATTTATTTAACCAATCAACAAAAATAAATGATATGACAAAATTTATTGCAAATGAATTTATTTGCCAAAGACAATGTCCGTCAACTAAAAAATATTATGATACTAAATTTATTGATTGGTATTTTAATGATAACATTGAAATACTTAAAAAAAACCTAATATATAACTTATTAGGCGATCTAATTGATAATTTTGATTTTTATGAAATGAAAGATAATTTATTTTTAGAAGACTATGATGAATTTATAAAAGATGTAGGATTTTTCTGTATGGTAGATAGTGATTATCATAAAGTTATTGTAGAAATAAAAAATGATTTACCATTAATTTTTAGTAAAAATGAAAATGACTTTATTAAAGGTTTAGACTCAATCAATGAAAAATTAAAAAAATATAATTTCAAAGAAAAATTCATATTTTTTAATTCTGTAGATGATGCTCTAAAATATTTAAATAAAGAATATCAAGATGATTCAATCAACTATAATGAAATATTTGAAAGAAGATATTTTATTAATTAAACTTAATAATAAAATATGATATAAATTATAGTTATGGTATAATTAATATGAAAGCAAGGTGTTATTATGAATAAAAACGAAATACTAATTCAATATCGTATGGAACAAAAATTTGGTAAAATTTTTGAAACAACTATGAAAGATTTATATAATTTCATCGAAGATGAAATAGATAATGGGGCAACCGAAATAGAAATAATAAATTTAATGTATAAACTATATCGAGATGATGTTATAGATATAAAAAGTTTAAAAAATATCGTTGAATACCTTGGAAAAGAATTACCACTTCAAATGGAATATTATGGAGAAAAAGCAAAAACAATCATTAGAGATTTCGCACAATACTGTCCAAATGAATCAGAACTTTTAAAACGTATTTTTCATGAATATCAAATAGGTAGTATGAATATTAATATTTGTAGAATTTGTATAACACTAATGGGATATAGATTTAGTAGCGAATTTGAAAAAATGTCTGCTCAAGAAAGAAGAAATTCAACATGGATATATGATTTAAATGGAGATATGGTTAAAATAGATTCAAATTATAAAAAATTTGTAGATGTTTATACTGGTATATTAAACTTAGAGAATACAGGACTATTAGCCCCCTCATATCCTTATATTAATAATTATGATTTTATTGATGATTATATGTTGCAAAAAGGTATAAAAAACCAAGACTTAAAAAAAGCAGGACTTTTTAGAAAATATAAAGCAGAATTAAAACAAAAAGGTTTCAAAAGAAAAATAGATGTATTTAGAATGATAATAACGCTTAATTTACCATCATCTATTGCAAAACAATTTCTAAATATATGCGGATTTAATTTTGATCCATTTGATGAAAAAGATATGTTTATACTAGATTATTTAAATGGAAAATATGAAAAGAAAAAAACATTCCAAGAATTTGCGGATATGTTTAATGAAAAATTTGAATTATCAGAAAAAAAACCTATCTATTTTGAATGGCCAAACTGGGAATAAAAGATAAATAAAGTATGTAGTATAATGACTTTAGAAGAAGTAAAAAAAGCAATAGAATACTTTAAATCAGAAGGAAGAACAGATGATGCAATTGTTGTAACATTTTATTTGATGTTTCAAGACAATAAAATTAGTGCAAATGAATTATCTGATTTACTTGGCTTAATTGGATATGAGTTAAAAGATGAGTTTTTAAATTTATAACCTGAATAACAAAAACACATTTTTGATGAGAATTAGGATCCATTAGATAATTTAATTGAAGAACTATATCATTTGTGTTCATACAATATAATTGAAAAAAAATAATTAGAGAAAATTTTTAGAAATTTTAAATAAAAAATTTAATGAAAATTATTTAGAAAGATTTAAGATAAAAAAAGAAAGAAAAAAATAAAGTGAGAAAATAGTTATGAATAAAGAAGAAAATATTTTTGAAATATTTAAAATTAGAAAAAATGAAAAAACAGCATTTACTTTAAAATGTTTAAATTGTAAAAGAATTAAACTTGGTAAAGATTTAGAAGATAATCAATTTGATGATGATTTATTTGATGAAGATGATGACTTGATTGTAACAGGAATTGGGTATAGATTTGCACCACAATTATTTGAAAATCCTCCGTCTGTTGAACCAAATAATTGGGATTTAGTTGAATCTGAAGTAATCAGAAATGAAGTAGATGATTTATTGGTAAATAAAAAAGGTAAATTTATTACAGATCTTGATGATGATTACGCTTATGGAATGAGAGTTTATTACTCAAAAAAAGAAATGAAAATATACAATTTACTAGATTTTAGAATTGAATATATTGAGGACAATAAAAAAGTAGTATATAGGCCTCCATACAAAGATAGTTTTGGAGAAAATTTAATATTATTAGATAATGATGAAGTAGAAAATGTACCAGTTAAATGCCCAAAATGTGGTAAAATAATTTACCCATATGAAGAAATTGGAATTTGCTGGGATTAGTTGTTAAATAAAGCAGTTCGTAGAATAATAGATAATATTAATAAAGATTTAAGAGCAATAGATAATTTTGAAGGTAATCAAAGAAAAAGAGAGTTTTATGCAATGACTTCTGAAGCTGCTTATAATATTTTGGAAGGCATTGCTGAAATAAATGGATTAACTGAAAACTTGGTTTTAAAACAAAAAACAAAAGAAGATATTGTTGCTGAACAAATGGCTGAAGAAATTAGTGAATATTCTGAAGAAAAATTTGTTAATTCTAATCTAAATGTTAAAGAACTATATTACAAAATAAAAAATGAAATTTTATCTTTAGGACATATTATAGTCGAACCTAAAAAATTATATGTTGCTTTTAAACGCAATACTAATGTTTGTGATATTTTATTGCAAAAAAATAAAATTATTGTTTTTATTAATTTGAAAAAAGGAATGTTAAAAGGTCTAGAAGATCTTTGTCAAGATGTTTCAGATAAAGGACATTAGGGAATGGTGATTATACTTATACAATAAGATCTCAAGAGGATATTACTTATTGTATTTATCTAATTAAACAATCGTTAAATGAAAATTAGTGGTTTAGGCAGTCTGTATGATTGCCTTTTTTTATATAAATTTTAAGAAATTATAGAAAAAATAACAAAACTTAATTCAGTTATGTTAAGAGAGTTTTTATTGAAGTTTGCGGATATGATTGATAAAGAAGGTTTGAAGAAGGCAATACATAAAATTATTGAGTTGTTATAAATGTGACTTTAATGTCGTATAACTATTGAAAATAAACACATACTATTATATGAATAAAACGAATAACATAAAATCGTAACAAAATGTTACGATTTTAGGAATAAATTCTTGACTTTAATAATATAATTTGGTATAATAGGAGTGTATAATTTATATGAAGAGGAATCAAAAAATGAAAAATTTAATAGTTAAGCTAGATAGCATTAAAATGAATAATTTTAAAAATGTTTTGAAGAGTGAGATATCATTTTCTGATAAGGGAAAAGTATTAAATACTGTTGGAATATATGGTCAGAATGGAAGTGGGAAGACTGCTGTCGTAGAAGCTATAAATATTTTGAAATCGTTATTGATGGATATCCCTTTTCAAAAAGACTTATATTATTATATAAATATTTTAAATGATGAATTGTTATTAGAGTATAAATTTAATTTTAATAAGGATAAGGAAAAATACATTATTAAGTATTTAATTAAATTTGAGAGAGATTTTAGATTTAATGTTGAAAAGAATTTAGAAGAAAAAATTGCTATATTAACTAGAGAAAAAATAGAAATATTGGATTTGAATGAAAAAACATTAGGATATATTGACTTTAAAAAGGACAATAAAAAGTTTAGTATAAATTATGAAGATCTTAGTTTTGAAAATAGTGATGAAATCATAGCAAAGGATATTGCGATGGCAACTGCACACGTGTCTAATCAATTATCAAAAACAATGATATTTCAACAGATATTTAGAGAAAATATTAAAAAAAGTACCTTGTTTAAAACAGTGTTAAGAGGGATGAATTTTTATGCTATTACTAATTTATTTGTAATAGGAATGAAAGAAACTAGTCTGATTTCTGCTGTTGATAATTTGCCTTTAAATATACGTACTTCTAATAATTGTAATACTATTGCATCTGGTACAGTACCATTAAATTTATTTGCTCCAACAATTATTCCTAGTGTTGTATTAGAGACAATCACACCTGAACTTGATCAAATCAATATTGTTATGGGGCAACTTATTCCAGGAATAAAGATTGGATATAAAAAAATAAGTGATGGTTTGGATAAAAATGGTAATTCAATTGTAACTATTCAATTGGTCTCTATTATAGGTGAATCAACAATACCTTTGAAATACG
The DNA here is from genome assembly GCA_017501465.1 of Bacilli bacterium. Lineage (GTDB taxonomy): Bacteria > Bacillota_I > Bacilli_A > ML615J-28 > CAG-313 > UBA1231. The sequence continues at coordinate 189,939 of JAFVWY010000018.1, forward strand.
AATCAGAAGGTGTGAAAAAACTAATTGCATTATGTAGTGTTTTAATTGGAATGTATAATAATGAGGCTGTATGTTTGGTAATAGATGAGCTTGATTCGGGAATTTTTGAATATTTATTAGGAGAATTAGTTAAAATTCTGCATAATGGTGCTAAGGGACAATTAATTTTCACATCTCATAATTTAAGATTATTAGAAGTATTACCAAAACAATGTATAGTTTTTTCTACTACTAATCCAAAAAAATGTTTTATTAAAATGGCTAATGTAAAACCAAACCATAATTTGAGAGATTTTTATTATAGAACAATTCTTTTGGGTGGCCAAAAAGAAGAGTTGTATGATGAGACTGAGGAATATGAAATAGAAAGGGCTTTTAGAAGATGCCAATCTCAAGTATGAAAAAGTTAATACTAATTATTGTTGAGGGAAGAAGCGATAGGGCTTACTTATACCCAATTAAAAAAATGGTAAAAGCTCGATCTAATAGCAGAATTGAATTTAAAGTAACAAAAGGTGATATATTAGTACAAAAAGATACTGATAATACTAACATTGAAATCAAAGTTGGTGTTGCTGTTCAAGAATATTTAGATTTGTATGGCCTTCAATATGATGACGTTAAACATGTTATACATATAGTTGATTTAGACGGTGTATTTATTGATACAAAGAAAATTAAAACAGATAGTTCTCTACCTAAAGGACAAACTATATATTATAGAGATAAAATAACAAATGTAAATAGAAATAATATTATAAGAAGAAACAAGAAAAAGATTGATTGTTTAGATGTATTATATAATTTAGACAAAATTAATTATGGTAATCAAGGAACAATTCCATACAGGGTTTATTATTTTTCTACAAATATTGATGATTATTTTTTTGGAGAACAGAATCTAACTGACGAGCAAAAGGAAGCAAAATCAAATTTAATTTATGATAGGTATATTGATGATACTGAAGGATATAGAAATATGATTGAAGAAGATTTTTGCGCTCCTGGGAATTATATAGAAACATGGGATTATGCCAAAAAAGATAATAATTCTCTGAGTCGCTGTTCAAATTTTAATAAGTTTTTCACAGAAATTATTGATAAACTTTAATACTATATTAATGATGCTCAAATCTTATATGGGGTTTGAGCATTTTATACTACTAGAATTGAATACTATTGAGCTAAAGGTTTACACAAAATTGATTTTTATTTTTGAACAAAATTGCCTTTTGTGCCCACAAGTCAACCAAAACCTTCTAGAATAACTTGGAAGGTATTTTTTTATTACAAATTGATAAATAATCTTATCATATAACTTAAATAAAGGCATAAATGCAGTAATTATATCATTTTCACTAATATTAACTTATAGGAAGGGAGTATCGAATCTTCAGAATTTTTGAAAATGAAGAGCGGGGCCGCAATCTTCTTCATATGAAAATCAAACAATCAAAAATCAGTATCCAAAAATTCAGGGTGAATTGTATTTAGTTACAATAAAAATTCATAAATTAGTTGCGTAAATATAATTAAAATAATATAATATATTTGAGTTATGAACTCGAGTATATAATGACATTGGAGGATTTATGTCTAGACCATTTAATCGAGAAAAAAATAAAACAAGAACTCTAGTTTTACATTCAGCAACTAAGTTATTTATTGAAAATGGATACACAAATACAAGAATTAAAGATATCGCAAATGATTCTGGTGTTGGGTATAATGAAATATTTAGAATGTTTACTGATAAAGATAATTTACTAAGTAATTTAGTTGATTTGGTTATTGAACATCAATTTGAAATGAGTAAGAATTATCTTAAGAGTTTAAGTGATGATAAGTTATTATTATATGTTTTTGAAAATGTCTTACAATTATATATTTGTGAGTTAAATGAAAACATAAGAGAAATGTATGCGGTAAGTTATACAATGCCTAGTACATCACATAAAATATATGAATATGTTACAAAAAAGATTGAAAGTGTCTTTAAAAAATACTTACCAGAATATGAGACTAAAGATTTTTATGAATTAGAAATTGCAACAGCTGGTATTATGAGAGGATTTATTATTAATCCATCTAATATGTATTTTACAATTGATCGCAAGGTAAATAGATTTATTAAAACGATTCTTAAAATATATGAAGTACCAAAGGATAAGATTGATGAAATAATTAAAACAATTGAACAATATAAAATGAAGGATTACGCAAAAGAGGTAATTTCTACTTTATATGAATATATTAGTACTAGAACATAGGAGGCTTTATGAAAAAAATTTTTAAACAAGTTTTTACATTTATATTATTTTTAGGAGTTCTATTATTATTCCAAAACAAATTATTTGTTTTAGCAGATACAGAACATGTTCATACTTATGATAATGGTTTTTGTGAATGTGGTGAATTAGAAAAACCTGAATATCTTCAACATTTAGGTACTGGTTGGATTGTTGATAATGCTGGTGAGTTAATATGGTATGTTAATCAGTATAATAGTGGTGAATCAAAACTTAATTTATATATTAAAAATGATATTACTCTACCTAGTGGATATAAGTGGGTTCCGCTTGGCACTACTGAACATCCTTTTGTTAAAAACATCTATACAGTAAATGATGTAGAATATAAAATTGATTTAGGGGAACAAGTTATAAATACTTCTAATTATGGTTTAGTTGGTATTTTAGGTGATGGTGAAACCTCTTCATCTATAATAGAAAATATAAAAGTTTATGGTAATTTTACAATCTCTAGGTCAGTTGAATCTGTTGGTGCTTTTGTTGGTAGTGCAATTAATCGATTAGATATTTTAAATTCATCATCATATGTTACTATGACTTTACAAGAAACTGGTATTGGTTCAATTAATATAGGTGGAGTTGTTGGTAAAAGTACAAAAGAACTAAATTTAAATAAGGTTGCAAACTATGCTAACTTAAATCTAAATGGTGCATATGAATCAGTTGGTGGCATTGTTGGATGTATGAGTGCTGGCGTTTTAACTGATGTTATAAATTATGGAAAAATAGAATCAAATACTGCAAAATATTTAGGTGGATTAATTGGTTCTATAAACTCAACAAATTTTAATTCGTTAGCTAATTGTGTAAACTTAGGAATAGTAAATGGAAAAACATTTAACATTTCATTTGATAATAATGACTATATCATGAATCCTGGAGATTTAGTTGGCTATTTAAATTCTAGTCTTATTAATTTTAATAATAACTATTATGTAAATGAATATCCATATGGTGTAGTTATTAATAACATTGTAATGAGTGATTCTAAAAAGACAAATGATGAAGAAATCACTTCAGGTAAACTTACCTATTTATTACAAGGTGCTTATGGACAAAAACTAGATAATTTAAATGAAAACGAAGTTAAAGAAATATATCCTGTTCTTGGTAGTGATATAGTATATCAAGTATATCATTGTGATGGAACAACAGTATTTTATAGTAACACTAATCAAAATTTAGATCATCATCATAAATATGAATCAAGTGAAAATGCTATTATCGTAACTTGTGAAAATTGTGATTACAAAAAATCAATTGAACTTGTTGTTTTAAATCCTCTTTATTATGACAAAACTGTTAAAGAAGTAACACTTCAAACAGATATTGAAGATTTTGACTTAAGTCAAATTGAAATAGACTATGATAAAGAAGTAATATTCCCTGGAACATATCTTGCATCATTTACTTATCAGGGTTTAACAGCAAGCTTAGAGTTTGAAGTATTAAAAGGAATCCCTGATAAATCAATGTTAGAATTTCACCCATTAGAAGAAGATTTAATCTATGATGGAAATATTAAAGAAGTTAATTTATATACATCTTTAGAACCTGGTCTTGGTGAAATAATAGTTAGTTTTACTAAAAATGGAAATGATGCCTTTTTATGTGAAGGTGGTATGTATGGTGTTATTGTTTCTTTAAAAGAAGGAAAATATTACCAAGCCCATCAGTTTAGTGTTTTAGATATATTTAATCTAATTACTATTAAGCCAAAAGAAATAACTTTGGAATGGACAAATAATATCTTGTTCTATGAAGAAGGTAAGAATATTTATACACCAAGTTATGTGCTTAAAGGCTTATGTTATCAAGATAAACCTATTATTAGTTTTTCTAATATAGGTGATGGTATTGGTACTTTTACAACAACTGTATCTTTAGTAAGTGATAACTATATACTTGTTGGTGATAACTTAACAACTGAATTTACTGTTAAAAAAATACTTGTAGAAACACCCGTTATTGAACCTGTTCTTTACAAAGAAGGTGTAAAACAAATTGCTAATATTAGTGATACTGATTATTATATAGTTAAAGAAAACAACGGTGGAACTGGTCCTAATCCATATCCTATTGTTTTAGAATTAAAAGATCCATCTAAATATACTTGGGAAACAACAGATAACCCAACCCTTACTATATTTTTCTATATTTATGCACTAGACTCAAATTGGAAAACATATCCTGTGATTAGTGATTGGACTTATGGTGATGCACCAATTCTTCCAAGTTATGAAGTGAGTAATAGCTATTTAGATATTAAAGTAATGTATAGAGTTATGGGAGGCGTTTTTGCTAACACAATTCCAACTGAAGTTGGTGAATATGAAGTAATCTTTATAAGTGAAAAAAACGATGTAAGAGCATTCCCACTTGAAGATGTTATTTTAAAATTTAATATTAATAAAGCCGACCCTATTTGTGGAATTGATTCTTCCTTTACAATTGACTATGGCACAAAGTTATCAGATATTGAACTATTAGGTTTTGGTGATGGTAAATGGTCATTTACTACTGATATTAATAAAGTCTACCCATCAGGAGAACACCAAATTGGAGTAATATTCACACCTAAGAATAATAAAAACTATAATGAGGTTACAAAAACAATTGCCCTTATTGTTAATGAAATTGAAGTAATGTTTGAAGAACCTACTAAAAAGGAAGGTTTAGTATATAATAATACTAATCAATTGTTAGTAACTCCTGGTAATGTTATTGGTGGGGATTTATACTATAAAGTAAATGATGGTAATTGGAGTATGGAATTACCTTCTAAAGTAGATGCAGGAATATATGAAGTCTCATATAAAGTAATAGGAAAAGATAACTATAAAGATATTGAAGAAAAAAGTTTTCTTGTTGAAATTAAAAAAGCAAATATTACTGTCGAAGCAATCAATCAAGAAATAGAACAATATCTACCACTTCCAAATCTTGAATACAAAATTACAGGGTTAATTAATAATGATATCTTAGATGTTAATATAATCCTTAAAGTAACAATTAGTAATACTTTAACACCAGGAGAATTTGATATTACATTTTTTGAAGTGGTAAGTAATAACTATAATATTACTTATCAAAAAGCAACATTAACAGTATTGGAACATACTGTTTGCCTAGGTGGCATTGCAACTTGTACAAAAAAAGCAGAATGCGAAGTGTGTCATTAAGAATATGGTAATTTATTAGATCATGTTTTTACAAACTATCAATATAATAATGATGCTACTAAAGAACATGATGGGACAATTACATCTAAATGTAGTCATTGTGATGAAACTAATACACTAATACTTGCTAATACTAAGCTACCAAATACTGAGCTACCAAATACTTCTTCAAATACTGGATTAATTGTATCTATTAGTTTATTAGGAGGTATAATTTTAAGTGTTGGTGTTTGTTTGGTATTGTATTTTAAAGTGATAAAAAAGAAAATTACTAAATAAGAAAAGAATCCATTTTAAATGGATTCTTTTTTATATAAAATAATAATTTTTTAAGTGAATAAAATTGTAAACTTTTGTAAAAATTATAGTTTCTTTTTAATGAAATAATAATTCTTATATGTTATTATATATAGTAATTATTTTATAAGAGGAAGAATATGAAAAACGCATTTAAACATATTTCTTGGTTTTTTAAACAAGAATGGAAATCTTATGTACTATGTCTAATATTGTTAATCTTCGTTTCTGTTGTTCCCTTAATACCTGCCAAAGTATTAGGGATTGCGATTGATTCATTTTCTACTGGTACACTAACTTTAAAATCTTTAATAACTTTTGTTGTATTACTATTTTTATGTCCAATATTAACCTATGTTATTAATATCTTTTATCATTATACAATGATTAAATTAGGACATAAATTATCATTTCAATTAAGAGAAAAATATATATCCCATCTATTTGATATGGATGCTGAAATGTATGAAAAATATACTAAAGGTGATTTAATTAGTAGAGCAACTAATGATTTAAATAGTCTTACTAATCTTGCCACTACTTTTTTAGAAAATGTCATTTTTTATACTATCACTATTATTACAGCTATTGTTATGATGATTTCTATTAGTCCAATTCTAACTTTAGCATCAGTTTCATTTATGCCGATTGTTATTTTCTTTTTAAATAAAGCAAGATTAGAAAAAAGAAAATATTATAAAAAGCATCATGAAATATATGGAGAAATGACCGAAAGTGTTTTAGAATCAATTGAAGGGGTAAAAACTGTTAGAGCATATTGTTATGAAGATGAAGACTTTAAAAAGACCGAAAAGGCCATTATTAATGATGTCAACTCTTGGTGGAAGATTCAAAAATTTGAATCTATCTTTACTCCTTTATTTGAATTAGTTTATGCTGTATCTTATTTTATAGCAATCGGTTTTGGTACTTATTTAGTAATCCATGGCGATGTTTCAGCTGGTAGCTTAGTATCATACTTAGTTTATGTAGGTACATTGTATGGACCACTTATTGGATTAAGTAATGTATTAAACATTACTAATAATATTGTGATTGCTGATCAACGTTACAATGAAGTAATGAACTTAGAACCTAATGTTAAAAACGATTTACATCCTAAAAACATTATTAAATTTAATGAAATAACTTTTAACAATGCTAGTTTTAAATATCCATTTGATGATTTTGAAGTAATCAAAAATATTACTTTTTCAATTAGAAGTGGAGAAACGATTGGAATTGTAGGACCAACAGGTAGTGGTAAATCAACTTTAATTCGCCAACTATTAAGAGAGTTTAATTTAACAAGTGGTGAAATTAAAATTGATGGAAACGACATTAAAGACTACAAAATTGAAGATATAAGAAATTTAGTTGGATATGTTCCTCAAAACCATATTTTATTTAGAAGAAGTGTTGATGATAATATTTTAATTGGTAATCCTGATGCCAGTAGCCAAGTTGTTCAAAAAGCAATGATTATGGCTGATTTTAAAAAAGACTTAGAAAATTTAACTGAAGGGTCTCATACTATGGTGGCTGAACTTGGCGAATCACTAAGTGGAGGACAAAAACAAAGATTATCAATTGCAAGAGCATTAGTTAAAGATCCTGAAATTCTAATTCTAGATGATAGTTTAAGTGCAGTTGATGCCTTAACTGAGGCAAACATTATCAATCAATTAAAAGAATACAGAAAAGATAAAACTAATATAATCGTTGCTCATCGTTTTAGTGCAGTAAAGAATGCTGATAAAATTATTGTCTTACAAAATGGAGTAATCACTGATATTGGAAGTTCTAAAGAACTTCTAAAATATGATAACTGGTATAAATTCCAATACTTAAAACAATTAAAAGGTGATATATATGAATAACTATAAAAGATTGTTTCACTTTTTAAAAGGTCGTTTTAGATATTTAATTGTTAGTTTAATAATGATTTTTATTATTCAACTATTAAACTTTATATCACCACTTATTGTAAAGACATTACTAGATGACTATATTATGGGGATTGAATATGATTGGGTAGAGGTTACAAGTGAAGATAAACACACTGTTAATTACTTAAACCGCATATTTAAGCAAGTTAGATATGTTGATAGTGATGATGTAGTTATTAAAGATGTAAGTATTTTTATGTATGAGGGTAAAGTATATTTTGTTGATGAATTAATAGAGGTTGGTCAAAAAGAAGTTTTAAATAATCAGTTAACTATCACAAATGGTGAAAGTTCTTATACATATGATGCTTTATGTTTAACATCCGATGAAATTTATAGTTTTTATAATCCTATGTTATATTCGATTATAATTATTATTTTAATACTATTTGTTAAATCAGTTTTAACTATTGTTTGTAACTTTGTTCAACAAATGTGTACCAATAGAAGTATTAACCGTATGGTAATGGATGAAAGAATTAATGGTATGAAAGCTATTGAAAGTTTACCAATATGTGAGTTTGAAAATGAACCAGCAGGTAAAATGGCAAGCCGAATTACTCATGATGTTGATGGTTTATTAATAATGTATCGTCAAATTCTTAATTTATTCTTTAGTGCTATTTTATCATTTGTTTTAGCTTATGTTGGTATGTTCCATCTAGATACAAAACTTGCCTTACTTACACTTATTTTTTATCCATTTGTTTTCTTATGGATTAGACTATTTTTAAGACTATTAAAGAAAATATCCGAAAGAGTTAATGAATCTCGTAGTATGTTAACTGCTAAAATTAATGAAATCATTAATGGTATTAATATCTTACAAATATTCAATTTTAAACATAAAACAATTAACGAATTTAATGAAATTAGTGAAGAATATAGAACTCAACAACTAAAAGGTGCTAAACTTAGTTTAACTAGTGGCTGGAATATGTTAAATGTTTTAAGAGGACTTATTACAACTTTTGTTATAGCTTATTTTGGATGGCAATATACAAATGTTAAAGGAATCGTAGTCACTGCTGGTTTGGTGTATGCGTATAATGAATATATCCTAAAGTTAGTTGATCCTATTAATATTATATTTACGCAAATTAGTGCATTCCAAGATTCACATGTTCAAGTAAGAAGATATCATAAGTTAATAGAATCCAAAAAAGAATCTTATGAAAAACATAGTATTAAAAGATATGATGGAAAAATTAAATTTGATAATATTTGGTTTAGTTATATTGAAGATAATTATGTTTTAAAGGGAGTATCATTTGATGTAGAACCTGGACAAATGATTGGGTTAGTTGGTCATACAGGAAGTGGAAAAAGTTCACTAATTAATTTATTATTACGTTTTTACGACATTAATAATGAATTAAGTGGTAAAATATATGTTGACGATATGGATATTACTCAAATTGAAAAAAGAACATATCGCGAGCATATTGGCATAGTTTTACAAGAGCCTGTTTTATTTAAAGGTACTATTGCGTCTAACATTAAATTTGGCAAAGAAGTATCTGATGAGGAAGTCGAAAAAGTCTTGACGATGATTGGTGGTAAAAAGATTATTGATAAATTTCCTCAAGGCATTCATCAAAAGATTACTAGATCTGGTCTTAATATGAGTGCAGGCGAAAAGCAATTAATATCTCTTGCAAGAGTTTTAATTCATGATCCTAGTATTTTAATAATGGATGAGGCAACATCACACATTGACTTAGAAACAGAAGAAATGGTTAAAAATGCATTACAAGTTGTATCTAAAGATAGAACAGTGATTGTCATTGCTCACCGTTTATCGACAATATTTGATGCGGATAAAATCATTGTATTAGATCATGGTTTAAAAGTAGAAGAAGGTAGACACGAAGAACTTGTTAAAGCTAATGGTGTTTATGCTAATATCTACAGGGCGCAAACTGCTAATATTAATTTAAAATAAGAAGGAAGGTAATTATAATGAAAAAATATATTATAACTTTAATTATTCCTATTTTATTACTTACAACTACTGGATGTAATATAAATGGTGGTAAAAATGATTTAGTATTACCTAAAACATATGAAGAAGTAGAAGCTTTAATGCTTGCTTTACCATATTGTGAATATGATATAGATGATGCCATTAATGAAGAATTTGAAGAAGAAATTCCAGAAGGTACCCATTTAGCTTTAGTTGCTGCTATGAATAAAGAATTTTTTATTGGTGTAAGTTTTATTGATGAAGAGTCTTTAGAAGATGGACGTGAATCAATGATCGCTTTAATTGAAGAAGTAATAATTTATGAATTTGAACAAGATGTGGAAGATTTTACTATTTATGAAAATGATTGTTGGATTTATACTGGAACAAGTGACTTTGTTTCATATTTTGAAGGTAAGAATAATGATTTTGTAAATCCTGAAGAAGTTTTCATTCCACTAGTTGTTATTAAATCTCGTTTACAAGCAGGAGCATTTGAAATAAATATTGAAGATGTTGAAGAAGATTCTATTGAATATATTACTTATGGAGCAAGAAAAATTATAACTGCCAAAAACTCTGCAGATAAAGAATTGATCGTTCTTTATCAAGTAGAATCGACTACTTCTGCCAATAAATATCGTTCTCAATTAATCGAAACTTTAGAAGATGATTATTTTAGTGTATTAATAGATAGACTAGGTTTTGAGATTAATCATTATAGCTATGGTACTTATGAAAATTATGTTTATGTAGGAACTGATCTTGCTATTTCATTTCTTAAAAATGAATAGGATAAAAATAAGAACTGATATTTCTTTTAGAAATATCAGTTTTTTAATTTTATAAAATATTTTATTATGATCTAATAAAAGATTACAAAAAAATAATAATAATGAATTATATAAAGATATGATCAATTTTTGTATAGGAAATTTTTGTGTAAATTAATTTGAAAATAACACAAATTTAAAATATAGTAAAATCAAAATAACACGTATACTTTAACGTAATGAAGATTAATTAAATACTCATATATTTGGTAAAATTTATTTATAAATGTTATAATGTTATAGATAAATACAGTTAAATGTACTTAAAGGAGAATTTTTATGGAAAAAATAAGAATACAAGATGATTTATATACATTTGTAAATCAAGAAAAATTAGAAGAATTAGTAATTCCAGATGATCAACCATGTACTGGTGGTTTCAATACTTTAGCAAATGGTGTTGAACAAATTATGATGAAAGAATTTAAAGATATGTCAACTAGTAAACAATATCCTAATGAATTCTTAAAAAATGCATGTACATTATTTGAAATGGCAAGAAATGTGGAAAAGAAAGAAAAGGATGGTATTAGTCCTGCATTAAATAATCTAGCTATATTAGATGAAATTGAAAGTATTGAAGAATTTTCTAAAGCATATAAAGAATTAATGTTAAGAGGTATTCCACTTCCTATTAAAGTAATGGTTGAAACTGATATGAAAAATACAGCTAATCATTTAGTTTATATTCAAGGTCCTGGAACAATTTTACCAGATGCATCTTATTATAAAGAAGAGATGGCACAACAAAAAGAAATGATTCTTGGTATGTGGTCAAATATTGCAAGAATGATTCTAGCTAAATCAAATCTTTCAGAAGAAAATCAAAACCAATATTTAATGGATACTTTAGCATTTGATGCAGTTCTTGGAAGTTTAGTTAAAACTAGTGAAGAATGGTCTGAATATGTTGCTATGTATAACCCAATGAAAACTAGTAAAGTAGCAAATCTATTAAAAACTTTAAAATTCAAAAACGTATTAAAAGATTTATTTAATGAAGTTCCAGAAATTATTATTGTGTCAGAACCTCGTTATGTTAAAAATTTTGTTAATGTATTTAATGAAGAAACATTTATTCAATATAAACACTGGGCATATGTTACTAATTTAATTAATTCTTGTACTTTATTATCAGAAGAATTAAGAGACTTAGGTAGTATGTATTATAGAGCCTTAGCAGGCATTCCATCTGGAACACCAGTTGATAAATTTGCATATCAATTAGCTTCAAATGTATATTCAGAACCAGTTGGTTTATACTATGGAGAAAAATACTTTGGTGAAGAAGCTAAAAAAGATATTACAGAAATTGTTTATCAAATTATTGATACTTATAAATCTAGAATTAAAAATAATGATATTTTAGAAGAACAAACAAAAGAAAAAGCTATTTTAAAACTTTCTAAAATGGGTGTTAAAATGGGATACCCTGATAAAGTTGAAGAAATCTATACTAAATTAGTATTTGATGAAGAATCCTCTTTATTTGATGTTATGCGTTCACTTGATAGAGTTAGAACATTAGATAATTTAGAAAAATTACATAGACCAACTGATCCAACACATTGGGCAATGCCTGGTCATATGGTTAATGCATGTTATGATCCATTTGTAAATGACATTACATTCCCTGCTGCTATTCTTCAAGCTCCTTTTTATTCAATTAAACAAACAAGAAGTGAAAATTTAGGTGGTATTGGTGCAGTTATCGGTCATGAAATTTCTCATGCATTTGACTCAAATGGTGCTAAATGTGATGAAAATGGTAACATTAATAATTGGTGGACAAAAGAAGATAACAAACGTTTTAATACTAAAGTAAAACAAATGGTTAAACAATTTGATGGTATTGAACTTCCATGGGGTAAAGTAAATGGTAAATTTATTGTTAGTGAAAACATGGCAGATAATGGTGGAATGGCAGTAACTTTAGAAATTATGTCAAAAACACCTAACGCTAAATACGAAGAATATTTTACTAACTGGGCTAAAGTTTGGTGCTTAAAAGCAAAACCTGAATACTTACAATTACTTCTAAATCTTGATGTACATGGACCTAGCATTTTACGTGCTAATATGCCGCCTAGAAACTTTACAGAATGGTATGAAACATACAATGTTAAAAAAACTGACAAAATGTATATTTCACCTAGCAAGCGAGTAGTTATTTGGTAAGTTTAAAAAGCGAGAAGACATTAAAAGTTTTATCTATAATCATATTTATCATATATATTATATTACTTCTTTGGGTAGTGGTTTTTAAATGTAATTTATTAAATTCCATTAAAATGACTTATGAATACTTAAGTAGTAAAACTTTAAAAGAACGTTTCAATTGTTTTATTGTTCCATTTAATGATTATTTTATGGAACCATTTAACAAACAAAGAATGAATACTTTTAAAGATGATATGTTAAATATAACAATCTTTATGCCATTAGGATTATATCTATCATATTTCATAAAAAGTAAAAAGTTTCTTAATGTTTTAATATGTTCAATTAGTTTGAGTATCTTATTTGAAATATTTCAATTATTTAGTTTGATTGGTTCATTCGCAACAAAAGATTTTATGACTAATTGTTTAGGTGGTATATTTGGATATTTAATTTATAAATTGGTTTATAAAGAAAATAAGAATAATAGATTGATACTTAATATTTGTTCTTTTTTAGTGATTTTAATATTTTTACCAATAGCTTGTTATGCTGTAGTTAATACGATTAAAAATTTAGACTTTTATGTAAGTTTATTTAATTAAGGAGAGTAATATGAAAAGTTTTAAAAAAGTTCCAATTTTAGATAATTTTTATCAATCTTCATCTTTCTTTCCTATGCCTTTAACTTTAATAGGTACATTAGATGAAAAAGGAAATACTAGTTTTGGAGCGTATAGTTTAGTATTCCCATATTATATTGCGGGGAAAGACTTTTATGCAATGGTATTAGAGGTCAGAAACTCATCTAATACTTGTAAACATTTATTAAGAAATGGTAAATGTACAATTAACTTTTTACCATATTCTAGAAAGATTTTTAAAGAACATGTAAGACTTGGTTTTCCTGGTGATACACCAGAAGAAAAAATGAAAGATTTCAAATTCCATTTAGAAGACGGTTTATCTTGTGAAAAAAATAAAGATGAAGCATATCCTAAAATTATTACAGAAGCCTTACAAGTATTTGAATGTAGTTGGGTAAAAGAGTTAGATAATGCTGAAAACGACCAAGTTCAAGATGAATATAATGGTCCTTATCATAATTTTAATGGTATTACTTCTAAATATGGTGCACACTTTATTTTAAAAATTGATAATATTTTATTAAAAGAAAAATATGCATTATCAATTGAAAAAGGTGTAACAAAGAAAAACTTCTGTCCAGTACCTACTAATTTTGGTTACCGTGATAGTAAGAATTTTTGGTGTTCTGATTATAAAAAAGCTGATTATGAAGAAATTATGGATAAAGAAGTGGATATTACTTCAGTAAAATATGCAGCTGAACGAGCTGATGATGTTGTAAAATTCTCAGAAGAAGCTTTGAAAATGATGGTAAAAATTCCTCGCCCTTTCTTAAAATTAGTTCTTGCTGGTTGTGTAAAATGGGCAAAAGAAAATAATTGTACATTAATTACTGAAAAAGAAATGGCAATTATAAATGAAAATCGTAAAAAGAAAAAATAATAAAAATTAAACACGAACTTAAAAAGTTCGTGTTTTTTATTTTAGATAAATGACAATCAATTACTTTTGTGATATAATATTACTATCAAAATATATAGGAACTAATAAAATATGAGAACATTTAAAATTTATTTAAGTTTAATTCTATTAGGACTAATACCTTTAGTGCTTTTATCAATAATGAGTTTTGCAAGCGTTGATGAACAACATACTTTTTGCATAAGTCCTAGATATTGTAGATATTATAATTGTAGTGATGAAGAATGTTTTGAGACAAAAACAGTTATTAGAAGAAGAAGTTTATCTTTATTTGAAGCAATAGAAATGCATCCTCTATTAGTAGTATTTATTTTAGTCGCTATCGTTTCTTATACTTTATTTATTATCGCATTAAAAAAGAATGCTTATTCTTATATTGGATATGAGGACTTAGGACTCCTAGGTATAATTAGTATGGGTCTTTATATTTTAAATGGTGTCTTATTATGTATAGTTCCAATGTTTTTATTTAAACAAGTAGGTCATGGACCTTTATTTGTTATGTTAGTAATGGGAATTGTTCCCTTTATTGTAAGACCAATTGTGGTTGATTGGTAGAAAGGACTAAATATGTATAAATTTGATGTTGAAGATGCTACAAAAAAATGTGTAGAATGGATCAGAAAGTTTTTTGAAGAAAATGGTAAAGGATGTAATGCAGTTCTTGGCATTAGTGGGGGAAAAGATTCAAGTGTTGCTGCCGCGTTATGTGTTGAGGCATTAGGAAAAGATCGTGTTATTGGGGTATTATTACCAGAAGGTGAACAAAAAGATATTCAAGATGCTTATGATTTATGTCATCATTTAGGTATTAAATATTATGAATGTAATATTTTAGGAATGGTAGAAGAAGCTTTTAAATCTTTAGGTGTTATTGATATTTCAGAACAAACTAAGATTAATATAAAACCACGTATTAGAATGACTATGATTTATGCAGTATCACAATCAATGAATGGCCGAGTGGTTAATACTTGTAATTTAAGTGAAGACTATGTAGGATACTCAACAAGATACGGTGATTCTGTTGGTGATTTTTCACCAATCTCTGGATTTACTGTAACTGAGGTAAAACAAATAGGCGCTTATTTAGGACTCCCTTCATTTTTAGTTGATAAAGTTCCTAGTGATGGATTATGTGGGTATACTGATGAAGATAGATTAGGTTTTAAATATAGTGACTTAGATAAATATATAAGAGAAGGAATAGAACCTGAAATTACTATTAAAAATAGAATAGATCACTTACATAAAATAAATCAATTTAAACTAGAATTGATGCCATCATATAAATACTTTGATGAGGAATAATATGCAAAAAGTAGAAGAATTAAAAAGAATTAGTAAAAATGCTAAAATATTCATAAAACCTAATAAAAATGAAGATGCATCCACTAGATGGCAAAATAAGGCTGTAAAACGCTCCAAAAATGTATTTTCTAACCTTTCTTTAGATAAATTATCATATAATGAAAATCAAACATTAAAAATCGAAAATAATAATGTCATTATGGAAGGTTCTACTACTGTTATTAAATCGGGACCACGACCAACATTGAGTTTTATTTTAAAATTTGATGGAGAAAATTTTGAAGAATACAATAGACTTTCTTTTGATGTTTTAATTGAATCTGTTGGCTATACTAATTTTTATTTTCATTTTGGTCTTCTAAATAATGATAAATGGGTTCATGATGCACCTAGTTTAAATCCTAATGAAGTAAACCATATCGTATGGGAAATTGGAAAACATCAAAGAGATAATGTAAAAGGTATTCAAGTGGCATGTTTTATGATGGGAACACCACCTGAGGCGTTACCTAATATTAAAGTAGTCGTCAGTAAAATTAGTTTTGATGAGGTTGAGTTAGAATACGATTATGGGTGGGATTTAGAAGATAGAATAGCTTTTTCCCATGTTGGATACTTCCCAAATCAAAACAAGATTGCAATTACATCTAGTAATATAGAAAAGTTTAATTTATTAAATGAAAGAAAAGAAGTTGTTTTAAGCAAACCAACAACTAAAGTTGATAATGAATTGGGAAGTTTTAGTTTACTAGATTTTTCTGAAATTAGTACTCCTGGCATATATATGTTGGAGGTAAATAACACTATTTCTAAACCATTTGAAATATCAAAGTCTTGTTATGATTCATCTGTTTGGAAAAGCTTAAACTTTTTGAGATTATTAAGATGTGGAACAGATGTTCCTCATGTTCATTCTGAATGTCACCTAAATTGCAGAACTGTAACTGAAGATGGTAGAAGTCTTCCTAACTTTGGTGGTTGGCATGATGCGGGTGATGTATCTCAATTTGAAATATGTACTGCTGAAATGGCCCATGCTTTACTAGATTTTGCTGATAGTATTACAGATAAAGATTTGGATTTATATGAAAGAGTATTGGAAGAAGCAAAAGTTGGTGTAACATGGATATTAAGAACGCGTTTTGGAGATGGTCAAAGAGCGTTAGCGGTTTTATATAATGTATGGCGAGATTTTGTTCATCTACCAGTTGATGATACTATTGCTAAGAATGTGGCTGAAAATGGTCCTTTTGAAAACTTTACAGCTTCCGCATGTGAGGCAAAAGCAGCAGTTAGTTTTAAAGAAATAGATCCAATTTATGCAGATTGGTGTAGAAGAAGTGCTATTGAAGATTTCGATTTTGCAAGAGTTGGTTACTTACAAGGAATTCATACTAAACGTTGGGGAAGTAATGTTGACTCACAAGTGGCGGGTCATGGAATGATTGCTGCATGTGAATTATATAAACTTACAAATGACAATATGTATTTAGATGTTGCTAATGAATATGCTAAAATCGTTATGTCATGTCAAGAAACCAAAGGTATTGGGGATGAAGAAATAAAAGGTTTCTTCTATGAAGATCCAAATCATAAGTATATGTTGACATATGAACATAGAGGTCATGAACAATCTCCAATTCATGGTCTTGTTATGTATTTAGAATTATGTCAAGATCAAGAAATGTATAATTCAATTAAACAAAGCATAATGTTATATAGAGAGTACATTTTAAAAACAATCAAAGATGCATATCCATATCAAATGATGCCTGGTCATATATATATTTTAGATAAATTCAATATGGAAAGATTTACTGTCCCTGCTTCATACGGAACAATTGAATGGGCTTTATCTAATTTACAAGAACAAGCTAAATGTGGTAGAAAAATATCAGAAAATGCTTATATTAGAAAATTTCCAGTGTCTATTCAAAGAAGAGGTTTCCATGCAACATTATTAAGTAAAACTAAAGCAGTATCAATGATTGCTAAAGTTTTAAATGATCTAGAACTTAAACAAATTGTTATTGACCAATTTGAATGGATTTTTGGCAAAAATCCATTTGCATCTAGTACAATGTATGGAGAAGGTTATAATTACCATCCGTTGTATGTAGCGTTCTCTCCACAAATGGTTGGTGCACTTCCAGTTGGTATTGAAACTTTAGGATTATTAGATAAGCCATATTGGCCGATGGCAACACAAGCTGTTTATAAAGAAATTTGGGGTCATACAACCGGCAAATATTTATGGGCTTTAGCTGATATTATTTCAATGGAGAATTAATATGAAAGATAAAATTGTTGTATTTGATTCCGGTCTTGGTGGATTAAATATTTATAAGACATTAACTAATAAATACCCTAATGAAAATTATATATATTTTGCAGATGAATTGTATTTGCCATATGGAACTAAAAGTGTTGAATTTTTAAAACAAAGAATAAGATCTATTATCGAATATTTTAAAGATGCGAAAGCCATTGTTATAGCGTGTAATACAGCTTCTTCTATTTATCGATTACTAGATTTAAACTATCCAAATGTTTATGAAATAATAGATGTTACAAGTCAGTATGCCTATAATACTTCTAGAAATAAAAGAATTGGAGTTATTGCAACTGATCTTACTATTGAACTTGGGATGTACCAAGATGCATTAAATAAATTAAATGCTAAAGTATTTCCATTAAAATATAGTGAACTTGTAGATTTTATTGAAGGTAAAGATCAGTATTCAGAAGAAGAATACTTAAGAATAGTAAATGAATCTTTAAAAGATAAATTTTCTTTTTTTAAGGATAGTGATATTGATTCACTAATTTGCGGTTGCACACATTTTGGTTATTTAATTGATGAGTATAAAAAACATTTAACTGTTTCTAATTATGTAATATCAGATGATGCAGTTTGTGAATTTTTAGAAAATAAAATTAAATTTGCTAATAATTTAAATCCTAGTCGAGAAATCTATACAAGTGGTGATGCTTTCGAATTTAGTTCAAAAATCAAAAAAATTGGTTTTTCAGAAACAGTTAGTTCCCTAGTAGTTTAATCTTAATATTTGACAAATTGACTTTAAAATGTTATAATATTGTGTATTTTTAAGAAAGGAATAAAAGAATATGAAAAAGTTATTAAAATATTATGGTAATATCTTCAATACTTACGGAATTTTAACTCCAATCGTAGTTGTTGCTTTAGCATTTGTAGTTTTACTAGCTATGGAAAAAAATGATGTATTCACTTCATTAATCAACAATCATAAAGGTTGGTTCATCGTTTTAGTTATCGTAGGTGCTTTAGTTTTAGTTGCTGCTGCTGCATTAACAGTTTTAAAACTAAAAGAAGAAGAAATTAACATTGTTGACTTAGGATTATTAGTTGTATCAGCTATTGCTTTAGTATTAGTTGTTGTTTTCTGTTTTAATCCAGGTAATGGTTCTGCATTATCAGTATTTAAATGGATTATGGCAGTTGTTATTTTAATTGCTGGTCTTGCTGGTTCTTGCTTAAGAAGTAAATATTCTAAATAGTAAAAAAATAAGAAGCGTTTTAAATAAACGCTTTTTGTTTTTATTATAATTGTATTTTACTTGCTTTTACAAAAAAAATTTGTTATAATTATAAAGCCATAAAGATTAGATAGGGGATTCGTACAACGGTAGTACACCGGTCTCCAAAACCGTTAATGCGAGTTCGATTCTTGCATCCCCTGCCATGGCGAATATGGTGAAGTGGTTAACACAGCGGATTGTGGCTCCGTCATCCGAGGGTTCGAATCCCTTTATTCGCCCCATTTAGAATGTGTCTATAAGTCATTAGATTTATAGTAGAAATATAACGATTTTAACATCAAAATCAAGGAATTATGCATCTATTTAGGTGCATTTTTTTATTTTTCAGTGAGGTTATTAGATTTTTGCAATTCAAGGGATTTGAATATAGGGTATTTTATAGGGATTGTAAAAATAGTCGGTTGATGGGATTTGAACCTATAAGAGAGAATGCTGGAAATAATTTTTAATTAGGTGTATAATATTGATGTGAGGTATTGTTTATGAATAATATAAATTTAGAAAAACAAATTATTGAATTAATTCCATCTCAAACAATGAAAAATGCGATAAAAGAATATAATCATAGATTTACTGATTTAGAGTATGTTCAACTGGTAGAGCAGTTTGCTAAATCATGGCATAGTAAACTTAATTTACTAAACGAAATAAAAGAAAATATAAATAGTAAGGATATTATTTCTTACATAGAAGCATATGTTAAATCGGAACATAATGCATATGATAAATTCATTAAAAAAGAAGAAAATTATGTCTATGATATCATTATGGATTGTATATCAAATCATGATGAAGAAAGATACTTATGTATTTCATTTGATTCAATAATGAAAATAATAGATAGCTATAGAGAAAATTTTAAAGAAGTTATTAATGAAGATGATTTTAAACATATTAAAATAACAAAAAGAAAAATTTCAACTTGGGATACTCCGCAAGAACTAGATGAAGTCGGCAATATAGATGTTTATCTTAATGAAAATATGGAAATGCATTATATTTATGATGATAATTATATTGATCCAGAAGACTATAATTTGAATATGAATGCTATTAAATATCCAACAATATTTAAGGCAGGAGACTTAGTATATATAGATAAAAACAAACATGAATTGCAAGTAGGAAATTATACTGATTATTATTATTCAATTTCAAAAGATAAAATTTTTGGTATTGTAGTAATTAATCAGAATGAAGTTGATGAAGATGGTGATATTGATGTTTGTTTTTTTCTAAATTTATCAAATCAATATGTACATTTTAGATCAATAGGATTAAATGAATTACAATATGTAAATTATTTAGATTGCCATAGTCATATAGATTTTGGATATATAGAAAAAGTTGATTTAAATGAAGTTCATCCTAAAATCAAAGATGATTATGAATATGCAAAAGCTAAATTAATTGAACTTGAAATCATAAAATAAAATGAAAAGTATAAACAAATAGCAGAATAATTAAATATAGCAAAAAAACACCATTAGTCCTTAGTTATAGGATTAGTGGTGTTTTCGTTTTTTCTTATTTTAATAATTCAATTGTATCTTTGATAATTTTTACAATTTTATTTTTATCTTTTTCACTTAATTCTTCAAGTAACTTAATAACTTCATTAATTACATCATCATTAATATCTTGTCTAAAATGATTTGTTACTATTTCAAACTCTTTTTCATCATTTATCATTATTATATCTTTACCGAGTAAATAATCAGTAGGTACATTAAAATAAGTGGATAAGAATTTAATTTGTTCTATATTAGGTTCAGATCTCTCTATTTCCCAGCTAGAAATTACATATTGTTTTACATTTAACTTTTGTGCAAGTTCATCTTGGGAAATATTATTTCTTTGTCTTAATCTTTTTAAAGTTTCTCCAAAAGTCATAATTATATCTCCTTATATTAATATTATAACACATAATTTTAAAATATGCAAAATAAACATATTTCTTTACAAATGTATAAAATACTGATATAATATATATGTAAAAATTACATAAGGAGGCTTATAAAAAATGAATTACTATTTGCCAA
>JAFVWY010000006.1 GCA_017501465.1 Bacilli bacterium
AAATTAGAGAACTCATTCATCAATGTTTCTTTATCTAAAGCGAACACCTTTGCATTATTAGACTTTGAAAGTTTATTAACAAAATCCCCATTTGACAGAAGATTATTCAGTGATTTTTGGTCCATAGCTGGAAATATGTTGTTATCAATCATTATAAGTAATGACCTGTCTGATAACTTATCAGGCATATTCTTATTATCGCCAGATGTTATTTCAAGTTTATTTTCACTAATTCTTTCTATTGGAATAAGTGATTTAATCACCTCACTTAATGGTTTATTTTCTTCTATCTTCTCAAGCAGTTTATTAGTCTCTTCAGGAGTTGCTGTAAATTCTAATTCTTCATTATTAATTTTATTTTTTGAAAAAGCTCCTTTGTCAGATTTAATAAAGCTCTCTATGAAAGCTATTAAAGGCTTAAGTACATACATATCATCACCTATTTTGTCTGCTTCTCTCGTATCCATTGAAGTCTGACGAGAGAGTTCATCAGCAAATTGCTTGTCTATAGAACTTATTCTTTCTTTATTATCTGCTAATTTCTTATTAAGATATTCCTTTTCGGTTTCATCTGAAGTCTTCTTAAGAATATTAAGTAAAATATTCTTCTCTTTCATTGCTTCAGCCTTTAGAGTATTTATCTCTTTAAGTGAATGAATGTTTGATAGGTTACTTATCTCATGTTTAGCACCATTTACATTCGCAAATAACTTGTTATCTACAAAAGAAAATTTATTGTTGTCTATACTCTCCATTTTAATTTAATTTTTTCTTTTGCAAAAGTACTAACTATTTTACAAATAAACAATATCTTATTAAGTAACGGTTTTTATAGAGATAGTACAAATTTTGTATATTATAAAAAACTCATATTCGTGAGATTTTCCAATTTTTTTTATTGATTATATAAAAAATTATATAACTTTGCGTTGTAGTTTAATTTATTTAATATGAATAAGATAAATGACTTAAATAGAATTAAGGTTGTTTTAACAGAGAAACATCTTACAAGTAAGTGGCTAGCAGAACAATTAGGCAAGTCAACTTGCACAATAAGTAAATGGTGTTCACAAAAATCTCAACCAGACTTACAAACTATTGACAAAATTGCAAAATTACTTGATGTAAAAAGAAGTGATTTAATTGCTGACTAAAATATTAAGAGAATATGAGAATCAAAGATATAAATATAGTCAATTTTAAAGGTTTCGAGAATAAAACAGTTGTTTTTAATGGAAATCTTACAGTTGTTATTGGTAATAATACCGCAGGTAAAACTACTTTATTAAAGGCTTTACAAGTAGGATTAGGAGCATATCTACAAAGTCTTAAAAAACTTCCTGGAGGAACTCCTTACCGTCGTAATTTTGGTTCGCTTGACACATTTAAAAAACACGATGATACTTTAAGAGATTATTTAATAAACGATGAAAAACCAAGAATTACAATAAATGCGGATTTCCCTATAACACAATCTTTATGCGATAATTGCCCTCAAGTATCATTTATTCCTGTTCATTGGTATAGAGAATTTGCAGGAAATTATACTACGCATACACGAGCTTGTGCAGGAGAACTTATAGACGCTGTGCATCAAATGGAAAACTTAAGAAATGAAGAAAAGCAAAAGTCTGTTTATCCATTAGTTTTATCATTTGGTGCTAAAAGAACTAGTGATTCTCAGGCTAAAAGTACTCCAAATGTAAAAGAAAGAGCTTCACGAATTGAAAAAGCATATAAATTTGCTTTACATGATAAAGTAGATTTTGAAGGAGCTATGGAATGGTTAAAACATTACGATAAAGATATTAGGGACAAGAAAGAATTTGAAGGTACTAGAGAAGCATTTTATGAGGCATTACAAACAGCAATACCAGCTTTATCTGAGATTGATTTTGACAATGGAGAAATTGAAGCTGTTGTTACTGTTACAGGTCACACCCCATCACGTCATCATTTCTCTTATATGAGTGATGGTCTTCAGTCAATGATAAATATAGTTTCAGAAATTGCTCATCGTTGCATTGAACTAAATGGCTGCCTTGGTTCTAACGCTGTTAAGATGACACCTGGTGTTGTCATGATAGATGAAATTGACTTGTATTTACATCCACATTGGCAGAGACACGTATTGCAGGACTTAACAAAGGCATTCCCTATGATACAATTTATTGTATCAACTCATAGTCCTTTTATCGTGCAAAGTCTTAAAGAAGGACAACTTATAAGTTTTGATGATAATGCTTTGATTTCAGGTGAACCTTTCCGTGAAAGTTTAGAAGACATCACTTCAGAACGTATGGGATTACAGCAAAATATTAGAAGTAAGCGTTTTAATGAAATGGTTGATGTTGCGACACGTTTATTTGAAGCTGCAGACAATGGTAGTGCAAATAAAGATGAAATAAAAGCAAAACTTAACGAAATAGAAGCTGAGTTTAGTGAAGATCCTGCATATCTTGCACTTATTAGAACTGAGCTAAAAGCTAGACTGAATTAATTATGA
Organism: Bacilli bacterium; assembly: GCA_017501465.1. Lineage (GTDB taxonomy): Bacteria > Bacillota_I > Bacilli_A > ML615J-28 > CAG-313 > UBA1231. The sequence continues at coordinate 2,507 of JAFVWY010000006.1, forward strand.
GACCTATAGAAAAAAAGCATCCTGGTGATATTGTTCGTTACACAGATTCTAATAATCAAGAAATTGAACATACTATACAAACTGACTATAAAAATTATGGAGATGCAAAATTTCCATTAGTAGGTAATATTGGTCTTTTTTGTTCATATTGTGAGGGAGTTGAAAAACTTCACTCACTAGAAGTGGAACACGTGGCAGCAAAAACTAAAACAGGTTCTTGTACAGCTTGGAATAATTTCCTGTTAAGTTGTAAGATTTGTAATACAATCAAGGGCGATGAAAGAATTAATAACGAATATCATTTGCCACACATAAATAATACTTTCTATAGTTTTATTTATGATGATACAGGAAGAATTAAGGTAAACGACAAGATTCCTGCATTATCACAAAAAAGAGCACAAAATTTACTCGACCTTGCAAAACTTCAAAGATATCCAGGAACTCAAAATCCGCCTTCTCCGAAAGATTTCAGATGGCATTCTCGTTTGGAAACATGGAAAATAGCTTCCGATTGGAAAGAAAAGTTTATAGATGGAAAAATAACCGAGGAGGATATTATTGCCTATGCTAAGACTAAAGGACAATGGTCTGTATGGTTTACTGTATTTAAAGGAGTAGATTCCGTAAGAGCACGATTAATCTCAGACTTTCCTGGTACTTGTGCATCTTGTTTTGATGCGAATAATAATTATGAACCTATTGAAAGAAATCCTGGAGAAGAAGACCCAGTTTAACAACTATCAAGAAATAGAAAAAAGAGAGAAAACTTAGGAGTCTTCTCTCTTTTTTCTATTTTTTCTTCTTCTTTTTCTTTGGTTTTTCTTCAGGAATTTGTTCAACTACTAAATGTTGATTATCTTGAAAATACTTATTTATTCTTTCCTGTTCTGTTTGGTATTCAGTTTCTTCCTCTGCCACTATTCTCTGTTCCTGCTCACTTTCTAACACCTGACTAAATATTTCTTCTAAAGTAAGACCATTAAAGAAAAAAGGAGAACCACCATTTTTCCTAATTCTTTGCCTTTGATGCCTTATATCCAGTTTTGTTTGAATGGCGATACTACTAGCCATAAACTTATCTTTAGGATTCATTAAATCGTCTATATTATATTCATCAACACTTTTTAGACTAAGAAGTTTGTTAATATCTACACCTAATTTAGCAAGTCCAGTTAACAATCTGAATAACGTATTTACAGCTGCTTTACCTGTAGATTCAAATTTTATATAAATTTCTTCTTTTATATCCATAGTAATGGAAAACTCTTTGCGTCTGAATAATAAATCCTTACGTAATTGACGTACAATAAGCATAAATTGCTTAAGAGTCTGTTCATCTTTTCTTTTTGTTTTTTCTGTAGATAAGTATAGCATAATTATAATTTAAATCTGTTTCTATTATTTTGTTTTAAATCAGTTATTGTTATTGGTTTTAATAACATAAGAATGTTATCCTTATTTTCTTTCTCTCTTATCTTTTGATTAATTGTTGTAGCCAGTTCAGAATTAATATTCTTAGAAATATAATCCAAAGCATAGGAAATAGATATTTCTCTATATTTTTCATTATTCTTTGATAGTGCTGCATTAAGCATTACTAGTGCAGTATAATGTTTATTGGTATAACCTTTGTCTATATTGGTATAAACGGACGACAATATCTTATGTTGCAATCCTGAAGACATATAATTAATATTATTAAGTTGTTTTTCCCATTCTTGAGGAATTGGAATAAAACTTCTTAGGGTATTATCCTTGTAATTACCTATAACATATCTGATTCTACCATCTTCAAATTGTGCAGTACGAATAACAAGTCCCTTATTATATAATTCGCTGAGAGTACTATATATATTATCATTTTCTGAATTTACAGATGTTATATACAATTGAGTACTGCGTTTCATCACCACCTCACTTTGTTCTGTGGATAGATAATTATACAACTTAGAAGATATTTCTATTGGATTCTTTAATTCTTCAATATTACCAGATAAAATAGCCTTAATAGCTAGTTTTTCATCTTTATTAAAAAGGTATTTATTTATAATACTATCATTAAAATCAAAGTTCAAACCTGTAGAATGCACAGATACTTTTAGCCTTTTATCATAAAGGCTATGTATATATGCTTGATTGTCTTCTGTTGTAAAAGTATAACCTAAAGCTTCTACAAAAGATTTTCTTTTATTTGTGTCTAAACTACTAATAAATGGAGCGTAACCATCTAGTTGTGAGCGAAGATAATCAAATTCCTTATTTCTCGTACTCTCCAATAAATCCTTTTTATAATTAATAAATGTATTTACTATCACAAATACATCATTTAATCTACCCTCCATAGGAGCAGAACGCATTGCAATATCAGTAAGTGCTGCTCTATAATTTTCTATATCTTCAATCAAATTTCCCTCGTAATAATAAGAAGCCTTTCTAATTTCATTATATTTATTTTTTAATGCCTTAATAACATTATTCTGTTCTGGTTTAGTGAGTTTACGACCAAAGGATTGAGCCGTTAAACGTTCTTGTAATTTTGAAGCCGAATATTCTTTACCCAAATCGCTTGCCTTATATACAATTCCAGAAATAGTTGAAATAAAATTTATACCAAATATTTCTCCTGTTTCTTTTCTCCTCGATATACACACATATATACCTTGAGTCTTCAGAAGCTCTGCAAGTTCATCTACAGTTATTTTTCTTGAAAGTTTTTCTATTGAAGCATCAATTAATGAGCGTATATACTTTTTCTCATTCTTTTTCTTCTCGTCTAGATTTTTTGCATTTTTTTCAAAATACTGTTGGAATTTATTATAACTAAATTCCTTCCCTATATAACTACCAGACAAAGCCTTACCATCTCTTCCATCTTCGTTAAGAGGATAAAATACGATACCTTTATGTTCGCCATTTTCATCCGATACTTCTTTGGTATATAAAGAAAATAAAGACAACACGTGACGCAGTTCTACCATAGAGGTACATTTATAGTGTGACTTAACATAGTGTAAAATCTTCCTATATTTCTTTCTTTTTTCACTATCTTTATTCTCTACCCTTTCGTCAAGTTCATATTTTTTTATATAATCTGCCTGTTGACTAATTAATTCATCTCTACTTACTTTTCTGTCATCAGCTCTTGCTAAATTATATTCTTTCTCCAATTGTTTGCGTATCTCAACAGATTTATATCTTTCAAAATCAGAACTAATCTTTTTGCCATCTGCACCAACTCTTAATGAAACAATATGAAGATGATGTCTTTCTATATCTCTGTGGCGAAAAACTATATATGGTTGGTCTCCATAACCCATTCTTTGCATATAGTCATCTGCTATTTGCTTAAGTTCTGTATCAGACAATTTACTTAAATCCTCAATGGCTGGATTTATGGAGACAGTAAAAATGGGATATTTAACACGTGAATTTTTTGCAGCTCGTTCATTGAATAAATGTAATACCTCATTTATATTCTGAGCTCTATAACAATTTTCAATGCCCAAAATATCAGCTTCTCCTTCATCTACTTTTGTAAAGTTATAATTTAAAGGAGCAAAAATATCACTTCCGTTATGTATTTTTATTATCATTTATCCCAAGTTATCTATTAAAACGTGCTGCAGAAATTTCATCTAATATCTTATAAATATTAGATTGTTCAATTGCTATTTCATCCATATTTTCTCTAATTTTATTTAGATTAAAAACGAATGCTTTTATATCATTTTCACTAGATGATAATGAATTTATTTTCTTTGTTACTTGATTAATATTTGAAGCAATTCGAGATATTTCTTTTTGACTTTTCTCTATAATAGTAAATTGCTCAAGGGATAATTGCGATGTATTCTTTGTAGAAATTTTGGTGTAAATTTTATCTAATAATAATGCAGTAAGTGATGAAAAACCTAGATTTTTCGCTTCATTTAATAACTCTTTTTTCTGCATTTTTGTAAGACGAATATATACCCTTTCTGTCTTCTTTTCGTCTATATTTAATGGTCTTCTGCCTACTAAAATATTTGCCATATGTACTATTATTTACACCTAAATTAATGAAAATCAACCGTCAGGGCAGATTTTCTAAAAAATAATATGAAAGAGAGATCAAAAAAAACGAACAGAGTGAGTTTCTTTGAACTCTCTATTATTTTTTCGAGGAAATTTTTGTCGGACAAAAATACACCTCGCACAAAGCTCTTCGCTTTGCAAAATTACTCTATCTTTTCTATTTTCCAAAAAAAAATTAATTCTTAAAAAGTGTAAATATTATTTAGGTAGAAATTATTAAATCTTATATATCTAAAATTCT
>JAFVWY010000019.1 GCA_017501465.1 Bacilli bacterium
TACCAATCCAAATAATTTTAAATATAATATTATCATCTTCTCTAAATAAAATAAATGGTAGTATTCCCATAATAGTTGAAAGAAAGAACAAAATTAAGAAAATTAAACTAGCAATTTTAGAATAACAATTAATTTTTTTCATATTAATACCATCCTGAAAATAAACTTGAAAAACCCGAACTAGTAAATGAATACAATGCAGATTTAACCCATAATCCATTTGCGTTTAGAACATATTTGGCACCTTGATTTAATATCTTATTGTATAGTGGATTAAGTCCATTATTTTTTAAACCTGAACCAATCAAATCATCCAATTGTAACCCATCAAATATAGGACTATTTAATGCTTTTTGAGCACCAGCAGTTACACCTTTATTTATTAAATCTGCAGTTCCTTTTGCAGCGACATTAGCAATAGCTCCAATACCAAATGCAATAGCGGCACTTTGAAAATCTGTAACTGAACCACTAATTAATCCTCCAGTAACAGAACCAATGCCTCCAAGTGCAAATGCTGAAAGATATCCTACAAATCCAGTCCCCAAAGAAATTGATGATATCGCACCGGCTACGCCTCCTCCCAATGCAGATAGACCTATTTGTCCCCAATCCCATGATGACAAATCCCAGTTCCAATCACCACCATTATATGCTTGTTTCGCAATTTCAAAACCTCCACCAATTACGGCGCCAACTCCAAAACCAATTGCCATTCCTATAAGTAAAGACGTAATAGCAATATGCCCGCTAGGATCGACATACATGATTGGATTATTTTTGCAGTAGCAATATAAGTTCAATCCATTAACTGATTCAGGATCAAGATATTTAATATCATCAGGACTTATAAATCGACATAATTCTGGCGAATAATACCTTGAGGATAACCAATAAAGCTGAGTTTCGACGGGGCTCTCACGAGTATCCCCAAACAATTACTTTATTTCTTTTTTATTTTAGTAACTTCATTATACCATATTTTATTAACATAGTCCACCATTACAACCAGTTATAATAATATTAACTAACATTTTCTCTATTAATTTAACTACCGATTCCTCTTCCAATTCCTCAATAACAAAATATGTTATTTCTTTACTTTCTGAATAATATTCAGTTTTAACTTCTTTTTTACCTATAATCTTATCCTCTCTTTCTTTCGTTGGTCAAAAGCGAAAACTGGGTATCCCAGTTTCGCAATAGTCGATTTATCATAACTGGTAACATCAGTTGTGGCAACCCCTTATTCTGCCTATAAAATAAGCAAATTTGCCACATCTTCTTTATTAATTTTAATATCATTTACTTGTATGTTTGCTTGTGGCTGTATTATATTTGCTTTGTATATTACTTCGTTTTAATTAAATAAATTAGATATTTAAATCATTAACATCAACTCCTTATTTCTAACTTTCAACTATAAACTTCTCGTGGATGAAAAATATCCCTACACTATATATGGAAAGTTGGGAATAAAAAGTTAAACGTTTTTTTGAAATTGTCTAACGAAAGTCAAAATATTACAAAAAAAGATATGCCAAATAGTATGACATATCTAATATTTTTTAATTATTTAATCGTTTTATCCTGCCTTAATATTAAGGCAGGATAAGAAAAATACAACACTATGCTAGTATTTTTGAAATACTTACGCAACTGGGATACCCAGTTTTTGCATCTTATCAAAAAAGAAAAAGCAGATATACCGATTAAAGTATACCTACTTTTATTGCTAGATAAAGTTTTGCATATTTTTATTAACACTTATTTATTTATAAAAAGTTTAATTATTTTTTCAATTTGATAATTTGAATAATTACCAATATACACATATTTAGGGTTACCATAGTTCATATTGATCTTTAAATATTTATTAAACCAATGTTTATAATAAACTTTTGTTTGTTTTTCTTCTTCTGTAAGTTTAACTATTTCAATATCATTCACTTCAGAAATAGTTATATCTTGATTCCATCTTATATCAATATTGTTAGTAGCCCTATTCCAACTAGTTGTAAAAGGGAAATAATGAAAATGGATTGTATTATTATTAATAACACAATATCTAAATAACATTGTTCCACCAATAGGAACCATAAATGCAATAGCAAAAATTAGAACTAAATACCAATTTTCATATATCCATTCACTAGTACCTTTAGTTACTAACATGAATAGCAATATAACAGCTGTAACTATAATTGGACTACAAATAATCGCAAATAGTAACACATCGTAAAATGCTATTATTCTCTTTCTCATTTTTCACCCTCCTATTTTGCTATTTTATCAATTAAATCATCTAACCAGTTACTTGCAAGAATATCTACAACAATACAAACAATTCCACCAACAACAAATCCTACTGCAGTACCTACCGGTCCAAAGCAACTTCCAATAGCTGTTGCTGCATACATAATTCCTTTGTTTAAATAGATTAGACCAACACCTTTAGCAGCAGTTAATGTGGCTCCCAATACTACACCTCCAGGACTTACTCCTCGTTGAATGCTATCATAAATATCTAAACCAACACCTAATGCTATACCAAATACATCTGCTTTTCCTAATCCCCAGCTGAATTGATTAAATGCAAGAACTCCATCTTTCATTGAAGCACCAATCATTGTCATATCATCAGAAAACGGAACTAAATTCTTAGCAAAATAAGCTGTATGATTAACTAGTCCTGATATTGAAGTATATAAACCATGAATTGTTGATCCAGTATCTAATCCATTTTTTAGCCAACCTAGATTTAATCCACCTTTAGATGGAGATCCAGAATTCACATTTCCATTAGACGAACTACCTGCACCAATAGAACTTGCCAATCCACCACCAATGCTAGTACTACTGGTTGCACTTGAGTTATTGTATGAAAAGCTTATTGGATTGTTGTTTGCGTAAGCATATAGATTTAATCCATTAATAGATTGTGGGTTCAAACTAGAAACATCTGCAGGTTGGATAAATCTTCCAAGTTCTGGAGAATAGTATCTTGAGGATACTAGCGCAAGATTGGTTTCAACATCATAATAATACCCTCTATATCTAAATGGATTATTATTAACAACAAAATGATCCAATTCAAACAATACAACGCTATCATCAACTAAATTATTGATTGTATGATTACCCCATGCATCATACTCATACTGACAAATCAATTTAGTATCTCGGACAATACCTGTTACATTATTCAAGTGGTCCTTAATGAATGTATAATTAACACCATTTCGAATATACTTTGTAGAAACAGAATCTAAATCGTCATAAGAATAATCATACACCTTAATACCACAGATGCCATCTAAATCATATGTAAAGATAAACTTATACTGTAATTCATAATTATAATTTGCATTATTTAAACTATACCAATTTTGACAAATTAATTTTTCATTATCATAGTAATATTGTATGCGATATTTAGTATTATTGTAATCAACATTTTTACTTGTTCTTTTTCCATAACCATCATAATCACAAAAAACGCTTAATAATTCTTCACCAATAACATTATCAACATTTTCTTTATAATAATAGCTTAATAAATTATTATGTCCATACTCTAAATTATAATCATTATATCTTACAACATTTCCAAAAGTATCAAAATAAATGTTATTACTTTCAACAACAACATTATTTGACTTTAATGTATAATTTAATTTTTTAGAGCAATTTCTAACTAATTGTTTATCATTATCATCTATATCAACATAAGAGTACGTTTTAGTAAATAAATCAGATTGAACTTTTACCAATTCCCCATTTTCATATAAATACGTAGACGAATGTGACTCACTACTTGTACTCTCTTCATCAGTATGATAGGTTTTAGTGACAATTTCTTTATATAGTTGATCTTTCTCATCATATAAATAACTAAAAGTAGTATCAACAATAGATGCAGTTTGATTAGTATCTTCTGTTAAAACATTACTAAGAAAATAGTTACCTGATGTTCTTAATTGAATAATTCTATTAGAATCATCAAATTCAACTTCATTAATTACACTAGTACTATCAGATGAGGCAAAGTTTGATTGATCATTATCATTATATGACTCAGTGAAATTTCTAATATAATTATAGATTATTTTAGATGGTTTTTTTACATTATTTAAACTATAATTACCATTTAGATTTGATGAATTTTTATATTGAATTTCTTTATTATGTTCTACTAATACATTTGGTAAATACTTGATTGTAAAATCAGTAACATCCGTAAATAAAAAGTCGTGATACGTTTGACAATCGAAAAATTTACTAGAATTACTTGATATTAATCTGCCATATGGATCAAAAATATTTGTCTTTGATAACAAATCATCTAAAACAAATGCTTCATTTTCACACCCTAAATTCACACAATTATAATATTTTGTTTGAATATATGAATTAGAACTATTATCAATTGGTTCTACATCTGTTTTACCAACTTTAAACTTTACTCTACCATCAATTATATCATAGATAGTTTCTTTCTGCAAATATTTAATTTCTTGTCTTATATTATTATAATCATCAATAAGTTTATAATTTAGGCTATCTATAAAATTATTTTTAAAATATACATGTAAACTATTTGAAAACTTATCTACTACATATTTAGCATCTTGTAAAAAACTATCTTTTTCTAAACTTTGATAAACTGAAAGATTTAATACTTCAACTAATGAATTTGAATCTCTTTCTATGTTATTTAGTTTTGATACAGCCTCTTCTAAATCCCTATATAATTCTAATGATTTGACTCTATATTGAGTATCAATAGTTTTTCCAATATAAAGTTTTTCAACTTCACCATGTTCATCTAAATTGATAGTAATATGATTATCCAACCATATTTTTTTAATCTCATTCTTATTTTCTAAATATAATGGATAATATATATTTCCAAATATAAGTTGATCATTTTGTTTAATATTTTTTAATCTAAAAAGTTCATCATAATCATACTCATAATTTAAATAATTATTTTTGATACTTTTTATCAATCCTTGATTATTTATTAAAATTTCGTTTTTTTCAACTATTTGATAATCAGAAACACTATTAGTATTAGCATCATTTTCATTATTTGCATCAACATATCTTTCAAATTTTATAGCTTTTAATGTTTCTAAATCATTACCGTATTCATAAGTAATTTTTTGTAGAAATTTAGAAAACAAAAACAGATATACCCGTTAAGATATACCTGTTCTTATTGCTAGATAAAGTTTAGCATATTAATTTATTCTATTTCAGCAATTTTTGAATATTGCAAATAATTAAAATTATATGTTTCACCAACCAAAATTTTATCATTAATATTTAATACGATTTCCTCATTAGTATTTAAAATTTTTATTATAGGTTTATCATTAATTTGCATTCCACTTTCTGGTTCTCTATTTCTTTTAAATGCAATAACTTTTCCAGTTATCGAAATATAATTTTTATATTTATATGCTTTAAAATCTTTTAATAAAATTATAATAACTTTCAAAGAGAAAATTATAAGAAATATAAATACAACGACTATTCCTATGATAAAAATTAAACCAAATATTTCACCAGTAGTATTAATCAAATCTTTATTAAAAGCTATCATTAATATACTACCGCATATACCACATATTAAAGTAAATATGTGACATATCATCGAAAATACATACATTTGACTAATTGAAGTTTTTTTCATTAAATCACCTACTTAATTAAATTATGCGAAATATCCACGTTTTTTTAAATCCCAAATGCTTTTAAATCCACCTCTGTAAAATGCTTCCCAAGGAGATGGAGCAAATGTTGTTATTCCTCTAGTTACAACATCATATGCATATTTCTCAATATTGAACAGATCCTGCCTATTAGTGCCAATCTTAACAACTTGATTAATCAATGGTCTTCCAGCCACATCATATATAGTTTTAGCTACAGTTCCTAAACCTAAACCTTTAATTAGTCTACCAGAAATAAATGCAACTGCATAATCCTCCCAAGTACCAAAAGATGCTCCTGTTAAAGTATATGCAAACAAATCTGAAATAAACTTATTTCCAGTTGAGACAAGTGCACTAGTTAAAACTGCACCTTCAGCACTAATAATTCCACCAACACCAGCACCTAAAACAGCACCAGTAACTGTTCCTCCAACATAATCATACCATTTTACACTACCATTAAATACTTGTCCATCATCTTGATAATCTATATAAACAACAGTGCCAAACCCAATAGCAGCTCCTATAATTGCTCCTATAATCAATGCACTAATTTCAAAGTGACCTGTATGATCGACGTTATTAACTGGATCGTTTAAGCAGTAGCAGTATAAATTTAAACCATTTACTGATTCTGGATCTAAATACTCAATATCATCTGGTGAAATCCAGCGACATAACTCCGGTGAATAATACCTTGAGGATAACCAAAAATAACCCGTTTCGACTGGATTATCCTATTGCAACTCCAATCAATTAGTTATTACTAAATATTTAAGCTGGGCATCCCAGTTAAAACAGGTAACGTGCAAGACTATGTGTTGCAGAGTGAAGCACGTCTTATCCTGTTTACAATTATTTGCTTTTCAACTATTTAACTTTATACCAATAAACATATTATAAAATTAAGGTTGTTCATTAAAATTATAACATTGCCCATAATATTGATTTAAAAAGTCACCCCAGTTATTGTCGATGTCATCTATATATTTTTCTTCAAGACATGATGGACCTGCAAGTGTACCAGAATCAAAGCCAATAAATATTAATGTATGACTAACATCATTATAACAAGCCATAGTAAACCATTCTGGAAAATCTCTATAATGTAAATTTATGAAATTTGAATTCTCATAAAAAACATAATTGTTATATTCATAAAACTTATTATTATATGGTTCAATTTTTTCTAACATAAATTCTTTCGCATTATAATATGTTGTTTCTTCATATTGTAAGCAAAGAAAAGAAATTTCTGAATTAACATTTGTTGTAAATAACCCCCTTAAAGGATCATCTTCGCACCAATAATATTTACCATCAATATAATTATAATCTTGTATAAATGTTAAACTAGGAAGAAAATAATCAGGATGATCAATTTCTACACTCGAGTATCCAATTTTATTTTGATTAATATGTAAAATATATTCATCTAAAGAACTTTTTTTTAAATCTTGATAACATCCAATAAGAAACAAACTACACATCGTAATCAAAATTATGCTTGTTACTTTTTTCATTAATTATATTTCCTCCTATACATTATAAGCCTAATAATCCTAATATTGCTATTCCAACATTAACATACCATCTTGAATCCCATTTTCCTACAGTGATATCAGCATCAGATGTGCTTTTTGCAAAGTCTGATATTAATGGTATATTTTTTCCTAAAGCCCAACCAGTTAAATACCAACCATACATATGTAAGTTATATTCGCTAAAATACATCCATGCTGTAGTATTAAATTTACTTTGCTCCGTTTGTTGTTTAACATAATCTAACCTATCCCATCTATTTACATATCCATCTCTATAACTACTAGATGTTAATTCACTTTTTCCATCTGAAATATAATTATAGTAAATCCCATTAGCTAAATTGTTTAATGCACCAAAAGTCACAACGCCAGCCGCAATTCCCAATGTCGGACCTACCACTCCCGAAACAACAATACCTACTCGCACAGCAATTGCTGCAGAAACGATATATAATCCAATATCAAGAACATCTATTAACCATTCAGGTGCATGTCCGCTAGGATCATAATACATAATCGGATTGTTCATGCAATAGCAATATAAATTCAATCCATTAATACTTTGAGGGGCTAAATATTTAATACTATCTGGACTTATGAACCTACAAAGTTCAGGTGAATAATATCTAGAGTTGCAATAGAATAACTGAGTTTCGACGGGGTTCTCACGAGTATCCCCAAACAATTACTTTATTTCTTTTTTATTTTAGTAACTTCATTATACCATAATTTATTAACATAGTCCACCATTACAACCAGCTATAATATTATTAACTAACATTTTCTCTATTAATTTAACTACCGATTCCTCTTTCAATTCCTCAATAACAAAATATATTATTTCTTTACTTTCTGAATAATATTCAGTTTAAACTTCTTTTTTACCTATATTTTTTCCTCTCTTTCATTTATTGGTCAAAAGTGAAACTGGGTGTGCCAGTTGTCGCAACAGTCGAGATGTCATAACTGGTAACATCAGTTGTGGCAACTCCTTTTTTTCTAACTTTTCATATTTAATTTCTTGTGAGTGAAAAATATCCCCACACTATATATGGAATGTTTATTGTGTTTTGTATGGGTGTTTTTAGAAAAATTTTTAAAAATAATTTAAATATTTTTTCTTCCACAATCATTATTAAAAGAAAATAGAAATAGTCCCTACACTATATATGGAAAGTTACGAGGAAAAAAGTTTTACGTTTTTATATGATCTTTCGAACGAAAGTCAAAATATTAAAAAAAATATATGCCAAATAATATGACATATCTAATTTTTTTAAATTATTTAATTGTTGTATCATGCCTTAATATTAAGGCAGGATAAGAAAAATAAAACACTGCGCAAGTATTTTTGAAATACTTGCGCAACTGGGATACCAAGGTTTCGCTTCTTTACCACTAAACGTAAGAAAGAGTGAAACTGAGATTATCAGCTCCACCCTTAATGTTAAAAGTGATGTTAATTTAATTAATATTTTTTTCAAATGAATTATATTTTTTATTAATATATTTTTTTATATAATTCAAATTTTCTTCCGTATAAATTAATTGTATTCTTTCGTACTTTTTACTATTTGTAAATCCATATTTAAAAAATTTAGTTTCCTTATTAGAATATATGCAAATCCAATATTCACTTGAATAAACCCTTCCATAGCTACTTAATAAACTAGATACTACATAATAGCAATCATTGATATCTATCTCTTTAATTTTATATAAATAATTTCTTAATACTATCTTCTCATTTTCAACACATATATATTGTTTATAATGGAAAAAACCGAAAATAGAAACTGCTAAACAGAAAATTATAATACCAATCCAAATAATTTTAAATATAATATTATCATCTTCTCTAAATAAAATAAATGGTAGTATTCCCATAATAGTTGAAAGAAAGAACAAAATTAAGAAAATTAAACTAGCAATTTTAGAATAACAATTAATTTTTTTCA
>JAFVWY010000007.1 GCA_017501465.1 Bacilli bacterium
ACACACATTTCTTGGGTAAGTTCAAACCAAGATTTTCATGAGTGGGATTAAGAACTGCTGTCTGCTCTGTATCAAACTCCAAAATCGGTATTTCGTTTTTAATAATAGCCATACTATCTCTCCGTCAAATTCTTATTTATCTAATAGTTATTATACCATAATTCCAAATATATTTCCACCATTATCTCTTATTAGTTCGAGTCCCATCTCTTATTAGTTCGAGTCCCATCAAAACTAAAGGTTCGAAACCCGTAAGTTAATGGTTCGAATCCATGGTCAGTCTCCTATAGTTATTAAATCTAAATGTTTCATAAATATATAAAAAAATAAGGTATTTTAATTATTATTGGCTAAAATACCCTATAAAAATAAAAAATAGATCCTCTTTCCAGAAGACCTACAGATTTCAGAAAATGTGTGTAGTAGGTTATTTTGAGTAGGCTATTTGTAAATTATTTCTTCTTTTGATATAATATACTAAAGGAAGTGTTTTATATGTCGAATGTTACTATAATCCCTGGTGTTGAAAAGGAAAAATACTGTGTTGGAATATATGCTCGTGTTAGTTCTACTAAAGTTGAACAACTTAGGTCTATGTCTAATCAAGTGAATGGTTTAATTCAAGTGATTAATAATAATCCAAAGTGGGTTCTTACTGATGTCTTTATGGATTATAAATCTGGTATGACTACTAAACGTGAAGAATTTAATAGAATGATTGATATGTGTAAAGCAAAACAACTTGATATCATTATTACTAAAAGTGTTAGTAGGTTTGGAAGAAACACAATTGATGTTCTTACTACACTTCAAACATTAGTTGATTTAGGCATTCGTATTTATTTTGAAGCAGAACAAATGTGGTCTGATGATCCATCAACTAGAGTCTATATAACTGTTGCAACTGCTGTTGCTGAAGGACAAGTAAAAGAAAGACACGAAAATATCACTTGGGCAATTCGTGAACAAATCAGAAATGGCACATCACCGCTTTACACAAAACCTTGTTATGGTTATAAGAAAGATGATACAGATGAACTAGTTATTAATCATCAAGAAGCTAATGTTGTAAAAATGATATTTGACAAGTATTTAGAAGGTTATAGTATTATTGGTATTATTGACTATTTATATTATCTGAAAATTCCTTCTCCTACAGGTCTTCCACAATGGTCAAAACGCACCATTGAGAAAATGCTTAAGAATGAAAAATACGCAGGAAATGTAATTCTTCTTAAAACAATTAACGAAATTAACAATAAAGGCTTCATAGAAAATATTCCAAATCTCTATAATCCTAAGTATCAAGTTGTAAATAATCATCCAGCAATTATAAGTGTTGAACAATTTGAACAAGTAATTCAAGAAATTAAGCGTCGTTCTAATGTGTCATACGATGAGTATGGTAAGGCACATAGGAAAGATAGTAAATATTCAAGTAAAGTAAAAGACCATTAAGGCTAATGTTAGCTTTAGTGGTCTTTTTAACAATATATCTTAAATTATTTCATTACTTTTTGAAATGTAAACATTCCTCCACCGCCATGACCAATGAATCCTTCTTCATTATTTTCTTTTATATATTCAACTATATGAAATTTACATTTATTTACATAAAAATGGATATTCCTTTTTTCAAAGCATGGAGTACAAGTTTCCCATACAATAGTATCCGGATGTAACATTTCAATTTCATCCCATATCATTTTACCTATTCCTCTAGTTTGAACACCATATTTTACATATAAAAAATGTAATTCATTATGTCGTGTTTCCTCATTAATTACTACTATTGCTCCACCAACAATTTTATTATTCACTACAGCTTTATATGCTAAAGCACCTTTTGTATTTAAAGAATTATCTATATCTTTTTCTGGTAAGATAGTTCCTTCAGTTTTACCATATACATCTTCAAATCCTTTTTGAAATGCTTCTTGCATATCATTTTTAAATATTAATAAATCTTCCTTATTTAGTAACAATAATTTAAAGTCCATAATTCTTTCCTTTCCATAAATAAAAAAAGCTCAAAATAATGGCATTTATATACCTAATATTCCGAGCTCACTCGACACCTAATCAACATATATGCTACGGCATTTGTTCTCCGGTGACAATACTTTATTTATTATATACTAACATTATACTATATTTTCTATTCTTTGTCCATATATAATACTTATAGGTTCGAGTCCCGTTAAAACTAAAGGTTCGAAACCCGTAAGTTAATGGTTCGAATCCATGGTCAGTCTCCTATAGTCATTAAATCTAAATGTTTCATAAATGTATAAAAAAAGAGGATATTCTAGCCTTTTTGGACTAAAATACCCTGTAAAATGCAAAAAAAATAAGCCTTACTAGAAGACTTATCAATTTCAAAAAATGTGTCATTACTACGAAATGTTTCATATTGGACTTTCACACTACAAAATGTTTCATATTTTAGTTTCACACTACAAAATGTTTCACGATGCAACTTTTTGTAGTAATGTAAAATTACTAACAATACAAAATGTTTCATTAACTAATTGATAAATTGGAATTTGTCGTTATCTATACTCATTTGGAACTTCGATATGAAATGTCTCACACAATAACTTCACATCATGTACATCATTTTCATCAAACTCGTATCCGAGATGGAACATTACTTGACTATATGGTTCAATAC
>JAFVWY010000008.1 GCA_017501465.1 Bacilli bacterium
AGTGGCAGATTCACTTGGTTATAATTATCCTGATTATGATGAAAACGTTACAAAATATTTGGAAACACAAAAGAGAATTTCAAATAAATATCTTTATGGTAATAGGTATTGACAAATTCCAATTTATCGATTAGTTAATGAAACATTTTGTAGTGTTAGTGATTTTTATATTACTACAAAAAGTTGCATCGTGAAACATTTTGTAGCGTAAAATTCAAATATGAAACATTTTGTAGTGTAAAAGTCAAATATGAAACATTTCGTAGTAATGACACATTTTTTGAAATCTGTAGGTCTTTTGAAAAGAAGATCTATTTTTTATTTTTAAGGACTATTTTACTTGAAATATAGTGAAATAGTCTTTTATTTTACCTGTTTATGAAACATTTAGATTTAATAACTATAGGAGACTGACCACGGACCCGAACCATTAACTTACGGGTGTCGAACCTTTAGTTCTTATGGGACTCGAACTAATAAATAAAATTCCACCATGCAAAATTACGCATAGTGGTATGAATTTATTTATACAGTTTGGAATATTTAAGAAATGTTCCACGCGTCATATTAAGCATTTTAGCAGCATTCACATTTGTTATTTCCTTATTATGAAACATACGTACAATTTCTTCAAAGTTATCAGGAAGCTTATATTTAGGACGTCCCATATGAACACCTTTTGCTTTTGCGATTTTAATTCCTTCAGCTTGTCGTTGTCTAATATTCTCTCTTTCATTTTGTGCCACAAAACTTAAGACTTGTAGCACAATGTCAGATATAAATTTGCCAACTAGGTTTTTACCTTCAACCCTTGTATCAAGTAAAGGAAAATCAATAACAAATATATCAGCATCAATAACCTTTGTAATATCCTGCCACTCATTAATTATCATATCATAATTACGGCCTAACCTATCGATTGATTTGATGATAAGTAGATCGCCTTGTTTTAGTTTAGATTTTAAGATTTTATAACTTGTTCTATCAAAGTTCTTACCACTTTGCTTATCAATAAATATAACATCATCCGTCAATCCTAGTTTATACATTTCTTCCATTTGTCTTGCGATATTTTGTGTTTGTGATGATACTCTTACATAACCATATTTCATAACTAACCTCCTATGAATAGGAATATTATATCAAAATGTCCCTTCATTTGTTTTGTTTAAAAAAATCACCCATTCCTGGATGACTTGATTGCTATGGTTTGTAAAGGTACACCTTTAAGTACCAATTTTTATACAAATATTTTACCATAGATTGATAAGAAATTCAAATTAAATCTCCTTTTTCTCTCTTTTTAGACATCATTTTCGAAAATTAAATGCCATTTTGCTATAGTAGTCAAAAGCGTACCTTTACCAACCGAAAGGAACGAATACTATGGAATATATTGGAGCAAAAGCGTTTGAAACCGAATTGTATAAAGATTGCATATTAAATTTGGCAAGTAATTCTATTTTTTCAACGTGTAAAACTGAAGAAGATATAAGGAAAAAATTCGAAAATGAGACTAATAAATTATTACAAACTATTGGTGCTATACCTAGTAATGAATATATTACATTCTTAAGCGAAGTAGGTACGAGTAATGGAAGAAGAATCGATAGTAAATATAAAAATATTATTATTGAATATAAAAAGTATAAAAGATTAAGTTCCGATAAAGATCATAAAGATGCTATTGAACAATTAAGTGATTATTTAAATGATGATCAATTTATTGGTAAATCAGTTTATGGTATATTATTTGATGGAAACACTATGGAAATTTATCATAAGGATGAACATGGAGTTTTCGCAATACCTAATAAAAAAATTAATGGTGTGATTTGTTTTAAGAATTTAGATTTTTATTTTAAAACAGCATTTCTTAGTAACAAAAAGGAAATTTCTTCGTATTGTTTAAGAGAAGACTTTCAAATTGAATCATCAATGGTAAAGGATGTTTATAGAACACTTTTTTCTAAATTAAAAAATAGAAATAATCCAAGAACAACATTAATGTTAAAAGAATGGGAAAAAATGTTTAAACTTTCAGAAAGTGACAGTTCTGATGGTACAGCAACTCATCCTGATATTATAGAAAGAAGAAATGTTTTAGCACAACTAACTGGTGAAATAATTAATAATTCTGAAGATGAGTATAATGCAATTTTTACTTTACATACTTTGTTTTCTATAATTTTGAAGTTAATATTGGTTAAGTCAGTAAACGAGTTTACATCATTGTTTGAAGAAGAGAGTTTTGAATGTTTATGTAATTTAAAAAATAATGATTTAAAAACTTTTTTTGAAGAATTAGAGCATGGTAATTTGCTAAAAAAAGCAGGGCTTATAAATATGATTGAGGGAGATTTCTTTTCCTGGTATACAAAAGAAAAAGACATTTGGAATGATAACTTTTTGTATAAATTAAAAAGAATAATTGCAACAGTAGCAGAATATGAAGATGTAAGATTGAAAAACTATTCATATATGCAAGATTTATTTAGAGAACTTTATGAAGCATTCATCCCTAGAATAATTAGACATTGTTTTGGTGAATATTATACTCCATATTGGTTAGCTGAAAATGTCTATATTGATAGTTCTTTTGATAAAAAAAATTGGTGTTCGGTATTGGATCCTTGTTGTGGTTCAGGTACTTTTCTTATTTGTGCTATTAATCATAGAATTTCATCCTTATATGATGGCAGTGATTGTGAATTAAAGTGCCAGTTTGAAAAATTAACTGAAGGTATTTGTGGTATAGATTTAAATCCATTAGCTGTATTAATGGCAAGAATAAATATGTTTGTTAATATTGCACCTCATATTACTGATTATTATGAGATTGAAATGCCTATTTATAATGGTGATTCAACATATTCACCTACAATAGAATATTTAGATAATACAAAGATGCTTGCATATAGTTTGAATACAACTATTATGGGTGATAAAACATTTGATATCACATTGCCTTATGAATTTATAAAATCACCAAAATTTATATCGGTAATTGACAAATTAGAAGAATATATACTTATGAAAAACCGTTCAAAAGCAGAGACATATATTATTAAAGAACTTATAAAAACAGATGATACTATATCTAAGGTAGTCATTGATGTTGTTAAAAAACAAGTAGCAAAATTAATAGATTTAGAAGAACAAGAATTAAATGGTATATGGTTAAGAATATTTTCAAATTACTTAAAGACAGGGATTTTAGGAAAATTTGACTGTATTATAGGTAACCCTCCCTGGGTAAGATGGAATGTATTACCAGAAAATTATCGTTTAACTGTTAAAGAAAAATGTAAACTTGATGGTTTATTTAGTAATGACAATAATTATGGTGGTGTTGATTTAAACATATGTGCTTTAATAGCTAATAAATGCTGTGAAAAATGGTTAAAAGACACAGGAAGATTATCTTTTTTAATGCCAACTAATTTATTGTATAATAAGTCATTTGAGGGGTTTAGAAATCTATATATTGATAGTGAAGTGGGACAAAAGAAACTATATTTCGAAAGTATTAGAAATTGGGCAAAATCTGGAGATCCATTTGGTGATGTGAAAGAATTGTTTTCAACATTTAATATTACTTTTAAAAAACAAGATTATTTGCAAGGAATACCAGAATACTTTGTTATAAAGAAAAATAAAAAGAAATTAAGAAACAATTCTTCATGGTATGATGTGCGAGATTGTTTCGATGTAAAAAATAAATTTTTATGTGTATTTACTACTGAAAATAATAATAATTTTACATCATTAGATAATGAGAATGACAAAAATGATATATTAACTATTATTGGTAAAAATCATTATAATTTCAGAAAAGGTGTTGATGCACAGGCACCAATGAGATTAAGTTTTAAAAAGATAATTAATGAAACTGAATCAGAATTTTATTTGTGGTCAAAAAAAAATAAACGTTTATGTAGAACAAATCAAACGATTGTATTAGAAAATAAATATATTAGACCATTTGTATCAGCACCAATGATTGAGAAAAACGAAATTAATTGGAATAATGAATATGTTATATGTGCATATGAAGATAGTAATAAGCCAGTAGATATGGATGTTTTAAAAAGGACAGCACCAAAAACTGCAAGATACCTATCTTCTATTGAACTTCAACTTTCTAATAGGAGTAGTTTTAATAAAAGAATTCAAAATAATAAAGAGTTTTATGCATTACTAAGAATGGGAGAATATTCATTTTTTGATAATTATGTTGTAATAAGAGATAATTCAAAGTTTGTTAGTTGTGTAGTCACTAAGATTAAAACACATTGGGGAACTGATGCTATTCCAATTTTTGATGGTCATGTGTCATATATTTCAGAACACAAAAAAGGAACAACTAAATCAATATCATTAGAAGAAGCAAAATACATAAATTCTATTCTAAATTTAAATGTTTGCGAATTATACATTAAAAATTCTGTTTCCTTACGTAGCATAGGTACAAGATTTAACATAAACATTCCATTATATGATGTGAAAAATTCTAAAATTATAAAGTATATGAATGCAATTAATTATGGAAAAATTATAAACTACACAAATTACAAACCTTATTTTGATCTCATTAAATAATAATAGCATAAGTTTAAAATGATTATATTTGATAATTTGAGGGACAAAACAATTTTATTATGATTTAATGGTAGTGAAAAAAATAACGAGGAAAGTATGAGAAAAAATTCAAGATTTTTAGAAACATCAGCAACTTATGAAGAAAATTTATGTGACTATAGGGTTGAATGGGACGATCATCTAGGTGATTTCCATTATGATACTGGAGTGCTAGATCATGATGGGCCTGGATCACATTATTTTTTTAATGATTTTGATAACGCCTGGGATTGTTTTTGCGATTTAAGAAGTGATCCTAATTATGTAGGAGTTAG
The DNA here is from genome assembly GCA_017501465.1 of Bacilli bacterium. Classification (GTDB taxonomy): domain Bacteria; phylum Bacillota_I; class Bacilli_A; order ML615J-28; family CAG-313; genus UBA1231. Next base: position 4,917 of record JAFVWY010000008.1, read on the forward strand.
ATTAATTCAAATTCGTCCTGATGGAATCGAATTTATTAGAGATTCTAAATAGATTAAACTAATTATGGATAAAATTAAATAAATAATTATAATATAGTAAATTATGATTATTATTAGTAAGTTAAAATATATTAATAATATAACAAAAAATATAATGAACTATTGTGATTATTCAGATATTTAGATTTAAGAAAAGAACAGTAAAAGGAAATTAATGCCATCTTAAGTGATGAGTCAGTTGACCTACTAGATTCACAAATTATGAGAACACTACTAAACTGCATTAAGGTAATCGACAAACACACTGTAGAATTCCAATTCAACTGCAACCTAAATATCATAGAAAAATTATAAATGCCAGATAGATTATTCTACCTGGCTTTCTTTTGCGTTTATGGAGTATGAAACATTTTGTAGTGTTAGTGATTTTTATATTACTACTATAAGTTGCATCATGAAACATTTTGTAGCGTAAAACACAAATATGAAACATTTTGTAGTGTAAATGCTTAAAATGAAACATTTAGTAGTAATGACACATGTGAGGAGTATGTAACTTACATACCCAAAATAGAGGAAAACACTATAAAAATAGGTCATTTTAGGCATAAATGCAGGTATTCTACCTTTATAATCACAGAAGATGGCTATAGGCATAGGGTGTGGAAAGACAGTGTAAAGGTCATAATTAGTCTTAACCTCAGTGCGTCGAACATAAAAACTTTATAAAAATAAGCTAAGTAAGAAGAGATATATGGTAAGTCTCTTCTTATTTTTTAATGGAATAACATATCTGTTTATGATATAATGGCTGTATAAAATTTTAAATGAAGGAAGCAATAATGATAGATATAAAACACAAATTAATAAAATTATCAGAAGAAGTAGCAGACTACTTAGGTATTGATTTAATACCAATAGAATACGAAAATTTAGAAATAGATGATAGTAGATTAATACTAAAACCTATTCCTAAAATTGTAATAAGTATTAAATATGAAGATAACTTTACTGAATCAGCTAAATGTATTACTCATGAAATGAGGCACATATTTCAAATATACTACGTTAATCTAATGAATGATAAACTTGCTAGAATATGGAAAGAAGAACTAGCACAAGCTAAATCTTCGGCTAATATTGACGTAAATTCAAATGAATATAATGATTATTCATTGCAAGCAATTGAACTTGACGCTTTTGCTTTTAGTCAGTTTTATTTAAGAAGACATAATATATTTTTCAAGTATGAAGATAAAAAGTTTCAAAAACTTGTGGAAGAATATATAAAAAAGTATTTGTATGAAAATTAATTTTAGTGTCAATTTAGAAACAATTATAAAAAGTAAAAAAATTAGTCAAGAAGAATTAGCTGAGTTAATAGGAGTTAGTAGACAAACTATATATAAATGGGAAACTGATATATGTTTAACTAACTTAAATAAAATAGAAAAATTATTGGAAGTTTTAAAAGTTAGCATTAATGAACTACTCTATTAATATAATAAAAATTTATCATAAAATTATCTTTAAGTTATAATCTATATAATTTAAATATTTTACTTTTATTGTTCTTTGTGATATAATATAATTGATTAATAGTGATAAAGGTAATAAGATGAAAAAAACAAAGCAGTGGAAACAACAAAGATTATATATTGAAAGAAATAAAAAGAAAGTAAAAAGAAAACTAAAAAAATTACTTTCAAGAAAAAAACTAATTATGCCGAAAATTGGTAAAGAGAAAAAGGTAAAAAAAGGGAAAGTATTAAAAGTTATTATTCCTAAAATTTTTTCTTTATTTGAAAATCCAGATGAGTCCTTAAAAAAGTGTATGAGTTTTTATAAATCATCCTCACCATTTAATTTTGACGAAGTATTCTTTGATTTTTTAAAATGTGAAAAGATTGATTTGGCTTCGTCAACACTATTAAGTATTTGTTCTCAGATTAAGGCTGAAGAAATTAAATTTAATGAGAAGAAAATAATAAATATTTCTGGTTACGATCCTGTTTCACCAAAGGCTAAGTTAATGGTAAATTCTGTGGGGATAAAGAAAAACTTTGGTTTTGCTCTATCTAAATCTGTAAATGACCAAAATGTAGATACATTTGATTTATTAAAGGGTGGAAAAAGTAATGTTTATTTAAATGTGGATGAAACATTAGAATCGAGTGTTGCTTCAACTAGAATTACTGATTTTTATAGAAAAATTTTAAATAAACATAATTTTGATCTTAATATTGAAGGAAGAAGAATTATACAGCAATTAACTAATGAAGTAATTGATAATTGTATACAACATGCTGATCCAGAACGTAAAAATTATCAGTGGTTTGTTAATGCATATCATTACTTAGAAAATGAAAAATTAAGTTCAATTAGTATAGTGATTATAAATTTTGGGAAAACTATAGCAGAAAGTATAAAAGATATGTTGCAAAAAAATACCAACGATAAAAATATAAAAAAACTTAGAAGACAAATAAATATTTGGTCAAGTAAAAATAGAGATAAATTAACTGATAAAATAGATTTAAATTCTTTGTATACGTTGTATACTTTACAAGATGGGGTTAGTGGAAAATTATCTGATTCAGATCCAACTAGAGGAAGAGGAACAATAAAGTTAATTGAAACTTTTCAAAATTTAGGTGATTCATTAGACGAATCATTAAATCCTCAAATGTGTATTATTTCAGGTGATTCATACATAAGATTTACTAAGGACTATAAAATTAATAAAATGTCTAATGGTAGAAAAATTATCGCATTCAATAAAAATAATAATTTAAATATGTTGCCTGATGAAAATAATGTTTTTAAATTAAATAATTTTTTCCCAGGAACAATTATTTCAATGAATTTTTATTTTGATGAAAATTATATTATTTCTAAAAAAAAGGAGATAAAAAATGAAAAATAAAATAGATTTAACTAAATATTTAAAAAAAGGTTCTGTAATATTTTCTGGTCGTGATTCTGGTAAAGAGGTTAGAAAAAAAATAAAATTAGATATAATTGATAATGATGAGATAAAATATACAATTATTTTCCCTGATAATTTAGAGTTGCTTTCAAATTCGTTCTTTTTAGGATTATTTGGAAAAAGTTATTTAAGTTTAGGACTGCAAAAATTTAATGAGAAATATTTGTTTTATTTAGATAATTTAGAATATAAAGATAGTATTCAAACAGATATTGACGATGGAATTAGTTATATAACCACAAATATTAATTCTATAGATTAGGAGTTATATATGATATTTGCTTGTAATATAATAAATGAAATTAATTTAGTAGTTTCGGTTTTAAACGTTATAGCACTTGTTGTATTTTCAATTATGAATTATAAGTTTCAAAAAAAATTGACAAAGCATGATATAACTATTAGATGGTTAAATGATCTAATTAATATAAAAGAAGAAACAACAAATTATTTTGAAAGCGTTAAAGAAAATTATTTGAAATGTACAGAAAAAAAGGTCATAGATGTACGAAATGATTTGAAAGTTTTTGATGTTTTAAAAAAAGATTTTTGTGAGTCAACAATTAGATATTTAGAAATAATAGATATTGAATTATACAAGAAATGCATTGACTTATTAGAAGTTTTTTCTGACAAATTGATAGTAGATATAGGAAAGAATGATGATTCTTCACAAGTTCTAAAAAATATTAAAAACACTGAATTGAAATTATATAAACTGATATATGACTATGATTTATATTATTAGTATATTGTATATACTACTATTATTATAAAGTTTATAATAAAAAGTAGTAAATAATATTATTTATTTGACATACAATATAATAAATGATATAATATATGTGTGGTAAATAATCTTTTAATCAAAGTTATAAAGGAGGTTAGTTATGGAAGAAGCTGTAATAGTGTTTAAAGATAAGGTAATTGAAATTTTAAAAAAACAAGAAGAAGATTTAGAGATACTTTTGCAATATATTACTGATGATAGTATAGTATTTGCTATTAATAATAATTTTTCTCCTGATTCCTATGTAGGAGGACTATTGTTTTGACAATGATTGCAACAAATTCTGATATTATATTTGTAGATGCAGATACTTTTTATAGAGAATTTAAGGAAAGAAAAGAATTTGTTAAAAATACGGAACAAGTACTATTAAGAGAACTTAACCATTACAAGAATGAATGTTCAACATTCATTATGCTAAAAGATTATAGCGCTGGATTAGCCTTAGAAAAGAGTGGAAGAATAATTTCTGTTTTTAATGCTGGTAATTATCGAAGGGTTGGAAAAGTTTTGTTAGATAAGGCAATAGAGTTAGGTGGCTGCAAATTAGAATGTAACGATGTTGAGCAGTTGAGATTTATTTATGGAAAATCTGGATTTGTTCCTGTATCTAAAGCACCGCTTGATGCTAATGATATATATTATAATATATTGAAATCTAAAGAAAATGATAAGGATCATGGAACAACTTTAGTATTTTGGATTTATAGTGAAAAAGATCATAAGTTGCTTTTAGAAGATGAAACTAAATATGTTATTGATTTCTGTAATATTCTAAAATTTAAAACAGAAGAAGAAGCTGAAAATTTTAGAGATGAAATTTTAGAACATATTAATAATTTATCTCCAGAATTAAACAAATACCTTTCCTCAATAGTGACAAGAGTGAATTCTAATTAGTTATTAAGTATTATTATAAAAATATAATACTTATAACAATAAAAGTAATAAATAAGAAATAATTAGTTTTAATCTCAGTATAGGAAAAATCCTTAAAAATAAATTTACTAAGAAGAGAGATAAAAAGTCTCTTTTTTTCTTTTAATTAATTAGTGGAAATGGGTGTATCATGAGATATATTGATATTTTTCATTTTCTATTATTAATTCTAACAAATGGCTTGAAAAAATTCACAAAATAGTGTATTATTTAATAAAATATGCTTGGGGATTCGAAATAATATTATTGAGGTTATTATTTATGAATAAAATTGATTTATCTATTTATAAGCAAAGTATAAAATATTTTTATTTATTTGATGTTCTAATTAAAGGTGAAGCATATAATAGGGATGAATTTTTGAAGACGTTAGGAATTACACCTAACTCTTACAGAAGATCAAAAAATTATGAACAAAAAATAGGAACTGAAATTGTATGTACTCTTTCAAAACATTTTGGATACTCTCTTTCTACAGATAGGTTAATCAATTATATTGAAGACTTAACTAATTCAATTTATAATGACATGTACTACAAGGTATTTAAAAATTACGATTTTTATATTTCTGAAGTTGATAGATTAATAGAGCATAAATATAATATTTATCCAATTTTAAATTTACTTAAATTGTTTTTGCAAATTAATTCTTTAAGAAAAGGTGCAAGAGTAATATTAGAAAATCAAGCATTCTATGAAGAAGTAAAAAAATATAAAAACTTTTTTAATGATGACTTATTAAAAATTTTCGAATTATTGTATTTAACTTTTGAAAAAGATGTGACTGAATATGCGCTTGCTGAAGAATTTTCAGATGGTTTTTCATATTTTATTGTTTCATATAGAAGTTGGTTAAATAAAAAATATGTTGACTGCTTATATTTTGCTGAAAAAGCTCAATTAATATTATTAAGAGAAAATAATTTTAAAAGAATACTATATTTGAATTTTAATGTCATGAGTAGTCTTAATTATGTTAAAAACTATAAAGCTTGTTTAGATATGTGCCAAAAACAAATGCTTGCATTAAATTCTTTTGATTGTGATGGATTTGAAAGAGAAAATACACTGAAACATATGATAGTCGCTGCTTTGGGCTTAAAAGAGTATCAATTAGTTGTTAACCTTTTGTCAAATAATGATAACTATTCTTTAACGGAATTGACTTGCTATTTATTCGCAATGTCTAAGCTATCAATTAAAGATTATAAAAACTATTTTTCTGATAATATAAATTTAGAAGATTATAATGAAAATAATAGGAATTTTTTGATTATATTAAATAAGTTTATCTTAAATAACGATAAAAAGCTTTTAATCCAGTTAGAACAATATAATTTTGTAAAAGCTATATTAGAAATATTAAAAAATGCATGAAATTTTTTTCTGGGTTCTAAATCGTTTAAAACTTCCAAAAATATGGAAGTTTTTTTTTTTTTTTTTACAAAAATTAATAAAAAATAACATTTTATTGTAAGTTCATTATTTGACAAATGATATTTTATAATGTATAATATTTGTATCAAAAAGAAAGGAAATTTTTGGAAATGAGAAAAATTAAAATTTTATTAGTTTTATTTTTAATTTGTTTTGGATTTTTTACATTTGGCAAGATGAGTGTTAATGCAGCATCAGGCAATGGAACTGTGTTGGACGGCCCTATTGATTTAGAAGGACCTAATGTTACTCAAATAGTTGTCATACGAGATGATAACAATGATGAAGGAACATTAATTTGTACTATTACTGATCAATATATTATCAATCATACTAACAAAAGTGTTATAATTCGAGATGATGACAATGATGAAGGAACATTAATTTGCTCAATTGGTTATTTATTAGAAACATATGGAACAAATGCTAGTGTTATTATAAGAGATGATGATAATGATGAAGGAACATTAATTTGTTCAATTGGAGATTATGTAGAAACATATGGAACAAATGCTAGTGTTATTATAAGAGATGATGACAATGATGAAGGAACATTAATTTGTTCTATAGGTGAACAAGATTATATTTTATAAAAACTATTTGAATTACTTATTGTATTGAATTCTTATAGAAACTCTCTCATTAAGTAGTTAATGAGAGCTTTTTTGTTATAATGTTTATAAAAATGATGCACTTGTAGATATGTAAAAATAGTTATGAGTGAAATTATATTAATTATTTTTTTATTGAAGAAAGGTAAAGAAGATGTAAAATGATGAAAAAAATATTTTTAAGTTTATTTTTATTAATATTCAGTTTATGCTTAGTGGGATGTAGAGATGAAACGGTTAAAACATATTATGATGAATATTTCACATATAGTAAGAAAGAGTATTTAAATGATGGAACAATATATTTGACAGGATTGACTGAAATGGGAAAAGAACAAGAAGTGCTTTATATTCCTAGTGAATATAAGGGTAATAAAGTTAAATTATCAAATAATTCAATTATTTCTAATTTGTTGATTATAGAAAGTGATAAGTTAAAGAAAATATACATTGATGAAGGAATAACAGAATGTGGAAATTTGAGTGTTGTTAATAATTCTGTTGAAATTATTATTTTATCTTCAAATGTAACATCTAAACCTGATAGAGGACAAGTATATGTTACAAGTGAGGTATATGAAAAAATAAACAGCAAGTTTATAATGCCGGCTAATATTAGCTTTAGATGGAATTACGAAGGAGCACCAAATAACGGTTATTTTTGGATAGATGATTATAATAATGAATTAATTAATTACATACCTATAGAACCAGTACGAGATGGGTATGTTTTTGATGGATGGTATAAGGAGTCAACTTGTATAAATAAGTGGGATTTTAGTGTTGATGTAATACCAGAAAAAGAATATAATTCAGATTATGAATACATTTTTTATGAGACTGTGTTATACGCAAAATGGATTAAGGAGTAAGATATGAAAATTAAAAAAAGTATATTATTTTTAATAATGGTATTGTTAGTCTTAGTTTTTATTATAGATTTTTCTAATATAAAAGCATTGGCAACAACAACGGATAATTTGTTTACTGGATATTCTTCTAATTTTAGTAATGAAGATTTAGAAAAAGCAACTACAACGACTTTTTTTGGAGACATTACTTATCCTCAAGATACTTATACATATGAAACTATCGGAAACAATATTGATGATTCTGAACCACTGTTAACTGTTTTGGTACATGGATATGGCAGTGAAGCTAGTGTTTGGAGTAATGATTTTGAATTTTTTAGTTCTGACGATTTAAAAAATGGAAAAGACGATTTGGTATTCGCTTATGATCCTGATTCTTTAATTGAGAGACTTAGAAGAATCTCGAATGCTAATGTGTATTATGGAATTATGGATACGGATGATTCATTTGAATTATATAAAATAGAAGATTTGTCTGAAAACTATAAAGAAGTAAAGGAATATTATGAAGAAAATGGGTCAATTACTGTTTCACAATTAAATTCAATCGATTATAAGGAGAATGGTGAAATTGTAAAACAAATAAGTGATATATCTAATCACACAATAGTTGTTTTTGAATCAAACAATTCAGATTCATCTAATAAAGATGAATACGAAAGATTAAATTATATGATTGATAAAATTGCCTATGATATCAAAGTATTAAATCAAAACAAATTACCTAAAATTAATTTGATTTCACATAGTAGAGGAGGATTGACTGTATTACAATACGCACTTAATCATCCTGAACTAGTAAATGATGTATTTACAATTGGATCACCATTCTTAGGTTCAAGATTAGGAACTTCAGAAATGTTACTGAGTATTTTGTATGAAGTTAAAGATGCTGGTATAATTGATATTCTAGATCAAGATTTATATATGGCATATCAAGAAAGATGGAATAACAATTATGAAAATTTGTATGAAGATATAAATTTTAATTCAATAGGAAGCTATTGCTCGTTAGAATTTGTTTCATATATGGCAGCTAACGATGATTATTATGTACCTGATTGGTTGGGTATTATTATTGCTATTTTAAATGAGTTTAAGGTTTTTGAAAATTCTATAATTGGTATTGCAGATTTAATTGCAGGATTTACTGATGATGCAGAATTAAGTAAGGCAATATTGGCAATTACAGATTCTATGACTATTGAGTCAATTGGAGATATATTTACTGGTAGATTAATAATTGAAGATGATATATTTATCCACCTAGAGTCACAATTAGGCGAAGGCTATAAAGGGTTTATAGAATATAAGAAATGTTTTGAAATGGACAATTGTAATTTAAAAAAGGTAGCTCAAGCAAATACTGCAATACCCCATAATTTAGAGCCTCGTGATGAAATGATATTAAATTATATAATTGATAGGATTTCTTTAACAGGAAAAACAATTTTAGACTATGAAATATACTCCATTGGAGAAAATACTATTGGTATAAAAAATTATTTTGGCGATCCACAATCTAATATTTTATCAATACCATCAGTAATTAATAATAAACAAGTTGTAGAAATTGGAGAATTTGCTTTTTCAAATATTGCAAATAAATCAAAAATTGATACAGTTTACATTCCAACAACAGTTGAAACAATAAAACAAGGAGCATTTTATGGATGTGAAAATATAAATAATATATATTTTTCTACCGTCTCAAATGTCAAATATATTCATGACTCTGTTTTTAGAAATTGTATATCATTATTAGAGATAGAGTTACCAAACTCATTAATTTATCTTGGAGATAATTGCTTTTATTCTTGTAACAATTTGAATAAAATAACTATTGATAAGAATCTTTCATATTTAGGAAGTGCAGCATTTGCATATTGCACAATTGATGATATTAATATAAATAATGAAAATAGTTGTTATGGTTTCTTAAATGGTATATTATATGATAAAAATACTAATAAATTGATCTATTCTAATTTAGAAACTTCTAGTATTAATATTCCAAGTTTTATTACTTCGATAAGCGACTACGCATTTTGTGGTAATAATAACATCAGTGAAATTAAATTTAATAATGTTGAACAAATAGGAGACTATGCTTTCATTAATTGTGCAAATTTAGAGTACATTTATAATGATGATAAAGTTTGCCGTGTTAATAAAAATGCCTTTGTTGGGACAAAATGGTTCAATAATAGTGACTTTGAATTAATTGTTGGTAGTGTTTTATTAAAGTATTCTGATAATGAAGAAACAACTTATAGTGTTCCAACTCATATTGAATATATAAGCGACTACGCTTTCCATAGTAAAAGTTTAACTGAAGTAATTATTTCTGAAACAATTGAACTTATAGGGAATTCTGCTTTTATTAATTGTAATAATTTGAAAAAAGTTTATTTATTGGATGTATATCCGCCAACAATATATAGTAATAGCTTTCCAGAAAATGAAAACTTAGTTATTTATGTTCCTGGATTATATGTAAATAATTATAAAAACCATTATTTATATACAAATTATGTTGAAAATATATCATCAAAATGGGTTTCTGTAAAATTAATGGATGAAGAAAACTTAATACAAAATATAGTTTTAGAGTATTATTCATATTTGGAAAATATTATAGTTCCAGAAAAAGAAGGTTTTGATTTTATAGGTTGGTATTGTAATGAAAATCAACAAACTTATAATAACGGAGATATATTTGATTTATATCAAAGTGGTAAAAGTTTATATGCGAAATATGTTCCTTCAAAGTATAAGTTATATTTGAACTATAATTCTGATAATGAAAATATAGATTCAACTCTTGCAGTATATGGTGAACATATTGTTTATCCTATTTCATCAAAGGAAGGTTATAATTTTATTGGTTGGTTTGATGGCCCTAATAATTCGTATACTCAATATTCTAACGAAAATGGGGAGTCGTTGAGAATTTGGGATAAAACTGAAGAAACGGTTCTTTATGCGGTTTTTGAAAAAAAACAATTTGAAATAATTTATGATTTAAATGGTGGAAAAAACTCAACTCATAATCCCCCTTATTTTTATTCAGATGATATGGTTTTACTTGATGAACCAACAAAATATGGATATTTGTTTGATTATTGGACATTGAATGGAATAAAATCAAATGAAATTGTTTCAAAAACTTATGAAAATGTATATGCTGAAGCACACTGGAAAGGAGTTGAAATTAATGTTTCAAATTCTTTAGAAAATGTATATAATAATTATTATACGTATACTACATCAAATGAATGTGAAATTATATTTTTGGATTCATTGGTCTCTTCTAGCAATATAGTTTTTATTATTACTCCAGAAACTAAACAGATAACATTTATAAGTAATGATGAAAATTTATTGTTTAATGCATGTATTTCTATTAGCGAAAGAACAGATAATTTGGTTGTGAATTTAAACAATATAAAATTTAAAGCTCCTAATTTGATGCATGCGATTGATGGCTCAAAGGGCGAGTATACATTATATTTAAATTGTACAGGTGAAAATGAATTATATGGATCAGATGGTATTTTTATTGATGGAGAATCATTAGAAGAAGAAAAAAATGGATGTTTTGGAATATCAGCATATAAGTTAATATTAAATGGTGGAACAATATTAATTAAAGGCGGTAATGGTTTTGATGGTATTGACGGAACTCCTGGATCTGATGGTATTGATAGTGAAGATAATCCTGACGGATGGTTTTTTAATCCTGAAACAGGTGGAGATGGTACTGATGGACAAAATGGTACAAACGGAACTGCTGGTGGTAATGGAGGATTTGCTATTTATACAATTTCTACTTTTGCTTATTCTAATTGTAATGCTACATTTATAGGCGGAAATGGTGGCAGAGGCGGTGATGGTGGCAAAGGAGGAGATGGTGGAGATGGAGCATCTGATGAAAGTGCTAATATTTTCAATGGTGTAGGTGATCCAGGTTCTGGAGGTGACGCAGGAGATGGAGGAGATGGCGGTAATTCCGGGGTTGGCGCACTTGCAGTAAATTCAGATCCAAATTTAGGAAGTAGAGGAAGTGATGGAATTCCTGGAGAAGGTGGATCCGCTGGAGAAATTGGTGTCAGTGGAGATCCAGGAGCAAATGGAAAACCAGGAAACGATGGTGAACCAGGAGAAGTAGGAACAGATGCATATTTAGAAGTAACATTATACAAAATAGTAAATTGTGAAACAACTTCAGAAAATATTGATCTTAACACTGAAGTACAAAAAAGTATTATAATAGAATTGACTGTGCAATGTAATGGTTATTATGATATTGAGACTCTTTCAGTAAATGGATCATATTTAAAATTATATGATGATATGAAAAATACAATTTCTATAGCCAATAGTGCGATTACTGCTAATGAAAATGATGTGCTAATTTATCCTTACTTAAATATTGGAAAATATTATCTAGAGGTAATTTCTTTAGGAGAGGATAAATCAATTAAGATAACATTTGATTCACGAATTACACATAGTAATAATATATATTTAAATGAGTCAAAAGATGTTTTATCGCATATTCATAAAGGTATAAGGGAGTATAGTTTTTATTGTGTAAGTAATGGATTATATTATATTGAATTGAATTCAACTTCACAATATGGGGCTATGTATGTCGAAGGAGCAATAGAAATTGAATATAATGGAAATATAATTCAAAAGTTTATTATAGATGATTATGACAACGAAGCTGTGAGTATTGAACATTCAAACACTATGGTTTTTTATGCTGAAAAAGGAAAAACATATAAAATAATAATAAAATTTAATGATTATAGAGTTGATACTCTAAGTTTAGGTATATATGATTTTGAACCAATATTTGCAGAAGATAATACCGGATATATTAGTGAGGAATCTATGATTTATGGGGACAAATTTAATTTATGGAACGCAAATGAAAGCGGAAAATATAAATTTATTATTAATTATTCTGGTGATTGTGAAGATAATATACCTTTTTATGTTTTAAGAGATGATGGATATTCGATTACTGTTATTAATGAACCTGTTGTCTTTTCTAGATTCATTAAAAATAGAGAATTTGTGGTTGATATAGAGCAGGGGGATGTAATATATTTTGGATATTTAGGAGGCACTAAAGATGGTTCTATAAAAGTGAAATTTGAGAAATATATATTTGCAACTTTTGAATTATTAACAGATGTTAATGGAAATGTAAATGTCGGAAGTGAAGTTTTAATTAATGGTGGAAGTTATGGCGGAAATGTAGTAACTGTTGGACTGACAAGAATATGTTATTTAAGTTCGTCGGCTCCAGATACAACTAGTCGATTAAATTATGAGTGGAATTCATCAAATGAGGATATTGCTATTGTAAGTTCATATGGAACAATTACCGCTATAAGACCAGGAAGAGTAACAATTACTGCAACTTTTAAAAACGATAAAACAATAGTTGGATGCATTGAAATTGACGTGGTTCCAGATTATAGTAATACTATCAAAAGACTAAAATATGGATTTGATGTCAGAGAAGGTGGTACAACAAGTGGAACAGAAGTAACTTCGGGTCTTGGAGAAAAAATATCTATTACTGAAGATCCTTGTGTAAGCATCCATAAAGGATATACAAGGTTAATTTGTTTGGGTGAAGATAGTCCTAATTCAAGTGTACAGGCATTTACTTGGACCGCATATAGAGAACATAACACTGATACTGGAATGGTAACTGTAAGCCAATTTGGAACAATTACAGGTACAACTTCAGGGTGGGTTACCGTTAAAGGAGTATACAAATATAATCCTAATTATGAAGTATATATTAGAATATATGTTGAATAATTTTTTATTCCTAAGAATAGAATGACAGTATTTTAGGATAACTAAATATTATATATAAGTCAAACTCTTCTATAGGAATATGGGAGAGTTTTTTGCTTATTAAAAAAGGAGGTGTTACTAATGACAAAGATTTATTTATTATATGGGGTGATTATCTTTGAAAGTTTAGTTTTGAATAATATTATTAATGAAGAAAGGAGAAAAAGCAAAAATGAAAAATTTATTTAAATTTATTGTTATGGTATTTGTAATGTTTACGTGTATCGCTATGAGTGAATCTTTATTTGTTAGTGCCACAGAAGGTGAATACGAATTCTCATATACTTATAACGGACAAACATATTATAGTAATGAATCAGTTGATGACGCATGGTATCAAGCAATGCTTTATAATTATGAACAAGGCATATTAACAGAAGAAGATATAGAAGAAGAATATGCGATATTTTCTAGAAGGGATTTAACACCTTCTCCTAGTAATAATACATATGATAATCAATCTGATCTTACGGGCAATCCAGTTACATATGTACAAGGATATTTAACATGGACGACTGAAAATGGGGACATTTTACCATTAAAAAACATGAGAGTTGATTTATATAATAAAAATGTAATTGGTTCAGAATATTTAGCTACTGTATATACTAATACACAAGGATATTATATTTTTGAATTTGATAATGATGAAGGCTTTTTTGAAAATGGTGGTTATGATGTATATATTAAATGTTATCCTGATAGCTATACATTTGAAATTGCAAGAGATTGGGTATTTTCATTTTTAACATATTACTATTTTCAATCTGATGTAGTTGAAAATGTTGAAAGTGGAACTACAACAAATTTCAGTATTAGAGTGTTATATGATGAATCAAATATGGCAAATCGTGCATTTTATTTATCTCAAGGATTGGAACTTGCACAAAGATTTGCAATAGAAATGGGGATGCCAACTAATGACTTTTTACATGTGATTTATCCATTTGGAAGCGATCAAATTGCATTTTGTTATGATGAATATTCCGGTATTGCCGAATCTTACTTTAAAGATTTTGATACCATAATGCATGAATATGGTCATTTTGTTGAAGGCGTAATGGGAACGTATGGTAGTGATTTAATTGATATCGTATTATATGATCCTAGTCATTATTCTCATACAGATCATTTTTATGACAAAGATGACAAACAATTTGCAATGGATTTAACATGGTCAGAAGCATGGGCAACTACTTTTGCACAAATAGCACAATATCGATATGGTAGTGAATATGCAGGATTAATTTCAGGGTTTAATGATGTTATGGATGGAAATGAAGATTATGAAAATTATTATCCGACTATTAATAGTTGTGAAGCACAAGAAGACGCTGTTATAGCAAGTTTATGGGATTTATTTGATTCAGGAAGCGCTGAAACTCATGACAATATGAGTTTAACATATCAGCAATGGTGGACTATGACGACAAGAAATAATTGTCAAACATTAAGTGATTTTTTCAGTGTTATAAATACTTATTTTCCTGAATATAGAAGTAATGTTGGAGAAATATTTGGGTATCATCAAATTTCACCATCAGATTTAATAGTTACTAATAGCAGTTTAGTTTCTCAAACAGTAGCTCCACAATTTTCTTGGAGTGTAAATGGTAGTACTAATAACCCAAATGATAAATTTGACTTGGTTTTTTATAATTCAACTGGAAGTATAGTATATCAAAGCTCTATGATTACTAGTACAAAGAGTTATTATCAAACATACACATATTCAATTTCATCAAGTGTTTGGGAAAGTATTTTGTCTAATTTTACTAATGTAGCTGAACTTAATGTTGTTGTAAGAGGCTATCATTCAGATTCTCCGCTAAGTGGTCCATATAATTCTAAGTATGTTACATTGAGTGTTGAAATAGAAGAAGAAACACATACATGTAGTTATACTCATGGATATTTACAATACTCATCAACAAAGCATAAAGCTTATTGTACTTGTGGGAACTTCGTTTTAAGACATCATGCAGTTAGTTCATCTGCTACTGGAAGATATAAACCATGTGTAGATTGTGGATATTTGGTTGATACATATAGTGATATTGTTATTGTCGGTCCATTAGGAACAAATGATTTATTAATGACTAATAATGGAAGTTATATTTTATCTAATGGAATAATAGTATTAGTAGATGAAGATATTGATGGTTATTTAACAGGATCTCTTATTTTTTATAATCCAAGAGATAATGAGGAATTATTACAATAGTAATATAATTAATCTTAAAAGGAGGTGAATTTATTGATAAAAATAAAAAATCTATTATATATGATAGTTATTACATTTGTATGTTCTATATTATCTGGTTGTACTATTGGATATGAAATAATTGATTTCAAAGTTGAAAAAAAAGAAATTAGTAATTTAGAATATAGTGAAAAATATAAAATTTATCATTATGATAAAAAATCGGAAATTACAGAATTAGAATATGACATATTTAAAAATTATGATGAAGAATATTTTAAAGATAATTCAGTAATTGTAATTACATTATTAGATAATGAAGCTAATGAATATGAATTTGATCAAATTAAAAATGCTAAAATAGGGATTACTAAATTTATTAACGAAGAAAAAGAACAAGTTCCAGTAACATTAATTTTAGATGTTAAAGGAAAAATAAATGATATTGAGAATTTTATAGTTAAATTTGTAAATGAAGATAAAACTATAGGAGCACATGAACATTCATATCAAGAACAAGTTGTAGAACCAACATGCACTGAAAAAGGTTATATTGAATATACTTGTAATTGTGGGGCGTCATATAAAGATAGTTATACTGAAGTTATTGAATGTAATTATGAAGAAAATATTTGTATAGTTTGTGGAAAGTGTAAGTATAACGTAGCAAAAGAAACATATGAGTTAAGTTATGATGTGATGGAAAATATTGATCCAAGAAGTTATAGTTCAGAAATTTCAATTTATGCTGTTTCAATTAATACACTTCAAAATTATAAAGATGAAAACAAATTAGATAAAATAATTAGCATAGAAATGGCAGAAAAATATGATGATTATTATACATGTTGTTATTTAAGTGCAAATGCTAAAAGAGTTTTAGATGAAGCAGATTGGTTTTTATATAGTTTAGAATCAGCTTATAATGAATCAGCTTGGTTTTGTTTTTCAGGAATTAATTTTTACTTATCTAAACTTAGCTTACATCAACAAAAGCAATACGCTGGAGTAGTATCAGAAGAAGATACTATTAAATATGATGATATGATTTGGTATGCAATACCTAAAGATGAAGAAATACCATCAAAGATAGGAGATTATGAATTAGTTGCTATCACTGAAACTAAAGATGTTATTAAAAAATCATTAGAAGGAGAAATATTAGAAACTCAAAAGTTATATGTCGAATCAAAACATTTATATAATAAAAATTATGAGTGGAAAAGATGGAATAACACTTATAATGAGTACATTACATATGATGAAGTATATAACGAATGCACTAATAAAAAATATTTAGTATTTTTAGATTATAACCATTCATTACCAAAAAATTATAAATGTTTAACAGGAGATAAATTTATACAGTTAGTTGGCACTTCTAGTTTTGAATTTGAAACGATAAATGATGAAGAATACATTAAAATAAGAGATTATACTCTATTAAATGGTGTTGATTTAACAACTATTTTAGAATATAAGTATGAAGAAATTATTAATGAAAATGAAATGTTGGTAAAATATTACTGGTTTAAATCGAAAGAACTTTTAAAGTTACTTAAGGAATAATAATTATGAAGAAGAAAATAATTGCTTTAGTTATATTTATATTTTTATGTATATCATTAAGTACAATTTCAGTAAATGCTCATTCTGAATCTCTTAATATTGAATACGATGATTGCTTACCAGATTATTTCGTAGATGATAATGATTTTGGAGATGGTTATTATGAAAAATGGTATCAGTTATATGACCGTAGTAATAAATCTATACATATGTCACATTCTTCAACAACAACTATTAAATATTACTTCAAAGATTTATCTAGAAATGGACAAGTTTCATGGAATGATTATTTAAGTGAAGAAGAAGAAATTGAATTCAAAAATGCTTTTGCTGATAGTATAAAAAAATGGAATAATATTTATGTATATAGATTAAATAATGGTTATTATGAAAAAATTAAATTAGTAAATATTGTTGAAGGAAACGAGAATAATAGTAATTTGTTTATTTGGCCAGGTAATAGTGGTGATTTAGCGATTACTACTCCATCTCCTACTAGTTCTCCTGATGATGAAATGTTAGAAACAAAGAATGATATTATTCATTTACACATTAATATATGGGATACAATAATTAATTTAGATGATTATAAAAATAATTTAATTAATAATTTAGAAAATAAAACAAAAGTTTTTGAAAGACTTGGTGCTCATGAATTGGGACATTTATTAGGATTATCAGACATTGATTATACAGAAAATCACATTAATGGTGAATTATATCATCATGAAGAAGTTTTAATGGGATATTCTAATACAAAAACAGATATATCTATAAATAGTAATAGACAAACTGAAATAACTTATAAAGATATTATTGGTGCAGCAATAACTAGAGGTTATCATAATGATAATAATCATAAATGGCTATGTGATGAACAATTATATGAAGGTAATTATAAATTAATCTGTAAATTATGTAATGGTGTAAAATATATTAATACTTTATCTGAAATTAATTATGATTTGTATAAGTCATGTAATAATAACCATGATTTAGAAGATGGTAATATGATTCCTGTTGCTTGTTATGGAAATATGGATTACTATAAATGTAATTATTGTAGATATGTTGCTCCATTTACTGATATTGTTCAACAAAATTATATACCGGATTCTAATTATAATAATGTTTATCATTATATAGTTAATAATGTTAGTGGTTTATCATATAGAATGCTTCAGTCACATAATTATCAGTATAATAGTAATAGTGTAGATTGTGCATATTGTAATTATAGTGTATCTATGGATGAAATAATGATCACAGACCCTGATCAATGGACTAATTGTGGTTCAGAAGTTAATTTAAATGATGGTGTTTATCGAGGAAATACGATAACTCAAGGATTTACAAGATTAATATATTTTGGAACTTCATTTGCACCATCTATATCTAGGTTAGATTATGAATGGACTTCAAGTAATACAAATGTTGCTACTGTGAGCCAATATGGAACGGTTACTGCATTATCAGTTGATGAACCAACATGGGTAACAATTACTGCTCAATATAAATATGGAAATATTACATTAAATAAAGAGTTATTAATATTACCAGATAGCAGTAATGAATTAATGATTATTAATTATGTTGTGGAAATGGATGTAGGTGAATCATATGTATTTAATTTAGATGATAGAGCACCAACTACAAGTATACAAAATTATACATGGAATATACCTTGTCAAGAAGATGAATCTGCAGGAGTTAGAATTAGTCAATGGGGAACAATAACTGCTACTTCTGCTGGCACAATGTATATTAATGGATATTATAATTTAAACAGCAACGTTATTATAACTATTAAAGTAATAGTAAGATAACGGTTTAAATATTTATTGAATGTATGTTGAAAGTATTATTATGATATTATTTATGACATTTTTCTACAAACCAACTAGTGTATAATATTAGTGTATAAACTAATATTATATGCAGTATAGTTTTAGATTATACGCATTAATATTAAAAATCTTAAAATTTATAATCTTATTAAATAAGATTACAAAGGAGGGATTATTTAATGCGTTGGACAAACGACACTACGCCGCTTCGAATACGTAGCGGTTGCTATGATAATACGTAGACTGTATTATACAATTAAATATTTTAAATAAACTGGCAATTATGGCTAGATACTTAGTATCTATCTATGATTGCCTTTTTGTTTGCAGAATTTGTATTAATTTATATATTCGTGGGCCTCCTTGCGGATTTTTAAGTTTTTTTGAAAATTTAGAAATTCACAAGGAGGTTTTTATTATGAAAAAGAAAGTTATTTATAAAGTGACTACTAAATATTCAATTGAAATTGAAACTGAAAATATCAATGAAGAAAAGTTAATTGAAGAGTTAAATAAAGAGTTTGAAAGACAACTAAAAAAAGATAAAACATATCACGCAAGAACTGTGTCTTTAGAATACTTAAATCAAAAGTATGGATTTGAACTTGCTGATACGAGTTTAAGTGAAGATGAACAAGAAATAATAGAACAACAAGAATTAGAAAAAGAAGAATTTAATAAAAAATTACATGAAGCAATAGATAAATTAACTGAAAAACAAAGAAAAGTTATTTATATGTATTTTTGGGAAAACAAGACTATTAGAGAGATTGCTAAAGAATTAGGAGTGTATTTTACTACTGTGGAAGAGTCATATCAGTCTGCATTAAAAAAAATTAAAAAATTTTTAAAAAAATTTTAA
>JAFVWY010000020.1 GCA_017501465.1 Bacilli bacterium
GTAATGAAACATTAGAATGTGTCTATAAGTCATCCGATTTATAGTGAAAATATGAGGTTTTAATGCCTATTTAAAAGATATTGTTCCATATTTGGAGCAATTTTTTATTTTATAAAGAAATTATTAGTTTTATTCAGCTAAAGGAATTTGAATTCTTTTTTATTTAATGTAGTTGATAATTTTATTTAAGTATGATATAATGTAGTTGGAAAGTAGGAATTTCCAACAAGGAGGATATTATGATTATTGAATTAAGAAAGAAATCACAAATCACGTTGCCAAAGGAAATTGTAAAAAATTTAAATTTACAAGAAGGAGATAAATTTGAAGTATCAATTGAAAATGGTAGTATTAAGCTTGAACCTGTCGCTGTATACCCTAAAGAATATATATTAAAATTAGCAGAAGAAATCCAAGTATTGAGGGAGGATGTAAAATTCGAATATAATACATTTAATAATGTAGATGATTTATTAAAGAGTCTTAAAGATGATAGTAAGGAGTAGGTTATGTATAAAATAGCATATACTGAAAGATTTAAAAAAGCTTTTAATAATCTTACTAATAATGAACAAATTCAGTTTCGAAATAAAATGAAGTTGTTTGTGGAAAATGTATTACATCCATCATTAAGAACAAAAAAGATAAAAGGTCAAAAAGATCTTTATGAAAGTAGTATTAATATGGATATAAGAATTATATGGTATTTTGAAAATGAAGAACTCATTATTTTAGTTGATATCGGTCACCATGATATATTAAAGAAATTTTAAAAAAGGCTTATCGTCCGTGCCCCATATAAAAAGATAGATATCGTAGTAATTAGACATTATAATCTGTTTATTAGTCATTGACCCGTAGTTAAAGGTAGAGTTTTAAGACTTTTTTATAAGATTTTGTATCCCAAAGGTTACAATTTTTAGTTTATAGATAAAGTATTATTCTATTTTTTTATTATACAAAAAATAAAAAGAAATTAAATGAAAAAAATTATAATAATATTATAATAAGATAAATACGGAGTATAATTATGAAATATAAATTGAATTTATTTATTATCGTTTTAATACTAGTTTTTTCTTGTTCCTCTTGTACATTTGAACATACACATCGTTTCATTGATGGAGAATGTAGTTGTGGAGAAATTGATCCAGATTATGTTGAACCCCATGAACATGAATTTGTAAATGGTAAATGTGAATGTGGAGAAATTGATCCTGATTATGTTGAACCACATGAACATGAATTTGTAAATGGTAAATGTGAATGTGGAGAAATTGATCCAGATTATCAAGAAATAAAATATACAATAACTTTTGTCAATTATGATAATACGATTATTGAAACTATTATCATAAAAAAAGGAGAAAGCATATCATATCCTGATGAACCAAAAAGAGAAGGTTATGTTTTCGAAGGCTGGGATCATGATTTAGAAAATATTGAAAGTGACTTAACTATAAAAGCAATCTATAGCAAAATAAAAGAAAAGATTGTTGTCGGCGATTTGGAAAAATATAAGACTTTAGAAGAAGCATTAGTAGTAGCTAATGATGGAGATATTATATATGTTACTGAAGGAACTTATTTAGGTGCTGTTATCAATAAAGAAGTTGAGATAAGAGGAAATAATTATAATATTGATCCTTCATCAACTAGAAATACTGAAACTATTTTCACAAGTGATTTAGTTATTAATGTTTCTAATGTTATTATTAATGGTGTTGAGATGACTAAAGATGCCAAATTTACTTTTGATAATTTATCATCTGATGTCAAAAATATTAGTTTTTTATATTGCAAAGTAACAAATAGTTCAGTTAATGATGTTAATAAACGAAATGTTGCACCATTTAATTTTGTTAGTAATAATGGATGTATTATAAGTGATATAGTTGTAGATTACTGCTATATAAATAAAAATAATGATGGTAGACCAATGGCCATGTACATTGTTGATGTAGAAAATCTATCAGTAACAAATTCTTGTTTTTTAGGTGGGAATAATAAGGGTTCTTATAATGATGCTATAAAGATTGATAATAAAGAAAATGGAAATGCTGAATTTGGTATTCGCGGAAATGTTGTTTTTAAAAAAAATACATTTAAAGATTATTATCAATATGGTCTATGGTTCAGACAATATAGCAGTGGTAATTATATAATAGAAGACAATACATTTGTAAATATTGGTCAAACTGAAGACAAACATGCGGTAGTAAACTTTATTTCTGGTTTAAAGGTTGAATGTTTAAATATTGAAATTACAAATAATAATATCATTGATTGCTATCTTTTATTTAGAATGGATTCAATTGAAGGTGATTTAAACAATACTAATTGCAAAATAAGTGAAAATGCGTTGCAAAGATCACAAGGTACTTTTTATATTAAAAGCGAGGTCCCTGATATTAAAATAGATGCAAATTATAATTATTATGGGGTAGATGAGCCTAATAAAGATAAATTTTTAGGAAATATAGACTATGCAAATTATTATAGTAATCTATATGAAATAGAAGGTTACGAAAAAATAGAATTAAAATATAATACCGTACCATATGTTGAGGTGAATAGTTCTATTTTTATTAATTGTGAGTTATTTGGATTTGAAAGTGATGAAATTATTTGGGAATCATCAAATGAAAACATAGCTAACGTTAATGAAGTTGGCGAAGTTACCGGTATTAGCGAAGGAACTGTTATTATTAAGGCATTTTCAGAAAGATATGATGTTGAAACAAGTATAATTGTGGAAGTATATGAAAATATTGAAGAGATGGATGAGGTAATTCAATTTGTTCTTTCAATTATGAATTCGTATTCAAACAGTTCAACTGCGGCTAATTCGAGAACTAATTATGAGGTAACAAATCCATATTTATATTCAATTGTTAGAGGTGCTACTACATTTTTATTTGAAGACTTAATAATAGATACAGAATCTTATGTTAGAAGAGGTTCAGCAAGTCTTGTTAATAATAAAGTGGAGTATATTACCATTCATGATACTTGGGCACTGCCTAGAACAGCCAAAGGTTTGGCCGAATATTTCCTTACAGATGAAACTTCTATTCATTATACTGTAGGGAATGATGGATTATATCAAATTGTTAGATTAACAGATAAAGCAGCTCATGCTGGTGATAGCCCTTATAGAGCTTATGCATTAGAAAAAACAAATGTTTTAGCAACAACAGATAAACCTATCATCACAATGATTGATGGCTATTTTGCAATTAATGGCATTAAAACTGAATTAAGACCTTACACTGATTATGACGGAACTATTCAAGACATGACTAATTACACAACAGAACAAATTACCTATAGCGGAATTAGATGTGTAACAGGAGAAGATGGTTATTATTATTTGGGTAAGACATATTTTAATGATACATATAAAACTGTTTCTAATTTTGGTGGTAATGCAAACTCTATAGGTATAGAAATGGAATCTCAAAAAGGGACGGATTTTTATTTGAATATGCAAAGAACTGCGAAACTGGTTGCAATGCTGATGGATAAATATAATTTAACTACTAATGATGTTAAAATGCATAATTATTTTAGTGGTAAAAACTGTGCTCAATTATTGAAAAATAATTTAAAAGATAAATATGATTATCAAATAGATAAACATAATATGGAAGATACATTATGGGATGAATTTTTAGATTTATGTAATGTTGAATTACAAATGCTTAAATATAGTAAGAAATATAAATTTGAATTTATTTCGAGTGATGAATCAATGATTGATAATAGGGGACGTATTATTAATCATAAAGAAACTACAGAATGTGTAGCTTATACTATAAGAATTACTAATTTAGAAACGAATGAAGTAAAAGAAATTCATTCTTCGATAATTGTTCCAAGTAGTTTGGATATAGATCCTAACTATATTACTAAGAGATAGTTATTTGAAAATTTACTTTAAAACTATAGGCTGATGAGCTTATAGTTTTTTATTGCAATAAATTATTACTGTTTATGGAAAGGAGTAAAGAGAGGTAAAATACAATAATTTAACTGTGACAATTCAACTTAATAGAATTAATGAAAACAAAAAAGTGGGTAATAAAAATTTGAATAACTCACAAATTAAAGTTTTAGCAGAAATAAGAAACAATTCTAATGTTACTAAGCAATAGCTTATGAATTTATCTGAATTAGGTAAAACATCTATTGATAATATTATATCAATCCTTAAGAAACTGGGTTATATTGAACGAATTGGTTCTAATAAAACAGGATACTGGAGAGTAAATGAATAACATTAAATTAGTGATAGATTATAAGTTTTATTAATTATAGTTTATCACTATTTTAATTGCAAGATACTTATAGTTCCATACACCTTATAAAAAGATAGATATTGTAGCAGTAAGACATTTTTTGAAATCTATAAGTCTTCTGATTGAAGGCTTATTTTTTAATTTATATAGGGTATTTTAGCCAAATATAGTTAGAATATCCTATTTTTTACCTATTTATGAAACATTTAGATTTAAAGACATAAGAAGACTGACCACAGACTCGAACCTTTTACTTATGGGATTCGAATGTTAGGTTCTTATTGGACTCGAACCTATAAGAGATAATGGTGGAAATATATTTGGAATTATAGTATAATAACTATTAGATAAATTATTATTTGACGAGGTGTTTCAATGGTTAGAATAGCAAGAAATAAAGACAGTCGTATTTTGGCAGAAATGGCTGTTCAAATGTGGGATAGTCATACTGTTGATGAATTAGAAGCAGAGTTTGTTGAAACACTTAATGACAAGCAATCTGCATTCTTTATCAAGTATATAAATGATTTACCCGTAGGATTTGCGCAATGTGGTTTGAGAACTGACTATGTTGAAGGCACGGAAAGTTCTCCTGTTGGTTACTTGGAAGGTATTTTCGTAAAAGAAGAATACCGAAAGAACGGATATGCAAAAGAACTCCTTTTAGCTTGTGAAATATGGGCAAAAGAAATTGGATGCAGTGAGTTTGCCAGTGATTGCGAGATAGACAATAGGGATAGTTTCAAATTCCATATGGCAATGGGATTTGATGAAGCAAATCGTATCATTTGCTTCAAGAAAAGATTGTAAACAGTTCTCTAAATGCCAATATATCGAACAGTTAGTAAAATAAGAATTTGATAAACACGAGAGGTAGGAAAATGGACGAAATTGTACTTCAAAAAGTTGACAAGGGCACTCCTCTTGCAGAGGACTTACTGAACTTTGTAAAGAACTTCTCCTGGTTAGATGTAAAAGAGCATACGGTGAGAGTGCTTGAAAACTGGGAATTCGTAGAATGGGAAACTCCATTCGTAGCAATAGTGAATGGGCAAATTGTTGGAATGACGACCATCATGAAATCTGATTATTACCCATTGCCAGAGATTTTTCCATGGATATCTACTTTGTTTGTAAGTGAAGATTACCGTGGCAA
>JAFVWY010000021.1 GCA_017501465.1 Bacilli bacterium
GGTTCACTTTTCCCTTTATATGGTGCCGTCATAGTAAGAATGTGTTGAATTGTTATATCATAAATAGTTTTTTCTCCTCTTTTAGGAGTATAAACATCTTTATAATAATTCATCACTTTATCATCAACACTTTTTATAAATCCTTTATCAATTGCAATACCAATTAATAAAGATGTTATAGATTTAGTAACACTCATTATATTCATTGTATCTTCTTTACTAAATCCTTCTATATATTCTTCAATTTCTAATACATTATCTTTATATGCAACTATTTGTCTAATATTAATGTCATTTTTACTTGAATAATTATTTAAAACTTTCTTCATAATTAAGTCACCTACTAATCGATTAATTCTAATTTATCAGTCAATTTTAACCATATAAATTATATCAAAAAATAACTAAAATGTCCATTAATACAAGACAACAAAAAAGACTCCACTTTCAAAAGAACAATCTCTTTATTTTCTTTATAATTATCCATTATGTCACCTTTTTCTACTTAATATAAGTATACCACAAAAATAATGATTTTTTTAGTTAAAAAGTAAATCGTTTAATTATTGAAACCACCCTATCAAATCGTTTAATAATGAAACCACCCACTCAAATCGTTTAATGAATAGGTTATAACAAATCAATAAAATATTCTAAAAATGCAGAGATTTTATAAATGAAATCCGCTTTAAATTCCTATACGGTGGGACTTGAACCCTTAAAAAAGCAATAAAAAAAGGCTTGATAATTGTATCAAACCTAACGTTTCAAAATGGTGATCCGTACGAGATTCGAACTCGTGAATGCATGCGTGAAAGGCATGTGAGTTAAGCCACTTCTCCAACGGACCATTTAATTTTTACTTTTTAATTATACTCTTTTTTTTATTAAATAGCAAGGAATATGATAATAATATGAAAAAAAATAAGAAGTTTGGGCAACTTCTTATTTCTTTTCTTCTTCTTTTTTATCTTCTTTTTTTAATTCTTCTTTCTTAGGATCCATTTCAGCTAACATTTTTTTCATTCTATCCATTTTCTCTGCAAGATCTTTTGGCATTTGTTTTGATACTGGGAAAACTTTAGAGTTTATTAATTTTTCAGAAAAACTAGCCATAAAGTTAACTGTGTTGATAAACGCTTGTGGGTCAAGACGATCCATAATATCGCGTCTTGAATGGATAGTTGCACCTCCTTGAGGAGCAAGACGAGCAAATGTAACAGCTGGAATACCTGCTACAGCAAATGATGTTGAATCAGAAGAATACATATCAACTTTTGTAGAAATAGGGAAACCTTCAATTTTTCCTAAGTAATCAATATATTTCGCAGTAGCTTCTTCACAAGAACAAACGGCAATATCAAATCCAAGTAAAACACCTGTCATATCTACGTTAATATTAAACACATAATTCTTTAATTCATCTTTATGTTTTTCAACATAATCTTTTGAACCTTTTAAACCAATTTCTTCCGCACCACACCAAATGAATTTTAAAGTTCTCTTTGGTTTATTTACTAAGAAATAATGCATTAATTCCATTATTGTAACAGAACCAGTAGCGTTATCCCAAGCACCATTCGAATAAATAACAGAATCAAAGTGAGCAGTAAATGCTACTACTTCTTCTTTTTTTTCAGTACCTGGAATTGTTGCGATAACATTTCTAGATACTCCTTTAGAATTTAGTTCTTGTCTTAAAATTATTTTTACGCTTTCAGGATTTGATCTTAAAATCTTTTCTGCATCATTAATATGAATTACCACACCAGGAAAATTAATTTCTTCACCAGGTTTATATTTTATATTTCTAGTTCTAATTTCAGGCCACATTTCTTCAGGGTCATAAATTGAACCAAATATTTGAATATATCCTAGAGCACCTAATTCATGCATTTTTTTCATTTGATCAGGTTTTACAGGTCCACTAATTAATACTATTTTGTCTTTTACATCTAAGATATTAGCATCTAATACATTTTCGACATAACAAAGTGGAGCGCTAATTCCTTCTTCACTAGTTACGCCACTATTTCCAATACCTTCGCAAGTTACATTAAAAGTTTCTACACCTTTAATTTCTAATGAAGCCTTTTTAATATTTGGCATATCAATTTCAAATGTTTCGATTTCACAATCTACACCATATGATTTACAATAATCAAGTAATTGATTTGCACATCTTTCTTCTTCTTTTGTTCCAGTTACCCTTACATAACTAATTTGATTTAATAATTCAAATGCTCTTTCTTTATTTGTTGCCATATTAGCCTCCTATTTATTATTTTTTTCAATATCTGCAACTAATGCACGATAGAATACATCTCCAATTTGTAAATACCCTGCCATCGTTGGATGTACACCATTTGTACCAATTCGTTCTACATCATCACTTCGATTATTTACTTTCATTAATGTACTTGGCATATTATATTCTACATCAAATTGAGCTTTCATATCAATGTAGCGACAATATGATGAATATTTTTCATCTGAAACCAATTCTTCTAAATATTTATTATAATTATAAACAGTTGTTAAATCACCAAATACATCTGAGTACGGACCACTAGCACCATAGTTACTAGCAATTCCTCCATCAATTGATGGGCTTTGTACACCAATTAATCTAACTAAAGCTTCTGGATAGTCAACATGAATTCTATCTAGAATACTTTTAATAAAAGGTTCATAGTGTGAAAAATCATTGTTATAAGGTACATATTGACCATTCCATGTCAATAAAATATAAACATAATCAATTCCTTCAAAACCATTATCTACACAATATTTTTTAAAATTTGGTCCGTCTATTGACTCATCATAGAAAGGATTACCTTTTTCAAAATAGAATTTTTTAACTGAAATATCATCTTTATGAATTCCACCTTCTACATTTTCAAAAGAATCACCAATCGTAGGTAAACAAGAATAATTTCCTACTCCACGTTTAAATTTTAATTTATTATTTTCAATTGATTCTAAAACCCATAATAAATTGTTAGACTTCCAAACACTATGTTGATCATTTTCATCCAACTTATGTTCTTCAACCTCTACCCAAACTGATGATGTAGTAGAGACAGCTTCATTTTTTACAAAGTGACGCCATTGCCAACCACCATAGCCTTCATAACCAACTTCTTCTTTTTTCATTGTACCTATGAAATTTAAAGTTTCACTAAAACCAAGGCCAACCGGTTCACCTTCTTGTTTTGTAAATCTTCTAAATCCTTCATATGGCCACACACCATTAAAAGTTAAAGAATCACCAAAACATAAAATATTTAATTTTTTATTTGGCTTAATAGGATTTACAACATGTAGATTCGTTGTGGCAGTTTCAATTAAATTATGATAATCATCATATAAAGAAACAGTAAGAGGATAATCACCACAATCATCAACACTAGGCGTAAATGTATAGTATCTTGGGAATGGTCTTCCCTTTGGACAATTTACATAAATATAGTATTTATATGGATTCATTGATTTAATAATACCACGGTAAAATAGTTCAAATTTATCACCAACTACTAAATCATAATTTTTTGCGAGATAAATTAATTTATTATTCACAATATCACCTTCTTAATATATTACTTTTATTATATAATTTTCTTCATATATATGCAAATATTAAACAAAAAAAGATGTAAATAACAAATATTTACATCTTTTTAGTTGTACATTCTTCTTTTGAATTACATTTTTTGGCATATGGACAACCCTTACATGGATCATCTTTTTTCTTATAAAAGGAAAAATAAATTATTAGGCTAAGAATGATTGCTATTATCCCCAAAATAATCCCGTCTGTTAATGTTAATTGTAAAATCATAAATGTACCTTTAGATTAATGCGATTAGGCTACCAATGCCAAAAATTAATGATGCAAGTAACCATGCAAGTCCTGTTTGAAAAGCTATAGCAACTAACATTTTACGTCTAGAACCTAGTTCACGTTTCATAGCACCAATAGCACCAAAACAAGGAGCTGAGAATAAGTTAAATACCATAAACGCATAAGCACTTAAGCCATTAATACCACTAAACATTTTTGAACCAAAAATTAAGTTTCCACTATCTACACTTTCATCAAGTCCTGCGATAATAGCCATAGAACTAACTACTTGTTCTTTAGCAACTAGACCTTGAACAGCAGACACTGTAGCACCCCAATTTAGTTCACCAAATATTGGATAGAAAATCCATGAAAATGCCTTACCAACAGAGGCTAAAATACTGTTCTCAATTGTTAAAGAATAACCATAGTTAATTACACCATCATTTGCATTAACTACCAAACTCTTTCTTGGATCATTATTATTACTCAATTTTTCTAAAACTTGTTCACTAACCCCTGGAACTAAAATTTTATCTGTGAAATCATAAGTTTCTTCTTCATTTAATACACCAAAACTTACATATAAAAATCCTCTATCATCAAAAGATAATGTAGCTACTGTATCACCAGATTCAATTGCCTCTTTTGAATAATCTACCCCATTTAGCAATGCAATCAATTCTAGATTTACAAAATCAATAGTATTATCACATTCAACTTCAATATATTCTGCTTTCCATGTGAATGATAACATAGCCCAAACAATAACAGAACATAAAAGAATTACTGTACCAGCTCTTTTAAAGAAAGCAATTGTTTTATCAAATACATCTCTAAATACATATTTAAAAGACGGTAATCTATATTCTGGTAATTCTGATATAAATGAAGAAGGATTTCCTTTAAAGAAAAATTTCTTCATAATTAATGATGAAACTAAAATAATAATAATTGCCAAGAAATATAGTGAAACTGTAATTAAACCAGAATTTTTTGGGAAAAATGCACCTGCAAATAATGCAATAATAGGTAATTTTGCAGAACAAGGTATAAAAGGAGTACACATAATTGTGATTCTTCTTTCATCATCGTCTTCTACAGTACGCGCAGACATAATCCCTGGAACAGAACATCCTGATCCTACAATAAATGGAATTAAACTTTTTCCACTTAAGCCAAATTTTCTAAATACTCTATCTAAAAAGAAAGCAATTCTAGACATATAGCCTGTAGTTTCTAAAATTGATATACAAATAAATAAAATAATTAATTGAGGAATAAAGTTAAGAACTGCACCAACACCAGCAATAATACCATCACATACAAGACTTATTACCCAACCAGATGCATTCCATCCTTCTAGTACTCCCCCAAACCATTCAGAAATAGTACCAATTGTTCCATCAACTAGATCAACTGTCCACGAGCCGACAACACCAACTGATAAATAATAAATACAAAACATAATAAATGCAAAAATTGGTATTGCAGCAAATTTATTTAAAAATACTTTATCTAATTTATCAGTTATGGTTACTTTTTTAGGTTCAGTAACTACACTTTTTTCCTTAATATCAACAATATATTCATATCTTTGATTTGCTATAATTTCTTCTGAATCATAGCCATAACTATCTTCAATCTTCTTAATTTGTTCTAAAATTGTGGGTGTAACTAAGAATGAATACTTTTCATCCTTTTCAAATACTTTAACACCAATAAATCTTTTATGGTTTGATTCTAGGTTTAAACTATCTAAAAAATCTTCGATTTCGTTTGCGTAAATTCTATTATGTTTGTTTTCTAAAGCACTATCATTCTTAATCAAATCAATTAAAGAATCAATTCCAGTATTTTTTAATGCTGAAATTTTAACAACACTTGTGTTCAATACACTTGATAGTTTTTCAACATCAATATGAATACCCTTCTTTTCAAGTTCATCTGCCATGTTAAGAGCAACAATAACTTTTGTATCAAGTTCTAATAATTGAGTTGTTAGATACATGCTTCTTTCAATGCTAGTAGCATCGACGATATTTATAATAATATCTGGTTTTTCATTTATTACATAATCTCTAGAAACAACTTCTTCTTGTGTATATGGTGATAATGAATAAATACCTGGTAAGTCTACAAGTTCGAAATCTGTTCCTTTAATGTTACCAGATTTTCTTTCAATAGTAACACCAGGCCAGTTACCAACTTTTTGATTCGTGCCAGTTAACAAATTAAAGAGTGTAGTTTTGCCACTATTTTGATTACCAACTAATGCTATTTTCATTATTCAATCACCTCGATATCTATTTCTGCCATATCACTTTTTCTAACACAAAGTTCATAACCTCTTAATTTAATATCTACAGGATCTCCTAGTGGAGCAATCTTTTTAACTTCCACTATGACCCCTGTTGTGATTCCCATATCTAATAATCGTCTACGAACTACTTTATTGTGATTATGTACACCTAATATTTTTGCCTTTTGTCCTAAGTGTAAATCACTCAAATGTCCAGATTGTCCTATTTTCAATTTATGTTTCATATATAATAGTAAGCCTAGGCTTACCTCCTTTCAAAAATTAAGTAAGCAAATGCTTACTAAAATATTTTATCATTTTTAGCTTCTAATGTCAATTTTTTTAATAATATAATTTTATTTTTTTTCTTATTATGTTATAATCAAATTAATAACGAGGTTATATATGAAACTTTATAAATCTGCAGAAGACTATTTAGAAAAAATCCTAATCTTAAAAAAAGAAATTAATAATTTACGTACAATAGATATTGCTAATAGCATGAAATTAACTAAACAAAGTGTTCACCGAGCAATCAAAAACTTTAAAGAAAATGGTTTAATTACAGTTGATGCAAACAACTACATAAACTTAACGAATAAAGGTAGAGAAATTGCACAAAACGTTTATAATCGCCATATTGTATTAACAAATTTTTTTATTAAACTAGGTGTTGATAAAGAAATTGCACATGAAGATGCTTGTAAAATTGAGCACGACATTAGTGATGAGTCACTAAATGCTATCAAAAACTTTCTAAAATAAAAAGTAACACTTTTCTGAAGTGTTACTTTTTTTTATTAGAATAATCCAATTGCTTTGCCATCAACTACATCCATTTTATTAGCAGCTGGTTCTTTTGGTAATCCAGGCATAGTCATAATATCCCCACTTAATGCTACAATAAAACCTGCCCCGATTGACGGTTTTAAATCTCTAATTGTAACAGTAAATCCTGTTGGTCTTGATAATAGTTTTGGATTGTCTGATAATGAGTATTGTGTTTTTGCAATACAAATAGGCAATTTATCCCAACCATTACGTTTTAATGCAGCCATTTGATTTTTAGCATTAGTAGTAAACTCAACTTGATCTGCTCCATATATTTCTTTACAAATAGTAGTAATTTTATCTTTAATAGACATATTAACATCATAAATTGGCTTAAATGTAGTTGACCCATCATGTAGTTCAATTTCTTTTACTACTTTTTCAGCAAGTTCAATACCACCTTTTCCACCTTTAGCAAATACTTCCGATAAAGCAACCGGATGATTGTGTTCTTTAGCCCAATTTGCTAAAGCTTCAACTTCGTTATCAGTATCACTATTAAATCTATTAATTGCAACAACATATGGAAGATGATATTTAGATATATTTTCGATATGTTTTTCTAAGTTTTTAATACCAGATAATAAAGCTCCAACATTTTCTAAAGCAAGATCTTTCTTATCAACACCACCATGCATTTTTAACGCTCTAATAGTGGCAACAATTACCACACATGATGGATGTAAATCAGCCATTCTACATTTGATATCTAAAAATTTTTCTGCTCCTAAATCAGCACCAAAACCAGCTTCAGTTACTACATAATCAGCCATTTTTAATGCTGTCTTAGTAGCAATTACTGAATTACAGCCATGTGCAATATTAGCGAATGGTCCACCATGAATTAAAGTAGGTGTATGTTCCAATGTTTGAACAAGATTCGGCATTAAGGCATCTTTCATAATTAGAGTAACCGCACCAGTAGCTTTTAAATCATTAACGGTAACTGGTTTTTTATCATATGTGTAAGCAACCACCATACGACCAATTCTTGTTTTAAAATCATCTAAAGAATTAGACAAACAAAGAATTGCCATAACCTCAGATGCTACAGTAATGTCGAAATGATCTTCTCTTGGCACACCATTACTGCTTCCACCAAGACCAACAATGACATTACGTAATGCTCTATCATTCATATCTAAACATCGATGTAAAATAATGCGAGTAGGATCGATATTCAATTCATTTCCTTGTTGAATATGATTATCTAACATAGCACATATTGCATTATTTGCAGTAGTAATTGCATGTAAATCGCCAGTAAAATGTAAATTAATATCTTCCATTGGAATTACTTGAGCATAACCGCCACCTGCTGCGCCACCTTTCACTCCTAACACAGGGCCAAAACTTGGTTCTCTTAAAGCAACAACAGTATTCTTACCAATTATATTCATTGCATCTGCTAATCCAATAGTAGTTGTAGATTTTCCTTCTCCAGCAGGAGTCGGATTAATTGCAGTAACTAAAATTAGTTTCGCATCTTTACGATCTGAATTTAATTTATCTAAATGAATTTTAGCTTTATAATTGCCATATAATTCTAAATCATCGATTGTTAAGTTAACTTTTTTGGCTATATCTATAATTTTTTTAATTTTTGCTTGTTGAGCAATCTCTAAATCAGTTAACATATTGACCTCCTTCTTAATTGACACCAAATAAAATATCAGTATACGTAGGCACAGGCCAACATTTACTATCTACTTTATTTTCTAAAGTATCTACTATTTTTCTCAAATTGGACATTGAAGCTAATACTTCATCTTTATATATTATTGCTTTATTATAATCGTTACCCTTAATTAACAATACCTTATGCAAAGAATCTTCTAATAGTTTTATTGCTTTTTTCATATTTTTAATTAAATCATTAATTTCATTTAATTCTTCTTTTAGGTATGAGTTATCAAGTTTATTACCTTCAACATTTAAAGACACAATTGAAAGTTTATTTAAATATTCTAAACAAGCAGGGAATATTTGATTTTTAGCAATTTTTAAAGCAGTTGCAGCTTCAACTTGAATTGTTTTAGAGTAATTATCTAACATTATTTCATAACGAGATAAAAGTTCAGCTTCACTTAAAACTCCAAGGGATGTTAAAGGTTTAGTAATTTTGTCATCTTTTAAAACTTGAATCGCATCAACTGTGTTTTTCTTATTTGACAAATTTCTTTCCTTAACTTCTTTTTCCCATACATTAGAGTATCCATCTCCTTCAAAAATTACTCTACGATGGTTATTAAAATAATCTTTAATAATAGCATTAATAGTTTTACCACTTTCAATTTCATTGGCCATTTCTTCCATTGTGTATGCTAAAATAGAATTCAACATTGTATTAGCAATTGCAATTGATTGTGAAGAACCGACACCCCTAAACTCAAACTTATTTCCTGTAAAAGCAAACGGTGATGTTCTGTTTCTATCTGTACTATCTTTTTTAAAATCAGGGATAACTAATACTCCTGTTTGGAATCTTGTATTTTTGTTTTCTACAATTGGTAAATCATTAATATAAGCATCAATCAAATTATTAATTGGTTCACCTAAAAACATTGATATAGTTGCAGGAGGAGCTTCATTACCTCCTAAACGATGATCATTCCCAGCAGTTGCAATACTTAGTCTTAATAAATCAGCATATTCATCAACACCTTTTACCAAACATGCTAATGTTGCAATAAAAGCTAAATTATTAATAGGATCAATTCCTGGATTAAATAAATTTATTTTAGTATTAGTTACAACTGACCAATTATTATGTTTACCAGACCCATTTACACCATCAAATGGCTTTTCATGTAATAAGCATCTTAAACCATGTTTTTTTGCAATATCTTGCATTAATTGCATTAGTAAATGATTATTATCAGTTGTAGTGTTAACTTTACGATAAATACAAGCTAATTCATGTTGAGCCGGTGCGGCTTCGTTATGTTTAGTTTTAGCTGGAATACCATATTTCCAAAGTTCACTATCTAGTTCTTTCATAAAGTTTGCTACTTTACTATTTAAATAGCCATAATAGTGTCCTTCAAAATCTTGACCTTTCGAAGGATGCGCTCCAAATAATGTTCTACCAGTTAATTTTAAATCCAATCTTTTTTCAAAAAATTCTTCTGGCACTAAAAAATATTCTTGTTCACTACCGACAAAAGAAGTTACACTTGTAACATCTTGAAAACCCAATAAGTTTAAAAGTCTAATTGCCGCTTTGTTTAAAGCATCACACGATTTTAACAAAGGGGTTTTATTGTCTAAAGATTCACCGGTATATGAATAAAATAGTGTAGGTATATATAACGAACCATCTTTTACAAAAGCATGTGATGTACAATCCCAAGCTGTGTAACCTCTTGCTTCAAATGTAGCACGTAATCCTCCTGAAGGAAAAGATGAAGCATCAGTTTCTCCTTTTCTTAAAAGTTTACCATTAAAATCTAAAATTGGTTTGTCTTCAACTAACTCTAAAAAAGAATCATGTTTTTCTGCAGTTAAACCAGTTAATGGAGCAAACCAATGTGTAAAATGAGTTGCACCCTTTTCAATTGCCCAATTTTTCATTGCATCCGCAATAATATCTGAGCATTTTTTTGAAAGGGGTTCATTATTATTTAATGATTTATGAAATTCTTCATAAATATTTTTAGGTAATCTTTCTTTCATTACTTCATCATTAAATATATAACAACCATAATTTTCTATAATATTATTTTTTTCCATAAAATCACCTATTAGGAATTAATTATTTTATTGATTCTAAATATTCCTCTAAAACCTCTACTGCTTGATATACAATTTTTGCACATGGTCTTTTTTTGTAATATTCTTGATTTCTATGTTCGGGTTTTCCACCTATTTCTACATTAAGTGAGGCTTTTTCTAATAATTCTTTACAATTGATGGTACCCATTTTTTCTTCAAAACGTTTTGATAATTCTTGAACTTTTTGATATGTTAAAACTTTATTATTTTCACTGATTTCATTTTTAGCAAACATTAAGCCAACAATCATACAAATACTGCTAAAAGCACCACAAGTTAAACGTAATCTGCCAACCCCTCCACCAAATGGTAAAGAAATCTTCAAAATCGTTTCTTCATCTAAATCAATATAATCTTTAAACGCCATTAATACAGCTTGTGAACAAGCATATCCTTCCATAAAATAACTAACAGCTAAATCTTTTCTTGTCATAATAAAAGCCTCTATATTAAAGTTCTATAATATTATAACATAATTTATACTTTTTTTTCAATTATATGATACAATATTAAAAAAGGAGATAGTTATGTTAGTGTTTTTAGAGAATTTATTTATTTTTGATGTTAATCTTGCTTGGGCAACTGCATTTGAAAGTATTATGTTAATCTGTTTTGGTATATCTTGGCCGATATCAGTATATAAAAGTTTAACCTCAAAATCAACTAAAGGTAAAAGTGTTGTTTTCTTATTTGCCATAATTTTAGGCTACATTGCTGGTATTTTAGGAAAAATTATTTCAAATAATATTAGTTATGTATTAATTTTTTATATTATTAATATAAGTGTCGTTTCTTTTGATACTGTTTTATACTTTATCAACAAAAAAAGAGAAAATGAACAATCAAACAAAGTAGAAGAAAAGTAGGTATTATACCTACTTTTTTTATAATATAATTATCAAAACTAAAGAAAATGCAGCAACGATTACACCAACAAATCCATATTTTACAAATTTAAAAAAGTTAAAATTAATATCTTGTTTTTTAACTAAACTTATAAACATCATACCAGCAAGTGATCCTAGCGGAGTAATTAGTGCACATAAGTTAGAAGACGCGATAACAGCATAAATAGAATTAATATTAGCTTGTGAGTTATGGAAAATTTCAGAATATAATATACTCATTGGGATATTATTCAAAACGTTTCCTAAAAATAAACTTGAAATTCCGTAAACCACTGAATTATTAGAATTTGCTAAAGCTTCTGCAAACATAATCACATATTCAGTTTTTGATAAAGACGTAATTAGTATTACCATTGATAACAAAAAAGGAATAAATGCAAATGGTAAATCATGTATACTTTTAATAATAATATTCGACTTTTCTTTTTTAACAATCATATAGACAAGCGTGAACATTATTAAAGATAACGCAAAAAATAAGGATACTAAATGCATGTCTAGATTTATGTAATTACTAATAGCCATTAAAATAGTGCAACTTAATAGATGAACTAACCCTACAATTAATAAGAATTTCGATTCTATATGTGTTTCTTGATTAATAGTTGTTATGGGTTTAGATAAAGTCTTCTTAAACACTAACAATAGTATTACACATAATAAAATACTACTTAATATACCTATAATAAACATTTTGTGAAAATATTCAAAAAAAGTAATATGCGCATTAGTAGCTATATAAATATTAGTTGGATTACCAATAATTAATGTCATACTTAAAGTATTTGCAGCAAAAAACTCGCCTATTAAATAAGGAATAGGATTAATTTTAGTATTCTTACAAAAATAACAAATAAAAGGAGTGAATGTTAAAATAATAATATCATTAGAGGTAAAAACCGTAAGAATTGATATTAAAATAAATAAAGCTAAAAAAAGGGATACTTGTGTGTTTTTAAACTTCAATGCTGCCTTACATGCTAAATAATTAAATAATCCTACTTTATCTAAAAATATGGATAGGAAAGCCATCGACATAAATAAGATTATAATTTGAATTGGATTCATGCCATCATTCTTTGTGAAAATATCTTTAACTTCTATTACATCAATACTCCCAAAAATAAGTAATACTAATGCTCCCAAAACCGTAATGAGATAATAACTATCTAATGTGATATGTTTAACTCTAATTTTAGGAAAAAATAATAGTGATAATATCATTAATAAAATAGTTGTAATAACTATTATTAATACAAACATTATTTCATCTCCTTTTGTATTTCAAAACTTTAAAATTTTACCACAACCACATTATTTATGCAAATAAAACTAACTACAAAAAAACAAAATAAAAGTCACGCAATTATTACGTGACTCTTTTTTTAATTGTTTCTCCTAAAAAATCAATGATACCACCGATTTCAATAACGTTTTTATAACCCATTTTAATTAATGCATCAGCCGCCTTTAAACTACGTACACCACTTCTACAATAAACATAAATGATTTGTTCTTTATCTTTTAAAATGTCTATTGCTTTTTCTATAGTTTCTACTGGAATATTAATGCTACCTAGAATATGAATACTCTCATATTCATCAACTCTTCTTACATCTAATAAGATTGCTGAAGGATCATTTCTAAAAAGTTTCACTCCTTCATTTATGTCATATCTAACTAAATTTTCTATCATAAAGAATTCCTTCATTTATTCTAAATTATTTAAACCAGATTTTGTTCTGTACCAATTTTTTAAATAAATACCCCAAGTTTTTAAATTAGCATCACTTACATCAACTAAATCAACAGAATTATGTTTGAAAATAGATGCAGAACCTTTACTATTAGATATATTCCAAGCAACATAACTAATATTTCTAGAATCCAAAACCTTCTTCCAGTTTTCACCATTAGTAGTACTAATATTACCATCACCATCAGAATTCATAAAACCAAATTCACTAATAAAAACTGGGAATCCCGCATCATATGCATTTTCTACTTGTGTAGTTCTTCTATGGTCAGCAGCATAAAAATGATAAGTATACATAATATTTTCATAACCTACAAGTGGACTATTCATTACAGAGTTTAAATCTGCTGTCCATCTAGGATTTCCAACTAAAATAATTGCATCAGTATTCTTTCTAATACAAGGGATAACTTCATTTGCATACTTTTTACAATCATCCCAAGTAGTTTTTCCATTTGGCTCATTCATTATTTCATACAAAATATTATCCTGATCTTTGTAATACTCTGAGATATAACTGAAAAATTCTTTAGCTTCATCTAAATAAGTTAATGGATTCTTATCCAAAGGATTAGTTGCTCCTACCATATGCCAATCTACAATAACATAAAGACCAAGCTCAGTCGCAATTTCAATTCCTCTATGAAGTGTTTCTAACATACTTTTTTGAATTGATACATTACCACTACAATATCCAGCTTCATCTGTATAAAAGGCAAATCGTATTATATTATTACCAAAGTTTTCTTGAATTGAACAAATAGTATCAAAATTAACATATCGACTAAACCATTGTATACCATGAGTACTTAAACCAAATAATTGATATTTTTCGCCAAACTGATTAACTAGATCTCTACCTTTAACACTTAGTTTACCATTTTTATGATAGCCGTTATTAACATAGCCAAATTCTTTATAAATAATTCCACATGTTGCACATTTTACTTGCTTTTTTCCAAGAGTAGTATCTGTTGCTTCTTTGATAATTTCGATATCACTTCTAATATGACCTATTGCATAATCATTTACATAGTAATATTCACCACAATGAATGCACGTAAAGATTGATTGACCATCTATAAGACAAGTTCTTTCTCTTAATAACTTTTCAACATATTCATGCTCTTTGGTGATAACTCTAGAATCTAATTCTTTATTACACACCTTACAAATAGTTATTTGAATACCTTCTTCACTACAAGTAAAAGGTATTTTATCTATCCATTCAGATTGGTTTAAAAAACAATCGTGATCAACATCTTTAGGATTATCACAGCCAACTACGAATAAAAGTAATAAAATAATAAAAGTTAAGTATTTTTTCATATTAGATACCTCAGTTCATATATTTTATTATATCATTATTTCACTAAGAATACAAAAGAAAAAAATAGTTATTTTTCCAAAAATTAGTAGTCTCAATTATTTGACACTAAAAAAATATTGAGATAAAATATATTAGTAAACTACAAATTAAGTTATACATTACTATAAATTATTTTCCTTTAAAATAATAGAAAACAATTATAACTAATTTTATAGACTTACAAACGAGGTGAAATTGTAATGTCAGTTTTCAAAAAAAGCAATGGAGAAATCAATAAAACAGTCAAGGAAAGTTTACAAAAAGCTCTAGTTATTTTAATGGATAAGAAAAAATTTGATGTAATCTCTATAACAGAGTTATGTAGAATAGCTGGCGTATCTAGAGTGTCTTTCTATAACAACTATAAAACTTTAAATGACTTATTAAAGGATTTAATACATACACAAACTTATTACATAATTAATAGTATTGGTACTCCATTTACGGAAAATATTTCAGTAGACTGGTATCGAAAATTATTTCAAGGTGCTTATGATAATAAATTCTATTTAACCACCATTTTTAAATCAGGTTTTAAATATGAATACTTATCTGTTATTACCGATATGTTACTACAAAATAAAAAAACATCTCCTGAAACTAAATACTTAAGATTAATGTGGGCAGGAGCAATTGTCAATACAGTTATTTATTGGATGGAAAATGGTATGCAAGAATCAGTTGATGAAATAGCTCAATTTTGTTATCATAATCTATCAGTTCAAAATTAATAATTATTACTATATAATAAGGAAGAAAAAAAGGAAAGAATATCTTTCCTTTTTATTTTGCTTCTGCAGTAATTTCAATATAATCTTTACAAAAATATACTGTTATATTATCCATTTTAGCAATATGACGTTCTCTATTCTTTTTGACAATGTCAAATCCAGCATCCTTTAAAGCCTTATCAAATTCTTTAAATGAGTTAGTTAAATTAATTCCATAGACATCAACAGTCAAATCTGTTATATAAACTTTAGTAATATGGTGATCATCACTATCTTTTGTTGGGTATGGTGATACCTCATATATAACATATCGTTGTGGATAAATAATTTCGCCATTAAGTTCATATGGAATATACTCAATACTATAAAACTTTTTAAAGTTTTCTTGTTCTTCAATCATCCAATGTCCAATTAAATCACGACCTGTCATATCTTGAGTAATCCAATATTCCATATTGGTATTAAGGGGTCTTTCTAAAAATCTAATTTCATCATCTTCTTGACATGATGAAAGACAAATAATGTTTAATAAAATAACTACCAAAAATATTATTTTTTTCATAAGTCTTCCTATACTGATTCTGCAATAAACGTAATATGGTCGGCTGCACGTTCTAAATTATTAACCAAGTTAATAAAGACACCACTACTTTGAGGTTGACATTTACCTGCTTTTAATCTATCTAAATGATCTGCAATTAAAGTTGCTCTCATATTATCAATTTGATCTTCAATACTGTTAATTTCATCAATTAAGTCTAGTTTTCTAGAATTAAAAGTCATATTAGTTAATCTATATAACTCATTGATTAGGTTTTGCATTTTACCAATTTCTTCAATAACTTTAGAAGAAAATTCTAATCCATCCTTTACAACCGATGAAGTATATTTTGTAATATTATCCGCAAGTTCACCAATACGAAGAATATCATTTAAGTTATGATGGAATGCGGAAATCATCTTTTCTTCATTTAAAGAAATATTCAAACTAGAAATTGTTACTAAGTATGAAATAATTTCTTTACCCATCAGTTCTAGTTTACCATTAATCTTTTTAATTTTTTCTTTGTTTTCTTCTTGTTTTGATAAAAAATCTTCAATAGACATATTTAATACATTCATTGCTTCGAAACTCATTACAGAAATTTCTTTAGTCAATTGTCCTAAAGCAACAGAAGGATACTGTAACATTCTTTCGTCCATCTTGATAAGTTGTTTTTTAATGTCTTTTTTATCTTTAATAACCTTTTCTGATATTTTAACTAAAACACTAGTTAATGGTAAGAAAATTATTGTGCAAATAACATTAAAGAATGTATGGAACATAGCAATTTGTGTCGTACTATGTTTAAACATTCGACATAAAACATCATCCATAAAACTTGGCCACAATAATAAAATAATTGTAAATATAATTGAACCTAAAAAGTTAAATAAGAAATGAATGAAAGAGGCACGCTTAGCATTTGCTGTTGCACCCATTGAGGATAAAAGAGCTGTAATACATGTACCAATATTTGTACCAAGTACAACATATAAAACACTATTACCTCCATTACCAATCACTAAACCTGTACCAACCATAGTAATTACGATTGATGTTACAGCTGAAGATGATTGGACAATTGCAGTTATAATAGCACCCAAGATAACTAAAACTAAAGGATTAGAAACTTTAGAAAGAGTATCTTGAATAATAGTTGATTCACTCTTAAGATATTCCATAGCGTTTGACATTGATTCAAGCCCAATAAAAATCAAGCCTAAACCAGCAAGTGCAATCCCTAAAACCTTTACTTTATCCGTTTTACCAAGCATATTAATAAATATACCTATAGCAGCCAAAGCCATAGCATACATTGAAACATCAAAAGATTTTAATGCGACAATTTGTGCGGTAATTGTTGTACCAATATTAGCACCCATAATAACAGTTGCAGCTTGAAATAAACTCATAACTCCAGCATTAACAAAACCTACAACTAGAACTGTTGTTGCTGATGATGATTGTACAACAGCTGTTGTTGCAGCACCAATACCAACACCTACAATTTTACTTTTACTACTTTTATTAAATAATTTTTTTAATCCTCTATTAGCAAGAACTTCAATATTATCTGATAATAATTTGCATCCAATTAAGAAAGTACCTAAACCAGCAATAAACAATATTACATTAGACACAATAAAATCCTCCATATTAATAATTATCATAAATATTATAACACAAAATAATCAAAGATTGTTAATAAATGTCTTAAATTGCAAAAAAAGTAAAAACAATATGTTTTTACTTTTTATAATTCTGCTTTTTTTATCTTTTTTAGATATCTTACTGATTTAATTATTTTATATAAAGATAATCCTAAAATCGTTAATGCAATTATAATTCCAGTTGCTCCAATCATAATTTGATTAAAATAATTATCATTGTCAACATTAAATTCAGCTAATAAAGCTGTTTCTAAACCTAATAACATAATTAATGATGCAGCCATTGAAACAATACGTGATGTAGAAATAACCGGGCTTTTATATTTTCTGAACTTTATCATATTAATTAAACTAGAAATAACTGAATAAAAAGTATAAAAAGCCATGATGTAAATTAATACCCCAGGGAAAACATATTTTTCACCATATATGATTACTAAGATCAAAATAAAAATTAAATTAATATTTAATAATAACAATGTTAATGAACTTTTAATTGCTTGTTTATGTTCTGCGATTAAATTCTTGCCGATTTTATTAATTGAAGTAAATACAACAAGTCTAATTCTTATAATCACAAGTAGTAAATAATATAATGCCAAAACAATAAACCAAATAGAGTTATATAAAATACCTGTAGTTAATTTATACACAACAAATGATAAATTAATCGCTAAAGCACTATACAATAATACATTTGTTTTAAATGTTAAATCATGATAAAACTTATAAATATATTTATTTTTCATTAAAGAAGTTACGATTTTTTTATAAATTTTTGGACCATACTTGATAAAAAATAAAACAATAACAACCAATGAATAAAATGAAATAATATAAGACAATATTGCAATTAAACTATATTCAATATGATTTTTAAAAACTAACACAAGTCCTACAACACTTAATATTGAGGTTAAAAACGTAATTAGCCAATGTGGATATAATAATTTTAGTATTATATTTTTAATTTTTTCCATAATTAACCTCCTTCTGTATTATTTTAT
This sequence comes from Bacilli bacterium, assembly GCA_017501465.1. Taxonomy (GTDB): domain Bacteria; phylum Bacillota_I; class Bacilli_A; order ML615J-28; family CAG-313; genus UBA1231. Next base: position 18,737 of record JAFVWY010000021.1, read on the forward strand.
CACAATTTTATAATATAAAAAACTTATTATAGAAAATTTCTATAACAAGTTAGTTAATTTTATCAAATTATTCTTCAAAATAATCAATAGCTACACTAGCTTCTCTAATTTCGTGCATTAATTTTTTTACAACACTACAATGATATGGATCATTTTGATAGTCATTTAAATCTTCCACGCTATCAAACCAAGTTTCTAAAATAATATCATAACTTCTTTCACTATGTAAGAAATCAACACCAACAACAATCTTTCTTAACATTGGTACATTTCCAACCATACTAAGAAGAGTATTCTTAGCTTCTTCTATTCTGTTTTTACATTCTTCTTTAATTTTAAAACAAACGATATGTTTTACCATATTTTACCTCCGGAATAAATCTTATAACCATTATACTACAAAAAACAAAAAAAGTAATGAAAAAAGGGAAAGTTTTCTTTCCCTTTTACTCTAGTTCAAATGCACCTGTATATAGTTGATAATAAGTTCCCTTATCTTCAATTAAAGATTCATGTGTACCCCTTTCAATAATTCTACCATGATCTAAAACCATAATAACATCTGAATCTTTGACAGTAGATAGTCTATGAGCTATTACAAAAACAGTTCTTCCTTCCATTAACTTATCCATGCCTTTTTGAACAATGGCTTCTGTTCTAGTATCTATACTAGATGTTGCTTCATCTAATATCATAACTGGTGGATCAGCAACTGCAGCACGTGCTATTGCAATTAATTGTCTTTGACCTTGAGATAGGTTAGCACCATTATTAGTTAAAAGCGTATTGTATCCTTCAGGTAATCTTGTGATAAAATCATCTGCACCTGCTAATTTTGCAGCTTCAATACATTGTTCATCAGTTGCGTCTAGATAACCATAACGAATATTGTCCATTACAGTACCTGTAAATAAATTTGTATCTTGTAAAACAATACCAAGTGATCTTCTTAAATCGCTTTTCTTAATCTTATTAATGTTAATACCATCATATCTAACTTTTCCATCAGCGATATCATAGAATCTATTAATTAGATTTGTAATTGTTGTTTTTCCTGCACCAGTTGCTCCTACAAAAGCTACTTTTTGGCCAGGTTCAGCATATAAAGATATGTCATGTAAAACAGGTTTACCTTCTTCGTATTCAAAATCTACTTGATGCATTCTAACATCACCCTTTAATTCAGTGAAAGTAATAGTACCATCACCATGAGGATGTTTCCAAGCCCAACGGCCTGTATGTTCAGTAGTTTCTGTAATTGTACCATCTTCATTGATAATAGCATTTACTAAAGTAACATACCCTTCATCAACTTCCGGAGTTTCATCCATTAAGTCGAATACTCTTTGTGCACCAGCAAGTGATCTTAAAATTGAGTTAATTTGTTGAGACAATTGGTTAACATTACTTGTGAATTGTCTTGTCATATTTAGGAATGGAACAACAAATGAAATGCCAAAAATTTTAAATGTATCATTAAATAATAAACCTAATCCAATATTTTTAGCCTCTAAAGTAATTAATAATCCACCAACCACAGCAATAATAACATATAAAATATTACCAATATTCATAATGATTGGGCCTAAAATATTAGCATATGCATTTGCTTTAAAAGAAACATCTCTTAATTCTTCATTAATATCTTCTAATTCTTCAATACATTTTTCTTCACGATTGAATACTTTAACTACTTTTTGGCCATTCATTGATTCTTGAATATATCCTTCAAGTTTACCAATAGACTTTTGTTGCGCAATCATATACTTAGCAGCACCGCCACCAAACTTCTTAGAAATTATCAACATAAAGACAACGCCTAGTAAAACAATTAAAGTTAAATAGATACTGTAATAAATCATAATACCAAATACTGAAATTACTACGGCCGCAGCTCTTAAAATAGCAGGGAAAGATCCAGATACTAGTTCCCTTAAAGTATCTATATCATTAGTGTAATAACTCATAATATCACCATGTTTATGAGTGTCGAAATATTTAATTGGTAAGTTTTGCATACCACTAAACATTTGAATTCTTAACTTACTTAAGAAGCCTTGTGTAATAATAGCTAATAGTTGTGTATATAAAACTGTTAATATAATAGAAATTACATACATAGATACTAAGAATATAATTAAACCACTGATTTCTTTCCAAGCACCTTCCCAATTTCTAAATGGTTGATAAAATTCAATTGCAGCAATAATCTTTTGCGTCAACATATTAGGAATAGCCGCAGCTGCAGCACTAAATAAAATACAAAAGATTGTAACTGGAACTAAAACTGGATAATATTTAAATAATAGTTTAATTGTTCTTTTTAGAGGATGACCATGAATTTTCATCTTTTTATTATTCATTATCATCACCTCCATTAGTTTGTTGTTCATATACTTCTTTATAAATAATAGAATCACGAAGTAACTCTTCATGAGTTCCAGCGTTAACGATTCGACCATTATCTAAAACAAGTATTAAATCCGCATCCATAACAGATGAAACTCTTTGAGCAATAATAATTTTTGTTGTTTCAGGAATATACTTTTTGAACCCTTCTCTAATTAAGGCATCAGTTTTCATATCAACAGCACTTGTAGAATCATCTAAAATTAAAATTTTAGGTTTTTTAAGTAGTGCTCTAGCAATACATAATCTTTGTTTTTGACCACCAGAAACATTTGTACCACCTTGTTCAATATGTGTTTCATAGCCATTTGGGAATGTTGATATAAATTCATCAGCTTGAGCAAGTTTACATGCTTCAATGATTTCTTCTTGGGTAGCATTAATATTACCCCAACGAAGGTTTTCATTAATTGTGCCACTAAATAATAAATTCTTTTGAAGAACCATTGATACAGCATCTCTTAATGATTCTATATCATAGTCTTTAACATTAATACCACCAACAAATAACTCGCCTTCTGTAACATCATAAAGTCTAGGGATAAGTTGAACAAGAGTTGTTTTGCTTGAACCGGTACCACCTAGGATACCTACTGTCATACCAGAATCAATATGTAAATCAACATCGCTTAATGCATTAACTTCAGCCTTTTTGGAATATTTAAATGAAACACCTTTAAAATCAATTGAACCATCTTTAACTTCATAAACTGGTGTTTCAGGATTTTTTAAACCTGGTTCTTCATCTAATACTTCACAAATACGTTTTGCAGATTCAGCTGACATTGTAAGCATAACATATATCATTGATAACATCATTAAGCTCATTAATAATTGCATACTATAAACTAACATTGAACTAATGTGTCCTACATCAATTTTAGTACCACCATATTTAACTGATAACATTGCTCCAATTACTAGTACTGCTACCATATTAATATACATACAAATATTCATTAATGGTTGGTTAAAAGCGACTATACGTTCTGCTTTTGTAAAGTCTTTCATGATGTCATCTGATGCATCAGCAAATTTTTGTTTTTCATATTCTTCTTTAGAAAAACCTTTCACCACTCTCATACCACGAACATTTTCTTCAATAGACTCATTTAAAGTATCATATTTTTTGAAGACTCTTCTAAATGCAGGCATTGCTTTTTTGGCAACCCAAAGTAAACCAATTACTAAAATTGGAACAACTACTACATATGATACAGCAAGCATTCCACCCATTATGAAAGACATAATGATTGAAAAACAAAACATTAAAGGACTTCTTACAGCAGTTCTTATGATCATCATAAAAGACATACGAACATAAGCAACGTCAACTGTAAGTCTTGTCACTAAAGAAGCATTTGAGAATTTATCAATATTTTCAAAAGAGAACTTTTGAATTTGATCAAACATATCTTTTCTTAAGTTTTTACCAAAGCCTGTTGATGCTTTTGCAGCATTAACACCTGCTATTGCAGCACAAAGAAGTGAAACAATAGCCATTCCTATTAATAAAACTCCAGTCCATACTATTTTATCAACATCTAAACCTTCTTTAATTTGATTTACTAAATTGGCCGTAATGAAAGGGATTATTGTTTCAATAATCGCTTCAAATGTCATAAATAAAATTGTAATAATAGTTGGTTTTTTATATTCTCTAATTGAACGGGCTAATTTTTTTATCATTTAATTACTCCTTTCACAAAAAACATACTAAATTATTTTACCATTTTCTGTAAGAAAAATCAAGTTAATATAAATGAACTTTAAATGAATATTAAAAAATAAAACAAGCAAATTAATACTTGCTTGTTTTAAATATCAATATGTAATATAACTGGTGCATGATCACTACCTAATACTTCCGTAGCAATCATTGAATCAATAACTAAATCTTTAATATCTTCAGATACTAAAAAATAATCAATTCTCCAACCAATGTTTTTTTCTCTAGAATTAAAACGATAACTCCACCATGAATATTCAACAGTATCAGGATATAAATATCTAAATGTATCTATAAAACCACTATTTAAAAGTTGACTAAATTTCGTTCTTTCTTCAATCGTAAAACCAGGATTTTTAGTATTAGCTTCTGGGTTTTTAAGATCAATTGGATTGTGTGCAACATTTAAATCCCCTGTGTAAATAACCGGCTTTGACAATTTTAATTCATTCAAGTAAGCTCTCATATCATCTTCAAAAATCATACGATAATCTAGTCTTTTTAATTCTTGTTGAGCATTTGGTACATAACAACAAACAAAGAAAAACTTATCAAACTCTAAAGTGATAACTCTTCCTTCATCATTATATTTACCATGTATTCCATATATTACATTATTTGGTCTTTCTTTTGAATATACTAAAGTACCACTATACCCTTTTTTTATAGCACTACTCATAAATTGATAGTACCCAGCTTGGGTTAAATCTGCTTGGCCTTCTTGCATTTTCGTTTCTTGAACACAAAAGATATCAGCGTCCATTTTATCGAAAAAATCACAAAAACCTTTAGTATAACATGCTCTTATTCCATTTACATTCCAGCTTACTAATTTCATAATATCCTCTATTTGCTAGTCTTTTCTATGATTGATCTTGCAATCTTAACACCATTTGCACCGGCTTGAGCTAAACCTCTAGTAATACCAGCACCATCACCACCAACATAAAGGTTAGAAATAATAGTTTCAAAATGATTATTTACTTTTGGACGATCACTATAGAACTTAGCTTCTACACCATAGAATAATGTATGATCACTTGCAATACCTGGAGTAATATAATTTAGAGCTTCCATCATTTCTACTAGTGATTTCATAATGTTATAAGGAAGTGCAAGACCTAAATCACCAGGAACAGCTTCTTTTAATGTTGGCTTAACGAAACCTTCATTAATACGTTTTTGAGTAGAACGTCTACCTTTTAAGATATCACCATATTTTTGAACAATTACACTACCATTAGATAGTTTATTAGCTAAACCAGAAATTTCTTCAGCGTATTCATTAGGTTGATTAAAAGGTTCATCAAATGAATTAGAAACTAGCAAAGCAAAGTTTGTATTATTACTGCCAAGTTTTTCATCACTATAAGAGTGACCATTACATACCATTACACCATGATGATTTTCAATAACAACATGTCCTGAAGGGTTTGAACAGAAAGTTCTAACTGTAGTACCAACACTAGTATTATAGATGAACTTACCCTCATATAAATTTTTATTAATTTCATCCATAATAATATTATTAGTTTCTACTCTAACACCTACATCAACTTTATTATTAGAGAATTCTACACCATGTGCAGATAATGTGCTACTTAACCAACTAGAACCACTTCTACCAATACCTAGTAATAAGTATTTAGTTTTAATGATTTCTCCATTAGATAAAATTACACCTGAAACTTTACCATCAGTTACTTCAATATCTTTAACTTCTGTTGCAAAAGCATAATCAATATGAGGTTTCATTTCCTCAAAAATATTTTCAAGTACTTTTAAATTAATTTCAGTTCCTAAGTGTCTAACTTCACTTCTAAGTAGTTTTAATCCAACGGCTGCTGCTTTCTTTTCAATTTCATACACCTCTTTAGTATATGGATCTGTAATTTCAGCAGGTGCACCATGATTTAAATTAATTTTATCTACATACTTAATTAAATCAATTACTTCTTCTTCTGGTAAATAGTCTGTCATCCAACCACCAAATTCAGATGTAATATTAAACTTACCATCTGAATATGCTCCACAACCACCAAAACCTGAAGTCATAGAACATGCAGGATAACATCCGGCATTCCCTTTCTTTTGTTTAGGACATTTTGTAATCTTTTTCATTAAGATCGGACACTTACGATTATAAATATCTGGACCTTTATCCATTAATAAAACTTTTAAATTAGGAGCTTTTAACATTAATTCATAAGCAGCAAAAATACCACAAGGTCCCGCTCCAACTAAGATAACATCATAATTTTTTTCCATATTTTTCACCTATTTTAAATCCCATGTTGTACCATACTCAACATCTACTAATAATTTGACATTAAGTGATACAGCATTTTCCATTTCTTCTTTTAATATTTTTTTAACTGTTTCTAACTCTGTAGCCATTGTATCTATAATTAATTCATCATGAACTTGAGCAATCATCTTACTCATTAATTTTTCTTTTTGTAATCTTTCATATACTTTAACCATGGCCATTTTTATAACATCGGCAGCAGTACCTTGAATTGGTGCATTCATACTAGTACGTTCTCCAAACATCTTCAATGCATGATTTGAAGATGCTAATTCTGGTATATATCGTCTTCTGCCATATTTTGTAATACTATAACCTCTATTGTGAGCATCTTTGACTAATTTATCTAAAAATACTTTAATTTCAGGATAAATTGCAAAATATTTTTCGATAAAGATAGCAGCGTCAATTGGTAAAATATGTAGTGTTTCAGATAATCCCCAATCACTCATACCATAAACAATCCCAAAGTTAACGGCTTTTGCCATTCTGCGCATCTCTTTAGTTACTTCATTATATTCTACATTGTTGATTTTAGCAGCAGTTGAAGTATGTAAATCTAAACCATTATTAAAATCAATAATCATTTGTTCACAAGAAGACATTTCTGCCAAAATTCGTAATTCGATTTGTGAATAGTCAGCACTTACCAATAAACCATTTTCAAAACTAGAAACAAAGGCACTTCTTATTTGTTTGCCTTCATCTGTACGAATTGGAATATTTTGAATATTTGGTTCAGTTGAAGACAAACGACCTGTTTGAGTTAAAGTCTGTTTAAAAATCGTATGAACTTTACCATCATTAAAAATTTCATTAATCAATCCTTCAACATAAGTTGAATATAATTTAGAATATTTTCTAAATTCTAAAATTAAAGGGATAATCGGATGTTCATCTTTTAGATTTTCTAAAACTTCTGCACTAGTAGAATATCCTGTTTTATTCTTTTTAGCTTTTCCTACTTTTAATTCTTCAAATAAAACAACACCAAGTTGTTTAGGCGATGCTAAATTAAACTCTTTACCAACTAATTTAAAAACTTCTCTTTCAATAACACTTATTTTTTCAGTAAAAATAGAGCCAATTTCATTTAAACGATCTTTATTGATTTTAAAACCATTAAATTCCATATCAGCAAGCACACCAGCTAGTTTTAACTCAGTTTGATTATATAAATCGATCACATCTAATTCATTTAATTGTTTTATTACTTCTTCTTTAGTTAATAAAACACCAACTAATTTATCAATTGCATAATCTGCATAAATACTATATTCGGGAATTTGATACTTGGTTTTTTTACCATAAATTTCTTCAATATATTTAACACTAATATTTTTAAAATGTTCAAAGATACTTTTTACATCTTTTGAAATATAGCTTGGATTAATTAAATATGCACCAACAACAAAATCATAGACAACATTATTTAAAGTGATTCCTAAATGTTTTAAACTAACTATTGCTTTTTTAGAATCAAGACAATATTTTTCAATTTCCTTTGATTCTAAATAATAATATAAATCACTGTTTAAGAAAACATTTTTATCAATAAAAAATGCATTATTATCGACAATAAATGTAAAACCTAAAACATTTGCTTTATGATAATTTTCCCCATCCAGTTCACAATCAAAATAAATAACTCTATGTTTTTTTATTAATTCATCAAGGGAATTTATATCATCATAGCTTCTTTTAATATCAAGAGTTTGTTCAACAACAGTTGAAAAATTCATTTTCTTAATAAAAGATGTGAATTCTACTTTTTCATAAAATGATCTTAGTAAATCATTATTGACATCTTTTACAATACAATCATCAATACTAAAATCAAAATCAATATCTTGATAAATAGTAGCAAGAAATTTTGTTTGATAACATATTTCTTTATTATTAATAAAAGCTTCTTTATTTTTTGGTGTTAAACTATCTAGATTTTCATATATTGTTTCAATATCATGATACTTAGTTAAAAGATTAACAGCGGTTTTAGGTCCAATACCTTTAACCCCTTCTAAGTTATCTGAATTATCACCAATCATTGACTTATAGTCAACCATTTGACTAGATTCAAAACCCATCTTTTCAAAAAAATTATCTTTTGTATATTCATCAAGTTCGGTAATGCCTTTTTTTGTTAACATTACAGTAATATTATCAGAGACTAATTGTAGTAAATCTTTATCACCAGATAAACAAATTGCATGATAACCATTATTGGCAGCTAATTTTGCCATTGAACCTACGATATCATCTGCTTCATATTCATCTAGTTCTAATCTTTTAATACCCAAGACATCTAGATATTCCTTAATTAAAGGTATTTGCATAGCAAGTTCTTCTGGCATATGTTTTCTAGTACCCTTATAAGTTGATAATTGTTTATGTCTAAAAGTAGTTTTACCTTTATCAAATGCAACTAACATACAAGAGCAATCAAAAGTACTTTTAATTTTGTTTAACATATTAACAAAACCATATAAAGCATTTGTATATAAGCCATTAGAAGTTTGCATTAAATTACCAGTATATGCTGTTGCGTAATATGCTCTAAACATTAAGCTATTACCATCTAATAATACAATTGTTTTCTTCATAGTCTCTTCCTCGCTTTCTTATTTTACCACAAAATTGCTTATTTGAAAACTCTTTTAATATATTATTATTATAAAGTATTTTTTTTACAAAAATACCAATAATAAAAAAGAGGGTTTTTATGAAGAAAATATTAATAATTTTACTTTTTTTCCTTACATCTTGTAAGAATATAGATAAAACATATGATGATTTTTATAATCAAATTAAAAAATATGGAAGTTTTGATAAAGACTTAATCTATCAATATTATGAATCTTATCAAAAAACCAATAACTTAATAAATAGCTTAAATCTAGTTAATCACCCGGATTTTTACAATACAAAAAGTTCAACTTATTTATACAATGATATTATGTTAGTTAATAAAAATCATCCGTTACCATCAAATTTTATACCAAATGATTTAATTAAAGTAAAAGATATAAATTATATTAAAAGAGAAAATGAAGAAATGTTGATTAATAATGAAGTATTAGAACATTTAACAGCGTTATTTATAGATGCCAAAACAAACAATATCGATCTATGCCTATTTTCAGCATATCGTTCATTTGAAAAACAAGCTAGTCTATGGCATGAAGATTACTCTTTTGATAATATGTATAAGGCCGTTCCAGGATATTCTGAACACCAAACCGGACTTGCAGTTGATATTAGCACTAGTTATGATGGTTTAACATCATCTAAAACAATTGCGTTTGATTTTTTAGAAAAAAATGCTTATAAGTATGGTTTTATCCTAAGGTACCCTAAAAATAAAGAACAAATTACTGGTTATAATTATGAACCATGGCATTTTAGGTATGTTGGTGATATTAGTAGATTAATTTATGAAAACAATTTAACCTTAGAAGAATATATTTATAATTATGTAGAAATAAAATAATAAAAAGGAAACTATCATAGTTTCCTTTTTTATTTTCTTAAAGTTCTAACAACTCTAGTCATACTAATACCAGTGATAACACCAAGTAATGCTTCGATAACACCATTGATACCTACAAATAAAACAATAAAATGTAAAACATTTTTTGCATTTAATACTTCGACAAAGCCTTGAATAACACTAGTATTATAAAAACAAATAACTAACATTCCTGTAAAGAATACAGTATTTAAAACAGGAACTAATAAACAACATAAAATATCATTAAATTTACTAGGACCCTTTTTTCTTTCAATTAGTTCATAAATTAACCCTGGTAACCATCCAGCTAACATTCTAGTTGGAACACAAACTAAAAATGTTAAAAAAGGATTAATACCCATTAATGATACACCAAGTGGACTATAACCAAAACATTGAAGGTAGCTAATTAATCCAAATACCAAACCTAATATTAAACCATTTTTTCTTCCACCAACTAAAATACCAACCGCAAGTGGCACAATAGTTACAGTAATTTCAAAAAAATAACTTACTGGAATAAAAGCCAAAACAACAATTAATGCAGCAAGAATTCCTAAAACAGTAATTCTTTGAATAACCTTATGATTCTTCATTTTTTGTTTCCTTCTTTTCTTTAAATTTTTTAACGATATAAAAGAATAATATGCTAATTAATAATCCGATAATATAACCTAACATATCAATTAAAACATCTTGAACTCTTGGATATCTTCCCGGCATAAATATTTGTATAACTTCTGTAAGTGATGCTAAAAATAAGCCAATTCCAAAGAATACTAAAATATTTACCCAACGTTTTGCTGTTTTATAATACATCATCATAAAATAAGCTAAAAATGCTTCCATAATGAAAAAACAAATATGGCCAGCAAACTTCGCTAGAAACTTTCCAAATGATTTAGTAACACTACTTTTTGAATTAGGGTTTTGTTCAACAATAACCTTAATTGTAGTGGATATAGGACGTTCAATTCCATCATCAACAGTTATTATTATACTACTAGTCCCTATTTTTTTGGCTTCAAAAGATAAGTTTTTTTCCTCATCTAATGTTACATTAATACAATCTCCTTCAACTTGATAAGTCCATTTTTCATATGAACCATCTCCTTTAAAAGAGACTTTTATTGTGGAATTATGTTCTTCATAAAGATGTATTGTATTATTTTCTAGTTTAGGATTTTCTAAAATAGGAAGACTTAATTTATTTTTAACTGTAATTAGATAAGTTTTTGATTGGCCATTCTTTAAACTAATGGTAATGTTAGCCTTCCCTGGCTTTAAAAATTTTAATTGTGTTGAATCATAAATTTTAATAACCTCTTCATCGCTAGAAGTGATAGTAAATGGTGTTATTATCTTTTTACCATCATTAAATAATTCAACAAATAGCAAATCGTTAACATAAACATCTTTATTCATATTAATGTATTGTTCATCACTCGAAGCAAACATGCATTCAGTAAATTGTTCTTCATATAATAAATTGTTAATTGTAATATTTCTAATTTCTTTTAATTGACCATTAACATAAATTTCAATGCCTGTAGAAAATGGATTAAATTCATCACCAATTTTATATAGATTATATCTAGGGACTAAGGTCATATCAGTATTATTTGAAGCCTCGATATCAAATAATGTTTTATCAAACTTATAAGTAACAAGTTTTTCACTAACATAACCACTTTCATTAGATAGTTCTGTAGTAATAGTAAATGGTGTGTGAATATAAACATTGGTATCTTTTTTTAAAATCCCATATTCATTAAGTAATGTAGTTTCATAACTTGTTGCGTAGCTTTTAACAAACGCTATAGTAATTTCTTTTCTAAATTCCGGATAAGTTTTTGAAGTCACTAATAAAGTTCCTAAGGAATAACTATCTTTCATTCTCTTACCAATAACAACATTATCTTCTACAGTGAAAATACTAGGATCTAAAGATTCAAAAACAAGATCTGGATTACTACAAGTTGAAGGATAAATAATCGGATTTAAAGTGTATTCCTTTTCAATTATAAATGTTTGGTCATCCAAACTAACATCCATTAATTTATTTTTTGAACTATATATCTTGTCTGATACATAAGAAGTTATTTTACTTGCAACTGAGGTGCCAAATGTTAGAATAGTTACTAACATAATACTCCAAGTGACAAATAAAACCAAAGATAGTTTTTTCATAAATCACCTAAATTATAAAACAAATTGTAATACAGTAAAAGTAACATAAATTAAAAGTAATAAATATCCTTGCCATTTAGAAACTTTTCCCTTTAAAAGAGTAGGGATTAACAATAATCCCGTTGCTAAAAAGACAACTGGAATATCCATAACTAAAGCCGAATTAATACCAGCAATTGTGTTTGATTGAGGTAACATAAATGGAGCTAATGTGTTAGAAACACCCATTACTAAAATAAAGTTAAACAAATTCGCACCAATAATATTTCCTAAAGATAAAGAGCTATGTCCTTTGATTAAAGAAGTAATAGCAGTTACTAGTTCTGGTAAAGATGTACCAAGAGCAATAAAAGTCAACGCAATTACTGATTCAGGAACACCAAGTTCTGATGCAATCAAACAACCATTATCAACTAATAAATCAGCGCCAATAGCAATTACAGCAGCACCTACTACTAATAGTAAAAGATCTTTCCAAATACTGGTTTTCTTATTCGTTTTTTCATCTTCTTCTTTAACTTCTTCAATTTTATGCTCGTCATTTTCTTTAGGCATTCTTAAAGCCATTATTATTTGAATTGTAATATAGATTAAGAAAATAATTAATAAAACAATACCAACCCATCTATCAAAAAAACCTGTTGTATATGCAATAACAGTAGTAAAAATAGAAGCCATTAAGAAAAAAATTGCAGGTATTACCAACGCTTTTCTATTTACTTTAGCCGGCTTAATAGCAATTGTGATAGCAGCAATTAAAGATGTATTACATATAATTGATCCTATAGCATTACCATAAGCCATTTCTCCATGATTACTAAGCGCTGAAGTGGCCGATACCATAACTTCTGGTAATGTAGTACCTATTGATACAACAGTTGCTCCAATCAAAATTTCTGGTAAATGAAAACGATGTGCGATACCCGTAGCACCATCAACAAACCAATCTCCGCCTTTAATTAATAGTAATAATCCTATTGCAAATAATAATATATATAAAGCCATTTTAGTCTCCTTTATTCAAAAAATATTATACCATATTCTATATAAAAAGTCAAAAAGTACCATGAGGTACTTTTTATTCTGGTAAATAACCCACAACAGCAAGATTAAAGTGTCCGTTATAAACTATTTCATTATTTTCTACTAAACTAAAATTAAGTTTAATTTGACATGATTTTTCAGGCTTAGTGAAACGTCCAAAGTTAGTTAATATTTCTGGGTTTTCACTATTCCATCTAACAACATACTTACCATCATCTGTTTTTAATGGTAGTGTTATATTTTCAGTAATTGTTAATGGTAACTTATTTAATAGTTCTTCTTGATATTTTTCATATTTTCCTTTACAAGAACATAGTACTACAACAAATAAACAAACTACTAAAGCTAATAATACTTTCTTCATACTTCCTCCATTTTTTTACTTATATTACAAATATTATATCATAAACTATTCTAAAAGTTAATTTTTTTGTAATAAAAAGTGAAAATATAAAAAATTTTCACTTTGTTA
>JAFVWY010000022.1 GCA_017501465.1 Bacilli bacterium
CTTTTTGCAACTTAATATATCTTCATACAGATTATTGGCTTTGATTAGATAAAGGGATTTAGGTATAATCGATGCCTACCACGATGTGGGCAAGATATATCGGCTCATATTCTCATATGAGTAGGTATATGCATCATTATTTGATGCGGTTATAAGTAAATCGATTTAAGTAAAAAGTCAAACTTTTTAGTATAAAAAGAGGCTAAATTACATATAATATAAGTTTAGCCAGCATTATTATATAATTTCGATTTTAAATATTTTGTTGTATTATGTCATGAGTAATAATTTTTTTATATATAACACCAGAGGTGGTTTATTAAACCAAAATTTTCTGTCTAGTAAAACTGTGTTTGTTTTCTATGAAAATAAAAAAAAGGAACCTTTCGGTTCCAATAAACGTTTGATTATTGACAAAAGTTAAAAAGCTTAGAGTCATAACATGAAAAAAGATGAAGAAATTTTACTTTCTTCATCTATAGGTTATTTATAGAACCATTTTATAGTTACATTGGTTTGTTTTTTCTTTATTTAAATTTTTTCTTATTTAATTATAAATATAACCAAAATCCTTTTCACCAACAATGAGGAAATAAGTAAAACTACTTCCATCCCTTGTATAAAAAATATCATCTGTAAGAATATATAATATACCTATTTCGGTAGACAAATATCCTAAATTTTCATTTTCTGGAACTGTATCATATGGATAATCAATAAATTCAAACTCTGATAATCCTTCATAACCGCCAATTATTTTACCATCCATAGTGTAGGCGTCAAATACATCTAGATAAGTTGTATATGAATGAGCTTCTAAACTAATATTATTAAATTTAATATAATCACCTACAAACTTATAATGTTTTTCATTTGCTAATATATATCCATTAGATATATATATATCATATTGTTCTTGCTCTGTAATTATAGAGTAACAAGTATATCCCCCACCACTTATTTGCCAATTATCAGTAATATCTTCATACACAGACATTTCTAATATACTTAAAACGTTATTTATATCTTCGACATCAGTAGTATATTCAATATTAGTTAGACTTCCAGGAGAAATTCCAATATTTCCTTGCTCTTTTCTCACTTTGACAATATTTTCAGATGAGATGGAAGGAATACTTAAAATGTTTCTTACTTCCAAATATTCTAATGTTTCAACTTCGAATTTTAATACAACATCATAAGTAGGCATTACATATGAAAATACCCATACATATTCTTCTTCTTGTTTTTCAGTAGTTTGTGTTTTACAAAATTGATTATTTTCATACATTACTAAATCAGCATCCATAATTGGATTAGCATAAAATTTTAACAATGTACCAGGGGCATACCAAGTATCTACAGCTGGAGATTTATTAATTATATGATTATCTTCATCTATTATTTCTAATTTAAATGCACCAATTGTATCATTAAACCAAATACTTGGTTCATAACCAAATTCAATAAAATAATTATATTTAAATGAGTAATCATCTCCTATATGCGATTTTGGCTCATAAATTCCTGATTCACAACAAACTCTAATTAAATGAGCATCATCCAAATATTCACCAGTTTCTATATTTTCAATTTCTCCATTTGAATAAACTATTATATAAGAATTTTCATCTTCAAAATAGTAATTGCTGGCTAAAATTGATGAAAAAGGTTTCGTTGAACGAAAATAATATGATGATTCTTTTCCCAATATATTATTATGATACTCTTTAATTGAATCTACAGTACCACAAAAAGTAAATGTTAAAGATTCAACATACTCAACAATTCTTTGAAAATATTCTTCAGCAGTTTGTTCGGAATTAATATAAACTCTTGCTCCATCTCCCAAATCAGTATCAACTAAAACCATAGAAGAAGCATCAGGTTGAGGCAAATTTGGTACTAGATTAAAATGTAATTTAGAATCGTCAAAAAAAGAACTTTCTGATCGTTGATATCCACACGAAGCCATAGTGAATAGAACAATCAAGAATGACAAATATTTTACCAATTTTTTCATAATATTCAACCTCTTCTTTATACACATTATTATATCATATTTTCTATAATTAAGCAAATAAATGTGCTTATTTTAGCTGACTTATTCAAGAATTAGTTTTTGCATAATTTGTTGAAAGATAATAATTATTAATTAATCCGGGATTTACACTTAATACTAAATCATCAATACATAGTCGTCCCTTGTTTCTATCGCCTGTAGCGGTAGATGTAGCTTCAAATTTAATTCCATAAATACCAGAAGAAATATAATGACAATATCTTTCTAAGCCAATTGTTCTAATAGTCAACTCGATATCTTCTAATAAATTTACATATGGAACCCACTCCCCTTCGCTTGTTAATACATCGATTTCGGCGATTCCATCTAAATATTCTGATCCACTCCATAAACAAATGCTATACATAAATGAATATACCGGTTTATCAAATACCATTTCAAAATAAGCTTCGCCAGCACCTTCTCTTCTTGGTGATAAATTAATATAAGAATCTTCAATATAACCACATCTTAAACGTCGTGTTGTAATTGTTAAATCTCCTTTTGTCAAAGTAGACGTTTTTATACCTTCACTTTCAAAATAGTATCGTCCTTCAAACCCCCATTCGTTTGGTTTGATTTGTATTTTATTAATAAACTCTGTTGGTTCAGAAAATGTTTGAGAGTAATAATAATCATCCCAGTATGTATCATCTGTCGATTCAATGCCAATACAAATTTTGTAAACATTGCCTGTAGCATTTAAAGCAGCATCCCATGCTGTAGTAGTTAGAGTTATTATGTTTGAATCACAAGTTGTAGTGTACATACTATAGTTTGAACTATTTAATATGTCAAATCTATGATACAGCCCACTAGATGTAAACCATTTTTCATTAATTAATGAATTCCATTTAAAAGTAGGTAATACATCTAAAGCATATTCACTAACAATTTCAATTTCTGTAGGTAAAACACTTAAACAAACACAATGAGTATCAGTAACTTCATATTCGTTTATGTATTTATAATTATTTGAATGTGAATGAGATGTTCTAGGAACTATTGCCATTGCATCCCACAAATTTGTATATCCAGTACTTTGTAAGGTTACATGAGTATCATCAGAATAATTTCTCCATCCAGGATGAACGTAAATTGTATCTGTTTTTTCATCATAATCATAAGCGACCATTGCATGTCCTGTATTACGTGTCGGATTACCTGCTCTCAATTCTACAGGAATACCTTGTTGTATCATAGAAATAGTAAAGTCTTTTACACTCATATTTTCACTATAATTTGTCAATATTTCAACTTGAGATTCAGTTTTATCTAATACCTCATATAAATAATACTCTGCAAGTTCCTTCAACTCGCTATAGGTTAATCCTGCTGGATTATTTTCATCTTCAAAATTATAATGTTGAAATATTTGTTTACCAATCTCTAATAATTTAAAATGATGATAAAAATTAGAATATTGTTCAATTAATATGTAATATTCATTAGTTGTTTTCCCTGTAACTAGCGATCTTGCTTCTCCATATACACCAGGTGCTTCTAAACTTAAATCAAATTGATTTTCATCTAACATAACATTAAAGTCATAATTTTCAGGAATAAAGCTATCATCCCAATAAGTATCATAAAACGACAACAACATATCAAAAGCAATATATGTACATGATCCTTTTACATTATATCCATAGTTATTTTTCAAATTTGAAAAATAATGTGGTGCATAATAATCTGTTTCATACAATGTATCGTCGTGAACTAAATTTGGTGAATGAGCTGTGCTTATATTCTCATCAATAATTTCATATGATATATTTTTATCAATTTTTATATCTTCATTAGTTGTACTATTACAATTAATATTTGAAAGAGATAACAAACATATCATTATTTTTAAGAAATTCTTCATAAATTTTCCTCCTATTCATAAATTTCATAATATACTATTAAGCCTTAATTTAAATATGTGTCTCGCAACACTATTCTATCTTCTAAAAAATCTTTATTATAATATAAAGGTGTAAAGGACCAATACCCATCTCCCCCAATTCTGGAAAACATAGTTTAATGACATACTAATTTCTCCTAATTTTTTATATGATAAAAAATATCCTTTCTTAAATTTTTCAGTTATAGTAGACATTAGTTCATTATATAATACTATAACCGTTTTATTATCACTCAAAAAGAGATCCCAATCATATTGTTTAAAAGTATGGTTATACTTTCTTTATTCTTATCAATATCTTTAGAAGTCTCCCTTTCTAATGTATATCATTTTACTATTCAAAGAAGTTGATAAGTTCAAACTAGTTGTGCCTTTTTCATTACAACTAGTTATTAAAAAACACATTGTATCACTCCAAATATAATATAAATTTTCTTTTTAATTTGATTCGCCTCCAATTTTATTTTTTATAAATATAAGCAAAAACTCTCTATAGTTTTACCTAAGAGAGTAGTTTCATTATTCATATTAAACCCTTAGGTATTTTTAAAAACTATCCAGGATTTTTATTTACATTTTCATTTTAGCAAATATGACAAGTTATTTCAATGTAAAATTGAGATAAAATGAGATAGTTATATGAAACAAATTTAAAATTTGGAATAAATATTTACCGTTTAAAATACTCCTAAAAAAACTGGAATAATTTTTAAAATTATTCCAGCAAAAATTATATATGATTAAGCAATGTGAATAACTCCTAGATTTTAAATCAAATTATTTGTATTAAAAATAATCCATTATCTTTCATCGAATTAATTTTAAGTTTGTATAGTATCAAAAAGATTTTTAGCATCTTTTAATAAATAATTTTCGACATTTTCAGTAACAATATAATTTCTAACTAAATCATCATAATTACAATCAGTTTTATTCATAATGTTTTTACAATCAAACAAATCATTAGAGATATATTTATTATATTTAAGAAAATCATCAATTATTCTTTTAGTTCTTGACTCAAAAAACATACTCATTCCATAATTATTTAAATCATAAACAAAAATCATTTGACATAATATTTTTCGAAATTCTAATGGATATCTTATATATACTTCATTACGCTTCAATACATTAGATTTTTGTAATATGCAATATATATCATTCAGATCATTTTGAGAAAAAACAACATTATATTGTTCTTCGTCAACAAATGCATTATTTTCTTCTAAATGAAATTTGATAGCTGAATAATCCCAATCATTTTCCTTATATTTTTTCTTTAATTGATTACATAAATTTAATGTTTTATTTTTATTAATCTTATTAAGTAGCAAATGCATAATTGATATGTTGATTATTCTTTCATCATCAGTTTCAATCAATTTTAATAGCACCTCTTCAAGTATATTAGGGTTTAATTTATTATATAATTTACAAACAAAATAAATATTTTTCCAATATTTTTTTGAATTATAAACATTAAATATCTTGATACAATTATTTAGAATATATTCATACAACCAATCTTTATTCATAAGGAAAGAGCTGCTAAAAATAATAGATTCTTAGCAGCCTTTAAAATACACTTATATTTTAAGCAAATAATCAAGATTGATAATTATATTATCTACATCTAAATAAATATAATCATATAATGCAGTATTTATTTTTTCACATTTTGCAGTTTTCAATTCTTCGAGCGAAAAATTTGTGTCAGTTGAATCACTTGATATATTAAAAAATAGTAAATCGGGTGTTAATGTATCAATAATACTCATTAGTATATTTTTTATTTTTTCTTCTCTCTGCTCAATTGTCAAATTATTACTAGTTCTACGATACTGCAAATCTTCATAAACACAATCTTTAGGGAGTAAAAATAATTCACAACTATCACTTATAAAATTATCACACACTTTAAAACATAACCATTCATAATCACATTTTTCATAATTATTCATTAAATTATATTCGTATTCAACTTTTAAAGCTAGTTGATTTCTAATTGCACATTTTTGTATATTAAAACTTTCTGTAGCAATATTATATTTCTTACATTTACATAAAATTTGAATTGTAGCACTCATTTTTTATCCTCCTATTAAAATTTTAAGAACTTCTTCTCCAAAATCTATTATTAAATCTCCAATCTTTTCTCCTGCTGGCTGACCACAAGAATTATATTTAAAGTAATGATAATGAACCCCACTAGTAGAACCATGTCCATTACAAAAATCAATTCTTAATTTTGCCTTACCATTTCCATTGAAATAAGTCATTGACTTAACATCTCCTGCATTATCCACTTGCTTCCATACTTTATTTGCTAAATCAGGTCTAGATGTAGTTGAAGTTTTTGGTGCTTGAGACTTACTTTTAATAATTGAATCATCCACTGCACTATTTGAAGAATTTGTACAATTATTATGAACAACTAATAAACCATCACCAACTACGTATGTATGATACCCTAAAACATTGAAATTGTAAACATTAATTTTTTCTTTTAATTGTTCAATTTCAATAGATTTAACTTGTACAAATCCGATTGAAGTTTTAATACTATCTTTTGATGTTAATTCACTAGCAACTTTCCATCCATCAGCGGTTAAAATACTATGATTTGGAGTACATACAATTTCTTCAGCTTCAGTATGAATATGACATAATTCAGTTGCTTCGTTATTATAAACTTCTATAACATCTTTATATTCAAATATTTCTAGATTATCATTGTATGATAATACTTGATCTCCTACTTGAATTTCTTCAATTGCTTTTAGACCTTGTTTTGTCATTACAAGTGTTCCAGCAACAAAACAGAATTTAGGATTCATTGCTCCTGAAATAGCTCCACCAATTGCACCCCACATGAAGCCATAGGTTGCTCCTTAAAATCACATTGCTTAATTGGCAAGTTGAAAAACTAGCAGATGAGTATTATCGCTTCAATAATATTGATAATGAAGATTTAGCTATAATTTTAGATTCATTTGAGTTAAAAATTCCTAAAAAATTATACTCGAAATTAGAGTTAAGACAAATGAAATCGAACATAAAATTTTCAATGTAGTACATAATATAAAGGTTAAAAAAAGGTATAAAAATAGAAAAATCCAGTCATAGTCTACATTTTCAGACTTTATTGACTGGATTTTATTAGTTTATCGAGGCAAACTCCTTATAACACAAAAATCGCCAAAATAATCCAATTAATTTATGAAGTTATTTTATGTACTCTTTATATTTTGTATATGTTGCATTTGGTACTTTTTCAAGAAAAGAAACATCACAATCTTCTATTTTGGTATTAATAATTTTAATCTTATTTAACGTACTCGAAATTCCTTTTAATGATTTTAAATTCTTACAATTATCAATATATAATTCCTTTAAATCAATAAGTTTCAACCATAAATCTTCATTCAAAAAAGAAAGATCACATTTTTCAAGATACATTTTTTTTATTTTTGAGAAAAACATACCACAATTATTTATAACAAATTTTTTACAACCATAAATATCTACACCATCTACTTCAATTAAATTAAATCTGTTAAAATCAATTTCTGTATAATTTCTAAAATTTAAAAATGAGCATTTTTTTAATGGTAATATATAATTAAACTTATCTCTTCTTTCACCATAAAACATTATAGATAGATTGTCCGTTCTTGCACCGCTAAAATCAACATTATCTCCCGTATAATTTGATAAAGTTATATGATTTAATTTTTTAAAATTATTAAGAAATAATTTTTGATTTCTATTCAAATTTATAGATAACAATTCTAAATTATTAAAACCAATTAAATCATTATATGATATTTCTTCTATTGCTAATTGTAAGATTTTTTTCTTGCTTAACTTATTTAAAAATCCAAAGTCAACATTTAAAGTTCTCTTTTCTTTTCTTAATCTAGAAAAAATTATTTTATTAATTTGTTTTTCGTTAATTATATCGACTAATTCATCAATTTCACCTTTAGAACATCGTAAAAGATATTCATAAAAAATATTGATTTGTTTTTTTTCTTCATTAATAACTGGATTTAACAACTCATTTAAATCAAACGATATATTTTGCAGTTCCATAAAAACCTCCTATTTTTATTTTACAATTATTTTCACTACATTTTCTACTAATTTTTTTCCTGGGCTCCATATCTTATTATAAAAGCCATGAGCTTGTCCATTAAAAAATCCATTCACTTTTGGATTAAATCCTGCTTTAACCATTTTTCTATATTCATCAATAAATCCTTGTTTAGAATTTATTGCTGGATCAAATTTACTCTTGATACACTTTACACCATAATCATTTTCAATTCTCTTAATAGAAGCTTCCATTCTGGTTTTTTTACCTTTTCCAATATATTTATTTCCATCACTAAATTCCAATTCATAAGAACCAGAGTCATATTGCGTTTGTTTTTTTGTACATGTATTATGAACAACTAATAATGCATTTCCAACTACGTATGTATGATACCCTAAAACGTTTAAATTGTAAACATTTATTTTTTCTTTTAACTGTTCAATTTCAATAGATTTAACTTGTGCAAATCCAGTTGACGTTTTAATGAAATCTTTTGCTGTTAATTCACCTGCATTTTTCCATCCTTCACTAGTTAAAACACTATGATTTTGAGTGCATACAATCTCTTCATTTTCAGTATGAATATGACATAATTCAGTTGTTTCATTATTGTATACTTCAACAACATCCTTATATTCAAAGATTTCTAGGTTATCATTATATGATAACACTTGATCTCCTACTTGAATTTCTTCAATTGCTTTAAGACCTTGTTTTGTCATTACAAGTGTTCCAGCAACAAAACAGAATTTAGGATTCATTGCTCCAGAAATAGCTCCACCAATTGCACCCCACATGAAACCATCGGCAGCTCCTTCTATTGCTCCTTGGATTGCGCCTTTCCAAGCTCCTTCCCACGTACCTGTTCTAATACCTTCAGTAACAGCACCCATAATAGCTCCAGTAATAGCACCGGATACAGCACCAATTAACGCACCTTTGATTGCGCCAGTTAACATTGAAGTTGCAATACAAGCCGCAGCTCCTCCAGTATAGACACAGGCCACAGCAACAATAGCACAAACAGCAATTACAGCTAATCCAATACATAACTTAGTTGCCCAACTTGGCCAATTACCATTTTCATCAGAATAACAAATTGGATTACATTTACAATATGCAAATAAGTTCATTCCCATTGTTTCACCAACAGAACCAACTTCAGCATCTGCATTAATGAATCTTCCTAGATCAGGATCATAATATCTAGATTTTAAGTAGTACATCTTGATTTCTCTATCATAGAAGTAACCTTTGTACATAAATGGATTTAATTCTAATAATTCGTTACCAATAGTTGAACCATCTGATTCATATGTTGGCATACCCCAGTCATCATATTCATAAGATACATAAACATGTCCATTCTTATCAATAATGTGTCTAATTTCACCAGTTGTAGTTCTATCATAGAAATATTCATTATTATTGTAAGTAAATCCGACTAACATTTGAGCTTCATCATATACGAAGTTTAGAGTTTTTACTGTGTTTTCAGTAGTTCTCTTTAGCACAGCAATTCTACTTCCATCTATGATATATTTTTCTGTATATTCTTCTTCAACTTCTTTAGTTGTTCTAATACCACTAGCATTATAATCAAAATATAATACTTTAGCAGATATTGTATCTCTAACACTAGCAAGTCTTCTACCGTTCCAAATAAATTCTAGATTTTGATTTGGTTTAGAAATTGATAATGGGTTTCCAATAAAGCCAGTTGTATCATAAGTGATTACAGTACCATCAGTTCTACTTGTTAATTGGTCTTTTAATAAACCTTCATACTTATATTCAACACCATTTTTCTTCTTAATATTATTGTTTGAATCATATTCATAAGTATTAGTTACACCATTAATTGTAGAAACTTTTAATCTTAATAAACCATCATAAGTATAATCTTTATTGACAATATTACCATATTCATCTTCTATTTCAACATTTTTGATATTTCCAACTTCATCATATTCATAGCAAATTGTATCACCATTATAAGATTCTTCCATAGAAATCTTTGTAGAAGTTAAACCATTTTTCTTTGCATAAGTGAATTTCTTACTTAATACATTATCTTTAGAATGAATCTTTTTAATCGAAGTTCTTCCTAATTCATCATAATAAGTTCTAACAGAGAATGATTCTCCATTATCTCTAATATTAGTAATTTCATCATTAGTTGCCCAACTATCTTTAAATGCAAGCATTTCAATACAGCCATTTAAATGTTCTACTGGTTTTTCTGTAGAATCTACTGAACAGCCAATATATGTAAATGTATTATCTAAATTGATAATTGTTGATGATGAATATGATAATGTATCCAAATTAACTGTTAATCCAGAAGCATTAAATCTTAATGATAAGAAATGCCATTTATCTAATGAAACAGAACCAATTTTGTTAATAGCACCAGTAGGGCCTTCCAAACATAATTTATTGAATATATCTACATATAATTTCATCTTTTGAGTAGTGCCATCTGCTGAATATAAGATTACTCTTTCTTCTCCAGTTTCAGCTATTTCATCAAGCTTAAATCTTAATGTAATTGTACCTGCATTTCTTAGTAATAAATCATATGCTAATTTAGATGGATTACCTTTATTTAAACCAATAATATCATTATAACTTGCATATACATGACGATATAATGGTTTTTCGCCAGCATTATCAAACTTAAACATTCTTGATTTTTCAACCTTGAATGATGCTTCAGTGTAAGAATGTACTTTTGGTTGCATTCTCTTTAATGAACTTAAAGATCCATTTAATGTAATAACATCAAAACCATTATAAGCACTTTCATCAAAGAATGTTACACCACTAGCACCATAATTAAGATCTTTAACTAAATATTTTTGTCCTTCTTCATAAATACCACTAAATTCTTCATCAGTAATATCAGTTCCACCAACAGAAACAAATGCTAATCTAAATGGCATATTGCTTTCTGCAACTTCTGCTTTTGAATATTCAGTTGTAGTATATGAAGTTGATGAATCAGAATAATCTGCACCAAGAACAAAATATTGTAATGAATCCATAGAAATTTCATCAGTATATGTAGTTCTACCAATTACTTTTCCATTTAAAATAATGCTAATTGTTTTAGTTTTTGGTGTACTATTGTAATTGAAATCAACTTTAAATCCAACTAAATTCCATTGATCATATGCAAGAATTTCATTATTATCTAATGAAGTAGAAACTTCAACATTTGCAACAATATCTTTTAATGTAAGAGTTCTGTTTTGATTTACAGTTAAAGTAAATCTATATCCAGCATCATTTGAAGTAGCAAACGCAAAGATTCTTTGCTTGTCAGACGGAACTTTTGAAGGTTTAATCCAACCATACACAGTCTTTCTATTTCTAAATTGACTATTCCACCAGTTATAATTAAATGTTTTATTAGTAGTTGATTCGGCTTTTCTTTCTTTATTGAAAGTTGATAATTTATACGAAACAATTGAATTAATTTTCTTAAATGGAAGTGAAGCAACCACATCACTTAAAGCAGTATTTTCATCTGTATCAATTATATCACATTCAATATTATTTAAGCTAGTTCTTGCTCCATAAACACCATTAGTTCCACTTCCACCTTTGATAATTTCATCAGGGAAAGCTCTTTGAAGTCTTGCAAAATATCCAGAAGGTGTATAATCATTATATTCACATTTATATTCATAATCAAAACTTCTTAAAACTCCATCAATATTTAAAGTTGTTTTTTGAATGTTTTGTAAATTATCATAATCATAAACGATTGAATTTCCATCTTCACTAGTTACAGCAATCAATTGCCCTTTACCATCATATGTAAAGAATTCAACTGTATCAGCACACTTATCAATTAATTTACATACTCTATTATGTTCATCATATTCATATTGAACTTGTAATGAACCATTAAAGTAAATATGAGTTAATCTTTGTTTATCATCATATGTAAATGTATAATAACCATGAGATTCATCTGAACCTAGCATTTGTTTTGTTAAAAGATTTGTATTAACTCCATTAATTAATTTTGTATAATTATTTTTAACAAATACTTGTCCATCCACTTTAACAGATGCTACTTGTTGATTAATTGTATATTCAAATTCATATACAGCACCATTTTCACATGTAATTGTTTTAATATTTCCATGAGAATCATATGTATAAGTGCATTTTGATTTATCACTACCTAATGCAGATAATTGTTCTTGTAACATATTATTTGCATCGTATTTAAATGTTGTTACTAAGCCATTAGCTGATGTTTCACTTTTTTGTCTATCATAACTATCATAACTAAATTCTGTTACAACACCAAAATCGTCTGTTTGACTTGATACTCTTCCATGAGAATCATATGTTTGACTAGTTTTTAAAATTTCACCAGCACTAGAAATTACTTTAGTTTCTTTTTTCTTACCACAAGAATCATCATATTTAAATAACACTCTTGTATTTTGGTTATTAGTTATTTGAGTTACTTTTTTATCATTATTATAAACATAACGATATGTATCACCAGATTCGTCAGTAGCTTCAGTTACATTAGATTTTTCATCATATGAAATATTTGAACATGTTCCATCTGAATTTACCATTTCTGACATATTTTTCTTTTCAGTATAAGTATATTCTTTACCAAATGAATCTTTATATAGTTGAACTGCATCGATGTATACTGTAGATTTAGATTTAACTTCTACGCCAATTTCAACATAATCATAAGCTCTATCTGCAATTATTTTTCTAGTAAGTACTTGCCAATATTCAAAGTTAGGGTCAAAATCAAATTCAAATCTTTCTTTTGTGTCTGTATCAATATAATGAATTTTAATATAAGCTCTAAAAATTTCATTAGCAGTAACATTACCTTTACCAAACATATTTAATAATAACTCGTCTCCAGCTCCACCTCGCATATTAAGTTGTCTAGAAACAGATTTAATTTTTGTTAAATCACTATATAAGCATAACGCTTTATCACCTAATACAGCATGATGTCCACCTGTGTTTCCAACAGTTTTAACTCCATCACTTGAAGATGTATTAGCTAAAGTCCAACCATTAGTGCCGTTTTCAAAATAACCATTATTAACAAAATTGTGTCTAACAACATGATCACCATATGATAATGTTAAATCATCAATATATGCTGTATAGTTATTACCAGTAAGTTCAATAGTTAAAACTATAGATAAATTAGAAATATTCGAACCACCTGGTATAATTACTGAATTTGCAACAAATTCATTCCAATCAAATGTTCCACTTAAGGTATTCTTTAATTGATATACATTATTTCTTGTGTATACATTTGTTTCTGTAGTTGTATTGTAATACTTATCTGTTGAAGTTGTTGTTACTGTTTCTTTATATGAAACAGTTAATTTTGCATTAATAGAACCAGCAGTTAATGTACTGTTTGTACCTGCAATTGCTTTTAAAAATCCTTTAAATGTGTATGTACCTTTTGGCACGTTGTTTAAAACTTGTTTTAATTTAATTGTAGTTGATGTATTTTTTTCAATTCTTAGACATCGTTGACCAAACACGCCACCATCTACAATTTTAATTTTTGATGAATCACCACTTACTAGTTCCCAACTTGAGTCATTATCAAATAAGCCATCAGCACTATCAAAAGAATGATTATCAATAACATTACGTTCATTAATTTGTAAATTAGATTCAGCGTTTAAATTACCTGGGTTACCATTAACTACTTCATCGTAATTTCTTGTAATTGACTTAGCTTCATAATCGATAATATTTTTACATCTACCAAAATAATCAAAGTAGTAATCACTATACATACCTGTATAATCAGTTACTCTAGTTTGGAATGTAAAGTAATCATATTCTGTGAATTTTTGATCATCTGGATCACCTAAGAACATATGTTCAACTTTTACTACTTCACTAGAAGATCCATATTGGAATGTGCTTCCTATGCCAGCAGTTACATCACTAACAACACTTAATCTTCCAGAAGTATCATAAGTATATGTAGCTTCATTAATTACAGCACTAGCAGAACCAAAATATGATTTAATAGATGAAATTCTATTATTAGTATATGAAATAGAGATTTTACCTAATTTTGTTCCGTTCTTTTTATACATATTGACGTATGAAACATAATCATTACTATCATAAGAGATAGATAAATATTCACCATCACTATTTTTAATTTTAGTTGGGTTACCGCTAGAGTTATAAGTATATTCAATGTATTTACCATTACTTAATGCAATCTTTGTAATTCTTTGAATTCCACTAGGATTATCAAAAATCATTTTGTTTTCTGTTTTATCAACAAAAATGCAATTACTTGTTTTTTTAGTATTAACAACAGCATACATTGGTTCACTATAACAAATATAATAGTCTGGTTCTTCAATATCATCAATTAATTTTTCTAAACCATAAGCTTCTTTAATTGTTTCTTCATCGCATTTATTTAAAACAATAGTCTTTTGTGAAGGATCAATTAATTCTATGATTCCTTTTTCTTCATCTAAATTACAATCATAATCTCCACTATAAGTCCAGTTAGTACCTAAAATATTAATTCTTGAACTTTGTTCTTTGTTAAAAAACATATGGAATACTGCTGGATTATCTTCACTTGGCGTTTGGATAGCTTCTACTTTATGAATCATTTTACCATTTGCTAAGTTAATGCTACTTACACCGGCAAAACCAATTTCTTCTTGATCATATTCATAATTTGTATCTAACCCTTTTAAAGTGTTTAACTGCATTAATAAAGATACTTCTGTTCCTGCTAACCCTTCAAATGAATACAATTTATATTTTTCTGAATCTGATTTTATTGCAAAATATAATGTAACACTTGATCCAACCATTTTATTATACATATATTTTGTAATATCAAATTCAATTGTGTCAGCAACTTTACTTTGATATTTTGATGCTTTACCATCATAGACAACTGCATCTAATAATGTTCCTAAAGATACTGCACTCGCTTTATCTTTTGTGAAGTAACTTGAATTTAATTCATATAGCTTAAAAGTTGCTCCACCTTCTTGTACGTTTTTAATTTTAATATTTAATTTTGCTTTTGATGCTTTAAAGGTAGCATCAAAATTACTAATTTCAACCTTTACTAAAGCAACACTGCTTGATGTTAACTCATATAAACTTTCACTAGAACTAAGTGTTGCTTTTGCAGTCGAATTTAAGTAATTACCTGTTAACTGAATTTTTGGCTCAGTTTGACCATTATTATAAACATTAACTAACATAATTTCTTTCTCCTCCTTAATAAATTGTTAATATTTTATTTAACGACATAAAATCCATTGATGTTATTGCATATTCAAAATTTATTACATCTGTTGGAATTTTTAATTTTTCTTCTATATATTTTTCTAATTTTTTGATTAAAATGATTTTTTCACCATTAGTAATACTGTCGTTAAATATAACTAAAAGATCTAAATCACTATGATTGTGGTTCATGTTTTCTGAAAAAGAACCAAATAAGAATAATCGTTTTATAAGAAATCTATCTTTAACTTCTTTTTTATTGATATGAAAGAAATCCAAAATTTCTTCCTTTTTAATATTGATGAACCCTTGTTCGCTTTTATAATTTAGACTTCTTTTCAACATCAATAGCGCAGCTATTATATTTTCTTTGTTACTAAACATAACTCTTAATGAATTAAACATTGATTGATATATTTCAATTTCTTCATCTTCATATTTTTTAAAAAAATAATTAACTATCAAAAGACCATATTCGTTCCTTCTAAATCTAATTTGTTTACTTATTTCTTCAAGCAGAAACAAAAGCAATTCAACAATATTACAATCTTTATATAGATAATAAATTTCTAATAATTTAAAAGCGTTTTTCTTGCTGATTCTTTTGTTAGTCAAAAGAAAATATGATTTTATAAACAATGATATATCTATATTACTTTTTACGTTATTCATTAAAAACATATAAGTATCTGTAATCTCTTTATAATGAGCTTCTTCATAAGAATTAGGTATTTCTTTATCTAAAACAATATCTTTAAATCTTACTTTTTGAACTCTTCGATTATTAATTTTATAAATATAAAAAGGCAAATTATATTTATTAGTATTCATTAGAATACTCCTAACCTAAATTTTTGTAGATCAGCAGTCATCGTAAATTCTTCATCACTTAAAACTATATCAACTGGTGTTTCAAACTTTTTAACAAAATAGTCCTCTACTTCTTTCTTTTTATCCTTATCTTTCATTGCAACAATTAAATCAACATCACTATATTCCGTATATAATCCATTAACATATGAACCTGTTAAAGTTACATGTTCCACACCATATACATTTTCTAATTCACTTTTACTTTTTAATAAAATTTCAATGATTTGATCTCTTGTTATCAACTTATGAGGAGTGTTATAAACTATACTAATATGGAAATGTTTTTTTATAATTTCTTTTAAACTTTCAAAACTTAATCCGGAATTAATCAATTCATTTAAACTTCTCATATTATGTGGATAAAAGATAATTGGCAAAGTATTATTTTGATACATAATTGTGTTAAAAATTAAAATAGCCATTTTATTGTTAATAGATCCAAATAATGATTTCTTTACAATAAACATAAAAAATTTACAAGCATACTCATAATAATCACTTTTATCTAATTCATTAATATAATTAATTAACATTTGAAGCTTTGTATTAGTAACAACTATATTAAATGTTTTAACACATTCCATAATTGTTTCTTTATTAATTCCTTTTTCTTTAAAAAGTTCAAATGATTTCTTTGTTTTAACCATATCAATTTGATTATTAGTAGTAGCTTCTAATTCCCCTTTAAATACTTTTCCTAAATTATAAGTACTTTCAAATTGGTCTATATTCATGTTTGCAAACGCTAAAAATCTAAAATCAATTTTAGGATTATAACTATCTTTAAATTTGTTCATCACTAGTACTACCTTTCTTAAATAATTGTTTAATAATCTGATTTGTTCCTGTAGAACTTGCACCACTTACAATTCCTACACCTAATGCAACCCAAACATTATCTGCATTTAATACCATTTCTGGATTAGTGAAATAAATTAATACACCTAACAATCCACCTAAGATGGCAACTAATATTGGAATTAATTTGTATGCTTCTTGCTTATTTTTAAATAAGACTTTGTAAATTTCGCCTACGATATAGCAACATACAACTATAATAGGTACACATGTAAAATCCATCATCGATCAACCTCCTTCTTAAATGGATTTATTTTTGGAATTTTAATTCCTAGTTAAGTACTGTCCAGTTTGTACATTTCATCAACTCGTTTCGTAACATTAACAACTGATTCTTCTACCTTAGCTAAACGCTCTGCAATATTACGATCACGCTCATCTACTTTATTTAAGTTCTTCTCAACTCGATCCACACAAGCCTTGATATAGCCAATATCAGAAAACATCACACCCTCTGTTTTCCCATCAGTCTTTTGTTCTTGCTTGTCACTTCTTTTAAAAGCTAAATAAGCAAATACAATACTTGATATAGATGCAAAAAATCCTACTAAAGCAACTGTTAATTCAAAGTTCATAACCTTCACCTCCTTAATTTTAAATTTGAAGAAATTTATCTCTTCATAAATAAGGAGTCAAAAACAGCAAAAGTACACGGTCTAACATCAATTTTTTAAAAATTTTTAATTATTTAAATCATTTGCTTAAAAACATAAAAAAAGAGCCATCTAGAAACATTGGTTTCTAAATGACTCCTAAAATTGTTTTTTAATATATTATTAATTTAAATCAAAGATTTCTTTATAATCTGTAACACCATTATTATAGGTTAAATAAAATTCATCTATAACAAAAGTGAAAGTTGCATTCCCATATAATTCCTTTGTATGATCATCATAAAATTTTGCTTGCTCATAACTACCAAATTTACTAACAATACAATATTTTTCTATACCATCTATTTCTTTACTAAATAAAATTGAATATTCCCAATGGAAATCTTCTATGCCAGATTTTTTGGCCCATACCGAATTCAATTCATCTTTTCTAGGCTCTATTGAATAATCTTCTTGAACAGTCCAACCAGCATCAATCATTTCCATTATATTTTGAGGTAATTCCTTTTCAAACTTAGCCCCTGCATTAGAACAACCAGATATTGTGAATAATGTTACAACAAGAGCTACTATTGTAATAAATTTTTTCATTATTATAAACCTTGCTTTTCAATCCCATTAAACTCTATTATTTGTCAAACAAATTTAATAAACTGATATGTGAATTATATGTAACAAAATCATTATATTCATGAATGTCACTATTTCTATCAAATGTTTTTTTATTAATTTTTATAAGTTCATTAAAAACTTCACTAACTTTACTATATTTCTGGTGATCTAAAAATTCTACAACCATATCTATATCGCTTTCTCTATGATATTCTTGACACATAATAGAGCCAAAAATATAAATGTTCTTTATATTATATTTATTTATTAGTTTATTCTTATTAACATAATAATATTCTTTTATGTGTGATAACAGTTGTTCGTTATTTGGTATCATTTTTGTTAGAAAAACGCTATGTAAGTAATAAGTTAAAATATATTCATTTTTAATACTTTTAATATTTTGAAACAAATCACACGGAATGACAATTAATGAATCATATAACATATTTATTTCTTTTTGCATATACAAATATAAAAGAAAACCTTCTTCGATAGACAATGTTTTTATTAATAAAAACATTTTAGAAATCACATGTTTTTTATCTTTATTTGTTAAAATCTTATCAACTTCAATTTTTGTTTCATAATGAAATTTATTTTGAAATACCATTTCATAATATGGAATATATTTTTCAAAATTTTGTTTATAATCAAAAGCAAAAACTATTGAATAAATTAAATAAAAATTAAAATATTCATTATTCCAGTCATTAATTTTTAACACAGCATTCTTTATTTTATTGTATTCGTATTTATCATAATAATTAGCAAAGAAACTATATATTATTTTATACGGATAAGCAATATTTGGAATTAAATTTAAATTATTTTTATTCATACAGCCTCCCATAATTTAGGATGCATTTTGAAATAATTTTATAATTGTATGTCAATATAATGGATTTTCTCCATTTTTTGTAATATTAAAGTAGTAATTGAACTATCAATATTTACATAATATTTTAAATTAAATTTCTTTTGTCCCTTTTCAGTAAAATAACATTTAACTACTATCTCATTGGTAACATTGATTTCACCAAGATATTTCCCCCATTTTAAATTACTATATTTCACACCATTTACTTCCACATAAGAAATAAATTCATTAGATAGTACATAAAATGGATATTGATTTTCTTCTTCACTATTGACGTTTACTTTTAAACTAATATATTCTTTAGAATATTCAGTCACGTCAATTTGATAAGATATTTCATCACACTTAATATTATAAACATAATCAATATCCTTAAAATTATTAGCATTGTTACATCCAGATAAAATGAATAACAGTAGGAAAAAGCTTAAAATTTTTCTCATAATTACACCCTCACTTTTTTTTATAATTATATCATTTTTTTTTAACTTTTTCCAGTTATGCAATTATTTATTTAAGATACCCCATTATTGTGGCAACTGTTTCATCACAACTTGCAATAAACATATGACTATATTGACTTCTATAAATATTAAAATAATTCATATATTCAGGATTTCGGGGTGTTGATTTTACTCCATATGCACCTTCAAAAATCGCATCAACAATATCATGATTCATTGGATCGTTTCCTACTATCGCATCGCAAGCTAATTCGAAAATTGATGAAAAACCATTAAAACTTGGAAGGTTACATCCTTGACATCTATCATATATATTTGCTCCACATATTTTTTTAACAAATGTTTCTTCAGAATAACATGGTAATGATTTAGAAGTTATATTTACAATATTATCATAACTAATATCTTTTTGTTCGCAAGTCAATACCAATCCATCAAATGGGTGTTTTTTATCAAAAGTCATCATCATAGATGTTGTAAAAGGTGGAACACCAATTGTTACAAATTCTGATACAGTTTTTGTTACAAAGCCTGAAGTACCAGTAATAACTAATAATTTAGGTCTTTTAGCTAAATTATCCCATTTCTTTTTTAGATTTTTAAAATAATCTTTTGAAGTTAATGTATTAGCACAATTTTCATATCTTGCTGTTTCTTCTTCAGAATCACCTACTAAAAGCCCACCTAGTTTTGCTTTTTTAATTAACCTATCAATATATAATAAGTTTTTTGCAACACTTACTGGTGAATAAGGTGTAGAAATGGAAATCATTTTCTTAATATCAGTTGGCATCTCTATTGCTGTTTCTAAATTTACTAACCCACCTTGACTGTGTCCAACTAAATATATTTCAAGATTTAAATTATATGATTTAAACGAATTAATTATTTTCATCAATTTAATCTTTTGATTTTCAATAGTATCAAAACCATCTGCAAAATCAAAACTATCGTTTAATTGAGTTTTAACATGAACTATTTTTGTAGGATTATTAATCATAGTATTAACAATGTCTTGAATTAAATTATTAAATTTATTAGTTAATTCTGTTGACCTTCCCTTATATCCATTACTGTTTAATCCATAAAAATAACCTTTTTCACAATCATATTCTGTCATATCAATAAAAGTATTTTTATAGGTTTTATTTTTTTCTGAATACATTAAACTAGAACTATCATTTTTAATTATTTTTTCGAATGTATCATTATAATAATCATGAGCTGTTCCAAGTCCAGATTGATATAATACTAATTTGTATTTTGTTTTATTTACACTTGACATATTTTTCTTTCCTCCTTATTTATAATTTTTTAATGTCTTTTTTGAAGAAACTTATTTCATGCAAAGTTACAATTTCATCAATAACCGGTTTTAATATAAATTTAGAAATTGCTTTTCTTTTACTATGAATTTCTTGCCTCTTCATAAATAAGGAGTCAAAAATGTTAAAAGTACACGGTCTATATTAATTTTTCTTTAAAAATTTTTTTAATGTATTATGTATTCTATCTAAAGCATTGCTAATTGCTTGTTTACTAACACCATATATTTCACATAAATCTTTTTGTGATTTACCTTCCCAATAAAGTAGTCTAACCATCTCTTGTTGTCTTGGTGTTAGCTTCTTTAGTGCATCTTGAATTAATTTATTATTTAACTCCATTTCATATCTATCTTCACTAGATATTGAGGTACTATCTTCAATTAGATCTAACGCCTCAGCCATTTCGCTATCGAATGATACAAATTTTCTATTATAATATCTTTCACGTTCATATTCGTGATACTCATCTACTAGATACTGATGTCTTATTTCTTCATTAATAGATTCATCAAATAGCATTTCATATGTTTGCTTGTCCATCCAAAATTTAACATGTTTTAGTTCACCCTTCTTATTAATAAAGTCTAATTTTACTTCTACTTGTTTACTCATAAAAATCCTCCTCTTATAATTCAAAACCGATAATTTTTAAACTTTTTACAACCAATTAATTAAAAAAGTTTTAGTTTTAATAGCTTTGAACTCTCATATGTAAAGAGTGATTTTTATTTTTTTTACAACCACAAATTTTTTGTTTTTTATTAACAACGAAAAATAAATGGTAAAATTTGTCAAATTATGTATTTTTTGGTAAAATATATATGACAAATAGTAATTACTTAAGCGTATTAAAACTACGCTCAAAGTTTATATCAATAATAAAAAAAGGCCGGTCCCAATCGGTCGGGATTTCGGTCCATAAGTAGTAGGAGTAGTAAAATGAATTTGAAAGATTATATTAATATGATAATTAAACTTAAAACTGAACCTAAAAACGGAGATTTCCTTTTATCGTTAATAGATGCTTTTATTAGAAACGCATACGCTAATGAAGATTTTGAAAATCCATTATTAAAATACGAAAGTAATGAGACTTTAAGAGGAATTTGTAACGGTAATAAATCAATAAAGAGACAATGTGCTAGTGAAATATATAATTTATATGATAAAGATAAATTGATGAACTTTTTCTACCAAAGAACAGATAACTTTGAAGATTTTAAAGAATCTTTACTTAAATTTGGATTTGAAATAGATAGAAATGAAGAAAACGATGAAGATATACCTTCGACACTAGCTGACCTACTTGCTAGAATTATTGAAGATATTTCTAAAGGTATTTCTCAAACGTATCCTCCGCTTAGAAGAATTAACATTCATAATCTTGATAAAGATGCTTTTAAGAATGTTTATATTAAAGATGGTTACTTGCACATTAATGGTCAAGTCATAGAATTACCACATCACTTTACTTTAGAAAATTTATGTATAGATTGTGAACTTCCATATGTTGTTGAACTTTTAAAAGTCTATAGTAAACTAAGTGGTTCTACAATCAATACCATTGAAGAACTTAAAGTATACCCAGAATATGAAAAACACTTTAATGAACAAAGTAGATGTTATTATAGTGCTGAAGCTATGAAACGTTCTGTAAGAGATTTATTTACTGATGGTGAAGACCACTTCAATATTTTAAAAGATGAAATATTTGATTCTATTTATGAAACATATGTTGATTTAACTTTAGATGATGGTTATCAAAGACTAAAGAACGTTTTAGAAATAGTCACTAAAGCTACTCTTAATAGCACTATACTTCTTAATATTAAAGGTCTAGTTACAATCAAGGAAAAGAAAGGTATTTGTCATATTCTAGTTAATGAAGGTCGTATCAAATCTTGGGTGGAGGTAGATTATGAATAGCATTTTTAATTCTCCTGCTGAAGTATCAATGAGAATACTTATTATTCTTTCTATTAGTAATAAAGGAAAGGATATTGATACATTAACAGCAATTGATTTTATATCAACCTATAGTAAAGACTTTAAAATTAATGATTATAACTTACATGGTGATAACAACTACAATTTCAGTGGTTTTGCATCAAGAAGATCATTAATAAAAAAATCAATAACTCTACTTTTAGATAGACATTATATTAAAGCAATTGATTCTAAAAATGGTATTGAATATGTAATTATTGAAGAACAAAAAAAAGTATGTGAAAAACTAAATTCCACATACTCAAAAAAATATAAAGAAATTGTAAAAGAAGTATTATTAAAACTTAAAAATAAATCTAGTAAAAGGATAATTGATGAATTAAATAGTCACATTACAAATAGTATAAAGGAGGATGCTCATGAGTAAATTTTATATAAAAAAACTAACAGCTTATGGTGATAATAAGATTGAGTCATCTATTGAGTTTTCTCCATATTTAACTATTATATGTGGTGCTTCTAACACTGGTAAAACTTATATATTTAAATGTATCAAATATTTATTTGGTTCAGATAAATTAGAAATCAAAGTAAATTCAGGTTACACTAAATTTTCTATGGTTCTATGTGTTAATAATAAAGATATTACTTTTACTAGAGAAATTAACTCTACCGATATTGAAGTAATTAGTAATTATGAAGGTGTTGAAAATGGCATCTATTCTACTGATTATGAAAAAGAAAACAATATTAATTCAGTCTATTTAAGTTTATTGGGAATTCACGAAGAATTTAAAGTTCCTTATAATAGAAACTGTGAAATGAAAAGATTCACTTTAAGAATGTTTTTACATATGTTAATGATTAATGAAAAAGAAATTGAAAGAGATTTATCTATTGTTTTACCTAAAGAAACAATTAATAAAACATATTTCTTATCTCATTTATTATATCTACTTTATGGAACTGACTTTTCTGTTTATGATCCTGAAGATAGTGAAAAGACTAAACGAATTAAAAAAGCAGCAATATCTAAATATATTAATGATAAATTATATGCATTAAAAGAACGTAGTGAAGCAATTAAAAATAATCCTTTCTTAAATTCAAATTATGATATAGATAAAGAAATTCAACTTTTAACAGTTAGATTAAATTATATTGAAACTCAATTAAATGAAACTTTTATTAATGGTCAAGCGTTACTAAAAGATATTACTGAAAGAAATGAAAGATTAAACGAATGTACTATTCTATTAAATAGATATGTGTCATTGGAAAGCCAATTTACTTCTGATATTCAAAGGCTATCGTTTATTTCTGAAAGTTCATCTATCTTAAAAGAAAATACTAAAACTGAAAAATGTCCTCATTGTAATAAAGATTTAACTACACCAAATGAATTTAATGTAAGCACTGATACAATTAATGCTGAAATATTTAGAATCACCTCACAACTTGATGGTCTAATGGAAATTAAAAATGAACTATTAGAAGAAATTGAAACGTTAAATTCATCATTAGCTGAATTACAAAAGAAAAAAGATGAAGTCGATACATTAATCAATACCGTATTAAAACCCGAAAAAAGAAATATAGAAGATAAAATTAATACATTTAAAGAATATATTTCTGTTCAATCAGAACTTAAAACTTTAGAATCATTTGATAGACAATGGAACGATGATTTAGAAGATTTATATAAAAAACAACCAAAGAAAACTATTTATAAACCATTTGATTTATTTAGTGTTGATTTTTCAAATGACATCACTAGAGAAATACAAACCATTTTAGAATTATGTGATCATCCTAAATATAACAGTGCTTCTTTTAATATTAAAAGTTTTGACATTGAAATTAATAACAATTCTAAATCAACTAATGGTAAAGGTTTTACTGCTTTTTATAATACAACACTTGTATTAGCATTTAGAAAATATCTATATGAAACTGCAAGAATTAAACCACCATTTTATATTATTGATACACCATTACTTGGATTAGATGTAGGACATACACATATTATAAAAAACAATCTAACACAAGGTATATATAATTATTTCGTTAACTCAGTTAATCAAAGTCAATTAATTATTATTGAAAACGAAAAAGATATGCCAACAATTAACTTAAAGAATCCTAAAATTAAATACTATGACTTCACTCATGATGAAAATGAAGGAAGATATGGATTCTTAATAGACTTCACCGATTAATTAAAAAGACCACCTTCTTATTTTTATAGGAAGGTGGATTTCTTTTTATAGTCGCCACTATAGCGTACAACTATCTATTACGGAACATAGGTACTTGAATTACTTTCATCACCATAACTTAGTGCAATCTAGGGAACATTCTAGAACTATTCAATATTATTTTAACATATTTTTTATTTTTAATACTTATATTACAAAATAATACTTTTCAATTCTATAAACATTTTATATGTTAAAAGACTTAGCCATAGTTGATTAAGTCTAATTTTAATGCAAAATTGTAAATTCTTCAATTAATGTAATTTTACGCCTCATTATAAATCTGTTTTCTTTACAAACATCTATCAAGAAGCGAAAACACTTAAATCAAATCTAACATTTCTTTGGAAATATTGTTTAACGATAATTTTACTAATTTTGAACTACGCTTCTTTTTTCGACATTTTTTTACTGTTGAATTATATATAATAATAGTACAAAAATCATCATTAGAATATACATATACTATTATTAGATTAGTAATCCTATTTAAAGCACATCATTTAATAGTACAATAGACTGTCGATTTGATGCATAATTTATTGCAACAAAAACAAATTGCTTATGTAGTACAACTCATATTATTAACCGAAAAAAAGATAATCTTAGCACTATAAGATAATATTCATATTAACAATATAAAAAATGGATTTTCATCTTTATCCTATCTATGAGGTAGAAATTGGATAAATATGATGAATTAATAAATACATTCGGTTCAAAAATAAAGTATATATGTAGTAATTATGACCAATCTTATCGTGAGGATTTAGAGCAAGAATTATATCTTTTTTTAATTAATCTAGCAAATAATCTAAACAATAACAAAATTATAAATTATGAAAACTATATATACATATGTTTAAAAAATAAAGCAGTTCAACTATGCAAATCACATGTAAATTATAAAAAGAAAATATATTCTTTAGATAAGTTAAATAGTTATGAAAGTTATTCTTATGTAGATATGATTGAAGAAAAAGGTAAAGGAGAAGATGAATATTTTTATGAATATGTAAAAACAAATGTGTTAAATGCAATAGATGTGCTTCTAAATAACACAGAAGCTATCATCATTAAAAAATATTATATTGAAAACAAAACTCAAAAGGAAATTGCTAATGAAATTAATTCTTCACAGCAATATGTTTCAAAGGTAATAAAAAATGGATTACAAAAACTTAAGATATATTTTAATAAAAAAAGATAACCTTACTACTTTACCACAGGTTATCTTTTATACTATAAGAGTATTATTTTTAATTTTTAGTTCATAATATATATTAGCTGATATCAGCGGTTTCATATTTATTATGAAATGTCGGATTATATTCTTGTGAATATAAAAAAACAAGTAGGATTTCCAATTTGTCCTACTTGTTTTACTTTTACAATGAATCATAAATAGTTTTTAATTCTTTTTCAGTTAATCTAGCTATAAAAAAAGCTATTTCTCTTCTAAATGAATTAAGTAATTTCATATAATCTATATTTTCATCAATGTGTGTCCTAGCATAAATAATTTTATCAACCAAACTATCTAGTTTCATATTTTGAATAGTTTCAGTAATTAAATTTAATTCTTCTTGCAAATGCTCATTAATCGACAAAAATTTTACCGGATTATTATAATAAAACTCAAAAACTTTACTTATATATTTTTCCCCATCTTTATTATCATCTTTAATAAATTTATCATTATGTATAATTCCATAGATGGCTTTTTTAATTTCATCAAATAATTTATTTATCTCATCTTCAAATTCCAATAATGACTTGCAAAAATTCTTTTCTTGTAAATTATCCCATCTAACAATTAATGGAATATTATTATATTTATTATTTTCAATAATTTCAAATGTTGTATTATCATATTTAATTTTGCTTATCAAATAATTAATCAAATCATCTCCTGTTATTTTTGAACTTATTAAATTTTTTACATATTCAATCAATTCATAATTGTTACTTTGACCAATAAATTTACTTTCCAATATGTTAAATATGTCTAAAATTTTTTCTTTTATTATATAATATTTATTAAAATAATTGTCTTTTAAATATTTAGAATAAAATTCAATGTCTCGTACCATTGCTGAAATTTCGTCAGCAACTCGAAGAATTTCACCACCCAAAGTTAATGGAAACGGAAAAAGTAAATATTGCGTTATATTATGTTTTATATTTTTGCAATCTTTATTAATTACACAAAATTTACATTTATTCTTCTCTTTTCCGTATTCATCTGTTAATTTATCACAAATTTGAATAATTTTTAAACTATTAGTTTCGTTTGGAACAATAAATTCATATTTTGGAACATTACAAATTTGACATGGAAAATTGCAAACAAAATCCTTCATAAAAAAATACCATGAATTATTTACTGCCACCTTTTCATTATATAAGTCAACAATATTATTTCTATCACAATTAAAAATATAATTCAATTTTAATATATTATTATGATTTGCTCTAGTCAAATTAAAATTTTTAGGCAAAACACTGCTATGTTTAATAACTGCATCTATTATATCCCATGAAACATTAATTTTTAAATCTAAAAGAATCTTAGCAGAAAGTAAATTATGTTTATATCCACTATAAAATGAATCCAAATAAAATCCTTTGTTTTCTGATATCAATGAATTTAGCTGTTCCTCACCGGCATGACCATATGGACAATGACCTACATCATGCCACTTTGCCATTGTTTTTATTTTTGAGATCGATAAAGATTTAACAAATTCATCATTATATTTTAACTTAAGATTTTCAAAAATCTTTTCTGCCACATATTCTACATCTAAACTATGTGTATGCCTATTATTGAAGGCTTTATCAAGTGGAAGCATAACTTTTTTACCTTCCAACAATTGTTTTTCTATTCTTGGTAAATCAAAATTAGAGCATACACTTTTTGTTTTATTATATATTTTTTTTGACATTTTTCTACCACCTATAAAAAAAAACTGCAAAAATGCAGTTCATAATAGATACTTAAACTTCCACGAAGTTTATCCGACATCTCACAATAAATATGAAACCGCTTATTCAAAGCTTCACGTCTATCAACGCATATATATTATACCACATTTAATTTAAAATGCAAGTAATTTGTTTATATTTTATTTATTTAATTTACCTATTTATTTATTTGATTTTGTAGAGCTATTAATTAGAGTAATCATTTTATATTTTTAACTAATAATTTGACAGCAAAATTAATAGATTATCTCCAATTAAATTCTTTGTACTCTTTTATACTATATATTAAATCAACATTTTTTATTAAATAATATACAATCTATGCCAGACATTCGTAAAGTCCCGACCC